>JBOFVL010000035.1:0-435096 GCA_051653085.1 Afipia sp. | reverse complement strand
CCGTGTCTGGCCGGTACACGCCCGGCCATGACGGTCGAAAGATCGGAATTCAAGACGAGAGATGATCTCTCCCTTTATGGGAGAAGAAAAAGCCGCCAGAGCCAAACAAGGACAATAGCCATGGCCCCCACACCCGTAATCCGCCTGCACCCTGACGACAGCGTGGTGATTGCGCGAGCGGCGTTGCTGCCAGGCGCGGAGGTGGCGCAGGGTGTCGCTGCCGTTGAGCGCATTCCCGCAGGCCACAAGGTTGCGGTGAAGCCCATCACCATCGGTGAGCCGGTGATGCGCTACGGCCAGATCATCGGTTTCGCGACCAAGGCGATCGCGCCGGGACAGCATGTCCATGTGCAGAACATCGGCATGGGCGAGTTCTCCAAGGATTATGCGTATGGCGTGGACGTCAAGCCGACGCCGAATTTCGATCTGCCCGCGACCTTTCAGGGCATCCGCCGTCCGGATGGCCGCGTGGCGACGCGCAATTACATCGGCATTCTCACCTCGGTGAATTGCAGCGCACACGTCGCGGGCATGGTCGCCGATGTGTTCAAGAAAAATCCGTTCACCGGCCACGATCCGCTAGCGGCGTTTCCGAATGTCGATGGTGTGGTCGCGCTGACCCACAAGACCGGTTGCGGCATGACTCAGCTTGAGCCGCTGACGGTGCTGCGCCGCACGCTCGGCGGCTACGCGCGCCATGTGAACTTCTCGCATGTCATCATTCTCGGCCTCGGCTGCGAAATGAATCAGATCGGCGGATTCCTTGAGGAGCAGAGGCTGGCGGGCCGCCTGCGGTCGCTGGACATTCAGGATGTCGGCGGATCGCGCAAGACGGTGGAGAAAGCCGTCGCGTTCGTCCACGAGGTGCTGGCCGAATCCAACAACGTGAAACGCGAGCCATGTCCGGCGAGCGAACTGATGGTCGCGCTGCAATGCGGCGGGTCGGATGGCTACTCCGGCGTGTCGGCCAATCCCGCGCTCGGCGCGGCCAGCGATCTCTTGGTGCGGCACGGCGGCTCGGTGATCCTGTCCGAGACGCCCGAGACCTATGGCGCGGAACATCTGCTCACGCGCCGCGCGGTCAGCCCCGAAGTCGGCGAGAAGCTCGTCGCGCTGATGCGCTGGTGGGAAGACTACACCCAGCGCAACGGCGCGGAGATGGATTCCAATCCAAGCCCCGGCAACAAGGCCGGCGGCCTCACGACCATTCTGGAAAAGTCTCTCGGAGCGATGGCCAAGGCCGGCAGCACCAACCTTGTGGACGTGGTCGGCTATGCCGAGCCTGTGACCAAGAAGGGTTTCACCTTCATGGACACGCCGGGCTTCGATCCGGTGGCGGCCACGGGGCAGGTGGCGGGCGGCGCCAATCTGGTGTGCTTCACGACGGGGCGCGGCAGCGTGTTCGGCTGCAAGCCGTCGCCCTCGATCAAGCTTGCAACCAACACGCCGATGTACCGCCGCATGGAAGACGACATGGACGTCAACTGCGGGACCATCCTCGACGGCGAAGAGACCGTGCAGGAATGCGGCCAGCGCATTTTCGACCTGATGCTGCGCGTGGCCTCCGGCGAGCAGACCAAGAGCGAGGCTTTCGACTTCGGCGCGGCGGAGTTTGCGCCTTGGGTATTAGGCGCTACGATGTAGCCATCAATCGCAGGGAACCTCATATGCCCGCCGTTGAACGCGTTGATCCGAAGACAATCTTTTCAGCCGAGGAATGGGCACGGCTGACCAGGCGCGAGTCCTGGCGCGGCATGTGGCTGGTGGTTCATTGCTGGGGCACGATTGCCGCTGCCGTTGCACTGGTCACGATCTGGCCGAACCCGTTCACCTGGCTGCTCGCGGTGATGATCGTCGGCACGCGGCAGTTGGGGCTGGCGATCCTGATGCATGAGGCCGCCCACGGCGGGCTGCATACGAACCAGAAGATCAACGAGTTCGTCGGCAACTGGATTTGCGCGGTGCCGGTCGGCGCATCGCTGGCGGGCTATCGCGCCTATCATCTCAAGCACCACAAATTCACGCAGCAGCCGGAGGACCCTGATCTCGGTCTGTCCGCGCCGTTTCCGATTTCCAAGGACAGCTTCTATCGCAAGGCGTTCCGCGATCTCACCGGGCAGACCTTCATCAAGCAGCGCACGCCGTCCTTCAAGGCGCTGTTCGCGTTCCGCGAGCCTGTGCTCACAGACGCGATGCGCGACGAGGAGACCGAGAATTTCCTGACCAGCGGCAAAATCGCCATGCAGCGCTTTCTCGGCGTCAACGCGCTGCTGTTTGGCCTGTTCTGGCTGGCCGGCGCGGGCATCTGGTTCTTCGGCGTGTGGGTCGTCGCGATGGCGACATGGTTTCCGCTGGTGACGCGGGTGCGCAATATCGCCGAGCATGCCTGCACCTCGACGGGGCCCGATCCGTTCAGCCATGCGCGCACCACCCGTGCCAATCTGCTCGAGCGCGCACTGATTGCACCTTACTGGGTGAACTATCACGCCGAGCATCACCTGTTCATGTATCTGCCGTGCTACCGGCTTGAGGAGGCGCATCGCCTCCTGACAGAGAAGGGCCTGATCCAGCGGGTCGATGTTGCGCCCGGCTATCTCGATGTCATCCGGCTCGCGACTTCGCGAGCGCAGCCGGTCTGATCGCCGGCTTTGCCACGCTGTTGAAATGCTTCTAATGTGCCGCCGCAAATCAATGCGACGGGAAACACGATGACCAAGGGTCTCAAGAAGGGGCTGACCAGCTACGGCGATCCGGGATTTTCGCTGTTCCTGCGCAAGGCCTTCATCAAGGCGATGGGCTATTCCGACGACGCGCTGGAGCGCCCGATTGTCGGCATCACCAACACCTATAGCGACTACAATCCCTGCCACGGCAACGTGCCGCAGCTCATCGAGGCTGTGAAACGCGGCGTCATGCTGGCAGGCGCGATGCCGATGGTGTTTCCGACAATCTCCATCGCCGAGAGTTTCTCGTTCCCGACCTCGATGTATCTTCGCAACCTGATGGCGATGGATACCGAGGAGATGATCCGCGCCCAGCCGATGGACGCGGTGGT
The DNA here is from genome assembly GCA_051653085.1 of Afipia sp. Classification (GTDB taxonomy): domain Bacteria; phylum Pseudomonadota; class Alphaproteobacteria; order Rhizobiales; family Xanthobacteraceae; genus Afipia. The sequence goes on along the minus strand of JBOFVL010000035.1, from coordinate 432,041 downwards.
CGTGATCGGCGGCTGCGACAAGACGCTGCCGGCGCAGATCATGGCGGCGGTGAGCGCCGACCTTCCGACCGTCGTCATTCCGGTGGGACCTATGGTCGTGGGCCATCACAAGGGCGAGGTGCTTGGCGCCTGCACCGATTGCCGCCGCATGTGGGGAAAATTCCGCGCGGGCGAAATCGATGAAGCCGAGGTCGAAGCCGTCAACGGCCGTCTCGCGCCGTCGGTCGGCACCTGCATGGTGATGGGCACCGCCAGCACCATGGCCTGCATCACCGAGGCGCTCGGGCTGTCGCTGCCGATGAGCGCGACGATTCCCGCGCCGCATTCCGAGCGCGTGCGCTCGGCCGAACTGAGCGGAAAACGCGCGGCCGAAATGGCCGTCACGGGCGGGCCGCGTCCCAGCGAGCTTTTGACCCCAGCCGCATTCAGGAATGCGCAGGTGGTGCTGCAGGCCATAGGCGGATCGACCAACGGGCTGATCCATCTGACAGCGATTGCCAATCGCACTGAACACCGCATCGACCTCGATGCTTTCGACAAGCTCGGCCGCGAGGTGCCGGTGCTGATCGATCTGAAGCCGTCCGGCGCACATTATATGGAGCATTTCCATCACGCGGGCGGCGTGCCGAAGCTGATGAAGCAGCTCGGCGATCTGATCGATCTCGATGCGAAGACCATTGCGGGCGGCACGCTGCGCGATGTCGTGGCTAATGCGGAAGAAGTACCGGGGCAGGATGCGATCCGGCCGCGCAACAAACCGATCAAGCGCGAAGGCGCGATGGCAGTGCTGCACGGCAATCTCGCGCCGCGCGGTGCTGTCATCAAGCAGTCGGCGGCGACACCGAAATTGCTGCAGCACACCGGACGCGCAGTCGTGTTCGAGTCGGTCGAGGATATGACGCTGCGGGTGGACGATCCGAATCTGGACGTGACGGCGGATGATGTGCTGGTGCTGCGCAACGCGGGGCCGAAGGGTGCCCCCGGGATGCCGGAGGCAGGATATCTGCCGATCCCGCAGAAGATCCTGCGCACGGGTGTGAAGGATATGGTGCGGATTTCCGATGCGCGCATGAGCGGTACGGCGTTTGGCACCATCGTGCTGCACATCACGCCGGAATCCGCCGTCGGCGGGCCGCTCGCACTGGTGCAGACCGGCGACATGATCCGGCTCGATGTCTCGAAACGACGCATCGATCTTCTGGTCGACGAGGTCGAGCTGACGCTACGCCAGCGTGCACTGCCGAAGCCATCGACCCCGGACTGGGCGGCGCGCGGCTACGCGCATCTGTTCCATGAAACGATCACGCAGGCGGATGAGGGCTGCGATTTCGATTTCATGCGGCGGGAAGGTCCCGCTGGACTTGAGCGGTAAATCTGGCGAAGATCACTCATTCCGGCCTGTTCTCTGATGGAGAGCGTGAATGAGCACCATGACGTTGACGGCGGAACAGCACGCCGATCGCCGCCGCCGGATATGGGCCATCGTCGGAAGTTCGTCCGGCAATCTCGTCGAGTGGTACGATTTCTACGCCTATGCGTTCACGGCGCTCTATTTCGCCCACGCGTTTTTTCCTGCAGGCAACCAGACCACGCAATTGCTTCAGACGGCGGCGGTATTCGCCATCGGCTTCCTGATGCGGCCGATTGGCGGATACATCTTCGGGACGATTGCCGACAGGTATGGCCGTAAGACATCGATGGTCAGCTCCATTCTGATGATGTGCGGCGGCTCGCTGGCTATCGGCCTGCTGCCGACCCATGACACTATTGGCGTCGCGGCGCCGATCCTGCTGCTGCTGGCGCGCATGGTGCAGGGACTTTCGGTCGGTGGCGAATATGGTACGACCGCGACCTACATGAGCGAGGTCTCGCTTCCCGGCAAGCGCGGTTTCTACGCATCGTTTCAGTATGTCACGCTAATCGGCGGACAATTGCTGGCGTCGCTTGTCGTTCTGGTTGTTCAGCTTTCGATGTCGGATGCTGAGCTGCGCGCCTGGGGCTGGCGTATCCCCTTCCTGATCGGGGCGCTATGCGCGATCGTCGCGCTGTATCTGCGCATGTCGCTGCACGAGACGTCGTCCAAGGAAAGCCGCTCGCATGAGGGTGCGGGATCGTTGCGCACCATCTTCACCCATCACCTGAAGCCGTTCCTGCTCGTGCTCGGCTACACGGCGGGTGGATCGCTGATCTTCTACACGTTCACCACGTACATGCAGAAGTATCTGGTGAATTCGGCGCATATGGACCATCGCACCGTGAACGTCGTCATGAGCGCGGTGCTTTTCACTTACATGATCATGCAACCGCCATTCGGCGCACTGTCGGACAGGATCGGGCGCCGCACGCAGATGCGGATATTCGGCCTGTTGGCGACGGTGTCTGTGGTGCCGCTGATGTACGCGATCGGCGGCGTCACCAGCCCTTATATGGCATACCTCCTCATCGTGCTCGCACTGGCGATCGTCTCGCTCTACACATCGATCAGCGGCGTCGTAAAAGCGGAAATGTTCCCACCGGAGGTGAGGGCGCTCAGCGTTGGGTTCGCCTATGCCATCGCCAACGCGTTGTTTGGCGGCTCGGCGGAATATGTCGCGCTGTGGTTCAAGGATTACGGCCTCGAGTCGAGTTTCTTCTGGTACGTGACCGTTCTATGCGCCATTGCGCTGCTCGCGGCGATCCTGATGCCGGACCCCAAGGAGAAGGGTTATCTGCACGGCCACGAGTCCGATCCCGACTGACAAGGGGACAACTCTGGTTCATCTCTGCTGGATTCTGATCCCCTCAGGCGTGCGACACCATCAGACAGTCACGCTGACCTATCGGGAACCCACATTGATATCTTTGGGGTGATTGTCGGGGCGCACCGTTAGGCGTAGCTTTCGCGCCTGCTTGCCATAAGACGGCAAGATGATTGACCACTCGCCTAAGCGTTGCGTGTTTCGATGGTGAGGCGCTGATCATGCGCGGCGAAATTCGCCACATCCATCCGGGAACCGATGGCGATACGCCGCACGAGGCGGCGCCGCGTCGCCTCGCGGCTATTATCGCGGGCGATATCTGCGGCTACAGCCGATTGATGCAGATCGATGAGGAGGGAACGTATGCGCGGGTCAAGCGCATCGAGCGCGATCTCATCGAACCGACCATCGCGGAGCATCACGGCCGGCTCATCAAGACCACCGGCGACGGCTTTCTCGCGATCTTCGACAGCCCTGTCGAGGCGGTTCGCTGCGGCATCGTGATTCAGCAGAGCATGGTCGGGCGCAATGCGTCGCTGCCGCGGCAGCACTGGATCGTGTATCGCATCGGGGTCAATCTCGGCGATGTCATTATCGAGGATGGCGACGTTTACGGCGACGGCGTGAATGTGGCCGCGCGCCTCGAAGGAATTGCCACGCCGGGACACATCTACATTTCCGGAGGCATCTACGAGCAGGTCAAACACAAGCTCGTGTGCGGCTACCAGTCGCTCGGCGATCGTCAGGTCAAGAACATCACCGATCCGGTGCGGGTCTATCGGGTGTTGCCGGATCCTGCCGCGCTGATGGAGGGACGTATCAGGCCCGCCATCGCACTGCTTGTCGCCGGGGCTGTTTGTCTCCTGGCCCTCGCTGGTGGAGCGTTTTGGTATCTGTGGCTACGGCCGGATAGTCAGGTAGCGAGCAATATGCCGGCTCCGGTATCGGCTCCGGCCGAGGTTGCAAAGGTGACGCCAACGCCTGCGGCTCCTCAGGCGACACCGAAAACGTCCATAACGACAGCAATGACGACACATCCTTCGCCGCAGCCGGTGAGAGAGCCTGAGATGGTTGCGTTGCCCGGAGGCAATTTCGCCATGGGCAGCAATGACGATATTTCGGAAAAGCCCATTCATCAGGTTGCGATCAAGCCGCTTTCGATCGGCAAACGCCCGATCACAATTCGGGAATGGAATGCATGCGCGGAAGCGAAGGCATGCGGCTTCACTGCGACAGGGAAAGCGGAGGCCCCCGTCACGGACATCAGCTGGAACGACGCCAAGCAGTTCGTCACATGGCTGGCGCAGGTGACGGGAAAGAAATACCGGCTCCCGAGCGAGGCTGAATGGGAATATGCCGCCCGCGGCGGCACCCAAACGAAATACTGGTGGGGCGATCAGTTTCAGCCCGACATGGTCAACTGCAAGAATTGCATTGCCGGCACTGCTGCCGAACAGCTGATGAAAATCGGCAGCCTCAAGGCAAATCCATTTGGACTCCATGACATGGGCGGCGGTGTCGATCAGTGGGTCGAGGATTGCTGGCACAAGAATTATCAGGGCGCGCCGTCCGACGGTTCGGCGTGGATTTCCGACGGCGACTGCTCGTCGCGTGTCATCCGGTCAGGCTCGTGGCAAAACGATGCGCGTGCCGCCCGGCCGGCGAGCCGGGATCGATATGACGCGGTGGTGCGCTATCCCACCCACGGCTTCCGCATTGCTCTCTCCGGTTAGGAAGGAAGGGGCGTCATGGAAATCATCAGGGTCATCGCGCTGTCAGCGACGCTGTCGCTGCTGTCGTTCGCCGCCCATGCACAAGGAGCGCCGGCAGGAAAAGATGCGTATCTCTATTTCGTCTGGCCGCAGGATGGCACGACGATCAAAGGCGCGTTCTGGGCCCGGTTCGGTTTACGCAACATGGGCGTGACCCACGCCGGCGACACCTTCGCCAATGCCGGGCATCATCATCTGCTGGTCGACGTGAATGACCCGCTCGATCCCAAGGAGCCGATCCCGCAGGACAAGGCCCATCTTCATTTCGGCGCGGGGCAGACGGAAGCCCGCATCGAACTACCGCCCGGAAAGCATACGCTTCAACTGGTGCTGGGCGACGCCAAGCACTATCCCTTCGATCCGCCGGTGGTGTCGAAGAAGATTACGGTCACGATCAAGTAGACGAGCGATATTAATACGTCGCGCGGCCGCCGGAAATGTCGAACACCGCACCGGTGGTGTAGAGGCATTCTTCCGACGCCATCCAGGCCACAAGCGACGCCAGTTCCTCCACCTTCAGGAAACGCCCGCGCGGGATCTTCGACAGCATGAAGTCGATGTGCTGCTGCGTCATCTGGTCGAAGATCGCCGTCTTGGCGGCGGCGGGGGTCACGGCATTCACCGCGATGTCGGTGCCGGCTAGTTCCTTGCCGAGCGATTTGGTCAGTGCAATCACGCCCGCCTTCGAAGCCGAATAATGCGACGCATTCGGGTTGCCTTCCTTGCCGGCGATGGAGGCGATGTTCACGATACGCCCGTAGTTCTGCTTCATCATCACCGGCACCACGGCATGACAGCAGATGAAGGGGCCGTCGAGGTTGATTTTCATCACCTGACCCCACTCGTCGTAGGACAGGTCGGCGACCGTCTTGTTGACGCCGGCGATGCCTGCATTGTTGACCAGAATGTCGATGCGGCCGAAGGCTTTCAGCGTTGCGTCACGCGCGGCATCGACCGCAGCGGGATCGGTGACATCGACCTTGAGCACGGTCACCGCAGGCCCGATTTCCTTCGCGGTCTTCTCCGCCAGCGCCTGGTCGAAATCCCAGATCGCCACCTTCGCGCCGGAGGCGACGAAACGCTCGGTGATGGCGCGGCCAAAGCCCTGTGCGCCGCCGGTGACGATGGCGAACCGTCCGCTCAGATCGATCTTGTTCAAGGCGTTTCTCCCGATTCTTGTTTCGTCATCCTTCGAGGCTTGCGCCAAGTGCGCTCGCACCTCAGGATGACGGGTGCTGTGTGTGCATCTTCCTTTCCGTCACCCTGAGGTGCCGACGCGAAGCGGCGGCCTCGAAGGGCGACGGCAAACCGTTAAAGCGTCCAGCCGCCGTCGATGATGTGCGCGACGCCCGTGGTGAAGGCGCTCTCGTCGCTGGCGAGATAGAGCGCCAGCGCCGCGATTTCTTCCGCGGTGCCGAGCCGTCCCATCGGCTGGCGGCTGACGAACATCTCGCGCCCGCCGCTGCCGAGCGCCGCCGCGCGGCCCAGCATGGACGGCGTCTCGATGGTGCCGGGGCATATCGAATTGCAACGAATGCCCCTGGTGATGAAATCGACCGCGACCGCGCGGGACAGCGCCGCGACAGCAGCCTTGGTCGCGCTGTAGACGTAACGATTGGGCGCGGCCTTGAACACACCGGCGGCTGAGGCGATGTTTACGATGGAGCCGCCGCCGCCTTCCAGCATCGCAGGCAGGAAGGCCCGGATTGTGCGATGCATCGACTTCACGTTGAGATCGAACGAGAAGTCCCAGTCGGAATCGGAGCACTCCAGCACGGTGCCGTTGTGCACGAAGCCTGCGGCGTTGAGGAGAATGTCAACCTTGCCGACCTTCTTCGCCATGGCTTCGACCGCAGCCGTGTCGCGTACGTCGAGCCGGTGCGTCTCGGCGATGCCTTCCTTTTTCAACGCGGCGAGGCCGACTTCATCGATGTCGGTCGCGATCACGGTCGCGCCTTCGCGTGTGAAGGCGAGGGCGCAGGCGCGGCCGATTCCCGCCGCACCGGCGGTCACGAACGCGCGCTTGCCTTTCAGTCGGTCAGCCATGCTTGAGATCCCGAATTGCTAGTGATTATCCCGCGCGACGCCGATTGTGCCGGCGAGATCTCGATAACGGGTCGCCAGTTCGAGACAGGCACCGGTTGCCTGCTGGCCCACGGTGTCGCGATAGAGTTCCTGCCATGGCGTCTGGTTCTTCGGATACTTGAAGCCGCCGGCGGCTATCAGGTCCGCGTGGCGCTTCTTCACCTCGGCGTCGGAGATCAGGATATTCGCTTCACCCTTGTTGAGGTCGATGCGCACGCGGTCGCCGGTCTTGAGGATCGCGAGGCCGCCATTGGCGGCGGCTTCCGGCGATGCATTCAGGATCGATGGCGAGCCCGACGTGCCGGACTGGCGTCCGTCGCCGATGCAGGGCAGCGAGGTGATGCCTCTTTTGATCAGCGCCGCGGGTGGCTGCATGTTCACGACTTCCGCGCCGCCGGGATAGCCGATGGGGCCGACGCCGCGCACGAACAGCATGCAGTGCTCGTCGATGTTCAGGGATTCATCGTCGATGCGGTGGTGATAATCCTCCGGTCCCTCGAACACGATGGCGCGACCCTCGAATGCTTCCGGGTCTTTCGGATTGGAGAGATAGCGGTCGCGGAACTCCTTCGAGATCACGCTGGTCTTCATGATCGCCGAATCGAACAGGTTGCCGTGCAGAACGATAAAGCCTGCATCCTTCACCAGTGGCTTGTCGTAGGTGCGGATCACGTCACTGTCAGGTGCGACGGCATTCTTGCAGTTCTCGCCCATGGTCTTGCCGTTGACGGTGAGGGCATCCTCGTGAATGCGCTTGTGCTTCATTAGCTCGCGCACAACCGACGGCACACCGCCCGCGCGATGATACTCCTCGCCGAGGTAATATCCCGCCGGCTGCATGTTCACGAGTAGCGGCACGTCGTGGCCGAATGTCTGCCAGTCCTCGATGGTGAGTTCGACGCCGATGTGGCGGGCCAGCGCGTTGATGTGGATCGGCGCATTGGTGGAGCCGCCGATCGCCGAATTGACCACGATGCAGTTCTCGAATGCCTTGCGGGTCAGGAAGTCGGACGGCTTGAGGTCTTCCCACACCATCTCGACGGCGCGCTTGCCGGTTTCATAGGCAATCTGGCCGCGCTCGCGGTAGGGAGCCGGTATTGCAGCGCAACCGGGAAGCGAGAAGCCAAGAGCTTCCGCCAGCGAGTTCATGGTGGACGCGGTCCCCATTGTGTTGCAATGGCCGACCGACGGCGCGGACGAGGAGACGATCTCCATAAACTCTTCGTAATCGATCTTGCCGGCGGCCATTTCCTCGCGCGATTTCCAGACCACGGTGCCGGAACCGCTGCGCTCGCCATTGTGCCAGCCGTTCAGCATCGGGCCGCCCGACAGCACGATCGCGGGAATGTTGACGGTGGCCGCCGCCATCATGCAGGCGGGGGTGGTCTTGTCGCAGCCGGTGGTCAGAACGACGCCATCCAGCGGATAGCCGAACAGGATTTCGACCAGGCCGAGATAGGCGAGGTTGCGGTCGAGCGCGGCGGTGGGGCGTTTGCCGGTTTCCTGGATCGGATGGGTCGGAAATTCCATGGCAATGCCGCCGGCTTCGCGGATGCCTTCACGAACGCGTTGCGCAAGCTCGATATGGTGGCGGTTGCAGGGCGACAGGTCGTTGCCGGTCTGTGCGATGCCGATGATCGGCTTTCCCGATTGCAGCTCATGTCGCGTCAGCCCATAATTCAGGTATCGCTCGAGATAGAGAGCGGTCATTCCCGGGTTGTCGGGATTGTCGAACCAGAGCTGGGACCGGAGTTTGCGTTTCCCGCCATTTTTTGTTGTGGCGTTATCGTTTTCTTTTTTCACAAGATTTCTCCCGCACTGCACACACGTGCATTTTGCGTTTCGATGGTTGCATGTTGACGGCACATCTGCAACGTTCTACGTCAAACATCCGATGTTTGGAAAGAGGCTGCAATTTTCTCATAAGACGTCAGTCTAATGGCGCAAGCGGTCAATTAGCGGAGAGAATGCCCTTCGACGCGAACTCCGGAACAACGAAGCAAAAAATAATAAAAAGACCGAGCAGCGACGGCCAACGCCGAACAATGCCGATCTACTTGGAGGAGACCATATGGCGTCCGTGCATATTCACGATGTGCGCAAATCTTTCGGCGGATTTGAAGTTCTTCATGGCGTGACCGTTCCCATCGAGGACGGGCAGTTTGTGGTGCTGGTCGGCCCTTCGGGCTGCGGCAAGTCTACCTTGCTGCGCATGCTGGCAGGCCTGGAGAGGATCACGTCGGGCACGATCTCGATCGGCGACCGCGTGGTCAACGACGTGCAGCCGAAGGAACGGGACATCGCCATGGTGTTCCAGAACTACGCGCTCTATCCGCACATGACGGTGGCCAAGAACATGGGCTTCTCGCTCAAGCTGCGTGACGCGCCGCAGGGCGAGATCGACAAGCTGGTACACCGCGCCGCCGACATTCTCGCGTTGACGCCGCTGCTCGACCGTTATCCGCGGCAGCTTTCGGGCGGCCAGCGCCAGCGCGTCGCCATGGGCCGCGCCATCGTGCGCGATCCGCAGGTGTTCCTGTTCGACGAGCCGCTGTCCAACCTCGATGCCAAGCTGCGCGTCGCCATGCGCACCGAGATCAAGGAACTCCATCAGCGGCTCAAGACCACCACCGTCTACGTGACTCACGACCAGATCGAAGCCATGACCATGGCGGACAAGATCGTGGTCATGCACGACGGCATCGTCGAGCAGATGGGATCGCCGCTTGAGCTTTACGATCATCCGGACAACAAGTTCGTCGCAGGCTTCATCGGCTCGCCGGCGATGAATTTCCTCGAAGGCAAGCTGGTCGGCAGCAACACGCCGCATGTCGAGACGGCGAACGGCAGCAAGTTGCCGCTGGCGGCGTCGCGCACAGGGCTCGACGGCAAGCCGGTGATTTACGGCATTCGCCCGGAGCATCTCGAATTCGCGGACGACGGCATCGAGGCCGATGTCATCGTGGTGGAACCGACCGGATCGGAAACCCAGATCGTCGCGCGCATCGGCCAGCAGGATCTGATCGCGGTTATTCGCGACCGCCGCCCGGTGAAGCCGGGCGACAAGGTCAAGCTGCGGCCGATTCCATCCGCCGCGCATGTGTTCGACAAGGAGACCGGAAAACGTCTCATCAACTAGGGCATGGCGGGAACCGGTTTTCGGGACAGATCATGCCCAATTAAAACTAAAACGCTGCATCTCACAGCAAAAGCATAGCCAACGACCGGTTGAGACAATCAAGAACCGGCAAAAACAGGGAGAGTCAGATTATGAGTGATTTCACACCAAATCGGCGCGCGCTTCTGAAGGGCGGCGCCTCAGTGCTGGCCGGTGCTGCGACAGTGTCGGTCGACCAGTTGATGGGTTTCGCCACAGCGTGGGCGCAGACGACCCAGTGGAAGCCGGAAGCCGGCGCCAAGATCAATCTGTTGCGCTGGAAGCGCTTCGTGGAAGCCGAAGACGTCGCTTTCATGAACGTCATCCAGGCTTTCACCAAAGCCACCGGCGTCGAAGTCAACGTTTCCAACGAATCCTACGACGACCTGCAACCGAAGGCATCGGTGGCCGCCAACACGGGGCAGGGCCTCGACATGGTGTGGGGCCTTTACTCGCTGCCGCATCTGCTGCCGACGAAATGCGTCGATGTGTCGGATGTCGCCGATTATCTCGGCAAGAAGTACGGCGGATGGGCGGATTCCGCCAACGCCTATGGCAAGGACAAGAACGGCAAGTGGATCGGCATTCCGGTCGCCTGCACCGGCGCACTGATGAACTATCGCATCAGCTCGATGGAGAAGGCCGGCTTCAAGGAGTTCCCAAAGGACACCGCCGGCTTCCTTGAGCTGTGCAAGGGCCTCAACAAGAACGGCACACCGGCCGGCATGGCGCTCGGCCATGCCTCGGGCGACGCCAACACCTGGCTGCACTGGGCGCTGTGGACCCACGGCGGTTACCTCGTCGACAAGAACGACAAGGTCATCATCAACTCGCCTGAGACCATGAAGGCGCTGGAATACGTCAAGGCGCTGTACGAAAACTTCATTCCGGGCACGGCGTCGTGGAACGATTCGTCAAACAACAAGGCGTTCCTCGCCGGCCAGCTCCACGTCACCGTCAACGGCATTTCGATCTACGTGACCGCCAAGCGCGAGGCGAAGAACATTGCCGAGGACATGAACCATGCCTATATGCCGATCGGACCGGCCGCCAAGCCGACCGAGCTGCATCTGCCGTTCACCATGCTGACCTTCAACTTCACGAAGTTCCCGCAGGCGTGCAAGGCGCTGACCGCGTTCATGATGGAAGCCGACCAGTTCAATCCGTGGCTCACTTCAGCTTCGGGTTATCTGTCGCCATTCCTCAACAGCTATGACAACAACCCGATCTGGACGTCCGATCCGAAGAACACGGTGTATCGTGACGTCGCCAAGCGCACGCTCACGCCGGGCGGTCTCGGCACGCTCGGAGAGAACGCCGCAGCGGCGATCGCGGATTTCCTCGTGGTCGACATGTTCGCGAACTACTGCACAGGCCGCGAAGACGCGAAGGGCTCGATCGCCTTCGCCGAACGTCAGGCCAAGCGTCTCTACCGGTCATAAGCCGTAACGACGCCGGCGCGGAACCAATCCCGCGCCGGCGCCTCGACCCTCTTGATCACAGCTTGCGCGTGTTCTGGCCGCAAAATCGGTTTATACTGCGAAACACGCGCTGAAGGTTCGGTCCCATGAGCACGATACCGGCGTCGATGCCCAAACCACAGGCTTACGTCAGCTCCCAGTCGCTCTGGCAGCGGCTGGTTGTGAACCACAACTGGATCGCGTTCTGGTTCATGCTGCCGGCGGGCGCGTTCCTGATTCTGTTCCTGGCCTATCCGCTCGGTCTCGGCGTCTGGATGAGTTTTACCGATGTCCGCATCGGGCGGCCCGGCGCGTTCATCGGTTTTGAGAACTATGAGTGGCTTTGGGAAGACGGCGTGTTCTGGCTGTCGGTCTTCAACACGTTGCTTTACACGACCGTTGCAAGCGTCATCAAATTCGCGCTTGGGCTTTATCTTGCGCTGCTTCTCAACCGCAACATGCCTTTCAAGGCGATGATCCGCGCGGCGGTGCTGATCCCGTTCATCGTGCCGACGGTTCTCTCGGCCATTGCGTTCTGGTGGATCTACGACTCGCAGTTCTCGATCATTTCATGGTCGCTGATCAAACTCGGCCTCATCCATCAGAACATCAATTTCCTCGGCGATTCGACATGGGCGCGCATCAGCGTCATCGTCGCCAACATCTGGCGCGGCGTGCCGTTCGTCGCCATCACGTTGCTGGCCGGCTTGCAGACCGTCTCACCCTCGCTCTATGAGGCCGCGACGCTCGACGGCGCGACCAACTGGCAACGCTTCAGATACATTACCTATCCGCTGCTGACGCCGATCATCGCCGTGGTGATGACCTTCTCGGTGCTGTTCACGTTCACGGATTTCCAGCTGATCTGGGCGCTGACGCGCGGCGGCCCGGTGAACGCAACGCATCTGATGGCGACGCTGAGCTATCAGCGCGGAATCTTAAGCGGCAGGCTCGGGGAGGGCGCAGCAGTCGCAACCGCGATGATTCCATTCCTGCTGGCCGCGATTACGATCTCCTGGTTCGGCATGCAGCGCCGCAAGTGGCAGCAAGGATCTGACAATGACTGATCATGCAGCACATCCGGCGGTCGCGCCGACGCAGGCGGCGAGCGATAACAGCGAGGGCATGAGCTATCTCGAGAGCCTGCCCAGCAAGATCATCACGCTGTACATCCCGCTGTTCATCATTGTCGTGATCCTGCTGTTCCCGTTCTACTGGATGGCGCTGACGTCGATCAAACCCGACGAGCAGTTGATCGATATGGAGACGTTCAACCCGTTCTGGGTTGTGAAGCCGACGTTCAAGCACATTCACAAGCTGCTGTTCGACACGCAGTATCCGCGCTGGCTGTGGAACACGATGTATGTTGCGACCGCGGCGACATTCCTGTCGATCGTTGCCAGCGTTCTGGCGGCGTATTCCATCGTCCGTCTGCGCTTCAAGGGCGCAGAAATCGTCAGCGCGTCGATTTTTCTCGCGTATCTGGTGCCGCCGTCAATTCTGTTTATCCCCCTAGCGTCTGTGATCCATTCCTACGGTCTGTTCGACTCGCCGCTGTCGCTGATCCTGGTTTATCCCACGCTGCTGATTCCGTTCTCGACCTGGCTGCTGATGGGATATTTCAAGACGATCCCATACGAGCTCGAGGAATGCGCGCTGATCGACGGCGCGAGCCGCTGGCAGATCCTGACCAAGATCGTGCTGCCGCTGGCGGTGCCGGGACTGATCTCGGCGTTCATCTTCTGCTTCACGTTGTGCTGGAACGAGTTCATCTACGCGCTGACGTTCCTGTCATCGACGCAGAACAAGACCGTGCCGGTGGCCATCGTCAACGAGTTCGTCGACGGCGACATCTACAAATGGGGATCGCTGATGGCGGGTGCGCTGGTCGGTTCGCTGCCGCTGGTCATCCTCTACGCGTTCTTCGTCGAACACTACGTGTCGGCCATGACGGGCGCGGTCAAGGAATAGGCTTCGAGAAGAAACTCCACGGAAGGGCGACGTTTTGAATATTCTGGTTCTTGGCGCGGCCGGCATGGTCGGGCGCAAACTCGTCGAGCGGCTGACGCGCGACGGCAGGCTTGGCAAATCCGACATCACGCGCTTGACGTTGCAGGACGTGGTCGCGCCAACGAAGCCGAATACGTCGATTCCCGTCGACGTGGTGACCTGCGATGTGGCGGATCAGGCGGCTGTGATGAAACTCGTTGTAGGCAAGCCCGACGTGATCTTTCATCTCGCGGCCATTGTGTCAGGAGAGGCCGAAGCCGATTTCGACAAGGGCTACCGGATCAATCTCGACGGCACCCGCTATCTGATCGACGCCGTCCGTGCGATCGGCGGCAACTACAAGCCGCGCATCGTCTTCACCTCGTCGATCGCCGTATTTGGCGCACCGTTTCCGGACAAGATCGGCGACGAGTTCCTGTCCGCGCCGCTGACGAGCTACGGCACGCAGAAGGCCATCGGCGAGCTTCTGATCTCCGACTACACCCGCAAGGGCCTGTTCGACGGCGTCACCATCCGCCTGCCCACTATCTGCGTGCGGCCCGGCCTGCCGAACAAGGCGGCATCGGGATTCTTCTCCAACATCCTTCGCGAGCCGCTTGCCGGCAAGGAAGCTGTGCTGCCGGTGTCCGAAGACGTGCTCCATTGGCATGCGTCGCCGCGCTCGGCGATCGGCTTCCTGCTGCATGCGGCGACCATGGATACCGGCGCCATCGGGCCGCGCCGCGCACTCAGTATGCCGGGTCTCTCCGCGACGGTCGGCGAGCAGATCGCCGCACTTGAGCGCGTTGCGGGCAAGAATGTCACGGCGCGCATCAAGCGCGTGCCGGATCAGACCATCACGGGAATCGTGGCCGGATGGCCGCGTGATTTCGTGACCGAACGTGCGCTGAAGCTCGGTTTCACGACGGCTGAGAAGACCTTCGACGACATCATCCGTATTCATATCGAGGACGAACTCGACGGAAAGTTCGTGACCTGACAACCCCCGGTGCAGCGATGACGACAATCGCCTGCATTGGCGAATGCATGATCGAACTTTCGCAGGGCGCCGGAAATCAGCTCATACGCAACTATGGCGGCGACACGCTGAACACCGCGATCTATCTCGCGCGTCTCGGCGTGGGCGTGGACTATGTGACCGCGCTCGGCGACGATCCGTTCAGCGACGAGATGATCGCCGGATGGAAGGACGAAGGCGTCGGCGCGGGACGCGTGTTGCGGGTCAAGGGTAAGCTGCCAGGCCTCTACGCAATCCGTACGAGCGAGGCCGGCGAACGGTCGTTCTATTACTGGCGCGACAATTCGGCGGCGCGGTTGCTGCTCGATCTGCCGGAGACAGGCGCGCTCCTCGCGGCGCTGTCAGGCTACGACATGATCTATCTGTCGGGCATTACGCTCTCGCTCTACAGCGCCGACGGCCGCCAGGAGTTGCTCGATGCTCTGAAAGCCGCGCGCAAGGGCAAAACCCGCGTGGCGTTCGATACCAATTTCCGCATGCAAGGCTGGCCGGTGCTGGACACTGCACGCCAAGTGTACCGCGACATGTTTGCTATCGCTGACATTGTGCTGGCGTCGGTGGACGATCTCACGCCGCTGTTCGGGGCGCGGACGCATGGCGAATTGATCGACCGGATGGCGGCGCGCGAGGTTGTCCTGAAACTCGCGACGCCTGCCAGCGTTATCAGGCACGACGGCGTGGACTACACGGTCAAGGCAGAACCGGTGGGCAAGGTGGTGGATACCACGGCGGCAGGCGACAGCTTTTCGGCGGCCTATCTTGCTGCGAGGCTGCGTGGCGGGACGCCGCTTGAGGCGGCGCGGGCCGGGCATCGTCTGGCGGGCGCGGTCGTTGGCCATCGCGGTGCGATCATTCCGCGCGCCGCGATGCCCAATGGGTTGGTTCCTGCGGCAATGGAGAAATCGCCATGACCGGCCCATCAGCGAGACAGGCCGCATTGGAAAAGATCCTGATTCCGGCGCGGATCATTCCGGTGCTCACCATCGAGCGCGCCGAGGATGGGGTACCGCTGGCCCGCGCCCTGGTTGCGGGTGGGGTGAAAGTTCTCGAAGTGACCTTCCGCACCGAAGCCGCCGCTGCAGCGGCGAAGGCGATCATTGCCGACGTGCCGGATGCGATTGTCGGAATGGGCACCGTGCTCAATGGCGACGACCTGCGTCGCGCTCAGGCGCTCGGCGCACGCTTCGCGGTCAGCCCGGGCGCCACGCCGGAATTGCTCGACGCGGCAGCGGCCAGCGATCTGCCCTTGCTGCCGGGCGTTGCGACTGCATCCGAAGTCATGCAAGCGCAGGCGAAGGGATTCAATCTGCTGAAGTTTTTCCCCGCGGAACAGGCCGGCGGCATCGCCATGCTGCGCGCGCTGGCGGGTCCGTTCCCGAACACGCGCTTTTGCCCGACCGGCGGCGTCAACGCGGCCAACGCGGCGACATGGCTCGCCGAACCGAACGTCGTCGCGGCCGGCGGCTCGTGGCTGTGTCCGGCATCGGACATCAGGGCCGCGAACTGGGAAGTCATCACCGGCCGCTGCATCGACGCGATGAAAAAGCTGCGGCGGAAGTAGGTCGACGGCCAAACGAGAAAAACAGAGTCCGGCGAACGGGTTACGATTCAGATCGCAGCCCGAAGCTGAAGTTCAGGATCACGTTGAGCGTGAAGATGAGAAGAGACGTCTAAAGACTCGTCCCGACTCTCAAAATCCCATTGCCGCGCCGTCGCTGCGCGGGTCGGTCGCGCCCTCGAACATCCCGTCGGGATGACGCACGACGGCGCCGGCATGACCCATCGTGGAGGTGAAGGCCGGCAGGATCTCGATATCGTGGCCGACATCGCGCATCGCTTGCACGACAGTCGGATCGAAACGATCTTCCAGCTTGAGCGTCACCGTGGCGTCGCCCCATGTCTTGCCGAGCAGCCAGCGCGGCGCGGTGATCGCGGCCTGCAAGCCCTGACCGTACATCGCGTAGCGACTGAACACCGCGGACTGGCTCTGCGGCTGGCCTTCGCCGCCCATGTTGCCGTAGACCATGCGGCGGCCGTCATTGAACAGCGCCATCGCAGGATTGAGCGTGTGGAACGGCTTGCGGCCAGGATGCAGCGCGCGCGGGCCATCATCTTCAAGATGGAAGCTGGACCCGCGGTTCTGCCAGACGATGCCGGAGTTCTCCAGCACGCAGCCCGAGCCGAACTCGAAATAGATGCTTTGGATGAAGCTGACGGCGATGCCGTTGCTGTCGATGGCGCCGAGCCAGACGGTGTCGCCGGGGTTGGCCGGCACCGGCCATGGCAGCGCGCGGTGATGCGCCACGCGCGAGGCCAACTCGTCGAGAATGTCAGGCGTCAGGTAGTGCTCGGCTTGTTCGGTCATGTAAGCCGGATCACCGACGATGCGGTCGCGGACAAGGAATGCCTGCTTGGTGGCTTCGACGATTCCATGAAGGTATTCGAAGGTTTCGGCTTCCTTGATGCCAAGCCGCTCGAAGATCGCGAGGATCATCAATGAGGCGAGGCCCTGCGTCGGCGGCGGAAAGTTATAGAGCGTCGCGCCCTTGATCGCGACAGAGAGCGCCTCGCGGCGCTGCGCCTTGTGCGCGGCGAGATCGGCCAGCGTCACCGGAGATCCGGCGCGTGCGAGATCCGCCGCGATCTCCTTTGCCAGTGCGCCCGTATAGAAATCCATCGGACCATGCTGGCCGAGCCGCTTCAGCGTCGCGCCGAGCGCGGGCAGCTTCATCAACTGGCCTTCCTTCGGCAGCTTGCCGCCGAGCAGGAAGGTGTCGATGAAGCCCGGCGAGTCCTTCAGCTCTGCGAACTTGGTCTCGGTCAACTCTTGCTGGGTCGCCGTGACGGCAAATCCGTTTTCAGCCGACCACACCGCGTCCTCGACAAGCCGCGACAGCGGAAGCTTGCCGCCCATCTCCTTGTTGATTGCGATGACTTCGGCCCAGCCGGACAACGTGCCGGCAACCGTGTTGGCGGCGAGGGGGCCGCGCGACGGAATCGCGTCGAGGCCCTTGCTCTTGTAAAACTCGATCGTCGCCGCCTGCGCCGCCGCACCGCAGCCGTCCACCGCAACGGGCGGTTTTCCGTCGGCGGAAATCAGCCAGAAGCCGTCGCCGCCGATGGAGTTCATGTGCGGATAGACGACGGGGAGCGAGGCCGCCATCGCCAGCGTTGCCTCGATGGCGTTGCCGCCTTCACGCAACACGCGCAGTCCGGCTTCGCTGGCCAGATGATGGGGCGATGTCACCATGCCGCGGCGAGAACGGGGCGTATTCAGCATTGGTTGAGATCCAAGTTCGTGTTTCAGAGACGGTCGGCGGGGGCTTTTATCGTATTTCGCCGACCACTCAAATCCGTCGTTCGTCATCACCGGGCTTGTCCCGGTGATCCACGTCTTTCCGTCATTGCGAGCGAAGCGAAGCAATCCAGTCTTGGGAATAGCAGGGCTGGATTGCTTCGTCGCTGCGCTCCTCGCAATGACGACGGCGAGACACGCGCGCACGATATCGCACCGGCGATTTGCTCTGATTATACCTTCACCATCCGCTTGCCGCGGTTCTCGCCGGCGAGAAGTCCGATCAACGCCTGCGGGGTGTTTTCGAGGCCGTTGATGATGTCTTCCTGCACCTTGATCTTGCCCGCCTTCACCCACGACTGGAGATCGGCCATCGCCGCCTCGCGCTGGTCGTTGAAATCGGTGAAGATGAAGCCCTGTACGGTGAGACGCTTGACGACGAACAGGCCGGGGACGCCGCGCGGGCCGGTCGTTGGTGGTGCGCCGTCATAGGCCGAGACAGCGCCGCAGCACGAGATGCGGCCGTGCTGATTCATGTGCGGCAGGCAGGCTTCGAAAATATCGCCGCCGACATTGTCGAAATAGACGTCGATGCCGTTCGGTGCGGCGGTTTTGAGCGCCTTGAACACCGGCTCGGATTTGTAGTCGATGGCGGCGTCAAAGCCGAGCTCCGAAACCAGCCAGTTGCACTTCTCCTTGCCGCCAGCGATGCCGACGACGCGGCAGCCCTTGATCTTCGCGATCTGGCCGACGAACGAGCCGACGGAGCCGGCCGCCGCCGACACGACGACGGTTTCTCCAGATTTTGGTTTGCCGACATTGAGCAGGCCGAAATAGGCGGTGAGACCCGCCACGCCATAGACGCTCAAGAGATGCGTGATCGGATCGATACGCGGCACCTTGACCAGAGTCTTGGCGCGGACCGCTGCATAATCCTGCCAGCCGGTATCGCCGAACACGAGATCACCGGCCGCAAAGCCCGGCGCGTTGGACGATATGACTTCGGCAATCGCGCCGCCTGCCATCACGGTGTTGGCCTCGACCGCGGCGCGGTAGGTCGCGCCCTGCATCCAGGCGCGGTTCGCGGCGTCGAGCGAGATGTAACGCACGCGCACCAGCACTTCGCCTTCCTTCGCTTCCGGAAGAGGCGATTCCACCATCTTGAAGTTCTGCGGCGAGAGCTTGCCGGTTGGTTTTTCGACCAGCAGGATCTGGCGATTGGTGGCTTGTGTCATGTGTATTTCCTCCGGGTACCGTTTTTGTGACGGCGACGATAGCAGCGTTATGGAGGATTGGAACCGTGCCGAAACTATCGATTTTCCGCAAAGCCGGGTGCGTAGTTCTCACACGCACAGATGCCTGCGTGGCGGTCATGGCGGTCATCATCCCGGAGAGGTTGTACCGCACCGCGTTTAGGGCTTCTTTCTGCCTCTGGAACAAAGTGCCACAATCTGAGTTACTTGTTGCTGGTCCGGAGCTTGCTTATCTAGATGTGGCTGCGTGGGGCGGGCCGTCTCCTCGGAAGCGCCCTAATCTCACCGGAATTATGGCCCGTTCTAAGCGCAACTGCACATCTCAAGAGCAGGGGGCCTGATGCGAGACGTGGTAAGTCCTTCCCTTCGTCGAATTCTCTGCGTTTTCCCTCGATATTCCCCCTCATTTGGCACCTTTGAATACGCTTATCCCCTGACCGACGGTGTGCAGGCTTTCATGCCGCCCCAAGGGCTGCTGCTGATTGCCGCCTCGCTTCCGGCTGGCTGGGAGGTCCGTTTTATCGACGAAAACATCCGGGCGGCGACCGATGAGGACTTCATCTGGGCCGACGCGGTGTTCGTCAGCGGCATGCATATCCAGCGTCCGCAGATCAACGACATCTGCCGCCGGGCGCACGAGCACGACCTCGCCGTGGCGCTGGGCGGCCCCTCGGTCAGTGCATGTCCCGAGTACTATCCGAACTTCGATTACCTTCACGTCGGCGAACTCGGCGACGCCACCTATGAGCTGTTCAGGCGTCTGGGGCGCGATACCTCGCGGCCCGACCGGCAGGTGATCCTGACCACACAAGAACGGCGCGAGATGTCGGAGTTTCCGCTTCCGGCCTACGAGTTGATACCGCTCAACAAGTACTTCATCGGCAGCATCCAGTTCTCGTCAGGCTGCCCGTATCAGTGCGAGTTCTGCGACATCCCGGCGCTGTACGGCCGCAATCCGCGCCTCAAGACGCCCGAGCAAGTCACAGCCGAACTCGACAAGATGATGGAATGCGGTCTCGCCGGCGCGGTGTATTTCGTCGACGACAATTTCATCGGCAACCGGAAGGCGGCGCTGGACCTGCTGCCGCATCTCATCGAATGGCAGAAGCGCAACGGCTACGCCATCCAGTTCGCCTGCGAGGCGACGCTGAACATCGCCAAGCGGCCTGAAATCCTGTCGCTGATGCGCGACGCCTACTTCACGACGCTGTTCGCCGGCATCGAGACGCCGGATCCCGACGCGCTGAAGGCGATGTCGAAGCAGCACAACATGATGGTGCCGATCCTGGAAGGCGTGCAGACACTGAACAGCTACGGGCTGGAGGTGGTGTCCGGCATCATTCTCGGTCTCGACACCGATAAGCTCGATGCCGGCGAGGGCATTCTGGAATTCATCGATCAGTCCCAGATTCCGCTGCTGACGATCAATCTGTTGCAGGCACTGCCGCGCACGCCGCTGTTCGACCGGCTGAAGCGCGAGGGCCGCCTGATCGACGACAGCGACCGCGATTCCAACGTCGATTTCCTTCTGCCCTACGAGCACGTCGTTTCGACATGGCGCGAGTGCATGGGCCGGGCCTATACACCGGAGAAGCTGTTTGCGCGCTTCGAGCATCAAGTGCGCGAGACCTATCCGAACCGCCTGCAGCCGCCGAACAGCAAGCAGCGCGTCTCGTGGCGCAACATCAAACGCGGCTTGACGATGCTTTCAAAAATTCTCTGGAAGGTCGGGGTGAAGAGCGATTATCGCCGCGAATTCTGGAAATTCGCGTGGCCGCGCCTGAAATCCGGCGATATCGAGCGCGTCATCAGCGTTGGTCTGGTCGCACACCATCTGATAGTGTTTGCCCGGGACGCATCAAGCGGGCAGCAGAATGCATCGTACTACTCGACGAAATTGCGGGACATGCCTGTCGCTGCGGAATAGCGCGGCATGAAGCCGATTGCCTCGCCATCTGAGCGCCCATGAAACAACCGCTGGCTTACGACGTCGTCGTCCTCGGCGGGGGCGCGGCCGGGCTGATGTGCGCCAGCGTTGCCGGCGGGCGCGGCCGATCGGTTGCGGTGATCGAGCAGGCGAAACGGCCCGCCGAGAAAATCCGCATTTCCGGCGGCGGGCGCTGCAATTTCACCAATCTGCACACCACGCCCGCGAACTTCCTGTCTCGTAATCCGCATTTCTGCAAATCGGCGCTGAGCGGGTACACCCAGCACGACTTCATAGCGTTGGTCGAGAAATACCGCATCGCCTATCACGAGAAGACGCGCGGACAATTGTTCTGCGATGACTCTTCGCAGCAGATCATCGACCTGCTGCTCGATGAATGTGGTGCGGGCGGCGTGACCCTGCATCTCGGCACAAAAATCTCGTCGGTGGCGAAAGGCGAGGACGGTTTCATCATCGTCACCGATCGCGGCGAGATACGCGGGCAATCGCTTGTGATCGCCACCGGCGGCCCTTCCATTCCCAAAATGGGATCGAGCGGCTTTGGCTACAAAATCGCCGAGCAGTTCGGCCTCAAGATCGTGCCGCCGCGTGCGGCACTGGTGCCGCTGACATTCGACGAGGCGCTGCTGGCGCGGTCGCGCGACCTCGCGGGCGTCGCGGTCGAGACGGTGGTACGTTGCGACGGGACGCAGTTCGATGAAGCGATGCTGTTCACCCATCGCGGGTTGAGCGGTCCGGCGATCCTGCAGATTTCTTCGTATTGGAGTGACGGCGACGATATCGAGATCGACATGGCGCCGGGCACCGATGTGTTCGCGGCGCTGAAGGAGTTGCGGCGCGATCATCCGCGTCAGGAACTGGCGACCGCGCTCGCGCGGCTGCTTCCGGGGCGGCTCGCGCAGATGATCGCGCAGGCAGGCGGCGGCGCATCGCGGATGGCGGACATGTCCGACCGGCAATTGCAGGCGGTCGCGGCGCTGGTGCACACATGGCGCGTGACGCCGCGGGGGACCGAAGGCTACCGGACCGCGGAGGTGACGCTCGGCGGGGTCGACACAGTGGAGCTGTCGTCCAAAACCTTTGAAGCCAGGTCCGTGCCCGGATTGTTCTTCATCGGCGAGGTGATCGACGTCACCGGTCATCTCGGCGGCTTCAATTTTCAGTGGGCCTGGTCGTCGGGCTTTGCCGCGGGCCAGAACGTCTGACGCGGTTGTACCGGGTTGCCCCCGCGAAGGGCCGGCAGGCTTCAAAGACAGCCCTAAAATCCTGAAATCATGGAGATATTTCATCCGATTGGAGGATTGTGCAAGGGGCTGCGAACCTGCTAATCGACTGCGGCGGAAGCCTCCTATCGCCGCTGCGCCAACTTGCCCGTGAGCCTGAATTGTCCGCCCAACTGCCATTGGTCATCGCCGCCGTCGCCCTCGCGATCTGGGTCTATCTGATCGCGGGCCGGGGCGACTTCTGGCGAACGCCGAAATTCGACGATCTCGCGCCCGCGCCCGGCTTCATGAACTGGCCGTCGATTGCCGTTGTGGTCCCGGCGCGCGACGAAGCCGCGGGCGTTGGCGGTTGCGTGACATCCATCCTGAGCCAGCCTTATCCCGGCGAACTGTCGCTGATCCTGGTGGACGACCAGAGCCAGGACGGCACCGCAGAGATTGCAACCAAGGCCGCCGCCCTTATCGGCGCGTCGGATCGCCTGACGGTGTTGTCCGGCCGTCCGCTGCCGTCGGGCTGGACCGGAAAACTCTGGGCAGTGAAGCAGGGGCTTACGCAGGTCGAAAGCCGCGCGGCGCTGCCCGAATATGTTCTGCTGACCGATGCGGACATCGTCTATTCCGGCGATGTGCTGATGCGGCTCGTCGCGCGCGCGCAGAACGAGCGGCTCGCGATGACGTCGATCATGGCAAAACTCCGCTGCGAGAGCTTTGCGGAAAAATATCTGATCCCGGCCTTCATCTTCTTTTTCGAGATGCTTTATCCGTTCGCCTGGGTGCGTAGCCGCACGCGCGCGACTGGCGCAGCCGCAGGTGGCTGCATTCTGGCGCGCTGGGATGCGCTGAAAGGCGTTGGCGGCATCGACTCCATTCGCGGATCGCTGATCGACGATTGCGCGCTCGGCGCGCAGTTGAAGACGCAGGGGCCGGTGTGGCTCGGCTTTTCGCAGAACGTCAACAGCGTGCGTGCGTCCGATACCGTCAGCGATGTCGGACAGATGATTTCCCGCTCGGCCTATGCGCAGTTGCACTATTCCGTGGTGCTCTTGATCGGAACTGTCCTTGCCATGAGCATCGTTTTTCTGGCTCCGGTGGTGGTTGCGCTGTTCGGTCACGGTCTCGCGGCGACGTTTGCAGCGGCGGCGTGGCTGCTGATGGCGCTCGCGTTCCAGCCGACCCTGCGATACTATGGGCAGTCGGCTCTTTGGGGACCGGCGCTTCCCGCAATTGCATTGGCTTACATGGTGTTCACGGTGAATTCCGCGCTTCAGCATTTCCAGGGGCGCGGCGGAATGTGGAAAGGCCGCGCTCAGGCGCAGGTGTCTAACTCGCAATGACAACAGCAGGCGAATTGCGTTCAGGCAAAGGCCACAAGGACGAGAATTTCCCGGTCGCGTCGTGGATCATCCATCCGCGCCATCGCGCGCTGATCCTTGCGTTCTACAATTTCGTGCGCACCGGCGACGACATCGCCGATCATGCGACGCTGCCCGCGCAGGAGAAGCTCGACAAGCTCGACCTGCTGGAAGCCGAGTTGCTGGGGAAGGGCGACACGCAGCCGGAAGCGGTGACCCTGCGAAAGGCGTTTGCCGAACGCGGAATGTCGCCGAAGCATGCGCAGGATCTTTTGGCCGCGTTTCGTCTCGATGTCACCAAGCTGCGTTATGAAAACTGGGACGACGTCATTCATTACTGTTCGCTCTCGGCGATGCCGGTCGGCCGTTTCATGCTGGATGTCCACGGTGAGGACCGTTCGACCTGGGCGGCGTCGGACGCGATCTGCGCCGCGTTGCAGGTCAACAATCACCTGCAGGATTGCGGCAAGGATTACCGTAATCTCAACCGCGTCTACATTCCGCGCGATGCGCTCGCAGCTTCAGGCGCTACGGTGGAGATGCTCGGTGAGGCGCGTTCCACGCCCGCACTGCTGAAATGTCTTCAAGGTCTCGCCCGGCGCACCGAGACGCTGCTGCACGAAGGCCGCTCGCTTCCGGGGGAGATCAGGGACACCCGGTTTGCGCTGGAGGTTTGCGTGATCGATGCTTTCGCCGACAAGATCGTGAACTTGCTGAAAGTGCGCGATCCGCTCAGCGAAAACGTCCACCTTTCAAAGGGGCAGATGGCTGCCGTTGCCCTGCAGGCCATGGCGGGTGGATTGTACAGGCGGGTGACCGGGCAGATGCCGCGCCCCGCCAGCACAGGGCGCGTGATCTGACATGACCTCAGCAAGCAGCACAGCGCAGCAGGCCGCCGCGCCGGAAGCCAACGCACAGGGCGTTGCCTCCGGCAGCTCGTTCTACGCCGCGATGCGTATTCTGCCGCGCGAGCAGCGCGAGGCGATGTTCCAGATCTACAGCTTCTGCCGTCAGGTGGACGACATCGCCGACTCCGATGGCCCGCGTCCGGAACGCCTCAAGGAGCTCGATCAGTGGCGCCGCGATATCGACGCGCTCTATGCCGGCAATCCACCCGCGCGGGTGAAGGACTACGCGCCGTCCGTGAAGCAGTTCGGCCTGCGCCGCGACGACTTCATCGCCATCATCGATGGCATGGAGATGGATGTGCCTGCCGACATCCGCGCGCCGGATGCGCGGACGCTCGATCTGTATTGCGACCGGGTCGCGAGCGCCGTGGGACGGCTGTCGGTGCGGGTGTTCGGCCTCGGCGAAGAGGGCGGCATTCTGCTGGCGCATCACCTCGGCCGCGCGCTTCAGCTCACCAATATTCTGCGCGACATCGACGAGGACGCCGGTATCGGACGGCTTTATCTGCCGCGTGAAAATCTCAACGCCGCCGGCATCATGTCGAACGATCCGCTGACCGTCGCCTCCGACCCGCGATTGCCGCGCGCTTGCGAAGATATTCTCAAGCAGGCACGCGCTCATTTCGCGAAGTCGAACGACATCATGGCGCGTAATTCCCGCCGCGTCGTGCGCGCGCCGAAGATCATGTCGGAATACTATCACGCGATCCTGGAGAAGCTGGTGGAGCGCGGCTTCGCGCTGCCGCGCCGGCCGGTCAAGCTCAGCAAGGCCGCCAAGATTTTCATTCTCATTCGGTACGCATTTATCTGATGGCAAAAAAAGCTCACATCATTGGCGCCGGTGTCTCCGGCCTGTCCGCGGGCGTCCGGCTCGCGAATGAAGGATTCGAAGTCCACGTCCACGAGGCGACGCAGCAGGCCGGCGGCCGTTGCCGCTCCTACTATGACGGCGCGACGGACATGGTTATCGACAACGGCAATCACCTGCTGCTGTCGGGCAACATCCATGCGCGTTCCTATGCCCTGTCGATCGGGAGTGAAGAGGGACTGGTTGGGCCGGAGCGTGCGCAATTCGATTTCGTCGATGTGAAGACCGACAAGCGCTGGATGCTCGATCTCGGCAACGGCCGTTTGCCGACGTGGGTGTTTTCCGAGAGCCGTCGCGTGCCGGACACGGGCGTGGGCGATTATCTCGCGCTGGCTCCGCTGGCGTGGGCAAGCAACGACGCACTGATCGGCAACACGATCAAATGCGAAGGCAAGCTCTATGAGAGGCTTGTGCAACCCTTGATGCTCGCGGCGCTCAATGTCGATCCACCGGAGGGCTCGGCCGGTCTCGCCGGCGCGATCGTGCGCGAGACGCTGCTCGCGGGAGGCAAGTCATGCCGTCCGTTGATTGCGCGCGAAGGGCTGAGCACGGTACTGGTCGATCCTGCGTTAAAGCTGATCCGGGAGAAGGGCGGCACCATCAATCTCGGCCATGAACTGCGCCAGGTGCTGATGGCAGGCGAGTCCATCTCGCTGCTGGAATTCGGTGACGACACGATTGCCGTCGCACCAAGTGATGTTGTCGTACTGGCAGTTCCGCCGCGCTCGGCGTCCTCGATCCTGCCCGGACTGAAGACCCCGACCAAATTCCGCGCCATCGTCAACGCGCACTTCCGCTATGATCCACCGGCGAACATGCCGCCGATGATGGGCGTGATCGGCGGCGTGGTCGAATGGCTGTTCGCGTTTCCGCAGCGGCTGTCCATCACCATCAGCAATGCCGATCATCTGGTGAATGCGCCGCGTGAGGAACTCGCGCGCGACATCTGGCGCGACATCTGCAAGGCCGCCCGGATTGGAGCGGAGGTTGCGGAAGGACCGCTGCCGCCGTGGCAGATCGTGCGCGAACGCCGCGCCACATTCGAGGCAACCCCGGAGCAGAATGCCATGCGTCCAGGGACTGCCACCGATTGGAAAAACCTGTTCCTCGCGGGCGACTGGACTGATACGGGACTGCCTGCGACCATTGAGGGCTCGATCCGCTCGGGCGATAAAGCCGCAGATTTCGCCCTAAAAATGCAGTAATTGGACTAAATTCAACCGGCATCATGGCTATAACCGAAGAGAATATCGAAGCTGCTCCTGCTGTTGCGGCTCTCGAGCGAAGCATCGCTGCCGCGAGCAACGCTGTGCTGGACTATCGCAAGCCGGACGGACATTGGGTGTTCGAGCTTGAGGCCGACGCCACGATTCCGGCCGAGTATGTGCTGCTGCGGCACTATCTGGCAGAACCCATCGACAGGGTACTCGAGGCCAAGATCGGCAACTACCTGCGCCGCGTCCAGAACGCGAATGGCGGCTGGTCGCTGTTCTACGGACACGAGTTCGACATGAGCGCGAGCGTGAAGGCTTACTTCGCGCTCAAGATGATCGGCGATTCCATCGATGCGCCGCATATGAAGAAAGCGCGCGAGGAAATGCTTCGCCGCGGCGGCGCGATCAAGAGCAACGTTTTCACGCGCATCATGCTGGCGCTGTTCGGCGTCGTCACCTGGCGCGCCGCGCCGATGATGCCGGTGGAGATCATGCTGCTGCCGCGCTGGTTTCCAATTCATCTGACCAAGATTTCGTACTGGGCGCGCACTGTGATCGTGCCGCTGCTGGTGCTGATGGACAAGAAGCCGCGCGCGCGTAATCCGCTCGGCGTAGGCATCGATGAACTGTTCCTCGAAGACCCGAAGTCGATCGGCATGACGGCGAAGGCGCCGCATCAGAGCCAGCTCTGGTTCACGGGATTCGATCTTCTCGACAAGGTCTTGCGCGTCGTCGATCCATACTTCCCGAAAAAGAGCCGTCAGCGCGCCATCGACAAGGCCGTGACGTTCGTCACCGAGCGCCTCAACGGCGTCGATGGGCTCGGCGCGATCTTTCCGGCCATGGCCAACACTGTGATGATGTACGATCTGCTCGGTTATCCGAAGGATCACCCGCATTACGTGCTGGCGCGCCAGTCGGTGGAGAACCTGCTCGTCATCAAGGACGACGAAGCTTACTGCCAGCCTTGCGTGTCGCCGATTTGGGACACTGCGCTGGCAGCGCATGCCATGATTGAAGTCGGCGGCGAGAAGGAAGTTGCCTCCGCCAAGGCCGCGCTGGACTGGCTCAAGCCCAAGCAGGTGCTCGATGTCGAGGGCGACTGGATCGAGAAGCGGCCGGGCGTGCGTCCGGGCGGCTGGGCGTTCCAGTACAACAACGCGCATTATCCGGATCTCGACGACACCGCCGTCGTGGTCATGGCGATGGATCGTGCACGCGGCACGCTCAACGCCGGCACCAAGTATGACGAAGCCATTGCGCGCGGCCGTGAGTGGCTGCTCGGCCTGCAAAGCAAGGACGGCGGCTGGGCGGCGTTCGACGCCGACAACCTCGAATACTATCTCAACAACATTCCGTTCTCGGATCACGGCGCGCTGCTCGATCCGCCGACCGAGGACGTCACCGCGCGCTGCGTCTCGATGCTGGCGCAGCTTGGCGAGACCGCGCAGACCAGCGAAGCCTTGGCGCGTGGCATCGAATATCTTCGCCGTACGCAATTGCCCGACGGCTCATGGTTCGGGCGCTGGGGCGTCAACTACGTCTACGGCACGTGGTCGGTGCTCTGTGCGCTGAATGCCGCGGGCGTCGATCACAACGACCCGATGATTCGCAAGGCGGTGGACTGGCTCATTACCATCCAGAACAGCGACGGCGGCTGGGGCGAGGACGGAAACAGCTACCGGCTGGACTACAAGGGTTATGTGAAGGCCGATTCCACAGCCTCTCAGACCGCCTGGGCGACCCTGGCGCTGATGGCGGTGGGGCAGGTCGATCACCCTGCGACTGAGCGCGGCATCGCCTATTTGATTCAATTCCAGACGAAAGACGGCCTGTGGACCGAGCCGCAATACACCGGCGGCGGGTTCCCACGTGTGTTCTATTTGCGATACCACGGATATTCTAAGTTCTTCCCCTTGTGGGCGCTGGCGCGATACCGAAATTTGCGCAATACTAACAGCCGCTTCGTGGGGATCGGAATGTGATTATAGGCGCGGGCGGGGACGCCGCACACGACGGGCTGCCAGTCCTGATTGTTACTGGTTTGAAACAGGAGGCTCGCATCGCTGCCGGCCCCGGTCTCACGGTCATCTGCAGTTCAAGCAATCCAGTTCAGTTGCGCGAGATGATGACGTCGTTCGATCCGGCGAGCATTCGCGGCATCGTGTCCTTCGGCGTTGCAGGCGGCCTTAATCCCTCGCTGCGCTCCGGTGACATCGTCGTTGCATCCGAAATCGTCGCCGCCAAACAGCGCTGGTCGACCGCCGATTCATTGACCGAAAACCTCGTCGCGCTTCCGACGAAGCGGCGGCGCCAGATCGTCTCCGGTGTTCTTGCAGGCGTGGAAGAAGTCGTGACCGGACAGGTCGGCAAGGCGGCGCTGCGCGCCACCACCGGCGCGGACGCGGTCGACATGGAGAGCCACATCGCCGCGCGTTATGCCGAGCACTACGGCCTGCCGTTCGCGGCGGTGCGCGTCATCAGTGACCCGGCGCATCGTGCGCTGCCGGAATTGACGATGAATGCCATCAAGCCGAACGGCAATGTCGACATGTGGAAGGTGATGCGCGGGATCGCTCGCAATCCGAAGTCGATCCCGCATCTGATTTCGACGGGGCGCGACTTCAGCCGTGCGCTGCGTTCGCTGAAAGGCTGCCGGGCAGCTCTCGGCTGACGGCTCTCTTCTCTTCGTCATTGCGAGCCAACGGGTCGGCGCGAAGTCGCCGCCCGATGATAGGCTCCGCGAAGCAATCCAGACTGAACTACAGCCAGATTTAAGGGTGGATTGCTTCGTCGCAAGCGCTCCTCGCAATGACGGGCAATTGATCGCAACAAAAAAGGCGCGAGCATTGCTCGCGCCTTTTGAATGAGTGCGGTTTGAAATCAGGCAGCGGTCGATGCGTTGGTTGCCGGAGCTGCCGTCTGTGCCGCGAGCTTTGCAGCCTTGGCTTCCGCAGCCTTTGCTTCGTCGGCACGAATCTCCGACAGACGCTTCTGCACTTCGGACGAGAACACGTACTGTGCCGGACGCTGCTTGCTGAGATCGATCTCCGGCGCCATCGGGCCTTCGGTCTTGATGCCGAACATCGCAACCTTCAGAGCCTTGAGCGGATTCGCCACGGCGGCGTTGGCAGCCGTCGGCTCGTAGCCGCAATGCGCCATGCAGTCGGCGCACTTCTCGTACTTGCCGGTGCCGTAGGTGTCCCAGTCGGTGGTTTCCATCAGCTCCTTGAAGGTCTTGGTGTAGCCTTCACCGAGCAGGTAGCAGGGCTTCTGCCAGCCGAAGATGTTGCGGGCAGGCATGCCCCACGGTTCGCACTCGAAGTTCTGATTGCCGGCCAGGAAGTCGAGGAACAGGCCGGAGTGCATGAAATTCCACTTCTTGCCCTTGCCGAGCGCGAACACATCGCGGAACAGCTTCTTGGTCTTGGTGCGGTTCAGGAAGTGCTCCTGATCCGGCGCGCGCTCGTAGGCGTAGCCGGGTGACATCGAGACGCCGACGCCGAGCTCGGTCGTGAAGTCGAGGAACTTCGCGATCTCTTCGGCCGGGTGGCCGTCGAAGATCGTCGCGTTGACGTTGACGGTGAAGCCGCGGGCCTTCGCAGCCTTGATCGCGGAGACGGCGCGGTCGAACACGCCCTTCTGCGACACGGCCTTGTCGTGATGATCCTTCAGGCCGTCGAGATGCACGGAGAAGAACAGGTAAGGCGACGGCTCGAACAGATCGAGCTTCTTCTCGAGCAGCAGTGCGTTGGTGCAGAGCGAGACGAACTTCTTGCGCTCCACGAGACCGCGCACGATCTCGCCGATTTCCTTGTGGATCAGCGGCTCACCGCCCGGGATCGCGACCATCGGCGCGCCGCACTCGTCGGCGGCATCCCAGCATTCCTGCGCCGACATGCGGCGATTGAGGATCGCATCGGGGTAATCGATCTTGCCGCAGCCAACGCAGGCGAGGTTGCAGCGGAATAGCGGCTCCAGCATCAGCACAAGCGGATAGCGTTTCCGGCCAAGCAACTTCTGCTTCACCAGGTAGGAGCCGATCTTGATCTCTTTGAAAAACGGAATGGCCATGAACAGCTATCTTTCTTGCATCACGGGAGAGAGTTGCGGCTGGCGTTGAACCAGCTCCGCGGGAAGCCTGAATTCGATGTTTTCCTCCCGGCCCGGCACGACGGACACTGTGACCGGTCCGATTCTCCGCAGGGCGTCAATCACATCGTCCACCAGCACCTCCGGCGCCGAGGCGCCCGCGGTGATGCCGACGGTCTTCGCGTCCTTCAACCATTCAGGATTGAGCTGGCTGCCGTCTGCGATGAGGTAGCTCGGGACGCCGACTTCGGTCCCGATTTCCCTGAGACGGTTGGAGTTGGAGCTGTTGGTCGCGCCCACCACGAGGATGACGTCAACCAACTTGGAAAGATCTCGCACCGAAGACTGGCGGTTTTGTGTCGCGTAGCAGATGTCGCGGGTATCGGGGCCTTCGAGGTCAGTGAAGCGATCCTCAAGAGCGGCGATGATGTCGCGGGTGTCGTCGACGCTGAGCGTGGTCTGGGTGATGTAGGCCATCGGCTCGTCGCTGGGCAGATCGAGCGCCGCAACGTCCTCGACGCTCTGGACGAGGATCACGGGGCCGGGGACCTGACCCATGGTGCCGACCACTTCGGGGTGGCCCTCATGGCCGATCAGGACCAGCTTGCGTCCCTTGGAGACGTAGCGCTTGCCCTGGTTGTGCACCTTGGTCACGAGCGGGCAGGTGGCGTTGAGCACGGGGAGGCCGCGCGATGCCGCTTCTTCCTCGACGCTCTTGGCGACGCCGTGCGCGCTGAACACGGTGATGGCGTTGGCCGGTACTTCGTGCAGATCTTCCACGAACACCGCGCCCTTCGCCTTCAGGCTTTCGACGACGTATTTGTTGTGAACGATCTCGTGGCGGACATAGACCGGCGGTCCATATTTCTCGAGCGCACGCTCGACGATCTCGATCGCACGAACGACGCCGGCGCAGAATCCGCGCGGCTGAGCCAGCAGGATTTTCATCGGAGCTTTGTTCGACGCTGGATTAAGCAAGCTGCACCGCGCTGATATCGGCTTCGCGGCCCAATGCTTCGAACACGCGCGTTACGATGCCCTTGGCATCGAGACCGGCCTTCGCATACATCGCGGCCGGGCTGTCCTGATCGATGAACGTATCCGGAAGAACCATCGAGCGAACCTTCAGTCCTTTGTCCAACGCGCCGTTCTCTGCAAGGGTATGCAAGACTTGCGCCCCGAAGCCGCCGATGGAGCCTTCCTCGATGGTGATGAGCACGTCGTGCTCCCGCGCCAGACGCAGGACCAGGTCCGTATCGATCGGCTTGGCAAAGCGTGCATCAGCCACGGTGGCGGTCAAGCCGTGGGACTTTAGAATGTCTGCAGCTTTGAGGCATTCAGCGAGGCGCGTGCCGAGCGAGAGCAGGGCGACCGACGAGCCTTCGCGGACAATGCGGCCCTTGCCGATTTCCAGCGGAACGCCGACCGACGGCAGATCGACGCCGACGCCGTCGCCGCGCGGGAAGCGGATGGCGGATGGCCGGTCGTCGATGGCGGCCGCGGTGGCGACCATGTGAACCAGCTCAGCCTCGTCGGCAGCGGCCATGAGGACCATGCCGGGCAGACAGCCCAGATAAGCGATATCGAAGGAGCCCGCATGGGTCGGGCCGTCGGCGCCGACCAGACCGGCACGGTCGATGATGAAGCGGACGGGCAGGCCCTGAATGGCGACGTCGTGCACGACCTGATCGTAGGCGCGCTGCAGGAACGTGGAATAGATCGCGACGAAGGGCTTCAGGCCTTCGGAAGCAAGGCCGGCGGCAAAGGTTACGCCATGCTGCTCGGCGATACCGACGTCGAAGGTACGCTCCGGGAAGGCCTTGCCGAAAATGTCGACGCCGGTGCCGGACGGCATGGCGGCGGTGATGGCAACGATCTTGTCGTCCTTCTCGGCTTCCTTGACGAGGCTGTTGCCGAACACCTTGGTGTAGGCGGGAGCGTTGGCCTGCGCCTTGGCCTGTTTGCCGGTGGCGACATCGAACTTGACCACGCCGTGATACTTGTCGGCGGAGGCCTCGGCTGGGGTGTACCCCTTGCCCTTTTCGGTCACGACGTGGATCAGGGTCGGGCCGACTTTCGAGTCCCGCACGTTCTTGAGCACCGGCAGGAGGTGGTCGAGGTTATGACCGTCGATCGGGCCGACATAGAAGAAGCCGAGTTCTTCGAACAGCGTGCCGCCGGACAGGAAGCCGCGGGCGTATTCCTCGGCGCGCTGCGCGCCCTTCTCGATGAACTTCGGAAGCCGCTTGGCGACCTGCTTGCCGATCTCGCGCAGCGAACGGTAGGTGTTGCTGGAAGTCAGGCGCGACAGATAGGCCGACATCGCGCCGACCGGCGGTGCGATCGACATTTCGTTGTCGTTGAGAATCACGATCAGGCGCGAATCCATTGCGCCGGCATTGTTCATGGCCTCATAGGCCATGCCGGCCGACATCGCGCCGTCGCCGATAACGGCGATGACATTGTTGTTGCCGCCAGCGAGATCGCGGGCGACGGCCATGCCGAGACCGGCCGAAATGGAGGTCGATGAGTGCGCCGCGCCGAAGCAGTCGTACTCGCTCTCGGCGCGCTTGGTGAAGCCTGACAAACCACCGCCTTGGCGGAGGGTGCGAATCCTGTCGCGCCGCTCGGTCAGGATCTTGTGCGGGTACGCCTGATGGCCGACGTCCCAAATGACTCGGTCGGCGGGCGTATTAAAAACATGATGTATTGCAACGGTCAGTTCCACGACACCAAGACCGGAGCCCAAATGACCACCCGTGACCGCAACCGCGTTGATCGTCTCGGCGCGAACCTCTGCCGCAACTTGAGGCAGTTCGCTTTCCTTCAGCTTGCGAAGGTCGGCGGGCGACTTGATTGCGTCTAGCAATGGGGTCGATGAGGTCATACCAAGGCTTCCAATACAACTGTGGAACAAGACGGGAACATTTTGCAGTGTAGCATTATTGCAGCTATTCAGCAGTA
Source organism: Afipia sp. (assembly GCA_051653085.1). GTDB lineage: Bacteria > Pseudomonadota > Alphaproteobacteria > Rhizobiales > Xanthobacteraceae > Afipia. The sequence goes on along the minus strand of JBOFVL010000035.1, from coordinate 398,684 downwards.
GTTCTGAGGAACTGCTGGTTAAATGCCACTATTGTGTGACTTAAGGGCATCGTTTGAGGCATCAGTAAGTTAACGGTCTGCCTCCCCGGCAGTTGCCTCTACCTCAAGCTGGCCGACAGAAATAGAAAGAAAACCTGTGCTGACAAGGACTATTGTATCGCTTGTTCGTTTTTGCACGCGCCACGCATGGCTGGTGCTCCTGGTCGGCTTGGCTCTGGCCGGATGGGCGGCGCACTATTCCTATCGGAACTTTGCCATCAATACCGATGTCGCGAAGCTGATTTCTCCCAATTTGGACTGGCGAAAGCGCGAAATTGACTTCGATAAGGCCTTTCCCGGCAAAAACGACACGATTCTGGCCGTCGTAGAGGCTCCGACGCCGGAACTCGCCCGTCAGGCCGGTGCGGCCCTCGAGAAGAAGTTGCTGCCACAGACCAACAGGTTCATTTCGATCCAGCAGCCCGGCGGTGGCCCGTTCTTCGACAGTAACGGCCTTTTGTTCTTGCCCACCCCGGAGGTGGCCAAGCAGACCAGCCAGCTCGCCTCAGCCGCCCCGATCTTCAACATCCTGATCGACGATCCGAGCCTGCGCGGGCTCACGGGCGTCCTGGAGTTCGGCCTGGCGGGTTCCCAGCGAGGGCAGTATTCCCGCGACTCGATGGCGCCGCCGCTGAACCTCGTGGCGGAAACCGCCGAGAAGGTCCTGGCGAACAAGCCTGCGCCGTTTTCCTGGAAGGAACTGTCCGACAATCAGCCGCTGACGCCCTCCGACAAGCGCGTCCTGTTCCTGATCCGGCCCGTTCTCGACTTCAATGCGCTGGAGCCGGGCGGGGAGGCGACCGACGCGATTCGCAAAGCCGCGGCTGACCTCAATCTCGCCGGCGAATATGGCGCCCGCGTCCGGTTGACCGGACCGGTGCCGATCGCGAACGAGGAGTTTGCGACGGTTCAGGAAAACGCTTTCCTCACCCACACGGGCACCGTTCTGATCGTGCTGTTCATCCTCTGGTGCGCGCTGAAATCGCCGAAGATCATCACGTCGGTTTTCATCACGCTGGTGATCGGACTAGCGGTGACGACCGCTGTCGGCCTCATGCTTGTGGGCGCATTCAACCTGATTTCGATCGCGTTCTTCGTGCTGTTCGTCGGCCTCGGCGTGGATTTCGGCATTCAGTACAGCGTGCGTTATCGCGCCGACCGCCATGAAGGCAACGATCTGAGTCTCGCGCTGGAAAAGGCCGGCCAGTATTCCGCGGTCCCTCTTACGCTCGCCGCGGTAGCGACGGCGGCAGGCTTCTTGTCGTTCATGCCGACCGATTACAAGGGCGTGTCCGAACTCGGCAAAATTGCCGGCGCCGGCATGATCATCGCGTTCATCGCGGCGATCACGGTCCTTCCGGCATTGCTCAAGCTCATGAATCCAGCCGGCGAGGCAGAGTCGCTGGGCTTTGCCTTCCTGGCGCCGGTCGATGAATTCCTCGAACGCCATCGCATCGGCGTTGTGGCCTGGACTCTTGGCGTGGCGGTCGCTGGGCTGCCTTTGCTCTATTTCCTGCATTTCGACTTCAACCCAATCAATCTGAGAAGTCCGAAGGTCGAATCGATCGCGACCTATCTCGATCTGCGCCGCGATCCCAACACCGGCACCAATGCAGTCGAAATCCTGGCGCCTTCGGCTGCTGCGTCAAAGGAAATTCAGGCGCGGCTCGCGAAACTTCCCGAAGTCTCGCGCGTGATTTCCCTCGACACCTTCATTCCTGACGATCAGCAGGCCAAGCTTGCGATCATTCGCAAGGCTGCCGCGCAGCTCAATCCGATCTTGAATGAAACACAACGCGGCACTGCGCCTTCAGACGAGGAAAATGTGGCTGCGCTGAAGGGTTCGGTGGAAAGCCTGCGTAAGGTTGCCGGCGACGACAAGGGACCGGGAGCAGTAGCGGCTCGCAGGCTCGCGGATGCGCTGGCGAAACTCGCGCAAGCCGACAAGGCCATGCGCGACAAGGCCGAGGCGACGTTCATCGCGCCATTGACCGTAGGTCTGGATCAGGTCCGTGGCCTGTTCAAGGCGCAGCCGATCACCGTGAAAACCTTGCCGGCGGATATCGTGAAGGATTGGACGACGGCGGATGGGCGGACGCGCATCGAGGCGCTGCCGAAGGGCGATCCCAATGACAATGAGACGCTGCGTACCTTTGCAGCCGCGGTGCTGAAGGTTGAACCGAATGCCATTGGCGGGCCGATCTCGATTCTGAAATCCGGAGACACCATTGTCTCAGCCTTCATTCAAGCAGGCTGCTGGGCGCTGCTGTCGATCTCAATTCTGCTTTGGATCGTGCTGAAGCGGATCGGCGACGTGCTGTTGACGCTGGTGCCACTGGTTCTGGCGGGTGTGGTGACGCTGGAGATTTGCGTTATCATCGGAATGCCGATGAACTTCGCCAACATCATCGCGCTTCCGGTCCTGCTCGGGATCGGCGTGGCCTTCAAGATCTATTACGTGACGGCCTGGCGTGCGGGTCACACCAACCTGCTGCAATCGAGCCTGACCCGGGCGATCTTCTTCAGCGCCATGACCACGGCGACGGCATTCGGAAGTCTGTGGCTATCGAGCCATCCCGGCACGTCGAGCATGGGTAAGCTGCTCGCGCTCTCGCTAGTCACCACCCTTGCTGCGGCGGTGCTGTTTCAGCCGGCGCTCATGGGCAAGCCCCGCGACTCGAAATAGGGGCCTGCCAGATTATTTGACAGGCGCCGACACGATTTCGGGAATTGCGCAAATGTCCGCCGTGACGGGGTCCACAGGTGCGCCGGACTTTGCGTCCGTGGTGGTCTTTGGAGCCGCATGGACGGCGGGCTTGGGTGCGCCGACCGGCGCGGGAAAGGGGGCTGGAGCAGTGGTCGCCTTTGCACCGGCAGCAGGGGCGGCGGTACCCGTCGCCTTCACGAGAATGGGCGTGTAGGTGAAGCCGGACGTGCCCGGTGCGACGCGCGTCCAGGTCTGGCCGCCGCACAGGACCATCGCCACGCATCCCTCGACGCGCAGGGCGTTGGCGGATTTCACTTGGATCGACGAGGAGAATATCTTGCCGCGGATAGGATCGTAGATTTCACCTTCCCACCTGTCCTTCTCATCATCGTCCTTTTTCATGTTGAGGAGGATGGGCATCCCGAGTGTGACACGCGTGCGCTTGGTCTTGTCGGGATTGTTCTTATCGATGGTGCCGGGGGTCTTTTCGGACGCAATTATCCCCCAAATTCGCGAGTTGCAGTCGACAATTCTGATGGTTGCGTTGCTGTCCTCGTCCCGCCATTCGCCCACCGGCTCGGCGGCTTGGGCGATCCCGGCGGCGGCGAGAAAGAACATTCCACTAAAGGCTAGTTTTCGCATGAATCCTCGCGTGCATTGCAACCAACTTTAACCACAAGAGTCGTCTATAGTTCTAGATACAGACAAAACGACGCAGACATTATTTTAAGTTGACTAGATGCCCGACAAACGAAGTATGTATGACATCATGCAGCCAAATCTAGACATTTCAGAGATGTTTGCGGACCGCCAGTTCCAGCGCAATGCTCTGCATACCCGATATCTCAACGAGCAACTCGTCCGGGTTCTCAAAACCATTGGCTACGACGTCGGCTTTCAGCGCGGGCAGGGGCAATATCTCTTCGACCGTGACGGCGATCGTTACCTCGACTTGTTGAGCGGTTTCGGCGTTTTCGCGCTTGGCCGCAACCACCCGACCGTCAAGGACGCCCTCAAGAGCGTTCTGGACAGCGATCTTCCCAATTTGGTGCAACTCGATCTATCGACGCTGGCCGGCATTCTGGCCGAGCGCCTGATTGCGCACGTTCCCTATTTGGACAAGGTCTTTTTTGCGAATTCGGGGACGGAATGTGTCGAAGCTGCGATCAAGTTCGCGCGCGGAGCGACTGGCCGGACCGGCATCGTCTATTGCGACCACGGCTATCATGGACTGTCTTACGGCTCGCTGTCGTTGACCGGCGACAAGAATTTCCGCGATGGCTTCGGTCCGCTGCTGCCGGACTGCACATCCATTCCGTTCAATGACCTTGCCGCGCTTGAGAAGGCGCTGGTCTCCCGCCAGATCGCAGCCTTCATCGTCGAGCCGATTCAGGGCAAGGGCGTCAACATGCCTGACGACGGTTATCTCGCTGGCGCGGCCGCCCTTTGTAAGCGCTACGGGACGCTGTTCGTTGCCGACGAAATCCAGACCGGCATGGGCCGCACGGGACGCTTCCTTGCTGTCGAGCACTGGAACGTCGAACCGGACATGGTGTTGCTGTCGAAGTCGCTGTCCGGCGGTCATGTCCCGGTCGGAGCCGTGCTGACGCGCAAGGCGATCTTCGACAAGATTTTCGATCGGATGGACCGCGCAGTGGTCCATGGCTCGACGTTCTCCAAGAACGATCTCGCCATGGCTGCGGGCATTGCGACGCTTGAGGTTCTGAAGCAGGAGAAGGTGATCGAAAACGCGGCGGCGCGTGGCGCCGAGCTTCTTGCAACATTGTCCGCGATGGTTCCGCGCTATGAACTGCTCAAGAACGTTCGCGGCAAGGGGCTGATGATCGGCGTCGAGTTCGGCCCGCCGAAGTCGCTGGCGCTCAAGGCGTCATGGACCATGCTGGAAGCTGCGAGCAAGGGCCTGTTCTGCCAGTTGATCACTATTCCGCTGTTCAAGGATCACAAGATCCTCAGTCAGGTTTCCGGCCACGCCAGCCACACCATCAAGCTGCTGCCGTCGCTGACGATCACGGAAGAGGACTGCAACTGGATCACCAGCGCATTCGATCAGGTGATCGAAAGCAGCCATCGCGTGCCCGGCGCGATCTGGTCGCTGGGCAAGACCCTGGTCGATAACGCAGCAAGAAAATCAGCCTGACGAGGTGTCAGGCTGATTGGTCCGGCTCAGGGTATAATGAAGTCCGAGGGCGGGCGGTCTCTTACTGCCCGTGGCTCACCAAAACAGCGTTACACTGCTTGCTGATCTTCGGGCGGTTGGCCTTCAGGCAACCGAGCACCGTCAGATCACCATCGTTCATCACGGCGCGGCAATAGCGCGAGACGTCGGGAGCGCAAGCTTTCTGTTCTTCCGCGGTGCCGCTGCGCTGAGGAGCGGGCGCCTGCGCGAATGCGCCGGCGGTGGCCGAGACAAGCAAGGTGGCAGCAAGAAGCGTTTTGAACATCGTTATCCCTTTGAAGGCATGCGGTGGGTTGACCGGAATATAGGTCCAACACATCAGAAGACCAGACACAAGTCTTTCACACTATGTCTCCGATATCGTATTTCGCCGAGTGTGGCATGGGCGCACAGTCTTGTTTCGCGTTGGCAGCATTGTCGTGGATGCGACAAGCCGCAAATTATCGCCACAATTCGATACGCGATGCTGACGTCGAATTTGGATCGTTCTAACTCGCAGAAAGTTTTGTCGGTACGAGCGGGTTCCGCCGCACCAGGACAAGCGCGAGCAGTGTCGTTGGAACCAGAATCGCAAGGCCGAGCATCATGATCTGCAACTGAGAGATCGGCATGATGCCGCCGCCCGGCGTTGCGATGGTGAAGCCACCGATGATGAGCAGCACACGCAGCGGCCATTCCATGAGGCCCGCTCGGCGAAGATCTCCGACATAGGCCTGATAGCCTTGGATGCCGCCGCAGATGAAGACGATCCCGAAACAGGCGATTGCCGTGAGACCCAGCGCTTCGAGGTATGGATTATCGCCCTGAAGCAGCAGCGCGGGATTCAGCACGAAGAAGAATGGAATGAAGTAGATGATGCTGCCCACCCACATGCTTTCCCAGCCAGTCTTCATGGCCGGTGCGCCGGCAATGCCCGCGGCGGCGAAGGATGCGATGGCGACCGGCGGCGTGATCGACGACAGCATGCCCCAATAGAAGATGAACATATGCACGGCCATCTTGTTGAGGCCGAGCTTCTCAAGTGCGGGCGCAACCAGGATCGCAAGAAAGATGTAGCAGGACGTCGTCGTCAGCCCGAGGCCGAGAATGAGGCTTGTGACCGCGCACATGATCAGCAGGAGAAACGCGTCGCCGCCTGCGATGTTGAGCAGATCGTTGGCGAGGCTTGAGACGACGCCGGTAATTGAGAATGCGCCGATGAGCAGGCCGCAGCCTGCGAGAATCGCGATCAGTTCGACGAAGGTCTTTCCGTTAAGCTCGAGGAAGTGAAGCCATCTGGCGCCTCCCCAGTTCTTGCCGGGGAAGAACTCGTTCATGACGGCCAGAATGCACATGCCCCAGAGGAAAGCATTGTTGACGTCAAGCCACAGCATGGCTCCAGTCAACGCGACCGAGAGAAGCAGAACTGCGGTGTTTGCTTGCTTCCACTGCGCAGGACCGGACCATTGGTGCAGGATGACAAGCAGTACAGATGCATAGAACGGCGCATGGCTTTCGCGCTTGAAGTAAAGAAGCATCACGACGAGAATGATGATGACAAAGAGGTAGTACCAGCCCTCTTTGAAGGCATCCCAGAGACGCGGGAGCTCCTTCCGCGGCAACCCCTTGAGCTGATGACGGGCAGCGTAGGCATCGACCTGCGCGAACAGGCCGAAGTAATACAGCACGGAGGGGATCGTCGCCGCCAAGGCGACGTCGGCGTAACCCGTGTTCAGGAACTGAGCCATGACGAATGCAGTCGCGCCGAGAACCGGTGGTGCGAGCACTGCTCCCGTCGATGCGCACGCTTCGATCGCGGCGGAATAGGACGGCGTAAACCCGGTTTTCTTCATCGCCGGGATTGTCATCGTTCCTGCGGTGAGAACGTTTGACACGATGCTCCCGCCAACCGTGCCGAGAAGGCCGCTTGCAAAAACGCAGACCTTTGCAGCGCCACCGCGGAACGTCCCGCACAGCGCGAATGCGATGTTGATGAAGAATTTTCCTGCGCCGGTCATCATCAATGCGGTACCGAACACCAGGAAGCCGATCACCGTGTCGGCGAAGGCCTGGATCGGAATCCCGAGCAGGCTTTCGCCCGACAGCATGTGATAGGCGGTTGTTTGTTCGAGCGTGGACTGCGTGCCCCGGAATGGACCAAGCCACTTCGCGTCGGCGAACAGCGGATAGAGTGTAAAAGGAAACACGCTCAGCAACAGGCTCCAGCCGCCGGTGCGGCGCAGCGCTTCCATCAGGACGAACCACATTACGAGGCCCGCCGCGATCACGTTCTTCGGAGCGCCCTCGAACTCCCAGCCGAGTGCTGCGGCGCTGCGGATGTTCATCATCAGCCAGACCGCGGCACCGGACGTCATCACGAACAGGGCGACATCATACCAGGGGATGCGGTCGAGCGGCGCCTTCTCGGAGCCTGGAAAAATCAGAAACGTGAACGGCAGCATCAACGCGATCAGCAGATAGAAATATTCCGTGTTGAGCTGGGTGTAGTCGATGAAGAATCTCAGTGAGAATTGCTGATTGATGCAAAGCAGGATCGTTGCGGCCGTCGCCACAAGAAGCGCCCAGCGCCATCCGCCTCGCAATGTGCGCACGCGGGTGACTTCGGATTCCTGCAGATCGGCAGCGCCGCCTGCCAGAGGATCGGGAATCTGGATTTTCTCTGCCGTTGAAGAAGCACCGGCAGCCGTGTTTGCGGCTGCCGGGACTTTGGAGCTATCGGACGAGGCTGACATGGGCGATACCGAAAATGGGATGTTGACGACGTCCGCTTTGCCGGGATCGACCTGCTAGTCCTCGAAACCGTTCGGCATGTTCGCCTTCGCCAAGGCGGCCTTGCGTGCGGCCATCCATCCGCTCAGGAATTTGTCTGCCTCCGCCGGAGCGCTGGCCGAGTTGTAGTCCTTCCATGCAACGGCGAGCACGCCCTGCCGCTTGATCAGATCATTGTTGTACTTCTCGTCAGTGTCAGTCCATTGCCCGGCCTCCTTCAGCGCCTTGGCTGCGCCGGGGTGGAACGGAATCACCCACTGCCTGGTCTGGCGCTTGACGTCGAGGCCGGACGAACCGGGAGCGGAATCCTTGTAGGCGTCGTAACCGACAATCATCGCCTTGGTCAGCGCGTAGACCTGATCCGCGGCTTGCGTCGCGTAAGTCGTCGCGATCGGGTAGGGATAGGTCGCAAGTTGCTGCGGCTTCGACGCCTCGATGGCCGCGCCACATGTTGTCGAATGCGGATTGAAGAACGCGCCGACTTTCTTCACGCGTTCCCAGGCTGCTTTGTCCTCCGCCGGAAGCAGCGGCCAAACGATGCCGCGTGGCGAGCTTTCAAGCTCCTTGGCAGGCCCTGTCACTGTCGAGCCGAATGCGCCGTCGGCGTCGTTGTTGATGACGCCCTTCCACATCGCGCCGTAGCTGGCGAACTCGACGATCTTGACGTCCTTCTGCGTCAGCCCCGCATAGGCGATGATTGCAAGCGCGTTCTGGTTCAGCGCCGGCGAGCCCACAACGAAGCCGAGCCGCTTGCCGCGGAAATCCTTCCATTCCTTGACGCCGCTATCCTTCGCGACGCCGACCGATAGTCCGTTGCAGTCGACGGTCGATAGCGTCATTTGCAACGCCTGCGGACCCCATTCCTTGACGCCGAATTCGAATACACCTTCCTGCGCGAAATAACTTCCCGTTCCCATCCAGGCCAGCACCGCGCGGTTCGCGCGCAGCGGCGCGAGACGCGCCACGTCGTTGCCTGCGGGAAGGACGCGTACGTCGGAACCGTATTTGTCCTTCATCATCTTGCCGACGCCGACGGCGATGTTGAAGCCGGACGTGCCGGTGTCATAGGCGGTGAAAGCCATCGTGGTCGGCAGCTTGATATCTTGCGCCTGCGCCGGCGAAACCGCCGCCGCGCCCGCGAAAACCATTGCCGCAAATGTCGTGAGATGCCGCGTCGTCATGAAATCGTCCTCCCCATGTGTTTTTTGTGCTTCCGCTGTGCGGAATGCGATTTTGATTTTGCCGGATCATGTCATCGTGCAGGAACCAGTGCAACGCTTGCAAGCCGACTATCGTTGAGCGGACAGTTTGTCGCGGAAACGCCGTGCGCGATGCCGTTCACGTCTCGAGAATCGCGATCGCCTGTCCCTCCGCCACGACGTCATCGACGCTAACGAGGATAGACTTGATCTTTCCTGCTGCGGGCGAGGGGACGGGAATTTCCATCTTCATCGCTTCGATCAGCAGGACATCGTCGCCGTTACTGATGTTTCCGCCGGTGCTGGCCGTAATCGCGCAGACGCGGCCGGCCACCTCGGTCGTGATCTTGATTTCTGCCACGAAAGTTTCCCCATCCGCTTTGCGCGGGGCCTGCAAGCCTGCAAGTCTGGCACGCGCGGCTTCTTTATTGTGAGGAAGGATTGCCCGGGGTAGCGTGATCCGCAAGGGGAAACTTCGCGCTGAAGAGCAAAATGAAAACGCGCGTTCGCAGCGCGTACGCCAAGGAGTGACGATGAACTGGAAGCCCGAACTCGACGAACTCGCGCGGCGCGAAGCCTTTGCAAAGGAAATGGGTGGCGCAGACAAGGTCAAGCGGCAGCACGATCAGGGCCGGCTGACCGTCCGCGAGCGCATCGACAAGGTGCTCGATCCGAAAAGCTTCCACGAGATCGGCGCGATTTCGGGCGTCGGAGAATATGCCGACAACGGCGAGTTGCTCTCGGTGACGCCCGCCAATTGCGTGTTTGGTCGCGGCAAGGTCGGGGATCGTCCGGTTGTGGTCGTCGGCGATGACTTCACTGTGCGCGGTGGATCGGCCGATGCGTCGATCTGGGCGAAGCCGATGATGGCCGAACAGATGGCGCACGATTTCCGCTTGCCGATCATTCGCGTGATCGAAGGCTCCGGCGGCGGCGGTTCGGTCAAAACTATCGAGACCAAGGGCGCAGCCAATCTGCCCGGCGGCATCGGCGGTACGGAGTGGTACTGGTACACGACGGCGAACATGGCGCGCGTGCCTGTCGTCGGTCTCGGCCTTGGATCGGTCGCGGGGCTTGGCGCGGCACGGCTCGCGGCCAGTCATTATTCCGTCATGACGAAATCATCCGCGATGTTTGTGGCGGGGCCGCCGGTGGTGGCGCGCCTCGGCCAAGCACTCGAGAAGCAGGAGCTTGGCGGCTGGCAGATCCAGACCAAGGCCGGCGGCGTCGATCATGCCGTCGAGACCGAAGAAGAAGCGTTCGAGTGCGCGCGGAAATTTCTGTCCTATCTGCCGTCATCGGTGTTCGATCTGCCGCCCACGACTGCAAGCGACGACGATCCGGAGCGCGCCGACGAGGCGCTGCTCAATGCTGTGCCGCGCAGCCGCAAACAGGTCTACAAGATGCGCCCCATCATCGAGTCGGTGGTGGATCGCGGCTCCTTCTTTGAAATGGGCCAGAACTTCGGCCGATCGATCATTACTGGCCTTGCGCGCTTGCAGGGGCGCGCCGTGCTGGTGCTGGCCAGCGATCCGTTTATTTACGGCGGCTCGTGGGCGGCCGACACCTGCCAAAAGGTCGTGCGCGCGGTCGATCTCGCGGAGACGTTCCATTTGCCTGTGGTCTATCTGATGGATTGTCCGGGCTTTGCGATCGGACTCGACGCCGAGAAGACGGCGACGATCCGGCATGGCGTGCGTGCGATGGCCGCCGTCAACCAGAGCACTGTGCCATGGTGCACGATCATCATTCGCAACTCATTCGGTGTTGCCGGTGTGGTGCATCAGCCTGCGGGGCGGTTTTCGATGCGTTACGCCTGGCCATCGGGCTACTGGGGTTCGCTGCCGCTGGAAGGCGGCATCGAGGCCGCATACCGTTCCGATCTCGCTGAGGCTGAAGACCCCAAGGCGAAACTGGCCGAGATCGAGGATCGGCTGAACAAGCTGCGCTCGCCGTTCCGCTCAGCCGAAAAATTCTGGGTCGAGGAAATTATCGATCCGCGCAAGACCCGGTCGCTGCTCTGCGAGTTCGCGCGGCTTGCGGAGCCCTTGCGTACACCGGGCGTGGCAAAGATGGCGATCAGGCCCTGACTCTGTTGTAATTCAAATCTTTCTTTCGTCATGGCCGGGCTTGTCCCGGCCATCCACGTCTTTGCTGTGCGTGGTAACAAGACGTGGATCACCGGGACAAGCCCGGTGATGACATCAGAGTCTGTTGTGCTACCGATTACAGACTCTGGCGATTACTTCCCGTCCTCCACAATCATCGCCGATCCTTTTTCCGCGATCATCGCGGTGGGCGTATTGGTGTTGCCCGACGTGATCGTTGGCATCACGGATGCATCGATGACGCGCAGGCCTGCGAGGCCATGAACGCGCAGGCGCTCATCGACCACGGCGAGGGGATCGCTGGCGCTTCCCATCTTCGCAGTGCCGACGGGATGGAAGATCGTGGTGCCGATGTCGCCTGCGGCTTGCGCCAGTGACGCATCGTCATCGCCGACCGAAGGCCCGGGCAGATATTCCTGTGGATGATAGTTGCTCAGTGCGTGCTGCTTCATCAGCTTGCGCGTCACACGGATGGCGTCGGCGGCGACCTGACGGTCTTCGGGCGTTGAAAGATAGTTTGGCGCAATCGCCGGCGCCTGATCTGGCGCATCGGATTTGATGCGGATGGTGCCGCGCGAGGTCGGGCGCAGATTGCAGGCGGCGATGGTGATGGCCGGGAAGCGATGCAGCGGCTCGCCGAATTTATCCAGCGACAGCGGCTGGACGTGAAACTGGATGTTGGCGCGTTCCTGACGCGCGTCGGATCGCGTGAAGATACCGAGTTGTGATGGCGCCATAGTCAGCGGCCCGCGCCGCCTTAGCGCATAGTCCACGCCCATCCAGCCGCGCCGGAACAGGTTGTAGTAAGTCTCGTTCAGCGTGCGCACGCCTTCGACCTTGTAGATGGCACGCTGCTGCAGATGATCCTGCAGGTTGCGGCCGACGCCTTGCCGGTCGAGTAAGGTCTCGATGCCGAGCGGCGACAGCCATTCCTGCGGACCAATGCCGGAACGATGCAAAACTTGAGTCGAGCCGATCGATCCGGAGCAGAGGATCACCTCGCCCTTGGCGCGCGCTTCGATAACTTCGCCGCCCTGACTGAATTGCACGCCGACCGCCCGGCCGTTCTCGACGATGAGCTTGTCCACCAGCACGTTGGTTTCCAGCCGCAGGTTCGGCCGCGACAGTGCGGGTTTGAGAAAGCCGCGCGCCGCCGACCAGCGCCGTCCGCGCTTCTGGTTGACGTGAAAATATCCGATGCCTTCGTTGTCGCCGGTATTGAAGTCGGATGTTCTTCGAATTCCCATCTCGTGCGCCGCATTCGCCACGGCGTCGAGCACCTTCCATGACAGGCGCGGTTCTTCGATCCGCCAGCCGCCGCCAGCTCCGTGATGCTCGGTCTCACCGAGGAAATGGTCTTCGAGCTTCTTGAACGCGGGCAGCACATCATCCCAGCCCCAGCCGGTCAGTCCCAACTGCCGCCAGTGATCGTAATCGGCGGCCTGACCGCGCATCGAGATCATGGCGTTGATCGCCGATGAACCGCCGATCACTTTGCCGCGCGGATAGGCCAGTGCGCGGCCGTTGAGGCCTGCTTCGGGTTCGGTCTTGAACATCCAGTCGGAGCGGGGATTGCCGATGGCGAACAGGTAGCCGACCGGAATATGAAACCAGATCCAGTTGTCCTTGCCGCCGGCCTCCAGGATCAGCACGCGCTTGCTGCTGTCGGCGGAGAGGCGGTTGGCGACGATGCACCCGGCGGTGCCGGCTCCGACGACGATGTAGTCGAAATCTCCTTCGAGACGTTTCGCCATTCCCTGTCCTGCTTTTTAATTCAGCATATTGACGATATTTCTTACCTTATGGCCCTGGCCGGGGTTCGCTGTACAGTGTGGTTCTGTGCAATTCCAGTTTGCGCGGATGTTGGGTCCGCCGCGGGCTCATGCTAGCCTCATGTCCACCCTCAGCCGATCACGAGTTTGAAGTCATGCCCATCGTCAACCGCGTCGCCGATCTGCAATCCGACATCACGGGATGGCGCCGCGACCTGCACGCGCATCCGGAGCTGATGTACGACGTGCATCGCACCGCGTCCTTCGTTGCCGACCGGCTGCGGGAGTTCGGCTGCGATGAAGTGGCCACGGGTCTTGGACGCACCGGCGTGGTCGGCGTCATCAAGGGACGCAAGCCCGTCAACGGCGGCGACCTGAAGGCGATTGGTCTGCGCGCCGACATGGACGCATTGCCGATCGAGGAAGAGACCGGCGTGGCTTATCGCTCCACCGTGCCGGGCAAGATGCACGCCTGCGGCCATGACGGCCACACCGCGATGCTGCTGGGCGCGGCACGCTATCTCGCCGAGACGCGGAATTTCGCCGGCGATGCTGTGATGATCTTCCAGCCGGCGGAAGAGGGCGGTGCGGGCGCCGCGGCGATGATCAAGGACGGCCTGATGGATCGTTTCAAGATCGAACAGGTCTACGGCATGCACAATTCGCCGGGCATGCCGATCGGCACGTTCGCGACGCGTGTGGGGCCGACGATGGCCGCGACCGATCACATCAATATTCACATTGAGGGCCTGGGCGGCCACGCCGCGCGTCCGCACAAGAGCATCGATTCGGTGCTGGTCGGCGCACAGCTCATCACGGCGTTGCAGTCGATCGTGTCGCGCAGCGTCGATCCGCTGGACGCCGCGGTGATTTCGATCTGTGAGTTCCACGCGGGCAACGCCCGTAATGTGATCCCGCAGACCGCGGAACTGTTCGGCACTGCGCGGACCCTGACGCCGGAGGTCCGCGATCTGATCGAGCAGCGCGTGCGGGAGGTCGTGGAAGGTGTCGCCCGGTTGTCGGGCGCGAAGATCACCCTCGATTACGAGCGCAGTTATCCGGTGCTGGTCAATCACGCCGCCGAGACGGGGGTCGCAGCGCGGATCGCCGCCGACGTCGCGGGGGAGGCGAATGTCAGTTCCGACATTCCACCGGTGATGGGCGCGGAGGATTTCGCCTACATGCTGGAAGCGCGGCCGGGCGCCTTCATCTTTATCGGCAATGGCGACAGTGCCGGGCTGCATCACCCTGCTTACAATTTTAACGACGACGCCATCGTCTATGGCTCGTCCTACTGGATCAAACTGGTCGAGACCCAGCTCGCGGGCTGATCTGCGCGGAAATTTTGCTTCTCACGTCATGGACAGGAACGAAGGGCGCCACACCGCGTTTGTCGGGCGGGAATAATCCCTGTCATCGTCAACCGGAGTGAGAACGTCATGATTACTGCGAAAGACAAGGATCTCAACGACCTCTTCTTCGACACCCTCAAGGACATCTACTTCGCCGAAAAACACATTCTGAAGGCGTTGCCGAAGATGGCGAAGGCCGCGCATTCCAGCAAGTTGCGCGTCGCCTTCGAGAAGCACGAGAGCGAGACGGAAGGTCAGGTGGAGCGGCTGGAGAAGATTTTCGACCTGCTCGACAAGCCCGCGCGCACCAAGACCTGCGATGCCATCGTCGGCATTCTCGACGAGGGCAAGGAAATCATGGCCGAGTACAAGGGAACCGAAGCGCTCGACGCCGGACTGCTGGCGGCGGCTCAGGCGGTCGAACACTACGAAATCGCGCGCTATGGAACCCTGAAGGCATGGGCGACCAAACTTGGCAGGGCCGAAGTGGTCCGGTTGCTCGATGAAACGCTGCAGCAGGAACACAAGACCGACGAAGCGCTGACCGGCCTGGCACTGGCCGACGTGAATTCGGAAGCGATGGCGGCGTGATTTAAGGATGTAGCGCTGGTTATCGGCTCCGGGTTATTGCGAGCGAAGCGATGCAACCCAGAAGAAATCTGGATTGCGCCGATGCTCTGCTTCTCGCAATAACGCCTAACTCACGTCGCTTCTGGCAGGTGCAGTAGACGGCGGTTTTGGTCCTTTTTAACCTGCTGTTTTTGCTTGAGAAAAAGAGTCTGCAAAAGCCGATTGACTCTGCTCCGTCTGTTAGCTTTATATTAGAACATATCATGAACAAATGGACCCATCACCCGTTTCAACCGGGAAGATGGTGAACCGGAATTCCAGGAGCGGCGCATGACTGGCGCACGCACGAGTACGCTTGCGTCCCTGCGGGGGACCATCGGCCGCCTTGAAGGCGAGGCCGGTGGACTTGCGCGCGTGGCGCTTGGCCATGCCGGGGCGGACGCCATGCTGCAGGGCGGGCTGGTGCGCGGCGCGCTGCATGAGGTGTTCGCCGAGGGTGGACGCCACGGCGCGGCGGCGACCGGTTTCACCGCAGGCCTCGCACATTGTCTCGCCGGGCGGCGGCCGCTGGTGTGGGTGCGGCAGGATTTCACGGAACTTGAATCCGGCGCGCTGTCGATGGGCGGCCTGAATGAACTCGGACTCGATCCGCGTCTCCTGGTGACGGTGCGGGCGGCGGACGCCGAGACCGCGCTGCGTGCGGCGGCTGACGCGCTGGCCTGCGATGCACTCGGCGCCGTGGTGCTCGATGTGTGGGGCGAGGTGCGCATCCTCGATCTGGTGACGAGCCGCAGGCTGACGCTGGCCGCGCGCGCCTCCAACGTCGCGTGTCTCGTGTTGCGCACGGCGGCGGCGCCGTCGGCCAGCACGGCGGAGACGCGCTGGGTGGTGCGTGCCGCGCCTTCGTCACCTGCAGTCGAGGCATGGGGTGCACCGATGCTTGATGCACAGCTTGTCCGCAACCGTCACGGCCAGACCGGACGATGGATCATGGAGTGGAAATGTGACGAGGGCCTCTTCCGTGAACCGGCGGCGTATCCTCAGCCTGTGGCTGCCGCGCCTGCCGACCGACCGATTGAAACGGTTGCCGGGCGACGCCGCGCCGGATGACGCACATCCCTGCGTCGTCGTCGCCAAGCTCAACAATGCGCTGCAGATTGCGGCGCTGAACGACGCTGCGGCCAGCATCGGACTTGAGGTCGGTCTGCCGCTCGCCAATGCACGTGCGGTTTGTCCCGACGTGCAGGTGTTCGACGCCGACGCGGCAGCCGATGCACAATTGCTTGGCGACATCGCCGACTGGTGCGACCGCTTCACGCCGCTGGTGGCGCTCGATCCGCCTTACGGTCTGTTTCTCGATATCAGCGGCTGCGCGCATCTGTTCGGCGGTGAGGCCGGAATGCTGCGCATGGTCTGTGCGGCGCTTGAACGCCAGGGCTTTATCGTCAACGCGGCGATTGCCAGCACGCCGGTTTGCGCACGCACCATGACGCGAGCGGTGCGAAGCTGCATCGTGCCGGATGGCGAGGAAGCGCGCGCCGTCCATTCATTGCCGGTGTTCGCGCTCGGCGCGGACGATGCGATCACGCGGGGCTTGCGCCGCGCTGGCCTCAAGACCATCGGCGATGTGGCGTCGCGTGCGCCGCATGAAATCACCGCGCGGTTCGGTGCAGCCTTCACGAGCCTGTTGCAGCAGGCGCTGGGGCAGACTGAGGTGCCGATCTCGCCCCGCAAGCCGCTGCCGGATTTCATGGTGGAGAAACGGTTCCCCGAGCCGGTTGCCACCGACACTGTGATCGCGGCGATCCTCTCCCGTTTGGCGCAGATGCTGGTCGCGGCGATGGACAAGCAGGGCAAGGGCGCGCGGCGGCTGGAAGCGAGTTTCTTCCGCACCGATGGCGCGGTGCGCACGATCACGGTGGAGGCCGGGCAGCCCGTCACCAAAGTCCATGTGGTCGATCGTTTGTTTCGTGAACGGCTCGATGCGCTGGCCGATCCGCTCGATCCCGGCTTCGGCTTCGATCTCATCCGCCTGTCGGCCATCCGCGTCGAGATCGTGGTGCAGGAGCAGCGCGATTTCGATACCCGCGTGCAGGACAACGACGAAGTGGCGGCGCTGATCGATCGTCTCGCCGCGCGCATCGGCGGCAGGCGTGTCGTCGTGCATCTGCCGCAGGACACGCACATTCCGGAACGGGCCGAGATCGCTGCGCCTGCGCAGCAGTATCTCGCTTCCGCGTCTGTGGCCCAATGGTCTGGGCGTGTCGAGAGCGAGCCGCCGCTGCGGCCCTTGCGGTTGTTCGAGCGGCCGGAAGAAATCAAGGTCACCGCTGCCGCGGTTCCTGACGGACCTCCGCCTCGATTTACATGGCGGCGCGCAACCCATGCCGTGGTGCGGGTGGAAGGCCCCGAACGTATCGCCATGGAATGGTGGAAGCGCGAGAAGGCGACACTTACGCGCGACTATTTTCGCGTCGAGGATGCAGCAGGGCTGCGCTTCTGGATTTATCGTGACGGTCTTTATGGCAGCGAACTTGTCACCGAAAAAGGCGAACACGTTCAACCAAAATGGTTCGTGCATGGATTGTTCGCATGAAAATCACCGACTATGCGGAAATCGGCATCACGACGAATTTCTCGTTCCTGCGCGGCGGATCGCAGCCGCAGGAATATGTGCACGAGGCAAGCGAACTTCGTCTTCCGGCCATCGGCATTGCCGACCGCAACACGCTTGCAGGTGTCGTGCGCGCCTACAAGGAGCTTGAAGATCCTGACGTCAAATACAAACCAAGGCTGTTGATCGGATCCCGTCTCGTTTTTATCGATGGAACGCCGGACATTCTGGTTTATCCGCGCGACCGTGCTGCCTATGGCCGTCTCTGCCAGTTGCTGACGCGCGGCAAGCTCGCGGCGGAGAAGGGCGAGTGTCATCTCAAGCTCGATGATCTGTTAGATTTTACCGAAGGCCAGTTGCTGGTTCTGACATTACCTCATCATTTTGAATCGGCGGCAGCACTCAAGGTCATCGATCGGCTGAAACGCAGCCGCGCGGACGGTGTCTGGCTCGCGGCAAGCCTGCTGTATCGCGGCGACGACAGGCGGCGTCTGGCGAAATTGCAGCGTGTTGCCTCAACCACCCGCGTGCCGCTGCTGGCGACCAACGAGGTGCTTTACCATCATCCCGCGCGGCGGCCTCTACAGGATGTTCTGACCTGCATTCTGGAAAAGACCACGATCCACGCCATCGGCAAAAAACTTCAGGCCAATGCCGAGCGGCATCTGAAGCCCGGTTATGAAATGGCGCGGCTATTTCGCGATCTGCCGGACGCGATTGCGGAGACTATGCGCTTCGCGGACTGCATCACGTTCACGCTTGATGAACTGAAATATCAATATCCCGACGAACCCGTGCCGCCGGGCAAGACAGCGCAACGGCATCTGGAAGATCTGACATGGGCGGGCGCGCACAAGCACTATCCGATCCGGATTCCACCGAAGGTGAAGAAGACGCTCCACAAGGAATTGCGCCTGCTCAGGAAGCTCGAATACGCGCATTATTTTTTGACGGTCCACGACATTGTGCGCTTCGCGCGTTCGCAGGACATCCTGTGTCAGGGCAGGGGCTCGGCGGCCAATTCCGCGGTCTGCTACGCGCTCGGCGTCACGTCCGTCGATCCGACCAAGGTTGACCTGCTGTTCGAACGGTTTTTGTCCGTGGAGCGCCGCGAGCCACCGGACATCGATGTCGATTTCGAGCATTCGCGCCGCGAAGAAGTGATGCAATATGTCTACAGACGTTATGGCCGCCACCGCGCAGCGATCGTCGCCACCGTCATCCATTATCGCCCGCGCAGCGCCATTCGCGATGTCGGCAAGGCGCTCGGCCTGACGGAGGATGTCACAGCCGCATTGGCCGATACGGTGTGGGGAAGCTGGGGCGATACCGTCAGCGACATGCAGATCAGGCAGGCGGGGTTCGATCCGCAGAACGGGATGATCCGCCGCGCTGTCGAGCTTGCCACCGAGCTGATCGAATTTCCGCGTCATCTGTCGCAGCATGTCGGCGGCTATGTGCTGACGCAGGATCGGCTCGACACCTATGTGCCGATCGGCAACGCCGCGATGGACGACCGCACTTTCATCGAGTGGGACAAGGACGACATCGATACGCTCAAGATGATGAAGGTCGATGTGCTGGCGCTCGGCATGCTGACCTGCATTCGCAAATGCTTCGATCTGATCTCGGATCATAAGGGCGAGCGGTACGAACTCGCGACAGTTCCTGTCGATCAGGAGCCGGTTTACGACATGCTGTGCAGGGGCGAATCCCTCGGCGTGTTTCAGGTCGAGAGCCGCGCACAGATGAACATGCTTCCGCGTCTGAGGCCGCGTACCTTCTATGATCTCGTGATCGAGGTCGCCATCGTACGGCCGGGTCCGATCCAGGGTGACATGGTCCATCCTTATCTGCGACGAAGAAACGGACAGGAGAAAGTCGAGTATCCCTCGCCGGCACCTCAGTATGGCGACAAGAATGAGCTGCGAAACGTTCTGCATAAAACGCTCGGCGTGCCGCTGTTTCAGGAGCAGGCGATGCGCATTGCCATCGAAGCCGCAAAATTCACGGCGGATGAGGCTAACGGGCTGCGTCGCGCCATGGCGACGTTCCGCAATGTCGGTACGATTCACAAGTTCCAAGACAAGATGGTGAATAATCTCATCAGGCGGGGTTACCCTCGGCAGTTCGCGGAAAATTGTTTTGAGCAAATCAAAGGGTTCGGCAGCTACGGGTTCCCCGAAAGTCATGCGGCGAGTTTCGCTCAGCTTGTCTATGTGTCGTCATGGCTCAAGCATTTTCATCCTGATGCATTCTGCTGCGGGCTGTTGAACTCACAGCCGATGGGTTTTTACGCCCCGGCGCAAATCGTCGGCGACGCACGCAAGAATGGCGTCGAGGTGCGCGAGATCGATGTGTCGCACAGCTTCGGGCAGAGCACGCTGGAAGAGCAGAGCGGCAACCATCATGCGATGCGTCTCGGATTTCGCCAGATCGATGGTTTTGAAGTGTACGATCCGGACGAGGAAGAACTGGACAAGATCCGATCCGCTGGCTCGAAGAGCAGGGCGAAACCCCGCGATGATTACTGGGATCAGCGCATCATCAAAGCGCGCAAACGAAAGCCATTCACGTCACTGGAAGACTTCGCCCGCGAGACGCGGCTGCCGAAACGTGCGCTGATCCTGCTGGCCGATGCCGACGCGTTTCGTTCGTTGGGCCTCGATCGCCGCGAAGCCTTGTGGACGGTGCGGCGATTGCCGGACGATGTTCCTCTGCCGCTGTTCTCCGCTGCTGCAGCGCGCGAGCAGCCGGACGAGGCCGCGCAGCCTCTGCCGGAGATGCCGCTGCCGGAGCAGGTGGTGGCCGACTATCAGACCATCCGCCTCTCACTGAAGGGGCATCCGATGGAATTTTTGCGCCCGATGTTTTCGAGCGAAGGCGTGGTCGCGTGCGAGGACGTTTCCCATGCCAACGACAAACGGCGCGTGCATTGCGCCGGCGTAGTGCTGGTGCGGCAGCGGCCGGGTAGTTCCAAGGGTGTGGTGTTCATGACGCTGGAAGATGAGACTGGCATCGCCAACATCGTGGTGTGGCCGAAGGTGATGGAAAAATTCCGCAAGGAAGTGATGGGTGCGCGATTGATCGAGGTGCAGGGCACGATCCAGAGCAGCCCGGACAAGGTCGTGCATCTGGTGGCCGAGTGGCTGTTCGATCGCTCGCACGATTTGATGAATCTCGCCAATGATGCGCTTGGCCGGAAACATGTCGTCCCTGCGGGGGCCGATGTGATCGAGTCGCTCGAGGATGAACTGCCTTCACACACAGACAGTCCGGCTCACAAGATACGACATCCGCGCAATGTGCGTATTCTGCCGCGATCGCGGGATTTTCACTGATACGATTTGTGAATTGTGTTTGGCTCCAACCTCAGCCCAATGACGCGGCAGACCGGGAGCCACGCTATGAAGACGCCTCACGATATTCTCGCTGACCTCTGGACGCTCGGCGGCGGCACGCCATCCGCGCTCGATGCCGTTACGCTGACGGGAACGGAGCCGCTGCTGCCGTCGTCATTCCGTGTCGGCGTTGCATCGCAGGTTACGATTGCCGCGGCTGGTCTAGCCGCGGCGCAGGTGTGGGAGGCACGCAGCGGCCAGGCGCAAAGCGTTTCAGTGGATATGACGCACGCGGCCGTCGAATGCCGGAGCGAGCGTTATCTACGCGTCGACGACAAACCGCCGCCACCGGCATGGGACGCCATCGCGGGCGTTTACAAAACCGGTGACGGGCGCTTTGTGCGTCTCCATACCAATTTTCCGCACCATCGTGACAACGTCTGCAGGGTCCTGAACTGCAGACCCGAGCGCGATGATGTGCAGCGCGCGCTGATGCAATGGAAGGGGGAGGCGTTCGAGACGGCCGCCTATGAAGGAGGCTGCGTTGTGTCGATGATGCGGTCGCACGACGAATGGATGGCCTCGCCTCAGGCGCAGGTGCTCGAACAATTGCCGCTGTTCACTATCGAGAAAATCGGCGAAGCCGCGTCGAGGCCATGGCCAGTCGGCGATCGGCCGCTGTCGGGATTGCGCGTGCTCGATCTGTCGCGAGTCATCGCAGGTCCCGTCGCGGGGCGAACGTGGGCCGCTCATGGCGCGGATGTCATGCTGATTTCATCGCCCAACCTGCCGTCGATCCCGTGGCTGGTGATCGACACCGGCCGGGGCAAATTGTCGAGTTTCGCCGATCTCAAGACCGACGCGGGCAGGGACACGTTGCGCGGTCTGCTCGCGCAGGCCGATATTTTTTCGCAAGGCTATCGTCCGCGATCCATCGCTGCGCTCGGTTTTTCACCCGAGGATGCGGCCCGGATCAGTCCCGGTATCGTTTATGTGTCGCTCTGTGCCTACGGCCATGTCGGCCCCTGGGCCGGACGCCGCGGTTTCGACTCGCTGGTGCAGACTTCCACGGGTTTTAACCATGCGGAGGGGCAGGCTGCCGGCGTCGACGGACCGAAGGAACTGCCGATGCAGATTCTCGATCATGCGACCGGTTACCTGATGGCGTTCGGTGCGATGATGGCGCGGCTGCGGCAGGCCCGCGAGGGCGGAAGCTGGCATGTGAAGGTTTCGTTGGCGCAGACCGGACGCTGGCTATGGAACCTCGGCCGGCTGGACACCGGTCTGGCGACCGCAGACCTCACGGCCGACCAGATTTTGCCGTTTGTCGAGCAAAACCCGTCCGGTTTTGGTGCACTGCAAGCGGTTCGTCATGCGGCCGTCATGTCGGCGACTCCCGCGTTCTGGTCGCGCCCGGCCATGCCGCTCGGTTCCATGAACCTGTATGGCCATCACGCAACTGACGTTAACCGAAAATAATGTCTATCCCGTCGGTTTTCGATTGTCCTGAGCAGGAAAGTGGAACTATTAGCTGGCAGGCTACGTCAGCCAGCCGCAGGAAACGCTGATTATCGCATGACTGAAAAGACGACCAGATCGAACGCAATCATCGCCCGGGTTCTAGCCATGCCCCGGAAGCGGCTGGCCATGGGAGCCAGCATGGCCGTACTCGTCGGCGTGGCGGTGTTTGGCCTGTCCCGCGTGGGATCTGCGCCGAAGGAGCACTCCGACGTCTCCAGCCAGTCGCGGAAGGGTTTGCTGCGCTACACGCCGACGGCGGCGGAATGGGCCAGCCTGACTGTTCAGCCGGTGGTGGAACGCGCGTTCCGCGCCGAACATGTCACCGAGGGCAAGATCGCGGTCGATGAGGATCGCGCGACGCCGGTGTTCTCGCCCTATGCCGGGCGTGTCACCAAGCTGTTGGCGCGGCCCGGCGATCGGGTCACGCAGGGCCAGTCGCTGTTCGTCATCGAGGCTCCCGACAACGTCCAGGCGCAGAACGACTTCATCACCGCTGCGACCGGATACAACAAGGCCAAGTCGCAGCTCGAACTGGCGCAGATCCAGGACAAGCGCGCCCACGATCTTTATGATGGCAAGGCTATCCCGCTGAAGGATTATCAGCAGTCACAGGCGACGCTGATCTCTGCGCAGAACGACATGCGCTCGAGCGAGACGGCGCTGGAGGCTGCGCGCAATCGCCTGCGTATTCTTGGCCTCAGCGACAAGGCCATCACCACATTTCAGGACAAGGGCCGGATCGATCCCGAGACGACGATCTTTTCTCCGATCGCGGGCACCGTCGTGCAGCGTAAGGTCGGGCCGGGCCAGTATGTGAATGCCGGCGCGAGCGATCCGGTGTTCGTCATCGGCGACCTGTCGACGGTGTGGCTCACCGCGTTCGTGCGTGAGACCGAAGCCCCCGCTATCGAAATCGGGCAGGAGATTGCGTTCACCGTGCTGGCTTTCCCCGGGCGCGTGCTGACCGCGCGCATCAATTATGTTTCGGCGGCGATCGACCCCACGTCGCGCCGGCTAATGGTGCGCGCCACCGTCGACAATCCTGACGGATCGTTGAAGCCGGAAATGTTCGCCAACGTCACGATCTATTCCGCAGGCGATCGTTCGGCTGTCGGCGTGCCGAAGCAGGCGCTGATCTATGAGGGCGATCAGGTGCGGGTGTGGGTCGTGCGTGACGACAAATCCATCGAGTTGCGTCAGATTAAGGTTGGTCTTGCCAACGGCGATCTCGTCGAAGTGAAGGGCAATCTGTCCCCAGGCGAGCAGATCGTTACCAGGGGCAGTCTGTTCATCGACCGCGCCGCGTCCGGCAGCTAGTGCAAGCCGTGTCTTTCCCAAGATTTAGCTTTTTCTGAAAGACCGGTCTCGATGGATCGTCTCGTCGCTCTCGCCGTCAATCGCCGCTATCTCATGGTGGCGTTGTTCGCTCTCACTCTCGTTGGCGGCGTTATAGCGTTTCAGCAACTCAATATCGAAGCCTATCCCGATCCGACGCCACCGATGGTCGACATCGTGACGCAAAGCCCCGGGCTTTCGGCGGAGGAGATCGAGCGTTACATCACGATCCCCATCGAAACGCAGGTCGCAGGACTGAAAAACCTGCGCACGATCCGCACCATCTCGCTCTATGGCCTGTCGGACGTCAAACTGCAGTTCTCGTTCGATTACACCTATGAGGAAGCATTGCAGCAGGTGCTCAATCGCCTGTCGCAGCTCAGTCCACTGCCGGGCAATGTGCAGCCGCAGATTTCACCACTTAGCCCCATCGGCGAAATCTTCCGCTACCGGCTGGTGGGTCCACCGAACTACAGCGTGCTCGATCTCAAGACCTTGCAGGACTGGGTGCTGCAGCGCCGTTTCCGCAGCGTGCCGGGCGTCATCGACGTCACGAGCTGGGGTGGCAAGACCAAAACCTATGAGCTTCAGGTCGACTTCAACAAGCTGATCGCTTACGGCCTGACGCTGCCGCAGTTGTTGCAGGCGGTCGGCAACGCCAACATCAATGTCGGCGGCAACACCGTGAACATCGGTTCGCAATCTGCGGTGGTGCGAGGTGTCGGACTAATCCGCTCCATCGACGATCTCGCCACCACCATGATCTCGCAGAGCGGCGGAAATCCGGTTCTGGTGCGTGACGTCGCCAATGTCACGGTGGGCGAGAAACCGCGCCTCGGCATCGCCGGCATGAATATGGACGATGACATCGTTCAGGGTATCGTGCTGATGCGCCGGGGCGAACAGAGTTCGCCCACCATCGCGCGAGTGGAAGAACTCGTCACTTCGATCAATAAGTCAAGTATCCTGCCGCCCGGTGTGCGGATCGAGCGCATCTACGACCGCAAAGATCTGATCGACACCACGACGCATACTGTGCTGCACAACATGGTGATCGGCATTCTGCTGATCGTTCTGCTGCAATGGCTGTTCCTCGGCGATTTGCGCAGCGCCGTTATCGTCGGCGCCACCATTCCGTTCGCGCTGTTCTTCGCCGTCATTATTCTGGTGTTGCGCGGCGAATCCGCCAACCTGCTGTCGGTCGGCGCCATAGACTTCGGTCTGATCGTCGACGGTACGGTCATCATGGTCGAGGCGATTTTCCGGCGCCTCTCGCAGACCACCGCACTTTCCCCTTCAGAACAAAGCGCGATCTCGCCCGAGACGGCCATGGGCATCAAGACGCATGCGATCCTCAGCGCGTCCGCCGACGTCTCGCGTTCGATCTTCTTTGCCGCCGCGATTATTATCGCCGCGTTCCTGCCGCTGTTTACGCTGAGCGGCGTCGAAGGCCATATCTTCGGGCCGATGGCGAAAACGTATGCTTACGCGCTGGCGGGCGGATTGCTTGCGACCTTCACCGTCACGCCCGCGCTCAGTGCGATCATTCTGCCGGTGCATATTCAGGAGACCGAAACGCGGCTCATGCGGTGGCTGCACCGGATCTACATGCCCTTGCTTGAGTGGGCTGTCGGCAATCGGAGGATTGTGATTGCAGCCGCGGGAGCGATGGTCGTCCTTACGGTTGTGGCGGTGCGTCTGCTCGGGCTCGAATTCCTGCCGAAGCTGGAGGAGGGTAATCTCTGGATTCGCGCGACGCTACCGCCGACGATCTCGCTTGATGAAGGCAACACCTACGTCAACGAAATGCGGAGACTCATTCGCGCACGGCCGGAGGTGGAATCGGTGGTGTCGCAGCATGGCCGTCCCGACGACGGTACGGATGCGGCGGGTTTGTTCAACGCCGAATTTTTCGCGCCGCTAAAGCCTGTCGGTCAATGGCCGAATACGCGCGACAAGGACGAACTGACGAGCGAGATTCTCGCGGATTTGCAGAAGAAATTCCCGGGCGTCGAATTCAATTTCTCGCAGTACTTGCAGGACAATGTCGCGGAGGCGGTGTCCGGCGTGAAGGGCGAGAACTCGATCAAGCTCTTCGGTAACGACCTCGTGGAGCTGACCAACACCGCCAACAAGATCAAGGCCGTGCTTTCAACCGTCAAGGGCATCACGGATCTG
Organism: Afipia sp.; assembly: GCA_051653085.1. Classification (GTDB taxonomy): domain Bacteria; phylum Pseudomonadota; class Alphaproteobacteria; order Rhizobiales; family Xanthobacteraceae; genus Afipia. The sequence goes on along the minus strand of JBOFVL010000035.1, from coordinate 372,982 downwards.
TCGGTGTTCACCTCGCTCGGCCAGCCGACGATCCAGATCGACGTCGATCGCGCGCGGGCAGCACGCTACGGTCTCGCACCTGGCGACATCAACGCGACCATTCGCGTCGCTATCGGCGGCGATAGCGCTGGCGATCTTTACGAACCGGGCAGCGACCGCCATTTCCCGATTATCGCCCGTCTTGCGCCGGAATATCGCAAGAGCGCCGAGGCGATTCAGAACCTGCGTATCGGTGTGCAGGGAGTGAATGGCATCACACAAATTCCTCTGTCCGAAGTGGCGTCGATCAGACTGGTGTCCGGCGCGGCCTATATCTATCGCGAACAGCAGGAGCGCTATCTGCCGATCAAGTTCTCGGTGCGTGAACGCGATCTCGGTAGCGCTATCAAAGAAGCGCAAGACAAGATCGCGGAACAGGTGCAGCTTCCGGCTGGCTCGCGGGCGGAGTGGGTTGGCGAATTCGGCAATCTTCAGGACGCGATCAAGCGTCTGTCGATCGTCGTTCCAATCAGTCTGATCCTGATTGCAGTGCTGCTGTGGTTCAATTTCGGCTCGATGGTGGACACGCTGCTGGCGATGAGCGTGATCCCGATGGCCGTGTTTGGCGGCGTGTTAGGCCTCCTGCTGAGTGGAATCCCGTTCAGCGTCTCGGCCGCGATCGGATTTATTGCGTTGTTCGGCATCGCGGTGATGGACGGCATCATCATCCTGTCACAATACAATCAGCTCATCGATGAGGGCTTCGACCGCATCAGGGCGGTAATCCGCACCGGTGAGCTGCAATTGCGGCCGGTTCTGATGACCTGCGTGGTCGCGGGCGTCGGACTGCTTCCGGCGGCGATGTCGGCGGGCATCGGATCGCAGGTGCAGAAGCCGCTCGCGGTGGTGGTGGTGACCGGCATGATGGTTGCCCCCCTGGTCATCCTCATCACGTTGCCGGTGCTGATTTCGATCTTCTCGCGCCGGGCGCGGTAAGCAACGAGCCTGTGAATTTTCCGTTTGTCATGCCCGGCCTTGGCAGTCGCAGACTGCGTAAACTTGTCTGCGGTGCCGGGCATCCCGATTAGGAGCGCAGTGCGCATCCTGTCGGGATCACCGGGACAAGCCCGGTGATGACACAACAACGTTTCGTTTGTTGTGAGCTTATCGTCCCGACGGCGTGCGCACGCCGTGCCAGGCGTCGCGCACCTGATGATAGTGAACCTCAGGCAGATAGTCCGGCGTGTTGAGCCCGAGGGTGCGGACATCGAGGCGGCCGATGGCGCTGAGCAACGTATAGGATGCGATCACGCGGTCGCGTTGCGCCAGAATCTGACGTGACCGTGCGGCGGTGAGATCCTGCTGCGAATTGAGAACGTCGATGGTGGTGCGCTGCCCGGCCTGCGCCTCGCGCCGCACGCCCTGTAATGCGATGCTTGCGGACTTCACCTCGGCCTCAGCGGCGGCAAGCGCGACCTTGGTGCCTTCGCTGCTGATCCAGGCGCTGATCGCGGCCGTGCGGGCCTGATTTCTGACCTGTTCCAGCACGAGGCGGCTCTGCACCGCCGTTTCCTTCGCTTGCCGGGTCTGCGACGCGGCTGTGCCGCCATCGTAGATCGGAACGGCAAGTTGACCGATGAGAGACGCTTCGTCCGTGCGGGTTGTTCCAAGCGTCGTATCTGACTGAACGCTGCGATTGACGGTGCCTTGCACGTTGACTTGCGGCAGCAGACTGCTCTCTGCGACGCTGATGGTCGTGGTGGCGACATCGACATCGTAAGTCGCCGCAATCACCGCCGGATTTTCCCGGCTCGACGTGTCGATGGTCTCCTGCCGGCTGCGCGGCACGAAGCGGTCGACGGTCTGTGCCGGCACAAGATTTCCGGGAGTGTTGCCGATCACTTGCGCGTAGATGGCGCGGCTGGTTTCGAGCGCGACTTCGGCAGCGTTAAGATCGGCGAGGCCGCGGCTCAACCGCGCATCCGCCTGCGCGGTGTCGGTCGGCGTCACGTCGCCGGCGTCAAGGCGCTTTTTCGTGATACTGACCGTCTCACGCAGGAAGGCGACATTGCCGCGCTGGGTTTCGACCAGCGCCTGGTTGGCGATGACGTTCATGTAGGCGGTCACCGCATCGAGCAGGACGCCCTGACCGGTATTACGCAAGGCCTCACGGCCTGATCGTACCTGAAATTCCGCGACACGGACGCTGTTGGAGGTCTTGAAACCATTGAACAGATTTTGCGTCACGGTGACGCCGATGGTCCAAGGCTTCAACGTGGAGGTCTGGATCGTATTGTCCGGAAGCAAGTTGCGAACCGGTTGCAACCCAGCGCTGAGGCTTGCGACAATTTGGGGGCGGTAACCCGCCAGCGCCTGCGGTACATTCTCGTCTGTGGCGCGCTGTTGGGCGCGCGAGGCGTTGAGTTGCGGATTGGATTGATAAGCGCGGGCCAAGGCTTCATTCAGCGTTTCAGCCTGGGCCGGTAGGGTCAGGCCAGCGCACAGTGAAACGCCGATAGCCGCGCTCGATACACCGAAGCGCCAGCTAACGCCGCCAAGTCCTGAAGCACGCCGAACCATTGTTTCCCGTAACAATCCAAATCACAGCCGCGGTGGGGATTGCATCAATCCGGAACCAGCACGCTTCATTCGTACACTGTTTAGAGGGGGATGTTGGTGCGGGCAAACCTTACACCACAGAAAATTGGCGAGTGTGGCAATGTGTACCGGATTTGTGACCGATCCGGGCCATATTTGCTTGACCGTTCAATACCTTCTGGTGAAGTTATAGGCGATCGGGACCGAGATTCCGCACCTTCCTTGCGCCTGTCCGGCGCGGTGGATCAGCAGACATTCGATGCCAAGAATCTTTTCCGATCCCGAGGTGATCGCGAACGACATTATCCGCGAGGTCGGGACGAGGCTGGTGGTCGGTCTCCCGCTGGGGCTCGGCAAGGCCAACCATATCGTCAATGCGCTGTTTCGCCGTGCGGTCAATGATCGCTCGATCCATCTGACGATTTTCACCGCCCTGACGCTGGAGAAGCCGACCCCGTCCTCGGATCTGGAGCGGCGGTTTATCGGGCCCGTGATCGAGCGGCTATTCGGCGGCTATCCGGATCTCGACTATGCTAGGGCGCTGCACGCCAAAACGCTGCCGCCGAACATCGAGGTCGTCGAATTCTTCTTTCTTGCCGGCAAGTGGCTCGGCAATGCTTATGCGCAGCAGCACTACATTTCGGCCAATTACACCCACGCGTCGTCCTATCTGATGACGCGTGGAGTCAACGTGATCGCGCAACTGGTGGCCAAGCGTGTGGTCAACGGTGAGACGCGCTACAGCCTCAGCAGCAACACCGATACCACGCTCGATTTCCTGCGCGCCCGCACTGAGGGCCGTGCCGCGTTCAAGATCGTCGGGCAGGTGAATTCCGAACTGCCATTCATGCCGGGGCAGGGCGATCTGGCCGCGGACGAATTCCATGCGGTGCTCGACAGCCCCGAGACGGATTTTCCGCTGTTCGCGCCGCCGTCGGAGCCAATCTCCGACACGAAATACGCCATCGGACTTCACTCCGCTGGATTGGTGCGCGACGGCGGCACTCTTCAGATCGGGATCGGACAGGTCGGCGACGCGCTGGCGCAAAGCTTGATTCTTCGCCATCGCAACGATGCGGCTTATCGCGAAGTCATGTCGCGATTGGCGCCGGGACAGAGGCCGCGCGAGACGGGGCCATTCAGCGCTGGCCTCTACGGTGTCAGCGAAATGTTCTTCGAAGCGTTTCTCGCGCTGATCGATGCTGGTGTGCTGAAGCGCGAGATCGACGGCGCATTGCTGCATGCGGCGTTTTTCCTGGGGCCGAAATCGTTCTACCGCGCGCTGCGCGAGATGAAATCCGAGCAGATCGATCGTATCCAGATGGTGCCGGTGTCCTTCACCAATCAGCTCTACGGCGGCGAGGAGGCCAAGCGGCTGGCGCGTGTCGATGCGCGGTTCGTCAACAATGCAATGATGGCGACGCTGATGGGCGCCGTGATTTCCGACGGCCTCGATAACGGTCAGGTCATCAGCGGCGTGGGCGGCCAGTATAATTTCGTCGCACAGGCCTTTGCGCTGGAAGGCGCGCGCTCGATGCTGACACTGGAATCGACGCGCGGCGCGGCCAGGAAAGCGGCATCGAACATCCGCTGGTCCTACGGACACACCACGATCCCGCGCCATCTGCGCGATGTCGTTATTACGGAATACGGCGTTGCCGATCTTCGCGGTCAATCCGATGCGGATGTCATCGCAGCGATGTTGTCGATCGCGGATTCAAGATTCCAGACGGAGTTGATACGGCAGGCCAAGGACGCGGGCAAGCTGCCGAAGGCGTATGACATTCCCGCCGCTCACCGCGAGAATTTCCCGGATCGCATAACAGCCGCGCTGAAGCCATCGCGTGACGCAGGTCTGTTGCCTGCGTTTCCGTTCGGCAGCGATTTCACCGAGGTCGAGCAGCGGCTGATCCCGGCATTGCAGATGCTCAAGGAAGCTTCCGCCAGTCCATTTGATCTGCTTGGGCTGGCGTGGGAGGGAGTTCGCGCAGGCAAGCCGGACGCAGCGGCTGCTGCAAGCCTTGCCCGCATGCAGCTTGACCGGCCGAGATCGCTTTCGGACCGGCTCTATCGGACATTTATCATGGCCGCGCTGTCGCGCAGCGCGAAGAATTAGCGATTCTTGAAGTTCGGCTTTCGCTTCTCGATGAAAGCGGCCATACCCTCGGAGCGGTCTTCGAGCGCGAAGGTGGCGTGGAACAGGTCGCCTTCGACATTCATGCCCTCGGCGAGTGTCGTTTCCAGTGCGCGGTTGACGGCGCTCTTGGCCATCGCTGCGGCCGGTTGCGACATCCCGGCAATCTTCGCGGCGATTGCAAGTACCTCTTCCATCAGCTTGTCAGCCGGAAATATCCGGCTCACCAGTCCCGAGCGTTCGGCCTCCGCAGCATCCATCATACGGCCCGTCAGGCACAGATCCATCGCCTTGGACTTGCCGACGGCGCGCGTGAGCCGTTGCGTGCCGCCGAGACCGGGAATGGTACCGAGTGTGATTTCAGGCTGGCCGAATTTCGCGGTGTCGGACGCGATGATGATATCGCACATCATGGCAAGCTCGCAGCCGCCGCCGAGCGCATAGCCGCTGACCGCGGCGATGGTCGGCTTCTTGCAGGTGGCGACGCGGTCGCCGCCGATGTCCATGAAATCCTGGCTGAACATGTCGATGAACTGCTTCGGCTGCATCTCCTTGATGTCGGCGCCGGCCGCGAACGCCTTTTCGTTGCCGGTGATGACGATGCAGCCGATGGTCTCGTCTTCTTCGAGATCGTCGACGGCCGAGGCAATCTCGCTGAACACGTCGAAGGAGAGGGCGTTGAGAATCTTCGGCCGGTTGATCTGAATGATGCCGACCGCGCCCTTGTTCTCCACGATGATATGTTCGAATGCCGCCATGTTGCGCCCCTGATTAAGAATTGCTGAAGCAACGCGTACTGCGCCGTTGGCCGCAATCTGCCTTCCGGGGCGTTGCTCCGCAAGACCGGTAGCGTCAGGGCTGGTTGTCGCGGGTGGAACAAAAAGGCCGATCCGTGGGGTTACGGACCGGCCTTTGCGTTTGATGCAGACGGTGTTTGCGTCAGGCGATCAGAAGGCGTGCGGCCGACGCCAGCGTCAGCAGGCTTCCGAAGGCGATGAAGATCTTGCCGATCAGCGAGGTCTTGCTCCAGGGATCGCTCTCGTCGGACTTCACCACCTGCTTTTCTGCGGACGGCGTCGCGCGGATGATCTTGCCGCTTGGGGCGGGCGGTTCAGGAGCAGCAGCCGGGGGCGTGGCTGGCGCAGGATCCTGCGCAACCACGGCGTTGTCCGTCGGTGCTTGGGCGTCGCTCTGCGGATCGTTGGCGGCGACCAGTATGCCATTCACGGTTGAGACATTGGTGCTGTCGAGGGCAGCGATGTTCCGCGCTTGATCCTCAGCCAGCGCCTGCGCATGGGCGTTTGCTACCTCTGGCGGCAATTCGGATTCGGCGATATCGGCCGGGGCTTCCTTCGCGGTGTTTTTCTGCGCGACAGCTTTGGACGAGACTTTCGACGCGGTCCTTTTCAGGTGGCGCGCCTGGGCCGTGCGGGATTTCTTTGTGGCGTGAGCGCGCCGCTGCTTCTTGAATTTTGACAGGACCATGGGCCGATCGGCGGCGGCCACGCTGCTCTTCGTATCCTTCTTCGCAGTTGGTTTGGTTGCCGACATGGCCGGCTCACCAGAAAAGCTCATCAAGATTCCAGTGGCAGCGACCAGCGCTGCCAAGCCTGCTTTCCTTGCCCGCATGGCACTTCCCCTTTGCCAAAGCCTCCAGCAAGGGGAACAGACCGGTGCGAAATGGCCACAGGACGGCAGAAAAAGGGAATCTTGCGAACAATTGCCCTAATAAAGACCAAGAGCGGAGGACCGGAAATGTCGCCTCCACGCCCAGACAGTGCGCCGTTCACGATTGCGTGATTGCAACTTCTGTCCGTAACACTTTAGGAACAAGAGCGAATTGCCTTGATAGGGAGCGCGCGTGCGCGGACGTGAAGACGAGTGGACCGACCTGATGCGGTCGGCCAATGCCGGAGACAACGCCGCATATCATCGCCTCCTCAAGGCCGTTACGCCGGTCCTGAGAGCGGCGGCGCGGCGCGGTCTGGCACGGGCCGGTCAGCCGGTCGATCAATCCGAGGACATCGTGCAGGACATTTTGCTCGCGGTGCATCTGAAGCGGCATACCTGGGACACGAACGCCCCGTTTGCGCCGTGGCTGTTTGCAATCGCTCGCAACAAGCTGATCGACGCCCTGCGCCGCCGAGGCCGCCGGGTCTTCGTCAACATAGACGATTTCTCGGAGACGCTGCCGGGTGTGCCGGTCGAGGAGAGCCTGCCTCCGAGCGAAGTGACTGCTCATCTGAATACGCTGCCGCAACGACAGCGTGACGTGTTGCAATCGATCGCCGTCGACAGCGCATCGATCAAGGAAACGGCGGCCAAATTGTCGATGACCGAGGGTGCGGTGCGCGTGGCGCTGCACCGTGGGCTGACCGGCCTTGCGAGCAAACTGCGGGAAGAATGACCATGGACACCGATCATCTCATTCGTACGCTTGCCGCCGACAACGACACGCACGAACGTCCCGTTGGCAATGTGCTGCTGGTTGCGCTGTTGCTCGCGGTGCCGGTCGCGTTTGCGCTTTTCCTCGCCGGACTCGGAATGCGGCCTGACGTTATGACCGCCATGGGTAATCCGTTCTTCGATCTGAAGTTCGCGGTGACCATCGCGCTTGCCGGGGCCGCTATCGCCATCAGCCTGCATCTGTCGCGGCCTGAAGCTTCGCTTGGACGCTGGGTGTGGCTGTTGGCAATTCCGGTCGGGCTTCTGGGTATTGGCTTGATGAGCGAGATGATGATGCCGCATCGTACATCAATGTCGACGCGGCTGATCGGCTCCAACTCGCGGGTGTGTCTGACGGCAATCCCGTTGCTGTCGCTGCCGCTGCTGGCGGCGGCACTCGTAGCCTTGCGTCGTGGTGCGCCCTCGCGCCCGGCTGTCGCCGGAGCGTTTGCCGGCCTGTTGTCCGCAGGACTGGCTGCCACGCTCTATGCCTCGCACTGCACCGACGATTCACCGATGTTCGTGGCCACCTGGTACACGATCGCGATAGCATTCGTCGCCGCGATTGGGGCGCTCGCAGGATCGCGCGTTCTTCGTTACTAGTGGGTCAGGCTGCCGGTTCGATCTGCGCAGCGGTCTGCCGCATCCGATAAAAGCGCAGCACCTGCTGCGCAGTGGACGGACGCAGCATCTCGTAGCTCGACTGATGATCGTCGATGTCGCCCATATTGTCTCCGGTCGCGTTGCGCATCTCAAGAATAAGTTTCAGCGTCGCCCACGACAGCCCGGTGACCTTGGCAAGAACCATCAATCCTTCGGATTGCGACTCGATCATCATGTTTTCGACAGTCGCGATGGAGACGTTTGCGCACATCGCGATCGCCGCACTGGTTTCCTCGAATTTGCCTGCCGCAGCGAACGCGGCGATCTGCCCTTCGTCGAGACGCCCGTCGTCATAGAGAGATTTGACGAGTTGCTGAGCCTTGGCGGCTTGTTCGCTGATGGCTGATGTTCCGTGCCCGGCATCGAAAGCGGCTTCCTTGACGGCGGCGGAGATGTCGTCCGCCGCGCGGGGGTTAGCGGCTTGAAGACGGGCCCGCACCGAGTCCGATGCCCGGGCGATCAGCTTGAGATAATGCGGTCTTGGGATGCCGCGTCGCACGCCGAGACATGTCGCAAGATTGTCGTTGCCTTCGGCGCGGTTCACCAGTTGTGTGAAGCCCCGATCGGAGAACTCGGCGCCCGGATTGTTGACCGCGCTTTCGACCACTTCCATGTTGCCGCGTTCAACGAGGACGTCGGTAACCGCGTCGCTCAGCACCTTTCGCTTCGAGATCGCAAGCAAATGACCCTGGCTTTTGCTGCGCGCATTTTCGATCAGCATGGCGTCGTTCAGGCGCTCCGAATGCGACAGCACCGGTGCGGCGACTTCGATGGCGTCGTCGAACGCCAATGTATAGATCAGCCGCGGCGGCGCTTTCTGTACCGGCGCCATGCGGTTCGCCAGCAGTGATTTGGCAGAGACCTCGATTTCCTGAATCAGGCAGTGAAACACATCGTCGAAGACACCGATCTGCTCGTTGGTGTAATCCACCACGCCGTGCAGGAAGAGGTCGGTGACCCGGCGCAGCGTTTCAACGCGGCGCGCAACAGTGCCGTGCGCGAGAGCATGCTGCAGTTCATCGAGCAGATTTGCCGGGCGAGTTGCTAGTCTCGAAATCATGACTTTCTGTCCTGGAACGTCGAAGCAAGAAATGCTGGCCAGATTCTTGGCCGGCATAGAATGAAACTTATGCGGAGACGACCCGGTTACGTCCAAGGTCCTTGGCTCGATAAAGAAGCTGATCGGCGCGGGCGAGAATGCTGTCTGCGGTGTCGTCCGTTCGCAGCGCCGCGAGACCTGCCGACATCGTCACGCTCATGTCCTGCGAAATGGCGCTCCAATCGAGAGCAGCTACGATCTTGCGGAGCCGCTCGACCGTGCGCAGCGCGGCGCCGTCAGAGGTTTCTGGAAGAATGAGCAGGAATTCTTCGCCGCCATAGCGGCCGAACTTGTCGATGCTGCGGATATTGGCAAATACCGTGATCGCGAAAGCCCGCAACGCTTCGTCACCGACGGGGTGACCGAACTGATCGTTGATCCGCTTGAACCAGTCGAGATCGATCAGCGCGACGGCGCAGGGCATGCTGCTGCGCCGGGCGCGAGCGATCTCTTCGTTGAGCGTCTGCATGATGCAGCGGCGGTTGAGGGATCCTGTGAGTTCATCAAGCTCGGCGAGTTCCTCGATGCGCTTGTAGGCTTCCTTCAGCTCAAGGCCGCGCCTGTAGAGGGATTCATGCAACGAGCTGCTGAACAGTCCGACGATCATGCCGCGGCCGAGCACCAGAATGAAAACCAGCATGGTTGCGAAACGCTCCAGCGGCGTTTCACGTGGCATCCCGATGGGCTTGTCGGTGAGAAGAAACAGGATCGTCAGCCCGACGGCAGCGGTTGTCCATCCGATCAGCGTCTGGCGGGGCGTAGAGCGCAACGCGGCGAACGTGAAGACGAGGAAGATCGAGCAAAGGAACAGGCAACCGACTTCAGGGGCGAAGTAAATGAACACCAGCATGATCGCCAGGCTGATGCTGGTCTGCTGCGTGATGAAATAGTGGTCTTTGAACCGGTCGTTTACGCTCGCCTCGGACATCGCGACGAACATCGCGATGGACAGCAGGCCGCAGGCGGCATAGGCCGGGGCAATGATGAAGGTGGTGGTGCCAGCGTAGGCGTAGATCAGCAGAATTCCGGCGTCGATCATGAAGCTGACGCCGATCACGTCGAGCATTCGCCGGCGCTGCTTCGCCCGCCGCGCGATCGTCTCCGGCGACAACTGGGTTTCGATCGGCGAATGGCGACGGCCGAGAATACCTAAGAGAGATCCGGGGACTGATGAAGCTGTGCCGCGCATGAAATCGCCGTAGAGGGACGCAATGCGGGGACTGTAGGCGGCAAAGCCTTTAGGTTTGGTATCATCGGAGGGGGTGGGGGGTCCCATGGGCTTGCTGTTTCAAGAGAATTTTTGCGGTCGGCCCTCTACGCAGCGGGAATAAGATTATTTAGGTAATTAGATACCTTTAATATGAGCCTTAAAACCTGACGACTTGCCCTTGTTCATGATTCAGGGGCATTTTGCCTTCGCCATTCGAGGCAGCTCCGAAAATCATGAAGATTTTCACGGATTTGATCGAACCCCTTTCCAGTCGCCTGCGACCAACCTGCGAGATGGCCATTGAGTGCAACCCACGCGACATCGGACGAGGTTCTGATCGGTCGCATCGCCCAAGGTGACCGGCTCGCCATGCAGGTGCTTTACGGAAGGCACCATGTGCGGGTGTTTCGCTTTTCGCTGCGGCTCGTGAGGAACGAGTCCATTGCGGAAGACCTTATCAGTGAGGTTTTCCTCGATGTCTGGCGTCAGGCCGGCAAGTTCGAAGGCCGGTCCGCCGTCTCTACGTGGCTTCTGGCGATCACCCGGTTCAAGGCCCTGTCTGCCCTGCGCAAGCGGAAGGACGCGGAACTGGACGACGAAACGGCTGCCGCGATCGAGGATACGTCCGACAATCCGGAAGTCGCAGTTGCGAAGAAGGATACAAGTAGTGCGTTGCGGAATTGCCTGACCGCACTTTCGCCAGAACATCGGGAGATCGTCGATCTCGTCTACTACCACGAGAAATCCGTGGAAGAAGTGGCCGAAATCGTAGGCATCCCGGAGAACACGGTGAAGACGCGCCTGTTTTACGCGCGAAAGAAACTAGCCGAGCTGCTCAAGGCAGCCGGCGTAGAGCGAGGTTGGCCATGACTGCCACAAGCAAGCAAACCGTCGATCGCGAGCCCACCGAGCTTGAGGCCCTGTTGCCGTTCCATGCTGCTGGGACGCTGAACCTGCGCGACGCACGCCGCGTCGATGAGGCGCTTGCGAACGATCCCGAGTTGGCGCGGCAGTATGAGGCGATCCAGGACGAGCATGCTGAAACGATCCTGCTGAACGAGAGCCTTGGCGTGCCGTCGACGCGCGCAATGCAGAAGCTGTTTGCGGCCATCGATGCCGAACCCGCGCGCACGAATGCCGCGTCGTTCAATCCCCTGATGCGTATCGCCGGGTTTTTCACGAGCCTTTCGCCGCGAACGCTGGCTTTTTCCGCAGTCGCCGGCGCGGTCGCGCTGCTGTTGCAGGCGGGCGTGATCGGAACGGTGCTGGTCAAGGACAACGCGGGCGGCAACTTTCAGACCGCCGCTTTCCCGACCCAGTCAACGGTGGGCACCTTCGGGTTGCTGCGCTTCACGCCGGATGCGAAGGCCGATGACATCACGCAGTTGCTCAACAACTACAATGCGTCGATCGTTTCAGGCCCGAAGGCCGGCATGTTCCGCGTTCAGTTCGGCGACAAGGCCCTGTCGAAGCAGGAAGCAGAGCAACTGCTGACGCGGCTTCAGGCCGAAAAAATCGTTAGTCTTGCCGTGGCGGCTGACTAACTACTGATCCGGGAATTGGGCGCAGCCGACAAACGTTGGGAGGACGCCAGATGATCGAGACCGGCAAAGGCAAGCGGAGTTTCGTCCGGGCGGCAGGCAGCGTTCGTTCTGCGCGGTCAGTGGCCGTCTGTGCGGTGATCTTCAATCTCGCGATCCCACAGGCGTTTGCGCAGAGCTACGGCAATCTCAGCGTGCGCGGCGGGCCAAGCATGAATATCGGCCCGCGTATCAATGTGAATCCGAGCATACGCTATTCGCCCAACATCCGGTACGACGGGTACGACAACCCTGAGCCAGGGCCGCGTCCTCGCGTGATGCGTGAGCTGGATCAAGGCAGCGGCGATCCGGGACCGCGCCGCAGCGCCCGCAAGACAACGCCGGCCGCCGTCGACAGAACCTATGTCGCGAAGGAAGTGCTCATCGAGATCGACGGCAATCCGACCGACGCGCAGGCCGACGAGCTTGCGCGCCACTATCGCCTGACGCGCGTGCAGTCACAGAATTTCCCGCTGACCAACAGCACGTTCTTTCGCTGGCGCATTTCCGACGGGCGCTCGGTAGACGCGGTCGTGCGTGAACTCGTGGCTGGTGGAAATGTGAAGGCCGCACAGCGCAATAACATCTTCAGGCTGCAACAGAATGCAGCCGCCAAGCCGGAGGGCGACCCGGCACAATACGCGCTTGCGAAAATGCGGCTGCCCGAGGCGCACCAGCTCTCGGTTGGCGCGGATGTGACGGTCGCAGTGATCGATTCAGGAATAGACGTCGCGCATCCCGAACTGGCAGGTGTAATTTCGGGCACTTTTGACGCTTTGAACAACGGCGAGGGACCGCACCCCCACGGCACGAGCATTGCGGGTGTCATCGCCGCCCATGCCCGACTGATGGGAACGGCTCCGTCGGCGCATCTGCTCGCCATTCGCGCGTTCGGCGCGCAGAAGAACGGGGCGGAGAGCAATACCTTCGTGATCCTCAAGAGTCTCAATTATGCGCTGTCGAAAAATGCGCAGATCATAAACATGAGCTTCGCCGGTCCGCACGATCCGGCCATTGAGCGCGGTCTTGCCGCTGCTGCGGCCAAGGGAATCGTTCTGGTTGCTGCCGCCGGCAACGCGGGCGCGAAGTCGCCGCCGCTCTATCCCGCCGCCGACCGCAACGTGATTGCGGTGTCGGCCACAGATCAGTCCGACAAACTGTTCGCACAGTCGAATCGCGGCAGCTATGTCGCGATTGCAGCTCCCGGCGTCGATATCCTGTCGCCCGCGCCCGACGGCAAGTATCAGATGTCATCCGGCACCTCGTTGTCGGCCGCCTTTGTCAGCGGCGTGGCGGCGCTGATGATCGCCCGCAATCCCGATATTTCCGCCGCGGATATTCGCAGCACATTGACGTCCACCGCACGCGATCTCGGCCCCAAGGGCCGCGACGATCAGTTCGGGGCAGGGCAGGCCGATGCTTTCAGCGCGGTTTCAGCGGTGACGCCGGCTCCTATGACGGCTGCCTCGGATGGAAGCCCCAAGCGCTGACACTCCGAACCTTATTCGCGGTTCTCCCGACAAACTCTTGCAGGCGACGATATGTTCGTTCCCTGCAGCCAGAATGGTGCGGGCCCCATCCACCCTCGCGCCGTCATGGTTCGGCCCGTCCGGCGTCCCCTGGGCGGGCCATCATGTCGCGGGCCCATCGGTGCTCTTGACCGCTTTGGCCGCGTGAGATGAGGATGCGGCCGCGGCTTGGGTTTGAACTCGCCGTGAAAGTATTTTTAAGCAGAATAGAGTGATGCAGAATCAATTTTCGAGATGGGACTTCTCGACGCGCGGCCTGTTGGCTCTGGTGGCAGTCTTCGCATTGTCCCCCGCGTCGCTCTACGCCCAATCGCTCGAGGACAAGATCGGTTCGGCACTTCAGGCGAAGAAGCCGCTGACGCGGAGCATCACGTCAGCGCCTGACCCGAAGGCCGCGGCAGAGAAGCAGATCGTCGATCGCCTGCGGACGCGTTCCATCAGCATTGAGCCTGTCCAGCTGCCGACCTCCGACGAGCGGGCTCAGATCGCGGAAATCGCGCGTGACAAGCCGGCGATCGATCTCGAAATCCTGTTCGAGTACAACTCGGCCGGCATCAGCCCGAAGGCGGTACCGGCGCTGATTGCGCTCGGCAACGCGCTGTCGCGGCAGGATCTGAAGGGGTCGGTATTCTTGATCAACGGTCATACCGATGCGGCGGGCGGCGCGGACTATAACCAGTTGTTGTCGCAGCGCCGCGCCAACTCCGTGCGTCGCGTTCTGATCGAGCAATACAAACTCGCGCCCGATACCCTGATCGCCACAGGCTTCGGCAAGGAGCAGCTCAAGGACCCTGCCAACCCGCGCGGCGAGGCCAATCGCCGCGTGCAGATCGTCAACACGACCGTGCAGGCGACGGCAGGACGGTGACCGCCTGAACCCATCGAGCTATCGACGCGACCAAGTCAACGGCGGGATTTCGCCAAACGAGTGATTTTGAGGGGGCAATGTCCATGAGCGGGTTTCCGGCGTCTGGTCTGCGCGCGATCGGCATCGTGGTGGCGGCAGGTCTGGTCTTCGGTATGGCAGGCGCCTCGATGGCGCAGGATGCCAAGGGGCCGATAGCTGCGGCGGAGGCGGTTATGCCGCCGTCCGATCCGGTGGCGAAAGGCGCATTCGACGTTCTCGACAAGCACTGCGCGCGCTGCCATCAGGTCGGCAAGCTTGTCGATCGCGAGCGGCCCGCCAAGAACTTCGGCAACATCCTCAAGCTGGATGAGATCGCCGCCAATCCACATTACGTTCTTCTCGGCAATCCGCTTGGCTCAAAATTGTTCCGGCAGATTGCCGACAAGGAAATGCCTTACGACATCTATTACGAAGGCGCGTCGCACGCGCCGCCGTCGGAGGCCGATCTCAAGGCGCTTGAAAGCTGGGTCACTGCACTCGGCAGCAAGGCCGTCGCCAGTTGCGAAACCCACAAGTTCATCACGCCGGAGGACATGGTGTCCTTCATGGTGTCGGACCTCGACAAGCAGCGGCCGCAACGCAGGGCGACGACGCGCTACCTGACGCTGACGCATCTTGCCAATATCTGCGTCGATCCGGCGGCGATGAAGGTCTACCAGCAGGCCGCGGTAAAGTTTCTCAATTCGCTGGCCCGCTCGTCCGATGTCGTGAAGCTCGAAACTATCGATCCCGAAGGCAGTATCCTGCGCTTCAATCTGCTCGATCTCGGCTGGAGGGCCGCCGACTGGGACAACGTGATCGCGGTCTATCCCTACAATATCGCGCCGGACACCGAGTTCAGCCGCACGCTTGCATTAGGTACGGTGACGCCGATGCCGTATGTCCGCGCCGACTGGTTCGCGTTCACAGCGTCGCAGCCGCCGCTCTACAACGTGTTGCTGCAACTGCCGAACACCTTCCAGCAGCTTGCCAGGGAGCAGGGCATCGATGTCGAAAGCAATATCCGCAACTTCGTCGCGCAGCGCGCGGCATTCCAGCGATCCGGTGTCAGCCAGAACAACCGCCTGATCGAGCGCCATCCATCGCGCACCGGCTATTTCTGGACCTCGTATGACTTCGCCGGTAACCGTGACCGTCAGAGCCTGTTCAGCTTCCCGCTCGGTCCGACCGGCGCCAACGCTTTCCATCACGATGGCGGCGAGACCATCTTCAGCCTGCCTAACGGATTCCAAGCTTACTACCTGAACAAGGCAACAGGTGAACGGCTCGACAAGGGGCCGACCGCCATCGTGCGCGATCCATCGCGCAAGGACTTTGCCGTGACGAACGGCATTTCCTGCATGGGCTGCCACGACCAGGGCATGCGCAAGGCCAAGGACGATGTCCGTGACCTGATATTGAAGGGACGGACGTTCCCGAAGGATGTGCGTGACGCGGTGGAAGGATTGTATCCGCCGCACGACAAGATGGATGCGCTGATCGAAGACGACACGAAGCGGTTTGCGGACGCGATGAAGCGCGCTGGCCTCGATTCGACGCTGAAGCTCAACGGCATCGAGATGATCAACGCGCTCGCCAAGCGCTATGAAGACGATCTCGACCTGACGTTGGCGTCCTCGGAATTCGGACTCAAGAAGGACGAGTTCAATCAGGGCGCTGCGGACGTCGCTCAGAAATACCGCCCGCTGGTCCGGCGGCTCGCGCAAGGCGCCGTTCCGCGCGACCAGTTTGAATCTGCGTTCCGCGACATTGCTCCGGATCTGACGGATCTCAAACTCGTGGCGATCAGGAATGCACGGCCGCCCCAGCCACCGCTGACAAGGCCGATCATTAATCGGGACGATCTCTCCCTGACGTCCGACAAGGACAGCTACAACCTCGGCGACACGCCTGTATTCACTATAGTGGCGCCGCGTGACTGCTTCCTCACCCTGACCGACATCGACGAACGGGGCGAGGGCACCGTATTGCTGCCGAACAGCTTCCAGCGGGACAACCTCATCCGGGCCGGGGTGCCGATCCGTTTTCCGGGCGACGGAGCGCCATTCCAGTTCCGGATGAAGGACAAGGGCATCGAGACTGTGACGGCCGTGTGCGCCGTGCAGGCCGGCGGTGGCGACCGTATCCAGCATGATTTCCAGAAGAACCAGTTCACGCCGGTACCGAATTACACCACGACGCTCGCGCGCTCGATTGCTGTGGAAGCCGTCAGGCCGGGCACTCCGTCGGTATCCGGGACCACGAGTACCGGTGCGGCGGCGGTTTCCGGACGTGAGCCTCCCCCGGCAGGATCGCGCGGTTCGTTCCGCGCCGCGATCAGGCTTCAGGTGCGTTAATTTATAGCAGTTCTTGATCTGAGCGAATGCCAGTCACGAAAGTTGCATGTATCTATGACAGGAGTTGAGTTATCGATTCGCTCGTTGCGGGGTCTGCGCGAGTCGTTCTGTTGCGTGATGTTTGTCTGGACTGCTTTTTCATCGATTTTTTGGACTTCCGATGGCCAATTCCGGCAATGCCGAACAAGGGCGGAGTGTCGTGACGCGCTGGCGCATGCTTGCGGAGCGACGGCTCAACTATCTCGTCGAACTTTATGAGACCGGCCGCTGGAAGGTTTATTACAAAGAGCCTGAATTCCTGAAGGTGATTCAGGAAGCGCGGGCTGCGCTGAAGACGTGGGAGCAGCTTGCGCCTCCCGATCCGGTGCGAGACAAGCCGGTTGAAGTGGCGATGGAGCAGGCCGCGAATTCCGCCATTCCGGCGTCACCGTTCATCAGCGTGTCATCAACGCACGGCGTTAAGGCCAAGGACGATCTGCGCAAAGCGTGATGTGCCCTCAACGCCGAGATCGCCTGTCACAGCCTTGGCATGATCGAGGCCTGCGATGGCGGCACGGCCAGATCCCGAAATCAGGTTGTTGCTGACCAGCGCGGTGCCGGCCTCCGGCATCACGGACACGCCGATGCCGATAGACGCATTGCGCACCACATTCCCCGTGATGGTCACGTCGCGAAGATATTTTCCCCATCCGGCCAGGATTCCGAACAGGGGTGCGTTCTCGATCACGTTGCCGGTCACGGCGGCGTCCGCCTCGATTGCGATTCCTATGCCTGTGTCGGCTGCCGCTGCGATGCCGACCGTATGTCTTGGGAGCATGTTCCGGAGGATGTTGCCTTGAACGGTTGCGATGCGGCCGCCCTCGTTGAAATTGACGACCGAGACGCCGACGGTGCAAATATCAACGGTGTTGTTGGCGATCACCGCGCCCTCGAACGAGAATTCGGAGTAGAGCGCGACTTCGCGCACATTGCTGACGCTGTTGCCGGTGATGTGGATATTCGAGGCGGAGTTGCCGCGCACCCCGGAAAAGTCGCAGTTGCGAATCCGGTTACCGCTGATGATGACGTTACCGGCGCGAAATGCATTGATGGCGTTGCCGTGCTGTCCGGAGCCGCCGGCGCCGGCCTTGATGTCTTCGATGCGGTTGTTGACGACAATGGTGCCGTCATCGCCCACTAGATTTCGCAGGATCTCGATGCCGTTATCCGATGCATCCTGAATCGTGTTTTGCGCGACCAAAAGCCCGAGCGCATCGAACGAGGTGAACGCAGTGTTCGTGGTCTTGCGGATGGTGTTGCCGCTGACTTCACCCGCGATGTTCTCGAACCAGATGCCGTTGCCGCCGCTGCTGACGATGTCGCAATCCTGCACGCGGACGTCGAGGCCGCTCCGGAAATGCACCAGTCCGCGGCGGTCTGCGAGCTTGATGCCGCCGCCGTCGAGGGTGAGATTGGTGAGGGCGATGCTGCTGGCGCCTTCGCTGCCGATCAGCGACGACCCGCCGGTGAATTTAAGGATCGTTGCACCACGCACGCCGACGAGTTGTCCGCCGTTCGGCAATTGCAGCGGTCCGGTGCGATAAATGCCCGGCGGCAACGCCAGCGGCATCTGCGCATTGGCCGCCGTATCGATGGCGCGCTGGAGCGCTCGCGTTTGGTCGTCGGGACTGTTTGGCCGCACGCCATATTGCGTGGCGTCGCGTCCGAGCGTGGACATCAAGGGCGCTGCATGCGCACGTTCCGGCGCAGTCGTCAGCGCGCCCGCTGCTGCACCGACGGCGGTGGCGTTGATGAGGCTGCGGCGGCTGATATCCATGACAGGTTCTGAGCTTGTTTCCGATTGGAAAACGCTCCCAAGACCTAATGCAGGAATGCAGCAAACGCGCGCCTGCACGCGTGCATTTGCGCGCGATTGTCGATGGTAGGGTTAATGGAATGAAGCCGCGAGTCCGTCAGATCGGTGCGTTGTGCGGCTTGAACAGACGGCCTTTTTCGACCGCGATCACGACGATGAGCGCCACCACCGAACCCAGCAGTGCGCCGGTCGCGAGCGGCACAAGCGTGCCGTCATAGTGCTGGCCAATCGCGTAGCCGACGCCGATTCCGATCAGCGTCGTGATCGATCCGAACAGCGACGAGGCGGTTCCCGCGATGTGTCCCTGAGGCTCCATCGCCAGCGCGGAGAAATTGGAGAACATCAGTCCGAACGAAAACAGGCTGGCGGTGGCCAGGATCATGAACAGGGTCAGTGGAAGCCATCCGGCGAGCGCGCAGGCCAGCATGACGATGGATACGGCCAGGTGGCCGACAAGCGCCGTGTGCGAAATCATACGCATGCCGTAGCGGCCGACGATGCGTGAGTTGAGGAAGCCGGCGACCGCGATCCCGAGGGCGATGGTGGCAAAGGCCAGCGGGAAGTAATGGCCGAGGCCGTAAACGCCCGTGAAGATCTGCTGCGACGACAGAACATAGCCGAACAGGATTCCCTGTACGCTGCCGGCGGCGAATGCGTAGCCGAGGGTTTGCCGGTTGGTCAGCGCATGAAGGAAGTTCTTGCTTACTTCACCGATCGCAAGGGACTTACGTTCGCTGAGCGGCAACGTTTCCGGCAGGCGTATGATGATCCAGATCAGCGCCAGCACGCCGTAGACCAGGAGCACAATGAAGATCCCATGCCATTCCGCGGCCAGCATGATCGCCTGACCAAACGACGGGGCGATCACCGGCACCGAAATGAAGATCATCATCGCCAGCGACATCACGCTCGCCATGCGGCGGCCGCTGTAGCAGTCCCGCACGATGGACGTGGCGATCACGCGCGAGGCGGCAGTGCCGAGCCCCTGCAAGGCGCGCGCAAGCAGCAGCGTCTCGAAAGATGGTGCGATGATCGCAAGCAGGCTGGCGATGCCGTAGACGATCAACCCGCCGAGCAGAATCGGCCGACGCCCGAACCGGTCCGACAGCGGGCCCATAATGAACTGGCCTGCGCCGAAGCCGGTCAGGAACACCGACAGGACGGCCTGTACACGGTTGGCGTTGCTGATGTGGAAGGCTTTGGCCACGTCCGGGAGGGCTGGCAGCATCAGGTCCATGGCCAGCGGATTGAGCGCCATGATGGCGGCCACGATGGCGACGAACTCACGAAAGCCCATCGGGCGATGGGTCGATGAAACCCAGGCGTTGGCGCTGGTATCGGTCATGAAAGCGGCTCGCGAAGATGAGCCCTGTATTTAAGGGGCGATGCTGCGACGCACAACGTTGCTTCGCGTATGGCTGCCAGACGGAATTGGCGAACGGCGTCAGGCCCCAGGGGCATTCGATGAAGGTCGCGCCAAACGCGCCATTTCCATGAGCATGGCTTCGCCGACATCCACCAGTTGTTCGAACGTGACCCGGCCCGAAGAGCCCGCACGGCGCTGCGTTGTACGGCGCGGAACCAGTGGCACATGGATAAAAGCGGCGAGGCGGGGCCCGCCGCTGGTCTGCGTGGCCTCGATGGCGCGCCAGCTCAGATAATTGCAGAGGTAATAGCCCGCACTCAGCGAGGCGCGGGCGTCCACGCCCGTCAGTTGCGCGGCGCGCAGTAGCTTCAGCGTGTGAGGGCCGAAGCGGCGCGTGGCATCCGCGCCATCGACGATGGTCCGGCTCAGGACCCGTGCGTGCTCGGCGTCCGGCCAGATTTGCGTGATCGTGTTGCGGGCGCGGGTTTCGATCCGGACGAACGGCGTGCGCGTCGCGAGGCCGAACATCAGCAACGCATCAGGACGATGGGCGGCGATCAGCGCTGGCAATTCGCGATCGACCGCGCTGTAGGCCACCGGAAAAATGTGTCCGATGCGTTCGACATCGTCGAGCGCGGGGCGGCGCAGGCGCAGCAGGCGCTCGACCAGCTTTTCCGTGGGGTTGTATGGCGCGCCAGGAAACGGCTGGAATCCCGTAATAAGGATGCGCCGTTTGTCGTTCATCACCGCTCCAGCAGTGCTGCAACTGAATCCGCCGCGATGGCCGGCGTCATACGGCCGTTGGCAACGGCGGTCTCAGTTTGCTTCACCTTGGCGCGGATGGCCGGATCGGAGCGCAGCCGCGCGTGCAGCCGGTCTTCCAGAATGGTCCACATCCACTTGACCTGCTGATCGCGGCGGCGCGCATCGAAATCGCCTGACGCGTTCATCGCCGTGCGATGCGCGAGAACCTTCTCCCACAGCGCGTCGATGCCGGCGCCTGTCAGTGCCGAATAGGTCACCACCGGCGGGAACCAGTGTTCGGAACGCGGCGTAAGAATGTGAAGTGCTGCGTTGTATTCCGCGGCCGCAGCCTGGGCGCGCTTGAGGTTGTCGCCATCGGCCTTGTTGACTGCGATCATGTCGGCGAGTTCGACGAGGCCCTTCTTGATGCCTTGCAACTCGTCGCCTGCGCCAGGCAGCATCAGCGCGAGGAAAAAATCCGTCATGTCGCAGACGGCGGTCTCCGACTGGCCGATGCCGACGGTTTCAACCAGCACGACGTCGAAGCCTGCGGCCTCGCACAGCAGCATCGCCTCGCGGGTCTTCGCCGCGACGCCGCCAAGCGTGCCCGAGGAAGGCGAGGGACGGATAAAGGCGTTGTCCTCAGCGGAGAGCCGCGCCATCCGCGTCTTGTCGCCCAAAATAGATCCGCCGGTGCGTGCCGACGACGGATCGACGGCCAGCACCGCAACCTTGTGACCCTTGGCAATCAGCGCCATGCCGAGCGCATCGATGGTGGTGGATTTTCCGACGCCTGGCGAGCCTGTGATGCCCACGCGAACGGCCTTGCCGGTGAGCGGCAGCAACTCCTGAACAAGTTCGCGCGCCTGCGCCTGATGATCGGCGCGGCGGCTTTCGATCAGGGTGATGGCACGTGCCAGCGCTGCGCGGTCGCCGGAGCGCACGTCGTCAGCAAGCGTGGCGGGCGATTGGGAGCTTTTCATTTCTCGGATTTTTCGCTTTGTGCGGGGCGCTCGCCGCCAAAAACCGCGGCACCTGCGGGAGAAAGAAACGGCTTCAGCGCGCTCCAGGGTACAAACGCTTCATAGGAACCTTCAGCATAGGCTCCGACAGCGTAGGGGCCATACCGAAATTCGAGGCCTGAGCTTTTCCCGGCTTCAGTCGACGATGCAAGAAGAACGGGTCCGATCTTCAGCAATTTGGGTTCGATATATTCCTGCCACCCGAGGTCTTCCGGAAAGTATGTGCCGCGCGCCTTCTTTTCCTCAACCAGTGATGCGATGATGGCTTTCAGGATTGCCGTCAAAGCCGGTCCGTTGTCCTTCAACTCGGTGAAGAATGGACGAATGCTGATGGGTTTCTTCGCTTGATCGTCCCAGAGAAATGTCTCGAACCCGCGGTTCGGATGAGCGCCGCCGGTGAAAGCGAACTCATTGCGCAAGACGCTGACATAACGGTTGGCGACAGTGGAGCGGATGGTGTAGTCGCGCTCCATCTCCCATGCGCGGCCGTCGCTGAAAAACTCCGGCGATTCCTTGAACTGCTTGTTGGCTTCGGCAAGGCTGCTGTTCGCCCATTTCCGCCCGTCCGCGAGCAGGTAAGCCGCGAGCGTCGTGTTGGCCTTAATCGCCTTGTCCAAGGTGGCGCTGATCGAGGCGGCCTTGGACTTCAGCGCGATGTCCGGCTTGGTATCGGCAGCGAAAATCGATCCGGCCGCGCTCAGGAGAACGCACAAACTCAATATGGCGGACCAGACGAAGCCGGTCGGCGACGTGCCTTTCACGAGCGACTCCATCTGCACCGGCGACAAGGATGCGGCTACTCCGCCGCCGCGCTTGGATGCCCCAGCCGCACGTTGAGCTTGCGGATCAGTTCCTCGGCGGCGTCCGCGATCACCGTGCCCGGCGGGAAGATCGCCTCCGCGCCGGCCTTGTAGAGCGCATCGTAATCCTGCGGCGGGATCACACCGCCGATCACGATCATGATGTCCTCGCGGCCGCGCTTCTTGAGCGCTGCCTTCAGCTCGGGCACTGCCGTGAGGTGCGCCGCCGCCAGCGACGATAGACCGAGCATGTGGACGTCGTTTTCCACGGCTTGCCGCGCGGCCTCGTCGGCGGTCGCGAACAGCGGTCCGATATCGACGTCAAAACCAACATCGGCGAAGGCCGAGGCAATCACCTTCTGGCCACGGTCGTGGCCGTCCTGACCGATCTTGGCGACCAGAATGCGCGGGCGGCGTCCTTCGGCATCCTCGAACTCATTGATGAGAGCTTGCAGCTTCTCGACCCGGTCGGACATGGTGGCGGCCTCGCGCTTGTAAACGCCGGTGATGGATTTGATTTCAGCGCGGTGACGGCCGAACACCTTTTCCATCGCGTCGGAAATCTCGCCGACGGTGGCCTTGGCCCGCGCGGCGTCGATGGCCAGCGCCAGCAGGTTGCCGTTGCCTTCGCCTGCGCTGCGCGTCAGTGCTGCAAGCGCCGCGTCGACGTCGGCCTGTTTGCGCTCGGAGCGCAGGCGCGCCAGCTTGTCGATCTGCAGGCGGCGCACCGTGGAGTTCTCCACCTTCAGCACGTCGATGGCGGCTTCGTTCTCGGGCTTGTACTTGTTGACACCGATGACGGCCTGCTTTCCGGCGTCGATGCGTGCTTGCGTCTTGGCCGAGGCTTCTTCGATGCGCAGTTTCGGTACGCCAGCCTCGATGGCTTTCGCCATGCCGCCGAGTTCTTCGACTTCCTGAATGTGCGCCCATGCCTTGGCGGCGAGATCGTGCGTCAGTCGTTCCACATAGTAGGAACCGCCCCATGGGTCGATGATCCGCGTGGTGCCGCTTTCCTGTTGCAAAAAGAGCTGCGTGTTGCGCGCGATGCGTGCGGAGAAATCCGTCGGCAGCGCCAGTGCTTCGTCGAGTGCGTTTGTGTGCAGCGACTGGGTGTGGCCTTGCGTCGCCGCCATCGCCTCGATGTTGGTGCGGACCACGTTGTTGAACACATCCTGCGCGGTGAGCGACCAGCCCGAGGTCTGGCAATGGGTGCGCAGCGACAGCGAGCGCGGATCCTTGGGATTGAACGGCTTCAGCAGCTTGGCCCACAGCAGCCGGGCCGCGCGCATCTTGGCGACTTCCATGAAGAAGTTCATGCCGATCGCCCAGAAGAACGACAGCCGCGGTGCAAAGCGATCGACATCGAGCCCGGCCGCCAATCCGGCGCGGAGATATTCGACGCCATCGGCGAGTGTATAGGCGAGTTCGAGGTCCTGCGTCGCGCCGGCTTCCTGCATGTGATAGCCGGAAATGGAAATCGAATTGTATTTCGGCATCTTCTGCGATGTGTACGCAAAGATATCGGAAATGATCCGCATCGAGGGCGAGGGCGGATAGATGTAGGTGTTCCGCACCATGAACTCTTTCAGAATGTCGTTCTGAATGGTGCCGGAGAGTTTTTCCGGCGGCACGCCCTGTTCTTCGGCAGCCGCAACGAACAGCGCGAGGATCGGCAGCACCGCGCCGTTCATGGTCATCGACACGCTCATCTGGTCGAGCGGAATGCCTGCGAACAGCGTGCGCATGTCGTAGATGGAATCGATGGCGACGCCCGCCATGCCGACGTCACCGGACACGCGCGGATGATCGGAGTCGTAGCCGCGATGGGTGGCGAGATCGAACGCGACCGAGAGGCCTTTTTGTCCAGCCGCGAGGTTGCGGCGATAGAAGGCGTTGGAATCTTCCGCCGTCGAGAAGCCTGCGTATTGGCGCACGGTCCACGGCTGGTTGACGTACATGGTCGGGTAGGGGCCGCGCAGATAGGGCGCGATGCCGGGCCAGGTGTCGAGAAAGTCGATGCCTTCGAGATCAGCCTCGGAGTAATCCGACTTTACGAGAATGCCTTCGGGCGTCAGCCACGGTTTTGCATTGCTCTCGCCACCGGCGACGGCGGCTGGCGCGAATGCGACATCTGCAAAGTTCGGAATGCGGCTCATTCTGTTGTCTCAAATTCTCGCGCTATCGACGCGCGGCTATGTATTATGGTCCGGATGCTGATAGCTGACAATGCTGCCAGCTTCGGCAGAACCGGCGTTTTCAGCGGTGGTTTTGCCGGGAAGGTTGTGCAGATGCATAATCCAGGCGAGCTTGGATTCAACACCGGTTTGATAGGTCGGGATCACGCGATCCGGCCGGTCGAAAGCGCCGGTCAGCAACTCGATCACCGAGCCGTTAAGCTTGCGATAGCTGAGCGGCGTTCCGCAAGCTGCGCAGAAGTCGCGTTCCGCCAGCGACGACGAGCGAAACGTTGACGGCAGGCCGCGTGTCCACGCGAAGTCGCCATGGGGTATTTCCACCAGCGCCGCGAACGGCCCGGCCACGGCCTTCTGGCACATGCGGCAATGGCAGACGCTGATCCGCCCCGGTTTGCTGTACGATGCAAAGCGCACCGCGCCGCATTGGCAGCCGCCGGTCATAACGGGCTCTCTATCCTTCATGGCATTCACCTCATGAATTGATAGGCAGCTTTCAGTGTGACGAGTGCATCTCCACCGGCGAAAACGAATTCGCCAACGCCGGCTCTGCGCAGGGCGGCTTCCAGTTCTCCGGGCCTGCCTGCTTGATAGATATGTTTTGCGCCTGCGGCGTGAAGAGCTTGTGCGGCGGCGACGGCGTGAGCAGCATAGACCTTGTCGGAGGAGCAGAGACAGACGAGGGCAGCATCGGACCCTTTGAAGGCGGCGGCTAGTGCTGCCGGATCGGAAAAGCCCTGGGTGTCGACAGCTTCGATGCCACCGGTCTCGAAAAAGCTTTTCGCAAACGTCGCGCGCGCGGTGAAGTCGGCCGGTGTGCCTAGGCTGGCAAGAAAGACCCTTGGCCGCGCGCCGCTCTTCGCCAGGATTTCATCCGATCTGTCGCGCAACGCCTCGAACGGTGCGGCCAGGCGAATGGACGCGAGCGCATCGAAGGTGATCGTTGACGCTTCTCCGGGTGGCAAGACGACTGGCTTCGCATCCAGCACCTCCGGAATCTTCTCGTGAAGGTTAGGGAATTCGCTGGCCCCGGTCAGCACATCCTTGCGCTTGGCGATGTTGACGTCGCGCGCGGCCCGCACGGCGGCGACTTTCGCCTGAATGATATTCTTCTCAAGCGCTGCGAAAGCGCCGCCGGCTTTTTCGATCTCCTGGAACTGCGACCACGCCGCTTCGCAAAGCTGCTTCGTCAGCATCTCGATGCCGCCCGAACCAGCGGCGGGGTCGGACACCTTGTCGAGATTGGATTCTTCCAGCAGCACGAGCTGCGTGTTGCGTGCGATGCGCCGTGCAAACGCATCCGGCAGTCCGAGTGCCAGCGTGTGTGGCAAGACGTTGATGCTGTTCGCGCCGCCGAGGCCCGCGGAGAACGCTGCGATGGTCGCGCGCAGCATGTTCACGTCGGGATCGCGCTGGGTCAGCATGCGCCATGCGGTGTCTGCCGCGATGAAAAGCGGTTGCGGCGTCAGCCCGCAGCTTTGCTCGATCCGCGCCCAGAGTAGCCGCAGCGCGCGGAATTTTGCCATGGTGAGAAACTGGTCGGCGTCGGCGGCAAGGCGGGCATAGATCATCCGTCGCGCGTCATCGAGCGCGATGCCCGCAGCTTCCAGCGCCCGCAGATAGGCGACACCGCATGCGAGCACGAAGGCGAGTTCCTGCGCCTCCGAGCCGCCTGCGTCATGAATGATGCGGCCGTCGGCGGGCGCGAACGGGCCGCGAAAACCGAGCTTCGAAAGTTTGGCGATCTTGTCGCCGAACACCTTTGCGGTCGCTTCCCAGCTGCCGGGACTGCCGCCGCGAACCGCGTTGCCGCCGATCGGATCGAAGCCGAAACGAACGTTGACGTTAGCAGGGGCCATCTTTCGTGCAGCGAGCAGCTCAGCGAAGTGCTGGCCCATGTCGCGCGACTGCAGCCCGATCTCCAGTTCGATGCCGATCCCGGCGTCGAGATAGATGCCGTCGAGCGCACGCGCGAGCGCTTCCTTGGTCGGCGGCAGGCCGTAACCGCGCGCGCTATTGGCGCCCGCAAAAACGAGTGTCAGTCCGTTCGCGCCGTTCTCAAGGTCGTGCAGCGCCTGCGCGTTGGCGATGGCCGCCTCCGGATGATCCACGCGCTGCATGATCTGCCAGGGGCTGCTTGCCGCGCGTGCGGGAATGGCCGTCGCATTGCGGGCGCGTTCGTAGATCGGCTCGATCCGCAGCCCGTCATATGTCTTGCCGACCAGCTTTTCGAATGGTGCGCCCTTCAGAACGCCATCGGCAAGCTTCCGCCAGTCGTCACGGGTGGCAGGCGGGAATTCGGAGGCGAGCGGCAGGTCGTCGGTTTCGGCGGACATTCAGACGGTTAGCTCCCGGACAACGTTGGTTTGTTGTCCGGAAAATGCCATGCTGCGGCTGACAAGCCAAATGGTTGTTTAAGCGTTTAGCGCAAGTCAGGCAGGCGTTCGATGCCATCAGCCGAGAGCTGAGCCAGGGCCTGGCGCGGTGTTTGTCCCGCTATGGGGCGATCAGGCGCGATTTCGGCCAGCGGCACCAGCACAAAGGCCCGTTCGAACAGGCGTGGATGCGGCAGCGTCAATTCCGGCTTGTCGAGACGGACGTCGTCATAGGCGATCATGTCGAGATCCAGCGTGCGGGGTCCCCAGCGCCGTTCGCTGGCCCGGTCGCGGCCGAATTTCTTTTCGATCTTGTGCAGTGTGAACAGCAGTGCGTGCGGATCGAGGCTGGTTTCGATCTCAATGCAGGCGTTGACGAACGGTTCCTGTTGTTCGTCGCCCCACGGCGGGGTCGTGTAATCCGACGAGCGTGCGATTAGAGCTGCTTGCGTCATGCCGCAGATGTTCGCGATGGCCTTGACGAAGGTGGCCCGGACGTCGCCGACATTGCCACCGAGAGCGATCAGGACGCTCGCCATGAATTTACGACCGCGTACGCGTGATGATCACGCCGACATCGTCGAAGATCGCAGCGATCGGCGCGTGCGGCTTGTGGACCGTGACCGTGACGGCGCTGACGCGGACAAACGCCGCCAGGATCGATTCCGCGACCGCGCCAGCGGCGCGTTCAAGCAGGTAGTAGTTGTGCCCCTTGAAGGCAGCGCTCGCGGTCGCCACCACATCGGAATAGGAGACGGTGTCGGCGAGCTTGTCGGTAAGGGAGGATTCCGCCAGATCGATGGAGAGTTCGAGGTCGATCACGAACCGCTGGCCGACTTCTGCTTCATGGTCCATGACGCCGTGGCGGGCATGGATCAAAAGGCCTTTGATGAAGATAATGTCGCTCACCGCTTGCCCTCGATTGCCATCGCCACGCGCAAGGCCTGCACAGTCTCCGCGACGTCATGTGCGCGAATGATTTTCGCGCCACGCTGCGCTGCCAGCAGATGCGCCGCGATGGACCCGCCGAGCCGCTGCTGCGGCTCCGACGGTGTCACCGTCGAGATGAAGCGTTTGCGTGACGCGCCGACCAGAAGAGGCAACCCGAACCGGCTGAGTTCGTCGAGCCGCGCCAGCGTGATCATGCTCTGCTCGGGCGTTTTGCCAAACCCGATACCCGGATCAAGCACGATGTGCCCCGGCGGAATGTTCGCTTTGGCCGCGATGTCGAGCGAGCGCGCGAAGAATGCGATGATGTCCTGCACGATGTCGATGGACGGATCGACGCTGTCGCGGTTGTGCATGACGACGACAGGCGCATCGTACTCCGCGATCACCCGCGCCATGTCGGGATCGCGCTGCAGCCCCCACACGTCGTTGGCGATGGTGGCTCCATTGCCGAGCGCCCAGGCGGCGACCGAAGCTTTCATCGTGTCGATGGAAACCGGCGTGCCCAGAGCGGCGACTTCCGGCAAGACGCCTTGCAGGCGCTGCAGTTCCTGTTCGGCCGAGACCGGCTGTGAGCCGTAGGGGCGGGTGGATTCAGCGCCGATGTCGAGAATGTCCGCGCCCTCGGCGATCATCCGCCGCGCCTGTGCGAGCGCTTGTTCGGGCGTCGTGAATTGGCCGCCGTCGGAGAACGAGTCTGGCGTTATATTGAGCACGCCCATGACCGCCGGAAAGGGGCGCGCGAGCAGGGCCTGCAGCACCGGATGATGCTGCGCGGCAGCGGTATTCGGAAATCGGGACGGGGCGGCCATCATGAGGTGGCTTTGCGCGGTCTCCGCTGGCCTGTCAAGCGACAGCAGGACGGGCTGTGGCCCAAGGCAGCCGCTCGGACTCCGCGGGACGGCTTGTGCAGGTTGGGACCGTGGGCAGTTTTCAGTAGGAAATCTTCAGCGGCAGCTTGCGGGCGCGCTGGATCAACTCGGCAACGGATTTGTCCGACGGCAGAACCCGAACCAGCTTGCGCTTGTCGTTGGCTTCTCGCATGGCCTGCGCGAGTCGCTCGGGATTGCGCAGCGCGAACTCGCGCACGGTGACGACGCCGGCTGCCCGCAGCAGTTCGGCCTTGGCCTTACCCATGCCCTTGATGCGCATGCAGTCGGCAATGTTCGCCCACGCCAGCAGATCCTGCTCGCTGAGTCCGGTTTTCGCGGCCAGCGCCTTGCGCGCCTTCACCGTATTGGCGTTCTCCAGAAGACCGGCGGTCGTGCGAATGCCCTGCGCCTTGAGCTTGGCCTGGGCTTGGGCGCCAAGACCGTCAATGTGCGAGATCGGATACGATGAAACGGAACTGGACATGAGACTCAAACTGGAAAATGAAATTTTACGCGAATTGAGAGAGGCCGGGCGTTTCGGCAATGATCGTGTTCATGCCGTCCGCACCGATTTTGTCGCGACCGAAACGAAACAGTTCACGGCTGACGGCCTTGATCTCGCCCATGCCAAGCCCGAAACCCATCAGCTTGGCCCCAAGGGCCATCACGCCGCCGCCAAGCATGCTTGCAAACCCGCCACCAGAACCGGCGCTACGGATTGCGGCTTCGGCGCCCGGAATCTTGTCGATCAGGGCCTGCACCTGATCAGCCGGGCCTTCCTTGCGGAGGAATCCAAGGATGGCGCCGACGGTTTTTTCAGCCACAGCTTTATCGATGCCGGCTTTTGCGGCCAGCCGATCAGTTAGCTCTTCCATAAGTGCCCCGTACCTTCCGGTTGATTGCCGGATCGTTGTTATGAATTTTATCTTGAGCGCGTGCGACGCGAATTACAAGCGATGCCGCTTTTCAAAGCCGTCATTTACGTGGAATCGATTGCAAAGTGTTGCAGAGATGCAAGACCGGGTTGCCGATCTTGTGATCATTTGCCGCTGCATCGGAGGCTGGAACCGAATTCGCACGATCTGAACCCGTGCGATGAATTCAATTTCGTTTCAAATCATCATCCGGTTGGCATGCGATCCCCATCAAGCCGTCAGCATGGGCAAGATAAAAATCGATGACGTGCGACAAGAATTCACTCATCCGCGGCCCCGGACGGAATATATTGTGAAGCGGCGTGGAATCGGCCGGTGTCATTGGGGTTTCCCGGCGGGTTGACCATCTGGGTTCAGCCTGCAAGATCGCATAAGATGCGTCGCGTTTAGCCTGCGAGAGACAAGAGATGGCGAAGAAGACGACCAAAACCGCTTCCGACAAGACCGTTTCCAGTCCGAAAGCTGTGCCGGCGGCACCGGCTGGCGGCGGAGCTGCTGCTTCCGCCGATACCGACAAGATGATCTTTATCGGAAAGGGCGATCAGCCGGCATTTTTGACGCTTGGGCTTGCGAACCGCCACGGTCTCGTCACCGGCGCGACCGGCACGGGCAAGACTGTCTCGCTTCAGGTCATGGCCGAAGGTTTTGCGCGCGCCGGGGTGTCGGTATTCGCTGCGGATATCAAAGGTGACCTGTCAGGGATCTCCGAGATGGGCGAGGCCAAGGATTTCATCCTCAGCCGCGCGAAGGACATGGGGCTGGACTTCAAACCCGATCAGTTCTCGACCATTTTCTGGGACGTGTTCGGCGAGCAGGGCCATCCGGTGCGCGCGACCGTCTCCGAAATGGGCCCGTTGCTGTTGTCGCGGATGATGGACCTCAACGACGTGCAGGAAGGCGTGCTCAATATCGCGTTTCGCGTGGCGGACGAGCAGGGGCTTCTGCTGCTCGACATGAAGGATTTGCGCGCGATCCTGTCGTTCATCGCTGAACATGCCGATGAATTGACGACCCAGTACGGGAATGTCTCCAAGCAGACGGTCGGCACCATCCAGCGCCAGCTTCTGGTGCTGGAGAACCAGGGCGGCGAGAAGTTTTTTGGCGAGCCGGCGCTTCAGTTGAAGGATTTCATGCGCACCGATGCCAATGGCCGGGGCATGGTCAATATTCTGGTCGCCGACAAGCTGATGCAGAGCCCGAAACTCTACGCGACCTTCCTGTTGTGGATGCTGTCCGAGCTGTTCGAGGAGCTTCCCGAAGTCGGCGATCCGCCTCAACCCAAATTGGTGTTCTTTTTCGACGAGGCGCATCTGCTGTTCAACGAGGCGCCGAAGCCGCTGATGGACAAGATCGAACAGGTGGTTCGCCTGATCCGGTCCAAGGGCGTCGGCGTTTATTTCGTCACGCAGAATCCGATCGACGTGCCTGACAAGATTCTCGCCCAATTGGGCAACCGCGTTCAGCACGCGTTGCGCGCCTTCACACCGCGCGATCAGAAGGCGGTGCAGGCCGCTGCCCAGACATTCCGGCCCAATCCCAAGCTCGATACAGCGCAGGTCATCATGGAACTGGGCAAGGGTGAGGCGCTGGTGTCGTTCCTCGAGGGCAACGGTACGCCGGCCATGGTCGAGCGCGTCATGATCCGCCCACCGACCGCGCGGATCGGGCCGATCACGCCGGAGGAGCGCAAGGCGATCATGGCCGCAAGCCCCGTGAAGGGGAAATACGACACCACCATCGATTCAGAATCTGCCTACGAAGTGCTGCAGAAGCGTGTGGCCGGCACGGCCGCGACGGCGGACGGTCAATCGGGCGGCGGTGTCCTCGGCCAGATCGGCTCGATCGTCGGGACCATCTTCGGCACCAACACGCCGCGCGGGAAGATGTCGACCGGGCAGGTGATTGCGCGCAGCGTGACGCGGTCGGTGACCAACAAGGTTGCGGGCGATGTCGCGGCCAGCCTCGGCAAATCGGTCGGCGGATCGCTCGGCAGCTCCGTCGGACGTTCCATCGTGCGTAACGTGCTCGGCAGCCTGCTACGGCGGTGATTATTGCGGCTTCGCGAGCAGTTCGCGAAGCGCTTCGATATATGAATGCGTACCTGCAAAGGACTCGTTTTCTTCGACAATCATGATCTTCGCATCGCGCAGAGCGCCGAGATCCTTCTCAGTCAGATTGGATTGAAGCCGCTGGTAGGGGTGACCGCCGTGGCGGCTGAGATTTAGGTAGAAATAGACATTGAGCGCCGACAAGCAATTTTCGCGCGCGAGGATTTCCGCGGGCAGGTGGGTGAAGCTGCTGCCAACCACGGCGACGTTCAATTTGCTTGATGGATGATCCGCGCAGGAAGCCGACGGCTGAAATTTGACCTTTGGAGTAAGGTAAGCCGTTGGAGGGAACAGGACATTGATCACGTCCGCCAGTTCGCGATCGACGCCGCTCGTCACACCGGAGATGGTGTGGGTGAAGGTAAACGGTGGCGCGAGAACCTGCCCGGCCTGCCGGTTGATCTCCTCAGCGATGACCGTCGCAGCTTGTGCGCCGCCGATATCATTCCAGTGAGTCCCGCCCTGCGGAAACAGTTCGATCTCGTATTTTCCCCTCATAGAATGAATGAGGGTTGCGGTATCGACCACATCGATGCCTGCCTGTTTAAGCAGGCTTGTGTATTTGGGGACAAATTCGGTCCTTGCTGCCGCCGTGCTTGGACACGTTTCGGGCTTTACGAAATATTCCGGTAAGTGAGCGACCTTGGACGGTGTGATGAGATAGATGAACACCGCGCTGTGCCGACGATAATAATCCTGAATTTCCTTGAGTTTTGGAATTGCCGTACGGGCCCGCGTTTCAGCCATGCCTTCGGTGCGGTTGCAGTAGTCGTCCAGATAGAATTGTTCGATCAGGTGTCCGTGCGCGCCGCGGACGACACCGGGCAATGTCAGTTCGCCGAAGAGTGCGAAGCGGATCTCGTTATTGACGCGCACCAGCAACGGACGGATCGGCAACGCCTCAGTTACGCGCTCGGTGATCGCTTTCTGAAGGCTGCCATCGGCCAGGGATGACAGCGACCAGTTCAGAGGAAATTGCCGCGTGACGCCCGCCAAGCCCGATCCTATGTTGATTCTCAGCTTCGGATGGTTCGTTGCGACCGCAAGATTCCATGCCGTCAGCAGCGGCAACACGATCAGGAAGAGGCAGCAGGCCGCGCGAATTGCTGGATGAGAGAAGGACAACCGGCTCATTGCTCAGAACCTGAAGTAGATGAAGGGCTGGAACGGGGCAGTCACGGAGCGGGCGATTGCCAGGACGTACAATACAACCAGCGCCAGCGCGGTCAGGAGGCGCAGCCATCCATATTTGTTGTAAGAGTTCTTGAGGGGCTCGAAAAGCATTGTCGCCGGGAACAGCGCGATAGCGGCGCCCACCACAAGTGTAAGCGGCACCTCTGCCGGAACGCTGATCGCTGTGTGGGCCGGGGACGCCCCAAACAGCACAGCGAGAAATGGGCCGAGATGCGCCGGCGACTCCGAGCGAAAGATCGCCCAGCCGATCATCACGATGAACAATGTCACGATGGTTGAGATAAACGTGCCACAGCGGTCGAGAAGTTTGCGCAGGAACAGGCGGTCGAGCGTCAGGAATAGACCGTTGTAGGCCCCCCACAACACAAAGTTCCAGCTCGCTCCGTGCCACAGCCCCGACAGCAGAAAACAGATCCACAGATTGAGATAGGTGCGGGCCTCGCCACGGCGATTGCCGCCCAGCGGAACGTAGAGATAGTCGCGTATCCAGGTGGTCAGTGAGATATGCCAGCGCTGCCAGAACTCGGTGACCGAGCGGGATGCATAAGGCACATTGAAGTTCTCTTTCAGGTGAATTCCGAACATTCGGGCAAGGCCGATGGCCATGTCGGAATAGCCGGCAAAATCGAAATAGATTTGCAGTGTGAAACATGCGAGCCCGAGCCAAGCATAACCTGCACTGAGCGTCGTCGGGTCGGCGGCGAAGATCTGTGTGGCAAAGGCCCCGAGTGGATCGGCAACGAACAGTTTTCGGCCCAGTCCGCGTGCGAAGCGCAGAAATCCGATCTGGAAATCTGTCCAGATTACCGGCGGCGGGCTCGCAATCGCGTCGCGCATCTCGTGATATTTCAAGATCGGGCCGGCGAGCAGCTTCGGGAAAAACAACACGAACAGGCAATAGTCGGAGAATTTGTCCGCAGGCTTTGAGATGCCGCGATAGGTGTCCACCAGATACGTGATTTTCTCGAACACCACGAATGACACGCCGATCGGCAGCGCGATATGCAGCAGCGGGATACTCGCGCCGGTGAGCGGCGTGACCGCGAGGTTGAGATTGGCGGCCAGGAAGTCGGCGTACTTGTAGAATATGAGAACCGCGAGATTTCCGGCGATACCGGCGGCCAGCGCCAGCTTGCGGGTGCGCGCCGGGTTTGCTTCGCCGAGATGAAACGACAGTGCGTAATCAAGGGCGGTCGAGGCGAACAGCACCAGCACGAAGACCGGCTCGCCCCAGATATAGAACAGCGTGCTGGCAATCAGCAGCGTCCATTTTTTCGCCGGGGCGCCGGTCAGCAGCAGATAAAATGCATAGAGCGCCGGAAACGTCGTCAGAAAAAGCGGCTCGTAGAACAGCATGTGCGATCGATGCTTCCGAGCAGGAAAAGCTGCGAGAGGATGTGATAAAGCGTGGTCGAGGGTGAAGCAGAAATCCCTCATCAAGTCCAGTTAGGCTTGGGCCGTTGCGCCCGTAAAAGGGTGCGGTGCAGCTTCTGGTTTGCAGCCAGGTTTCCTAGCTGGTAGCTAGAACGCGTTGGGTTTGTTTTGTGGTTCGCAAGCGAGAGACCATGTCGGCATTCAGGTGGCCATCCTGGCGACGTCCGCTTGATGCCCTGTTTCTTCTGTCCTGCGTCGTTCTAACGGCGTATGTGCTCGTTCCCGAAATATGGGGAAGCGGCAAAGGCAAGGATTATGGGCTGTGGTATTGGGCCGGGCGGCAGGTGCTCCATGGCGGTTCGTTGTACGAGCGGGCTAACGGGATACTCGATTTCATCTACCCTCCGACATCGGCCATTTTGCTCGCTATACCAAGTTA
This sequence comes from Afipia sp., assembly GCA_051653085.1. Lineage (GTDB taxonomy): Bacteria > Pseudomonadota > Alphaproteobacteria > Rhizobiales > Xanthobacteraceae > Afipia. The sequence continues at coordinate 338,278 of JBOFVL010000035.1, read as the reverse complement.
TTTCGGCAAAGCTCCTCTTTATCTCGTGCTGACGATCCTGAATTCGGTCGCCTGGTGGCTGACGTCTCTCCTGTCCAACGCAATGACAGGTTCTGAGAAGATTCCGGGACCTTGGCTCGCGGCGTTGCCGGGCTTTGCAACCGTCGCTTTCGTTTTCGAGACGTATGCTCTTGGTCAGCCTAACCTTGTTCTGCTTGCGATGATGCTGATGGGGTTTTGGTGGCTGCAGCGCGGACGATCATGGCCCGCAGGCGCGTTGTTTGCGCTCGCGACGGCGATCAAGGTCTTTCCTGTGGCCGTGTTTCCCTACCTGCTGTTTCGCGGTCACTGGCGCGCGGCGACGGGCATGGTGATTTTCCTTGCAGTATTCCTTGTCGCCCTTCCGGCACCTATCCGCGGCTATCAACGCAATGTGTCCGAACTGACAACCTGGGTTGATAGCATGGTCGGCTCCGCGTCGGAAAAGGGCTTCGGCCAGCGCGAAGAGCAGAACTGGTCCTGGATCAACCAGTCCCTGATTGCGCAGGTTCACCGCTTCACGCGCCACATCGATTACAATCAGATCGAACCAGCAGGCCCGGTGGGTTATGTGAATGTGGTCAACGTCGATTTCAAAACCGCGAACTGGATTGTGCTGGCGGTTGCGGCCTTGATCGGATTTGGTTTCATGGCCAGCGTACCGACACGTTCACGTATGACGCCGCGCTCCACGGCGGACGAACTTGGTATATTGTTCTGCCTGATGACGATCGCTTCACCCCTCGCGCGCCAGTATTATTTTGTCTGGCTGTATTTTCCGCTCACGGTGCTGTGTCACCGCGCAGCGTTTGATGCGCGTCCCGTTGTTCAGCGTGGGACGTGGGCCGCCCTTGCCGCGGCCTGCGGATTGATGGTGCTGTCTCTTCCCGGCTTCCCGCTTCTTTTTCAAGCGCTCGGCAACAATCTCGCGGCGACCGCCGTTATCGTTGTGGCGCTCGGGTGGCACATGCGCCATCCCCCCGAGGCTAGCAGCTTCGCAGGGATACGTTCGCGCGCCGCCGAACCGACAGTGCAAACAGCACTGATTCAACCTGTCCAATGAAGGAATATCGAATGTCCGCAAGCCAGCAGCTTCAGACTGTTCTCGATCATATCGACAAGGACTTCGACAAAAGTCTGGAGAGGCTGTTCACGCTGCTCCGGATCAAGTCGATTTCAGCCGACCCGGCCTTCACAGACGACTGCAAGAAGGCGGCGGATCATCTCGCCGCCGACATCGCATCCATTGGCTTTGCCACCGACGTGCGCCCGACTGCCGGACATCCAGCCATCGTCGGCAAGAGCAACGGTCAGGGCGGCGCGCATGTGCTGTTCTATGGCCATTACGACGTGCAGCCGGTCGATCCGCTCGACCTGTGGCACCGGCCGCCGTTCGAGCCCGTCGTCACCAACCACGCCGATGGCCGCAAGATCATCGTCGCGCGCGGCGCCGAGGACGACAAGGGCCAGTTGATGACCTTCGTCGAAGCCTGCCGCGCCTGGAAGAATGTCACCGGTTCGCTGCCACTCAATGTGACGATCCTGATCGAGGGCGAAGAGGAAATCGGTTCGAAGAATTTCGGGCCGTTCCTCGACAAGCACAAGAAGGACCTCGCGGCCGACTTCGTACTGGTCTGCGACACCGGCATGTGGGACCAGAACACACCGGCGATCACCACGTCGCTGCGCGGTCTCGTCTATGACGAGGTGAAGATCAAGGCGGCGAACCGCGATCTGCATTCCGGTATCTTCGGCGGCGGCGCGCAGAATCCGATCCGCGTGCTGACACGCATTCTCGGCAGCATCTTCGACGACAACGGCCACATCACCATTCCGGGGTTCTACGACGGCGTGAAGGATTTGCCGCCGGATATTCTTGCTCAGTGGAAGAACCTCAATCTCTCTCCGGAGACATTCCTGAAGCCGATCGGGCTTTCCATCCCCGCCGGTGAAAAGGATCGGCTGCTGATCGAGCAGGTCTCGTCGCGCCCGACCTGCGATATCAATGGCATCTTCGGCGGCTATACGGGCGAGGGCTCCAAGACGGTCATTCCCGCACACGCATCGGCGAAAGTATCGTTCCGCCTCGTTGAAGGGCAGGATCCTGAGAAAATCCGAAAGGCCTTCCGCGACTTCGTCACGTCGCGTCTGCCAGCGGATTGCACGGCGGAGTTCATCGACCATGCCGGCGCACCGGCGATTGCGCTCGACTGGGGCATGAAGCCGCTGGCGGCCGCGAAGCGCGCGCTGACCGACGAATGGGGCAAGGACGCGCTGCTGATCGGATCCGGCGCGTCGATTCCCATTGTCGCGGACTTCAAGAAGACGCTGGGACTGGACACCGTGTTGATCGGGTTCGGCCTGGAGGACGACAACATCCACTCGCCGAATGAGAAGTACGACCTCAAGAGCTTTCACAAAGGCATCCGCTCGTGGGCACGTATTCTCGCGGCCTTCGCGGATACGCCGCGCTGAGGTCTTGATGCGATGTTGTCGCGATGCGCTATCGCGTCGCCATCATCCTTCGAGGCTCGCAAGGGCTCGCACCTCAGGATGACGGCGACCCGGTCTCCGCGAGCGGCGACGACATCGCGTGTGCTGAGACGTTGCGTGATCTCTCATCGGTCGTCCCGCGAAAGCGGGGACCCATCAACACCAAGTGTCAGGCACTAAGCGGGCCACACTTGCTGGTCGTCATGACCGGGCTTGACCCGGCCATCCACGTCTTTCCTCAAACCTGCAACGATGACGTGGATCACCAGGACGACGCCAGTGTCAGACCTGCGTAACGCAAAAACGCCGCCCCGAATTGGGCGGCGTTTGCAGTCTTGTCAGTGTAGAGGCTGACGGATCAATTTCTATAGCTGGGATCGATCCTGTCAAGCTTGCGCAGCAGCGGTGGCCAGACAAGCATCGTTGAGCGGCGTTCAGCGCGCTCCGGATCGCTGATCAGCTTTTCGTTCTTCTCGATGACGAGTTTATCGACCGGGTAGGCGGTCGGTCCCAGCATGCGGGTGCGGACCTGCATGGTACACGCACGTTCCAGATGGAACATGCGCTCGAATGCCGAGGCGACCGAGCGGCCGACCGTGAGCGTGCCGTGATTGCGCAGCAGGAGATGGTTCTTGGTGCCGAGATCCTTCTGAATGCGCGGGCGTTCGTCGTGGTCGAGCGCGATGCCTTCATAGTCGTGATAGGCAAGGTCGCCGGTGACGAGTTGCGCAGTCTGATTGAGCGGCAGCAGTCCTTCCATGCAGCTCGCAACCGCCGTGCCGTCGGGCGTGTGAAGATGCAGCACACAGCCCGCGTCTTCGCGGACCTCGTGGATCGCGGAGTGAATGGTGAAGCCCGCCGGATTGATACTGTATTCGCTCTCGGTCAGCTGGTTGCCCTGGAGATCGACTTTCACGAGGCTCGATGCGGTGATTTCGTCGAACATCAGGCCGTAGGGATTGATCAGGAAATGATGCTCGGGGCCGGGCACCCGCGCGGAAATGTGAGTGTCCACCAGATCGTCCCAGCCGTAGTAAGCGATGAGACGGTAGCAGGCTGCGAGATTGACCCGCTGCTCCCACTCTCCGGGAACCATGTTGGATTGAACTTCCTTGAGGCGTGCTTCGGCTGGCGACATGGCGATTGCTCCCGCGATTTATTTTGATCCGCTTGGGGGGCAGCCTAGTCCCGCGATACCGCCATCGCAACATGCGACGTCCGCAGAGGCGCCATGCCGCGCACCCGAAAACCGGGCAGGGATCAGGGCGCCGGAATGGCGAGCAGGCTGGCGATGCTCTTGCCGCGGATGTCGTAAACCCGCGCGAACACCACATCGTCGCGTTTGATTTCGACCACAACCGGGGCGTTCAGGCCTTTGCAGTAGAATTCACCGAGCGTCATGGCGAAATCTGCAGCATGGCTGTCCCATCCGATGGTGAAATCGGGGCCCAACGCAACCTGCGCCGGCCGCTGCGGACCGCACACCGCGACGCGCCACTTGCGGTTTTTCGGCGCGGGTTCCTGCCGCTCCTCAAGCTCCTGCCGCAGTCCTTCGGAGGCCTGCTTGAGCGCAAGGCCCCAATAATCGAGCATGTAGCGATCGTCGGCGGCGCGCACGGTTCCCGCGATATGATTGAAGTGCGTGTATTGATAGGGATGCAGCCGGATCATTTCATTCAGCGGCAGCATCAGGCCGAACAGGAACACCGCTGCGAACACGGCCTGCGCCGCGCGGCTGCGCTGTTTCAGCCAGCCCGCGATTGCCGCAAAGGCGACGCCTGCGAGGATGGCCATAGGCGGCACGACGAAGATGAAATGACGAATGCCGTTGTAAAGCGCGGGGCGCTTCACCATCGCGATCACGAGCGGAAGCGTCGCGGCCAGCGTCAGCATCAGCAGAATGCTTTTGCGCCTGGTATCGACGTTTGACCGCGTCAGCGCCACGAATGTTCCGGCGATGCCTGCGCCAAGCAGGGCGAGCATCACCTCGGGAAGCTGCAGCGCGAACAGTGTCGGCAGATACGACCACGGCATGTCCGGGACAGAGACAATCGCGCCGTCGAACAGTTCCTTCCAGGGCTTCTCGAAGAAGTGGGAGAAGTACGTCAGGGCACGAAACGGATTGGTGACGTCGATGATCGACCACGGCCAGATCAGGCCCATCACCAGATAGCCGAGCAGCAAGCCGGGCAGCAGAACGTAAACGACGTGGCCGAAGCGGTGCGCGGCTTCACGCGGGCCATGCATCCGGATGTCGGAAATCCAGATCGGCAGGAATCCGATCGCGGCATAAATCAGTGCCAGTCCGCCCAGAATACGGCAGCCGATCGACAGGCCCGCACCAAGTCCAATGATGAGGATCGTGTGAGGCCCAGGCGAGGGATATTCCTGCGCCAGCCGTACCAGTCCGAGCATCAGGATCACCATTGCCACGGCAAAGGGTGCATCCTTCGGATTCATGAACATGTGCCCGTAGAATGTCGGACACAGCGCGAGCAGGGCGATCGCGGCAAGACCGGCGACCGGTCCGCCAACACGGCGCGCAAGCCGCCACGTCACGCCAAGGCCGATGACGCCGACAATGGCGCCCAGCAACCGCCGCGTCTCGAACAGTTCGAGGGGAATGATCTTGTGCAGCAGCGCGGCCGCCATGTCGAAACCGCCGCCATACATGTAGAGGTTGGCGAACGACAGCGCGCTGGTGTCGGTAAATCCGCTGCCGAACATCTTCAGCAACAGATCGGCATATTCCGCGTGGGTGTAGTCGTCCCAGCCGAGACCATAGTCACGGAAGGTCAGTCCCGCGACGACCGTGACGACAGCCAGCACCGCGAGCGCAAGATCGTCGCAAGTCTGCTCGATCGAACGCCCGGCCGGCGTGTCGAGGGCCGATGTTGTAATGGATGACATCTCAGTTAGTGAACCCAGCGTCCCGGCGCCTGCACCAACAGGCTTTCCTCAGGAACTTTGTACCCCACTTTGGTATTCAAGTAATTGTCAATTGTGGCGTAATTTCCCTAATTGCGATGCAACATTGAGGTTAAGCTAAATCGGATGAAGGCAGCCTGAACGGTTCCGGCGACTTGACGATTCGGGGTTGGTCTTTTCATAACGCTGCGCGTTAACAGTAGAACTGTTTCGAGGCGCGAGCGCTGAATTACCGAATGGTAATGTGCCTGCCAAGAAAGTATTATGGAGTGTATCGCGTGAGTCTGCCGGCGCGGATTTGGAGCTTGCAATGATTGCGCTGTTGATCGGCGGAACGGTCGTTCTGTGTATCGGCCTTCTGACGGTCGTTTTTGGAATCCCGATCAAGGAATTCAGCTTCGGCAACACGATGATCCTGGCAGGAGCCGTCGTGTCCTGCACCGGACTGGTCCTGATCGGGCTGTATTTCATCGGCCGCGAATTCAGAAATCTGACACGCCGGCTGGAAGCAGGCATTCCTATCCCGGCTCCCGTAGCGCCTCCGCGCGAGTTGGAGGCTACGGCTTCGCCAAGATCCCTGCCGGCTCGCGAGGATACGCTTTTCACCCGGGACCAGCCGCAGGACGAGGACGAGTTCGCAGACGACACCCCGCTGCACGACAGCCGCGGCCGCGCGCCGTCGCCGCTGGGATCAAGCGCGCCGCCCGCCGCCTGGCAGGATCATCCGCTCACGCGTGCCCGTCATTCAGCGCCTGCGGAATCGTTCGATCCTCCAGCGGAATCGACCGAACGGCCGGCACGGCGCAACATCATGTTCTCATCGCATCGGCGCAGCGAGGCCAAGGGCCAAGATTTGCCACCCCGCGATTTGTCGCCGCCGGATGACGGCGATCAGCGGCCACCCGCTGAGGACTATCAGCCGCGGGATCCCGAGTCCGAGGCCGGTACCCCGTTCGAGAGCGCGTGGCCCAGCAGGTCGCGGGCCGAATCGTCAGTGGTTCGAAATGGCCGGGCTGCACCGCCATCAGACGACCGTGACCCGCCAGAGCCTGCCCGCGAGCGATTCCAGCCGCCGCGACGGGCCGATGCGTCGTCGGTGACAATCGTGAAGTCCGGCGTGGTCGATTCGATGGCCTATTCGCTGTATTCCGACGGCTCGATCGAGGCGCAGATGCCTGAAGGCATGGTGCGGTTCGCCTCCATCGACGAACTGCGCGCGCATCTGGACGAGCGCGGTTGAACTGGTGATCGGCCTGTAAATAAAGCTCGCCGATATTCCTGTTCTTCTTGTCAGGCGGCCGGAACTTCTTCCATACTCGGCAAGTATAGATGCAACCGAAACTGTGGTTTGGCCGCCCGTTTGCTTGGGCCGCCTGATTTTCCACTGTAAATTCGATACCAGCCCCGGAAGCCATCACGATGAGCGAGACCACTCCCAAGGGATTCGTCGATCTGACCGCGTCGATCGTGTCCGCTTACGTCAGCAACAACGCGACCACCGCGGCCGAAATCCCGGCTCTGATCAGTCAGATTCATGCGGCCTTGGTGCGGGTTTCGAGCGGCGGTACCGAAGCCGCGGCTGAGCCGTCCAAGCCCGCCGTCTCCATCAAGAAATCCATGACGTCGGAATATCTCGTGTGCCTGGAAGACGGAAAGCGATTCAAATCGCTGAAACGGCATCTGCGGACGCAGTACAACATGAGCCCGGAGCAGTATCGCGAGAAATGGGGGCTCCCGGCCGACTATCCGATGGTGGCGCCGAACTACGCTGTCGCCCGCTCGCAGCTTGCCAAGAAAATGGGTCTCGGCCAGCAGCGCCGCCGCAGAAAATAACGATCCGCGGGTTGCCTTGAGCTTGCCTTGGTCTAGGAATAATTCCACATAGTAAGGGAGCCGGGAGTCAAGCCGAAAAAATTCAGATTTTCACGGGGATCGCTATCCCCGCGAGTTGCGTCCCATCTAGGATATAGGTATAAATTCCTAGAGAGGTCGTCATGCTTGAAGCCAGATCGCCCGATGTCCCCGTTCCACTCGCTCCATCCGATGCGGCTGCCATCAGCCCGAACGAAATCTGCCGTCTGGTCACGGCCTGTGTCGCATTCGATTTCGGCGTCGAAGCCGCGGCGCTCGAAGCCGTGCTGCGCGGCTCGCAGCGGATCGCCTTCGCGCGCCAGATTGCGATGTATGTCGCCCATGTCGGCTTCGGGCTGAGCTTTGAGACTGTCGGACGGGCATTTGGGCGCGACCGCACCACGGTCGCCCATGCGTGTCGCGTCGTGGAGGATGACCGCGATGACATCTGGTTCGACTGCCGTGTCGCGGCGCTTGAAATGATCTGCCGCGCAGCCGCCGATGGGGCCGTCCGATGAAGCGACAGCAAAGCCGCTCCACCAAATCGCCCGGCTCGCCCGCTTCGAGCAACACGCGACCGCAGGCCGTACCGATTTCCGATGACGGTGTTGGTGCGTTTCGCGCGCAGCATCTCGATCTCTCCATGCGCGATCTCATGACGGACGCCGGCGTGACCCAGGTCATCGTCAACGACAGCGAAAGCCCGCTGGCGTGGCTGGCGCGGCGCAAGGGCCGCGACGGCCGCGCCATGATTGGGCCGGATCAGTTCATCGCGGGTGAACGTCTGCGCGCCGATTTCACGCGCGGTCATCTGACCCCGCGTGTCACCTCAAGCTGGTCGGGGATCGCCCGCACGAAGGGATCGGCGGGCGGCGGTGAGATGACGGACCTGATTGTCGCGTCGCGCCAGCGCGTGCGCCTCGCACTGGAGGCCTGTGGACCCGAATTTTCAGGGCTTCTGCTCGACGTATGCTGTTTCCTGCACGGCCTCGAGGATGTCGAGCGGGCGCGCGGCTGGCCGTCGCGTTCGGCCAAGGTGGTGCTGCAACTGGCGCTCGATCGGTTGGCGCGGCATTACGGACTGCGGGCGGACGCATGCGGCGGCGGCGCGGCGATCCGCACCTGGCTGGCCGACGACGCGGCCTTCAAGGCGTGATTGTCAGGAAGCAGATGCCAGCGTTTCGCGGGCGTCGCTCTTGATCCGCTCGACCATCGCGCGCAAGCCGTTGGAACGCTGCGGCGTCAGGTGCTCGCGGAACCCGAGTTCGTCGAAGATGGCGATCGGATTGGCATCCAGAATCTCGCGCGCTGTGCGGCCGGACTGGATGGTCAGCAGGATGGCGATCAGCCCGCGCACGATGTGGGCGTCGCTGTCACCCTTGAAATTCAGCACCGGCTCGCCGCCGTTGCGGTCGATGGCGCGCGACAGCCAGACCTGACTGGCGCAGCCCTGGACCTTATTTTCTGCGGAATGCTCGGCGTCGGACATCGGCGTCAGCGTGCGGCCAAGCTCGATGACATAGCGATAGCGGTCGTCCCACTCGTCAAGCAGCGCGAAATTGTCCCTGATCTCGTCGATGGTCATGTCGGCCCGCAAACTCGTATCCAAGGTCGTGTCCAAGATATTGGCACGAGCCTTATATGAGATCGCGGGACGTCGATAGCCACAAGTTTCGGGTCCTTTCGGACCGAAAAACGCTATTCCAAGGGCATTTATTGAGCGGGAATCGTCTCCGGTACGACGGGCTGCCAGCCGATCACCATGTCTTCTGGCGTCAGGGTCTGGTGCGTCGTCGCAATGCTCTGCTGGTCAGCCGGATAAGTGTCATAGGGCGTGCCGATAGACCCGGTATGGTCCGGCGCTTTCTTGCCGGATTTCTCGATGGCTTCAGGAGCCTTCGTCCCGCTCTTTTCGTTCTTCTCGTTCTTGTCGGTGATGAACTGATAAACCTTCTTGGCGCCCGACTGCGCACGCTCCCCGATCACAGTCGCGGCCTGTCCGCCTACGGTGCATGCCGCTGGCTGACGATTGCAGAACTGGCTCATATCCGACATGGCCGCGGTGGCAGCAGAAATGGCGTCCGCGGCGCCGATCTGCGGACCCTTGTCCGCATCGGGCGTCTTGTCGGTCGGCAGCAGCACGAGCACCAGCCCCAGCCAGAACGCCATGCGCAGAAGAAAGAACATCTCACACCCCGTCGATTGACTTCACCGGAATTGCTTCATCCGTATTGAAGCGCTCCGCCCGTCGCGATTGAGTCTCGCAATCATCGCCTGTCGTATCAGTTGCGTATAAATCTCCGGTTCGACCACTGTCTAAAATTTGAATGGTTTGATTTGGCGTAAATTTTCAATTGATGAGCGGATGTTTTGTTTTGAATGACGCCGGCATCGCATCACGACGGTCTTCGGCCGTGCACGATTTCGAAACCATAACGATCCGGGATGGAAACTTCGCATTCACCATTCCCGTTGAATGAAACCGCCAATAATCCACGAAAACCGTGCATTGAGCCGCTGCAATTGCAATCCGATGCCCGCCTTAGCGTTCGCTTAAGTTCGCTCTGACACGATCCGGCAAACGAAAAACGGGGCGTTCCGGCAGTCGATTCGATGACCGACCGGCCGAATGGTGAGAACAACGTGAGATTGTCTGGCATCATACGCGATCATCTGGACTCGCTGCTGCATCCATCTGCGCGGCGGGATCTGATGACGAGCGCCCGCCACCGTGCCTTTATCGGGCCTAGGCTGCTGGGCAGTCTCGCCGCGCTCGCCACGCTTCCGCTCTATCTCGCCTTGCGCGGAGCGCCGCAAGAAATCGAAGTCATGGTGTTCGCATGGCTGATCGCGCCGATTCTGGTTTCATATTATCTGTCGCGCACGGGCCACTATGAGCGCGCGCACATCATTTCGTCGATCGCACTCGCGGCTGTTGTGATGGCAGTCTGCATCGCTACTGGCGGAATCTCGTCATTCGCGGCGATCTGGCTTGTAGCCGTTCCTCTCGACGCGGCGTTGTCGACCTCGCGGCGCGCGGTTGCGATCGCCGTTGTGCTGGCGCTCGGCTGTGCGCTGGGCCTCGTCATGATCGAGGCCTTTGGTGCGCTGCCGGTTTCCAGGGTGCCTGCTCAGTACGGTTCGCTGTTCGAGGCGCTCGGCATTGCGACCGCGACGATTTACGCATCCGCTCTCGCGTTCAGCGCCGAGTCGCTGGCGCAAATGAGCAGAAAGCTGCTGATGGTGGAAGAAGAGCGCTATCGCCTTCTTGCGCACAACATCAGCGACGTGATCTCCAGGCACAGCCGCAACGGCGCCATTCAGTTCATCTCGCCGGCCGCGGAAGCGTTGCTTGGCACACCCGCAGCGCTGCTGCTGGAGCATGGCCTGTTCGATCGGGTCCATGTGGCCGACCGGCCGGCGTATCTGACCGCTCTCTCGGAAGCCGCCCGCAGCGGCGACGAACGCAGCGTTGAATTCCGCGTCAAGCGCGGTTCCTCGCATGGCCACGATCAGGACCGTGCGGCGTCCGCCGAATTCATCTGGATCGAAATGCGATGCCGTCCGATCGATGCGCTCTCCCGGCCGCTTGCAAACGGGGTCGAGGTGGTCGCCGTGATGCGCGACGTGACCGAGCGCAAGATCCAGGAGCAGGCGCTCGAGCTGGCGCGGATGGAAGCTGAACGCGCAGGCGCGTCCAAGTCACAATTCCTTGCCACCATGAGTCATGAGCTGCGCACGCCGCTGAATGCCATCATCGGGTTCTCGGAGATGATCGTCCATGAGAACGAAATGATGATCGATGCCGCGCGGCGGCAGGAATATGCGAAGCTGATCAATGAATCCGGCCTGCATCTGCTGTCCGTGGTGAACGGCATCCTCGACATGTCGAAGATGGAAAGCGGCAACTTCGAGATTGTCCCGGAACTGTTCTCGCCGCGGGAGTCTCTGATGAGCTGCTGCAACCTGATGGTCCTGAAGGCGCGGGACAACGGCATCGATGTCGTGACCCGTGCGCCGACGGACCTGCCGCAGATCACCGGCGATCCGCGTGCGTTCAAGCAGATGATGCTGAATTTGCTGTCCAATGCGATCAAGTTCTCCGAGCGCGGCGGCACGGTTACTGTCAGCGCCGGCGTGGAAGGATCGCGGTTGCTGGTTCGCGTCATCGACAGCGGCGTCGGCATCGGCGCGGAGGACTTGAAGCGCATCGGCGACCCGTTCTTCCAGGCGGGCAAGACCTATCAGCGGCGCCATGAAGGCACCGGGCTTGGCCTCTCCATCGTCAAGAGCCTCGTGGCCATGCATGGCGGCGAGATGACGGTTCAAAGCCAGATAGGCGAAGGCACGACGGTGACCGTTGCGCTGCCGATGGTGTTTACGCCGCCGGCGAAGGAATCCCCGAACAACATCGCGACCCTCGCGCCACAGCGCGCTGAACCCAAAAATTATCAGGTGAAAAAACGTGCCTAGACAGATTGCCATGGACGATGAGAAGCCCCGCCGCCGTAAGCGTGCGGCCGCGGTCGCGGCCGAGCCGGAGCGCGGCCTGATCCTGCGCGTTCTGCTTCACAGCCCGAAAGACACGCTTGCCGTGACAGCAGCGCTGGCCGCGGTCATTGCCATCATTACGAATGCGATGTTTCTCCAGGCCGGCCGTCATCCGTCGCCGATGTTCAGCACCGCCGCCGCATCGCCGACGCCGGCAGCCGCACTTGTGTCGGCGCCATTGCCACGGGTTCGCCCGGCTGAGGCCGAAGCGCGGGTGGCCGACAAGCTCCCGGAGGCCACACCTGCGCCAGCGAAGCCGTCCGCTGCCTCCACGACACCGCGTCCGCCTGCGGCGAAGAATGATCCGGTCGGCGATCTGATCGTCTCGACGCGGCGTATCGCGGCCATCCAGCGAGCGTTGACTGAATACGGTTACGGCCAACTCAAGCCGACCGGCGTGATCGGTACCGATACGCAGGCCGCGATTCAGAAATTCGAGCGGGATCGCAAGATGCCGGTGACCGGCCAGTTGTCCGATCGGCTGATCCAGGATTTGTCCATCCTGACGGGCCGTCCCATCGAGTAGCGGCGTCCAGGTTCAGGCATATCCCGCAAGAAAGGCTGCGAACATCGGCAGCCCGAATATGGTAGCACGTCTCGGTCTTCTCATTCGTGCGATCGGCTCGGCCTCATGTCTCGTCTGAAATCATCAATCTGGGTCGCGGGTTATCTGCGACGCTGCCAAGGCGCTGGCATGTTCGGCGCGGTCCGGCGACGCGGCGCGGAAGAGGCGGGCGCTGTGTTCGTCAAGATTGCTTTGATGGATGGCACGGCGATGCTGTTCGTGCCGGCGCCGCAAACCGCCTATGACGACAGCCGCCCTGTCGAGCGAGTGTTTACGCCGTCGCCGCCGCAGGCGGTGGATGAGCAGGTGATCGAGACGCGCCTTGCGAAGGAAATCAGCTTCGATCCGGACGTCTGGATCGTCGAGATCGAAGACAGGGAAGGGCGGCACTTCCTTGATCTGGCCAAACCTTGAAAATTGAAGACCTGAAGACTGAAGGCCTGAGATCTATCCGCGCGAGGTGTTGCGGGTGACGATGTGCGTGCCCGGCTGAGCTGCGGGACGCGGTTGTGCTTGCATTGCTCGGGCACGCTGCCGTTCGTCATCGTAGAGTGCAGGGCGATACTTCGCCCGCGTGGCAGCCAGCGCCGCGCCGCGCCACGCAGCAAGCATGATCAGCGCCGTGCGTAGTTCGATGATGTCGTAGAGACGTGCAAGCCGGTAGACGTCCATCACCGACGCGCCCAGCGACGGATTGAGAAACAGCAGCACGCGCTGGTACGATTCGGCCGGCATGCCGAGTGCCTTGAGCGCGCAGGCCAGCGGTTCGCCACCAGGCTCGCTGGCGATCTGGGCTGCGACGCGTGACGTCAGGATCAACGCATCGGCGAGTTCGGCCTCGAAGCGCGCGGAATCGGCTGCCAGCGCCGCCTGTTCCAGGGCCGTTACCGCGCGCGCGGCGCGGCGGGGATCGACCGGGGTGGATGGCTTGAGCGGCGCGTCCATCAAACCGTGCAGGATTTGAGCGCGCTGGCTGCTGTCCGCCGCAAGAAACATCTCGATCAGCTTTGCCGCATCGTCGGGCTGCATCGACATGATCGGCGCGGGCGCGGCAGGAGCGATGGGCGCTTCGGGCACCGAGACGATCTCCAGATCCGATGCGGGATCGATCCCGAACGCATCTTCGAGCGGCTGCCGATCGCGCGCAGGGTAGCGCTCCTCCGTTACGTGACTCAGCTGCAGTTTCCATGCGATTTCGCGCGGCGTGTTCGGGTAGACCGCGAGCCGTGCCCGCACGGCAGCGCGCGTCGCATCATCGACCTCGTCGATCAGGCGCCAGGCCAGCTCGGTGAATTGCCGCTCCTCGTCCCGGGTATGGTCCTTCGTCTGAACGTACAGATCGGTCAGCACGCGAAGCAGCGTCGGGCGTATGTCCACGCCTTCGCGCCGGGACAGCGTCATCAGGCCGTCTAAGCCGTGAAACATTGGAAGTGTCGTCATGCCGGGCACGCGGGTTTAAGTCACGGTCCGACGTTATCGCGGGCTCTTTAATAAGCCGTTAACCATGATTGGCCTTAATCACCATCACACTGGGGCACTGGGTCGTCGGAAATCGCGAAAGACGGCGGCCAGGAGAGATCGAAAATGGGCATCGTTGTTGAATTTCCGGCGGATATGGCGGCGCGCCGCACCGGTCCGGAGCACATGGCCCCGCGGGAAGGAACGGCGACAATCCTGATCCTCCCTGCGATCCGGATCGAGCGCTACGCTGATGAGACCAGCGGTGGGGCGGGACCGGAAGAGGGGACTGCGTCGGGACGCCGTCGCAGGCGCCGGGCGCGTTCCTGAGTCAGGTTTTCTGCCGGCGAAAGTTTCGCCGGATCGGCAACGCTTTCACACCGGGCTGCGATGTGTAATCCACTCTACCTTCTGCCATTCGTTGCAAGTCTCGCGTGCCCGAGCGATGACTTCGGCCGCACGCGCTCGACCTTCTATCACGAGGACATGCACAGCTGGGTCGGCGTGGAAGCGACCACGGCTCTCGGCGGCCGGCCTTCGCAATTTCAGCTCACTGACGAAGAGCGGAACCTGCGCGATCTCGCGTACTACTTTATTGAGCCGCCGCATTCTCATCCGGCGTGGAAGGCCGTGTTCGGCGACTATCTGAAAATACCTGCGCCGTGGCGACAGAAGGTGGTGTTCGACCGCACCGCTTATGGACGCCAGATGATCGACGAGCCGCATCGGTCGCAGACGTCAGCTTACACCGGTCTGATCGAGGACGTCCGCAACGACGGCGTCATGCTCGACCAGTTCATTCCGGTCGCGATACGCGTCAACGATCTCGACATCAAGCGCAACAAGGCGCTCGGCATTGTCTCGGAACTCTCGCCGCGTGAGTTCGATGACGCGCATGCGCGCATGCGCGAGAACGTTCTGGTTGTGCAGTGGGTGCAGCAGTGCCTGCAGCAGCGTGTTGCATCATATCGCTGGGCACTGGAGCGCCTTGTGATTCATGCACCGGATCAGATGGCGGCGGATGCCGATCGCCTGATCGCACAATTGTCCGAGCGCGCGTCGAACATCTGGATCAGGGCTACGCCCGTCGTCGGCCGCGCTCTCCGCGTCGGCGGTTAAATCTTTCCGGTTCCATCGATATTTCTGCGACGTTCGGACACGCGACGTTGAGACACGCGGCGGAAGGTCGCGTTGTGTCCGTCCGAAATCGGCTGTTTTCTCCGAAGCATCGAGCCACTGATTTGCTGTGAGATGAGAATGGGGGATGGAATGACAGGTTCCCCAATGACGAGGATGTTTCTGCTCGGTAGGAACTTTGGCACTCTGATCGCGCTGAGTTTCGCCGTTGCAGTACCCGCGTTTTTCATCGCCTATTCGCTTGAACAGCATCTGGTGTTGCCTGCATTGAGCGTTCTGTTTTTTGGAACAGCGGCGCTGGCTGCAATCATGGCATTCTCGATCAAAACCAAAAAAAATACGGAGAACCTGAATCTCTGGGATGTTGCCGGTGGTCTTGTCATCACCGGTTGCGCAGCGTCAGTGATGGGTGAACCGGAGCAGGTCGCACAACTGTTCGAGCACTTATTCGAAACGCGTAATAGCAGGAGAGAGTAAAACCAGAACCACCAGGCCGGGCCCCTCTGGCAGCCGCGAGGCTGTGATGTCGGACTGGAATTCAATTGGAGTGGCCCCCTTAGATATTCGGCACAACGCACGGCCGTGATGCATTGACCTTTGGTCAATGCTGACACGTGTCGTGACGCGTCCGTATCCGCCTGCGACAGGAGGCCGCTCTTCCACATCAAAGGGAAGCCCGGCTCATGTTTGAATTAATCACCCCAGAAGCTCTGACCGCACTCGTTCAGGTCATCCTGATCGACCTTGTTCTCGCAGGTGACAACGCCATCGTCATCGGCCTTGCCGCTGCGGGTCTGCCAAAAGAACAACGCAACAAGGCAATTCTAATCGGCGTTGGCGCCGCCACACTTCTGCGAATTGTCTTCGCAGCTCTAACAACCCAGCTCCTGGCCATTGTCGGCCTGCTGCTCGCGGGCGGCATTTTGCTGCTGTGGGTCTGCTGGAAGATGTGGCGTGAGCTGAGCAGCGGGCATGAACACCATGTCGTGACGTCTGACGGGGAGACCTCAGGTGTCCCCACCAAGACGCTTGCCCAGGCAACATGGCAGATCATTGTCGCCGACGTTTCGATGTCGCTCGACAACGTGCTCGCCGTTGCCGGTGCTGCGCGCGAACATCCAACGGTGCTGATTTTCGGTCTGGCTCTATCGATCGCGCTGATGGGTCTTGCTGCGTCATTCATCGCGAAGCTTCTTCAGAAGCATCGCTGGATCGCCTATGTCGGTCTCGCGGTTATTCTTTATGTCGCTGGCGAGATGATTTATCGCGGCGCGCTGGAGATATGGCCGCACCTGAAGTGAGTTGTGTTGATAGCGCCGCCCGCAGCAATTGCGGGCGGCACTATCGTGCGTTCAGGCGACCTTGACCAGATTGTGCACCGGCAACGGACCACCGGGAAACTGAACGAGCTTCCCGCCGAGCGCGAGAGATCCGAGATCGATGCCGAAGAAGCCGAGCGTATCGATCAGCGCTGCGACTTCCGCTTTCGCGGCATTGTCATCGCCCGAATAAAACAGAACACGCTTGCCACCATCGGCTTGCGGGTCGCTTGCAAGCACCTGTGCCAGCAGGTGGTTGAAAGCCTTGACGACGCGGGCGCCTGGTACCAGTCCGGCGAAGACTTCGCTCGACACCCGGCCATTCAGTTCAGCGGGCTTGAACAACGGCGCTTCAATCGGATTGTTGGCGTCGATCACGATGCGGCCGTTCCAGGCGGGCAAGCCGGCAAGCGCCGCCGGCAGTTTCGACCAGTTGACGGCGACCAGCACGATGTCCTTGCTTGCGGCATCTTCAACTGTACCGGCTTTGATTGATGGACCGATGTCGCGGACAAGATCCTTCAGTGAAGCAGGGCCACGGCTGTTGGCGATGGTTGCTTCGAGCCCGACACTGGCAAGCCTTCGCGCGAAGGCTGAACCGATCGAGCCCGATCCGATAATTCCAATGGTCTTGGTCATGACGTGTTCCTTTCAGGTTTGGAGGGGAGTTGGCGAGGGCGTTCAGCGCGTGCTGATCTGGCGCATCAGCGACCCGATGTCGGTGACGCCCCAGTGATCGGTGATCTGGCCATCGCGGACGCGCATGATGTCGATGACCTCGAAGGTGATGTCGCGGCCGGTCGGGGCGACGCCGTTAAATTCGCCGAGGTGTTTGCCGTGATACGTCTTGTGTGAAGTTACGAGATCGCCTTCGGCGATTTGCCGGTGAATGACGGCGCGGAAGCCGGGGAAGGCCTTGCGGAGGGAGAGATAAATGTTGCGGGTGCCCTCGCGATCGTTGGCGAACCCTGGGAACGCGGTTTGGTCGACGTAGCTTGCCGCAAAAAGCTTTTCAAAATTCGCGAAGTTGCCGTCGCGCTGCACCTCCTCGATGACCGTGCGCACCACAGCCTTGTTGGCTTCGAGGTGAGCGCCGGTGTTCTGGGCGAAGGCCTGGGTGACGCTGCCGGCAACTGCGAGGCCGAGCAGAAAGCCACGGCGGGTGGTGGAAAGGGGCTGGGACATCGGTGGGCTCCGTTTGGCTGGTGACGCACCCGATATCGCCCGTTTATTAGCTCCTGATTAGCCAGTAATTGATGGATTTATTTTCAAGTAATAGTATAAAATAGCGAGATGGAAACGCTGGCCAATCTCGAGTCCTTCGTTCAAAGCGCTGAAAATGGTGGGTTTTCCGCTGCCGCCCGCCGTCTCGGTCTGACACCCGCCGCGGTCAGCCGAAACGTCGCCATGCTGGAGCGAAATCTTGGTGTCCGCCTGTTTCAACGCAGCACGCGCAAGCTCACGCTGACAGAAGCCGGTGAGCGTTTTCTGTTTGAGATCCGGGGCAATCTCGAAGGCCTGCAGGCAGCCATTGCCGGAGCAGCGGCGGATCACGGCGAGCCTGCGGGGGTCCTCAAGGTCAGCCTAAGTCCGACATTTGGCGCGGACTACATTCTGCCGCTGCTGCCTGCGTTCTTCGCGCGCTACCCGCACATCCGCGCCGACTGGCAATTCGACAACCGGCAGGTCGACCTGATTGCCGAGAACTTTGATGCGGCCATTGGCGGTGGCATCGATCTCGCGCCGGGCATCGTCTCAAGGCCGCTCGCGCCGCTCCATATTATAGCCGTCGCATCGCCGGCATATCTGAAAGGCCGCGCACCCCCGATCGATCCTTCCGGGCTTGCCGCGTTCGATGGCATCGTGATGCGCGTTGCACGAACGGGACGCGTGCGCCGCTGGACCATGCGCAACGCGGCAGGCTCGGAAGTCGACGTGCAATTGCCCGGCACGATCGTGTTCAACGATCCTTCTGCGATGTGCCGCGCCGCGCTGCTCGGTCTCGGCGTGACGCTGATCGCGGTGCCGGATGCGCTACGCTACCTCGAAAGCGGCGCGCTCGTGCGTGTCGTTCCGCAATGGTACGCCGACGCAGGCTCGATCTCGGTTTATTACGCGACGCGCACTTTGCTGCCGGCCAAGACGCGTGCCTTCGTCGACTTTGTCGCCGAATCTTTCCGCCGCGAACGTCTCGCCGAGCGGTTGGCGGGCAGCATCGGCTGATCGGAATCAGCGCTTTGTTTGCGGTGTATCGGTTTGAACGCCGCAATTCGCAGCCGCGAGCGAAGCCTGTGCCTGAGGCATCAGACCGGGCTCCGCCGCAAGGGCCTTGAGAAGGATCAGACCGGTCGTCGTCGGTGAATCGATGATCAGCCGGTCGGCGGCGGTGACGTCTTCTTCCTCGGGGAGGTCGGCGTGCTGTGCCGCGGTCATCAAATCGAGCTCGATCACGCGCCGTCCCGCCGAGCGGTCGTTGATCGCGTAATAGGCGACGTCATTGCGCGTGTAGAACGACACCGAGGTGTAGGACTGACTCACAGGCACGGTGAGTTTGAGCGGCCCGCTTGAAAGGTCGTAACGGCATGCGGCGCTCGCAAAGGCGGGATCCATCAACGGCATCGGCGCGCCGTTTGGTATAGCCGGCGGCAGCGCCGTCACGGCGTTCAGCTTGGTAATCGGCGCGAGCCGTGAATAGGCATCGAGTGTCGCGACGCGCGGAAGCACCAGCACGCTCACGAGGTGAACGACTCCGCCGAGCAGAGCGCCGCCGAGGA
The DNA here is from genome assembly GCA_051653085.1 of Afipia sp. Lineage (GTDB taxonomy): Bacteria > Pseudomonadota > Alphaproteobacteria > Rhizobiales > Xanthobacteraceae > Afipia. The sequence continues at coordinate 319,184 of JBOFVL010000035.1, read as the reverse complement.
TCGCGAACAGCCAGCGGATCATGGACACCCCACTGTCTTGATCGAAGGCATCGGCGCATCTTTTTGCGTACGTGTTCCGACACCGACAGGCGTATCGTACAGCCGCAGCGCCAGCATGTAACGGTCGAGGCCGCCGGTCGGAAGCCAGTTTCCGGCGCGAGAACGCGAGGTGACTCGCAGTTCAAAGCCGCCATCCGACCCGCGCACGATTTCCTGACTGGTGAAACCGTAACGCTGCAGCGAATTGGCGACGAGTTGGCCCTTGGTGTCGTAGATCGTCATTGTCCAGAACCGCGCGGCGGGCGTCACGCCCTTCACCACGACATCGCATTGCCCGTTGAGCGGGCGGCCTGAATCATCCTTGGTTGCGGTGAACATGACACCGTCGCCGGTCCCCACCGGCAGTTCTCCGCTGCGCGCGACCGACGCGCGGGAGTAGGGATCGATATCGCTGGTCCCGGTCTTTGGCCGTGCCGTCCACGGGCCGATTGTGATGGTGCCAACGTCAACGCCACGCGTCGCCGTCATCCATGTTGTGCCGAGGCCAACAATGGTTGCGATCATCAACGTGACGAGGGTGACGAGGATCAGCCGCACGGTCGGAGCGCTATCATAACGCGATCAATTCTTGCGCGGCGGCACAGTCGCCGCCGGCCGATCCGAGGTTGCCGATGCGAAACTGTCCGGGAAAGCCACGGCGGAAGGTGAGGCCGGCTTGCCGTTGTCGTTCGATGATGTCTTGCCCGGCACGCTGGCGGTCTTCGCCGCGTCGTCGAACAGCTTTTCGACGCGCACCAGGATATTCGCGCCGCGCCGGGTCAGGATCGGCGGCGGACCGGGATTGACCTCAGGTGCTTTCGCATTCGCTGCGGCGACAGCATCCGGCGGCAGCTTCTTGCCGGCGCCCACGCCGGGCAGATCCTTGATCTCGACGCCCTGATGCGCGACGACCATGATGTCATGCCATGTCTGCGCGGGAAGCGAGCCGCCCGTCATGCGGTTGGTCGATGAATAGTCGTCGTTGCCGTACCAGACCGCCATGGTGAAATTGCCGGTGTAGCCGACGAACCATGCATCCCTGAATGCGTTCGTCGTGCCGGTCTTGCCGGCCGCCGGAATTCCGTCGAGCCGAGCGCGGCGCGCCGTGCCTTCATCGACCACGTGGCTCATCATTTCCGCCATGTCGGCGGCGACCGAAGCGGGAATGGCCTGCGTTGGTTTCTTGCCGTCGCGGTCCCAGCGCCAGACCAGATCGCCTGCGCCGCTGCGCACCTCAAGTACGGCATGCGGCTTCACGGAGCGTCCCTTGTTGGGGAAGGTCGCGTAAGCCACGGCATGTTCCACCACGCTTACTTCCGTGGAGCCGATCGGCAACGACGGTGTATCGACGAGGGGAGCCGTGATGCCCATCTTGCGCGCGGTCTCGACGATCTTGGCGCGGCCAGCCCTTGGACCAGCCTTGCCGCCCATCGCAATCGACAGCTTCACCGGCACGACGTTGATGGAGCGCGTGATCGCCTGTGTAAGCGTCACCGCGCCGGAATAGGAGCGGCCGTAATTCTGCGGGCACCAGTTGCCGATACAAACCGGGCCGTCCACGACGATGGATTTCGGCGTGAAGCCGTTCATCAGTGCGGTCGCGTAAACGTAAGGCTTGAACGAAGAGCCAGGTTGGCGCATCGCATCCACGGCGCGGTTGAACTGGCTGGCGCCGTAGTCACGTCCGCCGACCATCGCGCGAACGCCGCCGTCGAGATCGGCCAGAACCACCGCGGCCTGCGTCGCGTGGTAGTCGCGGCCGAACTGGCGCAACTGGTTTTCGACGGTGGCTTCCGCGGCGCGCTGCACGTTCATGTCGATGGCGGTGCGAACGACGAACACGCGCTCGGTGTAGGATTTCGGGAGCGTCAGGACGAGCTTGCGCATCTCGTCGAAAGCGTAGTCGAGATAGTAATTCGGCGAATTTTCGTCGCGGCGGTCGACCGCGTTGGCGGGGTTGCGGCGAGCACCGAACACCTGACCTTCGGTCATGAAGCCCGCGTCCACGAGATTGTCGAGCACCACGTTGGCGCGCGCACGCGCAGCGGGCAGGTTGATGTGCGGCGCGTATTTGGTCGGCGCCTTGAACAAGCCAGCGAGCATCGCGGATTCCGCGAGATTCACGTCTCGCGCGGACTTGTTGAAATAGAAATGCGCTGCGCCGTCGACGCCGAAGGTGCCGCCGCCCATGTAGGCGCGGTCGAGATAGAGTTTCAGGATCTCGTTCTTGGTGAGTCGCGTTTCCAGCCAGATGGCGAGGAACGCTTCCTTTACCTTGCGCTCGATGGTGCGCTCATTGTTAAGGAACAGGTTCTTGGCGAGCTGCTGCGTGATCGAGGAGCCGCCTTGCCGCACGCCGCCAGCCTGCGCGTTGGTCAATAGCGCGCGCGCGGTGCCGGCAACATCGATGCCGAAGTGATCGTAGAAGCGGCGGTCTTCGGTCGCGAGCGTGGCTTTGATCAGGTTGTCGGGAAATTCTTCGAGTGGGATCGAGTCGTTGTGCTTGATGCCGCGGTTTCCGATCGGGTTGCCGTAGCGGTCGAGAAACGACACCGCGAGATCGGACTTCTTCAGCCAGTCGTCGTCGGCAGTTTCGCGGAAGGCGGGGACCGCCAGCGCCAGCATCAGCACGAGGCCGGCAAGGCCGATGGTGGCGGCTTCCGAAATCGGCTCGACGAAGACCCAGCGTTTCCAGCGGCCGACATAGAAGCGATCCATGAAGGTCGAGTAGCGCTCGAACAGTTCGCGCAGGCCGACAGCCGATGAGAACAGCGTCGAATCGATCCGCGCGTCGAGATCCAGCAGGAAATGCCGGAATCGCCTTTTCCACTCGCTTGGTACGATCTGGCGCACCGGAACCCTTGAAAACAATGCAGCGACCGAGTCGCCGGATGAGAAAAGCGCTGGTTAGACGATGCTCGATAATTTGCGGCATCCCCAAGGCGATCAGGTACGCAATTTCGCCACCGGGAATCCGGAACCTTCTAACCGACCATGGACCATAAACCAATGGCCGCGCTGGTTTTTTAATGCCGACGGTGAACGCTGCCCACGCTTTTCAGCACCGGGAACGCTGCCCGTCATCTTGCCGCTTGCGCAACTGCCGCTGAGGCTCATAAAGCACCATATAACGTAAGGACGTTTTAAGATCCCGACAGGTTCAAAGCCATGACAGCCCGGCCTCGGCCGCCTTCGACCCAGAGCGAATCTTTCTGGAAAACCAAGACGTTGGAGGAGATGTCCGACAGCGAATGGGAAAGCCTGTGCGATGGCTGCGCACGCTGCTGCCTGGAAAAGCTGGAAGACGAGGATACGGGCAAAATCTACTTCACCCACGTTTCCTGCACGCTGCTCGATGCCGGCCTGTGCGCCTGCAAGGACTACGCGAACCGGTCGGCCAAGGTGTCCGACTGCGTGCGGCTGACGCCGGAGAATGTCCGGACATTGAATTGGCTGCCGCCGAGTTGCGGCTACAAGCTCGTCGCCGAAGGCCGCGATCTATACTGGTGGCACCCGCTAATTTCAGGCGATCCCAACACCGTCCATGAAGCCGGCGTGTCGGTGCAGGGCAGGGTGTGGGGCAGCGAGGATGAGGTCGACGTTGCTGATCTTGAGGATCATATCGTCCAGTGGCCGGGCGTGATTCCGAAGCGTGCACGGCTCAAGAAACGGCCTACGCGATAACGCGTCCGTGATGGCACACCTGCGCGGTGCACCCATGCGCCCGTGCTTCTTATGAATCGCTCCGAAACAGGATAAATCTACCGTCATCCAAGACATTTCGAGTTCAACCCATTTGCGGCTGAACCACTCTCCAGAAAGTTCTCGCCCGGACTCATGACCGAGACACATCGACAGCGCGGCGACGCGGCGGACGAAGCGCAGGCGCTGGATGCACCGGACGACGTTTCCAGCATCGCGACTGAAGTGATCGACCTCTCCGAAGCGCCGCCCATCGTGCCGGCGCCGCCGCTCTCGAAGGGCGAAGTGCGGACCATCCTGCTGAGCCTGATGCTCACGATGTTTCTCACCGCACTCGACCAGACCATCGTCGCCACCGCGCTGCCGACCATCGGGCGGCAATTCAACGACGTCAGCAATCTGTCGTGGGTCATCACCGCGTATCTTCTGTCATCGACCGCGGTCGCGCCGGTGTACGGAACGCTGAGCGACATCTACGGCCGCCGCGCGATGATCATCGTGTCGATGGCGCTGTTTCTGATTGGCTCGGTGCTGTGCGCGATTGCGCCGAATATCCTGACGCTGATTCTCGCACGCGCCCTTCAAGGCATCGGCGGCGGCGGCATCCTTCCATTGGTGCAGATCGTGATCTCCGACGTGGTGACGCCGCGCGAACGCGGCCAGTACCAGGCTTATTTCTCGTCGGTGTGGGTCGCGGCTGGCATCGGCGGCCCGGTGCTCGGCGGACTGTTCGCCGAACATCTGCACTGGTCGGTGATCTTCTGGATCAACCTTCCGCTCGGCGCGTTGTCGCTCGCGATGCTGCTGCCGAGGATGGCAAAGATTCCGGTGTTCCACCGCAAGCGCAAGGTCGACTGGCTCGGCGGCTTGCTGCTGATGGCCTCGGCCGTGATCGTGATGCTGGTGCTGACATGGGGCGGCAACCGCTTCGCGTGGGCGTCGCCTGAAATCCTTGCGATGATCGGCTCCGCGATTTTCCTCGGCGTCGCATTCGTCTGGCACGCGCAGCGCGCCGATGAACCGTTCCTGCCGATTCCGTTGTTGTCGGGATCGGTGGTGCCGTTCGCAATGGCTGCGGGCGGCTGCGCCATCGGCACGATGATCGGCCTCACGGTGCACATGCCGCTGTACTACGAGGTGGTGTACGGACTGACCGCGAGCGAAGCGGGGCTCGCGCTGATTCCGCTGGTTGCGGTATCGGTGCTTGGCGCATGGGCCGCGGGCCGCGCGATGATGTTCACGAAGCACTACAAGCGCGCGGCGATCGGCGGCGTGTCGATCGCGACGTTTGCTGCGCTCACGCTTTCGTTGGCGACGCCGCTGCCGCTGTGGCAATTGCTCGCGCTATTGTCGCTGATGGCGATGGGCCTCGGCACGGTGTTTCCGGTCAGTGTCGTATCGATCCAGAATGCGGTGCCGCGCATGCAGGTCGGCACGGCGACCGGTGCGATGAATTTCTTCCGCTCGCTGATGGCGTCGTTCACTGTCGCGGTGTTCACTGCAATCCTGCTGATGGTGCTCGGGAGTCATCTGACGATCGGCGCCGAGCAACACGTCGGTGCGAAGCATGCCATCGCACCCGCCGACATGATCGCGGCGTTCCGTTATGTGTTTGCCGCCGCGGCATTGCTGCTGGCGACCGGTGCGGCGCTGATGATGCTGATGGAAGAACGTCCGCTCGCGGGTCCTCCGCAGGCCGCCGAACTGGCCGAATAATTAGCCAAAAGGCGAAACGGTGACGGACTCCGGCGCATAAGGCGGAAAGGTGGCCGCCCTGCACATCCCGGTTGCGCTGGCCTTCGCGCGGTGCTGCACTCTGCGAAACGAAGCAGGTCGTCATGTTGCAGGCCGGGTGGCTGATTGTGCATCTGATCGCGAGCGCCATGTCCACGTCCGACGCGGCGGCGGCTGCAGGACATGGGGGCGGGGTGAGCTGCACCTATCAAGCGTGCATGACGAAATGCACCAGGCTGAACGGCGCGATCTGCAACAGCTATTGCGATGCGAAGGTCAGGCAGCGGCTGGCGAGGGGACTCTGCACCGCGCAGGACGACGACAGAGCGGCTGATTGAGAGTCGGCTGTTCGAGCTAAGCGCTCATTGGACGGTCTTCCGGTCTAGGAAATTAATCCTTGACACCGTGACGCTGCCGGGTTAGGGTCCCGGCATGCTCCAGAATTGCGCTTCGCCGCTCCCCATAAGCCTCGGGTCGACCGTTGACGCCTGCAAGCTAAATCCCTATCTTATGCAATATTGCATAGGATAGGCTAATGACTGCAAAGCCGCAGAAAGCCTCAGATATCATTCCCGCCGACCGCCACGGCCTCGCGCTGGAAGGTTTCTTCCGGATCATGAGCCGGTGGGGCGTCGGCAATGGCGATGCCCGCCGCATCCTCGGCAATCCGGCCGAGCGCACGTTCTTTCAATGGAAGAGCGGCAAGGCGGCGCGCGTGCCCGACGATACGCTGCGCCGGATCGGCTATGTCGCAGGCATCTGGAAGGCGCTGCAGATTGTCTACTCCGACGCAGCGCTCGCCGACGGCTGGGTGCTGCGGCCCAACAGATCCTTCGCAGGCCAAACGCCGTTGGCGCGGATGACCGCGGGCGACGTTACCGACCTCGCGGCGGTGCGGGCCTATGTCGATGCCGCGCGCGCGCCGTGGTCTTAAGTGCCGGATCATGACCTGAAACCGACGCGCGTGCGCTGGCGGGAGGCGTGGCGGATCATCGCGTCGCGCTATCCGCCGATCGCGCTATTCGAGCGTGTCTCCGACAATCCCGCGGTGTGGGATGTGCTGATCGAACTCGAGCAGGCCACCAACCCGCGCGTGCGCGACGAGGCCGGCGAGATCGCGCTGGTGCCGCCGGAGCGCAGGGTGACGGGGCCGAACGCGTCATGGGTGATGGCGCCGTTCACCCACATGAACAGAAACGGCTCGCGTTTTTCGGACGGCAGCTACGGGGTCTATTACGCCGCGCGCTCGTTGCAGACCGCCATTAAAGAGACCGGCTATCACTTCGCGCGCTTCGCGGCGGATTCAAACGACCCGCCGCGCCGCGAGGACATGCGCGTGTTGCTCGGCACGCTGGATGCGCGGCTGCATGATGTGTCGCGGCTCGATGACAGGTTGAGGCGGCTGGTCCTCGACGCGGAAAGTTACGCGCACAGCCGGCCGTTCGCGGCAGAACTGCGCGATAACGACAGCGACGGCATCGTCTATCCGAGCGTGCGCGACGAAGGCGGCTCATGTATCGCGGCGTTCTGGCCGGATGTCGCCGGTGTTCCCATGCAGGAGCGGCATCTGCAATACGAGTGGGACGGCAAGCGCTTCAGCCGGTGGTTCGATTACAAGCTTGAGACATGGAGCGGCGTTTAACTCGCGCGGTTGGGCAGCTCGCGCGCGAGCGGAAGCTCCGCCCCGCCAGTCTTCACGCTTTCCAGATTGATCGCGTTCACCGCGGCGATCAGCTCCTGATCGTCGAGAACGGCGAATAGCCGGGCGATGGTTGTCTCGCAGTGGCGCGGGCCTTGCTCGATATAGTCGGCGAGAATGCCATGAGCTCTGAGAACCGCGTCGAGAACACGCTCCTGGTGCGTCATGATCGGATCCTCCACATTCTCGCAAGGTAACGGTCTCGCGCAGGTTGCGGTTCCGTCTGCCGATTGCTTCCGGTCACGAAAAACCCGCCCTGGTGAGGCGGGTGATCGGGATGTCCGTCCAAACAGATTCAAATTGGCTCTGTTCCGCGAGGTCTTGTATCGGCGAACCGTGTGAGCTGATCGGCGCGCTTGGCCAGAAGTTCTGCCACGAAATCAGACACCTCGTCGCGAACCTTGCGCTCCTGTTCAGGAGTCATGTGCTTGTGCTTTGTCGCGAACGCCTTCATCACCCGGTCCACAGTTTCTTTCATGATGCACCTCGCTGCCGAGCCAACGTGACGCTGTGGATTTCGTTCCTCTCAGAGCGGCCATGCCGAAAGCGCGGGACACGCGAGGCAATGTTGATAGGAAAATAGTCCTTGACACCGTAACGCTGCCGCAGTAGGGTTTCGGCATGCTCCAGAGTTGCGTTTGAAAAAGTCGCATCACTCGAATGAACGGCCGCAGCGACAACGCGGCATTCGCACCCGGAACCACATCTGCCCATCGGACGTTTTCTCCTCAGAGAAGTGCGCGGACGTTTCGCGCGTTCAAATGAATGAGGACGCCATGGCAAAAGTCGAACACATCGAAAGCCATCGCCGGATTGTCGAGACGCCGACCGAAGCGCGGCAGGAGGAGCGGGGACCTTCGGTCCTGGCGCTGCTGACCGTCAGCACCATCGCGGCGGGATTTGTGCTGGCGATCGTCTGGTTCATATTCTTCAGGACGTGAGTCTTCGTGGTGCTTTGCGCGTCTCGATCCATGAGGTGTCACCTAAATTTTTGTCATGGCCGGGCTTGTCCCGGCCATCCACGTCTTTAGTCGACTATTAGACGTGGATGCCCGGCATAAAGCCGGGCATGACGAAAAGGAGCTGTCCCTGTCTGTGACAGCTTTCAGACCGCCGCGCCGTTGCGCGGCGTTGTCGTATCAGCAAGAGAGTTTTTCACGATGCCGAAGAAGCCTTCGTCCGCGCCGGTGAAAAATCGGACGGCGAAGAAGGCTGCGCGCAGGACAGTTGCCAAGAAGAGAGCAAGGAAGACGGCGAAGAAAGCCGTCAAGAAGCCGGTCAGGAAAGGCACAGTTAAGAAGATCACAGCGAAAAAGCCGGTCGCGGCGAAGCCTGAAAAGGAAAAGCGCCCGCGCGCGAAGGTCATCAAGGAACATCCCGGCAATCTTGTCGCTGATGAGCGCGATCACGTCGCGATCGAGGCGATCGAGAAGGCGAATGCGAAACTGTCCGGGCCGGTCCGCGTCAGCAACCGGAGATCCGCCGTGGATCGCATCAACGATCCGCCACCCGATCAGCCACCGGCCACCTCGCTGGTGGAGCGCGTTAGCGACGCCATCGAACGCGAGCTGTCGAAGATCGAACGCATCATCGGCAACCCGACGCGGATACACCCGACGCAGCGCGTCGAGACCGAAAGCCGCGCGCGCGTGCTGGCCTCATTGGCGCGCACTTTGAAGGAAGTGATGCGGCTGCGCGAGCAGGAGCGCGGGGCAGGAGACGACACAGCGAAGGCCGCCGATGACGACGCCGTTCCCCGAGACCTCGACGAATTCCGCCGTGAACTTTCGCGCCGCCTGGAAGGATTGGTCGCAGGCGCAGCGCCGATTCCTGATCGAGGGGATGACGAGGAATGAACTCGAATTGCTTTTGTCGCGGTGGGATGTCTTCGCGCACGATCATCAGATGCCGTCACCATTGGCGCCGAACGGCCAGCCGTGGCTGACATGGCTTCTGATCGGCGGGCGCGGTGCGGGAAAAACACGCGCGGGCGCGGAGTGGATTCGCGCGCAGGCGCTCGGCTTGCCGCCGATGGCGGAACAGCCCGTTACAAACATCGCGCTCGTGGGCGAATTAACCTTTGAATGCGCCGCGCTCTGGATTGTTCTGGTTCACGAATTCTGGACTGGCGACATGACCGCGATCAACGCCCTGATCGGGGCGACCGGCCTCCTGGTCAGCTATTGGGGCTTCCGATTCGGCGTGTTAGGCGTCTACATCAGCGGGCGGACCCGCGAAAAGGTCTGCTTCGCCACCGGCCAGGATGCTCCCGGCGTGCTCGACAAGCTGGTCAAGGCGGTGACCGGCAAGCCCGCCGGTAAGACGGTGACTGTGACGAAAAAGTAATCTTGGAAGTCTTCTTGGGCGCGCGCCGTTCATCAAGCATTCAGCGCCAAGCCGTTCATGTTAGCGTCAGTTTAGAGGCAACGTGCGGAGACTGTCTTGCGCCTTCTTGTTGTTGAAGATGACCCGGATCTCAACCGCCAACTGACGACAGCTTTGTCCGATGCAGGCTATGTCGTGGACCGCGCGTTCGATGGCGAGGAGGGGCACTTTCTTGGCGACTCTGAGCCTTACGACGCCGTGGTGCTCGACATCGGCCTTCCCAAGATGGACGGCATTTCGGTGCTGGAAGCCTGGCGGCGCAACAAGCGCACCATGCCGGTGCTGATCCTCACCGCGCGCGACCGCTGGAGCGACAAGGTGCAGGGCTTCGACGCCGGCGCCGACGACTACGTCGCAAAGCCATTTCATCTCGAGGAAGTGCTGGCGCGCATTCGCGCACTGCTGCGGCGGAGCGCGGGCCATGCCCAGTCTGAGCTGACCTGCGGGCCGGTGATGCTCGACACCCGCACCAACCGCGTCAGCGTCAACGGCAATCCCATCAAGATGACCTCGCACGAGTACCGGCTGCTGGCCTATCTCATGCACCATTCCGGCCGCGTGGTGTCGCGCACCGAACTGGTCGAGCATCTGTATGACCAGGACTTCGACCGCGACTCCAACACGATTGAAGTTTTCGTCGGTCGCATCCGCAAGAAGCTCGAAGTCGACATCATTCAGACCGTGCGAGGCCTCGGCTATCTGCTGACGCCGCCGCCCGTGACCAATGCACAAACCAATGCGCATTAGTGTCCTGAATCCGAAGTTCGCTGTACTATGCGGTGAACACCCAGTGGAGTGGATTTGACATTCGCGTCCCACTTTGCGCGAGCTCCCGCAACGCGAATGTCAGAATCGGACCACTAGCGAACTTCGGGGAGGATTTTTGAACCGCCACACGAATTCTCTCGCGACACGACTGTTCCTGTCCGCGACGGTCTGGGTGGTGGCGATCCTGCTCATCACCGGTGTCATCCTGTCCTCGGTCTACAAGCGTTCGGTCGAGCGTGCCTTCGATCGCCGGCTCAATTTCTATCTCCGCACGCTGATCGCCGAAGCAGCGCAGCCTGAGGATCCCAGCGAGAAGAGCGAAAAGAACGACAAGGGCGACAAGTCCGCGGACCGGTCCGTGCAGTCGCTCGGCGAGCCCCTGTTCGAACTGCCGCTGTCGGGCTGGTACTGGCGCATGGCGCGTATCGACGGCGACAAGCCCGAGGTGCGGGCGTCGCGCTCGCTATGGGATGCGACGCTGCCCAACCTTGAAGACATGGGAATCGAGCTCGACCAGTCCGGCGTTCGCCTTGCTTATGTGAAGGGGCCGGAAGACCAGCATCTGCGCATGGTGGAACGGCCGGTCGACCTCGGCGTCGAGGGAAAATATCTCGCTTCCGTGGCCGGTGACGCCACCGAGATCGACGATGAAACCTGGGCGTTCAATACCTATCTCGCGGCCACGTTCGCCGCGCTCACCGTCGGCCTGCTGCTGACCACCGTCTTTCAGGTGCGGTTCGGCCTCGCGCCGCTCAAACGCATCTCGAATGGACTGGCCGCGATCCGCTCCGGCCATGCCGAGCGGCTCGAGGGAGAATTTCCGTTGGAGATCGCGCCGCTGGCGCGCGAGACCAATGCGCTGCTCGACGCCAATCGCGCCATCGTCGAGCGTTCGCGCACCCATGTCGGCAATCTCGCGCACGCGATCAAGACGCCGCTGTCGGTCATCGTCAACGAGGCGTCGACTAACCGCAATGATCCGTTCGCCGCAAAAGTTCTCGAACAGACCGACATCATGCGCGATCAGGTTGCGCATCATCTGGAGCGTGCGCGCATCGCCGCGCGCGCGCAGACCATCGGCACCGTGACCGAGGTCAAGCCGGTGATCGAGGCGCTGGGGCGGACCATGGAGAAGATCCACCGCGACCGCGACATCCTGATCGATGTCGAAGCCGCGTCCGGCGCAAAGTTTCGCGGCGAGCGGCAGGACCTTGAGGAGATGACCGGCAACCTTGTGGACAACGCCTGCAAGTGGGCCGCGCAGAAAGTCTTCATCGAGGTGCTGCTGGAGTTGACGCCGGGCGGCCCGCTCGATCCGACGCTGCGCATCATCGTGGACGATGACGGGCCGGGGTTATCTCCGGTCGAACGGACCCAGGTTGCGGTCCGCGGCCAGCGGCTGGACGAAACCAAACCCGGTTCGGGCCTCGGACTGTCCATTGTGACCGAGCTCGCGGCCCTCTACGGCGGCAGCCTCAAGCTCGGCGCGGCCCCGATCGGCGGGCTCCGGTGCGAGCTGATCCTGCCGGGCGTTTGAAGGGTTCCGCCGCTCTCTCGCCCCAATCCTCCGTTCCAAAGCGCCCGCCGGACGATCTGTGTCCGCTGCGATCTTGGGGACGAACGACATGCGATATCCGAAGACGGCCATTCTGCTCGCGGCCACGCTGATGCTCGGCGGTTGTGCTGCCGACAGCGGACCGAAGGAAAACTCCGGCACGGTGATCGGGGCGTTGAGCGGTGCGTTGATCGGATCGGCCATCGGCGGCGGCACGGGCGAGCGTGTCGGAGCCGCGATGGCGGGTGCGGCCATCGGTGGTCTCATCGGTAACCGGGTCGGCGCGTCGATGGACGAACAGGACCGCCAATATGCCTATGAGGCTCAGATGAACGCTTTCGATCAAGGTGCGCCAGGCGCTCCGGTATCTTGGCGAAATCCGAATTCAGGCCGCTATGGCAATATCGTTCCGGGTCCGGTCTACGTGCAACGTGGTAACCGCTGCCGCACCTTCACCCACACCATCTATATCAACGGTCAGCCGACGATCGATCGCGGAACGGCTTGCCGCAATCCCGACGGCACCTGGACGGCGGTGGGCTGACGGGCAGGGGCCGCCCCGAAGTGGGCCGGTCAAATACCGTTCCTCAACGCGAAATTAACGCCACCCCGGCTATCACACCCAGTGGACGCCTTTCGGCGCCAGCCAGTGTGAGCGTTTGGGCGGATGAGCCAATCGTCGATCGAGCGGTTGAGGGACTATCTCGGGCAATTGCCGCCGAAGGCGCAAGCCCTGCTGATGCGCGAGTTCGAGCGCGCGATGGAGCGCGGCGAGGACGTGGCGGTCGCGAATTTCGTGCTCGAGCAGTTGCGCATGGTGGTCCGCGCCCCGAGTGAGGACACGACGCCGCGCACTGAAGATCCGATGCGGCGGGTGTTTCGTCCGCTCGAGCCCTTCCTGGTTGAAACCGTTCCCCATGTCCGGCCCGGCCAGATCCGGCGCTCGTCGCTGGGCCCGGTCTGGCTCTGGCTCGGCCGCGAGGGGTGCCCCGAGGCCGTCGCTGCCTTCGAGGCCTCGATTGCGAGCGATGCGGCCGGCGCTCCTGACGTCAACGCCGCCGTACGCACCCTTCAGCTTGCCGCCTCCGAGGCGATCGCAAATGTTACCGGCACGCTGTCCGGTGGCGACCGCCAGCGCACGCTCGGCCGCCTTGGCGCCACCAGTGTGGTCGAGGACATCGGCCCCATCGGCGCCGTGCTGAGCGCCCGCGACTCGCTGGAAAAACTCAATCACAAGCTGCCCGGCCAGATCCGGGTCTTCGCCGAATCCCACATCAGGTCGGCGATGGCCGCGCTCAACCTGCCGTCGCTGCAGACGCAGCAAGTGCTGCCGTTCGCCGTTTCGCTGGTGATGCAGCGGCTCGTAGCACCCTGGCAGATCATCCGCCTCGGCGTCATGGTGGCGGGCTCCGACGACGAGATCCGCGTCGCAGGCACGCCGTTCGGCGTGACCGTGACCATGGCGCTTCAGGAACTGTCGAACGTCGCCTCCGAACTGCGCGGCGACATCAAGCGCGGCCAGTTCAAGGACACCTCCAATCATCTCAAGACGCTGCACGACGGCATTCGCGGTCTTCGCACCGAGCTCGATCTCCGCTCGGAATCGACGTGGGGCAAGCAACTGGCGTCGATCCGCTCCGAGATTTCCAATGCGCTGCAATCGGAAATCGACAGCGTGCCCGGACGCGTGCGCCGGCTGCTGCGGCAGGGGCCGGACAAGGACGTGACCTCGGCGAACCGGATCGATCCGGAGGACATCGAGGAAACTGCGGCGATGATCGACTTCGTCGCAGTCTGCCGCACCTATGCCAGCGAACTCGCGATCAACGAAGTGTCGCTGCGCGCCTACACCGAATTGCAGCACTATGTCGAGAAGGCCACCGAGACGCTGGTGGAATCGCTCCGCACCCACGACCAGAAGGTTCGTTCCTACCGCCTGACGCAGATACAGGCCGCGATCCGGTTCTGCGACGTGCTGTTCGGACCCGACTACGCCTCCCTGATGAGCAAGGCCGCCGAAATGGCGCGGCCCGCGGAGCGCAAGGCCGCCGAGGCGACGCGCGCCACCGACCGCAAGCCCTCGCGCGCCGGTTGATCTCGCGCAAGGCGCGATCCGCTCTCCCGCCTTATTCCTTCCCCAGATTCAGTCATGCCGAAAGCGCCGCTGCGCGGGCCCGGAATCCCATTGAATCTGTGCCGGAAATGTCAATTGCACGGCTCCGCCAGCCGTGGTGTAACCCCGGCACGGAATGGCCGCTTGTAACGGTTCTAGTTTCGCCGGGAACCCTTTGAAATGACGCTCTGGTTTGTGTTCGCGCTGATGACTGCTGCAGCGGTATTTGCCGTGCTGTGGCCGCTCGGGCGCGGCACCGGCTCCGCGCGCGAGGGCAGCGAGGCAGTGGTCTACAAGGACCAGCTCGCCGAGGTTCAGCGCGACGCTGCGGCAGGCATGATCGGCGCAAGCGAGGCGGAAGCCGCGCGCGTCGAAATCAGCCGGCGTCTGCTGGCGGCATCGGATACCGAAGCCGGCGCGGTGTTGTCTTCAAGCATGCCATTCCGCCGCGCCGTCGCCGTGATCGCGCTTGTCGGATTGCCGCTGGTTGCGGTGGTACTCTATGCGCAGTTCGGTTCGCCTTCGCTCGGCGACTTTCCGCTCGCGGAGCGCACCCGCGCATCGGTGGCGTCCTCGTCGATGGACAAACTCGTTGCCCAGGTTGAAACTCATCTCGAGAAAAATCCAACCGACGGCCGTGGCTGGGAAGTGCTGGCGCCCGTGCTGGTGAAGCTCGGCCGCTTCGACGATGCGACGCGCGCTTATCGCAACGCCATCGCTTACAATGGCGAGAGCGCCACGCGCCGCGCCGATCTTGGCGAGGCGATGGCGGCAGCGAGTGGGGGCATCGTTACTGCGGAGGCGAAGGCCGAGTTTGACCGCGCCGTCGCGCTCGATCCCAATGAGGTAAAGGCGCGCTATTTCGTCGGCCTCGCCGCCGAGCAGGATGGCCGCAAGGATGATGCCGCGAATGTCTGGCGTGCGATGCTGGCGTCTGCGCCGGCGGATGCGCCGTGGCGTCCGCTGATACAGGATTCATTGACGCGTCTCGGCGTCGCCGCGCCAAAACTTTCCGACGAGGAAGTCGCCGCTGCAAAGGGCATGACCGAGGGCGATCGTAACAGCATGATCCGCGGCATGGTGGATCGACTCGCTACGCGATTGAAGGACAACGGCGACGATGTCGAGGGCTGGCTGCGGCTGGTGCGCGCCTATATGGTTCTCGGCGAGCGCGACAAGGCACAGGCGGCGCGCGGCGACGCGCGTCAGGCGGTGGGCAACGACGCCGCGCGATTGCAGCAGTTGAACGACGGTCTCAAGAGTCTCGGACTAGACGGATAATTTTGATGACGCGCAAGCAGCGGCGATTGACGTTGATTGGAGGATCGCTCGCGGTGCTCGCGATCGCGGCTGCGCTCGTGCTCAACGCTTTGCGCGACTCCATCGTATTCTTCTCCACGCCCGGAATGGTTGCCGAAAAGCATATCCAGCCCGGCCAACGTTTTCGTCTCGGCGGTCTGGTGCGCGAGGGATCGCTGGTGCGCGGCGAGCAGCTTAAAGTGAAGTTTGAAGTGACCGACGGTAATGCAACGCTGCCCGTGACTTATCAGGGCATTCTGCCGGATCTGTTCCGCGAAGGGCAGGGCATCATTTCCGAAGGCGCGCTCGACGCCAACGGCGTGTTCAAGGCCGATACCGTGCTCGCCAAGCACGACGAGACCTACATGCCGAAGGCCGTCGCGGATGAGCTGAAGAAGACCGGCCACTGGAAAGACGACTACGACAAGAAGACACCCGGCGTGCAAGGGAGCGCGAAATGATCGCGGAAGCCGGACATTTCGCGCTGGTGCTGGCGCTGGCGCTGGCGCTGATCCAGTCTGTGGTGCCGGTGATCGGCGCGCGCCTGCGCGACCCGGCGCTGATGAATGTCGCGCGCTCGACCGCGCTGGTGCAGTTCGTGTTCGCGGCGTTCTCGTTCGCCGCGCTGACCTGGCTGAATATCACGTCGGATTTTTCGGTCCTGAACGTTTACGAGAATTCCCATTCGCTGAAGCCGATGCTCTACAAGATCACCGGTGTGTGGGGGAACCACGAAGGCTCGATGCTGCTGTGGGTGCTGATCCTTGCGCTGTTCGGCGCGCTGGTCGCGGCCTTCGGCAGTAACCTGCCGCGCGCGCTGCGTGCGCTGGTGTTGGCGGTGCAGGCATGGGTCGGCACGGCGTTCTACCTCTTCATTCTCGCCACCTCGAATCCGTTCCTGCGCATCGCCAATCCGCCGATCGAGGGACGCGATCTTAATCCGGTGTTGCAGGACATCGGCCTCGCGATTCATCCGCCGATGCTCTACCTCGGCTATGTCGGTTTCTCGATCTCGTTCTCGTTCGCTGTCGCCGCGCTGATCGAAGGCCGCATCGACGCCGCGTGGGCGCGGTGGGTACGGCCATGGACGCTGATGGCGTGGATTTTCCTCACGCTCGGCATCGCGATGGGCTCGTACTGGGCCTATTACGAACTCGGCTGGGGCGGCTGGTGGTTCTGGGACCCGGTGGAGAATGCCTCGCTAATGCCATGGCTCGCCGGCACAGCGCTGCTGCATTCCGCGGTGGTGATGGAGAAGCGCGAGGCGCTGAAGGTCTGGACCATCCTTCTTGCGATCCTGACATTCTCGCTGTCGCTGCTCGGCACGTTCCTGGTGCGCTCGGGCGTACTCACATCGGTGCATACATTTGCCAGCGATCCTTCGCGCGGCGTGTTCATTCTGATGATCTTGTGTCTGTTCATCGGTGGCAGCCTCAGCCTCTATGCGTGGCGGGCGTCGGCGCTAAAGCAGGGAGGTCTGTTCGCGCCGATCTCGCGCGAAGGCGCATTGGTGCTGAACAATCTCTTGCTGACCACGGCCTGTGCCACGGTGCTGGTCGGCACGCTCTATCCGCTGGCGCTGGAAGTTCTCACCGGCGAGAAAATTTCTGTCGGCGCGCCGTTCTTCAATCTGACGTTTGCACCGTTGTTTCTGCCGCTGCTGCTGGCGGTGCCGTTCGGAACGCAACTGGCGTGGAAGCGCGGCGATTTGCTCGGCGCAGCGCAGCGTCTCACGGCAGCGGGTATCGTGGCGTTGGTGACTATCGCCGTGCTGTGGGCATGGACCCGCGGCGGCGGAGCCTTCGCGCCGCTGATGATCGGCATCGCGGTCTTTGTGGTGCTCGGCGCGATCACTGACATCGCCGAACGCATGCAACTGTTCCGCGCGCCGCTTGCCACATCCTTGAGCCGCGCGCGTGGCCTGCCGCGCTCGACCTGGGGCTCGGCATTCGCCCACGCGGGCCTCGGTATAGCGCTGATCGGAATCGTCTGCGAGACGACGTGGAACAGCGAGAGCATCGCGTCGATGCAGCCGAAGGATGTCGTGACCGTCGGCGGCTACCAGGTGCGGCTCGACGATGTCACGCAGCAGCAGGGGCCGAATTATCGCGAGGCGGTGTCGCATTTCACAGTGATGCTCGACGGCAAGACCATCGGCGTGATGACACCGTCGAAGCGCAACTTTGCGACGCGTGCGATGTCGACCACGGAGGCGGCGCTGCTCACGCGCGGCGTCAGCCAGCTTTATATTTCGCTTGGTGACAGCCACACCGACGGTTCGGTCGCGGTGCGCATCTATCACAAGCCGCTGGTGCTGTTGATCTGGTTCGGGCCGCTGCTGATGGCGTTCGGCGGGTTGCTGTCGCTGACCGACCGGCGGCTGCGCGTCGGTGCGCCGAAACCGGCGAAAGCCGCGAAGACCGCCGGCGCGTTGCAGGCGGCGGAGTAGCCGCGATGAAACGCGTTCTCCCGGCACTGTTTGCAATCATGCTGACGCTGATGCCGTCAGTCACCCGCGCCGTGCAGCCCGACGAGATCATGGCCGATCCGGCGCAGGAGGCGAGGGCGCGCAACCTGTCGCGTGAATTGCGCTGCATGGTCTGCCAGAACCAGTCCATCGACGACTCCGACGCGCCGTTGGCGCGCGACCTGCGTCTTCTGGTGCGCGAGCGCATCGCCGCCGGCAACACCGATCAGCAGGTGATGGATTTCCTCGTTGCGCGCTACGGCGAGTTCGTTTTGCTCAAGCCACGTGTGGAAGGCCAGACGCTGGTCCTCTGGCTGATTCCCCCGCTGGTGCTTGTGGGCGGCGGACTTGCGCTGTGGTTCGGGAATCGCCGCCGCAGGCAACGAGCGGCGAGCGAGCAGGGTGCGTCATTCCAACTCACCCCCGACGAAGAGGCCCGAATCGAGAAGCTGATCGCCGGCGAGGAACCAGCGAAAAAGCCCGTTTAAGGCGGCATTCGGCTTCGATTCCGAGGCCCTTCGGACCGGCCTTTTTATTACAAAACATTAATTCCCCCGTCAGAGCGCGGTAAGGCCGCTTCCCCCATCTTCCGGAAGACAGGTGCACACACAGCACCGCGAGATTCCTCGTCCCGTTTCGTCCTCTTGGAGATTATTCATGACCGATCGTCCGACCGACTTTTCCAAACTGCCATCCTACACCGCACCTCGCCGTTCCATTTTTTCTGCGCGCAAGTTCGCGTTGATGGCTTCGGTCGTCGCGGGTCTCGGCGTTGCCGCCTACGGCCTCAGCCCCTCGAACAATTTCGACCTGCTGACCACGACCGCGCACGCGCAGGTCAACAAGGACGTCCGTCAGGTTCAGCAGCCGATCGGTTTCGCTGACATCGTCGAGCGCGTGAAGCCGTCGGTGATTTCGGTGCGTGTGAAGATTGCCGAGAAGACGGTATCGAGCGATAGCGCCGACAATGGCGATAATCCGTTCCCGCCCGGTTCGCCAATGGAGCGCTTCTTCCGCCGCTTTGGCGGTCCGGATGGTTTCCCCGGAGGACGTGGCGGCCGTGGCGGTCGCGGCGGCGGTCAGGTGACCGGCCAGGGTTCGGGCTTCTTCATCTCGGCTGATGGTTTCGCTGTGACCAATAACCACGTCGTCGACGGCGCGGACAAGGTTGAAGTCACTGCCGACGACGGCAAGGTTCACACCGCAAAGGTGATCGGCACCGATCCTCGCACCGATCTGGCGCTGATCAAGGTGGATGGCGTCAGCAACATGCCGTTCGCCAAGCTCTCCGACGGCCAGCCGCGCATCGGTGACTGGGTGCTTGCGGTCGGCAATCCGTTCGGCCTCGGCGGTACCGTGACCGCCGGCATTGTTTCGGCGCGTGGCCGCGACATCGGCAACGGACCTTATGACGATTTCATCCAGATCGACGCGCCCGTGAACAAGGGCAACTCGGGTGGCCCGACCTTCAACACCGAAGGCGATGTGGTCGGCGTCAACACGGCGATCTACTCGCCGTCCGGCGGCAGCGTCGGCATCGCGTTCGCGATCCCGGCTTCCACGGTGAAGAGTGTCGTGCAGCAGCTCAAGGACAAGGGCTCGGTCAGCCGCGGCTGGATCGGTGTCCAGATCCAGCAGGTGACGCCCGAGATCGCGGACAGCCTCGGCCTGAAGAAGACCGAAGGTGCGCTGGTTGCCGAGCCGCAGGCCAACGGCCCTGCCGCGAAGGCCGGCGTTGAATCCGGCGACGTCATCACGCGGGTCAACGATCAGCCCGTCAAGGATGCGCGCGAACTGGCGCGGACCATCGGCGGCATGGCTCCCGGTCAGACCGTGAAACTGGTCGTGGTCCACAAGGGGCAGGACAAGATCCTCAGCATGACGCTCGGCGAGTTGCCGAACGCCAAGCAGGCCAAGGCGGATGCTGACCAGAACAACGATGGCGGCGGCAAGGCGGCGAAGGGCAGCGTTACTGTGCCGAACCTCGGTCTGACGCTGGCTCCGGCGAACAGCGTGGCTGGCGCGGGCAAGGAAGGCGTGGTCGTGACCGACGTCGATCCGAACAGCCCGTCGGCCGAGCGCGGCTTCAAGGAAGGCGACGTCATTCTCGAAGTCGCCGGTAAGCTGGTCGCAACGCCGGCTGAGGTTCGCGAGGCGATCAACACCGCTCGTTCCGAGAACAAGAACAGCGTTCTGGTTCGTGTGAAATCCGGAGACTCGTCGCGTTTCGTCGCGATGCCGGTCGTCAAGGGCTGATCCAGAGTTAATCACCCGCTTTAGAGCGGGTGCGAGATGGGGAGTTGTCGCCGGCATAATCGCCCCCGCCGACGGCTCCTTCCCGGGGGCGGGCCTTAAAAACCCGTCCCTTGAGACCAAGGCATGACGTTCATATTTCAAGCGTCATGTTTGAAGTTGCTCTCGATGGGAAACGCCCCCCTCCGTCGAGTGCAGGCACGATCGCACTCCAGTCGGTCGTGCAGTGCGGGCGGTGAAGTCCCCCAGCTTCACCGCCCGTTTTCCTGCCGGGGGTGAGGTACCGCAAGGCCGCCAATTCGTTGCCTTGCATGAGGACGGTCATCGCGCCATGGTGTTACAAAGCCCCGTTGTTCCGACCCAAACCGAATCACAGATGCGACTGCTCATCGTTGAAGACGACCGCGAGTCGGCGGACTATCTCGTGAAGGCGTTTCGCGAGGTCGGCCATGTCGCCGATCACGCAAGCGACGGCGAGGAGGGGCTCGCGCTGGCCGAGTCCGGCGAGTACGACGTGCTCGTGATCGACCGGATGCTGCCGAAGCGCGACGGCCTGTCCATCATCGGCACCCTGCGCGGCAAGGGTAACCACACCCCGGCGCTGATCCTCTCCGCGCTGGGCCAGGTCGATGACCGCATCAAGGGCTTGCGTGCGGGCGGCGACGACTATCTGCCAAAACCTTATTCATTCGCGGAACTGCTGGCGCGCGTCGAGGTGCTGTCGCGCCGCCATGGCGGGCCGTCCGAAGAGACGACCTATCGCGTCGGCGATCTCGAACTCGATCGGCTTTCTCATCAGGTCAAGCGCGGCGCTACCGAGATCACGCTTCAGCCGCGCGAATTCAGGCTGCTCGAATACTTGATGAAGCATGCGGGGCAGGTGGTGACCCGCACCATGCTGCTCGAGAACGTGTGGGACTATCACTTCGATCCGCAGACCAATGTGATCGACGTGCATATCTCGCGGCTGCGCTCCAAGATCGACAAGGGACAGGATCGTCCGCTGCTGCACACCATTCGTGGTGCCGGGTACATGGTTCGTGACGGCATTCGGTAAACTGATACGAACGACAGCGTTTCGGCTGACGCTGGTCTATCTGTTCCTGTTCGCGCTGTTCGCGGCGTCGCTGCTGGGCTATTTCGCCTGGAACACGCGGCGCATGATCACCGAGCAGATCGCCGAAACCGTCAACGCTGAACTTGGCGAACTCACTGACCAGTATGCACGCGGCGGCCTACGCGGACTTGTGTCCGCGGTGGAAGGCCGCGCGCTGCGGCCGGGCGCAAATCTCTATCTCGTCACCACGCCGCAGGGGCAGGGTGTGGCGGGCAACGTTGCCTCGCTCGCGCCGGGTGTCATGGATCACCCCGGCTGGGCTGAGACGTTCTACAAGCGGCTGGAAGAAACCGACACCAAGAGCCATTTCGCGCTGGTGAAAGTGTCGCAACTCACCGGAGGTTTCCGGATTCTGGTGGGCCGCGATCTTGAGGAGCGGCGGCGGCTGTTCGGCATCGTCGCCAAGGCGGCGCAATGGTCGGTCCTGATCGTGGTCGTGCTTGGTCTCGGCGGCGGCGTGTTCGTCGCGCGTCGCGTGTTGCGCCGGATCGACGCCATGACCGGCACCACGCAACGCATCATGGCCGGCGATCTGGCCGAGCGGTTGCCGGTCGGACGCAGCGGCGACGAGATCGACCGGCTCGCGGAAAACCTCAACGCCATGCTGGAGCGCATCGAAGCGCTGATGGTGGGACTGAAGGAAGTCTCCGACAATATCGCCCATGATCTCAAGACGCCGCTCACGCGGCTTCGCAATCGCGCCGAGGACGCGCTGGCAAAATCCAGCAACGAGGGCGAGTATCGCGCGGCGCTGGAGCGGACCATTGAGGAATCCGACGGACTGATCCGCACCTTCAATGCGCTCCTGATGATCGCGCGCGCCGAATCCGGTCAGGCCTGCGACAACATGACGGACTTCGACGCGGCCGAAGTCGCTCACGGCATTCACGAGCTCTATGAACCGCTGGCGGAAGACAAGGGCATGACCCTCACTGTCGCCGCCGACAATGCAACGATCCACGGCAACCGCGAACTCATCAGCCAGGCGCTCGCCAATCTGGTCGAGAACGCCATCAAGTATGGCCAGCCGGTGGCCACGCCGCTGGAAAGCGCGTCCGGCTCAGCAGAGGGCAGGGCGAAACTGCCCGATATTCTGATCGAGGCGCGGCGGGAGGGGGACCACGTTCTTTTCAGTGTCACAGACCACGGGCCTGGCATTCCAGAGGCCGACCGCCAGCGCGCGGTGGAGCGGTTTGTCCGGCTGGAAGCCAGCCGCACCCAGCCCGGATCGGGGCTCGGTTTGAGTCTGGCATCGGCTGTCGCGACGTTGCATGGTGGCGGCCTGCGACTCGCCGACAGCCAGCCGGGGCTGCGCGTGACGCTTGTGATCCCGAGCCGGGGCGTGGAACAAAAGAGCGTATGACTTCACCCACGATGGGCGGCCACGACCGACCCACCTTGGCGGCCCGCTTTGTGGCCGGACCGAAATTATTTGCCTCTGCGGACGCCGAACGGCGGCTGGCGGACTGGCTGGGCGATTGCCAGGCCGAGACTGCAAACGCGCTCAGGGATGTTTCGGCGTCCTTTCCGCAGGCGAAGGCGATCCTCGAAGGCATCGCGGAAGCGTCGCCCTATCTGTTCGATCTGATACGCGCAGACCCGGCCCGCGCCGTGCGCCTGCTGCAATGCGATCCCAATAGCCATCTCGCGTCGCTGATCAGCAAGACGGTGGCCGACGTTGCCGCCTCCGCGAGCGAGGCCGAAGTGATGACGGCGCTGCGCCGCATGAAGTCCGAAGCCGCATTGCTGATCGCGCTGTGTGACATCGGCGGCGTATGGCCGGTGATGCGGGTCACGCGGGCGCTGACCGACATCGCTGTCACATCCGTCCAATGCGCCATCCGGTTTCTGCTCAAGCAGGAAGCCGCGCGCGGACGCCTGCTGCCGCCCGATGCGGAGCATCCCGAAGAGGGCAGCGGTCTTGTCGTGCTGGCGATGGGCAAGATGGGCGCCGGTGAATTGAACTATTCCAGCGATATCGACCTGATCGTGTTCTACGAGCTGGAAGCGCCGACGTTGGCCGAGAGCATCGAGCCGTCGCCGTTCTTCGTCAAGGTTGCGCAAGGCCTGTCACGGCTGCTGCAACAGCGAACCGGCGATGGTTACGTGTTCCGCGTCGATCTGCGGCTGCGGCCTGATCCGGCATCAACGCCGGTTGCGATCTCGACGGCGGCAGCGCTGCATTATTATGAGCGGGAGGGGCGCACCTGGGAGCGTGCCGCGATGATCAAGGCATTGCCTTGCGCGGGCGATCTGAAAGCCGGCAATGCGCTGCTCGCGGAAATAGCGCCGTTTGTCTGGCGCAAGCATCTGGATTTCGCAGCGCTTGCCGACGTTCACGACATGAAGCGTCAGATGCAGACGTTCCGCGGCCAGAACGAGATTTCTGTCGAGGGCCATAACGTCAAGGTCGGCCGCGGCGGCATTCGCGAGATCGAATTTTTCGCCCAGACCCAGCAGCTCATTGCCGGTGGACGACATCCGGAACTACGCGTGCGTCCGACGCTCGAGGCACTCGGGATTCTTGCGCAGAGCAACTGGATCACTCATCAGGCGCGCGATGAACTGACGGTGGCGTATGATTTCCTGCGCCGGGTCGAGCACCGGTTGCAGATGATCGCCGACGAGCAGACCCATGCGCTGCCGGACGAGGTCGAAGCTGTCGAGCGCTTCGCGCGGTTCTTCGGTTATGACGACCGCGCGTCCTTCGCAAAGGATCTGCTGGCGCATCTCAATTGCGTGCAGAATCATTACGGCCGGCTGTTCGAGGGAGACCCGACCGGCACGGAGAAACTCCCCGACGTCAACTATGGCGGCGGACCGGACGACAGGGCGTTGCTGGAGCATCTCCTCTCGCTGGGGTTCAAGAAACCGAAGATGGTGGCCGAAACCGTCCAGCACTGGATGAACGGCGAATATCGCGTGTTCAAGGTGGACGCGACGCGGCAGGCGTTTCAGGAGTTCGTTCCTGATTTGATGCGCGGACTGTCGCACGCCGAGGAGCCGGACGACGGTGTCGTGGCGTTCGATCGCTTCCTGCAAGCGCTACAACGGGGCGGGCGGCTGATTTCGCTGCTGAGCCAGAACAAGGAACTGGTTGCACTGGTGGCGCTCGTTCTCGGTGCCGCGCCGCGCCTGAGCGACATGCTCGCGCGCCAGCCACAGATCATGGACGGCCTGATCGATCCGCGTTTCTTCGGCGCGATGCCGGACCAGGGCGAATTGTCGGCGCGGCTCGCGACAACATTGTCCGACGCGAATTCCTACGAGGAGTTTCTGGACCGCCTGAGGCTGTTCGGGCAGGAGAGCCTGTTCCTGATCGGCACGCGCATCCTGTCCGGCACGGTGTCGGCGCAACAGGCCGGCGTCGCCTTCGCCGATGTTGCGGAAGGCATCGCGCATACGGTGGACCGTCTGGTGATGGATCAGTTCGCCGCCCAGCACGGACGGATCAAGGATCAGGAAACCGCCATCGTGGCGATGGGCAAGCTCGGCAGCCGGGAGATGACGGCGTCGTCCGACCTTGATCTGATCCTGATCTACGATTTCGACCATGACGTTCCGGATTCCGACGGCGCGCGGCCGCTGCATGGCTCGCAGTATTTCGCGCGGCTGACCCAGCGTCTCATCAGCGCCTTCACCACGCGCACCAACTACGGCGTGCTGTACGAGGTCGATATGCGGCTGCGGCCCTCGGGCCGTGCGGGTCCGCTGGCGTCACGCATCGATTCCTTCGCGGAATATCAGGAGCATGAGGCCTGGACATGGGAGCACATGGCGCTGACGCGTGCTCGAGTGATTTCGGCGTCGCCTCAATTCCGCACCAAGATCGAAGCCGTCATCCGTGACGTGCTGACGCGCAAGCGCGAGACCGGCATCATCGCCAATGACGTTCTGGAAATGCGCCGCGCCATCGCCGAGGAAAAGGGCGAGGACGATATCTGGGACCTGAAGAACGCCGCCGGCGGCATGGTCGATATCGAATTCATCGCCCAGTATCTCCAACTCATCCACGCAGCGGACAAGCCGGACATTCTCAATGTCAGCACGGTGCAAGTGCTGGACAACGCGGCGCGGCTCGGGTTTCTGCCGCAATCGGACGCCGACATTCTGCGTGCGGCGTCACGCCTCTATCATGATCTCACGCAAATCATTCGGCTTTGCGTGATCGGGAAATTCAAACCGGAAACAGCCGGGGAGGATCTCCTGCGTGTGCTGACGCGGGCTGGAGACGCTCCGGATTTTTCGGCGCTCGAGGCGCGCGTGCGCGAGACACAGACCGACGTGCGCGGGGTTTTCCTGGCGCTGCTTGAGGGGACGCCTCGGCAATAATGCTGGGCGCGGGCTGCTTGCTGTGTCCGCACGGCAGCTTCACGCACACGATGGTCCCGGTGCCGAGTTTCGAGCGCAGCTTCATCGACCCGCCGTGCAGATTGGCGAGCGACTTGGCGATGGCGAGTCCCAGGCCCGAGCCGTGATAGCTCTTGGTCAACTGGCTTTCGACCTGTTCGAAGGGACGGCCGAGCTTCGCCAGCGAATGCGGAGCGATGCCGATGCCGCTGTCGGCGATGGTGAGGATCACCGAATTGTTGACCATGCGGCTGCGCACCGTGATCTTGCCGCCGTCCGGCGTGAATTTCACGGCATTGGACAGCAGGTTGACCGCGATCTGCTTCATCGCGCGGCGGTCGGCGAGGATCGGGATCGCACCGCGAATATCCGCATTCACGGTCAGGCTCTTGTTCTCGGCGCGGCCCGAGACGACGCGCAGGGATTCGGTAAGCGTCTGCGCGAGATCGAGCGGCTCGTAATCGAGCTTCATGCGGCCGGCTTCGATCTTCGACATGTCGAGGATGTCGTTGATGACATCCAGCAGGTAGTTTCCGCTGGTCAGGATGTCGTGGCAGTATTCCTGATACTTCTCGGAGCCGAGCGCCCCGAACATGCCGCTGCCCATCACTTCCGAGAAGCCGATGATGGCGTTGAGCGGCGTGCGCAGCTCGTGGCTCATGTTGGCCAGGAATTTCGATTTGGTCTGATTGGCTTCCTCGGCGCGGGTTTTCTCGTCGGCGTATTTCTGCGCGAGTTCGGCCAGCAACTGGGCTTGCCGCTCAAGCTCGGATTGCGAGCGTTTGAGGTCGATCACGTTGGCGGTCAGGCGCAGATCGTTCTCGACCAGCTTCTGCTCGTGCAGCTTGATCTGGGTAATATCGGTGCCGACCGAGACGTAGCCGCCGTCCTTGGTGCGGCGCTCGCTGATGTGGAGCCAGCTTCCGTCATCCAGTTGCGCTTCGAAGGTCCGTGCGCCGGGCGCCGGCGAATTCGGAAGCCGGGTGCGGACTTCCGGCATTCTGCCCACCTTACTGACGGTCTCGTAGGAAGTGCCTTGCTTGATGGCGGCGTCGGGGAGTTTGTGCAGACGTTTGAAGTGCGAGTTGCAGAGGACGAGGCGGTTATCGGCATCCCACAGCACGAAGGCTTCCGGGATGGTCTCGATGGCGTCGCGCAGCCGCAGGTCGGCCTCGACGGTTTTCTCGGCGAGGCTCTTCTGTTCGGTGATGTCCACTGCAATGCCGATCAGGTGGCTGCCGGTGTCGTTGGGGCCCTGGCTGAGTTCGCAGCGCACGCGCAGCCAGATCCAGTGGCCGCTGGCATGGCGCATCCGGAAGGTCTGGTCGATGTGATCGATATGGCCGGAGACGAGCTGGTCGGCGATCTTGAAGAGATCGATGTCTTCGGACATCACCAGCGCGTTGACCTCGCCGAAGGTCAGCAGGTCGCTGCGGCCTTCCAGTCCCAGCAGTTCGAACATCGACTGCGACCAGAAAATCCGGCCTCGGGACAAATCCCAATCCCACAATCCGCAGCGGCCGCGGTTCAGCGCGGTATCGATCCGCGCGCGCACGGCGTCGTTGATAATGTCGCCTTCGCGGGCGCGGGTTGATTGCCAGTGAAACGCGAAGCCGAGAATCAGTACGACAAAGCCGGTGGTGGCGGAGAGCGTGATCTGCAGCGCCGCGTCGGAGCGCCAGGGCGATTCAACCTGCTCCTGAATGATGACGATCTGGCCGGGCAGGGATTTGATCGCGCGCTGGGTGGCGAGGGCGCGGGGCGCACCCGGCAACGCTACATCGACCACGCCGGTCTGGGTCCCTTGCAGGGTCAGCAGTTGCGTCGCGCTGAGGATGCCAAGAAAGTGGCCGGGGTCTTCGGCGCTTTCCTCGGCAGGAAGGTGCGCGACGATGCGCTGCGCGTCGCTGGTGAGGATGATATGGCGGCCGGCGGCAATGCCCCATGAAGGCATCAAGTCGGGCAACAGGCTCTGAAGCCGCTCGGCCGGCGCCGCACGATCCTGTCGCGTCAGGACGATGCGGTCGAGACGTTCCGCCAGCACATCGGCCAGCGCTGAGAGGTCGCGTTTTACGGAGGCGCGCTTCTGGCGGGTCTGATCGAGGACCTGAACGAATGCGCCGATGCAGATGGTGACGAGGAAGGCGATGATGAGGGCGGGAACGGCGCGGCGGAGAGTCGATTCCGCAATCAGCAGCCGGTGATAGGCCGGCTTCGCGATAGACTGCGCCATTCCTTTAATCGAATCGGATTGGACACACGTCGTCGCTGCGTGCGAACGCGCCATTCCTCGCCCCTTGTACTTTCTTGTCTGCACCCCGTCCGGAGAGGCTTTCCCCAACCTTCCGAATCATAGGTGATTTGAATCCACTTTTCCCGTGCTGTCGAGAGTCAACGAATCGTTAATGCGAAATAAATGTTGTCCCAAGGAAATTTCGAGGAAAGTTGGACTCGTTTTTGAGCGTTGAGTTGAGTCCGAAACGAGAACGTTGCACGCAAACGGTCATTGCGAGCATAGCGAAGCAATCCAGAGATCAGTCGGCGGACAAAAGCTGGATTGCTTCGTCGCTTTGCTCCTCGCAATGACGAGGAGGTGAGCGAACAGGTTAACGCGCGGGCTCTGCGTGACTGATGACGCGCTTCACGGATGGAAACGCGCGGCGCAAGGCGCGCTCGATCTCATCGACCTTCCCGTGAACGTCGATGACGCTCATCGAGGGCACCGCGCGGCAGTGGAAGTTGACGATCTCGCCCGCATCGGTGTCGCGCACCCGCACATTGTGCACGTCGTGGATCGCGCCGGTCTCGGCGGCGAAGCGGGACAGCGCCTGCTGGATGGTCTCGACGCGGCTGGCAGCGGCGTCGGTGCCGTGGGGCAGTTCAGGTTCGAGCGGCTCGATATGAGTATCGACCTCGGCATCGGTGCCGAATTCCTCGCGGATGGCCGCCTCCAGCCGATGGGCGATGTCATGGGCCTCATTCAGCGGCATATCGCCATCGACCTCAAGGTCGATGCTGACGGTCAGTTTTTCGCCAAGGTCATGTACCGTGACGTGATGGATGGCGAGGCCGGAATTGCGGGCGATCACCATGATTCGCTCGCGCACGCTCTCGTTGCTGCGCGCGACCGGCACCGCGGTGAATGTCAGGTCCGCGTCGTGAAGCGCTGCGGTCACCGCGTCCTGCGCCTTGCGCTTGATGTCGTCGATACGGTCGATGGGGTAGGTGCGCGGCACCTGTACGGTCGCGTCCACGAAATGCCGCGCGCCGACCATCCGCACCCGCAGCCGCTCCACGTCCACCACACCCGGGATCGAACGGATCGCCGTCTCGGCTTTTTCCGACGCACCCTCCGGCGCACGATCCAGCAGGGTCTCGATGGTGGATTTGCCGAGCCGCAGTCCCAGAATCGAAATCAGCACCGCGACCGCGATGGCTGCGGCTGCATCGCCCCATTCATATCCCAGCGCGATAAGCCCAAGACCGACGATGACCGCGGAGGAGCCGAGCACGTCTGATGCGAAATGCAGGGCATCGGCCTCAAGCGCCTGGCTTTTGGTCTCCATCGCCGTTCGATGGAGCGCCCGTGCGCGCCAGAAGTTCACGACAATGTCCACCACCAGAACGACGAAAGGAAGCGCGGACAGTGTCGGCGGCGCTGCGCCCTCTCGCAGGCGGCTGTAGGATTCGACCAGGATGCCGCCGGCGAGAATGTAGAGCAGGGCGATGATGCCCAGCGCCGAAAGGCTTTCGATCTTGCCATGGCCGTAGTGATGCTCGGCGTCGGCAGGCTTGTCGGCGATCCGCACGACGATCCATGTGATCACGGTGGCGACGAGATCGACGGACGAGTGCAGCGCTTCGGAGATCAGCGCGATACTGCCGATGGCGACGCCCACGGCAAACTTGATCGCCGCCATGCTTGCGCTGGCGGCGATGGAGATCGCGGCTACCCGTTGCTTGACTGCGCTCATTGGCCCCTCAATGCGCGGGTCTTGTCACGGCGGTGCAGTAAACGTCAATGCGGGAGTTCGCGATTCAAAATGCGTATCATTCGCAGAAAGCGATAAGCCTTGAAATCACGTGTATCCCGCTCGCAAAGCTGGCGGCACCGAACAGTTAGAGCTTAAGAACAATCTTACCAAAATGCTTGTTCGCTGACATGTAGTCGACCGCCTGCGCGATATCCCCGAACGGGAACACGCGGTCGATCGGCAACTTCAATTTGCCGGATTCGACGGCGGGCCAGATATCCTGCTTTACCGCCGTGAAGATGTCGCGGATTTCCTCGATCGAACGCGTGCGGAACGTCACGCCGATGTAACTGATGCGACGCGCAGCATGAAGATCGAAGGCGAAATCGCCATGGGTGCCGCCGAGGCGTCCGACATTGACGATTCGGCCAAGCACTTTCGTTGCGGCGAGATTCTGGTTCGCGAGCTTGCCGGAGACTTGATCGATGATGACATCGACGCCTGCGCCGCCGGTCGCCTTCAAGACCTGATCGACCCAAGCCGGGTCCTTGGAATCGATGGCCATGTCCGCGCCGTGGTCCGTGAGTTGTGCGCGGCGGGCCGGATCGGTGGATGAGCCGATTACCAGCTTCGCACCCTTGAGCTTGGCGATCTGCTGCGCCATCAGCCCGACGCCTGAACTCGCGCCCTGCACCAGAAGGCTCTGGCCCGGCTGCAGCGCGCCGTTGGTGACCACGGCATTGTGCATCGTCGAGAGCGCGATCGGCAGCGATGCGGCCTGCTCGAAATCCATCGACGCCGGGATGGGAAACAAGCGGCCGTAATCCGTCACCGCATATTCCGCGTAGCCGCCACCGCCGGAGCCCATCACGCGGTCGCCGATCTTCACATCCTTCGCATCGGGCCCGAGTTCGACGATCTCGCCGGCCCACTCCATACCGAGGACGGTGCCGACGCCGCCGGCCGCGCCATGAACGTGGCCCTTGATCATGCCGAGATCGGCGCGGTTCATGCCGCAGGCATGGACCTTCACCAGAACCTGCGGGCCCTTCGGCGAGGGCTTTGGCACGTCGGTGATCGCGGCGCCGTTCGCGCCGTAGACATAGGCTTTCATGTGGCTGTTCTCTCGGTCATGCGGGCAGGGATGCAGTTCTCAGATATAGCAGTCCTTCTGCGGGTGTGGGCCCACAAAAGGCCTGCGATCTTGTGGCACCAGACCGCCGCAAGATCGCAAATAATGGATAATGCCGCGCTTTTTGGTAACGCGGCGCTCGGCAGAATCAGTCACAAACACGTCATCGGATTCACAGCCTGGCCTGCCGATGCAGCCGAACGCGCGGAAGAGATGATGGTCCTGCGGATAGCCTGTCTGATGCTCGTGTGGTTGTGCGCTCTGCCTTTTGCCCACGCGCAGGCACAGAAGAGCGCGGCGCCCGCGAAGCGCGAGCTTGTGATTGGGGTCAAGGACGCGCCGCCGTTTGCGCTGAAGGGATCGGACGGCGCGTGGTCGGGCCTCAGCGTCGAGCTATGGCGGCAGGTCGCGAAGGCGACGAACCAGACATTTCGTTTTGTCGAACTCCGGGATATGCCCGAGTTGATCCAGGAAACGGCGGCCGGACATCTCGACGCCGCGATCGGCGCAATTACCGTCACCGTCGAGCGTGAAAAGATTCTCGATTTCACGCAGTCCTATTATTCGACGGGCACGGGCATCGCCGTTCCGATCGTCAGCGTGATGAACTGGGGCACGCTTCGGCGTGCGATGACCTCGTTCAACTTCCTGCAGGCGGTCACTGCGCTGATCGCGTTGACGCTTGGGGCCGGCATTCTCGTATGGCTGCTGGAGCGGCGGCAGAACGAATATTTCGGCGGCAGCATCACCAAGGGTATCAGCTCCAGCGTATGGTGGTCGACGCTGGCGATGACCCAGCGGTCGTCGGCCGAGAAAGGCCCGCAGACCATTCTGGGCCGCAGCGTGGCGGTCATATGGCTGGTGGTGTCGGTGATCACGATTGCGGTCTTCACCGCCGGTGTGACGTCGGTGCTGACGACATCCCAGATACAAGGGACGATCTATGGCGTCGCGGATCTCGCATCGGTTCGGGTCGGCACCGTCATGGGAACGTCATCCGAAGGCGATCTCCTTCGGCGCAAGATCAAGTTTCAACCCTATGAGACGCCCGCTGACGGATTGAAGGCTCTGCGCGCGGGCCGCATCGATGCATTCGTCTATGACAAACCCTTGCTCGCATGGGCGATCCGTCAGGGCTACGCGTCGCGGCTCAAGTTGCTGGATATTTCGATCGAGACACAGAATTATGCCTTCGCGCTGCCGCCGGACAGCAAGCTTCGAAAAGCGCTCTCGATCGCAATCCTCGACACCATACAGAAGGAAGCATGGAGCGAGGCGCGAATCCGCTATCTCGGAGAGGACTCGCTGAGTTCGCCCTGATGCTGGCTGCCGAGGCAAACACAGCTTCGTGAGACCGCGCCGGCGCATATGTTTCATGCAGAGTAGCGGGTGCAGATCGCGTGATTTCCCGCGTAGATAACCGCTCGATTCTTCGGCTTTTGGCCGCTTTCAGGACATTCTCCGGATGGACGCAATTTCGGGAAAATTTTCTCCCGTAACCGACGGTTTGCCGCCGGAACAGCGGCGTTGGGCCGTTTTGGCGATTTTCACCGCTCTCGCCATGGCGGCGCTCGATACCGCCATCGCAAATATCGCGCTTCCGGCGATTGCGGCTGACCTTCATACGACGCCCGCCGACGTGATCTGGGTCGTGAACGTCTACCAGATCGCCATGGTCGCAACGCTGCTGCCGTTAGCTGCGCTCGGCGAGATCGTCGGCCATCAACGCGTCTACCTTTGGGGATTGCTGCTGTTCACGCTTGCGTCGCTCGCCTGTGCGCTGGCGTGGTCGTTGCCCACGCTGCTGGTCGCGCGTGCTCTGCAAGGACTTGGGGCTGCCGGCGTGATGAGCGTGAACACCGCGCTTGTCCGGTTTGTCTATCCGTCACGGCTTCACGGACGCGGATTCGGCAACAATGCGCTGGTGGTCGCGACCGCATTTAGCATCGGTCCGGCGCTCGCATCTGGCATTCTGTCGGTCGCGTCGTGGCCGTGGCTGTTCGCGATCAACATTCCGTTCGGCCTTGCGGCGATGCTGGTCGGCATGAAGACACTGCCGCAAACGCCTCGCGCGCCCCATGCTTTCGACATGCTCGGCGCGTTGCTGACGTCGATCTGCCTGTGTCTTTTCATTCTCGGAATTGGCAGCGCTGCGCATGGGACGTCGGCTGTGATCGTCGTCGCGGAACTTGTCGGCGCCGTCATCTTCGGCGCGCTGCTGATCCGCCGGCAGGCCGATCATCCGGCGCCGATGTTACCGATCGACCTGTTTCGCCGGCCGATGTTCTCGTTGTCCGTCGCGACCGCGGTCTGTTCGTTCGCGGTGCAGGGAATCGCTTTCGTGTCGTTGCCGTTTTACTTCGAAGACGTTCTCCATCGCAGCCAGGTCGAAACAGGGTTCTTCATGACGCCGTGGTCGGTGGTGGTCGCCATCATGGCGCCGATCGCGGGGCGTCTGTCGGATCGCCAGCCGGCGGGTCTGCTCGGCGGATTGGGACTTCTGCTGCTCGGCATCGGAATGGCGTTATTGGCCATGCTGCCCGCGTCGCCAAGCGTCATCGATATTGTCTGGCGCATGGCGATCTGCGGCTGCGGCTTCGGATTCTTCCAGTCGCCGAACATGAAGGCCATCATGGGCAGCGCTCCCGCCGGGCGCAGCGGCGGCGCCAGCGGCATCGTGGCGACCGCGCGGCTGACCGGCCAGACTGTGGGAGCCGCGCTGGCGGCGCTATGTTTTGGGCTCGCCGGACACGCGGGCGCAACGTGGGCGCTCGCGCTCGGCGCGGGTTTCGCGGCCCTCGGCTGCGTCATGAGCTTCCTGCGCCTGACGGTGCGTTGACGCTCCGGATTTTCCGTCCTACCGATTGTTCAAAGAGCAATTTAAGGGGAGACGTCCAGTGTCAGATCAGCCGGTGCTTCTGAAGGTCGATGGGCCCATCGCGCGCATCGTTTTCAATCGTCCCAAAGTCCTGAACGCGCTGAGCGTGGAGGCGGCGAACGCCTTTCTCGCCGCCTGCAAGAGCGTTGCCGCCGATAAAGGTAATCGCGTCGCCATCATTGCCGGCGAGGGCCGCGCCTTCATGGCGGGTGGCGACATTTCCGCGTTTCAGGGGTCGGCCGACGAGGTCCGTGTGCGCGTGCCGACCATCATGGAGCCGTTGCATGAAGGCCTCGAAATTCTGGCAGGGCTGCCGCAGCCGGTGATCGCGAGCCTGCAAGGCGCCGTCGCCGGAGCGGGCATGAGCATCGCGCTCTCGACCGATCTTGCGATTGCCGCCGATAACGCGATTTTCACGCTGGCCTATTCCAAACTCGGCACCAGCCCGGATGGATCCTCCTCGTGGACGCTGCCGCGCCTCGTCGGCTTGCGTAAGGCGATGGAGATAGCGCTGTTGTCGGACGTCTACGATGCGCCGGAGGCCCTGCGGCTTGGTCTCATCAATCGCATCGTGCCCGCGGCCGATCTTGCGGCTGAGACGGAAAAGCTCGCGCGCCGTCTCGCTGACGGGCCGACCTTCGCTTTCGGACAGACCAAGGCGCTGCTGCGTGGTTCGCTCGATAATTCTCTGCACGATCAGCTTGCCGCCGAGGCGGCCGGTTTCGGCGCGTGCATCGGAACAAAGGATTTCGCGGAAGGCGTCAGCGCGTTTCTCGCCAAGCGTCAGCCGACGTTCACCGGCAAGTAAGTTACACCGCGGTGGGCGTTGCGGCCGCCGCGGGTTTCTGCGGCGGGCCGATCAGCAGCTTCGTGAGCCACCGCCGCGCCGGATTTTCAACGGTGATATAAGAGACGCGGCCGACCGCAAACACCAGCAGGGAAATTGCCGCCACCAGCAAGAGCTGCGGCGCAAGGCCGATGGTTTTCGAGATCTGGGAAATGATGATCATTCCCACCACATAGTGGTAGAGATAGATCGAGTAGCTGCATTCGCCGATCCAGACCAGCGGGCGTATCTCGAAGATGCGCATGGATGCGGGCTTCGTTGCAAGAAACCAGAACAAGATAAGGAACATGAGCGCGAAGCCGCTGCTCACGGGCGGCGCACGGCCGATGGGCGCGTAGTTGAGACTGATCCGCGCG
This sequence comes from Afipia sp., assembly GCA_051653085.1. Taxonomy (GTDB): domain Bacteria; phylum Pseudomonadota; class Alphaproteobacteria; order Rhizobiales; family Xanthobacteraceae; genus Afipia. The sequence goes on along the minus strand of JBOFVL010000035.1, from coordinate 284,516 downwards.
ATCAGCACATACGTGACGGCGAGCATGATGAGTGCTGTGCTTTTCGCAAGACGCTCCTTGTACAACTCATAGAACACGGCACCTGCCGCGAACCACGGCATGTAGTCCGGAATGAACAGCGCGTCATAGACGCCGTTGTATCCCGGTATCCAGCGTCGCAACAGTGCGCGCGCGACATAGATCAACACCGTGAAGATGACGAGGTTGCGCGCCAGGTTCTGCCGCGCGAACAACCAGAACAGGATCACGGCAATCATGTAGAACCGGATCTCGACAACCAGTGACCAGTATACGCCGGTCACGAAGTCGACCTTTGGAAACAATCCGGACCACAGCGAGGTCGGCGTCAGCGTCAGCGAGGGCAGGAAGTTCGGCCAAAATTGCCGGCGGGTGAGGGCGAACGGCGAGTCCGACCAATTCAGCAAAAAGAACGTGATGACCGCCGAGACGATCAGCGCCGGCCAGATGCGGACAAATCGCCGGATCACGAAATCGAGCAGCGATTTCGAGGACTCCAGCGTCATCGCGATGACGAAGCCCGAGATGATGAAGAACAACTCGACGCCCATATAGCCGTACTTGAAAATCACGACGTTGCTAAACGTCTCGCCATAGGGATAGAGCGTCGATTTGTAATAAAACGATTCAAGATGATAGAAATAATGAAATCCCATCACCAGCAGAATGGCGACGCCGCGCAGGCCGTCCAAGGCGGTCAATCGGTGAGTGGTCATGAGCGTCTGATTCGCTGATCGACGGGCAAAATATAGGCAATTCCGTCTCGCCGATTGTCGTCACGACAGCCGTTTTGTCAATTTTTGTGCATGCAGACGTGCCCAGCGATGCTGAGCGGAATCCGCGGAGAAAATAAGCCAGATTTTGGCGCGATCCCGGGCCGTGTCCCGCCTCACATGGTCGCAGGGAGTAGAAGCCCGCTTGTGGCACACTAAATAATATAGACCCCCAAAGGATTCTGGAATGCCTCACGATACGCCTCTTATCGCGACAATTGTTGCCGGTCTCGGACTAGCTTTTGTGTTCGGCGCCATCGCTCAGCGCCTTCGAATTTCTCCCCTCGTTGGGTATCTGCTGGCCGGTGTCGCAGCCGGGCCCTTTACGCCCGGTTTCGTCGCGGATCAGAAGCTTGCGACCGAATTGGCGGAAATCGGCGTCATTCTTCTGATGTTCGGCGTTGGGCTCCATTTTTCGCTCAAGGACCTTCTGTCCGTGCGTGCGATCGCGCTGCCAGGCGCGGTGGTGCAGATTTCGGTCGCAACCCTGCTGGGATTGGGCCTTGCGCTGTTGATGGGATGGACGATCGGCGCGGGCCTCGTGTTCGGACTTGCGCTGTCGGTCGCGAGCACCGTGGTCCTGCTCCGGGCGATGCAGGAGCGCCGGCTGATGGAAACGGAGCGGGGGCGCATCGCCGTCGGCTGGTTGATTGTCGAGGACCTCGCAATGGTGCTCGCGCTCGTTCTGCTCCCGGCTCTGGCGGGCCTGCTTGGCGGCACCAAGAATACGATGATGGCAGATCCGCTCGCAGCCCGATTTGGGCTGGGACTTGGAGGCGTGCTGGCGCTGACCGTTGTGAAGGTTGGCGTCTTTGTGGGCCTCATGCTGGTGGTGGGCCGGCGCGTGATCCCGTGGCTGCTGCACTACATTGCTCATACCGGCTCGCGCGAATTGTTCCGCCTCGGCGTGCTGGCGATCGCCCTGACGGTAGCGTTTGGCGCGGCCAAACTGTTCGGCGTTTCCCTCGCGCTCGGTGCGTTTTTCGCCGGAATGATCCTTAGCGAATCTCCGCTCAGTCAGCGTGCGGCTCAGGAATCGTTGCCGCTGCGCGACGCTTTCGCTGTGCTGTTTTTCGTGTCCGTGGGCATGCTGTTCGATCCGGCGAGCGTGCTGCGCGAGCCGTGGCCGCTGCTCGCAACGCTCTTTATCATCATCATAGGCAAGTCGTTTGCTGCCTTCCTCATTGTGCGTGCGTTTGGTCACCCGACCGGAACGGCGCTGACGATCTCGGCCAGTCTCGCGCAGATCGGCGAGTTCTCGTTCATTCTGGCCGAACTGGGCGTCAATCTGAATCTGCTGCCGACAGCGGGGCGCGACCTTATTTTGGCCGGCGCGATCCTCTCGATCATGCTTAATCCATTGATCTTCTCTGTCGTCGACTGGCTGACACCTCGCCTCAAGCGTTCACCCGGCGGCGATGTCGAGACGCCTAGTTCCGATACGCAGACAGGGAAGCCGCCGGCGACGCCCGCCGAGCCGTCTCCTCGGCTCGAGCCCACGCATTTGACGGCTCATACGATCCTTGTCGGCTATGGCCGCGTCGGCAGCATCATCGCGGATGCGTTGGCGAAGAAAAATCAACCGTTTCTTGTCATCGAGGATGGGGAAAACGTTCTTGCAAAACTCCGCGAGCGCAACTTTGAAACCGTCACCGGAAATGCCGCACGTTCCGACGTTCTCAAAGCCGCCAATCTCAGGGGCGCGCAATATCTGCTCGTAGCGATCCCTGAAGCATTCGAGGCAGGGCAAATCGTGCAACAGGCTCGCTCAGCGAATCCAGGCATCAAGATCATCGCGCGCGCACATTCGGACGCAGAGGTCGATCATCTGAAAAGTCTGGGCGCCGATATCGTCATTATGGGAGAGCGGGAGATCGCGCTCGGCATCATTCAGAATTTGTCTGAGTGGCAAACGCTCAGCGCATCGGCACAAGGTTAGTTGTTCCCACCGGGTCGTGCGTCGAAACATCGCGCGAAACGCGAAGCGACAGATGCTAACCTCGCCCGAACCAGAGCGGATGGTTTGGGCGAGGAGGTTGTCCAATGTTGCAGAGGAAAACATCTCGAACTCTTCGTGCGGTTCAGGCATTCGATCTCATTACGCCTGCCGGGAAAGTTCACCGGTTTCCAAAGCCGACATGGTTGCAGCGCGCTGCTGCCACATTTTCCTCATACGCGGAGCCGGCAATTTTGCTAGCTGTCGTGCTGATCCTTGCGTACTCCGCAGGAGTTCTGGCTGAATCGCTTCAGCCGTTGGCATCCGATGCGTGTCCGGATCAAATGCGTTTGCAGCGGGATGCTTAGCTGTTTCGTTGCATCCGGCAACGCGGAGAAAACAGGACGGCACTAAGCCGGTTCATGTTCGCGTTTGTGGCGGGGTCTCCATCTAGCTTTCTTGGACAAGAGTTCCCACATCAAGTGGGAGAGAGACTCATGTTAAGCTGTCTCCGCTTACGCGGAGCATGCGCGATGCGCACCTTGCTTTAGCCTGGACTTGAAGGAGCATGTGTCATGATCGGCTCAGCTCTTCTGGAAATGCGTTTCGGAGCACCAAACTACGCACCGTTGCCGGTCACGATCGTTCGCGGCAATGGCGTCTATGTGTGGGACGAGAGCGGACGACGCTACATCGATATGATGGGGGCGTACTCGGCGGCGAGCTTCGGTCACTGTCATCCGCGTCTCGTTCATGCGCTCACCGAACAGGCGCGGCAGCTGGACACCATATCCCGCGCCTATTTCAGCGATCGATTAGGACCTTTCCTCGCACGGGCCTGCGCTCTGACCGGCATGGACCTTGCGCTGCCGATGAACAGCGGCGCGGAAGCCGTGGAGACCGCCCTCAAGGCCGCGCGCAAATGGGCTTACAAGGTCAAGGGCGTACCAATCGATCGGGCCGAGATCATTGCAGCGGAGGGCAATTTTCATGGCCGGACGATTTCTATCATCGGCTTTTCCTCGACCCCTCAATATCGCGACAGCTTTGGACCGTTCCCGCCCGGCTTCAGGCTTGTTCCGTTCGGTGACGCAGCAGCACTCGAAGCTGCGATCACGCCGAACACTGCCGCCTTTCTTGTCGAGCCGATTCAAGGTGAAGGGGGCATCAATGTGCCGCCGCCGGGTTACCTCGCTGAAGCCGCGCGCATTTGCCGGGCGCATCGCGTGCTGCTGCTTTGCGACGAGATCCAGTCCGGTTTGGGACGCACAGGCCGGCTCCTTGCCTGCCAGCATGACGGAGTAAAGCCCGACGGTTTGATGCTTGGCAAAGCGCTCGGCGGCGGGCTCTTGCCCGTATCGCTGTTTCTCGCTCGTCGTGAGGTGATGGAGGTCTTCAAGCCGGGAGATCACGGCAGCACGTTCGGGGGAAATCCGATCGCTGCGGCGGTCGGACTGGCCGCACTCGAGACGCTGATCGGTGAGGGACTGATCGAACGCGCTGCGGCTGTCGGCGCGCATCTTCTGGACCGGCTCGCTTCGATCAAGAACCCGATCATTCGCGAAGTGCGTGGCCGGGGTCTGTTCGCAGGGGTTGAATTGCATCGCGACCTTGCGAGTGCCGGCGATGTAGCCATGCGCTTGTTACAAGCGGGAGTGTTGACCAAGGATACTCATCGCAACACCGTACGCTTTGCGCCACCCTTGATCATCGACGAGTCGCAAGTCGATTGGGCCGTCGAGCGGTTGGCTGAAGTTTTGGAGGGCGTCATCAAGGCGCGCGCTCCCGTTTAGATAAAACAGACGAACGCGGGGTCAATCGATCTCAAATTTGACGCCTTGGGCGAGCGGGAGTTCATGGCCGAAATTGATGGTGCTGGTGACACGGCGCATATAGGCCTTCCACGCATCCGAACCTGCCTCGCGGCCGCCGCCGGTTTCCTTTTCGCCGCCGAATGCACCGCCTATCTCAGCGCCGGATGGGCCGATGTTCGCATTGGCAATCCCGCAGTCGGAGCCCAGCACGGAAAGAAATTTTTCCACTTCGCGGACGTCAGTCGAGAAGATCGAAGATGAGAGCCCCTGAGGCACATCGTTATGCAATGCCAGCGCTTCGTCGAAGTTCGCGTATTTCATGATATAGAGAATGGGAGCGAAGGTCTCTTTCAGCACCGGCCCGATCTGCGCCGGCATTTCAACCAGCGCCGGCCTTACATAGTACGCTGCGGGAGATCTCTCTTCATCGACGCGCTCACCGCCGAAAACCTTGCCACCGAGCATCTGTACCTCTGCTAGCACCTTTTGCATTTTCTGAAATGCATCCTCGTCAATGAGGGGGCCGGCGAGCACTTCTTCCTTGGCGAGCGGATTTCCGACCTGGACAGACGCATAGACCTGCTTAAGCCTGGCGACGAAGGCATCATAAACGCTGTGATGAACGAACAACCTGCGAAGGGACGTGCAACGCTGGCCGGCCGTGCCGATGGCTGCGAAGGCGACGGCGCGAAGGGCAAGATCGAGATCTGCCGATGGGCAAATGATCGATGCGTTGTTGCCGCCAAGCTCCAGAATGGAGCGGCCAAAGCGTTGAGCCAGTCGTGGCCCGACCATTCGGCCCATAGCGGTGGAGCCGGTCGCGGAGACCAGCGGAATGCGCGGATCGTCGACCAGTATCTCGCCGACATCCCGTCCGCCGATCAGCACTGTCGAGAGGCCAGCCGGTATGCCCTCAATTCTCGCCGCCGCGCGCACGAACAGGGCCTGAACCGCGAGCGCCGTCAGCGGCGTTTTTTCCGACGGCTTCCAGATCACGGAGTTGCCGCAAACGAAGGCGAGGGCGGCATTCCATGACCAGACCGCCACGGGGAAGTTGAAGGACGTAATGACTCCTACGGGACCAAGCGGATGCCATTGCTCCATCATCCGGTGATTTGGCCGCTCGCTGGCGATGGTGAGGCCGTAGAGTTGGCGGGAGAGACCGACTGCGAAGTCGCAGATGTCGATCATTTCCTGGACCTCGCCTTGCCCTTCCGAGGGAATTTTTCCGGCTTCGATCGTAACCAGGCGTCCAAGTGCAGCCTTGGTGCGGCGCAATTCATCGCCAAGAACGCGAACGAGTTCGCCACGCCGCGCTGCGGGAACGATTCGCCATTCGAGAAATGCAGTTTTCGCCCGCGCGATCGCTTCGGTCGCGCTGTCGCGGCTTGCATCCTGCACGCTGGCAATCGTCGCGCCGGTCAATGGTGATAGTACCATGCGCGAACCATGGCTGTAATGATCGCGCGGAACGCCGAGATCCTGGAGAAGTACATCAACATCGTTCGCAAGTGTCATGCAACGCTCCGAAGTCGCCGCACAAATTCTACAAGGCAAGGTGACTTCATTCAATTCACTCCTAAACGGAAAATTTTCGCAACTTCTGTCATGAACGATTCAACAGTTGGTATCTCGATGGCTGGGCCCACTTTGTCAGCCGCGATAGCGTGAAATGTTCTAAAGTCATTTGCGGAGTCGAAAATTCATAACGCGAGCAGTCGACGTTGTGAGGGAGAAAGCGAATGACGGTCTATAGTGGTCCGGTTTTCGATATGGCAGCGCAACAATTCGGCGTGATCGCCGATCATCTTTCGATCCCTATTAACGAGCGCGGCCGTCTGTTGATGCCCAAGCGCGCCATTACAATCTCTTGCCCAATTCATCGCGACGACGGGACCACCGCGGTGTTCGAGGGTTATCGCGTCCAGCATCACTTGACGCTGGGCCCGACGAAGGGCGGCACCCGCTTCGCGAGCAGTGTTGATCTCGGGGAGGTCGCCGCGCTTGCGATCTGGATGAGCTGGAAATGCGCACTCGCCGGTCTTCCTTATGGCGGCGCGAAGGGTGGGATCGGCGTTGATCCATCCAGCCTTTCAAAGCATGAACTGGAATCGCTGTCGCGGCGCTATATGCAGGAGATGATTCCGTTCGTCGGACCGCACACTGACATCATGGCGCCCGATATGGGCACGAACGAGCAAGTGATGGCGTGGTTCATGGATACATATTCCATGTATCACGGCCGCACGGTGACGGAGATCGTAACCGGTAAGCCGGTCAGTGCTGGTGGGACGCTCGGGCGTCGGGAAGCGACGGGTCGCGGCGTAGCATATCTCGCCCGGCGGGTGATGAGCGATTTGTCGATTAACTTGAGCGACGCCACGGCTGTGATTCAAGGTTTCGGCAATGTCGGCTCCATTGCCGCGCTGGAGCTACGCAACATGGGCGTCAAGATCATCGCCGTGAGCGATCATACCGGTGCCCTCCATCGCGCGGCAGGTTTGGACGTGCCGGATCTTATAAAGCATATTTCGGCGCATGGGAATCTGGCTGGCTATTCGAACGAACTTGCGTGCGATCCGGCCAGCATTCTGACGCTGCCGTGTGACGTGTTGGTGCCGGCAGCGACGGAGCGCGTCATCGATGGGAGGGTTGCCGACGAATTGAAGTGCAGGATTGTCGCAGAGGGCGCCAACGGTCCGACGACGCCGGAAGCCGATCTGGTGCTGGAGAGACGTCAAAATGAAATCTTCCTGATACCCGACATCCTTTGCAATTCGGGCGGAGTGATCGTCAGTTATTTTGAATGGGTGCAGGATCTGCAACAGCTCTTCTGGGAAGAAGAGGAGGTTATGCGGCGCGAATTTCAGATACTTGATCGCGCTTTCGATCAAATGATTTTGCGTGCAAAGCGGGACAAGATTTTCAATCGGACGGCTGCCATGTCGATTGGCGTGGAGCGCGTGCGCGCCGCGAAGAATATGCGCGGCCTGTTTCCATGAGGCGCACCTGGACGGGCCCGTTTTCCGATGCCAATTGAGTGATGGTCGCCACGCGTGCGCACTCCGATTTTCATATGTGCACCGGGAGGTCAAAGCAGGTACAAACGTGTGCAATTCCCGCTCGGTTGGAATACAAATGTTCTTGGTCCAACCTATTGAGAGCATAAGATAAGCATTTGAAATATCAGGATTATCTCTTTTCCGTCGCGCCCATGATGGACTGGACTGACCGGCACTGCCGGGCGTTCCATCGTCTGCTGTCGCGCCGGGCTCGGCTCTATACCGAGATGCTGACCACGGGCGCTATCATTCACGGCGACCGACAGCGGCTGCTCGGCTTCGACGCCAGCGAACATCCCGTCGCGCTTCAGCTGGGCGGATCTAACCCGCGCGATCTCGCGGAAAGCGCGCGGATCGGCGAGGGCTTCGGCTACGACGAGATCAATATGAATGTCGGCTGTCCGTCGGATCGCGTGAAGGGTGGCAATTTCGGCGCGTGCCTGATGGCGGAACCGAAGCTCGTTGCCGAGTGTGTCGCCGCAATGAAGCAGGCCGTAAAAATTCCCGTCACGGTGAAGTGTCGCATCGGCATCGACGATCAGGATCCGGAGATTGCACTCGATACACTCAGCCGCGCGGTGATCGCGGCCGGTTCAGATGCGCTGGTCGTTCATGCGCGCAAGGCGTGGCTCAACGGATTGTCGCCGAAGGAAAACCGCGACATCCCGCCGCTCGACTACGACCGGGTCTATCGCCTCAAGGCGACGCTGCCGCATGTGCCCGTCATCATCAACGGCGGCATTGTCACTATAGCCGATGCGAAGAAGCATCTCGATCACGTTGACGGTACGATGCTCGGACGCGCGGCTTATCAGGAGCCGTGGCGGCTGCTCAGCGTCGATCCGGAACTGTTCGGCGAAACTGCACCGTATGCAACGATGCATGACGCTATCGAAGCGCTGATGCCTTACATCGAGCGCGAGCTTACCGTCGGGACGCGGCTGCATTCGATCACGCGGCATCTGGTCGGCGCGTTTCATGGCGTGCCCGGCGCGCGGGCGTTTCGCCGTTATCTGGCTGAGGTTTGTACCAAGCCGGGTGCCGGCACGGAGTCGCTGCGCGAGGCGCTTCGGATCGTTGAACAACGGTCGGACACGTCGATTGCAGCGTAGTACGGATCGGGTTTACGGATATCCGCGCAGCATCAGCTTGTCGGGGCGGACTTCCCAGCTTTCCAGCCGGTTGAGAAAGCTCATGCCGAGCAGGTTGGATTTCATCTGGCCGCGCGGCACGACGAGCGCGGGCACTGAGCGCTCCACCAGCTTGCCGACGGAGAGGCGGTCGAGCGTCAGCCGCGCGGCGCGCACGCGTCCGCCGGCGGTCTCGACGTCCACGTTGTAGTCCAGCAATTCCAGCGGCAGGCCCGCGGCCTTCGCGGTCTCGTAGGTCAGCACCACCGATGTTGCGCCGGTGTCGATCACCATCGGTGTGCTGACGCCGTTGATCTTTGCGCGCAGCGAGAATTCGCCGCTGTCGCCGCGGGCGATTTCGACAGCGCGCGTGGGACTAGCGCTGAGGGTGCGGTCGGTGACGCGGATCAGCGCGCCCTTTACATTTGCAAACGCAACCGGGTTCGACATCGACAGCAGGAAGCCGACGGTCGAGACCACCACGGCGAGGATTGTAAGCGCCCGCATCATGCGGCACCCGCTGCAGTCAGCAACCGGCCTGGCGTTCGGCCCGTGGCGCGGGAATTGGCAGCCCGGCGTCCTGCATGCGTTGATGCAGCGTTGCCATGACGGCCAGCCGCTCTGCGCTGTCCATCGCGTGCCAGCGTGCGATTTCGGGCAGGGTGCGCCCGCACCCAAGACAGAGCTTCGTCTTCGGATCGATGAAGCAGACGGCTATGCACGGCGTTTCTTGTTTCATGCTCGGTACTGATGGACATTTTCATCGCTCGCGCAAGCTTTACAAACCGGTTCCCGCGTTCATGATCGGCTTGAAGCGGGCGCGGCTCCTGTCGCCGCTCGCTGCTTCCGGCGACCTGTCGGGCTGTAGCGGTGGAGAATCGTCGCGCATAGGTGCCAGCGCTGTCATCACTCGCTCCGGCGGGTACGTGACGATCACCTCGGTGCCGACGCGCAGGGTCGACTTAAGCGTGAACGTGCCGCCGTGCATGTCGACCAGGCTCTTCGCAATCGGCAGGCCAAGGCCCGCGCCTTGTTCGGCGGACTTGATCGAGTTCGAACCCTGGCCGAACGAGGCCAGCACAATCGGAATTTCGTCCTCGGCGATGCCGGAGCCGGTGTCCTTGACACTGAGATACTGTCCGCCGGAAGCGGTCCAGCCGACCTTGAGCCAGATTTCACCGCCGGGCGGCGTGAACTTGATCGAGTTCGACAGCAGGTTGAGCACGACCTGCCGCGTGGCGCGCTCATCGCCCCACAGCTTCGGCATATCGAGTTCGAACACCTCGTGAATTGTGATGCCGCGGTTGGATGCGCGCAGCTTCAGCAGATGATGGCAGTCCGCCACCACGTGAACCAGCGACACCGGCTCTTCGTTGAGTTCATAACGCCCGGCCTCGATGCGCGACAGATCGAGAATCTCGTTGATGAGATTCAACAGATGGACGCCGGAATTATGAATGTCGGAGGAATAATCCTTGTAAACCTCGACGGCATGCGCGCCAAAGATCTCGCTCTTCATCACCTCGGAAAATCCAAGAATGGCATTCAGCGGCGTGCGCAATTCGTGGCTCATCTGCGCGAGAAAGCGTGACTTGGAGACGTTGGCGGATTCGGCACGATGCCGCGCCTCATCGGAAATTGCCTTGGCCTGTTCGAGTTCTCCGATCAGCGCGTCTTTTTCGGCGCGCGCCTCAAGCGTCGCCAGCGTTGTCGAATGCAGGCGGTGGGCGAGGAGGGCGAAGTAACCCTCCGCCGTAATTGCGAGGGCTGCGAGCAGATAATCGTCAAAGGTGCCGCGCAGCACGAAGTTCACCGCGATGGCCGCCGATACCGGGATTGTCGCGGCGAAGGCCGCGATCGGCAGGCTCGCCGCCAGCATGCTCGAAACAGCGATGACGAGCAGCATCACGAACAGCATCAGCGTGTTCGAGACGACGTCGATGCCTGACGGATGGATCAGGACGATTGTCCACGCTAAACCATAAAGCAGATCGAGCCCCACGAAACGTATGCGCCAGCTACGGGTGATGGCGGGCGACGACGATGTGATGGCAAGAAACTTCGAGCAGAAGCGGATAACGATGCCGTGGATCGCGAGGATGCAGGCAGTCCAGACCAGTGCCGCGATCGGTGGAATCCAGAAGCTGCACAAGATTCCGGAAGCGATCACAAGCAGGATGACAACGAGAGAAGCCGAGATGCGAGTCTGCGCGTATTGCCGCAGCAATTCGTGATCGAAGGCCGGGCGTGTCCCGCTGCTCGATGTCAGCCTGTCGCGGGCTTCGCGCACGCGCTGGGAGGCTGCCCGCCGGTTGCGCGCTGGTATTTCCGCAGATGTCGCGGCGGGCTCTTTCCTGTCGGCGGACTCACTCATTTTTACGCGACAAATCCCGAACAAGCACGAATGCTGCGCCAAGGCCGCACGTGCATACTGCTGCCTGCTATTTCTGGCGCTAAATCATTAAGACGTGGCTTAAAGATCAATTTAATCGGGTTAAGGAAGTATGAATTTCGCGGCTGAAGGGTGGCCGACGGTAAGCCGGTCCGCGTCCGGCCGACATTGATCAAACAGGGGCGAAAGGAAAAGGCGGCACGGGGATTCCATGCCGCCTGCCCATCGCTCGATAGAAATGTCTTATCGTTGCAGCCGGGCCAGCAGGCTCGACGTGTCCCAGCGCTTGCCGCCCATTGTCTCGACCTCGGAGTAGAAGTTGTCGACCAGCGCGGTCACCGGCAGGCTTGCGCCATTGCGGCGGGCCTCGGCGAGGCAGATCGACAGATCCTTGCGCATCCACTCGACGGCGAAACCGAAGTCGAATTTGCCGTCGTTCATGGTCTTGTAGCGGTTCTCCATCTGCCAGGACTGCGCGGCGCCCTTCGAGATGGTGTCGATCACCGCTTCGACGTTGAGACCGGCTTTCTTGGCGAAGTGAATTCCCTCGGACAGGCCTTCGACAAGGCCGGCGATGCAGATCTGGTTGACCATCTTGGTAAGCTGGCCAGAGCCTGCGGGGCCGAGCAGCTTGCACATCCGGGCATAGGACGCGATCACGGGTTCGGCCTTTTTGTAGGCGGCTTCAGTGCCGCCGCACATCACGGTCAGCACGCCGTTTTCCGCACCCGCTTGCCCACCGGAGACCGGCGCGTCGATGAATTGGAAGCCGCGCCTGGTCGCCTCCGCGTCGAGCTGCCGGGCAACCTCGGCCGACGCCGTGGTGTGGTCGACAAAAACGGCGCCGGATTTCATGCTGGCGAACGCGCCGTCTGCGCCGATGGTGACGGCGCGCAGGTCGTCATCGTTGCCGACGCAGGCCATCACGAAATCCTGACCTTCGGCCGCGGCTTTCGGCGTCGCCGCGCTGCGGCCGCCGAATTTTTCGGCCCAGACCTGCGATTTTGCCGAGGTGCGATTGTACACAGTGACTTCGTGACCACCTTTAGCGGCGAGATGTCCCGCCATGGGGAATCCCATGACGCCAAGACCGAGAAATGCGACTTTTGCCATAGCGTGTGCTCTTTGAATTGCCGGAATTTGACCGGTTTTGCCGGTCCGGAGGACGGCAACAGCTATGCGATTGATGAGCACCGGCGCAAGGGCGTTGACGGCACATGTGACGCGCGTATGAAGGCCGCCAAGCGACAGCGGGATGTGACCGCGCGCAGGGAGATATGTTGTGGCTGTCGATAAGGATAAGGTTCTTGCGGCCCTGCGCGCTGTGGCATCGCCCCGCGGCGTTTCGCTCGTTGAAGCAAATGTGCTGTCGGAAATCGTCGCCTCGGACGGCAAGGTTTTCTTCTCGATCAATGTCGATGCCAATGAAGCCCGGGCATGGGAGGACGTTCGCGCCAGAGCTGAGGCCGCGGTGCGCGCGATTCCTGGGGTCACCACGGCACTGGTTGCACTGACCGCGGAACGCAGGCCCGGCATGGCTCCGCCTGCGCCCCAGCAACACCAGCACTCACATCAACATGCGCATGGCGTGAAGCCCGTCGCGCAACACCGTCCGCAAGGCGCACCGACGGATTCTCCGATGGGCAAGCAGGCCGCCATTCCGGGCATTGGCTCCGTCATCGCGGTGGCGTCGGGCAAGGGCGGTGTCGGCAAATCGACCACGGCGCTCAATCTGGCTTTGGCGTTGCGCGATCTCGGCCTGCGCGTCGGATTGCTCGATGCGGATATTTACGGCCCGTCGGTGCCGCGCCTGATCGGCGTACACGACAAGCCGACACTCAACGATGCGAAGAAAATGATCCCCATTACGCGGTTCGGACTATCGCTGATGTCCATCGGCTTTCTGGTTGCGGAAGACACTGCAATGGTGTGGCGTGGGCCGATGGTGATGTCCGCGATCCGGCAGATGCTGTGGGATGTCGCTTGGGGCGAACTGGATGTGCTGGTGGTGGACATGCCGCCCGGCACGGGAGATGCGCAATTGACGCTCGCCCAGCAGGTCCCGCTGAGAGGCGTCGTGATCGTTTCCACGCCGCAGGATCTCGCCCTGATCGACGCGCGGCGGGGGATCGCCATGTTCAAGAAGGTCGATGTGCCGGCGCTCGGCATCATCGAGAACATGAGCTACTTCCAATGTCCGGAATGCGGCACACGCTCGGACATTTTCGGGCATGGCGGCGCGCGGCTTGAGGCCGAGCGGCTCAAGGTGCCGTTCCTCGGCGAGATCCCGCTGCATATGTCGATCCGCACCTCGTCGGACGAGGGCACGCCGGTGGTGGAAAGCGAGCCTGACGGCGTTCACGCGGCGATCTATCGTGCCATTGGCGCGGAGATCAAAAAGCAGCTCACGGGCGTGGCCGTCACAGCTTAAAGGCCTTCGCAGATGCTCTTAAGATACCCTTCTACTTTCGTTTAATACGGCAATGGGCTGACATTCCAGCATTTTCCGATTCCTGACTTCCGTGCTAGAGACCCGCCCTGAGGGATTTCAAAAAGAAACGCCCCCCTTAAAAGGAGATGCCTAATGAAGCGTCGTGATTTTTTGAAAGTATCTGCCGCCGGGGCTGCCGCGACCGCTGTCGCTTCGCCGGCCATCGCCCAGTCGTCGCCCGAAATTAAGTGGCGCCTGGCGTCCAGCTTCCCCAAGTCGCTCGACACCATCTACGGCGGTGGTGAGCAACTGTCGAAGTACGTCGCCGAAATGACTGACAACAAATTCCAGATTCAGGTTTTTGCCGCTGGCGAACTGGTTCCGGGTTTGCAGGCGCTCGATGCGACCTCCAACGGCACGGTCGAGATGAGCCACACGGTTTCTTACTATTACGTCGGTAAGGATCCCACCTTCGCGATCTTCGCGTCGGTCCCGTTCGGCCTCAATACGCGCATGCAGAATTCATGGCTCGATCAGGGCGGCGGCAACGACCTGGCTAACGAATTTTACAAGAAGTACGGCGTGCTGGGCCTGCCCTGCGGCAACACCGGCACGCAGATGGGTGGCTGGTTCCGCAAGGAGATCAAGACCGTCGCCGATCTTCAGGGCTTGAAGATGCGCATCGGCGGCATCGCCGGTCAGGTGCTGGCCAAGGTCGGCGTCGTTCCGCAGCAGCTTGCTGGCGGCGACATCTATCCGTCGCTTGAAAAGGGCACCATCGACGCGGCCGAGTGGGTCGGTCCTTATGACGATGAAAAGCTCGGCTTCCAGAAGGTCGCGAAGTACTACTACTATCCCGGCTTCTGGGAAGGTGGACCGACGGTTCACGCATTCGCCAACCTTGAGAAGTTCAACGCTTTGCCGAAGAATTATCAGGCGATTCTGACCAACGCCGCTGCACACGTTAATGGCTGGATGCCTGCACGTTACGACATGCAGAATCCTGGCGCGCTGAAGCGTCTGGTGGCTAGCGGTACGCAACTGCGTCCGTTCACCAACGAAGTGCTGGACGCTTGCCTGAAGGCAACAAACGAACTGTGGGCTGAAATCTCGGCAAAGAACGCTGACTTCAAGAAGGCAATCGATGCGATGCAGGCCTATCGTTCGGATCAGTATCTGTGGTGGCAGGTTGCCGAGTACACCAACGACAGCTTCATGATCCGCTCGCGCACCCGCGGCTGATCCTGCTCTAAATCTAGCCAGTTGAAGATGCCCGGTCTCCGCAAGGAGGCCGGGCTTTTCTTTTGCGATGCGGTCGCTGGAATCGGCATGGATATTGGCGATGGCTTGTTCCATGCTCGGGCCAAGCCTCAGAACAGGTTTCAACAAAAGAAGGCGGTGCACACACAAATCACATCCAGGGAGCACTCCATGAAGCGTCGTGAGTTCATCAAAGTGGCAGGTATCGGCGCGGCAGGCGCCGCGGTCGCATCCCCCGCCATCGCGCAGTCAATGCCGGAAATCAAATGGCGGCTGACGTCCAGTTTTCCGAAATCGCTCGATACTATCTACGGCGCGGCCGAGGTTTTCTCGAAGGCTGTCGCGGAAGCCACCGACAACAAATTCCAGATTCAGGTTTTTGCAGCAGGTGAAGTTGTGCCGGGTTTGCAGGCGCTCGATGCAGCGTCGAACGGTACGGTCGAGATGGCGCACACCGCCGTCTACTACTATGTCGGCAAGGATCCGACATTCGCGCTCGCCACGGCTGTGCCGTTCGGGCTGAACAGCCGCATGCAGACATCGTGGTTGCAGGTCGGCGGCGGCGCCGAGCTGCTCAACGACTTCTTCAAGGGTTACAATGTCGTTGGCTTCGCTGCAGGCAATACCGGCTGCCAGATGGGCGGCTGGTTCCGCAAGGAAATCAAGGAGCCGGCGGACTTCAATGGATTGAAGATGCGCATCGGTGGTTTCGCCGGGAAGGTGCTGACCAAGCTCGGCCTCGTGCCGCAACAGGTGGCCGCCGGCGACATCTATCCGTCGCTTGAAAAGGGCACCATCGATGCGGCGGAGTGGGTCGGGCCTTACGACGACGAGAAGCTCGGCTTCCAGAAGGTCGCGAAGTACTACTATTACCCCGGCTGGTGGGAAGGCGGCCCGACGCTGCACAACCTTGTCAATCTCGCCAAGTGGGAAGCGCTGCCCGCCAGCTACAAGTCCATCATCAGGACAGCATCGACGCTCGCCAACGAGACGATGCAGGCGCGTTACGATGCCTACAACCCGCCAGCGCTGAAGCGGCTGGTGGCTGGCGGAACGCAACTGCGGCCTTTCTCGCCATCGATAATGGATGCGTCCCTGAAGGCGGCGAACGAGGTCTACACGGAGACCTCGGCGACCAACCCGAACTTCAAGAAAATCTATGAAAGCATGACGGCGTTCCGCAACGACCAGTACACCTGGTGGCAGGTCGCGGAGTTCGCTTTCGATAACTTCCAGGTCCGCTCGCGCACGCGAACCTGATCGCTGCGCTTAGCACCGGCACGCCTGTGCCATGAATGAAAAGCCCGGTCTCGCATGAGACCGGGCTGTTTCATTGTTCTGTTGCCGTCGCCTATTTCGACGGCCCGAAGTCGAGCTTGGGCATCTCGATCTGCGGAATTTCGATCTTGACGTTGGTCGTATCGACCTTGGTGGTGTCGATCCAGTAGGTCACTGCGCCCGGCCAGTAGATCACGATGACGACCAAGATGACCTGCATCAGCACCCAAGGCATCGCGCCCCAATAGATGTCGGAGCTTTTCACCTCAGGCGGGGCAATGCCGCGCAGGTAGAACAGCGCGAAGCCGAACGGCGGATGCATGAACGACGTCTGCATGTTGACGCAGAGCAGGACGCCGAACCAGACCAGATCGATACCGAGCTTGGCGGCCACCGGCGCAAGCAGCGGAATGATGATGAAGGCGATCTCGAAGAAGTCGAGGAAGAACGCCAGGAAGAACACGAAGATGTTGACGAAGATCAGGAAGCCCACGACCCCGCCGGGCAGTCCAGTCAGCAGATGTTCGATCCAGCGCGCGCCGTCCATGCCCTGGAACACGAGGCTGAAACACGTCGAGCCGATGAGAATGAAAACCACCATCGACGTGAGGCGCATGGTGGATGTCATCGCCTGTTCGACCAGCGGCCAGGTCAGACGGCGGTGCATGGCGGCGAGGATCATCGCGCCGACCGCGCCCATGGCGCCGGCCTCGGTGGGCGTCGCGAGGCCAAGACCGATGGTGCCGAGAACGAGGAAGATCAGAACGATGGAAGGGATCATGCCCCACAGCACGCGGCTGACGAGCTTCCAATTCATCGGTTCGCGCGCAGACTCGGGAATGGGCGGCATTTTCTGCGGTTGCAGGATCGACACGCCGACGATGTAGAGCAGGAAGATAACGACCTGCAGGATCGAAGGGCCGATTGCACCGAGATACATGTCGCCGACCGAACGGCCGAGCTGGTCGGCGAGCACGATCAGAACGAGCGACGGCGGAATCAATTGCGTGATCGTGCCAGAGGCGGCGATGACGCCGGTCGCCAGCCGCATGTCGTAGCCGTAACGGATCATGATCGGCAGCGAGATGACGCCCATGGCGATGACGGACGCAGCCACCGTGCCGGTGATGGCGCCGAGGATCGCGCCGACGATGATGACGGCGTAGGCGAGGCCGCCTGGAATTTTGCCGAACAACTGGCCGGTGCCTTCGAGCAGGTCTTCAGCCAGCCCGCAGCGCTCCAGGATCGCGCCCATGAAGGTGAAGAACGGAATCGACAGCAGCAGATCGTTGGAAATGATTCCGTAGAACCGGAACGGCAGCGCCTGCAGGAACGATGGATCGAAGTGACCGGTGTTGATGCCGAGGATTCCGAAGAACAGTCCGACCGCGGCCAATGAAAATGCGACCGGAAATCCGATCAGCATGAACAGGATCATAGTCCCGAACATCAACGGGGGAAATACGCCGTGCGAAAACATCAATTTATCCCGTGCGTTCGGTTGGTTATTGCAGAGGAGCTTCGTAATGCGTGTCGATACGGATCGCACCGGCGAGCGCCGCGACGCGCTTGGCAAGCTCGGCGAGGCCCTGAATGAAGAGCAATGCGAACCCCAAGGGGAGCAGCGCCTTCGCAGGCCACAGGATCAGTCCGCCTGCGTTCATGGACATTTCCTTCGACTCAAACGAGTTGAGGAAGAAAGGCCATGTCAGATAGACCAGATATCCCATCACCGGCAGCAGGAAGACAGTAAAGCCGAGGATGTCGATCCAGAGCCGCGTTCTGTCGGACACGTTGGAGTACAACAGGTCGACGCGGACGTGTTCGTTGAGGCGAAGGGTCTGCGAAGCGCCGAGAAGGACGATGCCGCCGAACATGTACCACTGGATTTCCAGCAGTCCGTTCGAACTGTAGCTGATCAGGTAACGGACAACGGCGTTGCCCGCGCTGACGAGACAGGCGAGAAGCACGAGCCATTTAGCTATGTAACCGGCGACATCACTGATGCCGTCGATGACGCGCGTGAATTTTACGATGTCCAACGCATCCCCCCGGACGAATTCTTCAATGCATTTGCTTTTTTCTTGCCTCGCGAGCGCGGGGCGCGACCGTTTTCGGCCGAGGCATTATGACGCGGCGGCACCATTTCAGCGACTTACGCCGCCGTCAATTGGAAGTTTGGATGTTTTGCGACGGAAAGATGGCGCAAAGAGAACGCCATCGGCACTTCGGAAACTTATGTCAAGAAATCGGGGCGATCGAGCAATAATTGCAGCCTTTAACCGCCGGTGACGCTCATATGCCGGCTGACGCTCGGCCGATTGTGGCGGCGGTCGATGATGAAGTCGTGGCCCTTCGGCTTGAGGCCTATGGCGCGGTCGATCGTCGAACTCAGTAGTTCATTGTCGGGGGATGCGCGGAGCGGCTTGCGCAAATCGGAAGCGTCCTCCTGGCCAAGGCAGGTATGAAGCGTGCCGGTGCAGGTGATGCGGACGCGATTGCAGGATTCGCAGAAATTGTGAGTCATCGGCGTGATGAAGCCGAGTCTGCCGCCGGTCTCAGAGACGCGAACGTAGCGCGCCGGTCCGCCGGTGTCGTCGGGCAGATCGGTCAGGGTGTAGCGGGTTGAAAGGCGCGATCGCAGCATCGACAGCGGCAGATATTGATCGATCCGGCCTTCGCCGATGTCGCCCATCGGCATGACCTCGATCAAGGTGAGATCCATGTCCTTGCCGTGCGCCCATTCCATCAGCGAGGGGATCTCGTCCTCGTTGATGTTCTTGAGCGCCACCGCATTGATCTTGACCTTGAGGCCAACGGACCGAGCTGCCTCGATGCCGCGCAGCACCTTGTCGATGTCGCCCCAACGCGTGATCTCGCGGAATTTCGCGGCGTCGAGGGTGTCGAGCGAGACGTTGATGCGCCGGACACCGCAGTCCTTCAACTCAGCGGCGAATTTCTCGAGCAGCGAACCGTTGGTCGTCAGCGTCAACTCATTGAGCGCGCCGCTGTCGAGATGGCGCGAGAGGGAGCGCACCAGCGACATCACGTTGCGCCGGACCAGAGGTTCGCCGCCGGTCAGGCGCAGCTTGCGGACGCCCTTGGCGATGAACGCCGTACACAGCCGGTCGAGTTCTTCGAGCGTGAGCAGGTCGGATTTCGGCAGGAAGGTCATGTCTTCCGACATGCAATAGAAGCAGCGCAGATCGCAGCGGTCCGTCACCGAGACACGCAAATAGCTGATCGAGCGCCCAAAGGGGTCAATCATGGCGTAAGAGGCCGGTTGGGCCATAGAACTCGGAACAGGTCCGCTCATGTAGCGCGCCTTGGTGATCGCTTCACCGCAGCCGGTTGCGCCGGCCGTGGTATCCCACGGCTAATCTAGGCATGAAGAGGCGGCCGCACAATGAATCTGTCCAAGGACTAGGGCTTAGCGGCTAGGCGGAGGCGGGAAGGGCGAACTGGCGTCGTCGGCAGGAGCCTCCGCGGCCGGAGCAGTCTTGGGCTTCTTGGCCTTCGGAGCAGCTTTCGGGGCCGCCTTGCGGCCCTTCGCGGCAGGCGCGGCTGGTTGCAATTCCGCGTAGACTGGATTCGGATCGACAGTCGCGCCGGGGTTCGCTGGATCGCGAATGACCTGGGCCGTGACGGTTTCCGGCTGATATTTCGGAAGCGAGAAGGTCACCGTAAAATTGTTCTCGGCTGAGACCGACACCGAGCAGGGTGTCTTGCAGCTTTGGCCGGTGGACGTCCGTGCCTCCGCGCCAGCAGGCAGCGATTCGAGCTGCACGGTGACGACAGGTGGCGTTGATTTGAACATTTCCGGCATCGAGAACGACGAGCAGCCCGCCAGGCCAAGGCCCGCCGCGACGATAACAATGATACGCATGGTGCATCCGCCAAGTGATGCGGGCTTAGCCGCATAGTCCCCGCGCGGACCTTAGAAGCGTCCTAACGCAGGTGCAACCGCTCGAATTGCTCTCGTTAAGAGAAGGTTAACGTTGATGGGGTGTCAAAGTTTGACAAAAATTTCATATTTATCAGTGGCTTGCTAGCGGACTGGCCGGAGCAACAGGCCGTTGATCGCGTCCGGCAGTTCCTGCATATGACCGATGACGACGTCGGGTTTCAGGTCGGCAATGGGAGTTTCAGTGTAGCCGAATGTGACACCGACCACCGGGATGCCGGTTCGCCGAGCAACACCGACATCGGGTCCAGCATCGCCGACCATGATCGATGCAGACACATCCCCTCCGGCCCGCGCAATGGTCTGGCGAAGGATGGCGGGATCTGGCTTCGAGACTCCGAATGTGTCGGCTCCGCAGATCGCTACAAACCGCCGCGTCATATCCAGTTTGTCGAGCAGGAGCTTTGAAAGCCCCTCCAGCTTGTTGGTGCAGACGGCAAACCTGAATCCGCGGCCTTCCAGTTCGTCAAGCGCTGCGAACAACCCGTCAAACGGGCGTGACGCGTCTACGATGTGGGCCTTGTAATAGGTGATGAAGTCGGCGGTGAGCCGGTCGATATCCCGAGCGCTCATCGTCCGATCGTCTAGCTCCAGTCCGCGCTCGATCAGCTTGCGCGCTCCGGCACCGATCATGGCGCGCGCCGCCGCCATTGGAACAAGCGGCAATCCTTCGCGCTGGAGCACGAAATTCAGCGCTCCGACCAGGTCGGGCGCGGTATCGACCAGCGTGCCGTCGAGATCGAAGACAATCAGGGGAGGGGACATCATGCGGGATCGCTACCGGGCGCGGAGCAATCATGCAAGCGGCAAGGCCGGGGGATTTTCGCGTGCTTTTGGACCGATTCAGGTCGCAAAACCCGTATCCATGGCCGCGGAAACCGCGCTATATGCCTCGCGTTCCGAAGGTGCGGGCGTTGAGGACAGTCATGTCGATGGACGATCTGAAAAGACAGGCGGCGGCACGCGCTGTCGAACAGGTGCGCGACGGCATGAAACTCGGGCTTGGTACAGGCTCGACGGCCAAGCATTTCGTCGAATTGCTCGGCGAGCGGGTGCGCGCCGGACTTAAGGTCATCGGTGTCCCGACATCGGAGGCGACGCGAGCCGACGCGGAGCGTTGCGCCGTGCCGCTCACCACGCTGGATCAGGTTGACAGGCTCGACCTCACCGTGGACGGGGCTGACGAAATCGATCCCAATCTCGAACTCATCAAGGGCGGTGGCGGAGCCTTGCTGCGCGAAAAGATCGTCGCGGCTGCCTCCGACCGGATGATTGTGATCGCCGACGAGAGCAAATGGGTTCAGACGCTCGGACGTTTTCCGCTTCCGATCGAAGTCATCCCGTTCGGCCTCGGCGCCACCCGCCGGGCCATCGAGACGGTTTTTGCTGAAAATGGCGTTTCCGGGCAAATGGATGTCCGCATGGCCAAGGACGGCCATGCTTTCGTCACCGATGGCGGCCACTGGATTGTCGACGCCCATCTCGGGCGAATACCGGATTCCCCCAAACTGGCGGCGGCATTGAATTCAATTCCGGGCGTGGTGGAGCATGGCTTGTTTATTGGTCTCGCGCGCACGGCTGTGCTGGCCGGACCGCAAGGTATACGCGTTGTTGATCGGCACTAGTGTGGTGGTTCAGAAGTTCTCTCGTACTTTGCCGCGATCTCCACCAGAGAACTTCTGAACCAAACCACACTAGAAATCATAGGTTTCTAGTGTCCTTTGGAATTCGAAGTTCGCTAAAGGAGTGCAGGAAATCCAGGCGAACTTCGAATTCCGGACACTAGGGCCGCAATTGAGGAGATATTGAGATGAAGAAGCTTTTGAACGTGTTGCTGGCGGCTGGTGCGGCGCTGGGCCTGATGCTGGGCAGCGCTTCGGCGCAGACACCGCCCGCCAAACCGCCTTCGGCTGCTGCTCTTGGCTATGCCAAGGACATTCTTGTGTCCAAGAACGTCAGCCAGATCTACCAGGGTGCCGTTCCGGGCCTCGTGCAGCGGACCAGAGACGTGTTGCTTCAGTCGAACCTGAACTATCAGAAGGACCTCGATGAAGTTTCTATCATCGTCGCAAAGGAGCTCGCCGGCCGCGAAAAGGAAATCGGCGAGGAGATGGCGCGGATTTACGCCAACGCCTTCACGGAGCAGGAGCTGAAGGAGCTTGCCGCCTTCTACAAGTCGCCACTTGGCATCAAGGTCATCGTTCAGGAGCCCGTGGCATTCAATCAGGCCCGCCAATATATGGATCAGTGGGCGCAGAAGTTTGCCGAGGAGATCAACGGCAAGTTTCGTGTTGAAATGAAGAAGCGCGGCAAAGAGATCTAACCGCAAGCGGATATTCCAGATGGCGGACTTGGACGTCGACCTGTTCGTGATTGGCGGTGGCTCGGGCGGTGTGCGCGCGGCCCGGATTGCCGCCGGTTACGGTGCAAGCGTTCTCGTCGCCGAGGAATATCGCATGGGCGGCACCTGCGTGATCCGCGGGTGCGTGCCGAAGAAACTGATGGTCTATGCATCGCATGTCCGTCATGAACTGGACGACGCAGCGGGCTTCGGCTGGACCATTCCGCCGGCGACGTTCGACTGGTCGACCCTGATTGCGAACAAGGACCGGGAAATCGCCCGGCTTGAGGCTGCATACACCTTCAATGTCGAGAAGGCCGGTGCGCGGATCATCAAGACGCGCGCGGTGTTCGAGGATGCACATACGCTGCGGCTCGGCACCGGCGAGCGCGTCAACGCCAAGTACGTGCTGATCGCGACCGGCGGCGCGCCCAATCACGGCGAAGCCATTCCCGGCATCGAACATGTAATCTCCTCCAATGAGGTGTTTCACCTTCCGAAATTTCCGAAGCGGATCGTCATTCAGGGCGGTGGCTACATTGCGCTGGAATTTGCCTGCATCTTCGCCGGGCTCGGCGCGGATGTGACCGTGATCTATCGCGGCGAAAATATCCTGCGCGGCTTCGACGACGATGTGCGAAAGCACGTGCGCAGCGAAATGGAGAAGTCCGGCATCACGGTGCTGACCGGCTGCATCGTCACCAAGATCGACAAGCATGGTGACGTCTTCACGACGCATCTGTCGAGCGGGTCGAGCATCGCCTCCGATCAGGTGATGTTCGCGATCGGCCGGCATCCGAATGTCAAAGGTCTCGGCCTTGAGAAGGCCGGTGTTGCGCTGAACCCGGTCAATGGCGGCATCGCCGTCGATGGATTTTCGCAAACCAATGTGCCGCACATCTATGCAGTCGGCGACGTCACGCATCGCCTCAACCTGACGCCGGTCGCGATCCGCGAAGGTCATGCCTTTGCCGACACGGTGTTCGGTAAACGGCCGACGCGTGTCGATCACGCCGATATTCCGACGGCTGTCTTCACGCAGCCCGAAGTCGGCACCGTGGGGCTGAACGAGGCCGAGGCGCGGGCGCAATATACCCACGTCGACATCTACAAGACCGATTTCCGTTCGCTGAAATCGACGCTGTCGGGAAGTGAATCCCGCATCATGATGAAGCTGATCGTCGATGCGGCTACCGATCGCATTCTCGGCTGCCATATCGTCGGGCCAGAAGCGGGCGAACTGATCCAGATCGTCGGCATTGCCGTGAAGATGAAGGCGACCAAGGCCGATTTCGACACCACCATGGCGGTTCATCCGACCGCAGCCGAAGAACTCGTGACCCTGCGCACGCCGAGCGCGCGCCACGTCCGCCAGGCCGCGGAATAGGGGGTCTCAGCTGGCACGGTAGTATCCGGGCAGGGCAAGCCCCTGATCTGCAGGGCAGATTTGCAACTGGCAAGACCGTGACCACCTGTGTATAACCCGGCGCTATCACCATATTGCCGTTTCCTGAGGAGTTTCAGTCATGTCCGAGCGGTGGACGCCCGACAGCTGGCGTAAGAAGCCAGTCCTGCAAGTGCCGGATTATCCCGATGCGAAAGCATTGGCGGATGTCGAGGCGCAGCTTGCAACGTTTCCGCCGCTGGTTTTTGCAGGTGAAGCCCGCAACCTGAAGCGCTCGCTCGCGCGGGTTGCGACCGGTGAAGCCTTCCTGTTGCAGGGCGGCGATTGCGCCGAGAGCTTCACTGAGCACGGCGCCAACAACATCCGCGATTTCTTCCGCGTCTTCCTCCAGATGGCGGTGGTGATGACCTATGCCGGTGGTTTACCGGTGGTGAAGGTCGGACGTATCGCCGGACAATTCGCCAAGCCGCGCTCGTCGCCGGTCGAAAAGATCGACGGCGTCGAACTGCCAAGTTATCGCGGCGATATCGTCAACGATGTGGCCTTCACCGCTGAGGCGCGCATCCCAGACCCGCAGCGTCAATTGATGGCCTACCGGCAGTCGGCGGCGACGCTGAACTTGTTGCGCGCGTTCGCAACGGGCGGCTTTGCCAATCTTGGAAGCGTGCACCAGTGGATGCTCGGCTTCCTGAAGGATTCGCCGCAATCACGCCGTTACAAGGAACTGGCCGATCGCATTTCCGACGCGCTCAACTTCATGCGCGCCTGCGGCCTCGATCTCGAGAGTCATCCGGAATTGCGTGCGACGGATTTCTACACCAGCCACGAGGCGCTGCTGCTCGGCTACGAGCAGGCTTTCACGCGCGTGGATTCCACGACCGGCGACTGGTACGCCACCTCCGGCCACATGATCTGGATCGGCGACCGTACCCGGCAGCTCGATCACGGCCATGTCGAGTATTTCCGCGGCATCAAGAACCCGATCGGCCTGAAGTGCGGCCCGTCGCTGAAGCCTGATGAACTGATCAAGCTAATCGACGTGCTCAATCCCGACAACGAGCCAGGACGCCTCACGCTCATCAATCGCTTCGGGTCGGACAAGATCGACGCTCATCTGCCGCAACTGATCCGCGCCGTGCAGCGCGAGGGTCGCGTCGTGGTGTGGTCGTGTGATCCGATGCACGGCAACACCATCACGTCCACGTCCGGCTACAAGACCCGGCCGTTCGACCGGGTGCTGTCGGAGGTGAAGTCGTTCTTCACCATCCATGCGGCGGAAGGGACTCATGCCGGCGGCGTTCATCTGGAAATGACCGGACAGGACGTCACCGAATGCATCGGCGGCGCGCGCGCGATCACCGACGAGGATCTTAACGACCGCTATCACACGGTCTGCGATCCGCGTCTGAACGCCGAGCAGTCCATCGACATGGCTTTCCTGATCGCCGAACTGCTCAAGCAGGATCGTTCCGGCAAGGTGAAGCCGATGCCGGCAGTCGCGGGGTTTTAATGCTGCTGCGCATGTGGCGCGCGACGGTCAATACCTCGAACGGAATTGCAACAGCATTCCGGTCTGAACAGGCGTTTCGCGAGGAGACGGTGGCGCTGTTGTTGGCGCTGCCGCTGGCGTGGCTGATCGGTGTCACGCCGGTCCGCCGCCTTGAACTCGTGATGGTTGTGCTGCTGCTGATGGTTGTCGAACTGCTGAACACGGCCATCGAGAAGCTGTCCGATCGCCTCACCACTGATCACGATCCGCAAATCGGCCGCGTCAAGGACATGGGATCGGCCGCTGTGGGCGTCACGCTCGTCATTGCCGGCGGGACATGGTTGTTCGCCATCGCTGAGCGCATAGGTCTCATTTGAATTATGCTCATATTGAGCAATTGCAGATGCGGCATCGGCCGGGCTAAAAGCAGTTATGACTAGGTCCACCCAGCTCACGATCACGCTCGCACAGCTCAATCCCGTGGTCGGCGATGTCACCGGCAATGCTGCTAAGGCGCGCGCCGCACGAGCGAAGGCGAAGGCCGACGGCGCCGATCTGCTGGTGCTGCCAGAACTCTTCATTGCGGGCTATCCGCCCGAAGACCTCGTGCTGAAACCGGCATTTCAGGCCGCGTGCCGCGCCGAGATTGAAGCGCTCGCGCGCGAGACCGACGACGGCGGACCCGCTGTGCTGATCGGCACGCCCTGGGTCGAGGACGGTAAGCTCTATAATGCCTGCGCGTTGCTCAACGAAGGCCGCATCGCCGCGCTGCGATTCAAAGCCAATCTGCCGAATTACGGTGTGTTTGATGAGAAGCGCGTGTTTGCGCGTGGACCGGCTGCAGGGCCTGTGACCATCTGCGGTGTGCGGGTCGGTGTTCCGATCTGCGAAGACACGTGGATGGAAGAGTCCGAGGATTATGAGAACGTCGTCGAGTGCCTCGCGGAAACCGGCGCTGAAATCCTGATCGTGCCGAACGGCTCGCCCTATACGCGCGAAAAGAACGACATGCGGTTGTCGGTATCGGTCGCGCGCGTGGCCGAAAGCGGGTTGCCGCTGATCTATCTCAATCAGGTCGGCGGACAGGACGAACTGGTGTTCGACGGTTCGTCCTTCGCGTTGAACGCGGACCGCTCCTTGGCGTTTCAGCTTCCGGGCTTTGTCGAGAACATCACCACGGTGCGCTGGACCAAGGGCGAGGGCGGCTGGAGCTGCAAGGGCCCGGTCACGCCGGTGCTCGATGGCGACAAGGGCGACTACGCGGCCTGTGTGCTTGGCTTGCGCGACTATGTCGGCAAGACCGGATTTCCCGGCGTGCTGCTCGGCATCTCCGGCGGCATCGACTCCGCCTTGTGTGCAGCCATCGCAGTGGACGCGCTCGGCGCTGACAAGGTGCGCGGCGTGATGCTGCCGTTTCGATTCACTGCTCAGGAGTCGCTCGACGACGCGGCGAAACTCACGAAGGCGCTCGGCATCAAATACGAAGTTTTGCCCATCGCGCCTGCCGTGCATGGTTTCGAGGACATCCTGAAACCCGCGTTCGAGGGGCGTGAACGCGATGTCACCGAAGAGAACCTGCAGGCGCGCACGCGCGGCGTGCTGCTGATGGCGATCTCGAACAAGTTTGGTTCGATGCTGGTCACCACCGGCAACAAGTCCGAAATGTCGGTGGGCTATGCGACGCTCTATGGCGACATGAACGGCGGTTACAACCCGATCAAGGATATTTACAAAACGGAAGTGTTCCGGCTTTCGACTCTGCGCAATTCGTGGAAGCCGGAGGGCGCGCTTGGCCCCTCGGGCGAAGTCATTCCGCCGAACATCATCACACGCCCGCCCACGGCCGAACTGCGCGAAAATCAGACCGATCAGGACTCGCTGCCGCCTTACGATGTGCTCGACGCTATTCTGGAGCGCCTGGTCGAGCGCGAGGAGTCGGTGGCGGCAATCGTTTCGGAAGGATTCGACTATGACACCGTCGTGCGTATCGCCCGGCTGCTGAACATTGCCGAATACAAGCGCCGTCAGGCTGCGCCCGGCGTAAAGGTCACGCGCAAGAATTTCGGCCGCGACCGCCGCTATCCGATCGTCAATAAATTCCGCGACATCGGGAAGGCGCCGGCCGAGCCGGATCATACGCTGGTGACGCGATCCAGCCGTGGGTCGGCGGAAGCGTTCGAGGGCTGAGCTTTATCGCGCCGGAATAAACGTCGGTCCCACCGAGCGGATCGGCTTGTCACCGGAAGCGGGGGCGTCCGCGGTCGGGGCTGCGGGCGCGGTGCCAGTTGGAAGCGGCTGCGCGTTCGCGGGCGTTGCGACAGTGCCTGTCTTCTTTTGAGCCGCCGCCGGCGCCCTGATCGGCTGCGACATTTTCTTCGAGCTTTCGTCCGTGACGATGATGTCGCCCTGCTGAGCTGCGGCTGCCTTGTCGTCGATATTCTTCAGTGCGTCAGACCAGGTCTGGCCCGCAGCCTTGCAACTGCACGACTTGTCGAAGCTCTGACGATATTTGAATGCGTTTGGCGACTGTGAATAGGGTTGGCCATTGATCGAGACCGCCTGATTCATGTCCTCGCCGGGATTGCGATAGGTATAGAGCGTTGCGTCCGCAGCCGGGCAAAGGCTTTTGCAAACGCGTTCATCGTCGGGAAAGCGGCCGGGCACCGTGGCGAATGAAATCGGAAAATAGAAGCCGTCGCAGCTACGCGCACAGACCGTGCGATAGGTGCCCGACGCGGCTCCGTTGTCGATCGGTGCGCCGCCGGGGTTGTTATTGCCGCCGAACAGGTTTTCAAGGAAGCCGCCGCCACCGCTGTTGCGCAGCATGCCGGCATATTGCGGGCCGCAATTGTTCTGCGCGAGCGCCATCAACACGGAGCGGCGCTGGTTCTCGCGCTCCGAACCGCCAAACCCGCCGCCGCGCAGGCGCTCGAGATTGTTGGTGATCTGGTCGAGATTAGACCGCATCTGCTGAATTCGCGTGTTGATAGGGCCGCATTGCGCGGACTGGCCGCTGAACAGTGAGAAAAAACCCGAACTGTCGCAGCCCTGCCGCTTGGCCTGGTCCTGCACGCGTTCAAGCTCGGATTGCTGCCGGCTCTGCGCCTCTACATAACGCTGAATCTGATCCGCCTTGGCGCTGTCGCCACCGCCGCCTTCGATTGCCGACAACTGGCCGACAAGCCGCTGGCAGATGGGATTGGCGGCCCCGGGCTGACCTGGCGGCGGCGGAAACGATTGCTGCGCTGCCGCGCCATGGCTGAGCAGCGCCGCGCTCACAAGCGCAGCGCTGGCAACGATCCATCGCAGATGAGAGAAATTCGGCAAGCTGTCACGATCCGGCTGGGTGACCGCATTGCGGCCGACGGACGCTCACATACTAGCTTCCGGCGGCAAGGTCACGTCGATTCAGGGGCGCAGATAAGGCAAACAATCGTGACGAAAAGAAGCCTCGTAGTGCCTTAGGGAACCCAGCGCAGGGGCCGCTTTAACGCTGGCAGGTGATTGCGATGTATTCGCTGTTGTCGCGCGTCCCGCCGGTGGATGCCGGGACTGCGTTGGTTACTTCGTGGGGATCGACGCGACGGTAACCGGTGGCCTGCGCAAATTCACGCGACTGGCAGTAGGCCCGCGCGGCGGGCGCGCCGCATCGCTCGCCGTTGGCAAGGCATTCATCGACGCCGTAGCCGTCAGGCTGGTTCGCGACGATGAACACACGGCTGTCGGCATGGGTCTCGGTCGCCAGGATCAGAGAGACACAGGCAGACAGCATGAACAGGAATCGCATGGTGCACCGGATCGGGAAGGGACGGGTGCTTACATCAATAAGCCCGAACGGTTAAGAATGATTAAGGACGGCAATTTCGGGGCAGACGAAGCCTTAAGGACGCGCAGAAAATCACCCGGTATTAATATTGCGCGTATTCTGGTCGCAAAACCGGTACCCACTTTTGCGGAATACGCGCTCTGACCTTGACGCGGTCCCCCCGGCTGGACCATTGTGCGGCCCATGAACGGTTCTCTCTCCATTTTCGGCATTTGCCGCGAGATTATTAGCTAGCGATTCGCTGGCTGGAGCCGTCTTTTCTCAAATCGAGATCATTGGACGCCCCGGCCGCAAGGCAAGGGATTGTGTTTTCCATGGAGCTCAAGCTCTACGACACGCTGACGAAGGAAAAGCAGCCGTTCCGGCCGCTAGATCCGAAGAACGTGCGCATGTATGTGTGCGGGCCGACGGTCTATGACTTCGCACATATCGGCAACGCGCGCCCTGTCATCGTGTTCGACGTGCTGTTTAGGCTGCTCCGCCACGTCTATGGCGAGAAGCATGTCACCTATGTGCGCAACATCACCGACGTCGACGACAAGATCAACGATCGTGCGGCGCGGGATTTCCCCGGCCTGCCGCTGAACGAGGCTATCCGCAAGGTCACCGAGCAGACCGAGAAGCAGTTTCACGACGACGTCGATGCGTTGGGCTGCCTGCGTCCGACCGTTGAGCCACGGGCGACCGAACACATCGCGGAAATGCGTGCGATCATCGAGAAGCTGATCGCCAACGGTAACGCTTACGTCGAGCAAGACCACGTCCTGTTCAAGGTGGCATCCGATCCGAACTACGGGAAGCTCGCGCGGCGCTCGCTGGACGAGATGCTGGCCGGCGCGCGCGTCGATGTCGCGCCGTACAAGCACGAAGCGATGGACTTCGTGCTGTGGAAGCCGTCGAAGCCGGGCGAGCCGTCATGGCCGTCGCCGGGCGGTATCAAGGTCGAGGGTCGTCCGGGCTGGCACATCGAGTGCTCGGCGATGGCGTGGAAGCACCTCGGCGAGCAGTTCGACATTCACGGCGGCGGCATCGACCTCGTGTTTCCGCATCACGAGAACGAACTCGCGCAATCATGCTGCGCGTTTCACGAAGAGCGCATGGCGAACGTCTGGATGCACAACGGCTTCCTGCAGGTCGAAGGCGAGAAGATGTCAAAGAGCCTCGGCAATTTCGTCACGATCAGGGAGTTGCTCGTCGGTTGGCGGGGGCGTTCGTGGCCCGGCGATGCGCTGCGGTTTGCAATGCTGCAGACGCAATACCGATCGCCGATCGACTGGTCGTTGGCGGCATCTGACAACGCATTCAATACGCTGAAGGACTTTTTTAGTGCGGCGGCACCTCCGACCTCGGGGGAGCCACCTGCTTCCATTGTCGAAGCCTTGGCCGACGATCTGAATACGCCCAAGGCAATCGCTGAATTGCACACCTTGCGCAAGCAGGTCCGCAATCCTGGGGATGAAGCCGCGGTTGCGCTCGGTAATGCGCTCTCGTTTCTTGGTCTTGATGCCGAGCGGTTTTCAGCATGGGTTGCCAAAGCCGATGCCAGTGTTTTTTCCAAAGCGGGAAAGATCGATGATCTGATCGCAGATCGCGCAGCCGCGCGTGCGCGGAAGGATTTCAAGGAATCCGACCGCATCCGCGACGAACTCGCCGCCAGAGGTATTGTGCTGAAGGATGGCAAGGATGCCGACGGCAAGCCTGTAACCACGTGGGAGATCGCGCGATGACAAA
The DNA here is from genome assembly GCA_051653085.1 of Afipia sp. Lineage (GTDB taxonomy): Bacteria > Pseudomonadota > Alphaproteobacteria > Rhizobiales > Xanthobacteraceae > Afipia. Next base: position 253,666 of record JBOFVL010000035.1, on the reverse strand, counting down.
ACCCGACACGCCTTTCCCGAAACACTGGCGCTATTACATCGTGGTGAAATGGCTGGTGATCGCGGCGGCTGTCGCGATCGCGCTCAAGCTGTTTGGAGTGTTTTGACGCGATGGGACAGTCCATGCCCAAAGTCGGCCTACGGCCTTTTCTTCCAGCGGACACGCCGGTGCTCGCGGCGATCTTTGTCGCCAGCATCCATGAGCTGGCCGAGGAGGATTATTCCGACGCGCAGCGTGAGGCGTGGGCCAGCGCAGCGGAAGACGAGGACAAGTTCGGCAAGCGGCTCGCGGGTCAGCTGACGCTCGTGGCGACCATCGAGAGTTCGTCGGTCGGCTTCGCCTCGCTCAAGGGCAAGGATCATCTTGATCTGCTTTATGTGCTCCCCGGTTTTGCGCGGCAGGGCGTTGCCACGGCGCTGTGCGATGCGCTGGAGAAGCTGGCGGCTGCGCGCGGCGCGACGGCGTTGACGGTCGAAGCCAGCGACACGGCAGAACCGTTTTTCGCCCAACGCGGTTATACCGGCCAGCAGCGCAGCACGGTGACCGTCGGCGACGAATGGCTCGCCAACACCACGATGAAGAAATCCCTCGGCGGCGATGCGCCGCGAGGCGAGATGCCGGGAAGGCCATCATGAGCCGCGAACGCCTCTATCTGTTCGACACCACGCTACGCGACGGCGCGCAGACCAATGGCGTCGACTTCACGCTGCACGATAAGCAGATCATCGCGAACATGCTCGATGATCTCGGCATCGACTATGTTGAGGGCGGCTATCCCGGCGCAAATCCGTCCGACACGGAATTCTTCGCAACCAACCCGAAGTTCGACCACGCAAAGTTCACCGCGTTTGGCATGACGCGCCGTGCCGGCCGTTCCGCGTCGAACGATCCTGGCTTGGCCGCGCTGATCGAAGCCAAGGCGGACGCGATCTGCTTCGTGGCGAAATCGTCCGAATATCAGGTGCGGGTCGCGCTCGAAACTACCAACGAAGAAAACATCGCCTCGATCCGCGACAGCGTCAGCGCCGCGAAGGATGCCGGCCGCGAAGTCATGCTCGACTGCGAGCATTTCTTCGACGGCTACAAGGAGAACCCGCAGTTCGCGCTGGCCTGTGCAAAGGCGGCGTATGACTCCGGCGCGCGCTGGGTGGTGCTGTGCGACACCAATGGCGGCACCATGCCGAACGAGATCGAGGCCATCGTCGGCGAGGTTGTGAAACATATCCCTGGCGATCATGTCGGCATCCATACCCATAACGATACCGAGCAGGCAGTAGCGAATTCGCTGGCAGCTGTGCGCGCCGGCGCGCGGCAGATTCAGGGCACGCTGAATGGCCTTGGCGAGCGCTGCGGCAACGCCAATCTCTGTTCGCTGATCCCGACTCTCAAGTTGAAGAAGGAATTCGCCGACAGGTTTGAAATTGGTGTGTCGCAAGAAAAGCTCGCGACGCTGGTTCATGCCTCGCGCGCGCTCGACAACATCCTCAACCGCGCATCGGATCGCCATGCGCCGTATGTGGGCGAGAGCGCTTTCGTCACCAAGACGGGTATTCATGCCTCGGCGGTGCTGAAAGATCCGCAAACGTATGAGCACATCGCGCCCGAAGCTGTCGGCAATCACCGCAAGGTGCTGGTGTCCGATCAGGCTGGTCGCTCCAACGTCATTGCCGAACTCGAGCGTGCCGGCATTCCGTTCGACAAGAACGATCCGAAGCTGACGCGGCTTGTCGAGGAGATGAAGGAAAAGGAATCCGCCGGTTACGCCTATGAGTCAGCGGACGCGTCGTTCGATCTACTGGCGCGCCGCACCCTCGGCAAGGTGCCGGATTATTTCCGTGTCGTGCAGTTCGACGTCAATGTCGAGCAGCGTTACAACGCGCTGGCCCAGCGGGTCACGGTCGCGATGGCGGTGGTGAAGGTCGATGTCGACGGCGAGGCGCTGATCTCCGCGGCGGAGGGCAACGGTCCGGTCAACGCGCTCGACGTCGCGCTGCGCAAGGACCTCGGCAAGTATCAGAAGTATATCGAGGGCCTGAAGCTGGTCGATTACCGTGTGCGTATCCTCAATGGCGGTACCGAGGCCGTGACGCGCGTGCTGATCGAAAGCGAGGACGAGACGGGCGAACGCTGGACCACGATCGGCGTATCACCCAACATCATCGATGCGTCGTTTCAGGCGTTGATGGATTCAGTGATCTACAAGCTGGTGAAATCGAACGCACCGGCGTGAGCGCATGATCCCGAAAAGTGGGACCCGGTTTTCGGATTGGATCGTGCGTAAACAAAAAGCGGGAAAGTCATGATCGATCACGTGTCGGTAGGTGTTGCAGACCTTGAGCGCTCTGCGAGATTTTACGAGGCAGCGTTCGCGCCGCTCGAACTGAAGAAGATCATTGTGCGGCCCACAACGATTGGATTTGGAAAATCTTATCCGGAATTCTGGATCAATCTGCGTGCGGGCATGGCGCCAGTGCCGCCGGAAAGCGGCACACACGTATGCCTGCGCGCCAGAAGCGCCGAGCAGATCGACGCATTTTATGCTGCCGCGCTTGAAGCAGGTGGGCGGTCAGATGGCGCGCCCGGTCCGCGTCCGGAATATCACCAGAGCTATTACGCAGCATTTGTCACCGATCCTGACGGCAACCGCATCGAGGTGGTGACGTTTTTGAAAGACGAACAGCCGCCAACGTAACGGTGGCGTGGCTTACAGCCCGCTCGCGACCTTGTCGTCCATCAGCTTAGCGGCTTCAGGTACCTGCGCGGCAGCCTGCTGCAGCGTCGGGAGGATATCCTCGACTCGATCTGCGGTCAGAACATCCACCCACAGGTTGGCGCGGATGAACGCCGTTTGCTTCATGTGATCGATCAGCACGAGCAGGGGATTCCAGAACCCGTCGATGTTGGCGAGCAGGATCGGCTTGCTGTGGCGGCCGAGCTGCGACCATGTCATCTGCTCGACCAGTTCTTCCAGGGTGCCGACGCCGCCGGGAAACGCCACGAACGCGTCGGAGTGCTCGAACATCAGTTGCTTGCGCTCGTGCATGTCCTTGGTGACGATGAGCTCCTGCGCGTCTTTCAGCACATGCTCGCGCTTTGTCAGGAATGTCGGGATAATACCCGTGACTTTCCCGCCGTGGTCGAGCGCGCCAGCCGCCACTGCACCCATGAGGCCGATGGAGCCGCCGCCATAGACGAGTCCGACGCCGTTCTGGGCGAGGGTCTTGCCGAAGGCTGTGGCCGCTTTGACGAACTCGGGATTGGTACCAGGGCCGGAACCGCAATAAACGCAAACGTTCTTAATCGTATTCATACCAAGCGATGTGGCACTGCATTGCGACATCGTCAAGACGCGCTTCTTGCGGTGCAAGGTCGATAGTTTTGCAGGACGGGCTTTTTGGGAAAAGAATCGCTGGGAAAGGGTGCGAAAGGCGCTCAAACGCTCTATATGATGGTCATGACCGCATCCCAGAAAAGGCGCCCGGCGCAGCATCAGGCTGCATGCGGCCGCAAGGCGACTGACGTTTAATGGCCGACCTCTATCCTGCCGAGCCCGCTGAGGTGCCGAACGGCGCCAAGCCGCCACAGCCCGCCGATCTGTACGCCGAAAAAGCCACGCTATTCGGAACGCTCGCGCATTTGTGGCCGTTCATCTGGCCGGGTGACCGTGCCGATCTGAAGATGCGTGTCGTCTGGTCGATGGTGCTGTTGCTGATCGCCAAGGCTGCGACGCTGTTCGTGCCGTTCACCTTCAAATGGGCCGTCGATGCCCTGACCGGTGCGGACACCGCGCCCGTGCAATCCTCGAACTGGACGCTGTGGCTGATCGCGTCGCCGCTGATCATGACGCTGAGCTACGGCGCCATGCGCATCATCATGATGGTTCTGACGCAATGGCGCGACGGCATTTTCGCGAGCGTCGCGATGCATGCTGTGCGCCGGCTGGCGTTTCTGACCTTCGTGCACATGCACGAATTGTCACTGCGGTTTCATCTGGAGCGCAAGACCGGTGGCCTGACCCGCGTGCTGGAGCGTGGCCGCACCGGCATCGAGACCATGGTACGCATGGTGATCCTTCAGCTTGCGCCGACCATCGTCGAACTGGTGCTGATGATGGGCGTGCTGCTCTGGCAGTTCGACTGGCGCTATGTGCTGGTGACGTTTGTCACTGTTGTCGTCTACATGCTCTTCACCTACTACGCGACGGAATGGCGTATCGAGATTCGCCGCCGGATGAACGAATCCGATACCGAGGCGAACACCAAGGCCATCGACTCGCTGCTCAATTACGAGACGGTGAAGTATTTCAGCGCCGAGGAACGCGAGGCGCGGCGCTACGACAAATCCATGGAACGCTATGAGCGCGCCAGCGTGAACACCTATACGTCGCTCGCATTCCTGAACACGGGGCAGGCGGTGATTTTCACCTTCGGCCTATCGGTGACGATGGTGATGTGCGCCATGGGTGTGCGTAACGGCACCAACACGGTGGGCGATTTCGTCATGATCAACGCCATGATGATCCAGCTTTATCAGCCGCTGAACTTCATGGGCATGGTCTATCGGGAAATAAAGCAGGCCATCATCGACATCGAAAAGATGTTCGGCGTGCTGTCGAAAAATCCAGAAGTGAAGGACATTCCCGGAGCGCAGCCGCTGCAGATTTCCGCTGGCACTGTGCGCTTCGACGACGTGCGGTTCTCGTACGATGCGGAACGCCCAATCCTAAAAGGCTTGAGCTTCGAAGTGCCCGCGGGGAAGACCGTGGCTATCGTCGGACCGTCGGGCGCGGGCAAGTCGACGATCTCGCGGCTGCTGTTCCGGTTGTACGATGTCAGCGGCGGCAGGATCACTATCGACGGCCAGAACATCCGCGACGTCACGCAGTCGTCGCTGCGCGCGTCCATCGGCATGGTTCCTCAGGACACCGTGCTGTTCAACGACACCATCCGCTACAACATCCGGTATGGGCGCTGGAATGCGACCGACGCGGAAGTAGAGGCGGCCGCGGCGATGGCGCAGATCGACGGCTTCATCCGCATGTCGCCGCACGGCTATGAGACCGAAGTTGGCGAGCGCGGGCTGAAACTGTCCGGCGGCGAGAAGCAGCGTGTCGCCATTGCGCGTACGATCCTGAAGGGCCCGCCGATCCTTGTGCTCGACGAGGCGACATCGGCGCTCGACAGCCACACCGAACAGGAAATCCAGGACGAACTGGAGAAGGTGTCGCGCGGCCGAACGTCGCTGGTGATCGCGCATCGGCTGTCGACCATCGTCGGGGCCGATGAAATCATCGTGCTGGATCAGGGCCGCATCGCCGAGCGAGGCACCCATTCACAGCTTCTGGCGGCAAACGGCCTTTACGCCAGCATGTGGAACAGGCAACGTGAGGCCCAGGAAGCGCGGGAAAAGCTGGCCATGATGGCCGACGAGAACATCGCGCCCAATCGCGTGCCGCCGCCGGTCGACGATCCGTTGGCCGCGCCGGAAGCAGCCGAATAGTTTTGGGTCAAGTTTTAACCGCAGGTCTGTGAGCTCATGTCCGTCGTCAATTCCATTCGCGCGCAAATTCCTCCGATCCATCCGGAAGGCTATCCCTTTATCGGCGCCTTCGCCTTCGCCAGCCTGATCCTGTTCTGGATCTGGACACCGCTCGGCTGGATTGGCTGCGGGCTGACTGTGTGGTGCGCGCTGTTTTTCCGCGACCCCGTGCGCGTGACGCCGGTGCGCGAAGGCATCGTGGTGTCGCCGGCCGACGGCCGCGTGTCGATGGTGGTACAGGCTGTGCCGCCGGCCGAACTCGGCCTCGGCGACAAGCCGCTGCCGCGCATCTCGATCTTCATGAGCGTGTTCAATTGCCATGTGAACCGCAGTCCGGTGGCTGGCCGCGTCGACCGCATCGCCTATCGCCCCGGCAAGTTTCTCAACGCCGATCTCGATAAGGCGAGCGAGGACAACGAGCGCAACTCGCTGGTGATCTCGACCCCGGCGGGCCGGATCGGCGTCATCCAGATCGCTGGTCTGGTGGCCCGGCGCATCGTGTCGTTCGTCAAGGAAGGCCAGGTTTTGGGGGCGGGCGAGCGCTTCGGGCTCATTCGCTTCGGCTCGCGGCTCGACGTTTTCCTCCCCGAGGGCGCCAAGTCGCTGGTGTCGGAAGGCCAGACCGCCATCGCCGGCGAAACCGTACTGGCCGACTTCAAGCTCGGTGACGGCGGACGCAGCTACCGGGTGGATTAACCAAGGTCATCTGGCAGGCTTTTCGCCACAATGGTGGAGCAGGGTAGGGCCTGCTATACAAAGGCCTATGACAATGCTTCCTGATCCCAGAACGCCTGATTTGCGCCGCCGCCGGTTCCGTCAGATTCCGGTACGGATGCTCGTGCCCAACGTCATCACGTTGCTGGCGATCTGCGCCGGGCTGACCGCGATCAGGTTGTCCATCGAGGGCCGCAACGAACTCGCGCTTGGCGCCATTGTGTTCGCGGCGATCCTCGACGGCATCGATGGCCGCGTCGCGCGCATGATCAAGGGGCAGTCCCGTTTCGGCGCTGAGCTCGACAGTCTCGCGGACTTCGTCAACTTCGGCGTCGCGCCGGCGCTCATTTTGTATTTCTGGCAGTTGCACGATCTGAACAATGTCGGCTGGATCGCGGCGATGATCTTTGCGATCAGCGGCGGACTGCGGCTGGCGCGTTTCAACGCCACCATGGACGACCCAAACAAGCCGCCTTTCGCCGCGAATTACTTTACCGGCGTGCCGGCTCCGTTGGGTGCCATTTGCGTGCTGTTGCCGATGTATCTGGTGTTTATCGGTGCGCCTCAACTGCCGGCTCCGATCACGGCACTGTTCACTTTGGCAATTGCATTCCTGATGGTGTCGCGGTTGCCGGTGTTCTCCGGCAAGATGATCGGCGGCAAGATCGCGCCGGACATGGTGCTGCCGGTGGTCGTGCTGGTCGTGTTGTTCATTGCCGTTCTGATCAGCTACCCGTGGCATCTTCTGACCGGCGGCTCACTGCTCTATCTCTTCAGCCTGCCGATGGGGTGGGCGTCCTATCGCGAGCACGAGCGTCGCGCGCGCGTCGCCGCTGCGGCGGCCGAGTCCGCATCAGGTTACACCGGGCCAGCGCCGGACTTCACCGCGGCCGTTGATGTCACCGAGGATGATCGTCCGCCGCCGCGCCTGAATTAGCGCGACGAAGTCGGGCGCCATCCCCGCGCTTATGGTTAACGAACTCCTGACGTTTTTCGCGATCTCTCGCCGCATCGCGCGGCCGCTCATGCGTTTCGCCGGCCATTTGCGCGGTCTTCGCCATACGCGCGATAATCCCGCTGGATGAGCGCATCAATTCGATAACCTTTACGCGAATTTAATGGCCTCGACGCTACGGTTCCGATGCGCGTCTCAGAACGGGCCGCGCTGTACCGTTGCGTCGGAGTTTGAAATGGATATCGCCACCGGGGCTGGCATTATCATCGGTCTTGCCGTTCTTACGACTCTCGTTCTGATGGGCGGCGACTTCCGGATTTTCTACGACGTCCACGCCATCATCATCATCTTTGGCGGCTCGTTCGCGGCAACACTGATCCGCTTTCCCTTCGTCGCCATGATTCATGGCATGCCGATGGGTTTGAAATACGCGTTTACCATGCGCCGCACGACATCGCGCGAGCTGGTGGATGAACTGGCGCGCTTGGCCGAAGTCGCGCGCAAGCAGGGCCCGGTCGGGCTTGAGAAGGTCGAGACCGACGATCCGTTCCTTGCCAAGGGCATCCGCTACGTCGCTGACGGTTACGACATGGATTTCATCCGCGACAACCTCGAGCGTGATCGCGACAACTTTCTGATGCACCTTGACGAAGGGCAGAAGATCTATCGCGCCATTGGCGATTGCGCACCGGCCTTCGGCATGGTCGGCACCTTGATCGGCATGGTGCAAATGTTTTCCAACATGTCCGATCCGTCGAAGCTCGGTCCGTTCATGGCGATTTCGTTGCTGGCGACGCTTTACGGTGCTCTGGTCGCGAACCTGTTTTGTCTTCCGATCGCTGACAAGCTGCATGTCAAACTGACTGACGAGGATACCAATCGCACTCTGATCATCGACGGCATCTTGATGATCCGCGACGCCAAGTCGCCAACGCTCGTTCGTGAAATGCTGCTGGCTTACCTGCCCGAAAAGCACCGCCATGAAGAGGGCGAGCCGGTTCCGGCTTGATCTTTCGCGTTTGATGTAGGGCGGCACAGGTCATGGCCAAGAAAAAGAAGGGTGGGGCACACGCAGGAGGCCACGGCTGGTTCGTGACCTTCGCCGATCTCATGGCACTCATGATGAGTTTCTTCGTGATGCTGGTGGCGTTCTCGACCCAGGATCAGCAGAAGCTCAAGATCGTCGCCGGCTCGATGCGCGATGCCTTTGGTGTTCAGAACGCTTCGCGCTTCTCGGGCCTCATCGAGTCTGACGGTCTGCCGACGCGTCCCAAGATGCGGAACGTGGCTCACATTCCGCCGGAGGAGGCGTCTAACACTCCGACGCCCGATCAGGAAGACAAGAACAAGACGGCTGGTGCGCGGATGAAGACCGATCGCGAATTTGCGCTCGCCTCCGCCTCGCTGCGTCAGGCGCTGCAGGATCTGCCAGAAATTTCCGAACTGTCCAAGCACATCATGTTCGAGGAAACCAAGCAGGGCCTCAACCTCGAGATTGTCGATCAGGATGGCCGCTCGATGTTTGCCGACGGCTCCAAGCAGCCGCTGGAGCGAACCCGCCGGTTGATCCAGAAGCTTGCAGGTCCGCTCAAGGCGACGCCGCTGCCAGTTGCCATCGTTGGGCACACCTCAGCCGATTTCGTGCCGTCGCGTTCCGGCTATGGCGGCTTCGATCTGTCGGCCGACCGAGCCAACGTCGTGCGCCAGATCCTCGAACAGGAGGGCCTGCCGACCTCGCATATCGCGTCCGTTGCGGGCAAGGCCGACACTCAGCCGCTGTTCCCGGACGATCCATCGCTGGCCGCAAACCGGCGCGTGACCATCACATTGATGAGGGAGGACCCGCCGTTGCCTCCGAATCTCAAGCCTTGACGGCTGGAGTATCATGATACCTTATCACAAGTATGTTTCTGCAGTTCCAATTGGGCTCCGCAGTGGACATCACGCGGCAGTGATATAAGAAGCGCCACTCGAAAGCGATTACCGGGCGTGCCGGGATCAAAGACACCGTCAGGGCGTTCCCTCGATCATGGCTGCCAGCGATACATCTGCCGATACGCCCCAAGAGGTGCCGGTAAGGACGGGCTTTTGGGCCCTCACACTTGGAAGTATCGGAGTGGTCTTCGGCGATATCGGGACGTCGCCGCTGTATGCCTTTCGCGAAGCTGTCCATAACGCCACCCATGGCGGGCCCGTCTCGCGAGAGATCGTGCTCGGCGTCTTGTCGCTGATCCTGTGGTCACTGATCGTCGTCGTCACCATCAAGTACGTGTTGTTGCTGCTGCGCGCCGATAATAACGGCGAAGGCGGGACGTTGTCGCTGATGGCCCTCGGGCAGCGGGCGCTGGGGCGGCGTAGCTGGCTTCTGCTGGCGCTTGGCGTGATCGGCGGCTCGATGTTCCTCGGCGATGCGATGATTACACCGGCCATTTCGGTGCTCTCTGCAGTCGAAGGTCTGAAGATCGCAGCTCCTGCGCTCGAGCACTATGTCGTCCCGCTGGCGATTGTGATCCTCGTCTGTCTGTTCGCCGTGCAGAGCCACGGAACGGCGCTGGTCGCGAGTGCCTTCGGCCCCGTCATGATCGCCTGGTTTCTGACGCTCGGCGTCATGGGATTGATGCACATCAGCGACGATCCCGGCATCGTGCATGCAATCAATCCCATATTCGCCATCCAGTTCTTGCTGACGCACGGTGTGATCGGGCTTGTGATTCTGGGGGCGGTGTTTCTGGCCGTGACCGGCGGTGAGGCGCTGTACGCCGATCTCGGTCATTTCGGACGCAAGCCGATCCAGGCGGCGTGGTTCTATTTTGTGCTGCCGTGCTTGCTGTTGAATTATTTCGGGCAGGGCGCTTTGGTCCTGTCGCATCCCGAAGCCATCGAAAATCCGTTCTACCGCATGGTGCCGGACAGCATGCTGGTGCCCTTGATCTGCCTTGCAACGGCAGCGACGGTGATCGCCAGCCAGGCGGTCATCACTGGCGCATTCTCGCTGGTGCGTCAGGCCATTCAGCTCGGACTGCTGCCCCGGTTCGAGGTTCGCTACACCTCCGAGAGTCACGCCGGGCAAATCTATCTGCCGCGGGTCAATGTGCTGCTGCTGATCGGTGTTCTGCTGCTCGTCGGCCTGTTCCGCACGTCAAGCAATCTGGCGTCGGCTTACGGCATCGCAGTGTCCACCACCATGGTTTGCGACGGACTCATGTGCTTCGTCGTGATCTGGAAGCTCTGGAACTGGCGCGCCGCAACTGCGGCCGCGCTGATCATCCCTCTGGTGATCGTCGATCTGACGTTCCTGACCGCCAATCTTCTGAAGCTCCTTCAAGGAGCCTGGGTGCCGGTGCTGTTCGGGATTCTGATGGCTGGTCTGGTCTGGACGTGGCGCCGCGGTGCCGCGATTCTCACCAACAAGACCCGGCGCACCGAAGTGCCGCTGGTCGAACTTATCAAGAGCCTTGAAAAGCGGCCGCCGCACATTGTGAAGGGTACCGCTGTATTTCTCACCAGTGATCCCGAATACGTTCCCACCGCGTTGCTGCACAATCTCAAGCACAACAAGGTCCTCCACGAACACAACGTGATCCTCACCATCCATACGGCTGAGACACCGCGCGTCGATATCGCCGACCGGGTGCGCATGGAAAACATCAGCGACAAGTTTTCGACGGTGCGGCTGACGTTCGGTTTCATGGAATCACCGAACGTGCCGAAGGCGCTGGCGATCGCGCGCAAGCTCGGCTGGCAGTTCGATATCATGTCGACGTCATTCTTCGTTTCGCGTCGTTCGCTCAAGCCAGCGGCGCAATCGGGTATGCCGCGCTGGCAGGACCATCTCTTCATCGCCATGAGCAGGTCGGCCAACGACGCCACTGACTATTTCCAGATCCCCACCGGACGCGTGGTGGAAGTCGGAACGCAGGTAACTATCTGAATTCACTTGAAAAATATGTCTGTTGGTTTATCCGCAGAGGCGCGCCGGATTTGGCCCCGATGCGTCCGGTCCGTATTTGGGCTATAGAATCTTGCGTCTGCCGTGAGCGTTTGAGGCATTTCGTCCCATGACAACAGATACGGCGATCGCCGCTGCGGAAACGCCGGCGGCAAACGGCCATGGCGAGACCCATTCCACCGCGTCCTTCAAGGCGCTGATGCTCGGCAGCATCGGTGTGGTCTACGGCGACATCGGTACCAGCCCCCTCTATGCATTTCGCGAAGCGGCGACCGCTGCAGGCGCCACAGCCGCGACGACCAACACGCCGGCCGTGCTCGGTGTGCTGTCGCTGATCCTGTGGGCGCTGATCGTCGTGGTGACGCTCAAATACGTCGTGATCCTGCTACGCGCCGATAACAACGGCGAAGGCGGAACGCTTGCATTGATGGCGCTGGCGCAGCGCGCGCTGGGCACCAGCGGCGGCATGATTGTCTTACTCGGCATTATCAGCGGCGCGCTTTTCTACGGCGATGCAGTCATCACGCCGGCGCTATCGGTGTTGTCTGCGGTCGAAGGCATCAAGCTCGCCACGTCTGCGCTCGACCACTATGTCGTCCCCATCACGGTTGTCATTCTTGTCGCGCTGTTTGCGGTCCAATCGCGCGGCACGGCCCGCGTTGCCGCGTTCTTCGGCCCGATCATGTGTCTCTGGTTTGCCGTCATCGCAGTGGCGGCCGTTCCATTGATCGCAAAGCAGCCCGCTGTGTTGCTCGCATTCAATCCGGTTTATGCGGTTTCATTCCTGCTTCATCACGGCGTCATTGGTCTGGTGACGCTGGGTGCGGTTTTTCTCGCCGTGACCGGCGCGGAAGCGCTCTATGCGGATCTCGGTCATTTCGGCAAACGTCCGATCCAGACAGCATGGCTGTTTCTGGTGCTGCCGTCGCTGGCACTGAACTATCTCGGGCAGGGCGCGCTGGTTATCGGCAGCCCGGAGACGATCGAGAATCCGTTCTTCCTGATGTTTCCCGAATGGGCGCTGGTTCCGATGGTCGTGCTTGCGACGGTCGCGACTGTGATCGCGAGCCAGGCCGTCATCACGGGTGCCTATTCGTTGACCCGGCAGGCGATTCAGCTTGGTCTGATGCCTCGTTTCGAAATCAGGCATACGTCGGAAGCTCATTCCGGGCAGATCTACATCCCGCGCGTGAACACACTGCTGCTCGTCATTGTCTTGATGCTGGTGGTGATGTTCCGGTCGTCGAGCGCTCTGGCCTCGGCCTATGGCATCTCGGTCACCGGCACGATGGTGGTGACTGCGATGATGGGCTTCGTGGTGATCTGGAAAGTCTGGAAGTGGCACCCGCTCGCGGCGGCGGCTTTGATTGCACCTTTCCTTGCCCTCGACCTGACGTTTCTGTCGGCAAACCTGCTCAAGGTCTTCGAAGGTGGCTGGGTCCCGCTTTTGCTGGGCGGCATTACCATGCTGCTGATGTACACGTGGCGGCGCGGCAGCCGGCTGCTCTATGAGAAATCGCACCGGCAGGAAATCCCGCTGATTGATCTCATTGCGATGCTGGAGAAGAAGCCGCCGCAACGCGTGCCGGGCACCGCTGTTTTCTTCACCAGCAATCCGGATTTTGCTCCGACGGCGTTGATGCACAGTCTGAAACACTACAAGGTGCTGCATCAGAAGAATGTCATTCTCACCATCGAAACGATGCAGACGCCGCGGATCGATCCTGCGGAGCGGGTTCGGCTTGAGGAAATCTCCGAGGGCTTTGCGCGAGTCACATTGAAGTTCGGTTTCATGGAATCGCCCAACGTGCCGAAGGCGCTGGCGATCGCGCGCAAGTTCGGCTGGCAGTTCGACATCATGTCCACATCGTTCTTCCTGTCGCGCCGCGCCTTAAAGCCCGCGGCCCATTCGGGAATGCCGCGCTGGCAGGACCACCTGTTCATCTCGCTGAGCCGCTCAGCCAACGACGCCACGGATTATTTCCAGATCCCGACCGGCCGCGTCGTGGAAGTTGGCACCCAGATCACGATTTGAGCCCTGTCATTCGCTGGCGGTGCTTGATTTTCTCTTTGTAAAAAGGGAGGTTGTGCGCCGTTTTGTGCTTAATATCTTGGGTGCGATTTTTCCGAAAACCGGTGCCAGGATCACGCCCAGTGGAGGTTGATGTGTCGCAGGATCAGAAAGTTCACGATTTGACGGCGGAAGAGGTTGCCGCTGGCATTGCGCAAGGGCGCTATCTGTTGGTCGACGTGCGCGAGCCGAATGAAGTCGCGGTTGAAGCTTATCCGGACGCGGTGGTGGTGCCGCTCTCGACCTTCGATCCGGAGGAAATTCCAGACCCGCAGGGCAAGACGGTGGTCTTTGCCTGCCGTTCCGGCAAGCGTTCGGTCACGGCGTCGCTGGCCGCGCAGGCCGCCGGCAAGCCCTACGACTCGCACCTCGCCGGTGGCATGCTGGCGTGGAAGGCTGCCGGTCTGCCGTCCAAAACCGGCGGCTGATTTTCTCATGAACAAGATTTTCGCGAACCTGCCGAATACCATTTTCGACGTCATGTCGCAGGCAGCGCGCGATCTCAACGCGATCAATCTCGGGCAGGGTTTTCCCGACGATCCGGGGCCGCTCGACATCCGGGAGAAGGCCGCCGATGCCGTTCTGAACGGCTATAATCAATACCCATCGATGATGGGCATTCCGGAACTGCGTCAGGCCATCGCCACCCACTATGGCCACTGGCACGGCGTACAGCTCGATCCGATGAGCGAGGTGATGGTCACCTCGGGCGCCACCGAAGCACTCACAGGATCAATCCTCGGTCTGGTCGAGCCCGGAGACGAGGTGCTGGTCTTCCAGCCGATGTACGATTCCTATGTGCCGATCATCCGGCTGGCCGGGGGCATTCCAAAGTTCCTGCGCCTGGAACCGCCGCACTGGCGCTTGCCGGAAGAAGCGATCCGCGCCGCGATCACGCCCAAGACACGTTACGTCATCCTCAACAATCCGCTCAATCCGGCCGCTGTGGTCTATCCGCGTGAGGAGCTCGAGATGCTCGGGCGGATTTGTCAGGAATTCAATCTGATCGCTATTTGCGATGAGGTCTGGGAGCACGTCGTGTTCGACGGCCGTAAGCATATTCCGTTGATTTCGATTCCGGGCATGCGCGACCGCACGGTGAAGATCGGTTCTGCTGGAAAAATGTTCGGGTTGACCGGCTGGAAGATTGGCTTCGTCTGCGCGGCGCCGCATATCCTGCGTGTGCTGGCGAAGGCGCATCAGTTTATCACGTTCACGACAGCACCAAACCTTCAGGTCGCGGTGGCTTATGGGCTCGGCAAGTCTGACGAATACTTCTTGCAGGCGCGGACAAATCTTGCGCGCAGTCGCGATCGTCTGAGCAATGGACTCTCGCGCCTCGGTTTTCCGGTGCTGCAATCGCAAGGCACCTACTTTCTCAATGTCGATCTTGCGCCGCTTGGATTGAATGAAAGCGACGTGGCCTTCTGCAAGCGCATCGTACACGAGCATAAGGTCGCAGCCATTCCCGTGTCGGCCTTCTACGAAGAAAACCACGTTACATCTGTCGTGAGATTCTGTTTTTCAAAGCAGGATGCGACGCTCGACACCGCGCTGGAGCGATTGTCAAACGTACTCCACGGCTGAGACACGAGACGATCCATGCGTACCACCCTGACGAGAGTCATACAGTTCACCGCCATCGTTACGGGTCTGCTGGCGACGGGAATGCAGGCGCAGGCGCAGCAGCGCAGCGTGAATTTCTACAACTGGTCGAACTATATGGCGCCCGGCGTTCTCGAACAGTTCACCAAGGAAACCGGCATTAAGGTCACGTACGATACGTTCGATGCCAACGAGACACTCGAGACGCGGCTGCTGGCTGGCAAATCCGGTTACGATGTCGTGGTGCCGACGGCGTATTTCCTGCAACGCCAGATCGCGGCGAACATCTTTCAGAAACTCGACAAGTCGAAGTTGCCCAATCTCGCCAACGCGTGGCCTGAGGTGACCAAGCGCCTCGCAGTTTACGACCCCGGCAACGCCTTTGCCGCCAACTACATGTGGGGCACCACGGGCATCGGTTACAACGTCAAGAAGGTGCAGGAAATTCTTGGCGCAGATGCGAAAATTGAGTCCTGGGACATCGTGTTCAAGCCAGAGAACCTCGCCAAGTTCAAGGATTGCGGAATCCACATGTTGGACTCCGCTGACGATATTCTCCCCGCGGCGCTGAACTATCTCGGCCTCAATCCCAACTCGACGAAGCAGGCCGATCTGGACAAGGCCGCCGATCTCGTCAGCAAGGTGCGGCCCTATGTACGCAAGTTTCATTCATCCGAATATCTGAGCGCACTGGCCACCGGCGAAATCTGTTTCGTGGTCGGCTGGTCCGGCGACATCAAGCAGGCGCAGAGCCGCGCTGCGGAAGCCAAGAACGGTGTAGAGATCGGTTACGCGATCCCGAAGGAGGGCGCGCAGATGTTCTTCGACAATTTTGCCATCCCGGCAGATGCGCAGAACGTCTCCGAGGCCTACGAACTGATCAACTATCTCTATCGGCCTGACGTTGCCGCGAAGAATTCGGATTTCCTGTCCTATGCGAACGGAAATCTCGCCAGCCAGAAGCTGATCGACCCGAAAATCTTCAACGACAAGACGGTTTATCCCGACGAGGCGTCGCTGAATCGTCTGTTTGTCATCACCGCGCGCGATCCGGCCACCCAGCGCATCATCAATAGGCTCTGGACGCGGGTAAAGACGGGGCGTTGAGAAGGGGGCTCACCGCCAACGGCGGTGCAGCCACAGCCATTGCTCGGGATGCTCGCGAACCCATCCTTCGATCACGGTATTGATCGCCTGTGTCGTGCCTTGCACGTCGATCTTGCCGTCGGCGTCGCGCACCGGCTTCACTTCGTCCGATAGATCGATGCGGAAACGATGGTTCGGTAACCGGATGACCCGCACGCCGTGGATCGGGCATTCCACCTGCCGGGCAAGGCGGGCGAGTAGCGGATTGCCTTTCGCGGGGCGGCCGAAAAATGTCACGTCCACGCCCCGGGTGAAATGCTGATCGACCAGCATGCCGACATGCACGCCCTTCTGCAGTGCCTGCGCCAGCCGCAGCGGCGCGTCATGCGTGGTCGCGATCATCGTGCCCATGTTGACGGAGCGGATGTCCTGAATGGCGCGATCGACAGCGGCGATGTTTGGCCGCCGAAACAGCACAGCCGACTCGAGGCCATAGGCCGGAGCGGAGAGGGCGGGCAATTCCCAGTTGGCCAAGTGGCTTGCAAAGACCAATGCGCCCTTGCCATCATCGCGCAGCGCAAGGAATCTTTCCAGCGTACTTGGTGCGAAATCGATGCGTCCATTTTCGGGATTGTCCGGATCGAGATTCCAGATGTGGTCGAGATGCGCGAACTCGGATCCGACGCGTCCGAGATTATCCCACACGCCTATGAGAATAGTATCGATCTCAGCGGGTGATTTCTCGGGGAATGCGGCGGTCAGGTTGGAGCGGCCGATCTTGTGTTCGGGCAGCCAGGGGCCGACGGCGCGTGTCACCGACGCAAAGAAATTCGCGGTGCGGTCAGGATCGAAATAGCGGGTGCCGCGCAAGAGACCGACCGCAATGGTGCCGAGAATAGCCCCCGTCACAGGCTTGAGCGCGTCGCGCAGAACAGCCTTCGTGCGGAGGAACAGGCGACGCATCAGAATGTGACGACGATCTTGCCGAATACCTGACGGCTTTCCATGCGCTTGAGCGCCGAGGCGACATCGTCGATCGGCACTTCGGTGTCGATCACTGGCTTCATGCCGCCCGCCATCTTGTCGAGGCTCTCGGCGATGTTGCGCATGGTCGCTCCGAACGATCCGAAGATGCGATACTGCTGTTGGAACAGTTGCATCAGGTTGATCGTCGTGGTCGGGCCTGAGGTCGAGCCGCAGGTAACCAGCCGCCCGCCGCGCTTCAGGACCAGCAGCGAGCCGTTGAAGGTGTCCGCGCCGACGTGCTCGAATACGACATCGACACCCTTCTTCTTGGTGATCTTGCGGGTCTCGTGCTCGAAGCGATCCTTGCGATAGTTGATGACATGATCGGCGCCGAGCGCCTTCACGCCCTCGATCTTGGAATCGTCGCCGACTGTGGTGATGACCGTGCAGCCGATGGCCTTGGCCATCATGATCGCTACCGTGCCGATGCCGGAGCCCCCGGCATGCACCAGGACGGACTCTCCGGGCAGCAGCTTGGCGTTGTCGAACAGCATGTGCTGAACGGTGGAGAATGCGATCGGTGCGCAGGCAGCTTCGCGATCCGAGACGCCGTCCGGCACCGGGATGACGAGCCGCTCATTGAGGTTCATCAACTCCCGCGCGAAGCCGTCGACATGGAAGCCCATGATGCCGGCGACGTTTTCGCAGAGGTTGTCGCGGCCCGCCTGGCATGCGGGGCAAACTCCGCAGGTCAGCGCGCCGTACATCACGACCTTCTGGCCCGGCTTGAAGCGGGTCACGCCGTTACCGATGGCGGCGATTTCGCCGGACGCTTCAGCGCCGACCACGAGGGGGAGCTTGCGCTTGGCGAAGGCCATGCCGCGATAACCCCAGACGTCGATATGATTGAGCGCGACGGCTTTGACGCGAATCTGCACCTCGCCCGCGCCAGGCGGCGGGGGAGGCGGGGTATCCGCGACCACGAGCTGGCGGTCTGCAACAAGACTGAGCGCACGCATAGTATCGCGTCTCCGGTGCGAAAGGTTAGGGACTGTTGGGCTGCGTATCGCCGGTTCGGCCGATGACGTCAACCACCGGCCGGGCCGTCAGATAGGCTCGCGGGTCAGAATCAAGGATGCGTTCTGGCCGCCGAAGCCGAAGGAGTTCGACATCACCGCGTTCACACGCGCGTCGCGGGCCTTGTTGGGCACAACGTCGAACGGGATCGCTGGGTCGGGAACGTCGTAGTTGATTGTCGGCGGGATGCGCTGATGTTCCAGCGTCAGCAGCGAGAACACGGCTTCCACCGCGCCGGCCGCCGACAGCGTGTGCCCGACCATCGACTTGTTGGACGACACCGGAATCTGATTGGCGCGTTCGCCGAACACCATCGAGATGCCGAGATACTCCATCTTGTCGTTCTCGGGCGTCCCGGTGCCGTGGGCGTTGATGTAGTCGATTTGCTCGGTGCTCATGCCGGCATCCGACAGGGCATTTTTCACGCATCCGACGATCGGCTTGCCGTCGGGGCTCGAGCGCGTGCGGTGGAATGAGTCGGCGAGTTCGCCGCAGCCGGCGACGACGCCAAGAATTTTCGCGCCGCGCGCGGTGGCTGCCTCCAGGCTCTCGAGCACCAGTGCACCAGCGCCTTCAGCCATCACGAAGCCGTCGCGGTTTTTGGAGAAGGGACGTACCGCAGCATGCGGCGGATCGTTGTGCGTGGACAAGGCGGACAGCAGCGAGAACCGGACCAGCGCTTCGGCATTGACCGAGCCATCCGTCGCCACGCACAGCGCGGCATCGGTTTCGCCGCGGCGGATTGCTTCGACGCCCAACTGGATCGCAGTGGCGCCGGACGCGCATGCGGTCGACAGCGAGATCGGGGAGCCTTTGGTGCCGAAGGTGTCAGCCAGATGATCGGCGACCGAGCCAAAGAGGAATCGGCGGTGCAGATCGATGAAGCGGCCCTTGCCGCTGGCATCGAGAAGCGCATCGTAATCGATGCCAGATGTCATGCCGGTCGCGCGGGCAATGTCCTGCCGCGGCTCCCATTCCAGTTCGATCGGCGCGACTGCCAGAAACAGCGGGCCCGGAAAGTCACCCTTGGTGCCGATGCCTGCCTGTGCGACCGCTTCTTCGGTGGCGACGTCTGCGAGACGCTCGGACAGCGTCGTGGATGAGAACGGTTCGACCCGGATGAAGTCGATTGTGCCGGCCATCGTGGTCTTGAGGCCGTTGGTCGGGAAACGTGTGATGGTCCGGATGCCGGACTCGCCAGCTGTGAGCTTGGCCCAGTTGTCGGATTTGCCCGCCCCGAGCGAGGTGACGACGCCCATGCCGGTAACGACGACAGTCGGCCGTCCGAATTTATCGCGAGTCGATGTCATCGTGCTCCCCGCCTAAACAGCCTCGACCAGCGCCATGCCTTCGCCGCGCCAGTGACCGGCCCCAATCACGACAATCTGGGATGGCGACTTCGCCATTTCAATCTCGACACCGGTTTTATCGTTCGGCGGAAACAGTGCCCCGCGCGAAATCGATAAGGCCGCAAGGGCGAGGCCGAGAGGGAACTGCGCCTCCACGACGTGGCCGAAGGCCGTACCCGTGGCGCGCGCGGGTATATCGCGATGTTTTTCGAGAAATTTGCGCTCCTCGGCCGTGACGGGCGCAGCGCCGGTCGCTCCGGTAATGATCGCGCTGTCAGGACCGACCGTTCCGATTTCCGACCACAGACCGTCGAGCGCCGCAGTCACCTCGCCGGAAGCCTTACGCCGGGCATGATCGGCAACAACTTTCGTGAGCTTCGCATAGGGCTTGGCGCCGCGCGCCAGGGCATGTTCCTTGGACTCGATGACGAGAAACACGCCGCCCGCACCGAGTGCGAATCCGTTATCGCGCTCCCAGACCGGTAGGAATTTGTTCTTGAGATTGAAATCGCCGAACTCATAGAGCATCAGCATTTCCTTGCGCTCGCTGTTCTGCGCAGCGCCGATCAGGGCAATGTCGCTCTGTCCGGAAGCTATGCGCGCCAGTGCGATGCGCGCGGCATCCACTCCGGCAGCCTCTTCGCCCATGAAGGTCCGCGACGATCCGGTGACGCCGTGGACGATGGAGACGTTGCCGGCGAGCAGGTTTGAGAGCTGCGCCAGAAACAGGGTGGGGCGCAGGTCGTTCATCAGCCGTTCGTTGAGGAGACCCGGTTCGGCGTTGCCCTGAATGTTCGCATTGACGATCGCTGAGTCGACGGCGAGATCGCGTTCGCCGCCGCCTGCGGCGACGATCATATCGGTACGTGAGAGGATTTCGCTATTGCCCTTGATGCCTGCGGAATCGAGCGCAAGGCCGGCGGCATAAGCGCCGATGCGTTGCCAGGCTTCCATCTGGCGCTGATCACCCTTTTTGGGTATCTGCGCGTCGAAGTTCAACTTCGTCATCGGGTGAACGACGTAGGGCGCGAATGTCGTCTCGTCGACGTTGATTGTTTTGCTGTTCAGCGCATCCCAGTGCGCGTCGAGACCCTCGCCGAGCGACGTGGCAAGGCCGACGCCTGTGATCCAGGCTTCGCGCGGCGCGCCGGTCAATGAAGGGGTCTCAGCCATGAGCGATTGCCTGTTGAGGAAAGCCAATGCGCTTCGCCATCGTTTCCATGTGTCCGCGCAAATCCGGATTCGGAAATGGCGTGTGACGGAAGGTGAGCGTCGCGTTGCACTTCAATTTGCCGCCCGCACGAATCTTGGCCTCGGTGATAGCGAAGCCGGAGCCGTCATGCACGAGGCTCGCATTGATGGTCAGCAATTCGCCCGGCGTCACGAAGTCCCGCATCTTGGCCTCCTTGACGCCTGCCAGAAACGGCATCCGCTCGAACTTCAGAAACGCGATCAGAAGCCAGCCTGAGGTCTGCGCCATGGCCTCGATGAGAAGCACGCCCGGCATCAGCGGATAGCCGGGGAAGTGCCCCTCGAAGATGGTGCTGATCTGTGGGACCTGAGCCTCGACCGTAATCGACCGCTTCCCGACGTCGAGATCGGTGATGCGGTCAATCAGGTGGAAATATTCGAGATGCATGGCGGGCGTCAGGCGCCCTTGGCGGCGACCAATTCGTCGATGCGCGCGCTGAGGTTCTTCAGGACAAAGTATTGCTCGGTCGTGGCCTTGCCGTCGTTGACCTCCTGCGTCCACTTCTCCAGCGGCAGCTTGATGCCGAACGCCTTGTCGATCGCAAACGCGATGTCGAGAAAGTCGAGGCTGTCGATGCCCAGATCGTCGATGGCGTGGCTTTCCGGGGTGATCGTGTCGCGCGGGATGTCGCACGTTTCCGCAATGATCGTGGCGACCTGATCGAATGTAGACGACATGCTAAACCTTTGAGATTTTTGAGATAAATGCCATTTCTTGGCGTGGGACGCAGGCATGTAGCAGGGCTGCCGCAATCCCCTCGGGACGGGTTGAATCCTCGTATATCGGAGCGATGCCCCGAGTTCAATGGCACAGCAAGGTGGAAAGCAGGCCGGTCGGGGAGGCTAATTATGCCGAACCGAGTCGGTCGTCTGAGCCGAAATATGAGCGCAGTCCCGCCGGCCCATCAGCACGCAATCCTGAGTGTTGCGGAGATCGGCGAGGGTCATCGCAAGCCAGATCCCGATGCCTGTCAGCGCGGCTGTAAACGCGATCGCGGCGACATTCGTAATCATCCGGTGGCGATACTCGTCCGGGCTTTCGCCCTCGCGCTCGAATCGGGACAGGTCGGGTGCCAGATTGCCGGATGGCCCGGCCGCCGGCGGTCGGGTGTGCGTCCGCGGACGGAATTTGAGGACGCGGTGTTCGCCGTCATTCATGAAAAGCGGTTCCAAATCAGCACGAGCATATTAGTCCGCCGGACAAATGTGTCGCCGAAAAAGAAGGTATTCCTGTGATGTTGAAAAGGATAGGTGGGAACCACCGCCCAGATATTAGCGCTGCCGTGTGCAGTGCACGATGCCGCGCAATGCCTTGAAAGTGATGTGACAGGCGGCATCGCTTTTCCGCGGTTTAGGTAAATTGCCGCAATCTGTCCACTGGAGCTTCGCGATCATGGCCAACAAGCGTGAACCCGTCCTGACACCCGTTTCAATCCTGTCGTTGCGTCCGACGCAGATGACTGTCGGCATCAGAGAGGTCAAGGAAAAGCGCAAACGCTGGCGTGAGCACAAGGAAAAAAAGCGCGCCGAACTGCTCGGCAGGCACATGATTCCCGTCGTGGTTGGTCCGGATAAGAAGAACTACGTGATCGATCATCATCATCTGGCGCGCGCGCTACATGACGAAGGTGAGAAGCATGTGCTGGTGTCGGTCGTGGCAGATTTGACCATGGTCGACCGAAAGGCATTCTGGGTCGTCCTCGACAATCATCGCTGGGTCTATCCCTATGATGCCAAGGGCGAGCGTCGCCACTACGACGATCTGCCGAAAGATGTCACCGGTCTGAAGGACGATCCGTTCCGGAGTCTTGCGGGAGAATTGCGTCGCGCCGGAGGTTTTGCCAAGGACACGACGCCATTCAGCGAATTCCTGTGGGCGGATTTTCTGCGCCGGCGCATGTCACGCAAGGCGGTCGACAGTGATTTTGACAAAGCCATCGAACAGGCGCTGTCGCTCGGCAAGAGCAAGGACGCGATCTATTTGCCCGGCTGGTGCGGCCCCGCGGCCGACGACTAGGTACTGGAAAGCGGACTTGGACTCAGGCTTCAATCTGGCAGTGTATCATCCGATGACCTTCCGCCGAAAAGACGATGGACCGCGCGCTCCAGCGGGCCGCCTAGCGTCAGCAATAGGAGGGCAATACCAAGTGCGATGCCGACCAGTCTCCAGTGTCCGAGACCGCAAACGACGCCGATGCAAGCAGTGAACCAGACGCAGGCAGCGCTCGTGAGCCCCTTCACCTTGTGCTGGTCGCCGTGAACGATCACACCGGCGCCCAGAAAGCCGATGCCGGTGAGAATACCCTGGACCACCCGGCTGGTTGCGTCAGATAGCTGGCCGGCCTCGACCGCCGCCGGATTGGCGATCAGGACGACGAGGGAGGTAGCAAGGCCGACCATGCCCAGCGTGCGCAAGCCAATCGGCTTGCCGTGCAGATCGCGATTGAGGCCGATCGCGCCCGACGCCAGCGTGGCGACGCCCAGCCGCAGAACGATGTCCCACCATTCGAGCACTTCGAAACCCTCTCGGGACCGGGAACTATGACTTCGGTACGCGGCCCATCATATAGAATTCGTCGTTCGGGCGCATGTCGGTAACACTCGCCATGCGATTGGACAGCGCGAAGAAGGCTGCGATTGCGGCGATGTCCCAGATGTCGTCGTCGCTGAATCCGTGGCCGCGTAACACCTCGAAATCCTGCGCCGATGTTTTCTGCGATTCCAGACAGACCTTGACCGCGAAGTCGAGCATCGCGCGCTCCCGCGGGGTGATATCCGCCTTGCGATAGTTGTTGGCGATCTGGTCCGCGATCAGCGGATTCTTGGCGCGAATGCGCAGCACTGCGCCATGCGAAATCACGCAGTAGTGGCACTGATTGGCCGCGCTGGTAGCGACCACGATCATTTCACGCTGGGCCTTCGTCAGCCCGCCGTCCTTTTCCATTAATGCATCGTTGTAGGCGAAGAACGCCCGGAACTCATCCGGCCGATAGGCCAGGGCGAGGAACACGTTCGGCACAAAGCCGGATTTTTCCTGCACACCGAGGATTCGTGTGCGGATGTCATCCGGCAGCGAATTCAGCGCGGGAACGGGAAAGCGGCTGATGGGAGGCGTGGTCATGCTGATGGTCCGATACAGTCAGGGTGTCTGACGCGAACCATAATGGAGGACGATGCTGGCGCAAAGCGAGCGCTTGTGCACGGCAGTCCTGCGAAGGTCCCACAATCAGCGCAAGGGCTTCTTCAGCAACGAGAAGCGGTCCGGATCGAGACCGAGCGAGGGTTGCAGCATCGGCGCTTCCGGCATGCGCGGAACAGGGCGGTCCGCAATGCCTCGGTCGAATACCGGATCGTTCGGTGTTTCGCGATGGGACGTTGCGCCGCGCCAGCGCTCCAGCACGGAGCCGACGAAGGTAATGTCATGACCGCCGTGAGCCGACGGCGTCGTCGCGATGGTCGCTTCGCTGCGCGGCAACTGATGCACCGGGACTTCCTTGAAGCGGAGCCTGGTCGGCAGCGCTACGCCTTCGCCGAAAGCCAGCACTTCGCGCGTTCCCAGCGATGGCACGAACGACAGCAGATTGGCCGCGGCGTCCGAAACCGCGGAGCGCAGCAGCGCTTGGTCGCGTTCGTTCGCAAGCCGCATCGTGAACAGTGTGTTGCATTGGGAAATGATCGTCGCGTCGAGTTCGGCTGGCCGCTGCGTGATCAACGCGAGATAGACGCCGTATTTGCGGCCTTCCTTGGCAATGCGTGACACCGCCTTGCGCGTCGGTCCGAAACCCACGCCACGATCGGCAGACGCGTAGCGGTGCGCTTCCTCGCAGACGAACAGCATCGGTGAAGCGCCGTCGCTCCACAGTCCGAAATCGAACGCCATGCGGCAAAGGACCGACACCACCGAGTCCACGACTTCCGCGGGAAATCCGGCGAGTTGCATGACTGTCATGGGCCGGCCGTTCGCCGGCATGCGGAACAGGTAGCTGATCACTTCCGCCATCGTATCGCCGCCGACGTTGGCATTCTCGAACATGAACGAATAACGCGGATCGTTCTTGACGGTTTCGATGCGTGAAATCAGCTTGTGATAGACGATGCGTGAGGAGCGATTTTCCAGCTTGCCCATGCGCTCGTCAATCAAGGAGATCAGATCAACCAGCCGGTAAGGCACCGGCGTATCGGCCGTATAACCGACGGTCTTGACGTCGATGCGCTTCAGGCCGCTGCGGTCCGTGTTCTGGTATTGTGTGTAGGTGGCTTTTGCGACCGGGATGAGTTCGATCAGAACTTCGAGTTCTTCCGGAACGCCGGGTCGTCCGCCGAAAATCACGTCGACGAATTCCTCGAAATTGAAAAGCCAGAACGGCAGCTTCAGATTCCGGGGATTGAGAACGAGTGATTTGTCGCCAAAGCAGCGGCCGTATTCGTTGTGCACGTCGAGCAGGAAGACACGCAGGTTTGGCCGCACGTGCAGGATTTCGTTCAGCAGGAGGGAGACGCCGCTCGACTTGCCGACGCCGGTGGAGCCGAGCACGGCGAAGTGCTTGCTCAGCATGTCTTCGACATCGACATAGGCAATGACAGACGGATCCTGCTGCAGCGTGCCAATATTGATCTGCTCGGCCTTTGAAGGCGCGTACACTGTCCGCAATTGCTGGTTGGTCAGTACGTCCACGAGATCGCCGATGGTCGGATAGCTGGTGACGCCGCGCTGGAAACGGCCAGAGGGACCTGCGGCAATCTCACCCAGCAGGTCGACGGACGCGATCGCGATGTAATTGTCGGTGGGTGACAGGTTTTCACGGCTGACCTCGGTGATCATCGCGACGATGATGGTGGTCGCCGTCCGGATACCGAAAAACTGCCCGACCGTCGCACGCACGTTCGCGTCGTTGGTCTGGCTCGTTGTCATGAGTCCGATGCGGGCCAGCGATCCGCGAACCGAAATGACGCGCCCGAGAGCCGCTGGCTGCGGTGAAGTCAGCATATGGAAGTATCGCCTGTCTTAGCGCCTGAATTTCCTCGACTGTACAAAGGGTTGTTACAGGAATTGTTAAACCTCCCGGTGCCGCTGGGCCACGCGTGCGCAGTCCGACCCCGGCGGGTGCAGCGTCTAGGACGTTGCCGTTGCGCTAAGATCAGGTAGTTCAAGGGGTATTTTCATCTTGGCGGCTCAGGCCGCGAAATCGTCTAGTGGATTCCATTAAGTATTTGTTTACCTTGGATTAATGGATGCCAAACCAAGGCATCTCGGATAACTGGTGACCACTTTTTCTGACTTGGCCGGGTGCGGGTGCACGGCAGGGGTAGACCGCAGCGCAACCCCGCTTTATATCCAGCGCGCAACATCGATTTGCTGATTTGGATATCGATCCGCGACGGGGCTACGCCACGTGTGCGATCAGATCTGCGATCGATTGGGGAATGGTGTAACGGTAGCACAACAGACTCTGACTCTGTTTGTCTAGGTTCGAATCCTAGTTCCCCAGCCAACCAGTCTGAAAATCAGAGAATATTCTTCCCACGCGGTAGAAAGGCCCGCTACAGCGGGCTTCTTTAACATTGTCGAGTCTCTGAAGACGCGATGTTCGAACTTTTCGCTCAAGAATTCCCGAAAGTCTCCACCTATCCATTGAATAATTCCCGTTTTTCGGAGTCTCGCGTTAGAGACAGGAGAATAATCCACTACGTGGTGGGTCAATCAGTTTGACTGATTTTTGCATTCCCGTTTTCAATAGATCCGCGTCAGAGACTTAGTTCGAACTACACTGGGCGAGTTCGAATCCTAGTCGCGCAGCCAGCCAGTCCGGCTTTTAGAGAATATTATTTTTCAGAGGCAGAAAGGCCCGCCAATAGCGGGCTTTTCATGCATTGGCAGTCTCTGCGGAGACCAATGTTCGCACCAATTCTTCCGAAAATTCCCGAAAGTCTCCTGCAATCTATTGGGAAATTCCCGTTTTCTGGAGACTCGCCTCAGAGACCTGAGAATGGACCACCGCGCGGTAGTGGCGGCAGTGATGGAGGCAGAGACAGCTAATCAGACGGGGAGGGAGCGCAGCTCGCATCACCACAACGTCTTAGCGCTTCGTTGCGCGACCGCCTGCTGCTTCGGCTTCTTGGATTGAGCAGAACCAGCGCTTGCACGCTTTGCCATGGTGGCTTCCTTTCAGCCCTGAATTCAGTTGGCGCTTCGGGCGGGAGGCCAGTTACGACCTGGACTTGCCTTATGAATCGCCGGGAGAAGATCTGTCTCGATTATGTGCGCTGTTTGCGAAACGAATTCTTTCTGACGATCCTGTCGCCGCGGAATTGGAAAATGTCGCATCCCTTGATTTCGATGAACTGACCGTTGGTATTTGTGCCGGTAAAGATCCATTCCGAAACGCCGCGCTCGCCGCTGATAAAGTGACGGGCATTCTCCCAGCGCGCGTTCGGGACAGTTTGCCAGGCCAGCATGAAGCCGCGACGTACCGCCTCGCGGCCTTCAAACGTGGTTCCGGATACTTCGGTGCCGATGCCGGATTCGAACACGCAATCATCGGTCATGAAGGACATGAGAGCGTCGATGTCATGCCGATTCCATGCGTCCGCGAAGGCTTGAAGGATGTCGATCGTCATTTGCGGGGTCGTCATTGAAGCTAGCTCGTTATTGTTCTTTTGCATGAGGTGTGCGGTGCGTATTGCTACGCTTCCGATTTTGCGAGATCGGCGAGGTCAAGCCTCGCGTAGAGAAATTCGGCCATCAGGGTTTCGACATCGGTCTTGCTGCCATCCTCGCGGTCGACAGCCGCGGTCCTCAGGTAGAAATGGTTCTGGCCTGCGACGTGTACGAACTGTTTTTCGACGCCGGCCTTCGTCATGTGCTGGTGCATTTCGTCGATACCTCCAAGGATGACGGGAAGATCGTTTTGGCCGTAATACATCAACATGGCTGGGTTGCCGGCCGAGCCGGCGACATGGGTCTCTAGGGTCGGGCCAGCGATCCGTCCCGATAGTGCCACAACGGCAGCCACCGGCGCTCGTTCGGCGAAAGCTGAATTGAGCGCGATCGCAGCGCCTGCCGAGAAACCGCCGATGACGATGCGGGTGATATCAACGTTGTAAGTGCGCGACTGGCTGCGGACAAAGTTCACCGCCTTGGTCATGTCGTCGGTGGCGGCTTCGAGCGTATCGGCGATCATCTGCGGGGTGCTCGGCGGCAAACCAAGAATGTCGCGCACGAAATTAATGCGGTCGCTGTTTTGCGGCTGTCCCGGAAGCAGGAACGGCGTCGTGCCGGGATCTGGCGCTTCCTGCATGAGTCGGTAGTCGATTGAGAAGCAGACGTAACCCCGACGCGCGAATTCACGACAATATTCGGCAACCGCTGTGCTCGGGTTCTCGCCGTCGAACACCTCCAGGCTCTTCGAGCCACGATGAAAGGCGCCGCCGAATGCCATGACCAGTGCCGGGCGGGGTTGTTTTTTTTCTGCGATCGGCTGGTAGATATCAAGTTTGAGAGCGCGATAGCGCGCGGCGCCACGCTCGGGAGAAAAATCGATTCCTCCAACCCCGTAGGTGACGTCGGACGTAACCTGAACCTCGTACACCTTGTCGAGATAGGGTTGCTCGCCGTGCTTTACCGGGTGGAAAACATTCATCAACAGTCTCCTGAGAACTTAGGATGGTTTTGCCGGGCCGGTGCTTCCGCGAACGATGAGTTCGGTGGCAAGTTCAATGTGATCTGGGACGTTTTGGCCCGCGAATTTGGCGAGCAGACATTCGGCAGCGATGCGCCCCATGTCCTCGGCTCGAGTTCGCACGGTTGTTATCGAAGGGTTCATCGCAGCGGCGATCTCCAGATCGCCATATCCCGTGACGGAGATATCTTGCGGCGCGCTCAACCCACGGGCGGAGCATTCCATCAGAACGCCGGCGGCCAACAGGTCGTTGGCGCAAATCACAGCCGTGGCGGATGGAAAACGTGCCAATGCGGTGCGCAATGCGTTGCGGCCATCCTGAAGACCGCTGCCACCTGCATAGATCACGCGCTCGGGAGCGAGACTCATGCCACGTAACGCCAGCTCATCTTCGATACCGGCGAGCCGTTCGCGTTCGCGCTCGCTGACTGCGAGAAACGCGACAACGACGACAATGTCGCGATGGCCGAGGTCCAGCAGGTGGCTGGCGACCGCTTGGCTGGCGCGGCGGTGATCAAAGCCGACGGACGGAAGCGTCTGATCATACGTCCAGGTGATCATGAACGGCTTCGCGCGTTCGGTCAGGAGCGGCAATAATGATGGGTGATGTTGCGTTCCGACCAGAACGACACCGTCGATGCCTTGCCGGATCATGGAGCGAACAGCCGCCAGCTCGGCCTGGGGATCGAAATTCGAGGTCGCCAGCAGCAGCGTATAGCCCTGCTTTGCAACCGCGGTTTGAAGTCCTTCGACGGTAGTGGCGAAATAGGCGTGCCGCAACGACGGCATGATCGCGCCAACGACCATGCTGCGCTTACTGCGCAGCGAGCGTGCGAGGCCGTCGGGGAAGTATTGCAGCTTTTCGGCCGCGCTATTTACGCGCTGGAGCGTCTCGGTGCTCAACAGGTGAGGCGCGTTGAACGCGCGTGAAGCCGTCGCGGTCGATACTCCGGCGAGCCGCGCCACCTCAGCCAGACTGTGAACACCTGCCGTTGTCACGACCGAATCCAGTTCTTGATAATGAAATCAGTTACATTTCTGACGATATTCGCGCTCGGGTGTGAATGTCAATGAATATGAAGTCGTCATATTAAGCGATGTTTGCTCATCATTATAGCAGTATTGGCGTTGACGGCTTTGAATTTTGCGTCATAGAATGATGTAATTGTTTTCATATGACCGCGATTGGGAGCCCCATGACCGTCGACAAGGATGTGTTTGCAGGTGCCTTCTTCGTTTTGCTTGGAGCGGCAGGGCTGTGGATCGGTGCCGACTATGTCTCTGGCACCGCTGCTCGCATGGCGGCGGGTTTTGTCCCCAAGCTGTTGTGTTGGGCGCTGCTCGGAATGGGCGCGATCATTGTCACGACGGGATTCCTGCGCCCGACCGAGCCCATGGAGCGGTGGCAGATGCGTCCGCTTGTTCTGGTCTTGGTGAGCCTGTTGGTCTTCGCCGGGTTGATCGAGGCGGCGGGTCTCATTCCGGCAACGGTCGGATTGGCGATTGTTGCTGCGGCGGGATCAAAGGAAACGCGCTGGCTTGAGACCCTGATCTTCAGCGTTGTTCTCGCCATGGTGTCAGCGTTGGTCTTCGTCAAAGGCCTCGGCTTGACGATGAAAATCCTGCCGGGAGTCTGACCATGGAGATGCTTCAGAACCTCAGTCACGGCTTCGCTGTCGCGGTCACGCTGCAAAATCTCGAATTCTGCCTGTTGGGGGCGGTGCTCGGGACCTTGATCGGAGTCCTGCCGGGCATCGGTCCGGTCGCGACCATTGCGATGCTGCTACCTTTTACCTTTACGCTCTCGCCGACGTCTGCCCTGATCATGCTCTCCGGTATCTACTATGGAGCGCAGTACGGCGGCTCGACCACAGCCATCCTCGTCAACATGCCGGGCGAAGGTTCATCAATCGTGACCTGCCTCGACGGCTATCAGATGGCGCGGCAAGGACGTGCCGGCGCTGCCCTTGCGGTCGCAGCGATCGGATCCTTCATCGCGGGCTGTATTGCGACATTATTGGTGGCCGCGTTCAGCGGACCGTTGACCACAGTCGCACAAAGTTTTGGTGCGCCGGAATATTTTTCACTGATGCTGTTCGGTCTGATCGGCGCGATTGTCCTTGCACAGGGCAGCGTCACCAAAGCTGTAGCGATGATGTTCGCTGGACTCTTTCTGGGTCTCGTGGGCACCGACGTTTACACCAGCAAGCAGCGCTTCACATTCGGAATTCCTGAACTATCGGACGGTATTGGCTTCGTTCCCATCGCTCTTGGTTTGTTCGGAATTGCCGAGATCATCCATAACCTGTCGAAACAGGAAGACAGGGGTGTGTTGGATCAGCCGATCAAAGGACTAATGCCGACCTGGCCGGACTTCAAACAGGCGCTGCCTGCCATTTTTCGCGGCACCGCGCTCGGTTCGCTGCTCGGCGTATTGCCGGGCGGAGGTCCCGGTCTCGCGGCTTTCGCATCTTATTCCATCGAGAAGAAAATCTCGCGCACGCCGGAGCGGTTTGGTCGAGGCGCCATTGAAGGCGTCGCCGGCCCAGAATCCGCCAACAACGCCGGTGCGCAAACCTCCTTCATTCCACTGCTGACCTTGGGCATTCCCCCCAATCCGGTCATGGCGTTGATGGTCGGTGCCATGATCATTCAGGGGATCCAGCCGGGGCCGCAAATGATGATCAAGCAGCCCGATTTGTTCTGGGGTCTCGTGGCGTCGATGTGGATCGGCAATCTCATGCTGGTCATCATAAACCTGCCGATGATCGGCATCTGGGTGCGATTATTGCGAGTGCCTTACCGTCTGTTGTTTCTGGCGATCCTTCTGTTCTGCTGCATCGGCGTCTACAGCCTCAACAACAGCGCCTTCGAGGTCGGTTTGACGGCTCTGTTCGGGCTGCTTGGCTACTTCTTCCTAAGAACCGGCTGTGAGCCTGCGCCGCTACTTCTGGGCTTTGTGCTTGGGCCAATGATGGAAGAAAATCTGCGCCGCACGCTGCTGATCTCGCAAGGCGATCCGATGGTCTTCCTGCAGCGGCCGCTCAGTCTGGCGCTCCTTGTCATGGCTGGCGCACTGCTGCTCGCAGTGATCCTCCCGGCCGTGCGGACGACACGCGAAAAGGCCTTTCAGGAGTGATTGCCACCGGGACACTGACAATCTGACGCATCTTTGGGACGTTATTCGCACAGGAGACGAGAATGATGTTTGATCGACGACAACTCTTGCAAGGCGGAACTGCCTTGATGCTCACCACCCCAAGTGTTGCATGGGCTCAAAGCCAATTCCCGACCAAGGCGATTACTATCGTCGTCGCGTCGGGCGCCGGCGGTGGTACAGACATCATGGCTCGCATTGTCGCTGACAAGATGCGCGACGATCTCGGCCAGAGCGTCATTGTCGACAATAGGCCAGGTGCGGGCGGCAATATCGGCGCTGACCTTGTCGCACGCGCGCCGAAGGACGGTTACACGTTGCTGATGACCGCGGGTGCTCTCGCGATCGCACCGTCCATCTACGCGTCGTTGTCCTACGATCCGCTCAAGGATCTGACCGGCGTCGCCTGGCTTGCGATCGCTCCGCTCGTGGTGGTGACCAAGCCCGATGGCCCACTGAAGAGTATTGCTGATCTCGTCGATCTTGCGAAGCGCAATGGCGGCAGGGTCAGCTTCGCAAGCTTCGGAGCCGGCACGCCGTCGCATCTTGCCGGCGAAAGCATCAACCTGAATGCTAAAGTCAACATGACGCACGTTCCTTACAATCGAGGCGGCGCCATCATCGATATTCAGGCAGGTGACGTTACGGTCGGCATTCTCGATGCGCTCTCGACCATTCCTTATATCAAATCGGGACAGCTTCGCGCCTTGGCGGTCACTGGACCCAAACGCTTCCAGTCGCTGCCTGACGTGCCAACCCTTGCGGAGGCGGGAATTCCGTTCACTACGGTCGGGTGGCATGGGGCATTTGCGCCAACCGGCACCCCGAAGCCTGTCATTGATCGGCTGAATGCAGCATTCACCAAGGCTCTCGCGCAGCCCGGGGTCAGCGAGAAAATCATCGCGGGCGGCTCGCTTCCGATCGAGCCGCCGGTCACGGCCGACGAATGGAATCAGCAGTTCCGAAAGGACGTGCAGAGTTGGGCCGAATTGGTGAAGGCAGCCAATATCAAGATCGAGTAAGGGTCTGGCGTCAGCAGCATCGCTTTAAACACGGACGCTGGATTGTGTTTTAGAGGCTTGGCCTGTTGTAATTCAGACTGCCACCGAGACCATCACTACTCGCTATTTCCACACCGATCATCTGGGCTCGATCTCGGTCATCACCAGTGAAATCGGCGCAGTGGTGCAGCGGCTCTCCTACGACGCTTGGGGCAAGCGACGCTATCCCAATGGTGCCGACGACGTGACTGGCAGTATCGCCAGCGAGACCACGCGCGGCTTCACCGGGGAGGAAGAGCTTTCGATCGGTGGTCTCGTCCATCTTAATGGCCGCGTCTACGATCCGTTACTCGCGCGGATGACCAGTGCCGATCCGACGGTCACCGATTCGATGAACCCGCAAGGGTGGAACAGATATTCTTACGTTGGCAACGACCCGCTCGCCTTCACGGATCCAAATGGTTATTCGTGGTTGTCGAACTTCTTCCACAGTGTCGCCAATGCCTTGGGTTCGATCCCGATCTTGCGTTCGATCGTGCAGATCGCTGTCACCGCGATCCTTTCACAGATTCCATTTATTGGACCGATTGTAGCGGCTGCTGCCGGTGCGGCCATCGTAAACGGCTTGAGCGGAGGCAATCTCGGCACCATGCTGCGATCCGCTGCCATGGCGGCCTCGACCGCTTTCGCCTTCAATATCGTTGGGGGTGCCACGAACGCATTCGCAGGCGCGTATCCTGGCCTTAACGGTGCGCACGGAATTCCCACCTTTGGGAGCGAAGCCGACGCGGTCAATATTGCCGGCCACGCTCTGGTCGGCTGCGGCTCATCGATCGCCGCCGGCGGCAGTTGCGGCTCCGGCGCGCTGGCCGGCGCGCTCCCATCGTTTGCCGGGTCTGCGCTCAGAGGTCAGAGCTTTGAGGTGCGCCTCGTCGCCAACACCGTGCTCGGCGGGACGGGCTCCGTCATCGGCGGCGGTAAGTTCGCGAACGGCGCCATCACAGGAGTATTCGGGTGTTTGTATAATGAATTGGCGCGTGCGGGTGGTGAACGTACTTTCGAAGATGTCAAGGCTGATGCGATCCGTGATCCGACGTCTCCGTGGCTGGAGGGGGCTGTTGCACTAACAGGCGGCGGAAAATTTATTCGTTCGTTGTTGAGTGTTTTCGGGAAAGGCGATTCAGGCGCGCAGTCGCTCGAAGGTAACTGTTCATATGACCCCAGAGTGCGCCAGCGTGCACTTGAGGATCCCGTCAGCCATAATTTCCCCTACAGTTATGATCCGGAAATCCTTTCCACGAATCCTATTCCGAGGCCAAACGGTTATAATCTCTACCAAAAGCCGGGTTCGATTGGTAAAACGGATGGTGTATTCGAAATTGGGGTGAGAAGCGATGGCGTCATCGATCACCGGTTCTTCAGGTCGAACTAATGGCCTCGCGTAGTTTGATAGTCGACGGGATGTTATCGGGAACGGGGGTTCGCGATGCGGTCGCGGGTGGTTATGTCAAACTCAACGAAATTGGGCTTTCTTCTGGTCTGGTGACAAGAATTGCGAACTGGCTGCTGGCGTATGAAAATGCGCATTATTACCAGTTCAATGATAATCTTGAGAACGAGCGATTGGATAAAGAAGGACGTGCCATTGCCCGGGAGGTTCAGGAAGAACTTCCCGGAGCCAAGATTGAATACTTCTCAAATGCCGAAATGCGAAAGATTCCTTTATAGCTAGCGCGTCCTGGATGAGGCGTCGCGAAATCCGGGACTGACCGATTTGAATTGTTCGCTCTGAAGCGATCGAGGTTTTGCGCCCGGCAGCGACCCACGCGCCTTCATCGGCAAACTGTTTCAACGCGATCTTATCCCCTCTATTGGACCGACCGCGGCGGCCGATGCGGCCATCGTGGGGGCAATCTCGGTACCATGCGGCGCTCCGCCGCTATTGCGGCCTCGACGAAGCGACCCTCAATAGTGAGGCTAATAATATCGCTGTTCTGGCAAATGCGCCCCCTAATATCGGCTAAAAATATCCCTGTTACCATGCACAGGGAATTCGCCAGAAGTGCTCTAAAATCGGGCCTCTGCGATCGATAAAGCGTTGGGAACTACCCCAGATTCAGGAGATTTCCCTGTAAAATTCCTTGTTAGCAGGGAATGCAGTTGGAGACAGGTTCGATCAGCACTGGGTCGCCAGCCAACCAGTCTGAAAATCAGAGAATATTCTTCCCACGCGGTAGAAAGGCCCGCCACAGCGGGCTTCTTTAACATCGTCGAGTCTCTGAAGAATGGCTGAATGGGAAGCTCGCCATCGCGCGATCGATCACGGCCGCAGAATAATCTTGGCGGCAGGGATCAACCCTTGGTCGATGGCCGCGAACGCCGCGCTTCCGTCCGAAAGTGGGCGCTCCTCGAACCAGCGCAGGTCACCGAGTTGACGTGCTGCGAGTGCCGCGACTGTGTGGCGGAAATCCATAGGCGTATAGCAGTAGGATCCGATGAAAGCGACTTCCTGCAGCGTGATCTTGCGAATGTCGAGACCGTCGCCCCCGGGCAGCAGTCCTAGATGAACGATGACCCCTCCCGGTCGCACCATGCGGCTAGCCGCGACGCGGGTTGCGGAGGCGCCGACCGCGTCGATCACCAGATCGACGCTGTTGTCGGCGGGCTGGTCGTTCGAACCGGGTACGTAAGTCACAAAACCCTCGGAGTTTTCGAGGGAGCGGCGGCGCAATGCATTGATTTCACCCACTTCAAGATTGATCGCGCCGAAGCTGCGCGCCACCAGTGCGGCAGCGACACCGATGGCGCCACCGCCGAGCACGACGATGCGCGCGGTAGCGAGGGGGAGATGCAGCCGCTCGGTGCCTAGGCGCACGGCGTGCCAGGCGACCGCGACAGGCTCAGCGAGCGCGGCCTCGGTCATCGGCATGGTGTCGGGGATCGGTTCGACGTTGCGCTCCGGGATGCAGACGTAGTCGGCGAAGGCGCCCTGCCGCGGTGGCATCGAAAGAATCTGCCGCGTTGGCGATAGATGCCAGCGGCCTTCCACTGCGTGTGGGCAGGCGGGGTCGACTACCAGCGGGTTGATGGTGACGCGCTCGCCATCGCGCGGCCCTCCGACGATCCGGCCCGCCGCCTCATGGCCGAGGATCAAGGGCGCCGGGCGACGAGAATCATGACCATGATATGCATGCATGTCAGATCCACAGATGCCGACAGCCTCGACCTTGACTAGCACTTCGTCAGCTTTGGGTGCGGGGTCGGCAACATCGCGAAACGCCAGTGCGTTCGGGCCAGTATAGACGAGGGCGCGCATGAGCTGTCCTACTTTGCAGTAAAGCCGCCATCAACGGCGAGAGTCTGGCCGGTAACATAGGCTGAAGCGTTCGAAGCGAAGAACACCGCAGCGCCCGCGAGGTCCTCGGGCAGGCTGTTGCGTCCAATGGCCGTTTGTGCGGCGAGTCGCGCAACGCGCTCGGGGTCGTCGAATACTGAAGCGGTCAGCGGCGTCGGAACGAAGCCGGGTGCGATGGCGTTGCAGGTGATACCGCGGGATGACCACTCCTCTGCGATGGCCCGGGTGAGTTGGAGGATGCCGCCCTTTGCAGCTCCGTAAGGTGCGGAATTGGGAAAGGCGCGCCAGCTCTGCAGCGAAGCGATGTTGATGATGCGCCCCCAGCCGCGCGTCGCCATCGCCGGCGCCAGCGCCTGGGTGAGGAGAAATGGCGCGCGCAGGTGCAGGGCCATGTGCAGATCAAAGGCCGCCGCGCTCACCCCGGAAAAAGGCTGTCGCAAATTGACACCAGCGGCGTTGACCAGAATGTCGATGGTCAGACCGCTGGCCGCGGCCGTGTCGGCGATCCGCGCACTATCCTCAGCTATAGCGAGATCAGCGGCAATCGCCGTTGCTTTGAGGCCATTGCGGGATAGCTCGGCGGCTGCTTTGTCGAGTTCCGCCGTCCGGCGCGCGACTAGCACGAGAGCCGCACCGGCGTTGCCCAGCGCCGTGGCGATGGCA
This sequence comes from Afipia sp., assembly GCA_051653085.1. Classification (GTDB taxonomy): domain Bacteria; phylum Pseudomonadota; class Alphaproteobacteria; order Rhizobiales; family Xanthobacteraceae; genus Afipia. The sequence goes on along the minus strand of JBOFVL010000035.1, from coordinate 217,250 downwards.
AAGCCGATGCCGCTATTGCCACCAGTGATGAGGGCGGTGCGGCCCGTCAGATCGAACAGGTGGGCGAGACGGAACGACATCAGACGTCGACCGGCTGGCCGAGATCGATGTTCGACCCCGGTGCATATTTCGCCATGCGCGCGTCGCTCGTGCGTGCATGCGCCTCCATGCCTTCGAGGCGTGAGATCCGCGCCGACACCGGAGCGATTACCTTGCACGCCTCGCGGTTCATGCGTTGCCATGTCAGTGGCTTGAGAAACTTGTGCACCGACAGGCCGGCGGAATAACGAGCGGCGAATTTGGTCGGAAGGATATGGTTCGGTCCCGAGATCTTATCTCCGAAGGCGACATTGGTCTCTTCGCCGAGAAACAGCGAGCCATAATTGGTCAGGCGTGTGTGCCACCAGTCGAGCTCAGTGCAGTGTACCTCGAGATGTTCACTGGCATAGGAGTCGGAGACCTCGATCATCTCCTCGCGGGTGTCGCATAGCACGACCTCGCCATAATCGCGCCAGGCTGCGGTCGCAGCGTCGCGCGCAGTGGGGGGCAGTCGGTCGATCAGCAGAGGAACCTGACGCGCGACCTCATCGGCGATGCGACGCGATGAGGTGATCAGCCAGGCCGGGCTCTCATGGCCGTGTTCGGCTTGACCTACGAGGTCGGTTGCAACGATCAGCGGATCTGCGCTGTCGTCGGCGATGACGGCGACTTCGGAGGGACCTGCGAAGACATCGATACCGACTTTGCCGAACAGCATGCGTTTGGCCTCGGCGACAAACTTGTTGCCGGGGCCGACGATGATGTCGGCTTTTCGTCCGGTGAACAGGCCGTTGGCCATGGTAGCAATAGCCTGTACGCCGCCAAGGCACATGATGATGTCGGCACCTGCAACCTGCATGGCATACAGCACATGGGGATGAATGCCTTCGCCCTTGTAGGGCGCTGAACAGGCGATCACAGTTCGGACGCCCGCGGCCTTCGCCGTCGCCACCGACATGTAGGCGGATGCGATATGCGCGTAGCGGCCGGTGGGCACGTAGCAGCCGGCGGTGTTGATCGGGACCAGCTTCTGGCCGAGCTGAAGTCCCGGCAAGATTTCTAACGAGAATTCCTGCACGGAGGCGCGTTGCGCCTCGGCGAAACGGCGGACCTGCCCGACAGCGAAATCGATGTCTTCCTTTACCGCTTTTGGAACGTCCTTGGTGCGCTCGGCGATACCGGCCGCATCCATCACGATCTCGCCCGACCAGCGATCGAGTTTTTGCGCATAGTCGCGAACCGCCGCCTCGCCTTCCTGCTCGATCCGCTCCAACATCTCCACGACCACAGCGCGCGCGCTGTCGGTTTCGGTTTCGGGGGTCTTGGTGGCTTTCTTCAAATAGACGACCGACATGGCAGGGCCTCGTGACTGGTTACGAAAGTGGAGCGGGCCGGCCTGACGGGCCGGCCCGCGTATGGTCAATTCTTGTCGAACTCGGTGGCGAACGCCTTGAGCTTGGGATCGGCCGCGACGCGGGCGAGGAATTCTCCGGTGATGTAGCTCTTTGGCTCCGGACTTGACGGCACAGTTCCGACCTCGGTCAGGAATTTGCCAATGTCAGCAAACCAGCCATCCACGGTTGATGGTCCCTTGGCGCGGTCCATGAAATTTAGCTGTTCGTTGAGAGAATAAGTCGGGCGCAGCCGGAACTCTTCGTCCATGGCATGGGCTGTGACCTCAAGGCCGCCATGCTTGTAGAAGTCGAGTGCGAGGCTGCGCGCCTCCGCCGGATTGGCTTTTGCCCAGGACCAGCCGCGCAGATAGACCGCGAGAAACTTAGCGACGTCGTCGGGACGTTCCTTGGCATAGTCGGCGCGAACCACCAAAGCACCGGGAACGACGGCGCCTGCGTCCGCACCCGAACAGAGATATTTCGCGTTCGCACGCTCCTCGAGCGTATAGGTGTTGGGTGCCCAGACCCCGGCGATGTCGCCATTGTTGGAGGTCACGGCGGTGATGATCTGAGCCTGACCGAGATTGATAAACTGCATGTCGTTCGGCATCAGCCCGAATTTGATCAGGCATTTGCGTGCTGCATAATCGACGGTGGAGTTCGTGGTGAGCAACAGCCGTTGGCCTTTCAAGAGCTTGGGATCGGCTTTCAGCGCGTCGTACTTGTCGCCGCGGACCAGCATCGCATTGGTCTTCGATTCGTCGTTGGTGATGCCGATGGTCAAAATGTTGAAGCGTACGGCACCGAGCACCGCAGGTACCGAGCCGGTGCCGCCGACGTCCCAGCTCTTCGCTGCAGCCGCGGCGATTTGCGGTGCGCCGGCGGGAAAGGTCGAGAAGTTGGGATCGAGACCCACCTGCTTCCACCAGCCCTTCACAGTGGCATAGTGAAACGGCAAGGCCCAATATATCGACGGCTGATAGCTGACGCCGATCGGGGTTTGAGCCGATGCTGGAGAGACAGCCGCCATCAGCACCATGGCGAGGGCTGCTCTGCGGAATATTGTAATCATGATTTCCTCCAAGACTTGTTTGTTGTTGTAAGGGGCGGTCTCACCGCTCTTGTTGGGCACTTACGGCCGGGAATCGGACTTCTCTTCACGGAGCGATTTCCAGATGTGGGTCCGAAGATGAATGAAGGATTCGAGATCCATGACGTCTTCGATCTGAGGGAATCTGTCCCAGCCTTCGCGTTCGCGGACAGATTTGACGTCGACGATCTCCTTGATGCGGCCTGGGCGCCGCGTCATTACGACGACACGGTCAGCGAGATAGACGGCTTCCTCGACCGCGTGGGTGATGAACAGCACTGTGCGAGGGTTGACCCGCGCCAGGCGGACAAGTTCTTCCTGCATGACGACGCGGGTTTGTGCGTCGAGCGCGCCGAACGGCTCGTCCATCAACAGGACCTCAGGATCGAGTACGTAGGCGCGTGCGATCGCGACGCGCTGCTGCATGCCACCTGACAGTTGGTGCGGGAAGGCATCGGCATGGCTTTCCAGGTTCATCAGCTTCAGCGCGTCGGCGATCAGTGTCTGGCGGGATGCAGCATCGACATTCTTGTTGCGCAGGCCGAGATCGAGATTCTGTCGCACCGTCTTCCATGGAAACAGCGCGAAGTGCTGGAATACGACAGCACGGTCGGGGCCTGGCTGCGTCACGGTCCGGCCGTCGACTGTCACGGATCCAGCATTGGGTTGTTCGAAGCCTGCAACGATCCGCAAACACGTCGTCTTGCCGCAGCCGGAAGGCCCGACGATGGCGACGAATTCCTTCTCCGCGATTTCGAGATTGATGCCGTCCAGAACCGTAACGCCGCTGCGCGCTGGTCCAAATACCTTTTGAATGTTCTCGAACTTGATACGAGCCATGAGCTAACCTTGTTACGCGGAGAGGCCATTGCGGCGGCGGATCAAGGCTTCCCCTTGGCGCAACACCACATCGATCAGAAGGCCGGCGACGCCGATCGCGACCATTCCCGCCATCACTGTGGTGGTCGAGACGTTGGCTTGCGCCTGGACCATCATGAAGCCCACACCGGCAGCGGCGACGATCAGTTCGGCACCGACGAGTGATTGCCAGCCCAGCCCCGCAGCGACCCGCAACCCGGCGACAATCGACGGAATAGCGGACGGCAGCAGAATCTCGGTGATCATACGAAGATGACCCGTACCGAGCATGCGTGCGGCCTCGATCAGTTTTGGATCGACAAATCGCGCGCCGCGATAGGTATTGATCAGGCAAGCCGGGAAGGCGCCGGCGAAGATGATCAAGGTCGGCCCGCCGATCCCGGTGCCGAACCACAACGCGGCGAAAGGCACCCACGCGATTGGTGCGATGAAGCGAAGGCTTTCGAAAATCGGCGACACAATGTCGTCGAGCAGCCGGAACCATCCCATCATTAGGCCGAGAGGGACGCCGATCACAGCCGCAAGGCCCACGCCGAACAGGTAGCGAGCGAAGCTCGACGCGAGATGCTGCGGCAGCGTCGCTCCGGCAAATGGCACGCTCAACAGCTGGATGAGGCGCATCGCGACATCGATTGGCGTCGGGAGAAATTGCCTTGGAACGAGGCCTGTTACCGATAACGCGGTCCAGAGGCCCAGAAAAACCGCAAGGCCCGCGAGACCGAAGCCCAGTCGTTCGCGCATAGATAGCGGCTCGCCGATCATGACATGGCCCCGGCGGCCGCGTTCCAGGCCAGAGCTTTTGCTTCGATGCGTCCGAGCAGCCAAGTGGTGACAAAGCCGAGGGCGCCAACTGTCAGCATGCCGACAAGAATCATGCCCGGATAGAGATCCTGCTGCGCCATGTTGAGGACAAAGCCGAGGCCCACCAGCGCGCCAACCAGTTCGGCTGCGACCAGTGTTGTCCATGCGGCCTGAAGCGACAGCCGCAAGCCGGTGAAGATCATTGGCGCAGCGGCGGGAAGCAGAATCTCGCGCAAGAATCGCAGGCGTGGCGTGCCCAACATGCGCGCCGCCTCGAGTGTGCCACGATCGATGGTACGCACGCCGGTAAAGGTATTGATCACTGCAGGCACGAAGGCAGCGAACCAGATCACCATGATTTTGGCGGCGTCGCCGAGGCCGAGCCAGAGAATGGCGAGGGGAATCCAGGCGAGTGGTGGGATCGGCCGGATCAAAAGGAAGACGGGGTTGATCGCCGCTTCAGCACGCCGGCTCCAGCCCATCCACAGGCCCAAGATCACGCCGGTTGCCGAGGCTAGGCAGAAGCCGGCAACGACCAGCTTCAGGCTATGTACTGAGTGGTTGAGGAGATCAGCGCCGGCATAACCCTTCCCGACGATCTGCAGCAACGAATGCCAAAACTCGGACGGCGCCGGAAAACGCGATGCGCCGACTAGCCCGGATGCTGTCACCGCGAACCACAGCATCACAACTGCGGCAAGAGCCGATGCCCCAATCACCCCCCGTCGTGAAGAGCCACCACTTCGCATAGCTTCCTTCCATCCATGAATGCGCTTTCATAGAAGCCGTGCAAACGAGGGCTGTCAACCGTAAAACGGTTTGTTTTTAGAGGTATTTGCTTGTACTGTTTGTGAAAGTATTTTCAGGACGAGTGAATGGCGCGGATTAAGCTGGTCGACGTGGCGCGGCACGCCGGAGTATCTCCGGCAACTGTTTCGCGCGCCATCGCGCAGCCTGATCTCGTTAATCCAGACACCCTGGCGCGTGTGAGAGCGAGCGCGGCCAAGCTCGGCTATGTGCCTGACGGTGCAGCCCGAGCATTGGCCTCAGGCCGTTCGATGACAATCGGCGCAGTTATCCCGACGCTCGACAGCGCGATCTTTGCCCGTGCATTGCAGATGATGCAGACGACGCTATCGAGTCAGGGTTATCAGCTCCTCGTCGCCTCTCATGACTACAGCGCTGCGGCGGAAACCGAGGCGGTGCGCACGCTGCTCATCCGCGGAGTTGACGGTATTATGCTTGTTGGAGCGGAGCGTCCGCCCGCCACTTGGGACCTGCTCGATCACGCGAGTGCGGCGGTGGTCCTGACCTGGTGCGGCGAGCCCCGTTTCAGCACAATCAGCGTCGATAACGCACGCGCGGGCCGCCTTGCGGCGCAGCACCTGATCGCGCTCGGTCATCGCAGGATTGGCGTCGTGCTTGGCGCGTTGCACTTCAACGATCGTCAGCAGGCGCGGCTTGCTGGTATCCGTGCCGCGATCGAAGAGGCGGGACTGGCCCTGCCGGACTGGTGCATCTCCGAGCAGCCGCTGTCGCTGGCTGGCGGTCGTACCGGATGCGCTCAGGTGCTCGCCCTCGATGAGCCGCCTACTGCCATTATCGGCGGTATCGATCTTCTTGCGATTGGATGCATTGAGGAGGCGCATGCGCGAGGCTTGGCTGTCCCAAAAGATATGTCGATTGTTGGCATTGATAATCTCGAGATGTCGGCTCATCTGTTCCCGGCGCTTACGACGGTTCATCTGCCGGTAGGCCGCATCGGCGAACTCGCTGCGGAGAGTCTGCTCGCGCAATTGCGTGACGATCGTGTTCGCACCCGTCTCGATCTCCCCGTCGAGCTTGTCGTGCGGCGCTCGACCGCGCGCCTGACCTGACTTGAGCAGTGACGGCGGTTGAGCGAAGGCGTGAAACGGTGGTGGCGATCTGACTGGTGAGATGTGTTGATTCCGCGACCTCCGGTCGGGGGCTTGGTTGTGAGGCTGCGGACTCACATGTAAGATATCTAAGATGAGCATCACCCGACAACAAACTAGGAAATCTCCGAAGGCGCGCGTTGCGGCCGGAGGTGCGGCGGCGGCTTCGCTCGGCTATCGGCCACTCTACCGGCAGGTCAAAGAGCTTTTGGTGAAGCGGTTGAGTGACGGCAGCTGGTCGCCCGGTCAGATGTTGCCGAGCGAACCTGAGATTGCGGCCGGGCTTGGCGTTAGCCCGGGCACGGTGCGCAAGGCACTCGACGAGATGAGCGCCGAAAGCCTTGTGGTTCGCCGCCAGGGACGCGGCACTTTCGTGGCCCGCCATGACGAAGAGCGGATTCTGTTCCAGTTCTTCAGGCTGATTTCCGACAACGGCGAACGCAGGTTTCCCGAAAGCCGCACGATCTCGATCGCCGTCGCGAAAGCCGACGATGTGGCTGCGGCACGGCTCGGCGTTGCCCCCAAGGCGCCAGTGATCGTGATCGAACGTGTGCGCTCGCTGGATGATCTTCCGTGCATCCACGAGCGCATTGTGCTGCCCCGGTTGCTATTCCCCGGTATCGAGCGACACAAGGATCTGCCCAACAATCTCTATGCGCTCTATTCGGCGCAATATGGCGTGACGATTGCACGCGGCACCGAACGCCTGAAGGCTGTAGCGGCCGATGCGCAGCAGGCCAAGCTGCTGGATGTGAAGGTGGGCGCGCCGATGCTTCTGATCGACCGCGTTGCAGTCGGCGTGGACGGGACGCCGGCCGAGTGGCGTCTGTCGGTATGCCGCACCGATCATACGCACTATCTCAGCGACCTGAAATAGCAGGAATTCCGACGACAAGCTGACGGCGCGATGTTGCGCGCGAATACCCCGTCATGTCGGTTGACGATCTCGTGTCTATTGTCTTATACAAGACTGAGAGCACTCGGAAGTCTAAGGAGGTCCGTACCATGGCAGCTCAAGCCGCCGCATCCGCCGACCAGAAGGCCGGCATCCCCCATGTTCTTGCCCACAGTCCGAAAGACAATGTCGCCGTCGTCGTCGTGGAAGGCCTGAAAGCCGGCACCAAGGCACTCGGCGTCGTGACTGAAAACGACACCACGTTCACGATCGATGTCAAAGACGACGTGCCGATCGGCCACAAGGTGGCCTTGGTCGACCTCGCCAACGGCGAGACCGTGATGAAATACGCGCAGGACGTCGGCCGCATGGTCGCGCCGGCCACAAAGGGACATCACGTCCATACCCACAACATGAAGACGAAGCGTTGGTGAGGATCCCATGACAACAGCCATCATGCATGAACAGGCTTCACCGTTCGTCGGCGGCGCTCCCGACCAGTTGACCACCCGCGCGCTGCCGACGGCACGCGCCTCGGCAGACTTCAAGAACGCATCCTTCCAGGGCTGGCGACGCGAGAACGGTCGCGTCGGCGTGCGCAACCATATTGTCATCCTGCCGCTCGACGATCTGTCGAACGCGGCCTGCGAGGCGGTGGCGAACAATGTGAAGGGCACCCTGGCGCTGCCCCATGCCTACGGCCGGCTGCAGTTCGGCGAAGATCTCGATCTGCATTTCCGCACCCTGATCGGCATCGGCTCGAATCCGAACGTCGCCGCGGTGGTCGTCATCGGTATTGAAGATAGCTGGACCGGACGCGTCGTCGACGGCATTGCCAAGACGGGCAAGCCAGTCGTCGGCTTCGGGATTGAAGGCCATGGCGACATCGCGACCATCGCCAAGGCGAGCTATCAGGCCAAGCGTTTCGTACAGTGGGCATCCGAACTGCCGCGCGAGGAGTGCCCGATTTCGGATCTCTGGGTGTCGACGAAGTGTGGCGAGTCCGACACCACGACGGGGCTTTCGTCTTGTCCGACTGTCGGCAATATGTACGACAAGCTGATCCCCCTCGGTATCTACGGTGTCTTTGGTGAAACCTCAGAGATCACCGGTGCCGAACATCTCTGCAAGGAGCGGGCGGCATCACCGGAAATCGCCGAAAAATGGTACAAGATGTGGAAAGCTTACCAGGAGGACGTGATCGAGGCGCACAAGACCAACGATCTGTCCGACTCCCAGCCGACCAAGGGTAACATTGCCGGCGGCCTGACCACGATCGAAGAGAAGGCGCTCGGCAATCTGGAAAAGATCGGCCGCAAATGCCGCTACATCGATGCTCTTGAACCGGCTGAGACGCCGGCCAAGGGGCCTGGCCTCTACTATATGGACTCGTCCTCGGCGGCGGCGGAATGCGTCACGCTGATGGCGGCCGGTGGCTACGTGGTCCACACCTTCCCGACCGGGCAGGGCAATGTGATCGGCAATCCGATTGTCCCGGTGATCAAGATCAGTGGAAATCCAAAAACGCTGCGGACCATGGGCGAACACATCGACGTTGACGTGACTGGCGTGCTTCGTCGCGAGATGACGCTCGATCAGGCCGGAGATTCGCTGATCGACATGATCATTCGTACCAGCAACGGCCGGCTGACCGCCGCCGAGTCGCTTGGTCATCGCGAGTTCTCGATGACCAAGCTCTACCGCAGCGCTTGAGCATGTCTTGCGGGTGCGCGTTCATCGCGCACCCGCCTTGCTCCGCGGGGGCGGACGGCCCGCGAGCCTGAAAGAAGGAGTTCGCCGTGCCGGATATTGTCATCAGTGAATTCATGGACGAGGCGGCGATCCACGAGGGTCTTGCCGGCTTCGATGTCGTGTACGATCCGGGGCTGGTGGATCGTCCCGAGGATCTGCAGCGCCTTGTCGGCGATGCGCGCGCGCTGATCGTGCGCAACCGCACGCAGGTGGGAGGTGCATTGCTGCAGGCCGCGGTGAATCTGAAGGTGGTGGGTCGTCTCGGCGTCGGCCTCGACAATATCGATACGGCAGCCTGCGAAGCCCGCAATATCGCAGTGCATCCCGCCAGCGGTGCAAACGATCTTGCGGTCGCCGAATATGTTATCTGCACGGCCATGCTACTGCTTCGCGGCGCCTATCGTGCGACACCCCAGATGGTCGCAGGCGCGTGGCCGCGCAATGCCCTGATCGGGCGGGAGACTGCCGGCAGCATACTGGGCCTGGTTGGATTCGGCGCCATTGCCCGACGCACCGCCGCTCTGGCGAAGGGGCTCGGCATGCAGGTGATCGCTTTCGATCCCTATGCGCAGGACGCCGTGTTTGCAGCTGCGGGAGTCACGCGATGCGATTTGCCGTCACTGCTCGCCCGGGCAGATGTGGTGAGCCTTCATGTGCCGCTTTCGGCGGAGACACGCGGTCTTATCTCCGCGACGGCACTGGCCGGCATGAAACGCGGTAGCGTGCTCATCAATGCGGCGCGCGGCGGTGTGGTTGACGAGGCGGCGCTGGCGGCAGCATTGTGCGAGGGGCGGCTTGGTGGCGCTGCGCTCGATGTCTTCGACAGGGAGCCGCTGACGGCCGAGGCGGCCGCTGTCTTCGCGGATATACCGAACCTGGTGTTGACCCCGCACATTGCCGGCGTCACTGAGGAATCCAACACGCGTGTGTCCTTCGTTACGGTCGAGAACGTCAGGAAAGTTCTGAACACATGAGTTCGATGTCGCTGTCCGAGCTTCGTGACTGGATCGCCGCGGCCTTTGTCCGCGCCGGCTGCGAAGAGACCAACGCGCGTTCGGTTGCGGCCGCGCTGGTTGCTGCTGAGGCCGACGGACTGAAGGGGCACGGGCTTTCCCGGATTCCGACCTACCTGCAGATGGTCCGCAGCGGCAAGATCGACGGCCATGCGGTGCCGAAGTCGTCGCGCCCCAAGCCGGGCGTGCTGGCGATCGATGCCGCCTTTGGATTCGCTTATCCGGCGCTCGACCTCGCGCTCGCCGAATTGCCGAAGCTCGCGGCGGAACAAGGCATCGTCACCGCGTCGATCGCGCGCTCGAACCATTGCGGAGCCGCCGGGCTTCCGGTCGAGGCGCTCGCGCGTCAGGGATTTGTCGCGCTCCTGTTTGCCAACACGCCGAGCGCAATGGCGCCCTGGGGCGGTCGTAATCCGGTGTTCGGAACCAATCCGATCGCATTTGCAGCGCCGATCGCCGGGCGTGATCCCGTTGTGGTGGATCTCGCGTTGTCGAAAGTCGCGCGCGGGCCGATCGTTGCCGCCAAGCAGCGCGGCGAGTCCATTCCGGAAGGCTGGGCGCTTGACGCCGAGGGGCAGCCGACGACCGATCCGGCGAAGGCGCTGCAGGGTACAATGATTCCGCTCGGCGATGCGAAGGGCGCGGCGTTGGCCCTGATGGTGGAAATTCTCGCTGCCTGTCTGCCGGGAGCGAATCTTGCTTTCGAGGCATCTTCGTTTCTCGACGGCGAGGGCCCGCCGCCCGCGACCGGTCAGTTGCTAGTGGTGATCAATCCCGCGGCGTTCGGCCATGCGCGGTTTGGTGAGCGCATTGCCGCGCTGATCGGCGCCATCGAAGGCCAGGACGGCGCACGGTTGCCGGGAGGTCGCCGCTATCAGGCCCGAGCCAAGGCGGCACGCGAAGGCCTTGCCGTCGCCCCGGAAATCCGCGCGGCGGTCGACGCGGTGTGAAACGACTCGATCAGCGGGCCGAGAATCCGCGATCGATCGCGACCACAATCCCAAGGATATAACGCGCCGCTTGCCTCAGTGCTGAGCGCTCCTCACGTGTACGCGAGTTCAACAATCGCGCGCTCTGGCCGCTTGTGGACACGGCGCGCGACTTGCGTAGGCGTCTTAGCGTGCCGTCGCCGGAGTTACTCCGGCAGCCTGCAACAGCTTGCTCCAGCGGTCGATTTCGGAGAGGAAGCGTTTTTCGTGCGCCGCCGCAGCCCATTCGGTTTGCGGGAACGGCGCGGTGCCGACGCCCTTGAAGCGCTCGACCACGGCAGGATCGGACAGTGCCTTGCGCAGAGCTTCGTTGAGCTTGGTCACGATCTCCGGCGGAGTGCCGGCCGGAGTATAGAGGCCGTGCCAGATCGCCATGTCGAATTGCGGGATGCCGGCGCTTCCGGCTGTGGCGACATCCTTAATGACGTCAAGCGGCTGGTTCGAGGTGACGATATATCCTTTGACGCCGCCGCCGAGGATCTGCGGCACTGCGGTTGTCGACTGGTCGCAGAGCACGTCGACCTGGCCTGATACAAGATCGTTCATTGCCGGTCCCGTGCCATTGTAGGGAACGTAGACCGGCTTGGTGCCGATTGCCTCGCTGAGCAGGATTGCACAGAGATGGGCGTTCGAACCCACACCGGCGTGCGCCATGGTGAGCTTGTCGCCTCTCGCTTTCATATAAGTAATCAGATCCTGCGCCGTTTTCTCCTCGAGCGATTTACGTCCAAGCAGCACCATCGGTCCCGTATTGACGAGGCCCACTGGCGCAAAGGCCTTACGGGTGTCGTAGGTGAGATTGCCGTAGAGGCTTGGCGCGGCGGTCAGGGCAAGATGGTGGATCAACATCGTGTAGCCGTCCGGCGCGGCGCGCGCCACTCGCGCGGCCGCGACCGTTCCGCCAGCGCCGACCACGTTTTCGATGATGACCTGTTGTCCGAGGCTTTGGCTCATGGGTTGGGCGATCAGCCGCGCGATCACGTCCGAAGGTCCCCCGGCGGCAAAGGGCACGACGAGAGTGACGATGCGATTTGGAAAAGGCTGTGCCTGTGCGTCTGCCTTCCAGGTCATGACGGCGAGCACGATGGCAAGGACGATCGAGTGGCGTCTCATGATTGTTTTCCTCCCGGCGGTTCTTTGTGGATGATGACCGCACCTTCGGAAAGACTATCATCTCTTATGTCTTATACAAGAATCAAACGCTGGCTAAAGCGCCGGTATCATTTCACTCGTATCGCCGGATATGGCTGCGGTGCCGGAGCGATCTTTTCGCTCTCATCACCATGTGCGGTTATGGGTCTTGGCGTTGGGCGGGACGACATTGAGGATGTTGTGACAGCGCGTGTCACATCGAATTTCCGATTCAATTTTCAAACAGCCACGTCTTTCAAGCACGTTCAAAATTTACATCCACAAATCCACGCATGCGTCTTCGCCCGCGCGCTTCAATCACGCGAGTTGGATTTTCATTTTCGCCCCCTCGAAACATGAGGGGCATGGAGCGCCGCGAGGCGCAAATGGAGTGTTTCGCTTCCCGTGCGATAGGGAAGCGCGTCGCCTCACGGCGCTCCATTCGCGGCGATTTGTGTCCGGGGGATCGTGCTTCCGGGACAGGACAAGCGCGCGTCGCGCCCTTGATCCAATGGGCTTTCGCCCGCCTTCATCCTGTCCTCGTCCAGCCGTTGAAGGCAGAGCCACGTAGTTGGCCCGGACGATGACCCCCGGCCTCCCGGACGGTGTGGGTGCGAACCACATCGCGCAGGCGCCTGTGACGCGCAAGTTCGTATGGCCCTAGCCGGGAATATCCGGGATTAGCCGGGACAGCGTGGGAAAAGCCCGGAACTATTGATCTTCTGGGCAATCGGGCGGGAGTTGCGGTCGAGCGACCCGCGCAAGTTCAAATAGCCTCGATCCCGCCGCAACCGATCAATTACCCCAACGGAATCGACGCCGAGCCCACAAACCGGGAAAGGAATTAGCGCCTCGGCAGCGGCGGATTCCCAGTTAGCCGATTTGAGAGTTCAGCCGTAATTGCGGGGCTTTTTAACACGCCTTGAACGGCTGAAGCATGCCTAACCGGGAAAGGAACCGGGAATCCGAACCGGCGCTTCCGGGCCTTCGTGCCAGTGCCGGCCTACGTTCTCCAGCTCGCGCATATCGAAGACTAGGCCGCACACCGGGCATGTCATGAAATGCCCAAGCTCGGTGATCGGTTTCCAGCCATCAGGCTTCCCGACTATCCGGGGGATTTTCGCTTCATCCATGGCCGCTCTCGCTTTGGTCGATTGAGTGGCTGCACCGGGCCGTGCACGATATGCGCGACGGCCGACTGTGCGACGAATTCGCAGGCCTTGCCTTCAGCAACCATCAGGATTGCTTCCACACCGGCTAGGACGTGCGGGTCGCTTTTGCGGGCTTTCGGGAGGGCAAGGGCGTAGGCGCGCGCGTCGGCCAGCGTGACGATGGGCTTGCCTTTCGGCGGCACGATGGGGCGCACGAGGCGCTTCGACCAGGACAAGACGCAACTCCACGCAACGGAACAGAACTGGGATTCAATGGCGTTAGATCGAGATGGTTCCTCAGCCGGTCCGGGTCCATTCGATGGTCGCAAAGTTCGGCCTGACGTCGGCCCCTCGTTGCCCGCAGACCTCGCAAACGAAACGGTCCTCGATATCCGACAGACGCATTTCATCAGGCCACTGAGCGGCGCTGACGGCCTTGTGGTGACTGCATCGATAGTCCGAACAATAGATCAGCACGCCGGTCACGTTAGATCGGCGCATCTCTCCGAATGTGATTTTCTGCGGGCGCTGCATCACTTCACCGGCTGGAGCTTCGACCCATGTTCAGCGACGAAACCAATGCGGTCCTTGTTCAGGATTTTTGCGAGCGGAGATGGCTTCGCCTGTTCACGAGCAACTCGATCTTGGACGTCACTTTTTCGTGGCATCGATGATGCGCTGGGCTTCGCGGTTAACCGTCGCCCTCTGCAGGGCGATGCACTTTTCAAGCTCCGGCTTGGAGCGGTCGGCTCGCGCGAGATCGCCGTTTCGGATCAGCTCGGCGACATTGTCGCTGATCGCCTTGCACATCGCGAGCGCGGACGCGTCGTTGGCGTGCGCCGGCTGTTGGAACGAAAGCGCCAGCAGCGCCGCGCCGATCGAGACCAGGAGCTTCACAGGTTACGCCCCGCCCATTTGACCCGACCATAGACGCGCAGCGGCAAGTGCTTTGGCACTTCCTCGGGCTCGGGAAACATTTCCCGATTATCAGAAATCATCAGCACCTGTTCACCCAGCCGGCGCAGCCGTTTCACGTAGGCGTCGTCTCCAACCGAGAACACGTAGATTTTTCCTTCAACGATCTGGATGGCTGCGGTCGAGACATCGACCAGCAATGTGTCTCCGTCGTTGATGGTCGAGCGCATGCTTTCGCCGCTCGCCTCCAACAGTCGCGCATTCTGCGGCACCACGCCGGCATGTTCAAGGATCGCGCGCGGAAACCGGACGTGCTCCGCGATCTCTTGAAGCACCATCGCGCCACTGCCGGCGGATGCCTTGAAGGCCAGTTTCTGGATCGCAACATCCTCGGCGTCGGCCTGTGGCTGTTCGGGCGACACGTAAACCAGCGGCGGACGCCGGTCCATTGCCTTGCCGGACACGATCCATTCCAGCGGAATCTCAGTCTCGGCCGCGAGTGCAGCAACAACGGTGAGCGGAATATCCATGCCCTGTTCGTAACGCTGATGCTGCGAATCGGACTTGCCCGTCACTTCCTCCCGCTGATCTGCGGGAACCAGCCGGCGGACGATCGCGAAGCGGTCGCCGATCGAAAGCTCCGACCAATCTGGCATCGGCGCGCCGTCCGGCTGGGCTAACAGCTTTTCCACAAAAACCCGTATCTGCTTTAATTCCAATCGCTTTTTAGCGCCATTGGCGAAGCTTTCCGCCGTATATGCGGATTTACGGGTTTCTGTTGTTGATTTCTTCATCATATCCGGGCATTCTTGCAACGTTCGTTGCATATACGGGTAAAACCAAGCCGCCTGACCCGGCGGCTACAAATGAAAAACCTCACATGACCACAGGCTGGCACCGGGCCGAAATCGTAGCGGCCGTTCGTATGCGGAAGAGTTCGCTCGCCGAACTCGCCCGTAAGAATCGTCTCGCTGACGCCACGCTTCGCGCTGCTCTTTCTTACCCTCGCACGCCTTCAAATACGATCATTTCTAAGTTTCTCGGCGTCCCTCTCCACGAGTTGTGGCCTGCCTGGTTCGATGAACAAGGCCGGCTGATCCGCCCGGTGGCGGTTGCCCCGAAGCATGGCGGGGAAATTACCCGCTCTCGCCAGACGGCGTCGAGTCAGAAGCGCACCAAAAAACTGAGCTTGACCGGGAGGCGCGCATGAACGCCGCCCGCGCGCTCTTGTTCCGCTGCGCCATCGCGACGCTCGTGTTGTCCGCAGTGTCGGTCGCCGCCCTGAAGGTTCGCCACGAACCGAAGCGTGTCGCCGCCTCGGTGTACCGGCCGAACGCCGCCGACATCGCCTTCGCTAAATCGCTGCGGACCTACGCCGCGCAGATCACGGCGAGGCAGCCATGACGACATTCGCGGTTGCACGAATGCTCAGAGGGCAGCCGCGCTTGTTCACCGGCGAATACGATCTGCACTCCGCATGCTTCGCCCCGATAACAACCGGGCGACCTGACGAAGCGAAGGGCTACGAAGACCACGACATCGCACAGGTGATCGCCGACATTTTCAATGCGCTCGATGGCGTGAGGACCGGCGCGCCGCAACGGAACTGGATTCCGATGGAATTGCCGGAGGCGTGGATATGAGCCCGCGCCGCCGCGACACCATCACGCCAGACCTTTTCAAGGATTACACACCGGCATCGGTGGTCGAGCGTTTCTCCCCGGAGCGAGTGCGCGCGGTGCGGGCATCGGCGCGCATCAAGCGCGCGGTCGCCGAGGCCATCAAAGACAGCAAGCACGGTCGCGACGTCATTGCACATCTGATGAGCGAGCAGCTCGGCGAGCGCGTCACGCCGGACATGCTCGATCAGTACACGTCAACGGCGAACGAGAAGAACAACATTTCGGCGCATCGACTTGTGGCGCTGTTCAGCGTGACCCGCGATGTCCGCCTCATCAACGCGCTGCTCGAAGACACCGATGTGATCGCGATCTCAGCGAAGTATGAGCCGCTGATCCGCCGCGAGATGGCGAAAGAAGCGATCGAGAAACTGCAGCGCGAGGTCAACGCGTCCGATGCGCAGTGGAAGGCGGACAGCCGATGAAAAAGCGCTGGAAACCGCTTTCAGAAAAGACGCCGAAGGACCGCGTCTTGCTCGGCTGTTGGATCGATGCCCGTGGAGATGAGGTTCCAGTGCTCATTCGGTACGAGGCGAGCAATCAAGATTCAAATCTCGGTTTCATTGGAGTTGCTGGTCAACGTTACGGCGCGGGCGGCATCACGGGCTGGCTCGATTTTACGATGCCATCCGGCGCAATTCCAAAAAACGATTAAGCGGCGAACGGGGATTAGGCTTTGGGGCAAGTGAAGATGTTTTTATCCGCAGCCGAGATCGCAGCGCTGGCGCTGCCCGGCTTGCCCGCTTCAAAGCGCGGCGTGCTGTTCGCGGCTGAGCGCGGCGCATGGTCCTCGCGCCCGCGCGAAGGTCGCGGCGGCGGCATCGAGTACGCCGTTACGTCGCTGCCGCCCGAAGCCCGGATCGCCTATGTCGGCCAGAACATCGACGCCGTCGAAGTGCCCGCGTCGATGGCGCGCGATGCCGCCGCCGAACCGAACGCCGAAGCGATTCCCGTCAGCGCCGCCCAAGGTCGCGACGCGCGACTCGCCGTCCTCGCACTCTGCGAAAATGCTGCCACGCAAGCGAACGTCAACCGCAAGCGCGCCGACATCCTGTTCTCCGATCTCTACAATGCGGGCGCGCTCGATGTCGCATCGTGGATCAAGGCCGAGGTCCAGCACGTCACGCCGCGCACACTGAGGCGGTGGCGTGCGCTCGATCGCAACGGCCGGAAGTCGAAGCTAGCCTTCGATCGCGCAGCCGCCCGTCGCGGTACCGGCACGCTGGACCGCGCCAATGACGGCGAAGTCCGCACCTTCATTCTCGCCCTGATGGCGAAACAGCAGCAGCTCACCGCGCACCACATCCGCGCGCTGGTCGCTGACCGATTCCCGCAAGTGCTGATCGGTAAAAAGCTGGTCGCTCTGCCGCCGGTTCGGACGTTTCAATACACCTTGAACGCGTGGAAACAGACCTACCGAGTCGAGCTGGAATCAATCCGCAATCCCGACGCCTTCAAGAGCAAGATGCGCTTTGCCGCGCGCAACGCCAATCCGGCCTCGCGCCTCAACGAAGTCTGGCAGATCGACGCGTCGCCAGCGGACATGCTCACCACGGACGGCCGCTGCAACATCTACGTCTGCCTCGACATCTATTCGCGGCGCATGGTGACGCTGGTCACCAAGACCGCGCGCGCCGCTGGCGTCGGGCTCCTGATCCGCAAGGCCATTCTGGCGTGGGGCGTGCCGGAGCGCATCAAGACCGATAACGGCTCCGACTTCATCGCTCACACCACGCAGCGCCTGTTCGCCGCGCTCGACATCGAGCATGAAAAATCCGCACCGTTCTCTCCCGAACAGAAGGGCCACGTCGAGCGATCGATCAAGACGCTGCAGCACGGCTTCATGCGGACGCTGCCCGGCTTCATCGGACACTCCGTCGCCGACCGCAAGGTGATCGAAAGCCGCAAGGAATTTTCGGCGCGGCTCGGTGAAGCCGCCGAAGACATGTTCCAGATCCAGCTTTCAACCGCGGATTTGCAAAAGCGCGCCGATGATTGGTGTCGTGATGTCTACGGCAACGCTGCGCATGCTGGCTTGAAGGGACAGACGCCGTTCGCCGTCGCCGCGATGGCAACGACGAAAGTGCGCCGGATCGAAGACGTGCGCGCGCTAGACATGCTGCTGGCGGTCGCCGGCAAGCGGACCGTCACCAAGACCGGGCTCCGCATCAACGACACTCATTATATAGGCGGCTTCCTCAATGTCGGTGAAACCGTGCTGGTCCGCATGGACGAAGCCGACATGGGCCGCGCCTACGTCTTCAAGGACGACGGCGAAACTTATCTCGGCGAAGCCATCGCGCCGGAGCTGCTCGGCATCAACCCGGCCGTCGCGATCGCGCGCGTGCGCGCCGAACAGAAACAATTCATCGCCGAGCGCATGGACGGCGTGAAGCGTGCCGCGCGCAAGATCAAGGCCGGCGATTTCGCGGGCGCGATCCATCGTCAAGCGTTGCTCGATGCCGGGACATTGATCGAGTTTCCGAAACAAAGCAGTAACCACGACACGCCGTCGCTCGCTGCAGCGCGAGACGCGACCACGCCGACCGAGGCTGTGCATTCCGAAGACATCGCCGCGCTTGCCGCGCAAATGCGCGCTGAAGACGCCGCGCCAGCCACAAATGTCAAACCACTGCGCACGACAGAAACCGCTCATCAGCGATTCAACAGGGCGCGTGACATCGAGTCGCGCCACGCGCGTAACGAGTTTGTGGAGCCGGACGAGCTGATGTGGCTCGGCGGTTACCGTGAAGGTACCGAGTACAAGGCCTTCGCCCTCACATATGGCGAAGCAGAAACCATCGTCTCAGCACAAGAAGGAACGAACACATGAGCCAACAGTCGTCCGCTGTCCAAGGCCCGGTTGCTATCAAGAACGTCGCTTCGTTTATGGCGATGACCGTGAAGCTGATCGAGCGCGCGCCGCATCTTCCCGGCCTCGGCGTTTGCCATGCGCCGTCCGGTTACGGCAAAACCTACGCGTCGATCTACGCGCAGAACAAGACGCGTGCCGTCCGCGTCGAAGTCGGCGATAGCTGGACCCGCCGCACGTTGCTGCGAAACATCCTTCGCGAGTTCGGCGAGAACGTGAAAGTCAAAGCGCCAATCTCCGATCTTGCCGATCAAGTCGTCGGCGCGCTCGGCGAGAACCCGCGCCGCCCGCTCATCATCGACGAAGCCGACAAGCTCGTTGACAAAGGCATGATTGAGATCGTGCGCGAGCTGCAGGAATCGTCCGGCGCGCCCATCATCCTCATTGGCGAAGAAAAGCTGCCCGCCAAGCTGCTCGCGGTGGAGCGAGTTCACAACCGCGTGCTGGACTGGTTTCCCGCGCAGCCGTGCGATCTTGATGACGCGCGCGAGCTGGCGAAAGCCTTCGTGCCGAAAGTCAAGATTGGCGACGATCTGCTGAACGCCATCCGCACATCATCGAGCGGCCGGGCGCGGCGCATCGTCGTAAACCTCGATCGCGTCGCCGAACTGGCGCGCAACAGGAATCTGACGGCGGTCGATCTCAAGGCGTGGGGCGACGAGCGCTTCTTCACGCAGGAGCCGCCGCAGACCCGTCACGTCGAAGTGTTCGCACGCCGCGCTGCTGCAAAGGCGGCCGCGTAATGGCGCTCAATCACGGAAAAGACCTTCGGCTCCGGGTCAAGGTCCCGGTGCGCGACCTTCTCGGCGGCACCGCACAGGAGAATCTTTGGATTGCGATCCGCAACCTCAAGAGCTTCACCACGACTGAAGTCGCCTTCGCTGCGTCAACCGACAAGCTCAAGGTGACTGACGACGTGGCGATGCGTTACCTGCGCCGACTCCGCGACGCAGGCTATCTGAAGTTGGTTCTCAACTTAACTTCGGAAGACTCGAATTGGCGGCTCGTCCCGCGCATGAATACCGGCCCGAAGCCGCCGATGATGCTGCAGGTCAATCTCGTCTTCGATCGCAATCAAGGGTTGGTTCAGGACGGCCCGCATTCTGAGGAGTGCGTGCTGTGAAGGTGAAGGTCGATTTTGTTGCGAAGGCCGAGGTCGCATGGGGCGACAAGCTCCCCGGTTGGGTGCGTGAGTGGGCGCTTGAAGGCAACCGCACCAATGGCACGCGCGCGGCGAAGAAGATCGGCTACTCCGCCGCCGTCTTCAGCCACGTGCTCGCCAACAACTACGGGGGCGATCTTGCCCGCGTGGAGCTGAAAGTGAACGGCGCGCTCATGGGCGCGACCGTCACTTGCCCGATCGTCGGCGAGATCGGTCGCGATCGGTGCCTGGACGAACAGGCGATGGGCCAAACCGGCGCGTCGTCGATCCGCGCGAAGCTCTATCGCGCGTGTCGAAACGGTTGCTCGCATTCCCGCATCAGGCAGGAGGGCGAATGATGTTGAGCAACGATCTAAGAAACCTTGCGGCGACCTTCGACGCGTGGTGCTCGGGCGACGACGCTGCCTTCCCAACTGTCGATGCTTGGGCGGCGTTCCGAAGTGATCTCAAGACGTGCGTTGCCAAAGCTGCGCTGTTGGAGTTCGGCATCAGCGTCAACGTCCTCGACATCGCGGCCGAGATCGAACGGCCGGGCAGCAACCTCGTGTTGCTGCCCACGCCGGCGCAACGCAGCCGCGAGCGGAATCACGGAGGCGCGCTGTGAACGATCAGCTCGCAACCAAGCCAACGCACCCGACCTTCTCGGAGCAAGTCCTCGCGGTCGATGTGCCGGTGCTCGCCCAGCGCATCTTGGACGGAGGATCGCGCGGAGCAATCCAGGCATCCACCATCGAAATTGTAGCGATGGCGCTGCAGCTCAACGACATGGACGCGGTCGTCACGGCGACCTTCAACATGATGGTTTCCGCCAACCGCCTCTATGACGAGAAAGACCCGACGAAGCGAGAAGCGCTTCGCGAGCTGGTTCTGATCCAGATCAAAGCGATCGAAGAGACGTTGATTCGGCTCGGTTACGACAATCCACCCACCACAAACGAGGAGAAGACCAATGGTTAAGGCGAAGGCAATGGCTGCGGCGGCGACGTATCGCATTCCGCAGTCCCGAGACGAAGCACAAACGATGCTGGCCGAGTACGGCACCACGGCGCGCCAGATCGAGATAATCGAGACGGAATGCAATCAGGCGCTCGCCGACATCAAGGAGAAGTTTGTTCAGCAGGCAAAGCCGCTGAACGCGCAGGCGGATGCGCTGTTCAAGGGATTGCAGACCTACTGCGACGCGAACCGCGCCACGCTCACCGGCAACGACCGCAACAAGACCGTTGATCTCGGCACCGGCAAGGTGTCGTGGCGGCACAATCCGGCGAAGGTCAACATTCGCGGCAAGGTCGAGGACGTCATCGCTCGCATCAAGGAAGGTGGCGACCGCTATTTCGGTTTCCTGCGCGCGACTGTTGAGATCGACAAGGTCGCCTTGCTGCGCAATCCGAACCTCGCCGCGACCATCGAAGGCGTGAAGATCGCATCAGCCGGCGAGACCTTCACCGTCGAGCCGTTTTCCGATGAGCAGCTCGCGGAGACTGCGTAATGGAAACCGCGATCAGAGCCGGTCTCACGCCAGAACAGTGCAAATGCTTTCTCGCGATCGAAAGCCACATTGCCGCTCACGGCAATGCCCCTTCTTACGACGATCTGCGGAAGGCGCTCGGTCTTGCGTCCAAGAGCGGCGTTTGCCGTCTTGTCATCGGCTTGCAGGCGCGCGGCTGGATTACCTTTCAAGGCCGTATCCCGCACTCGATCGCCATTGTGCCGGGTGCGGCCATCGCGCCACGAACCTACGCGCTGCCACCGAAGGTCGAGTCCTCGCTCCGCGCATTTTGCTCGACGCGGGGTGAAGACGCGGCCGCAATCGTCGCCGACGCCGTTGCGTTGTTCCTGGACGAAGCAGACCGGGAGCGCGCGGTCGCATGAGCGGAACGTCGGCAGGCTGGTCACCACAACGCCGCGCGCAGCACTCGGCCATGATGGTCGAGCGCAACCGCGATCCGGCGTTCATTGAGAAGCGTCGCAAGGGCGCTTCAAAATGGACGCCGGAACGGCGCGCGGTGAAGTCGGCCGAAATGACAAAGCGAAACGCCGACCCGGCGTTTCACGCGAAGAAGCTGAAGGGCATCGCGAAGCGCGCGCCGCGCGGCTTCACTATCCCGAAGCATACGCATCCCTGCGTCCGCGCGCTCTTCATCGAGATGAATCAGCAGCAGGCGACGCGCGCCGATGTGTCCGGTCGCGCCAATGTGAGTCGCGATACGCTCACCGGCTGGCGATCCCTCAACATGCCTTTGGTGGACATGCTCGATGCCGCGCTCGGCGCGGTCGATCTTGAGCTGTGCGTCATGCCGCGCGGAACGCGCGATGAAAACGGATTCCCGAAGAAGAAAAAACGGCAACACAACACAGGAGAGACGACGTGAGACTTTCGCAGCATAAATCGACCACCAGCATGAAGGCGACCATCCACGTGCTGAAGACGAAGGCCGGGATGGATGATGAGACCTACCGCGATTTTCTTTTCAAGGAAGCCGGTGTTCGCAGCTCAAGTGATCTGAGCGTGACGCAGTCCGGCCGCGTCATCGAGCGGCTGCGCGAGCTCGCCGGCGAAGGAGTCGGACCGCGCGGTGCTGTCGCGGGGCTCGACGGGCTGATCGGCTCGAAGCTGCGCGCGCTGTGGATCGCCGGCTATGATCTCGGCATCGTCAAGAACCGCACCGACAAGGCGATGCTGGCCTTTCTCGAAAGGCAGACCGGCGTTTCGCACGTCAACTTTCTGGCGGAGCCGAGCGCCGGCACAAAGGCGATCGAGGGTCTCAAGTCCTGGCTGGCGCGAACCGGCGCGGTCGATTGGCCGTCCGATTCCAAAGATGTGATCGGAGCCAAGCGCGCCGTGCTGAACGCCCAATGGATGCGCCTGATCGCGATCGGCGGTGTCAAGCCGTGGGCAGCGAACCATCCGCTGCACGGCCTCGATGATTACGCCTTCAAAGTCGTACCGGCGTTTCGCCGATGGGAAGGCATGGAGCCGCGCCACTACGATCAAGTGCAGAACGCGCTCGGCCGCCGTGTGCGTGCCGTGCTCGCCGCGCTACCGGGAGCCGCGTCATGACGATCATGTCCTGGACCGACGCCCGCGTCGAAGCCTTGAAGAAGCTTTGGGAGGCTGGCCTATCTGCCAGCCAGATCGCCGCCGAACTCGGCTACGTCACGCGTAACGGTGTGATCGGAAAGGTTCACCGGCTCGGCCTCAGCGGCCGGGCCAAGAATCCGACCTCAGCAAAGCCGCGCGCGCGCCGGCTCGTTGACCACATGGTCTATGTCGAGCGTCGGCCGTCGCGCGTGGCCACGGCACTCGCGCAAGTGGTCGCAGTTGAGCCGGTATCCGCCCCGCTCGCATATGAGAACGTGGTGCCGCTCCATCAGCGCGTGTCGCTGATGGAGTTGAACGAAGCGACGTGCCACTGGCCAATCGGCGATCCGGGCACCGCGGACTTCTTCTTCTGCGGCGGCAAAGCGCTCAACGGCATGCCGTATTGCGCCCACCATTCCCGCGTCGCCTACCGGGCGGTCGGTGACCGATGAAAAAACCACGGGGCAACATCGTGCGGGTTTCGGATCACGCGCTGCTGCGCTTCCTTGAGCGCGCCGGCGGCTGTGACGTGGAGGCCCTTCGCACGTCGATTGAAGGGTCATTGAAGCGGGCTGTCTCGGCTGCGGCCGAGATCGGCACTGGCGACCTGATCGTGAACGCTGACGGCTTACAATACATCATCTGCGACGGCGTTGTCGTGACCGTCTCCGCCAATCCGACGCTGAGCCGGGTGGTCAGAAAAACATGACCGAGCGTCTGCCCGAAGTGCTGGCGGAAATCGCGGGCCTCATTGGTGAGGTCGCTGCGATTTCCATTGCCGCGCACAAGGGCGGAACGCGGGTCTATTTCCCGGCGAAGGTCGAGAATGGCCACTGGCTGGTCGAAGCCGTGGGAATCGACAAAGCAAAAAAACTCTGCGACCACTTCGCCGTGGATCGGAAGCGCGGCCAGCACATCGAGATTCCGCTGTACGTCGGCGGCACCTATCGCCAGATGATCCGCCGCATCGCCGAGCGCGTGCACAAGCTTGAGGCGGACGACGCTTCGTCCAGCGAGATCGCGCGGAAGCTCGGTGTCACGCAGCGCACGGTGCACCGCCATCGCTCGCGTCATCGCGGCCGGCGCGATAAACGCCAGGGCAATCTGTTCTGATTGTTTCGCGTGAAACGGCCTGACACCTGTCAGGGTTATTCAATTCGGGAAATTACGGGATTGATCGTGCCTCACCTTGGGGCGCATCACCTTGCCACCGAATCCTGTCATGCTTGTCCGCTTCGGAATTGTCGTCGTGCTTGCGGTGGCGGTTGTCATTCTCTCGTCGCGGCGCGCGCCGGCCGATGTCGCAACGTGGTACGGGCCTGAGAGCGGCACACACACGGCCAACGGCGAGCGCTACAATCCAGAAGCCCGCACCTGCGCTCATCGCACCATCGCCTTCAACACGCTCCTGCGCGTCACGTACCGGGGCCGCAGTGTCGTCTGTCGCGTCAACGATCGCGGCCCGGCTCAATGGACCGGCGCATCCATCGACCTTTCGCGCGGCACCGCGCGCGCCATCGGCATGATGAGCGCCGGCCGTGGTCGCGTCACCATCGAGCGAGAGTAAAGCCATGCGCGAGAACTTCGAGAAGTGCATGCCGGTTGTTCTCCGCTTTGAAGGCGGCTTCAGCAATCATCCTCGCGATCCGGGCGGCGTCACACTCGAAGGCATCATTCAGCGCGTCTATGACGGCTTCCGCGACCGCAGCAACAAGCCGCGTCGCGCGCTCGCGCCGCAGATGCGCAACACGCCGGAATGGATCGCAGAGCGCAATGCGATCTATCGCACGCAATATTGGAACGCCATCCGGGGCGACGAACTGCCGTCCGGTGTGGATCTGGCGGTTTTCGACGGCGCGGTCAATTCCGGCCCGTACCAGAGCATCAAGTGGCTGCAGCGCGCGCTTGGCAATGTCGATGTGGACGGCCATCTCGGCGAAAGCACGCTCGCTGCGCTCACGCTCTGCAACGACCACGATGCGCTGATCGCCGAAATGGAATCGCGCCGTCTCGGCATGTTGAAGAGTCTTTCAACGTGGGATGCGTTCGGCAAGGGCTGGCAGTCGCGCGTCGTCAGCGTCAAGGCGATCGGCCAGGCCTGGGCGACCGGCTCGGTCGGACCCGCGCCCGTCGAAGTGCATCTGGAGCGTGGCGACGCCAAGGCATACGCCAGCGATGTCGCGCAACCGATGTTCGATCCGCAGCAGGCCGGCACGTCGGCGGTCGGCGGTGCGAGCCTGTCCGGCCTTGTATCCAGCGCGAAGGATCAGCTCGGCATGCTGGTCGGAACGTCCGACTTCATCAACAAGGTCTACATCGGCCTCACTGTTCTCGGCGTTGTGATTGCCGTGAGCGGCGTCGTCTACGCCTTCATCTCAAGCCGTAAGTCCAAGCAGGCGCAGCGCGCGATCGACGGTGACGTGATGGCCGAAGTGCCGGAAGGACAGCCGGCATGATTTGGGGCCGTATCGCGCTTTGGTTCGCCACGTCGAAGACCGGCCAATACATCGCGGCCGGCCTCGCGCTCGCCGCTGCGATCGGCGTCGCGGTGTTGAAGGTGTTCAATAGCGGCAAGGCCGCCGAGCGAGCCAAGCAAGATCGGCAATCCCTCGAAAACCTCCGAGAGCGAGCAGCGACGAATGACGAGATTCATAGCCTTGGCCCTGACGATGTTCGTGATCGCCTCGATCGTTGGAGCGTGCCAGACGACAAATAGCTGCGATGGTTTCGAGCCGATCAGGCTCAAGGCCGGAACTGCGGACTACATCGCGCATAAGGACTTGGTCGCTGCGACCGGCATCCTTTCGCACAATGAGTTCGGGGAAAAGATGTGCGGATGGAAGGCTGAGCGGTGAAGGTCGTTTCGCCCAGGGGGAATTAAGTGTTTGTCGATTTTCAATCGGTCGCAACGGTCGTAGCGCTTCTAATTTCGGCGGTCGCACTCTGGCGGTCGTTTCGCAAGGATCGGTCTGAGGCGGACGATCAGAAGTTCAAGGACTTGAGCACGCGGGTCGGTGCGGTGTCCGGCAAGGTCGAGCTTGTCGAGGATCGCGTCGCGGCGGTCGAGGGAGAGTTGCGGCATCTGCCCGACAAGGATGTGACGCACAGAATTGAACTGGCGCTCAGCGACATGAAGGCCGAGATGCGCGGTCTATCGGAAGGCGTGAAGCCACTCAAGGGGATGGTCGAGCGCGTCCATGAAGCGCTCGTTGAAAAGGCAGTGGGATAATGGCCAAAGATATCATTCGCGAGGACGCGCGCCTCATCATCCTGAAGGAACTAGAGAAGCAGGGCAACTACTCGCTCAACGACAGTCTGTTGAGCGAGACGCTGCTGTTTGCCGGAATTTCCAAGTCTCGCGATTGGGTGCGTGAGGAACTCAACTATCTTGATAATGTCGGTGCAATCACGCGCTCGATTTTCGGCAGTGTTGTTGTCGCGCGCTTGACGCCGAAGGGGCTTGAGCATGTCGAGCGGCGACTTGTCATCGAGGGCGTTAAGCGGCCGAGCCCCGTAGAGGACTAGACCGATGGCGCCTGTGAGGAACAAGCGCGGACGCCTCTCGGAGATTGACCAGCTTCCTGAGTGGGCGGACGAGGCGAAGCTGTGGGCCTTCGATGAAATCAAGAAGCGCAAGAAGTCGCAGCTTGATATTCTCGACGGCTTCAACGCACGGCTGAAGGTCGCTGCATTCGGCCAGGGCATCACCGAACCGCCCGTCATATCGAAGTCGGCATTTAACCGCACCGCCGTTCGCCTGTCGATCGCGGGCAGCAGGCTCGAAGAAACGCGCGCGATCGCGGAGGTGCTGGCACCAAAGCTGGATCAGGCCGGCGACAATTCGTTGACCATCCTGGTCGCGGAAATGATTAAGACGCTCGCCTTCGAAATGCTGTCGAATGCCGGCGAGCTAAGTGCTGACGGTGACACCGCCGAAATGCTGATGATGGTCGGCCGCGCGCTCACGGCGGCCGAGCAGTCGAAGA
This sequence comes from Afipia sp., assembly GCA_051653085.1. Lineage (GTDB taxonomy): Bacteria > Pseudomonadota > Alphaproteobacteria > Rhizobiales > Xanthobacteraceae > Afipia. The sequence goes on along the minus strand of JBOFVL010000035.1, from coordinate 190,504 downwards.
AACTCAGCACCGAGAACAAGAAGAAGATTGAGGACGACGTTCGCGATCGCGCGTCGAAAGCCGTCGATATGGTCGCGAAGGCAAAGGGCCTTTCGCAAGACACCGTCGATGCGATCAAGTCGAAGATCCTCGGCATCGAAAAAAAACCGCGAGGAACAGATGCGTGACGCAGCATTTCCGACGCTCGCAATCTCCGTTCGCCAGCCGTGGGCCTGGGCGATCATTTGTGCCGACAAGCCGGTGGAGAACCGATCGCACGGAGCGGTACGGCACATGATGCCGCTGCTCGGCCCGCGCGCGGTACATGCAGCCAAGGGCATGACGCGTGCTGAGTACGAAGAAGGTCGCGACTTCATGCGCTCGCTCGGCATCGAATGTCCTGCTCCGTCCGAGCTTCTGCGCGGCGGCATCATCGGCCGCGTGGATGTGATCGATTGCGGGCTCAGCGGCCCGAAGACGGAGACGCCGTGGTTTCACGGTCCGCGCGCGCTCGTCCTGGCTAATGCCGCACCGTGCGACTTCATCCCATCGGTCGGCGAACGAGGCTACTTCGCCTGGACGCCGGCCGACGCCTCGATCGTGCCGCCGCCCGCCAAGTGGATGGTGCCTTCAACGGTCATTGAAGCAGCGGCGAAGGCGCGCGCGAAAAGTCCGCAGCTCGACCTTATCGATCTGGTGCAATCGTGATCCGCGACGGCCGCATCCTCTGCATCAACCCGGCTTGCCGGCGCACGGCAGCCGTGGAGAAGAATCCCGGCTGCGACGGCATTTGCTGCAGCAAGTGCTGGCACAAGCTGCCGCAACATCTGCGCGACCGTTATGCAGTGTTGAAGAGGCGCGACAGGCGCATCGGGCGGCTGGTGATGAAGCGCGCAGCAAAGGGGCTGCCGCCTAGCGCCGAGCAGATCGACGCTTTGTCGTCGTCGCTCGATTATCTCCAGCGCAGAAACTGGAGTCGTATCGCTACCTATTTTGTCCAGCCTGAGCGTCCTGTCGGGCTTGAGGGTTTTCTGCGGGAAGTTGGACTCTAACGAGGAGAGCAAGATGAAGACCAAGTTCTACGTAATCAACGAAGAGAACAACACATCCGCAAACGATGATGGCGACGGTGAATCGTTCGAGACGCTGGAGGCTGCCAACGCTCGGGCGCAAGTGCTGGCGAAAGAGAGCCCCGGTGACATCTACGAGGTAACCTCGACGGTCGGTGGTTATCTCTGTCCGATTGGCGAGCCCGAATTTACTCCGGCAGACTTGAAGTGACCGAAGCCGCACCGCGCGCCGTCTCTGAGGCGGAGTGGATCGAGGTCCGCCGCGCCGGCATGCTCGCCGGCGTGCAGCTCGCCGATGACGCTGATGCGGACGTGCTGCTCGGCTATCAAAAGAAGCTCCTCGCATCGACCGCCGCCAACCAGGTCACGATCTGCGAAAAGTCCCGCCGTATCGGCGCGACGTGGGGCGTCGGCGCTGATGCCGTCCTGACTTCCGCCGCCACGAAGAAGGCCGGCGGCATGGACACCTTCTACATCGGCTTCAATCTCGACATGGCGCGCGAGTTTATCGACGTGTGCGGCATGTGGGCGCGCAGCTTCAATCAGGCTGCGACCCTCGTTCAAGAGTTCATGTTCGACGACGGCGAGCCGGATTCGAAAATCCAGGCATTCCGTATCGCGTTCGCATCAGGCTTCGAGATTGTCGCACTGGCGTCGCGCCCGCGATCGCTGCGCGGCAGGCAAGGCTATGTCATCATCGACGAAGCCGCGTTCCACGATGATCTCGCCGGCGTCATGAAGGCCGCGATCGCGCTGTTGATGTGGGGCGGCAAAGTGCTGGTGATCTCCACGCACCTTGGTCAAGCCAACACGTTCAACAAGCTGATCGAGGATGCGCGCGCCGGCCGCAATCCCTATCACGTTGTGCGGTACACGTTCGACGACGCGCTGCAAGATGGTCTCTATCAGCGCATCTGCCTCGTCACCGGCAAGACCTGGTCGCCGGAGGCTGAGGCCGCGTGGCGCGAAGGCATCATCAAGTTTTACGGCAGCGACGCGGACGAAGAGTTGTTTTGCGTTCCATCCGAGAGCGGCGGCATCTATCTGCCACGGCCCCTGATCGAGGCGCGGATGGACGGCGACTATCCGGTGCTCCGCCTGGAACGGAATGCGGAGTTCACCTTCTTGCCGAAGGAGCTACGCGAGGCCGATATTGTCGATTGGTGCAAAACCAATCTTGAACCGCTGTTGAAGTATCTCGACCCGGACCGCCAGCATGGCTTCGGCCAGGACTTCGGCCGCGTGTCGGACCTGTCCATCGTCGCGCCGATCGAGATTGGCAAGACGCTAAAACGTAAAGTACCGTTCGCACTTGAGATGGCGAACATCCCGTTCGAACAGCAGAAGCAGGTTGTGTTCTACGTCTGCGACCGGCTCCCGCGTTTCATCGGCGGCAAGATGGACGCGACTGGTAACGGTGCCTATCTCGCGGAAGTCGTCGCGCAGAGATACGGCGCGCTCCGCATCGAGCAGGTCAAGCTGTCGGCCGACTGGTATCTGGAAAACTTCCCGCCGCTGAAGGCGGCGCTTGAAGATGGCATGCTGTTCATTCCGAAGAGTGCCGACTTCGTCGACGATCTCGCACTGGTCCAGAAGGTCAGAGGCATCCCGCGTATTCCGGATGTCCGCACCAAGGGTACTGACGGCAAGAAGCGGCATGGTGACTTTGCCGTCGCACTGGTGCTGGCCTACGCGCAAACGCGGGCGACGTTTTGGGAGTCGGGCTATCGCTCTGCATCCACCGACGCAGCGCGAAGCAACGGCGGTCCGCTCGACGATGACGACGACGTGCGCGGCGACTGGTGGCGATCGCCGCTCGGGGCGGGATTGCGAGGTGGCGTATGACGCCTGCGCAACATTACGCCGGTAAACACGTCTGCATGAATTGCGATCATTGGGCGCAGTTCCTTTCTACGCAGGTCGGTTTCTGTGTCGAGCCGACATCGCCTCACTTCCACGAGAAAGGCTCACGAGGGTGTAGCCTCCATTGCCTGCGCGGCGATAGCTGCTCTGAGTATCTCGAAATTCCTGCAATGAGTGGACCGGATCGACCACGGAACGGAGCCGTCGATGCATAGTCCTCATCAGGAACAAGACCGAAAGGTGTACTGCAGCTTCTGTAGCAAGTCGCAGCAGGAGACTGAGACGATGATCGCCGGACCCGTGTTAACGGCGATCTGCACTGAATGCGTCCTCCAATGCGTGGAATACATAGCCGAGAAGCGTGTCGGGACGCTCGGCGACAAGGTCAACTTTGCTGGCGAAGCGACGAAGCTCAAGCGAGCGATTTCGGACCATCACGCTTATCCGGCCGCAGGCGGCGGCGCTGGAATCGACAACGGGGCGCTGCCACTGATCGAGGGCACGTTGCGCATGATCGCGATGCTCGCGGTGAAGTTTAGCAGACAACAGAACGAGAAGTCCCATGGCTAACACTGTCCCCACTCTGGTCGATCAGTACGGCATGCCGATCAAGCGCGAGCTGCTCACGCAGGAGATTTCCGGCCCGTCGATTTCTGGCGTGCGCAATCCGTTCTCAAACTATCCGGGTGACGGCCTCAATCCGCGCCGGCTCGCGTCGCTGTTGCGCGAAGCCGATCAGGGCAACCCGCTTAGCTTCTTCGAACTGGCCGAACAGATTGAGGAGCGCGACCCGCACTACCTCGGCATTCTCGGCACGCGAAAGCGCGCGATCGCGCAGCTCGACGTCGAGGTGAACTCCGCCGAGGATACGCCCGAGGCCAAGGCCCACGCGGCCTGGATTGAAGAAGGCTTGAAGCGCGACACGTTGCAGCTCGAAATTTTCGACATGCTCGACGCGATTGGCAAGGGCATCAGCTTTGTTGAGATCGTATGGGACAGATCGGAGGGGGACTGGCAAGTCGGCGAACTGTTGTGGCGCGACCCGCGCTGGTTTCGGTTCGACCGGCGTGACGGCCGCACGCCGCTCATCATCGGCGACTACGACCGTGAGGGCGTTGCGTCGGCTGCATTCGCGAATCCATTGGAGCCGTTCAAGTTCATCACCACGATCATCCAGGCGAAGTCCGGTTTGCCGATCCGTTCCGGCATCGCGCGCGTTGCTACCTGGTCGTGGATGTTCAAGGCGTTCACGCTTCGCGATTGGGCAATCTTCACGCAAACCTTCGGGCAACCGGTCCGCGTCGGCAAGTATCCGGCCGGCAGCGGCGAGGATGACAAGAACACGCTGTTCCGCGCCGTCGCCAACATCGCCGGTGACTGCGCGGCGATCATCCCGGAGTCGATGACGATCGACTTCATCGAGTCGGCGAACATTGGTGCAAGCCACGCGCTCTACAAGGAACGCGCGGATTGGCTGGATCAACAGATGTCGAAGGCGGTTCTCGGCCAGACCGCGACCACCGATGCGATCGCCGGCGGGCATGCCGTTGGTCAGGAGCACCGTCAGGTGCAGGAGGACATAGAGCGCGCCGATGCGCGGGCGCTGTCGGCGATTCTCAATCGCGATCTCGTGCGGCCATGGATTCAGTTGCAATTCGGACCGCAGAAAAAATATCCGCGGCTTCGGATCGGCCGGCCCGATGCCAAGAACGTCACGCAAATGGTGGACGGAATCGTGAAGCTCGTCCCGTTCGGCCTCCAGGTCGGAAAAAGTTTTGCGAACGATCTGCTCGGCGTTCCAGAGCCTGCGCGCGGCGAAGAGGTGCTGACCGCTCCGGCAGCGCCTTCGCCGTTCGGTTTCCAGTCGTTGAACGCCGCACAGCCGGCGCGCCAGACTGCGCGCTCGATCGACGAACTTGTTGCCCAAGCGGAGCAGCTCTGCGCGCCGGGTGTCGGCGGGTTGATTAACGAAGTCCGCTCCGTTGTTGCACGATGCTCTTCGCTTCAGGAGGTTCAAGCCGAGTTGAAGAAGCTGAAGCCGGGCGCGGCCGAAAACAATCTCGCAGGCTTGATGCGCATGGCACGTGTTGTCGCCAATCTCACCGGTCGCGCGGACATCGCCGATGCTTAAATCGCATGGCGTTGTCCTCCCGCTGGCTTGCGGTTGTGGCGCGACGCCAGCGCTGCAGGCCGAAGTCTTGCGCTTCGCGACCGATCCCGTAGAGGCGATCAGATTTCTCCGCAACAAGATCAACGTCCCAACCTCAACCTGGACGGATCTGTGGGAGGCGGAGCATTCGGTTGCCTTCACTGTTGCTGGCGCGACCAACGAAGCCCTGGTCAGCGACTTTCACGATGCGATCAACAAAGCGATCGCGGAAGGCACCACACTGGATGAGTTCCGCAAGGACTTCGATCGCATCGTCGAGGAGTACGGGTGGGATTACAACGGCGGGCGCAACTGGCGCTCGCGTGTGATCTTCGACACCAACGTCAGCACGTCCTATGCAGCCGGTCGGTGGGAACAAATCCAGGCGGTGAAAGCGCAGCGCCCGTATCTGCGTTATGTCCACCTTGAAGGTCAGCAAAATCCGCGACCCGAGCACGAGGCGTGGCACAACACGATATTGCCGGTCGATGATCCGTGGTGGCTCACGCACTATCCGCCCAACGGTTGGTTTTGCCATTGCACCGTTGAGAGCCTCAATGAGCGCGACCTGGAACGATACGGCTACACGGTTTCCGAATCCGCACCGCCTTCAAGGATGGTTGCGCAGGTCATTGACACCGGCAGCGGGCCGCGCCGCGTCATGGTGCCGGAAGGCATTGATCCCGGATTCGCCTATCGCCCCGGCGAATTGCCGCGAGCATTGGCCGAATAACCTGCAGCTCCGGGATGCATCCGGCCCCTCTGACACCCTGAAATCCCCAAATCCCGGAATCCGGGCCGCTGGGCCGCCCTGACACCCTTGGACGCCCACTGACAGCGCCGGAGGTTTTGAAAGTAAAATTGAAGCACCTGTGGGCGACCGGCGGGCCTCCCGATCCGGTCCGCTGTCCCGGTTTCGGCCATGATGCCAATTTTGGGATTGTTTCACGAGAAACAGGTGGTGTTTCACGGCCATTGCCGGGCGGCCTTGCCTCTGACAGGATTGCCGCGTTAATCCTCCCTTGAAACCCGCTCCCTAACGTCGCGTTGGTTTCCCCGTTCCGCCGTCACCATCGGCGGGCCTGACAGGTGTCAGGGTTATTGATTCCGGCTCGGCCAACGATTGTGGCCGCATGTCAGGGAAGAACTCACAAACTGCATTGTCGGTCGTGATGGGCGCTGGTTCGCCGATCGCGCTTAATTCGTCCGGAGAAGCGCCGGACGAGATCATGGTGCTGCCGGCTGGCAACGTTCTGACGACCGTCGATGGTCGCGGCCCGTATCGAATCGCCGACGTTGCCCGGCTTGCCACCCAAAGCCTCAAGGCAGCCGGCGGCCGGCTTGCGATTGACGAGAATCATTCGACCGATCTGGCTGCGCCGAAGGGCGAGCCGTCGCCGGCGCGCGGCTGGGTCACTGAGCTGCACGCCCGCGCTGACGGCATGTGGGCGCGTGTCGATTGGAACGCGCCCGGCGCAGCGCTCATCAAAGATCGCGCCTACCGATTCATTTCGCCGGTTTTCACGCATGACAAGGCGGGCAACGTAACCGGCTTGCTGCGCGCGTCTCTCACCAACACCCCGAACCTGCGCGGCATGGCCGCGCTTCACTCCACGGAGAACAACATGGATTTGCTCGCTCAGTTGCGGAAACTGCTTGGCCTTCCCGATGATGCCGACGAAGCAGCGGTGATTGCGAAGATCACCGAACTGAACGCTGACGAAACTGTCGCGACGAACGCGGCGCTGAAACCGATCGCGAAGGCGGCTGGCCTCAAAGGCGATGCCGACACGACCACGATCGTCACTGCTGTTACCGCTCTGAAGTCAGGCACCGCTCTGCAGTCGATCGCCAAGGCCGCTGGCTTGAAGGGTGACGAAGACGCCGCCGCGATCACGACTGCCGTCACGGCGCTCGCTGCCGGCACCGGCCCGATCGTCATCGCGTTGCAAGCTGAAGTGAAAGACCTGGGCGAGCGACTGAACGCCAGCGTCATCGGCACTGCGACCGACAAGGCGACGGCTTACGTTGACGGCGAGATTGCCAGGGGCCGTGTCGGCGTGAAGCCGATGCGCGACCGCTACATCGCGATGCACGCCAAAAACCCGAGTGAGGCTGAGGCGCTGATCGGTGCGATGCCGATCGTCGGCGCGTCCGGCGCGCTGACCACGCCGCCCGCCAACAAGGACGGCACGATCGCGCTCAATGCCGAGCAGCTCAACGCCGCGAAAATTCTCGGCATCAATCCGGAGGAATATCGGAAGACGCTGGCCGCTGAACAGAGCGCGGCCTGATCGCAAGCCGACCCGCAATAAACAATCGCGGCTGAGACCGCAACCCGGAGACTTCCATGACTGCTCTTGCTCAAGATCGCAACACACCGCGCGCCCAGGGTGACGTCAAGTCGCTGCCCATGTCGGCCTCCCTGATCTATGCGGGTGCAATCGTTGCGCGTAACGCCGCCGGCTACGCGACCAAAGGCGCGGTGGCAACGACACTCATCGGTGTTGGCCGTGCTGACGAGCGCGTGGACAACTCTGCAGGTGCGGCTGGTGACAAGCGCATCAAGGTCTGCACTGGCATTTTCCGCTTCGCCAATTCCGCCGCCGGCGATCTCATCACGATCGCCGAAATCGGCAAGCCGGCCTACATCGTGGACGATCAGACGGTTGCCAAAACCAGCGGCACCAACACGCGCTCGATCGCGGGCTTCGTTTACGACGTGGACGACACCGGCGTGTGGATCGAGTTCGACGAGTCCAAGGTCCAGGCGTTCCTGACCTGACGCCTTCCTAGCCGCTTTCGCTTGCAAAACAAGGGATCACTTCAATGCTCGTTAATTCCGCCAATCTCGACAGCCTGCGCGTCGGCTTCAAGACCTCGTTTCAGAAGGGTCTCGGCATCGCGTCGTCGCAGTATCTCCGCATTGCAACCGAGGTGCCGTCTTCCTCCAAGGAGGAAAAGTACGGCTGGCTCGGCAAGTTGCCCAAGGTCCGCGAGTGGATCGGTGCCCGCGCCGTTCAGAACCTCCAGCAGTACGACTACTCAATCAAGAACAGGTCGTTTGAGTTGACCATCGGCGTCGATCGCGACGACATCGAGGATGACAACCTCGGCATCTACGCGCCGCTCTTCGAGGAAATGGGCCGATCGACCGGCGCACACCCCGACGATCTTTGCTTCTCGCTGTTGAAGGCCGGCTTCGATACCAACTGCTATGATGGTCAGTTTTTCTTCGACACCGATCATCCGGTGCTTGACAAGAAAGGAAACCCTCAGCCCGTCGCCAACACCGATGGCGGTGCCGGCGCTCCGTGGTTCCTGATGGACGCGAGCCGTGCGCTCAAGCCTATCATCTTCCAGAAGCGCAAGGAGTTTCAGTTTGTCGCGAAGGATGCGCCGACGGACGAGAACGTCTTCAACAAAAAGGAGTTCGTTTACGGCTCCGATGGGCGCAACAACGCGGGCTTTGGTTTCTGGCAGTTCTGCTGGGGATCGAAGCAAACCCTCAACTCGGCGAACTATGGGATCGCGCGCGCCGCAATCTCCGGCATGAAGGGCGATTACGAACAGCCGCTCGGCCTCACGCCGAACTTGCTGGTCGTTGGGCCCGCCGGCGAGAGCGCGGGCCGCAAGCTGGTCAACTCCGAACTCGGTACGGGTGGCGAGACGAACGAATGGAAAGGCACGGCAGAGCTGCTCGTCGTGCCTTGGCTCGCCTAATCGGCGAGCCTCTCCACCACTTCGTTTCTCTTTGAGGTAAACGTGCGATGACAAAATCGTCCATCACCAAAGCCACCGCGCTCGATACCGCGCGTGATCTCTTCAATCGCGCCCTGCAGGCCACTGCTGTCGTCAAGGTCGGTAACGAATACAACTTCGGTGAGATCGCGATCGGCTCAAGCAAAGATAAGGCGGCTGCCTTTCTCGCTGAGCATGCCGATGTCGCTCAGAGCATTCAAGCCGCTCTCGTGCTGCGCGCCCAGGGCAATGCGGCAGGCGAGCAGACGCGCGAAGAGTCGCGCCTGGAAGATGCTCAGATCGAAGAGCGCAACCGCGAGAACCTCGGGCAGCGACATGCGGCGAAGGAGTCGAAGGCACCGGGCGAACCGCTTACGCTGTCATTCCCGCTGCCGGCCGAATTGCCCGAACAGGCTTTGAAGAGCGCTTCAATCATCGTGACATCGAAGTCACCAAGCGGCCGCCGCCGCGCTGGCTTGGCATTCACGCGCGAAGAGACCGTGATCCCTTACGTTGAGGTGAGCGCCGAACAGATCGCTGCATTGACCGGCGATCCCGAGCTGATCGTGTGCCTTCGTGTCGTGCAGCCGTCCTAACGAGTTTCTCGCGGGGTGGCGCAGTCCGGATAGCGCGCTTGGCTCATAACCAAGAGGTCACAGGTTCAAATCCTGTTCCCGCAACCAAGTTCTGAAATTCGCGCGTCGCGAAATCCGATTCGGGTTTTCTGACACCGGCGCGCGGATCGTGCGGCACGAAGCCGAGTCTCTGCCGCGTGGTGCGGGACGACTCCACGCGGCAGAGAGAGCGATTAACACGTAGGTGGGAACGGTGAGCTACGCCACGCAAGCGGACCTTGTTGAGAAGTTCGGCATCGACTTGATGCTGGGCGTGGCCGATCGCGCGGACCCTCCGGCCGGAACGATCGACCCGGTTGTGGTCGGTCGCTCCCTTGCCGACGCCGACGCGATGATCGACGGCTATCTCAAGGGCCGCTACGCGCTGCCTCTCGCCACCACGCCGCCGCTGGTCCGCACTCTTGCACTCACCATTACGATCTACCTTCTGCACCGTGACACGGTCGCCGAGAAAATCCGCCGCGATTATGAGGATGCGATTTCTACGCTGAAACAGATCGCCGGCGGCATCGTCCGCTTGGACGTGGCTGGCGTCGAGCCCGCATCGAGCGGCGCGACCGGCGTTCGCGTCAACGATCGGCCACGCGACATGACGCCCGACAACATGAAGGGCTACATCTGATGACCGGCGTGCGGATGCAGCTCGACCAGGACGCGGCGCTCAAGGAGCTGGCCGGGTACATCGAGCGCGCCCGCAATCCGCGCGGTATGTTCGAGAACATCGGCATGTCGCTGGTCACTTCGACACAGCATCGTTTCGAGCAAGGCAAGGGTCCTGACGGCAACCCGTGGCCGCCGTCGATCCGCGCGCTCGCGACCGGCGGCAAAACGCTCATTGGTCCGATGGCCCGGCTGATGCGATCCGTGACCTTCAACGCCACTGCAACGGCCCTTGAGCTGGGCAGCAACGTTATCTACGCGGCGATCCACCAGCTCGGCGGCATCATCCGGCAAGCCGCGCGCACCGCTGTGCTGCATTTCAAAACCAACAAGCGGACGGGAAAGAGCCTCTTCAGCAAACCGGGCAAAGCCGATCGCGCCCGGAAGGCGGAGATCGGCGCGCTCGTTATCCGCATGCCGGCGCGCCCGTTCATCGGGCTCGACGATGACGACAATCGCGAGATCCTGCGCATCGCCGAAGATTGGCTCATTGGCGAAGGTGCGACGCCATGATGCTGATCGACGAAGTCGTTGCGCGGCTTGGCGCGAACATCGCGGCGCTGACGGGCCGTGTCGAGTATGTCGCCGACCTCAGTGCGCTGGTCGATCAAGGCGTGTTGCCGCAAGCCGCGACTTCGGCCTTCGTCGTGCCGCTCGGCTTCGACGACCAGGGCGGCGGCACCTCAGCAGTCGGCATCCACATCCAGAACATCTTGGACTCGATCGGCGTGATCCTGATCGTGAAATCGCCCGGCGATGCAAAGGCGCGCAGCGCACTGCCGAAGATCGATGTGTTGGCTGCAGATGTCATCATGACGATTGCAGGCTGGGCACCCGATAGCACTTCCGGCGTCTTCGAGATTAAACGCGGCCGGATGGTTTCGGTGATGGCCGGTGCTGTCATCTATCAGCTCGACTTCGCGCTGACGCGGCAGGTGAGGATCACGTGATGGAAAAACCAACAGAAGGCGGCAGCTACATCCGCCAGAAAGACGGTGCGCTCAAGCGCGCCGATGAACTGAAGGCCGCGCCGCCGGCGGTGACGCAGCCCGAGTCGAAGCCGGCCGCTCGCACTCCGCGCGCTGCAACCACGAAGGACAAGTAAGCGATGGCCAACCCAGTCTTCATGCGTTTGATGGTCTTGCTCGCGAAGATCGAGACCGCCTATGCCACCGACCCTGTGCTCACCGGCGCGGAGAACGCGATCCTCGCCAAGAACGTCACGCTGCGGCCGATGGAAGGCGACGATGTCGCGCGCGACCTCATTCGCGATTTTCTCTCCAACCAGGGCACGATCCCGACCGGCCTGCGTGTCGTGATCGAGTTCGAGACGGAACTGGCTGGTTCGGGCGAAGCCGGGACGCCGCCGGCGTGGGGCGTGCTGATGCGCGGCTGCGCCTGTGCCGAAGTGATCGAGGAAGACACGTCGGTCACGTACACGCCGGTGACCGACAATCACGAAAGCCTGTACTTCAAGTACTGGCTCGGGCCAACGCTGCACGGCTTCGCCGGCGCTCGCGGCACCGGCGTCATTACCGAGAATGCCCAGGGCATTCCGGTGATCCGCTGGACCTTTACCGGCCTCTGGGTTGCACCGGCCGATGTCGCGCGCGCCGCTGCGGTGTTCAGCGCATGGAAGGAGCCACTGGTCGTCAGCAAGACGAATACGCCGACGTTCACCGTCAACGCGGTTCCGCTCGTGATGCGCAACTTCTCGCTCAACCTCGGCAACGATGTGCAGCCGCGCCTCCTGGTCAACCGGGAGAACATCATGGTGGTGGATCGCGCCGAGGCGCTCGACGTTACGGTCGAAGTTACGCCGCTCGCAATCTTCGATCCGTTTGCGTTGGCGCAAGCGCGGACGCAGGTCCCGGTCATGATCGTGCACGGCCTTGTTGCGGGGAACATCATCACGCTCACCGCGCCGAAATGTCAGGTGAAGCGTCCGCAGGCCGTCACTGAAAATCAGGGCGTCGCCGAGCGCGTGCTGAACCTCGCGCCGCTGCCAGACACTGGCGACGATCAATTCTCGCTCGTTCTCACCTAAAGGCCGATCATTTTCCAAACAGGAGCCGTCCATGTTCAAAGTTATTGATGAGTCGATATTCACCCGTGATGTTCCGGTGATGACGCCGATCGACGGCGGGTTCGAGGAGCAATCGCTCAAGACAGTCTTTCGATTGATCGAAACCGATGAGGCCGAGAAATTCGATACCAAGACGAGCGAAGGCACGGATGGCCTCCTTGAGCGGATCGTCGTGACGTTTAAGGATTTGACGAATGAGAAAGACGAGCCAATCCCTTGTGACGACGCGCTTCGCCGACGCCTGCTGAACCGCCCGAATGTCTGGAGGGCGATTATCAAGGCCTATTTCGACGCTGCGACAAAGGTCAAAGAGGGAAATTGATATGGGCCGCGCGGCGCTGGGCGCGCGGATCGCAATCAGCGGCCCCAAACGAAGAAGCCCAGGTGATGGACGACGCGCGCCGGTTCGACATGGACGCGCGATCGCTCGCCAACCTCGACGCCGCCCTGAATGCTTCTGTAGCCGTTGCGGAAGACTACGAAGGACTCTGGCTGGAGCATGTGCCGATCGTCGAAGCGTTTCTCAACGTGGCATCGCAATGGCGCGTCGCATCACTGAGCAGCGGTGCGTCATCGATCGCCGGCGGCTTCTCTTCGTCCCGGCTGATCTTCGTCGGGCTGGATTACAGTGCGGTGCGGGTCGCGCTGGACGCAGAAGGCATCGCGATCACCCGCGAGCTGTGGGCCGGATTGCGGACAATGGAATTTGCGGCCATCGCCGCGCTTAACGAGGCTCAATCCTAAGATGCGCGTTTCGCTGATTATCGACGGTGATGCAAGCGGTGCCGAGAAGGCAGCCGAGGCGACATCGCGCGCGGTCGGCGATCTCGGCAAGGAGAGCGAAGCGATCTCGAAGGCAATCGAGGCCGGCTTCGGCCGCGCGATCGGCTCGATCGAGAAGCTCACCGAGGTGAACAAGAAAACCACGGTCGCGAACGACAACGTCACCGGCTCTGCAATGGGCGTGGTCGGAGCCTTGACGCAGGTCGCCGGCAAGGCGCTCGATACGGACAGCGCGCTGTCGAAGATCGCGGCCGGATCAGGCGCGATCGTTAAAGGCTTCAGCGACATTTTCAAGGCGGCCGGCACACTCGGCGCTATCACCGGCGCGATCGGCCTCGCGGTCGCGGTCGGCACGACGTTCTACTCCGTCATCAATTCCGGCAGCGAGCAGGCCAAGCGGAACCTCGACGAACAGGCGCGGCTGATCGGCCTGGTCCGCGATGCCTATAGCGGTGCCAACAAGACCGCCGGCGACTTCTACACGACCAGCCGGAACATCGTTCTCTTACAGGCGCAGACCAATATCGCGAAGCTGCAGGCCGATCTGCAGTCGAAGGCCGCCCCGTTCACGGCCACGCTTGCTGCGCCGACGCCAGCGCCGTTCGGCGGCGAAATGTCCATCGGCTTCGATCTCGCGAATGCGGAAGCGGCGGCGAAGGTAGATGCGTTCCGTGGCGCGGTCGAGCGCCTGCAGAGCGGCCTTGCTTCAGGCAAGCCCGACTTCATTGCGTACCAAGATGAGGTATCGAAGATTGGCCTCGCGGCCAAGGATTCCAACCCGGCGATCTATGAACGGTCGCAGGCTTTACTCAAAGAATCCGAGTCGGTTGGCACGCTCGCCGGCGAGTTGAGGAGAAGCGAAGCGATGCTGGCGGTGCTGAACGGCACCGCCACCGAGCAGCAGAAGAAGATGCTCGGCATTTCAACCGCGACCGATCAAGCGAGCAACGACTACGAGCGGCTGACCAAATCGCTGTCGAGACAAGCCGCTGCCCAGGAGGCCGAGGCGCTCACGGTCGGTAAGTCCGCCGGCGAAGCTGCAAAGTTGCGCACGCAGTACCTTCTGAACGAAGCGGCAACTCAATCCGGCATCAAGGTCACCGGCGAGTACGCGAAGGAGATCGACAATCTCGCTAGCCGTTTCGGCAACGCTGCGCAGAAGGCAGCCGAGGCGAACCTGAAATCCAATGCGGCCTTCGATCTGAGCCAACTTGGCCGCACGTCGATCGACTCCAACGTGGCTGGACAGTTGCGCCAGGCCTATGGCGACAACGTCGAAGCGCAGATGAATGGTGCGCTGGCGACATCGATCCGTTTCAACGAGTCGATGCGGGAGCTGAAGGCGACCACGTTCGAGTTGGGCTCCGGTGCGTGGCGCGACATCCGCACAGAGATTCAGGCGGGTACGAGCGCGCTGGATGCGTTCGGAAAGGCTGGCCTCAACGCGTTCAACAAGATCATCGACAAGGCTGGAGACAAGGCGCTCGATGCGCTGATCTCGAAGCTATTCGCAACGTTCAGCGGCAGCGGAGCTTCTGGCGGCATCCTCAAGCTGTTCGGCTTCTCCGAAGGCGGATGGACCGGCGCCGGCGGCAAGTATGAGCCTGCCGGCATTGTTCACAAAGAAGAAGTGGTTTGGAGCCAGAGCGACGTGAGCCGCCACGGCGGTGTTGCCGTTGTCGAAGCCATGCGGCGCGGCGTGCCGGGATACGCCGGTGGCGGCATCGTCGGCGGCGCACCGTCGCCGCTGAGCTACATGGGTGCATCGGGCGGCGGCGCGGCGCAGGATGCAGGCCGTCAGCGCCTGCAGTTGGAGATCGGCATCTACGTTGACGACGATGGCAAGCTCGGCGTGATCGCGCGCGAGGCCGGCCGCGAAGGTGGACGCGAGGCTGCAGATATACGTGTGACGACGTTCAGCAAGAAAGAGCTGCCAGACCGCGTGCAGCAGATTCAACAAAACCCGAGAGCCCGCGGCTGATGGCAATCGTATATCCATACGCGCTCCCGGTGCTCGCCGATCGTCTCGCGATCGCGTCGGTCGTGTGGGACATTCAGCGCAATGACGAAATGTCCGGCATTGGCGACGGTCGCGTGTGGCAGGCCGAGCTTGCGCCGCCACTGTGGACGGCTGATGTCGTGCTGTCGGACGATCTTCACAACGAGGTCAAACAGGTCGCGGCGCTCATCCGCAAGCTCCACGGGTCGCAGGAGTCGTTCATGCTGTACGACCCGCTCTCGATGTATCCGCAGGCCGATCCCAAGGGATTGATACTCGGCGCGCACTTTGTGCAGTTAAAGACGATCGGCGCGAACCGGCAGTCCGTGAGCCTGAAGGGATTGCCCGGTGGCTACACGCTCACGCTCGCCGACAAGATGCAGGTTCTCTATGCGAGCGGTGGAAGCCGCAACTTCTTTTGCGAGGTGTCGGACACGATCACGGCCAATGAGGACGGCGAAACCGCTGAGTTTGAAATCTTCCCGCATGTGCCGGTCGGTGTAGCGGCTGATGATGCGGTCGTGCTGAAGCGTCCGGCCTGCAAGGTGTTCGTGCCGCCAAATGCCTTCAAGCCCGGCACGGCGCGGGGCGCGATCACGAGCGGCGCGACGTTCAAGGTCATCGAGCGCCGCCGATGAGGAGCATCAGCACCAACAACCAGCTTGCAGTCGCCGAAGCCAGAACCAAGGGCATCGTTCCGCGCGGCTTCTTCTGGATCACGGTGAAGCACCTTGAGACCGGCGAGCCGGAGTCGTTCGGCCTGTGGACCGGCGATGATACTCTTTTGGTTGACGTAATGAACGGCATCACCGGCTTGATCGAGACCCGCGATTATGTCGGTGGCGTCAACCTGCAGATCGGTGACATCCCGCGCGTGTCCGACCTCACGATTCAGACGAACGAGGTCAAGTTCTCCGCGATCGCCGACATCACCCAGCAGATCATTCGCGGCTATGATGCTCGGCTTGCCAAAGTCGAGATTCATACGGGTTGGCTCGACACAGTGTCGCGCGGCATCGTCGATCTGCCTGAGGTCGACTTCCTGGGCGAAGTGAACGGTGCGCCGATCGAGACGTCCGCCGCCGGCGGCGAAAGTCTCATCACGCTCAATATCCGGTCCGACGCGATCGCGATGCTGACGCGGACCAATCCGAGCAAGCGCTCCTATGAAGGCCAGAAGCGCCGGGGCGGTGATGAGTTCGGCCTGTATTCCAACAGCGTCAAAACGTGGAAAATCTTCTGGGGTGAGAACGAAGTCGGAGGCGACAAGTGAAACGCCTCCCTGATTGGCGGCAACGCCTTGAAGCTGCGATCGACGATATCCGGCGCACGCCTTTTGAGTGGGGCGACCACGACTGCGGCCCAGCTCTCGCCGGCCGGGTCGTGCTGGCGCTCACCGGAGAAGACGTGGCCGCGCCTTATCGCGGCAAGTACCGCACCGCCTCCGAAGCAGTGCGCCTCATCAGGGATGCAGGCTTTGCCGATCTCGCCGATCTGGCCGCGTCGATCGCGCCGGAGATTCATCCGTCACGCGCCCGCATCGGGGACATTGCCGCGTTCAAGATGGATAGCGCCTTAGGCAGCGCGCTCGGCGTCGTGAACGGCGAGCGCGTGCTTGTCATCCGTCCCGAGGGTATCGGCACCATGAGCCTCCTGCAGGCTCACAGAGCTTTCAAGGTGGGTTGAATGATCCGCCGCCTCATCATCGCGACCGCATGGTTTTTTCTCCTGGACGGTCACGCCAAGGCCGAGCCGATCACCATCGCACTGTTCGGCGCAGCGTTTGCTTCGACGCTCGCCGGGTCCGTCGTTACCTTTCTGTTTACGGCCGCGATCCTGACGGGTGCCAGCCTCCTGGTTGATGCCATCAAGCCGAAACCGAAGGCGACCACCGACACATCGACGCCGCCCGGCATTCAGTTCGAGGTGCAGATGGGCGAAGACTCGCCGATCGGCTTCACTGTCGGAACGACGGCGACGGCCGGCACGCGGAAATACATCGGGACATGGGGCCATAACGGCTCGACGCCGAATGCCTATCTCACCGACGTGATCCAGATCGGCGATCTCCCCGCGCCGGGCGCGCCCGGTCTTTGGGTCAATGGGCAGAAGTGCACGCTCACGGCGACCGATCCGACTGCGGGGCCGGCAGCCTCTGATTTGTTCACAGCGGCCGTGGATGCGGCCAGCGCGGTGGGCCTTACGATCTTCAGCGGAGGCTTCGCATCGTTCCTGGCCAACTACATCGCGACCCACGGTGGCGATGCCGGGCAGACCTCGGGCGGATTATCGGACCTCGGCTATCCCGTCCTTGAGTTTCGCAAGAACGGGAGGGATTACCTGTGGGTCAAGTACCGCGATGGCACGCAAACCGAAGCCGACCCGCTTCTCATGGCGAAGTTCGCCGGACATGCCGAGCGGCCTTTCAAGGCGACGATGATCGGGCGCGGCTGCCCGTATCTCATCATCACCGCGCTCTTCAATCGCGACCTGTTCAGCGGCGGCAATATGACGTATCTGGCCGAGCCGCCCGAGACGCCATGGTATGACATTCGCCTGGACGACTCAGCCGGCGGCGACGGCGATCATCGCTGGGACGATCCTTCGACCTGGGAGCCGACCAGCAATCCGGCAGTCATCGTCTACAACATCATTCGCGGCGTCACGTACAATGGTGAATGGCTTTACGGCGGCCAGAACCTTTCCGCGTTCCGCCTGCCAGCCGACAACTTCATGGCGGCGGCGAACGAGTGCGACGCCGACCGCGAGCTGGAGGACGACGAGTTCGAGCCGCAGTTCCGGTGCGGCATGGAAGTGCGCGGCGACATGGAGCCGCTTACTGTCATCGCGGAGCTGCTGAAAGCTTGCTCCGGACGCATCGCGGAAGTCGGTGGCATCTTCAAGTTTCTGGTCGGTGCGCCGCCCGCTGCGGTCTACGCCTTCACCGATGACGACATCTTGGTCACGCGCGGGCAATCGCTCACACCGTTCCCGACGATCGATGACACGCACAATGGCATCGAGGCGACGTATCCCGAGCCGGAGGAAATGTGGGCGACCAAGGACGCGCCGGCACGTTACTCCGCCGCGTTTGAAGCCGCTGACCAGAACAGACGGCTCGCGACCGGCATTCATTTCGCCGCCGTTCCCTTTCCGGTGCAGGTCCAGCAGCACATGCAGACCATGATCGAGGAAGACCGAAGGTTCCGGATTCACTCGCATCATCTGCCGCCCGATGCTTATCCGCTGGAGCCGCTCGATGTCGTCTCCTGGACGTCGGTGAAGAACGGCTATCTCAACAAGAAGTTTCTCATCAACCGCATTGTCGGCGAGCGCACGACAAACCAGATGGTGCTTCTGAAAGAGATCAATCCCGGCGACTACGGCTGGTCCTCATCCAATCAGTTGCCATCTGCGGTCGGGCATATTTCGATCGTCCGGCCGCCGGCGCAGCCGATGACAGGCTGGCAGGCGGCGCCCGCAATCATCAAGGATACCGATGGCATCAATCGGAGGCCGTCGATCCAGATTCAGTTCGACGGCAATCAGGACGATGTCCGCGCGGTGCGCGCGCAGGTGCGTCTCGCCGGCGAACCGGCGCTGATCTTCGACGGCGAGCTGCCATATGGTGCGCCGGCCGTGGGCGTGAGGTTCGTCACGCTGAACGCGGTATTGCTGCCGAACACCGCTTACGAGGCGCGCGGCATTTTCGTGCCGTACTCCGGCCGGGAAACGACATGGTCCGCTTGGCTCGCTGTCACGACCCCCGACGTGAAGCTCTCCACGCTCGACTTTGAGGCGGGCTTGAAGGACTACGTGACGCAGCATCTGCCGGCGCAGATCAAGGCGGTCGATTTCAAGGCGCAGCGGATCGCGCAGATCGTTGCCGACCAGGACGCCGGCAATGAGCTGACGAACCGCGCCACGCGCGTGCTGCTGGACCAGCAAGGCGTCACGATCTCGGAGACCGCGCAGATCGCGCTCGGCATCAACGGCAAGCTTACCGGCGCAGTCTTCAACACCATCGACAACAATGGCTTCGTCACCGGCACCTTCCATTACAACGACGGGACGACGGCGGCCTTCACGATCGTGGCGACGGACTTCTATCTCGCCGCTCCGGGCGTGAACGGTGGTCAGCCAGTGCCTGTCTTCACCATCGGCACGTCAGGCGGCGAAGCGAACGTGGTCCTGCGCGGCAACTTCATCGGTGACGGCTACATCAAGGCGCATCACATCCAGGTCGATTCGATTAGAGCGATCTCGGGTGATTTTGGGGACGCCACCTTCACCGGCACAGCGACCGGCGGTCCAGACGGACTGCTCGATCTCAACTTCACGGGCGGCGTGATCATTGGCTACAGGATCGTGCCATGAGCGGACGGGAAGCTGGCATCCTCATCGGCAACTACGGCGACAACATCACGCACGGCGTGAAGTCGTCGCTGCCGGGTTTCGACGTGAGGGTCACTGCCGGAGACAACGACGTGACCAAGCGCAGCTTCAACTCGCAGTGGCCCAACCTCTGCAAGCTGAAAATCATTGGCGCAGCGTCGTCCGAGTGGACTCAATATCAGCTCGAAACATACGACCAGCAGAACATCGGGGGCATCCTCTACTTTTGGGCCGTGAGACAAAGCGGTTGGCAGCAGGTCACGCCAGTACAGGTGCCGACGGGGCTTTCCTATATCCCGATCTGGGAGGAGCGCGTTTTCGACACGGTCGGCGGCTATTTTTATGACGACTACGTCAACATCACCAGCAGCGCGAATGCTCAGAACAGCTATTCGGGTGCACGGTCCTATCACAGCGGGCCGGCAACAGCGCCTGCGAATACTCTCTTCTTCACTCCCTATCTCGGGGTGCCGACTTCGGTCGGGGTTTATAACGAGAACCGCAGTGCACCTTGGCGGATAGGTGATCCGCAACAGCCATTTCCTGCATATCCGGCATATCCGGCAAAGCCGGCATACCGGCCGACATCCGCCTACGTCATCTATTTCAATCGGATGGGAGACGTATCGTGAAGGAGCCGAGCTTCATTTTCGGACCACGTCCTGGTGGCGAAAACGGCGTGTTCATCGCGCCGATCGGCATTGATCCCCGGACGGCACCGGCGAGCGATCTGCTGCTTCACATCACGAGCGCGACCGCGCAGATCGCGATGCAAGGCGTCGTCGCTCCGCCGTTTCCTCGGATCGTACCGCACACGATGGGCTACGCGCCGATCGTCTTCGTAAACCTGATCTCGACCAAACTTGTGGGCGGCACCTTTTCCTACGTTCGGCCTTACGACAACACCTTCGGCCCGTGGGTGCGGAGCCGGGTGAAGCCCGAAGCGACGCAGTTCACCATCGAACAGGAGTCGCTGCCTGCGCCGGGACCGATCTATCCGACGCCGCTGGATGTGAACTTCACCGTGTTCAACAGGCCAAAGCCATGAAGGTCGTATCTTACATCATCAACGATCCTCCAGGCACGTTCATCGTCAAGGCTGCCGATGGTGGTCAGTCTGCATTAGATAGCAGGCTTGCCACGCAGCGCACCTTCATGGTCGGGACCGCCGATGTGACCGGCCCGGCGAACGGAAGCATCATTTCGACGCAGGTGCTTGTGCCCTACGGGAAGACCTTCGACAAAATTCCCTATGTCTGCAGTGCCTCGCGATTGATCGACAATGTCGCCGGCAACTCGGCGCTGGATCAGTACAAATTCTATTTTCCGCCGCAGTTGGGCTGGAGCCAGAACGTTGCGGGCGGCGCGCAGTTTTTCAGCGGCGCCTACACCGCTGCGCAGAAGACGGGCCTCTACCTCGGCAATTCCTGGGAGAGCGGAGCGCCGCGAGGGCGGCTGCGTTTCGTTTATGCGGTCTTTGAAAATCAGGTGGAACACTGATGGCGGACTCTCGGGCGAAGAACATCTGGACCATCTACGGTCCTGACGGACAGCTCATCATGAGCAACAGGGTCTATGACGATCCTGACGGCCGCTACGGACACGTGTTGCACGAGCGCGGCATGAAGTTTCACAACCATGCCGGAAAGCACGTTGCAAACTTGGGACGGCAATTCTTCGAGCATGGCAGGCTTCGCGACTTGCGGCCAATGCGGATCGGCCTCAGCCGTGACCGGATCGGGATCGGTGAAGCAAACGGCGCGACGCTGACCAACGTGCCGATCGGCGCGCAACTGACGATCTTGGCTGACGGCGTGCAGTTTTATCCGCTGCAGGGCGAGTCCGGGATTGTCGAGGGACGAAAGATCGACATCAGCGCGCCCGTGCCTGGCACCTACACCCTGGTCATCACAAAATTTCCATATCTCCGGTGGGAAAGACAGGTGATCGCGGAATGAAAATCTCAATGGACCCGATGGCGAAGCTTCGCGCGGCGGCCGCCGAGCGCACCAACAGCCACATCAATGCGATGGCGGTCAGCGATGCGCACCGCGACATGGCGCACCGGCGCAAACGCGAGATCGCGCGCGACATCTGCGATGGCAAAGCAGGCAATGAGGCATTCTCAGCCGAGGCGCAGCTTCGCGGTGTCCCGGTGCTCGACTTCGCCCGCAGCATCAAGGATCGGCCGGACATCATTGACGAGCGCGAGCTGCATCGTCAGCGCACGCTGCTGGCGATCGATGCGGCGGCGACGCCGGCCGACATCGAGCGCATCCTTCAACAGGCGGGCATCCCGCCTTCAAAGCCGGGGTTTTAGACCATGGTCGATGTTTCGGACGGCACATACTCGATCGGCACCGTCTCGATCGAGAATGGCAGCGACATCTTGAATGGCAGCGGAACGTTCTGGCTGTCAGTGGCGAACAGGCTCGACGACATCTACGTTCACGGCCGCCACATCCTGGTCAAGGAGGTGCTGCTGGACGGTCGGATCAGGATCGCACCTGCATGGACCGGCGAGACGATCGAGGATCAGCCATATGTGCTGGTGTTCCGGACGCTCGATCAGGTCGATACGAGCGCCAAGGTGCGCGACCTCATTACCTTCTACAAGATGGGAGGTGTGCGCGGCACGCGCGAAGTGATCAGTGCGGCCGATGAGATCGTCGTCGATGATCTCAACAAGGCGATCGTTTTCAATCGCGCAGGCGGCATCGCAGCGTCAATTCCCGAGGCCCGAGTCGGCGGGAAGTTCGTCGATGGCTGGGCAACGACGCTGAAGAACAGTGGCACCGGCCTTGTGACCATCACGCCTGACGCTGGCACGATCAACAATCAGACGCATCTTGAACTCGTCGCCGGCGCGGGTGCATTCCTCTGGTCACATGGCGGCGACTATCTCGCCTTGGTGTTTTCGAATCTCGACGGTCTGGACGGCGCGTCGATCTTCATTCAGCCGGCCGCGCCGGGCACCGCTTATGCGGCCGGATCGATCTGGATCGACTCGGCGGCGGCGCAGCTCGATCTTCACACGCTGACGGGGTCGCCTCTCGCGTGGGCCGATACCGGACTGAAGCTTAAGGGACTGCCCGGCATCAGCGGGACCAACGGCATAGACGGCGCATCAGCGCTGACGGTGGTGCGCGTGGTCGCGACCGCGAACGTCGATATTGCGACCGGACTCGTGAACGGTGCCACGCTCGATGTCGTGACGCTTGCGACGAACGATCTCGCGCTGCTCACTGCGCAGACAGCAGCAGCCGAGAACGGCGTCTATGTGGTGGCGGCATCGGGCACAGCGGTTCGCGCTGCTGCTTTCGCGACCTATGACGCCCATCCGGGCCGTTATTTTTCGGTGATGGAAGGCACAGCCAAACACGACACGTTCTGGCGCTGCACCTCGGACAAGGGCGGAACGCTCGGCACGACAGCGCTGGTCTTCGGCGAGTTCGGCAGCGCCGGCGCGCTGCTGATCGCGAACAGTCTCGCCGATCTCACCAATAAGCCGCTGGCGCAGAAGAATCTGGGTGTGCGCGAGGTGCTTACGGCGAACCGCACCTATTATGTCCGCGCCGATTTGGGCGCTGCAACGGTAACGATTGCGACTCCTGGTGTTTGGACGCTTAACGCTCATGGGCTGCAAAATAATGATCCATTCGTTGCATATATAAAGCCGGATAGTTTGGCGGCGACAATGACGATTGCTTCCCCTGCGGTCGCAACGCTCAACGCGCATCTCTTTGCAGCCGGACAGCCTATCAAGTGGTCAACAACGGGCGCGTTACCAACTGGCGTGACTGCGGGAACGACCTACTATGTAATCGCTGCTGGCTTAACAGCGAATGCGTTTCAATTCTCAGCTACCGTCGGCGGTGCTGCCGTCGTTACAAGCGGGACGCAATCGGGGACACATTACGTTGAGAAAACAGGCGCGTTGCCAACAGGGGTGACGGCAGGAGCGACTTATTTCGCTCGAAGCGTCACGACGAACACATTTGAATTTGCGTCATTGCCCGGCGGCGCATCGATCGCAACAAGCGGCACACAATCGGGCGTGTTCAATATCGCGACTGGAAATGATGGGAATAATGGTTTAGCTGCAACTCGTTCCGGCGCATTTTTTACGCTTCAAAAAGCGATCGATACCGTCTCTACACTGGATACATCGATTTACGATGTGGCAGCGCAGCTTGCCGATAGCTTGTATTTCGGGGGTGCCGCTGTTAACGCGCCTTGGGTTGGTGCCGGGAATCTTTTTATACAAGGTACTTCCGGACGGCCGTCGAACGCCCAAGTTTTCCTGACTGGGAATGGCATCACGTCGCGGAACGGTTCGCGCGTTGTTGTCCAGAATATGAGAATTACCGCCACAAGTGGATATGCCCTGTATGGTGACGGGGGTGCGATCAAAATAAACGGAACGTTGGAATTTGGCGCAAGTGGTGCCGCGATTTCTGCTCAGAACGGCGGCTATATTTTCAATGACTATGGTGCCGGCGCAATCAGAATTCTTGGTGCGATGAATACACCGTTTATTGCTGTTGCGGCTGGGCGTCTCAGTGTTCGCGGAATAAATGTTTCCGTTATCGGGACGCCAGCTTGGGTCACGTCCTTCCTCTATATGGAACTCAATGCAAGCGCATATCTTGATGGATTGACGTGGTCTGGAGGCGCGACCGGACAGAGATATTTGCTCACCGGAAACGCCGTTTGCCAGACCTATGGCGGTCAGGCGACGATCAGCACCAACTACTTTCCCGGAAGTGCGAACGGCTCAGCCACTGGTGGAGCATCGATGTCATGATGGACGCGAGAGATTGGTACTATCTCATTCAAGATGATGACACGCAGGTGTGGTCGCGTAGGCGCGGCCAGTTCGTGCCGATGTTGGACGAGGAATATATCGCGTGGAAGGAGCGCGGCGAGTTGCCGCCGTTCTACGCCACGACCGTGATCGCTTCAGAGGCTGAGCTGATCGCGCTGCTTCGGCGCGAGAACGTGCCGCCGTATCACTCGGTGCTGTCCTACCGGATTGTCCGCAGGCTTGAAGCGTGCGGACCGGAGATCGCCGCTGCGGCGATCTCCGTCCTGGAAGCGCCTGAGAATGCAATTCTCAAGGCGCGGTTTTACACGCTCGACGCGGTCGGCGGCATTCCGGCCGATGATCCCGATGCGATCGCGTTGGTGCAAGCGTGCGGTGCTGACCCGGCCGTGATCTTGGCACCGGATTGAATGAGCGAGTTCAGTGCCACAAAAATCTGTTTCTCGCTTTCGGCAAAGAGCCGTCCGGCCTCGGCATATTGTGCATCGCGCAGTTCGGGCGGTGTAGACGGAACACGTTGGGGGAGTTTGGCGCTGATGCGCGTCATCAATTCACGGAGGATAGAAACATCGGTGTTCAATGTAAGTCTCCCAAGTCGCCCCGGCTGGTGCCGGGAGATTGATCATCAGCGACTTGAGAAGCTGACCCCACTGCTTCGCCCACGCGCCGGCTAAACCGGCGCGCCTTTCTAGGGGTGTATCCATGGGTCTCCCGGCATAAGGGCCGTGCCTCTCAAGTCGCCTCGAAGGCGCAGCCAGTGATCAAGCCGTCTGCGCGGCCGGGACTTTAACGAAGGCGGGACGATGCGCAAGGCAAAGGGAGGGGTTTCGATCAGGATTCCCCCGCTGAAGTAGCGGGGGCCGCAGCGCGCAAACGCTGCGAACCGAGGGCCGATCTTGGCGGACAGACCCTCGCGGCGAAGAGAACCGTTCTCGCCACCCCGCCGCTGCTACGCAGGGACTGCACAGCGGACGGAGGGTAGCAGGCCGGAGTGTGTTGAAGAGATGAGTTCTAGAGTTGTCTACAGGGCTGTGGAGCCGGTGCGGCCCGCAGCGGGTTACATCGGCGGCAAGAAGCAACTGGCGAAGGCGATCATCGCATGTATCGACAAGGTGCCTCACGAGACCTACGCGGAGCCGTTCGTCGGGATGGGCGGCGTATTTCTGCGCCGGCACCGCGCGCCGAAGGGCGAGATCATCAACGATCGCTCGGGCGACGTGGCGACGTTCTTCCGCATCCTGCAGCGGCACTATGTGCCGTTCATGGATATGTTGCGGTGGCAGCTCACCGGCCGGCAGGAATTCGAGCGGCTGAAGGCGGCCGTG
The DNA here is from genome assembly GCA_051653085.1 of Afipia sp. GTDB lineage: Bacteria > Pseudomonadota > Alphaproteobacteria > Rhizobiales > Xanthobacteraceae > Afipia. The sequence goes on along the minus strand of JBOFVL010000035.1, from coordinate 164,994 downwards.
CCATCGACGCTGACCGACCTGGAGCGCGCCGCGCGCTTCCTCTATCTGCAGCGCACGGCCTTCGGCGGCAAGGTGGCCGGCCGCAACTTCGGAGTCGATCCGTTCGGCGGCCGGTTCAATGTCACCAAACTGATGCCGCTCCTGGACGAGCTGCACGAACGGCTCGCCGGCGTCACGATCGAGTGCTTGCCTTGGGCGGAATTCATCGGCCGCTACGATCGGCCGGGCACGCTGTTCTATCTCGACCCGCCGTACTTCGGCGGCGAAAGCGACTATGGCCACGGCCAGTTCGATCGCGCGGAATTTGCGCAGATGGCGGACGTTTTAAGAGGGCTTCAAGGCCGCTTCATCCTGTCCATCAACGACGTTCCGGAGATCCGCAAAACCTTCGCCGGATTCGCCATCAGGCCGGTGCGGCTGAGCTACAGCGTGACCAAGGGCAAGCCCACGGCCGCAAGGGAACTCATCATTACCGGCCGAGGGAGGCGGTAGCCGTTCCGGCCTCGGGAACCGTCAAAAAGGCAGGCCGTAAAGGGAGGACAGGTGAACTTGCGCGGGGGGCCATTTGAATTTGCGCGCTACAGCGCCGCATCCTGCTCCGCTTCAAAAGCGCCCTCGAGAAGCGCCCCTCACGAACAGGACGATGCGGATTATATTCCTAGATCGGAAAATGTCAAGACGACTTCGCGACGAAACAATCCGGTCCTTGCGTGTTGGAAATCCGTTTGGATTGCTTCGCTTACGCTCGCATGCGCGGGGACGACGATTGAGTGTGTTGTTGCATCAAACGTCTCTCTCTCTCTCTCTCTCTCGGACGGTTGCGTAACACAGTCCTTCACGCCGATTGTGCGCGCGAGTGGCCTCAGTCCACGGGATGAGATCACTCACACCTTTTTCGGTCAGGCTCTCGGCACGAGGCGATAAGAGATAAGACACGTCTCCTCGCGCTTAAGCTCCGCAGCTTAGCTCCAGTCTGTCATTTGTGTAAATTTGACTTACGGAAAATGTCAGAAGTTCTAGCTTTTAGTAAGAAAACCAGTCGATTAGTGTTCCGTCAAAATGATCAGCGGGAGCAATCGAGTTGCCCAATGCGAGCCGAACCTTGGACGTGTCGGTCTGGCGAAGTTCTGGTTCGGAGGGGCGTTTCCAAACCTTCACGGTGCCTGAGCAAGAGAGCCAGACGGTGCTCGACGTCGTGGCGTGGATCCAGCAGAACGCCGATCCGACCTTGTCGTATCGTTACGCATGCCGCGTCGGCATGTGCGGGTCGTGTGCGATGACGGTGAATGGGCAGCCACGTTGGACTTGCCGCACCCATGTGAAAAAAGTCGCCACCGGCAACAGGCTTCAGATCGGACCGCTGCGCAATTTGCCGGTCATCAAGGATCTCGCCACCGACATGGACCCCTTCTTCGAGAAGTGGGTCGCGGCCGAAGGCGTGTTTCATCCCACGAAGACACGCGACGATGCGATCGAATTGATTGATCCGGTAGGCGCCGCGCGCGTCGAAGCCGACCATGCGATCGAGTGCATCAATTGCGCCGTCTGCTATGCGGCTTGCGACACGGTGACGAACAACCCGGCTTATCTTGGACCGGCTGCGCTGAACCGGGCATGGACTCTGCTGAACGACGTCAAGGACGGGGATCGTCAGGGAATTCTCGACGCCGTATCCACGGGCGGCGGCTGTCACAACTGTCACAGCCAGGGCAGTTGCACGAGGTTCTGCCCCAACGAACTGAGCCCTCTCGACTCGATCGCGGGGCTCAAGCGAGCAACGGCCAAGAGCTTTTTCAAGCAGGGAACTTGAGCGGATGCTCGATCTTCGTCTCTACATGTTGCAGCGAATTAGCGCCATCATCATGGTGCCGCTCGCGCTTGGACACATCGCGGTGATGATCTATGCGGTCCAGGGAGGTCTCTCTGCCGGCGAGATCCTGGGTCGCACCAAGGGGAGCATTCCCTGGGCGCTCTTCTACGGGCTCTTCGTCATCGCTGTTTCCGTTCACGCGGCGATTGGCGTGAGGGTTGTCGTGTTCGAAACCACGAAACTGCGCGGCACCGCGCTCAGCATTTTCACCTGGCTGTTCTGTCTCGTGCTGCTCGGGATGGGCTTGCGCGCCGTCTTTGCGGTGACCGCGCCATGATTCGCCCGCATCGTTCCCATCCCCTCTGGCTGGCCTACTTTCTTCATCGCGTGTCCGGCGTGTCGCTCGCCGTGTTCCTGCCGGCCCACTTCTGGGTGCTGTCATTGGCGTTGACCGATCCGCGTCAGCTCGACGGATTTCTGCACTGGACCGATGCGCCGATCGTGAAGTTTGCGGAGTTCGGTCTGGTGTTCCTGCTCGCCGTCCACGTCTTCGGGGGACTTCGGCTGCTTGCCCTCGAACTCCTTCCCTGGAGCGCGCCGCAGAAAACGCTCGCCGCGGGCGCGGCCGCTGTCGCCATTCTTGTCTCCGGCACTTTTTTCTTGCGAGCGATCTAGTCATGGCGAACACGACAACCATCGACCGGCACGACACCGACATCCTGATCCTCGGAAGTGGCGGTGCCGGTCTCTTCGCAGCGTTGCATGCCCAGCAGGCGGCGCCCGAGGGCACGAGGATTACTCTCGCTGTCAAAGGACTGATCGGGAAATGCGGCTGCACCCGCATGGTGCAAGGCGGATATAACGTCGCGCTCGGAGGCGGCGACTCCGTCGAGCGCCATTTCATGGACACCATCAAGGGCGGAAAATGGCTGCCCAACCAGGACATGGCCTGGAAGCTGTGCGAGCAGGCGGTCGTCCGTATCCGGGAACTGGAGAACGAGATCGGATGCTTCTTCGACCGCAACCCTGACGGCTCGCTTCACCAGAAGGCATTCGCCGGGCAGACTGCGGACCGGACGGTTCACAAGGGAGATCTGACCGGGATCGAGATCATCAACCGGCTGATGGAGCAGGTTCTCTCCAGGCCTGTCGAAAAGCTGCAGGAGCATCGTGCTGTCGGCCTCGTTCCGAGCAAGGACGGCTCGGCCTTGTCAGGAGTGCTTTTGATCGACATGCGGACCGGAAAGCTCCGCTTCGTTCGGGCGAAGGCCGTGCTGATGGCCACGGGCGGCGGTCCGACCATGTACAAGTATCACACGCCGTCGGGCGACAAGACCATGGACGGTCTTGCCATGGCGTTGCGGGCGGGCCTGAGCCTTCGCGACATGGAAATGGTTCAGTTTCATCCCACCGGATTGCTTGCCGGTGAGGGCACCAAGATGACGGGGACCGTTCTTGAAGAGGGCTTGCGCGGTGCAGGAGGCCAGCTTCTCAACAGCTACGATCATCGGTTCATGTTTGACTATGATGCGCTGGGCGAGCGCGCCACGCGCGACGTTGTCAGCCGCGGCATCTATTCCGAGATGCGCAAGAACAACACCTCTGCAAACGGCGGCGTCTATATCTCGATGGCTCACCTTGGTCCCGAGAACGTCGCCCGGCGCTTCAAGGGAATGGTCAAGCGCTGTGCAGACAGCGGTTTCGATCTGGCCGGCGGCAAGGTGGAGGTGGTGCCTACGGCGCACTATTTCATGGGCGGCGTTGTCGTCGATCCTGATACACGCACGGAGATGGAAGGATTTTACGTGGCGGGGGAGGACGCCGGCGGCGCGCACGGATCGAACCGGCTGGGCGGAAACGGCGTGGCAAACTCGACGGTCTATGGGGGCGTCGCCGGTGATGTGATGGGAGCGGATGTTCGCAAGGTCCGCGCCCTGCGAGATCCTGACGAAACGGTTCTCGCCGCGGAGATCGAGCGCGTGCGTCTTCCGCTGGGGCGGAAGCCCGGGAATATTCAGTCGCTCCGCACGGAACTGCAGAACGCAATGTGGGACTATGTCGGCGTCATGCGAACCGGAACCGGCATGGCGCGCGGCCTTGATCGAATCTCCGAGATCAGGTCCGAACTGATGGAGATTGGCGTCTCGGACGAAAACCTCGCCTTCAATCTCACCTGGCACGACTGGTTGAACATGCGTTCGCTTTGCGACATCTCGGAAGTGATCGCGCTGGCCGGCGTCGAGCGGGAGAATTCGCGTGGGGCGCATTATCGCGAGGATTTTCTGGAAGAAGGCGATCTCGATACGTCGTATTTCACCGTGGCGCGCATGAACAGCGATCAGGTGCGCGTCGATCGAGAAGCCGTTCAGTTCACCATCGTCAAACCGGGGGAGACCATTCTTCCCGCTGACGAACCCGAAACCCTGTTGAGGGCTGCCGAATGATTTCCCGTGACCTAATTCAGACCACGGCCGAACGGCTGATGGAAAAAGCTGCAATCGAGATTCCGGACGACTATCTGGATGGTCTGAAGGGAGCGGCCAGCGTGGAAGACGGCGATCTGTCGTCCTTCGTGCTTCAGGCCATGCTGGAGAATTACGAGGCCGCCAAGCAAGACCGCCGGGCGATGTGCGGGGACACGGGATGTCCGCGCTGGTACGTGAAGCTCGGCAATGATGCGCAGATTGAGGGCGGGCCGATTGCTCTCGAAACGGCTTTGCGGCGGGCCACCGCCAACGCCACGCGCTCGGTGCCCTTGCGTCCGAACCGTGTTCACCCGCTCTGGCGAACGGATCACGACAACAATGTCGGCATCGGCGCGCCCGAGATCGAATATGGCTTCGAGCCGGGCGGAGACTGGATCGATCTGATTACGGTGCACAAGGGTGGCCTTTTCGGCACCGACTACCGGATGCTTTTTCCGTCCGATGGCATTTCCGGGATCAAGCGCTTCTATCTCGACAGCCTGGTTGCTTTCGGAAAGCGCGGGTTGGCGTGCCAACCGGCCATCATCGGCATTGGCCTGGGCGGCTCAAAGGACACCTGCATGGTGCTGGGCAAGCGTGCGGCTTGCCTGCGAACAGTAGGGAATCGCAATCCCGATCCGCGCATTGCCGAGCTGGAGCTTGAGTTCAAGGAACTGGGCAATTCCATCGGAATGGGCGCGATGGGGTTCGTCGGTAAATCCATGGTGATCGATTGCAACATCGAGGTCGGTTACTGCCATACCGGCGGAATGCAGATGAGTGTTCATGCCTTCTGCCTGTCGTCTCGCCGGGCAGTCGCGCGGATCCACGGAGACGGACGGGTCGAGTATCGCACCGACCCGGACTGGTTCACTGATTATCAACGCCGGGAGACTGTCGAGTGGGAAAGCCCGCAACACCTAAGCAAATCCGCCTGAGTACGACGCCGACGCGCGACGATCTGAGCGCCCTGAAGATCGGCGACATCGTGTATCTCGATGGCCTGATCTATACCGGCCGCGAGGGCGTCTACATGCGGGCGGTCGAAAACGGAGAACCGCTCCCGATGGATCTGCCGCGCGAGAGCGCGGCGAACTTCCATTGCTCCCCCGCGGCCACCATCGAAGCTGACGGCTCCTACAATATGGGAGCCGTCACGGCCACCGCATCGTTCCGATTTTCGAAGTGGATCGGCGACTGGTTCAAGTTATCGGGCGCCAAGCTGATCATCGGCAAAGGAGGGATGACCTCCTACGATTACAAGACCCACTTTGTCCCGAACGGGGCGATCTATCTCACGACCGTAGGATACGGAACGGGCGCGCTGCTCGGGCGTGGCATCAAGTCGGTGAAAAACGTTTACTGGCGCGAGGAGCTTGGTTTGGCTCAGGCCATGTGGGTCATCGAGGCTGAAAAGATGGGGCCGTTCATTGTCGAGAGCGATCTTCAGGGCAATAGCCTGTTCGAGCGCGAGAACGCCAAGATCTCCGCAAACCTCGCGAAAGTTTACGAGGGCACCAAGCCCGCCGTTCTCAAGCGCTTCGGCGAAACTGACGACCGGTCGGATGAGCTGATCGGCTAAGTCAACAATCGCGGAAGCCACTGCATTTCCAAAACACTGCCGGTTCATCGCCGCGCTCGGCAAGCGGATGAAACGTCCGTTGCGGTGAACTGAATCTAAGCTACCGGGCATGGAGAATAAGGATGTTTGTCGATGAGCGAATCTACACGTTGCACGCCGGTCAGGTCCCTGTATTCCTGAAGCTGTACGAAGAAGAAGGCATGGAATGTCAGGTGCGGATTCTGGGAAAGATGGTCGGCTACTATTTCACCGACATAGGTCCGTTGAACCAGATCGTGCACATGTGGGGCTACGAAAGTCTCGACGATCGCTTTGAACGAAGGAAACGTCTGCAGGCCTCTCCCGAATGGCAGGCCTACGCCAAGAAGATGCGCCCCCTCGTGGCCAATGTGGAAAACAAGCTGCTGGTGCCAGCTCCTTTCTTCAAGGTCCCATAGGTCAATAGCAGGCACACAACCGCGACAGGACTCTCGATAGTGGAATACTACGGTTGGTTGTTGGCGGGGGCCGCCGCCGGTGGCTTCGTCAACGGTCTTGCAGGCTTCGGAACCGCCTTGTTCGCGCTCGGCTTCTGGTTGCAGATACTTCCGCCCGTGCAGGCCGTGTCGGTCGCGGTTGCGATGTCGCTCGTGAGCGGCATCCCGGGGGCGCTGCTCGTGCGACATACGATCAAGGCCAATGCCGTGCGGCTGGGCCGATTTGTCATTCCGGGATTGTTCGGCGTGCCCGTCGGAATAGCGCTCCTGACGACGCTGAACCCGTCTATTCTGAAGATTGCGATCGCGTGTCTCCTCATATTTTACGGCGGCTTTTTCACGATCGCCAGGACGCTGCCGAAATTCGAGCGACCGGCGCCGGTCGGTGATGGCCTGATCGGATTTATGGGCGGGGTGCTTGGCGGAGCGGCATCTTTGTCCGGTGTGTTGCCGACCATGTGGTGTGCATTGAGGCCGTGGACGAAGACCGAGCAGCGCGCCGTTCTCCAGCCATTCAATCTCGCACTGCTCGGCTTCGCCGCCGTTGGTTTCGCGTGGTCGGGATACTATACCCAGGATGTCCTCAAGGTCATCGCGCTGGCGCTGCCCATGACGATGCTGTCCTCGCAGCTTGGCATGGCGATCTTCAAGTTCCTTGACGATTTTCAGTTCCGGCGGCTGCTGATCGGCCTGATGCTGGTGTCAGGCATCATGATCTTCATACGCGAGATGATTTGACGGCTCACAAGCACGTCAATTGGTCATCTGGATTTTCGGTTCCTCGGCTTGGCGGGCTCCTGGTGCGCGGCATGGAGGAGCTTGGCGTGAATTTCATTGATGATTCGAGTCTTCACGCTATCGGCGCGCGCGATACATCCGAGATCGCGATAGAGCCTTCCATCCGAATCAAGCGGGATGTGCTTGAGCCGTAGTGCGTTCGGCGGAGGCACGCATGGGCGAGGAACGATCGAGACGCCGAGATTGAAGAGCACCATGGTGGAGATCGCTTCAAGGCTTTCAAGTTCCATGCCTTCTTTCACTTCCAGCTTTTTCTCTTGCAGCCAGTTCTCAATAACTCCGCCGACAACCGCCTGGCGAGAGAAGCGAATGAACGGTTCGCTCCGCAAGAGTGCGAACGGATCGTCACTGACAGTCTCCGGCGACGCCAGCAACTCGAGAGGCTCTCTTGCAATGTCAAACCAGAGGAAGTTACGCTGCACAAAATGAGGTCGCGATACGATCGCCATATCCAGTGAGCCGCGCTCAACTTGCTGAACCAGCGTGGTCGTTAGTCCGGGAACGACACGAACGTTGAGGCGAGGATATTCTTGTTTGAGATGCGCAATGGCGACGGGGACCAGACCTGTAAGGGTTGTCGGCACGGTCCCCAAGGTAAGAACCCCCTCGACTTTGAGATCTCCCAGCACGGACGGCACGATGCCGTCGTAAGCAGCAACGACTTCCCGGGCCTTGGCCACAAGCGCGCGCCCTGTTGGGGTAAGCTCGGGCGTCCGTTTCGCCCGATTGAAAAGAGCCACTCCCCAGTCGTCTTCAAGCGCCTTCATTTGCTGGCTCACAGCCGCGTGAGTCAGAAACACCGCATCCGCAGCGGCGCTGAATGTCCCATGCTCGTCGACCGCGATGAGAGTCTTGAGAATCCGAATGGACATCTGGCTCCCGATTTGTAAGCGTTGCTTTCAATAACCTTTAGCATTTGTCTCTTTTGTATAAAATAGGTTTCCAATAACGTCCCTGATAGAAACGCGATGCCCTGGGGGAGCAACCTCCGAGAGGCCGGAGGGACGCTGGAAATGGGTCGGGGATATTTAGAGTCGGATATTCTGTTCGGCCCGATGGGCCGAAGTGGTGTTGCGCTCTTTCCGATCCATCTCCGCCATTCCAGCTCGGCCGCTTTGCCGTCGACGTGCGAACTCTCGACTTCCGCACCCTTGCGCTCCCAGTATCGGGGTGCGTCAAGATGAGAGGTGCGGATCTGTTGGTGAAAACGCTCGCTGCCGCTGGCGTGCGAAAGATTTTCAGCCTTTCAGGTAATCAGATCATGCCGGTCTACGACGCCTGCATCGATGCAGGCATTGAGATCGTGCATACCCGTCACGAGGCGGCTGCGGTGTTTATGGCCGACGCCTGGGCTCAGCTCACGGGTGAGGTTGGCGTGGCTCTGGTGACGGCTGCGCCCGGCGCGACCAACGCCTTTGCGGCCCTGTATACCGCACGTCAGTCTGAAAGCCCGGTGTTGCTTCTGACCGGAGACTCCTCGCGCACGCAGGACGGATCGGGCGCGTTCCAGGAACTCGATCAAGTCTCGATTTCCGCACCCCTGACCAAACTATCGATGCGCTGTACCGCCGCTGCAACGATCGGAGATGATGTCGCTCGCAGCATCAGCATGGCGCTTTCCGGAAGGCCTGGACCAGTTCACCTCGCGCTGCCATTCGACGTGTTGCAGCATGACGCCGGCGAGAAGTCTCTTCCTGGTCCGACCGATTTCGCGCGAACCTTCTCCGCTCCTACCGAGGATTCCATCGACAGTCTCCTCCAGATGTTGAGGAGCGCAGAGAGGCCGCTGGTGCTGTGCGGCCCATCGTTGAACGGCACGCGATTCGGGGACGAAAACGCGAAGCTATCGAAAGCAATCGGTGCTCCGGTCGTGGCGATGGAAAGCCCGCGCGGCCTGAAGGATCCGTCGCTGGGCGATTTGGCCAAAGCCGTGCTGCGGGCCGACTTCATACTCAGCTTGGGCAAGCCTGTGGATTTCACCGTCGGGTTTGGCGCGCAGTCTGCCGCCAGGTGGCTTCTCGTCGATGCCGATCCGAGCGAGCACCAACGTGCCCGCAAGAATCTTGGCGAGAGACTGGTGAGTTTTCCACTTGCCGATCCCCGGGCGGTTGCGACGGCTCTCGCTTCGCGCGCGCGTGGCTGGGAGCCGAAGGCGGCTTGGCAAGCCGAGGTTGGCGAGCTCCTCGCGGCACGAAATTTCTCAACCGAGCCCTCCCGCACGGGACCAATCGCCCCTGCCGCTCTCTGCGCCGCTGTGCAGCGCCACATCGAGCGGGAGCCGGAAACGGTCGTGGTTTGTGACGGAGGTGAATTCGGTCAGTGGGCTCAGGCTTGCACGCGTGGCACGCACCGCATCATCAACGGGCCTTCAGGCGCCATCGGTGGAGGGCTCTGCTACGCAGTTGCTGCGAAGAAGGCAAAGCCGTCAGCCACCGTGTTCGCCTTCATGGGCGACGGAACGATCGGCTTTCACCTGGCTGAGTTCGAGACGGCCGCGAGAGAGAACGCGCCCTTCATTGCCATTATCGGCAACGACGAGTGCTGGAATGCGGAGCACCAGATCCAGCTTCGCGAATACGGGCCGAAGCGGCTGATCGGTTGTCAGCTCAGTGCCGCGCGCTACGACAAGGCTGTCGAAGGTCTCGGAGGCCACGGTGAATATGTCCGTGATCTGGCCGAGCTCGATGCTGCCCTGAGCAGGGCCGTCGCGAGCGGAAAACCTGCTTGCATCAATGTCGTCATCGAGGGGGTACCTGCGCCAAGTGGCCACAGCCACTGAGGCGCTGTCGTCGCCTGGGCATGAACGATTCGAAGAAAATAAGAACAAAGCGGCCAGAACAACAATCGGCCCAGGGACTGATCGGACCGCGCGGTCAAAGGAGAGGGAAACATGGCAGATAATCGCCCGTTGCTGGAGGTGCGCGACGTCACGCTTCAGTACAAGACGGTCCAACTGCGGATCACGGCCACCTATCGCGTCAGCTTTGACGTGCATCAGGGCGATCGATTCGTGCTTCTCGGGCCGTCCGGATGCGGCAAGTCGACCCTGCAAAAGGCGATCGGCGGGTACATCAAGCCCACCGAAGGCGAGATCAGGCTGAAAGGGCAGCTCATCACTCGTCCCGGTCCCGATCGCATGATGGTCTTCCAAGAATTCGATCAATTGCTTCCATGGAAAACCGTGACGCAGAACGTGGCGTTCGCGCTGGAGGCGGCCAAGGGATTGGCAAAACGCGAGGCGACCGCCCGCGCCATGCACTATGTCGACAAAGTGGGGTTGTCGAAGTTCGCGGACAGCTTTCCGCACACGCTTTCGGGAGGAATGAAGCAGCGCGTCGCCATCGCCCGTGGAATGGCGATGGAGCCTGATATCCTTCTGATGGATGAGCCGTTCGCCGCGCTCGACGCGCTTACACGCCGCAAGATGCAGGACGAACTACTCGCTCTGTGGGACGACACGAAGTTCACCGTTGTGTTCGTCACCCATTCGATCGCGGAAGCGATCAAGGTCGGAAACCGGATTCTCCTGCTGTCGCCGCATCCCGGCCGGGTCAAGGCGGAATTGAACAGCGTCACGGACCCCGTGGAAGCCCATCGTCTCGAGCAGGAAATCCACGACATGCTTTTCAAGGACGAAACGCACAAGGAGGTGGCCCATGCTTGACAACGTAACCCGTGTCAGCGTGGATCGACCGGAGATCAGGGTGGCGCCGGCGGATGCAAAATCCGTCCAACAGATCACAGTGGTGGAGAGGCCGCTCTCGTCGGTCGAGATCCTCTACAACAACGGCGCGGTGCGTAAGATCGTCATTCTCATCGCGCTCGCGGCGATATGGGAAGTATACGGCCGTTTTCTCAACAACGATCTGCTGTTTCCAACGTTTACCGCCACGATGAAGGCTTTCATCGAGGGCATCCGCAGCGGTGTGTTGCTGGAGCGCGCCTGGGGCTCGATTCGCGTGCTCCTCGCCGGGTACGTGATCGGCGTATTGCTCGCAACGTTGCTGACGGGTCTTGCGATTGCTTCACGCATCGGTCGCGATTTCCTCGAAACCATGACGTCGATGTTCAATCCGTTGCCGGCGATCGCCCTGCTGCCGCTTGCGCTCATCTGGTTCGGTCTGGGTAATGGGAGTTTGATCTTCGTTCTCGTCCACTCGGTCACCTGGGCGATTGCGCTGAATACCCACTCGGGCTTTCTGTCGGTGAGCAACACGTTGAAGATGGTTGGTCGCAACTATGGTCTCACCGGTCCGCGCTATGTCATCAGGATACTGATCCCAGCGGCATTCCCGAGCATTCTCACCGGCCTGAAGATCGGCTGGGCGTTCGCATGGCGCACGCTCATTGCGGCCGAACTTGTCTTCGGCGTCAGCTCGGGGTCGGGCGGACTGGGCTGGTTCATCTTCGAGAACAAGAACATGCTGGATATTCCCAATGTGTTCGCGGGTCTGCTCACGGTCATTGTGATCGGTCTCGTCGTGGAAAACCTGATCTTCCGTACCGTCGAGCAGAGAACGATCCAGCGGTGGGGCGTGCAAAGCTGAATTTGTGGACGTCATAGAGGGGAAACGCAGTGAAAAAAATACTGTCTGCAACTATCGCAACTGTCGTTGCTGCGCTCGCAGGAATGGTGGCTCCGTCCCATGCGGATGTCTCCGTCGTCCGGCTCGCCAAACAGTACGGCATCGGATACCTGCCGTTGACGATCATGGAAGAGCGGCGCTTGCTTGAGAAGCACGCGGCGGCGATGGGACTCACCGTCAAGACGGAATGGCTCCGGTTTTCCGCCGGCTCCGGCATGAACGACGCATTGCTTTCGGACAATCTGGATATCGCGGCGGGCGGCGTTGCACCCATGCTGACGCTCTGGGCGCGCACGCGGGCCAACCTGCAGGTGAAGGGTATCGCGGCCCTGAGTTCGATGCCGCTCTACCTCGTCACGGTCAATCCAAAGATCAATTCGCTGGCCGATTTCGGGCCGGGCGACAAGATAGCGCTTCCAGGGATCAAGACGTCTATCCAGGCGGTGACGCTGCAGATGGCCGCAGGCAAACAGTTCGGCCAGGGGCAGGAAGCGCGGCTGGATTCCTTAACGGTGTCGATGGGGCATCCGGATGCCCAACTCGCTATGCTCGGCGGGCGGTCCGGCATCTCGGCTCACTTCTCTTCGCCGCCATTCCAGAACCTCGCGCTCAGGGAGCCGCAGGTGAAGAAGGTCGTGGATAGTTACGACGTCCTTGGAGGGCGGCACACCTTCACCGTCGTCTGGGCAGGCAACAAGTTCGTTCAGGCCAACCCCACCGTGATGAAGGCGTTTATGGCGGCACTCAGCGAAAGCGAGGAGTTCATCAAAAAGCATCCAGCGGACGCGGCAAAGATCTGGGCGAGTACGGAGAAAACGGGTCTCTCGGAAGAAGACACAACAAAGATGATCACGGATCCGAGTTTCGAATGGACGATGACGCCCGAGAGAATTCTGCCTTATCTGACGTTCATGCACGGGGCCGGACTCGTCAAGGAAACCACCAAGGATTGGCGAGATCTCTTCTTCCCATACGTCCATGAGCGAAGCGGCAGTTAGGCAGGACGCCACAGGCAGCAGTCGGAAGCATACGTGTCCACAGGACATCGCAATCATCGGAAGGTAACATGAAGATCTTCATTCGTCTGGCAACTGTCGCGCTTTGCCTCACCGGATCCGTGGCTTCTCGGGCAGAAGTCAGCGAAGTTACGATCGCTCGCCAGCCGAGCCTTGGCCATCTCCCTTTGATGGTCATGCAGGAACGGAAGCTCCTGGAAGCGAAGGCGGCCGAACTCGGGCTTCCAGCGCTGACGGCGAAGTACGTCACGTTTGCCGGAGGTGCAGCCATGAACGATGCGCTGCTGTCCGGCGCCATTCAATTTGCTGCGGGTGGCGTACCGCCTCTGCTTGTCCTGTGGTCCAAAACGGCGAACTCGTCGCTGCGGGTGAAGGGCGTCAGTGCGATGAGCTCCATGCCGCTGATTCTGAATACGAACAAAGAGTCGGTGCGTACGCTGGCGGACTTCGGAGAGGGAGACAAGATCGCGCTTCCGGCGGTCAAGGTCTCCATTCAGGCGATCCTGTTGCAAATGGCTTCCGAGAAGGCGTTCGGTCCCGATCAAAGAAATAAACTCGATCGGCTGACCGTGACGATGTCGCACCCCGACGGCATGGCGGCGTTGCTGGCCCGGCAGGATGTGACGGCCCATTTCACGGCTTCGCCGATTCAGGAGCTCGAAGCCAAGTCGAAAGGAATCCGGTCGATTCTCAATTCCTACGACATCATGGGTGGGCCGAATACGTTCACGGTGGTTTGGGCGTCGACCAAATTCAAGGATGACAATCCGAAGGTCTACAAGGCCTTTGTCGCTGCTCTCGACGAGGCCATGTCGGTGATCAAGAAAGAGCCGAACGCCGCCATTGATGCCTACCTCAAGCTCACAAAGGACTCGAGCAGCCCCGAGTTGCTCAAGGAGATCGTCTCCAATCCTCAGATCATTTACACGACCACCCCGCAAGAAATCGGCAAGTATCTCGATTTCATGAGCCGAACCGGTTCCATCAGCCAGAAGGCCCCGTCCTGGCGTGACGTGTTCTTCGAAAACGTGAAGAACGGAAGCTGATCGCCAAGCCGTCTGTTGCAACGCAAGAGTAGCCTGCTCGAGCTGGAAAAACGCAGATTTCCCTGTAAAATTCCCTGTTAACAGGGAATGAGACTGGAGACCGGTGCAATCAGCACTGGATCGCCAGCCAATCCGGCGGCTCCCTTTATTTACTTTTTCGTCGCGCGTGCGAGAAACTGCACCAGCGCTTTGCGGTCTTCGTCCGAGCCGATGAGCTGTTCGGGCATTTTAGTGCCGGGCGTATAGGCCGCAGGGCCGACCTCAAAGAGTTTCGACACAGTTTCCGGCGTCCAGACGATGTCGAGCTTCTTCAGCGGCTCGGAGAAATTGTAGCCCGGCAAGGTGGCGATCTTTCGCCCGAAAATTCCCGACAGTGTTGGACCCGCCTTATTGCCCTGATCCGGCGTGAGCGTGTGGCAGGCAACGCACGCACGGAAAATCTCCGCGCCACGGTCACCCGCATAGGAGGCAAGCGGGTCGTTCGGACTTTCCTGAATGCTCGCTCCGACCGGTTCGCCTGTGAGCGCATTCCAGCGCCGGATCATGCTGTCAGCGCCGCCGGTGAGAAGTGTGCCGTTGTCCGGCAGGAACGCGACTGACCATACTGGAAGTCCTGGCCCAATCAGCCTGCGGGCGAGCGTGCGTGCTTTGCGGTCGATAATCGCGACCGATCCCCGAGTATCCGCCGCCGCGAGCAGCGCGCCATCCTTCGACATTGCCATCGCGATCACCGGGATTGGTCCCGCGGCGACTTCGCCATTGGTTTTGCCGGTGCCGTCGAGAAAATAGATCTTGCCGTCTGCGCCGGCGGTGGCGATTTCGCCGTCACTGGACACGACGACCGAATTGAGCGGCGCGGGCAGGGTGACAATGGACGGCGTAGCGGGGTTGTCGAGCGGCCAGATGCGGACCGTCAGGTCATAACTCACGCTGATGAGAGTCTTCCCGTCGGGGCTGAACGCGACACCGTTGACGTTCTGCGTGTGGCCTTCGAGCACGCGCACTGTACCGCCGGCGAGAGGCCAAAACCGCACGGTATGATCCCACGATGCCGAGGCGAGCGTCGCGCCGTCGGGCGACAGCACAAGCGCCACGATCGGTGCGGTGTGACCTTCGAGCACTGTGTCGGGCTGTTGTTTGCCGGGACTCCAGATCGCGATTCGCCCGTCGGCGCCTGCGGTCGCTGCGCGGCCGTCCTTGAGCAGGGCTGTCGCGTTGACGGCGTCGTCGTGGAATCGCAGAACCTGTTCGGCGGCGTCGCGACCGAGCGACCAGCGGATCGCGCTGCCGTCGAAACTTCCCGAGAGCAGCGTCTGGCCGTCGGATGAGATCGCCAGCGCGCGAACCGGCCCCCCATGACCTCGCAATTGAGCGACAGCGACTGACGCGCAGAGCGCAGCCGCGAATGCGCCGATCACGAGCGGTAGGCGAAGCCGATATCTTGTGCTGCGATGGCCGATGTCTCGCACGAGTGGTTCCCTAAAAACCCAATCAATACGTGTCGGATCCGTATCGAAGCATGAAAGCCATTTTCAATAAACCAACGCTGAAAGTGTTCACTTGATGCGGGCGAAAGCCGGCGCGTCAGGCGAAATAACGGATCTTGCCGGCCGGTGCGGTATCGTAGCCTGTGAGGTCTTTCGCGCGTTGTTTGAGAAGAGGCTGGGAAATAAAGCTCATCAGCGCTTGCAATGCTGGTTTGAAGTAAGAGCGCTGGCGCATCAGAAGATCGAAGTTTTCCCAGAGCAGCGGCACAAAATCGAGACCGGCAGCCTTGGCGGCTGCGCGCGTCGCGATGCCGCAATCGGCGTCGCCGGCGCGGATGGCTGTGGCGAGATCAGGCCCGGTCAGGCACGGCGGATCGAGCCGGCGCAGATCCTTCAGCTTTGCACCATGCTGTTTCAGGAGTGCATCGAGCAGCATCTGCGCGCCTGCGCCCGGTTGCCTCACGGCCATCGTGGCTCCGGACGCGAGAACGTCAGCGACGCTCGTGAGATTCTTCGGATTTCCCGGCTGGAGCAGGAGGCCCTGTTCGCGCCGCACGAACCCAACCAGCACGGCGTCGTGCAAACTGGCTATCGCGCGCACCGCCGCGACATTGGCGTCCTCGCCTGAATCTTGCACGTCATGTTCGGTGTGGAAATGGATGGCTGCCGCGATTGCTTCGCCGCGCAGCACGCGGCCGACGCCGCTTTCAGTTCCTTCAACGAGTGTCGCGAGCCCTGAGCCGGACTCGCGCAGACTCCATTCGAGCAGGGCGTCCTGGCTTCCACCGACGATCAATGGTGCATCGGCATGACCCATGCCGGTCGGCCGTATCAATCCCGACAGCACCCACCGATCTAGCTCATCGCGGGGAAAAAGCCACTTGCCCGTGACTTTGGTGCACGGGATCGCACCGTCTGCCACCAGCTCGTAGAGCTTGCGTTCTCCGAGCCGAAGGTACTCCGATGCTTCGCTTGTGGTCAGCAGCTCCATCCTGCATTTGTATGCATATTCTTGTTTATTTTCAATTCATTGACATACCAGAAAAATATGCAGGACAAGGCATGACGGAGGAAAGTCATGCTGGACGGGCTGAATGCCTGGCAACTGATCGTGAGTGGCGATGCGACGTTATTCGCTATCGTGAAATTGTCGCTGGCCGTCAGCCTCTCCGCGGTCGTGCTCGCGGCCGTTGCCGGTCTGCCGCTTGGTGCATTGCTCGCGCTGATGCGCTTCCCCGGACGAAGCGCGATTGTGGTGCTCGTCAACGCCTTCATGGGGCTGCCGCCGGTCGTTGTCGGTCTCGCAGTCTATCTCTTGCTGTCGCGCTCGGGGCCGCTCGGCGACTTCGGCATCCTGTTCACGCCGGCTGCGATGATCATCGCGCAGGCGGTTTTGATCGTGCCCATCATCGCAGCCCTGACGCGCCAGACCATCGAGGATCTTTGGACCGAATACCGTGACGAGCTGTCGGCGATGGATGTCGGTCCGCTCGGCCGCATAACGACGCTGTTGTGGGATGCGCGCTTCAGTCTGCTGACAGCGCTGCTTGCAGGATTTGGACGCGCAGCGGCGGAAGTCGGCGCCGTCATGATTGTCGGCGGTAATATCGAGGGCTTCACCCGCACCATGACCACCGCGATTGCGCTCGAAACGTCGAAAGGCAATCTGCCGCTGGCGCTCGGTCTGGGCATGATCCTCGTGGTGATCGTTCTGGTGATCAATGCGGCCGCGTGGGGCGCGCGAGTCTGGTCCGAACGGCAGGCGGGATGATGATGCGCGCGCCGGTTTCCGATCTCCCCATCTTGTTCGATCGTGTTTCGGTACGCGCCGGCATCACGACAATTCTTGATCGTCTCACACTGACGTTATCGTCCGGTTCGCCGACGCTTGTGGTCGGACCGAACGGTGCGGGCAAAAGCACCTTGTTGCGTCTGTGCATGGGACTCGCGGTGCCGACCGAAGGTCGCATGACGTGGGGTGGCCGCAGCGATGTAAAGCCGACGCGTCGCGCGTTCGTGTTTCAGCGGCCGGTGATGTTGCGCCGGACCGCAGCAGCCAACGTCGCTTATGGACTGACCCACGCGGGTTATCCCCGCGAGAAACTGGCTGCGCGCACGGCCGAATTGCTCGAACGCGTGGGCCTGTCGGACCTCGCCATGCGTCCCGCCCGTCGCCTGTCAGGCGGCGAACAGCAGCGGCTAGCGCTGGCGCGCGCTTTGGCGCGCGATCCCGAACTGCTTTTGCTCGACGAGCCGACGGCGAGTCTCGATCCCGCCGCCACACGCAGCGTCGAGGAAATTGTTCGTAGCGCCGCACAATCCGGCATCAAGATCGTGATGGCCTCGCACGATCTTGGCCAAGTGCGGCGGCTTGCGGGCGACGTCGTATTCATGGTGCGCGGCACGATGCGTGAACAAACGCCCGCCGAGGATTTTCTCAAAAGCCCGTCGACCCCGGAGGCTGCGGCTTTCGTGCGTGGGGATCTCGTTGTTTAAACTGTTAGGGGGATATGTCATGAAACGCCGATACGCTTCTTTTGCTTTTGTGTTTCCACTGCTCGCGGTGGCGTTCGCAACGCCGGCTTCCGCGCAGGACAAGTCGATCGTCGTGGCTTCGACGACGTCGACGCAGGATTCTGGCCTGTTCGGTTACATCCTGCCTTTGTTCAAGGCGAAAACCGGAATCGAAGTGAAAGTGATCGCGCAGGGCACGGGACAGGCGCTGGATACTGCGCGCCGCGGCGATGCAGATGTTGTCTTCGTGCACGCCAAGTCGCAGGAAGAAAAATTCGTCGCTGAAGGGCAGGGTGTGAAGCGCTTCGATGTCATGTATAATGACTTTGTTCTGATCGGCCCGAAGAGCGATTCTGCAGGCGTCAGCGGATCGAAGGACATAGTCGCCGCACTGAAAACCATTCAGGAGAAAGCGCTGCCGTTTGTCTCGCGTGGCGATAAATCCGGCACGCATTCCGCTGAACTCGCGCTGTGGAAGCAGGCAGGCGTCGATATCGAGACAGCTAAGGGCCCGTGGTATCGCGAGATCGGGCAGGGCATGGGGGCTGCGCTCAATACGGCCGGCGCTATGAGTGCTTATGTGATTTCCGATCGGGGCACCTGGCTCTCTTTCAAGAATCCCAGTGATCTCGTCATCGCGGTCGAAGGCGACAGGCGGCTGTTCAACCAGTATGGCGTTATTCTGGTGAACCCGGAAAAGCATCCCGCGGTGAAGAAAGACCTCGGCCAAAGCTTTATCGACTGGTTGCTCTCACCCGAAGGCCAGAGCGCTATCGCGGCTTATCAGGTCAACGGCAAGCAACTGTTCTTCCCGAACGCCGAGAAAAAGGCGTCCTGACGGAGTTCGCTTGGGCTGTCCCATCAGGCGGTTGCTAAGCCACCGCTAGATGGTCCACCATCCGGCATGATTCAGACACAGCGTTTGCCGGCCGCGCTCACCCCGCTCGGCGTTGCTCTTCGTTCGCTGCTCGACGGCGTGGAGCCGGTTGAACCCATTGACGTATCGCTTGTGGAATCCGTTGGCGGTATTGCAGCCGCTATTGAACCTTTAAGAGAAGCGTATCCCGCGGCCAGTGTTGCGGTCGCCGATGGCTGGGCATTGCGCGCGCGCGATATTGTCGGCGCATCATCCTATTCGCCGCTGCCGTTAGCCTCAGCGCCGGTATGGGTCGAAGCAGGCGATCGTTTGCCGGATGATTGTGACTGCGTGCTCGATGCCGATATGGTTGAACAGGTTGGCCCGATGTTTCAGGTTCTCGCGGAAGCAGTGCCCGGTCATGGCATTCGCCGGGCCGGAGACGATATTGGTGCCGGGCGTTCGATTATCGCGCCGGGAACGCGTGTGAGTGCGTTCGGCCTGCTTGCCGCCCGCGCGGCAGGGCTCGATCGCGTCAAGATTCGATCTCCGCGCGTGTGTGTGATCGATATATCGTCCACGGACGGCAACACGGCATCCTCGCAGTTCATTCTTGAGTTTGCGAAAAATGCCGGTGCGCGAGCGGTTCGTTTGCAAACAAAGGGACGCGATGAGGTCAGCATTTCCGCCGCCGTGGGCGGGGGCGTTTACGATCTGCTCGTGACGGTCGGCGGCACCGGCCTCGGCCGTAGGGATGCGACGATTGAGGCGCTGACTGCGGGCGGAGCCCGTTTGATCCATGGACTCGCACTGCAGCCCGGGCGTACGGCGGCAGTCGGAAAAATCGGCGCAACACCGGTGATCGCTGCTCCCGGCGCTCCCGATCAGGCGTTGGCCGTGTGTTTGATGCTGATCCAACCGGCGCTGGATCGGCTCATGGCAAGGTCGCCGCGACGTGAAATCGTTCGTCCGCTTGCGCGCAAGATTTCTTCGGCTATCGGTGTTACGGAGATCATGTTGCTGGAAAGATCGGATGAAACCTGGATGCCGATTGCGGCAGGACAGCTTTCGCTGGAGGCTATTGCCCGCGCCGATGCATGGCTTGCCGTGCCGGGAGACAGTGAGGGCTATGCAGCCGGAACGGCAGTCGGCGCGTTTCCTCTTCGCGATATGATGTGAGACTTTGAGATGATCAAGCCGAGCAATGCAAGCGTCGAGCAGGATCAGTTTCTGACGGTTCTGTCGCGTGAGGAAGCGCTTGCGCGCTTTGAGGCTGCGCTGTTTCCGCGTGATCTTGCTGCTGAAGACCGCGCGCTGGTGGATGCGCTTGGACTCGTCATAGCAAGCGATGTTGTCGCGGTTGTTGACGTGCCGCCATTCGATCGCTCCAACGTCGATGGCTTTGCCGTGCGTTCGGCTGATCTCGTTGCTGCGGGCGAGGCGCTGCCGGTTCGTCTGCGCCTGAACAGTGAAGTGATTGCGTGCGGCACGGCACCGCAACTGCCGGTGACACAAGGTACAGCGACGCCGATTGCAACGGGTGGTCCCATTCCGCGCGGTGCCGATGCCGTTGTCATGGTCGAGCATACGCAACTCGCGGGCGATGGCGCGATCGAAATCCGACGCGCGGTGTCGCCCGGACAGTTCGTGTCCTATGCGGGATCCGACATCGCGCGCGGCGAGATCTTGCTGCGTGCGGGAACGCTGATCGGTTCGCGCGAAATCGGCATGCTCGCCGCATCGGGTGTCGCGCGTGTGTCGGTGGTGAGGAAGCCACGCGTTGCCATCATCTCCACGGGCGACGAACTTGTGCAGCCCGGTCAGCCGCTGCGCCCCGCAGCCATCTTCGACACCAATGGCGCCATCGTGACGGCCGCGGTGTCCGAGAATGGCGGAGAGGCGCATTTCCTGGGCGCGTTTCCCGACGACGAGGACAAGCTCGAAGCCGTTATGCGCGAAGCGCTGGTGACCAGCGACATGCTCATTCTGTCGGGCGGGACTTCGAAAGGCGAGGGCGATGTCTCCCATCGCATCGTCGCGCGGCTTGGCAAACCCGGCATCGTTGCCCACGGCGTTGCGCTGAAGCCGGGCAAGCCGCTGTGTCTCGCGGTGTGTGACGGCAAGCCGGTCGTCATCCTGCCCGGTTTCCCCACGTCGGCGATGTTCACGTTCCACGACATGATCGTGCTGGTGCTGCGCCGTCTCGCAGGCTTGCCGCCACGCAACGACGCGCGGGTGATGGCGAAAGTGCCGGTGCGGATTGCTTCCGAGCTCGGCCGCACAGAATTCGTGATGGTCTCTCTGGTCGAGGGCGATGATGGATTGATTGCGTATCCAACCGGCAAGGGCTCCGGTGCAATCACGTCATTTGCCCAAGCTGACGGATTCTTGAAGATCGACGCGCTCGCCGAGCAGATGCCGGCAGGCACCCAGGCGGAGGTGACGCTGTTTACGCCGCATGTACGGGTGCCAGATCTTGTGATCGTCGGGAGTCATTGTACAGGACTGGATCTCGTCACTGCGCCGCTGGCGCGCGCAGGTCTGTCCGTGCGTTCGATTTCAGTGGGAAGTCTCGGCGGATTGTCGGCGGCGCGGCGCGGGGAATGCGATCTCGCGCCCATCCATCTGCTCGATGAGAAGACCGATACATACAACACGCCGTTTCTTGTCGAGGGCCTTGAACTTGTGCCGGGCTATCGGCGCATGCAGGGCATCGTGTTCCGTGCTGGCGACAAACGCTTTGAAGGTCTGAGCGCGGAAGACGCCGTACGCGCTGCGCTGAAAGACCCCTCATGCCTGATGGTCAACCGCAATCAAGGTGCTGGCACGCGCATTCTGATTGATCGTCTACTGGGAGAAGCGCGGCCTGACGGTTACTGGAATCAGCCGCGCTCACACAATGCGGTGGCGGCGGCTGTGGCGCAAAACCGTGCCGACTGGGGCATGACGATCGCGCCGGTTGCTCACGCAGCAGGCCTCGGGTTTATTCCGTTCGCTGAGGAGCATTACGATTTTGCGCTTGTGACATCGCGAAAGCAGCGTCCCGCGGTTCAGGCGTTTCTCGGTGCGGTTCGCTCAGCGGACGTTCGGAAGGCGCTGGAGCAGGCGGGTTTCCGTCCGGCGTAATTCGTCCGGATCACGCGCCTTCATCGAGCGCTGCAAGCCGCTCCGCTTCCGCAATGTCCTCGACCGTATTGGCATTGAAGAACGGATCGAGCGGCTCGGTCGGCCATGTCACCGTCGCCAGTTTGTAGCGTGCGGTCCAGCGATCGATCTTGCGGATATCTTCCACCACTAGTGCATGACGCAGTTCGCTGCGCAGTGCGACGCTCCATAGTCCGA
The DNA here is from genome assembly GCA_051653085.1 of Afipia sp. Classification (GTDB taxonomy): domain Bacteria; phylum Pseudomonadota; class Alphaproteobacteria; order Rhizobiales; family Xanthobacteraceae; genus Afipia. Next base: position 143,016 of record JBOFVL010000035.1, on the reverse strand, counting down.
TCACCGGATGAGTCTGGTCGCCGGACGCGGCGACGGCAAGCTGCGCGCCTTCCTCGATCCGTGCGTGCTGCAATCGCACGACGAGATCGCGCGGCAAGAACGGACAATCTGTCGCTGTGCTCAGCACCCATTCGACGTCCGGCCTGTGCGTGGCAGCCCAATCGAGGGCCGTGAGCACACCGGCGAGAGGGCCTGCAAATCCTTCAACGGTATCTGCGACGACAGGCAGCCCGAATGATGCGAAGCGCGCCGGATTGCCGTTGGCGTTGAGAATGAGTCCGTCGCACTGCGGTGCAAGCCGCTTGATCACGCGCTCCAGAATGGTGCGGCCACCGATGGTTTTCATCGGTTTGTCGCCGCCACCCATCCGCCGCGCAAGACCGCCGGCGAGGAGCACACCAAGAGTCGAGGGCCGATCGTCAGTCATCGTCGCTGCCTTTGCGGCGATGACGTGCGGATTCTTCTGCGACGAATTCGAGGTTCTGGTCGAACACGATCCGCTCCTGACCGGACAGCGCGATGAACCGCTTTCCCTTGGTGCGGCCGACCAGCGTTAGTCCCACCTGCCGCGCGAGTTCGACGCCCCACGCCGTGAAGCCGGACCGTGACACCAGAATGGGAATGCCCATCCGCACCGTCTTGATGACCATTTCGGAGGTGAGGCGGCCTGTCGTGTACATGATCTTGTCGGCCACATCGACATTGTGCCGCCAGGCCCAGCCAGCGATCTTGTCGACCGCATTGTGCCGGCCGACGTCCTCCATGTAACAAACCGGTTCGCCTTCCTTGCACAGCACGCAGCCATGAATAGCCCCCGCCTCAAGATAAAGCGAAGGCGCAGTATTGATCGCGTGAGTCATCTGATAGAGCCAAGACGTGCGCAACTCGGCATGGGGCAGCGAAGCGCCTTCAATGGCTTCCATCAGGTCACCGAAAGCGGTGCCCTGCGCGCAGCCGGAGGTCAGCGTTTTCTTCTTCAGCTTTTCCTCGAAGTTGGTGCCGCGCTCGGTGTAGACGACCACCACCTGCAAGTCGTCGTCATAGACAACTTCGGTCACCACATCGTCCGGCTTGAGCATGTTCTGGTTGAGCAGATAACCCAGCGCCAGATATTCCGGATAGTCGTTGATCGTCATCATGGTGACGATCTCCTGCGAATTCAGATAGAGCGTCAGCGGGCGCTCGACCGGCACACTGATCTTGACCGGCGCGCCGGTCTGATCGATGCCGATCACACGTTCGGTCAGCCGCGGATTTTGCGGATCCGGCATCACGCGCGGCGCGGACATGCCTTTCGGCTTTGCCTCTTTGGCCTTTGCACCTTCAGATCTGATCCGGGTCGCATCTGTCATAGCTTACTCGATCACGATACGCGGCGCGGGTCTGGTCGCCATGCCGGTGGTGATGGACATCCAAAGTTGTCGTGCGATGTCGATATAGTGCTTCGCGTGAGTACCTTCAGGATCGGTTGCGACGATCGGGCGTCCGTCATCCGACGTCTGGCGGATCGCCATGTCGAGTGGAATTTCGCCCAGGAATGGAATGCCGCGCTTCTCGGCTTCGAGCCGTGCGCCGCCGTGGCCGAAAATCGGCGTGACACGGTTGCAGGTCGGGCAGCAAAAGCTGGACATGTTCTCGATCAGGCCCAGTATCGGCACATTGACCTTCTTGAACATCTCGATGCCGCGCCGCGCGTCGATCAGAGCGATGTCCTGTGGCGTCGAGACGATCACCGCGCCCGCGAGCGGCGTCTGCTGCGCCATGGTCAGTTGTGCATCACCGGTGCCGGGTGGCAGATCGACGACGAGAATGTCGAGGTCGTTCCACGCGACTTCGCGCAGCATCTGCGTGATCGCCGAAATCACCATCGGCCCGCGCCAGACCATGGCGCTGTCTTCCTCGACCAGGAAGCCAATCGACATCACCTTGACGCCGAAGCGTTCCATCGGCTCCAGCATGCGTGGGCCCACAAGGCGCGGCTTTCCGCGTAAGCCGAGCAGTTTTGGTTGCGATGGTCCATAGATATCCGCGTCGAGAATCCCGACCTTCAATCCCATAGCTGCGAAACCGAGGGCGAGATTGCACGATGTCGTCGATTTGCCGACACCCCCCTTGCCGGATGCCACGGCGATGACGTGCTTGACGCCGGGAAGTCCCGCGGCCTTTGTTGTCGCCGGCGCTCCGGGCTGGGCATGGGTAACGGACAAGCAAATCTCCTGATCGGCTGCGCACATCGGCGCGTCAGCTCATTGCGATCCGAACGGATCGTTCTTTTTGAGTTCGCGCGCGCGCAGATAGTCCTCGGTGGACATCACAGGCGGACGCTGCGGCGCAGAATGTGGATCGAAACTCTCGTTAACGGCAGCTTCGACGCGGCAATCCGCGCACATCTTGATAACATCGAGCCGCCGCGCGTTGTCGCCCTGGAACATCCAGTGCTTTTCCTGCAGCTTCGACAGCACGCGCTCGATCGAGCTTCGGGTTCCGAACGGCGTACCACAGGCGATGCAATGGAAAGGCTCTTCTTCTTTCAGGATGCGCAGCGGCGCGTTCCAGGCCTGAAAATCGAGGCGCGGCTCCAGCGTGATGACATCCTCCGGACAGGTGGCTTCGCAAAGCCCACATTGTACGCAGAGGCTTTCCGTGAAGCGCAGCATGGCGCGGTCGGGATTGTCCGAGAGCGCGTGGGTTGGACATGCGGTCACGCAGGCATGGCAGAGTGTGCAGCCTTCGACATTCAACTGTACGCCACCAAACGGAGCGCCGGGTGCAAGCGGAACGACGTCGACAGGCGAGGGGGCCGCGAGATGCAATTCGCGGAACGTCGTCTCCAGCACGCCGCGTTTCGCGCCGCGCGGAATGAAACTCGCCGGTTTCTCGGTTGCGATGCCGGTGGGCATGGCGTCAAGCATTGCGCGTAGCTGATCCGGATCGTCGGTCTCGATTATGCGGACGACGCCTTCGCCGAAGCCGAGAGCGGCAACGATCGTCCCTGACATGTCAGCGGCGCGTCGCAGTCCTGCGGTTTCGTGCCGGGGTTGTGCGCGGGTCAGCAACACGGCGCCGGTACCGCCATAAGCGAAGACGGCGGCGATGGCTTCGGGACCAAGCTGCGTGACCTCGTTGACGCGAACCGGAAGCACGTTTGCCGGCAGCCCGTCACCGAAGCGGGCAAGGGCATCGATCAGCGGCTCGCCGTGATCGCCGTCGTGAAACAGCACGACGCCATTTTCCCCACCGGCCTTGCGGTAGGTTTGCAACAACGTCCGCAACCGCCGCATCAAGGCATCGGCGCTGGGCAATGCGTAAGACGCCGCACCAGTCGGGCAAACGGATGCGCACGACCCGCAGCCGGCACAGACATTCGGATCGATGGCGACCGCATTGCCGTTGGGCGTGATCGCGCCGGTCGGGCACAGATCAAGGCAGCGTGTGCAGCCGATGATGTTGGAGCGTGAATGCGCGCAGAGCGATTCCTCGAAATGAATAAAGCGCGGTTTGTCGAAGGTGCCGACGAGATTGCTAGCATCCGCAATTGCTCTTTCGACAGCCGCACGGTCGCGGGGGTCGGCGCGCAGATAACCCGGACGCAATTCGTGGGCCGGAAACAGCGGCAGACCGCCGCTGAGGTCGAGGATGAGATCGCACGTCGAGGTCGCGCCATCGCGGGCTGTCCCGAACAGCAACTTGCTGCGGGAAGATGGTGAGGGAAGTGCGTAGTCGTCGATGGCGAGTTCAAACTTTCCGAGATATCCGCGTGCATTGCGGATCGTGCCCTTTACGACGGGAAACTCGTTGACCGCGCGTGGCGTCACGTCTTCGGGCTTTGTCAGAATGACGGTAATGTCGAGACGGTCGGCGAGACGTTTTGCCGCGTCGATAGCGACTTCGTCGCGACCATAGATCAGTGCGACACCGCCGCTTTCCAGCGTCACCAGCGAGATCGGCGGCATCTCTTCTGATGCGGCTGCGATAAGCGCTGCGGCTTTCGGCCCGGCCGCTGCGGCATCTTTCGACCAGCCGCCGGTCTCGCGAATGTTGACGAAGGTGAGAGGAACTTGCGGGAAATCCTCGGCGACCTCTTTGAACAGCGGTGCTTCCTGGGTGCAGGCCACCGTAATAGGCCCGCCTTCGGCAAGCGCGGCCTTAAACTGATCGAGGTCGAGACCGCAGAGCTGGTTTGCCTGCGTCATGTTGGCCACGCAGCCGCGCCCGATCGCCTGCGCATCGAGGGGCATGGTCTTCTCGCAACTGCAAATCACAAGGCGGGGCTTTGCGCCATTCATGCTCTACGACCTTGAACCTTCCTCAGCCGCGCGACTATCTCGTTATATGATGTCGCCGGTACCGTCCGCGCAAGCACCGGCACCTTGACCGAGATAGCATAGACTGCCCAAATACAAAGAGCTTAGGGAAATTTTCTGCGATGATGGTTTCGCGCACTGCGCAGGCAGAACAGCCGCTCGATCTGCCTCCGGGCTATACGCTTGTTGCGCTTCGCGAGCACGGTGACGCGTTCGCCCATGGCTGCGGTATCGCTTCAGAAGCCGGCGCCGGAACGCTGGTTTGGGTCCGGCGCTACGATCTGGTCGAGTTCGCCGTCGTCCTTGAGCCGGACGAACCGCTGGTGTCGGCGCGTCGCGCATTCTTTGCGGGCATGAATGCGACTGCGGATGCCATTGCGGTCCATTGCCCGCCGGAGCGCCAGGTGAGTTTTACCTGGCCGGACACAATCCTGTTCGACGGCGGCGTGCTGGGCGGCGTGCGGCTTGGCTGGCCAAAAGATTGTGGCGAGACGGATGTGCCAGGGTGGCTGGTGATCGGCGTCATGTTGCGCGCTGCGGACATGGCCCATGTCGGGGAAGCCGAGGCGGCGAGCGGAGTGGCGCTGCTGAACGAAGGATTTGAGATGGTCGATACCGACGCGATGATTGGCAGCTTCGCCCGTCATCTCATGACCGCCTTCGACCAATGGAATGAGCGCGGCTTCGATCCGGTGGCGCGTGACTACCTGGAGCGGCTTTCCAAGGAGAACGCGGACGAACGGCGAGGGATCGACGTCAACGGTGATCTCCTCATCAGAACGCCTGCGGCGAAGGGACCGGTGGCGCGAAATAGCTTCGTCGATGCGCTCGCCCAAGCGGCGTGGTATGATCCGGACTATCGCGCTCCGAAACTGGGGTGAGGCGGATGCTGAAACTTCCGCGTACGATCAGGCTCGATCCTTCGGACACGTTTGTGTTCGAGCACGCCGCCGAGCCCGGTGAGTGGGCCGTGTCGGGGGCGTTCGTGTTCTGGGATCATGATCCTGCCACGCTGGGACAGAAACAGCGGGTCGCGCTGCGATCCGGCTTTCTCGGCATCGACAGTCTCGGCTGGTCCACACTCGCTGTCGTCACGGAGGCGACGGAAACGGAGAGGCCTGCGATCGTCGAGCGGCTCGCAGCGCACCTGATGGCGAAATTCGGTGCGCCGGATATGGAAGCCGCGCGTGCTGCAGCCGAGGAGGAAGTCACATTTGCTTCCTCTCTGTGCGATCACCCTCCGCAAACGATTTTGGCAGTGCAGCGTACCATCGAGAACGGTGAAATCCGCGAGCGCTTCCGTACCCTGAAGCCGCGGGAGTCGGAGCCGGGCGCGGATCGATTGCATAGCCATGCACCCGCCTTTACCTTTCATGAGGTCGAGGGCGACGAGCCGGCCGAGGAGGTCGACCTTCTTGGACTGAGCAGGACCGATCGTATCAAGGCGGATCGTACATGAGAGAATTCTGGGTCGCTTCGGGTCATCACCTCACACGCCGTGCCGATCACGGAGGGCTGGTTGCGACGCCTGAGCTGATCATGGCGTATCTGGCCCGCCCGGAGTTGATGCCGCCCGACGACGCCTGCGACGCCGAGCGCAACCTTCATGCGGGGCTGCTTGCCGATCCGCTTCGCCCGATCTCGAAAGCCGACATTGCCGCACTCGTCGACGCCGACGCACGCGAGAACTGGACGTTTATGATGGCGTTTCGCGACAGGCTCCTCGCGGCGCCTTCGCTTGAGGCAGTGTATGTGTCGCTGGCACGCAAGGGTGCGACCGATCTGCCGCCGATCTTTCTCTCGCAATTGTGTCACCTGATCCTGCGTAACGCCCTAGAGGGCTGCGAGGATCCTTATGTGCTGCGCGCCGCTGAACTGTTCTACCGCAGCCAGAAGGCGACGATTCACGAGGGTGCTTTGCTGCTGGCCGATGCCGAAGTTGTCGAGGCACAGCATCAGGCACAGCATGACCTGCATTCGTCGCCTTTGACCGCGATGCTCCAGCCGCAGGCTTTCGGCGAAATGGATGTCATGGATGACGAGAATGCCTGGACCTACTGGTCGCGATCTGATGCGCATGCGATGGCGATGAATCTCGGCGGTAATCCCAAGGCGCGCGACGGGCTGAGCCGCGTGATCGAGCGCTGGATTGCCCATCTCCTCGGTGTCGCCGTGAAGGTCGAGACGGTCGCGTCGATCGAGGACCGCGACTGGCGCTGGTTCATCGGACTCGACAGCGAAGGCACCAGAATCGGCAATGCTCTCTGGAACGGCGATACGCCGGGCGCAAATGCGGCCGAGCGGATCGTCGCCCTGATGCGCCTGACCTTTGAAGACGCGCGCTTTGTCGATGAACGCGTCGGGAACAAGCCGATCTATCTCATTCTGGCGATGGACTCGGACAAGGTCGTGCGCCTGAAACCGCAAAATCTTGTCGCGGGCCTGCCGCTCGCATCCGCGGCGAACGTCGCGTGATTCACTTGTAACAGGAGGGCCGTCCATGACCGAGACGTCCCGTGAAGTCGGGGTGGTGCTGCGCCGCCGCGCCATCGATAATCCCTGGATCGACCATATGTGGTCGCCGGTGACAGTTCTCGAGGACGTGCCTTCGACCGCGCCATGGACAGTGCTGTCGCAGGAGGCCGATGCGACGCTGTACTATGCCGGCCGCGCGACGATTGATCTGTTCAGCACTGACACGGCGAATTACCGCGACAATCTTGCTGATGGCGCACCGCAGATATGGGTTGCACTTCGGCGTCAGGACGGCGGTTCGGAGCTTGAACTGACGAAAGTCACCGCCGATCCGACCGAAGGCGAGGCGATGTTCGAGAGCGGAACCGACGTGATCGGCACAGTTCCGATGCCGCCGGATATCGCGTCGTGGATCGCGGCATTTGTCGATGAGTTCCATGTCGAACAGGTATTCCACAAGCGCAAGCGCGATCGGGCGAATGTTGATCGCAAGCGCGGCGAAGATCCATCCGGCGGGCGGAAGGACGGCGCATGAGCCAGGACGAAAAGGATAGTGAGAAGAATTTTCTCGCCCGCTGGTCACAGCGCAAGCATGAGGCGAAGCAGTCTGACGCTGACAGCGCGGCTGTAAAACCGGCTGAAGAGGCGGAAGCTTCGACTGCGCCGGCTACCGAAAGCGATGCCGAAGAGCCGTTCGACCTCTCGAGCTTGCCGAAGCTGGAAGATGTCACGGAAACGACCGACATCACCGGCTTCTTGCGCAAGGGTGTGCCTGAGAGTTTGCGCAACGCGGCGCTACGGAAATCCTGGGCGCTGGACCCGGCGATCCGCAACTACGTCAATCCCGCGCTCGACTACGCTTATGACTGGAATACGCCGGGCGGTGTACCCGGAAACAGCGAGATCGCCGCCGGCACGGACATCGCGAAAATGGTCCTGCAGATCATGGGCGGCGATTCGGCCGCCCACGACGCACAAGAGTCGAACGCCTCGTCCCATAGTGACGCAACCGATGATGTCAGCGGCGATGCCGACATTGATGCGCCGCAAAATCCGCCGTCGGATTTGCAGCTTCAGTCAGTAAGACTGTCGGTACCTTCGACTCCCGCATCGGCTGATGACGAGCGGACCGAGCACGTTCAGGTTGAAAATACACAAAACGCAGAGTCGAAAGAGTCCAGTGCACCGCAGCATGAGGTGCGACGACATGGCACTGCGAAACCAAGGGTTTAGACAAAAGTTTTTGAGACATAGGACGAGCCTATGGTACAAATTTAGAACTAGAACAGTTCTAGTGAACAAGAATGCCTCGTTTGAAGGCACGGGTGGGGGAACTCGGTTCGTACCATGCGGGACGCCGGTTTAGAGCAGGCAATTAAAGCAGCAGGCGGCGTGGCGTCGCTGGCGAGAGCCGTTGGTATTTCGCAGCCTTCGATATCGGCCTGGTCGCGCATTCCGGCAGAACGAGTTCTGACCATCGAGGCGCTGACTCGTGTTCCGCGTTTCATCCTTCGTCCCGATCTCTACGGATCAGCGGGGGCTGACGTGTCATCGACATCCAAAATTGACGAAATCGATCAGCTTCGCGCGGCCGAATACGGTTTGCTCTCATTGCTGCTCGGCAAAGCGCCAGATGCGCAGACGCTGTCGCGCGTTGCAACGCTCAAGGGCGATGCGTCCGATCTCGGCATGGCGCATGTCGAACTGGCTGCGGCAGCAGCGGATCTGAGCGAGCGTGCCGTTGCCAAGGAATTTTTCGATCTGTTTATCGGCTTGGGGCGCGGCGAACTGCTGCCCTATGCCTCGTACTACCTGACCGGTTTTCTTCACGAGCGCCCGCTCGCGCGCGTCCGCGAAGATTTTGATTTGCTCGGGATCGAACGCGCCGGTTCCTCGCGCGAGCCCGAGGATCACATCGCGATTCTGCTTGAAGTCATGGCTGGTCTCGCGCGCGGCGAGTTTGATGCAGACTTCGCCACGCAGGCCAGGTTTTTCGAGCGGCATCTCAAGCCATGGGCGGCGCGGATGTTCGCTGATCTCGAGATGTCGAACTCCGCGAAATTCTACCGCGCGGTCGGTCGCGTGGGGCGCGTCTTTATGGAACTGGAATCTGAGGCCTTCACGCTGTCCGAGTGACGCCGAAGGCGAAACGGAATCGACTGGAAGGAGATCGCGATGAGCAAGCCGTCCAAAACCAAAACGCCCGCCGGCGACAGCAAGGCGCCGGACGCGAAGGGGCTCGATCGCCGTCGTTTTTTCATGATGGGCGGATCGGCCGTTGCAGCCGCCGCGATCGTACCCGTGTCCACCGAGGCCGAAGCAGAAGAGTCGCAGGCCGAGCGCGTCAAGGCTCGCTACAAAGCGGATTCGCCGGACGTCCAAAACTACTATCGCGTCAACCGTTATTGATGGAAGCACGCACATGTTGATCAAGCGAAAAGAAGGATCGGCCGGCCGCGCGCGCTTGCAGGGCATCGCCGCCGGATTGGCATCGGGCGTTCTTGACCGGCGCACGTTCCTGCGCCGCTCCGGTCTGGTTGCTGGTGCGGGCGCTGTCATCGGATTGTCGCCGCTCGGATCGGTGCGCAAGGCGCAGGCCGGTCCGAAGATTGTCGGCGCGCCGACCGAAGTCAAAAAGAATGTTTGTACGCATTGCTCGGTGGGCTGCACGGTCATTGCCGAAGTCCAGAACGGCGTCTGGGTCGGCCAGGAACCGGCGTGGGACAGCCCGATCAATCGCGGTTCACATTGCGCCAAGGGCGCGTCGGTGCGCGAACTGGTGCATGGCGATCGCCGCCTGAAGTATCCGATGAAGCTAGTCAACGGCGAGTGGCAGAAGATCGCCTGGGATCAGGCCATCAGCGAGATCGGCGACAAGATGCTCGAGATCCGCGCCAAGTCCGGCGCGGACTCCGTGTATCTTCTCGGCTCGGCGAAATTCTCCAATGAAGGCGGGTATCTGTTCCGCAAGTTCGCCGCGTTCTGGGGCACCAACTCGATCGACCATCAGGCGCGTATCTGTCACTCGACGACGGTTGCCGGCGTAGCCAACACATGGGGCTACGGCGCCATGACCAACTCATACAACGACATTCGCAATTCGAAGACGATCGTCTTCATGGGATCGAACGCAGCCGAAGCGCATCCGGTATCGCTGCAGCACATCCTGACCGGCAAGGAAATCAACCGTGCCAACGTCTTCGTTCTAGACCCGCGGTTCACGCGTACAGCTGCGCACGCCACCGAATATGTGAGATTCCGCGGCGGCACCGACATCGCGGTGATCTGGGGTATGTTGCATCACATCTTCAACAACGGCTGGGAAGACAAGCAGTTTATCGCCCAGCGTGTTTACGGCATGGATCAGATTCGTGCCGAAGTAGCCAAATGGACACCTGAAGAGGTCGAGCGCGTCACTGGCATTCCCGGCGAGCAGTTGAAGAAGGTCGCCGAGACATTTGCCAAACAGAAGCCATCCACGTTCATCTGGTGTATGGGCGGCACGCAGCACACCGTCGGCACCGCGAACGTCCGTGCCTATTGCACGTTGTTGCTCGCAACGGGCAACGTCGGCTCCTATGGCACAGGCGCCAACATCTTCCGCGGCCACTGCAACGTGCAGGGCGCGACCGACATCGGCCTCGATATTACCTCGCTGCCGCTTTACTATGGTCTGGTCGAAGGCGCCTGGAAGCACTGGGCGCGTGTTTGGGAAGTTGACTACGATTACTTCCAGTCTCGCTTCGACGAAGTGCCGGCAAAGGCCGGGCGTCCGGCTCGTACCCGCAAGCAGAATATGGAATTACCGGGCATCCCATGGACCCGCTGGTTCGATGCGACGCTCGCCAATCCCGACGACGTGGATCAGCGCGACACCGTAAAGGGCGTCGTCATTATGGGGCACGGCGGCAACACCATCCCGCGCATGACGGAGATGGTGAAGGGGCTCGAAAAACTTGAATTGTTGGTGGTCGCCGATCCTCATCCGACCACCTTTGCGGCTATCTCCGAGCGCAAGAACGGCACCTATCTGCTGCCGGCCTGCACCCAGTTCGAGACATCGGGTTCGCGCACGGCGTCGAACCGTTCGCTGCAGTGGGGCGAGCAGATCGTCAAGCCGATCTTCGAATCCAAGGATGATTATGAGATCATCTACCTGCTTTCGAAGAAGCTCGGTTTCGCTGATCCGATGTTCAAGAACATCAAGGTCGAAAATAATCACCCGTCATCCGAAGATCTGCTGCGCGAAATCAACCGGGGCGGTTTCTCGACCGGCTATTCCGGTCAGTCACCGGAACGGCTCAAGGCGCACATGAGGAACCAGGGCAAGTTCGATCTGGTGACCTTGCGTGCCAAGAAGGACGAGCCTGAGATCGGCGGCGACTATTATGGCCTGCCGTGGCCGTGCTGGGGCACGCCGCAGATCAGGCATCCGGGCACGCACACGCTCTACAACACAAACCTCCACGTGAAGGACGGCGGCGGCACGTTCCGCGCGCGCTTCGGCGTGGTGTACGAAGAGAAACAGCCCGACGGCTCGGTGAAAAACGTCAATCTTCTGGCCGAGGGTTCTTATAGCAAGGGCTCGGAACTGACCGACGGTTATCCCGAGTTCACCTATGGCGTGCTGAAGAAGCTCGGCTGGGACAAGGATCTCACCGAAGCTGAACTTGCGACCATCAACAAGATCGGCGGCAACAATCCGGACGGCGTGGGTTGGGCAGTCGATCTGTCCGGCGGCATCATTCGCGTTACGCTCGAGCATGGCGTGATGGCTTACGGCAACGGCAAGGCCCGCGCGGTAGCGTGGAATCTTCCCGATCCGGTCCCGGTTCATCGCGAGCCGATCTACACGGCGCGTCCTGATCTGGTTTCCAAGTATCCGACCCGGCCGGACGGACGCCAGTTCCGCATGGCCAATCTCGGGTTTTCGATTCAGAAGGCGGCGGTGGACAAGGGGCTTGCGAAGCAATTCCCCATCATCCTGACCTCCGGCCGTCTCGTGGAATACGAGGGCGGCGGCGAAGAAACGCGTTCGAACCGCTGGCTTGCCGAATTGCAGCAAGACATGTTCGTCGAGGTCAATACGTCCGACGCGGCCGAGCGCGGCATTAAGGACGGCGGCTGGGTTTGGGTCACGGGCCCGGAAAATGGATCGAAGGCGCGCGTTAAGGCGCTCGTCACTGATCGTGTTGGCAAGGGCGTGGCGTTTATGCCCTTCCACTTCTCCGGCTGGTTCCAGGGCGTCGATCAGCGCTCCAAATATCCGAAGGGAGCCGATCCGATCGTGCTCGGCGAAAGCGTGAACACGATCACGTCTTACGGCTATGACCCGGTTACAGGTATGCACGAGGGTAAAGTCACCCTCTGCCAGATCCAAACGGCGTGAGGGGAGAATAGAAGATGGCTCGCGTCAAATTTCTTTGTGATGCCGACCGTTGCATTGAGTGCAACGCCTGCGTGACAGCCTGCAAGAACGAACATGAAGTGCCGTGGGGCATCAATCGCCGCCGCGTCGTCACGATCAATGACGGCAAACCCGGCGAACGCTCAGTGTCCATGGCTTGCATGCACTGCACCGATGCACCTTGCGCGGCGGTTTGCCCGGTGTCGTGTTTCTACACCACGGCAGACGGCGTGGTGCTTCATTCGAAGGACCTCTGCATCGGTTGCGGATATTGCTTCTATGCGTGTCCGTTCGGCGCGCCTCAGTATCCGAAAGTCGGAAACTTCGGTTCGCGCGGCAAGATGGACAAGTGCACCTATTGTGCGGGTGGTCCGGAAGCTGACAACTCGCCGGCCGAATACGCCAAGTACGGCGCCAACCGACTTGCCCAAGGCAAGTTGCCGCTGTGCGCTGAGATGTGCTCGACCAAATCGTTGCTCGCCGGCGATGGAGCCATCATTGCCGAAATCTACAAGGAGCGCGTGATGAAGCGCGGCTACGGTTCGGGCATGTGGGGCTGGAAGACAGCCTACAGCGACTCACCGACAGGCTAGGGCAAGATGCCGGGGGCCTTCAGCGGCCTTCGGCAGCATCAGTGCTCAAGTCATTCTTGAATGAAAACTGGAAGGTCGTGCCGATGTCGATCTCGCTCTCAACCCTCAAGGCCATATGTGCCGCCCTTGCGCTGCTGTTCGTGCTCGCGCAGCCGGCCGCGGCGCAATTGTCCTTCAAGCCTACCGCCGATGCTGTGCATGAAGACCAGCTTCTCAAGGCTCTGAAGGAAGGCGACAAGATCACCGGGCGGATCACCATTCCCGATCCGATGGCGTCGAGTCTGATTCAGCCTGCTGGAAAGGACTGGCGCGATTTCCAGCGCCATAAACTCCCGATCATCGGCGGTGTCGCCATCATCGGTATGCTCGCTCTTCTCGCGATCTTCCTGGCGATCCGCGGCCGCGTGCGGGTCGAGCACGGATTTTCCGGGATCAAGATTCTCCGCTTTGCCAGCTTTGAGCGATTTACGCATTGGCTGACGGCAACGTGTTTCATCATTCTTGCGCTATCAGGATTGAACATCAGTTTCGGGCGCGTGCTCATCTTGCCGATCTTCGGTCCGGAGGCATTTTCCACGCTGACGGCCTGGGGCAAGATCGCGCACAACTATCTCGCGTTCCCGTTCATGCTCGGCCTCGTGATCATGTTCCTGATCTGGATCAAGGATAACATTCCAGGGAAGCTCGATCTCGTTTGGCTCAAAAAGGGCGGCGGCATGCTGAAGAACGGCGAACACCCGCCGGCCAAGCGCTTCAATGCCGGCCAGAAGGGAATCTTCTGGATGGTCATTATCGGCGGCGTGCTGATGTCGCTGTCAGGCTGGTTCCTGCTGTTCCCCTATATCCCCGCCAACGTCACGGCGCTGCAGTTCTGGACGGTGATCCACGCCGTGATCGCCATGCTCTTCATCGCGGGGATCATGGCGCACATTTATATCGGCACTGTCGGAATGGAGGGCGCGTTCGAGGCGATGGGCACCGGTGAGGTGGACCTTAACTGGGCCAAGGAGCATCACTCGCTTTGGGTCGCAGAGGAACAGGCCAAGGGCCATGTGCCCGACACCGGCAGCTCGCGGCCCATGCCTGCGGAATAATTCGAGCTATCGATCACGCGCATATCTATATAAAGGGACTGTCCGGCACGGCCGGGCGGTCCCTTTGAGTTTTCGGAGTACGGCATGAGGGTGATAGGTCTTTCAGGGTGGAGCGGGGCGGGCAAGACGACGCTGCTCACGCGCCTTATCCCGCATCTGACTGCCGAGGGCTTGCGCGTCTCGACCATGAAACACGCCCACAGCAATTTCGATGTCGATATTCCCGGCAAGGATTCCTGGCTGCACCGGCAGGCGGGAGCCACCGAAGTGCTGATTTCCTCCGGGCGGCGCTGGGCCTTGATGCACGAATTGCGCGGTGCACCCGAGCCAACCTTCAACGAGCTGCTGACAAGGATGTCGCGGGTGGATCTCTTGATCGTTGAAGGCTTCAAGGCAGACCCGCATCCGAAAATCGAAGTTCATCGCGCGGCGAACAACAAGCCGCTGATGTTTCCGAAAGATTCGACGATCGTCGGTGTCGCCGCCGATATTTTTGTCGAAACGGCATTGCCCTATGCACATCTCGATGACATTCCGGCGATCGCGCGCATGATGCGTGCGTCGGCGGTAAGGATCGAGGACGTGCTTGCGCACGAGGCCGCGGGAGCCTGACCGGCGATGGCGCAACTCTCGGATGATTGTTTCGCGTTCGGCGGGCCGATGATGTCGGTCGATGACGCTGTCGCCACCATCGCAGCTCGCGTCAGTGCCGTGGCAGAAACCGAATGGGTCGATCTTGCGGAAGCCGATGGCCGCGTGCTCGCATCGGACATCAGAGCGCCGCTGGCGCTGCCGCCGTTCACCAATTCGGCTGTTGATGGATATGCCGTGCGCAGCGCCGACCTACCGCGTGACAAGGAACAGGCGTTTCCTGTGTCAGGTCGCATCCAGGCTGGATCGTCTGCCTCTAACGCGATTGCGCCGGGCGAAGCGGTCCGCATTTTCACTGGCGCACCGATGCCTGCGGACGCCGACACCGTTTTCATGCAGGAAGATGTGCGGATCGACGAAACCGGCAAGGTCGTGCTGCCGCCGGGTCTCAAAGCTGGTGCCAACGTGCGTCCCGCCGGTGAGGATATTCCGGAAGGTCATCCGGCGCTGCCGGCAGGGCGGCAGTTGCGGCCGCAGGACATCGCGCTCATCGCAGCGTTGGGGCTGACGCGCATCGAGGCGAGGCGCCGGTTGCGCGTTGCCGTGTTTTCGACGGGCAATGAAGTGGTGTCGCCCGGCGCGTCACGAAATGCCGCGCAACTGTTCGACTCCAATCGTTTCATGCTGACGGCAATGCTGAAGCGGCTTGGCTGCGAGGTCAGCGATCTGGGCATTTTGCGCGACGACCGCGTCTCTCTCGCATCAGCGCTGAAGGAAGCTGCTATTCGTCATGACCTGATCCTTACTTCGGGCGGCGTTTCCACGGGTGAGGAAGATCACGTCAAGGCCGCAGTCGAGAGCGTCGGCACGCTGGTGCTGTGGCGCATGGCGATCAAGCCGGGCCGTCCGGTCGCGATGGGCATCATCGGCGGAACGCCGTTTATCGGGCTGCCGGGAAATCCGGTGGCAAGTTTCGTGACCTTTACCTACGTCGTTCGTCCGACTGTTCTGGCACTTGCGGGCACCGCCCAGAGAAGGCCGGTACCGATGCCGGTGCGCGCTGCCTTCAGCTACAAAAAGAAGATCGGCCGCCGCGAATACGTCAGGGTCAGTTTGCGCAAAGGCGGCGAGGGCGTGCTGGAGGCGGTAAAATTTCCGCGCGAGGGTGCAGGCCTTCTCTCTTCGCTGGTGGACACCGACGGATTGGTCGAGCTCGGCGAAGAGATTATTACAGTCGAACCCGGCCAGACGATCGGATTTCTGGACTATTCAAGTCTGGTCTAATGCCGGTCAGCTCGGTCCGATCAGGTTGTGGCCGGGATCGCCAACGCGAGCTCCGCTCGTCGTGAACGCGACGTAGCCAGGCTCCTGAAACGTGTTGAGCAGCACCGACACGGCGGCGGCGGAGAGTCCTGCGAAAACCAATGCGACGATAAAAATTCTCATGGTATTCCCCTGACAAATCACTTGTTTCGCTCACATTTTATGAGCGTCGGAACTCCGCAAAGCAAGCCATCTAGTGTCGCGCTTTCGTCGCACGTCCGGATCACGGACACGTGCAAAACTCCTTGAAAATGATGCGCTGCAAGAGGAAATGTACGGTACCGTTGACGCCGCATAGCGCCTCCGCCATTGAGAGGCATGGCCATGACCAAACTCGATCTGACGGGGCTTAAATGCCCGCTGCCGGTATTGAAGACGCGTAAAGCGCTGAAGGCGTTGATCGCTGGCGACCGGCTGGAGGTGCATTGCACCGACCCGCTGTCTGTCATCGACATCCCGAACCTGATCCGGGAAACAGGTGATCGCGTTGAGATCGTCGAACGCGCCGAAAAACGCATCGTGTTCATGATCGAAAAAATGGATGGGGCGGTCGCTTGAGCAGCCCCACTGTCTGGCCGGTGGAAATTAAGCTTGCGAAAGACAGGCGCTCGCTGACCATCGCGTTCGACAATGGTGAAAACTTCACCCTGTCCGCGGAATTGCTCCGCGTGACCAGCCCGTCGGCCGAAGTGCAGGGCCATTCCGAGGCGGAGCGGAAAACCGTTGGCGGCAAGCGCAACGTCGCCATTCTCTCTGTCGATCCTGTCGGAAATTACGCGGTGCGGATCGGTTTCGACGACATGCACAATACTGGGATCTATTCCTGGATCTTTCTG
Source organism: Afipia sp. (assembly GCA_051653085.1). Taxonomy (GTDB): domain Bacteria; phylum Pseudomonadota; class Alphaproteobacteria; order Rhizobiales; family Xanthobacteraceae; genus Afipia. Next base: position 126,393 of record JBOFVL010000035.1, on the reverse strand, counting down.
CATGATCTCGGGATCAACGCCGAAACTCGCTTTCAAAATTATCTCGACGATCTGGCCGCGAAGGGCCTGAACCGCGACAAGCCCGGCATTCGTTAGCCGCTGGTACCGCCCGAGCGACCCGTCGCGAGAGGTGCCTGTGGCCGATCCGGCATCGGAACTCCGTTTCATATTGCAAGGGGCCGCGGCAGTCGGTTGTTCTGAGCTAAGACATTGGAATAATTCTTGGCATACTAAATGCCAGAGGTTATCGTACGAGGCTCGAAGCACCCGAGGATGAGATATTCGAATGAGCCATAGCGTCCAAAAAGTTCAGCCATTCGAACATCCGGGTGAGGGCCGTCGGCGCGCCAAATCGACCCCTAAGGGCCGTCAAATCGATCCGCAAGCGGCTGAAGAGATTGAGCTTTTGCTGGGGGACCGGTCCCGGCAGCGAGACATGCTGATCGAGCACCTCCACCTGATCCAGGACAAGTACAACCAGATTTCAGCAGCTCATCTCGCGGCTCTTGCCGACTCGATGAAGCTGGCCTTCTCGGAAGTATTTGAAACAGCGACCTTTTACGCGCACTTCGACGTGGTCAAAGAAGGCCAGCCGGACCTTCCTCCGCTGACCATCCGGGTTTGCGATTCTCTTACCTGCGCCATGCTTGGCGCCGAAACGCTGTTGAGCGAGTTGAAGAAGAGCGCTGGACCGGGTGTGCGTGTCGTGCGTGCGCCCTGCGTTGGGCGTTGCGACACAGCGCCGGCCGTGGAGGTCGGACATAACTTCGTCGATCATGCGAGTGTCGAGAGCGTTCTGACCGCGGCGAAGACCGGCGATACCCACGCACATCTACCGAAGTACATCGATTACGACTCCTACGTTGCCAAGGGCGGCTACGCGCTGCTGACCAAGTTGCGCTCCGGTGCGGTGGCGAAGGAAGATTTGCTGAAGGCGCTCGACGGCGCGTCTCTGCGTGGTCTTGGCGGCGCAGGCTTCCCCACCGGCCGCAAATGGCGCGCTGTGCTGGGCGAGCCGGGTCCGCGTCTGATGGCGATCAATGGTGACGAAGGCGAGCCGGGGACTTTCAAGGATCGCTTTTATTTGGAAACCGATCCGCATCGTTTCATCGAAGGCATGTTGATCGGCGCATATGTCGTCGAAGCGCCCGATGTCTACATCTATCTGCGCGATGAGTATCCAGCGTCACGCGAGATTATCGAACGCGAGATCAAGAAGCTGCCGCCGGGTGGCCCAAAGCTGCATCTGCGCCGCGGTGCGGGTGCGTATATTTGCGGTGAAGAATCCGCACTGCTCGAAAGCATCGAAGGCAAGCGCGGATTGCCTCGTCACAAGCCGCCGTATCCGTTCCAGGTCGGCCTGTTCGGCTTGCCGACATTGATCAACAACATCGAGACACTGTGGTGGGTGCGCGACATCGTTGAAAAGGGCGCGGACTGGTGGAAGTCGCAAGGCCGCAATGAGCGTCAGGGCCTGCGCAGCTATTCGGTCTCCGGCCGCGTGAAAAATCCCGGCGTGAAGCTCGCACCTGCCGGTGTCACGGTGCGTGAACTGATCGACGAATTCTGCGGCGGCATGGCCGACGGACATAGGTTCCACGCCTATCTGCCGGGTGGCGCCTCGGGCGGCATTCTGCCCGCGTCGATGGACAATATCCCGCTCGATTTCGGCACGCTCGAAAAGTACGGCTGTTTCATTGGGTCGGCGGCGGTCGTGATCCTGTCCGACAAGGATGAGGTCAAGGATGCCGCGCTGAACCTGATGCGCTTCTTCGAGGACGAGAGCTGCGGCCAATGCACGCCATGCCGCGTCGGCACGCAAAAGGCGGCGACGCTGATGGAGCAGCGCATCTGGAATCGTGACTTGCTCGACGAATTGAGTCAGGCGATGCGCGACGCATCCATTTGCGGTTTAGGACAGGCTGCTTCAAATCCGCTGACCACCGTCATCAAATACTTCCCCGAGGAATTCGCGCCCAAGGAAGCCGCAGAATGACCAAGATTCAATTCGAGCTCGACGGAAAAATGGTCGAGGCCCAGCCGGGGGAGTCGATCTGGCAGGTCGCCAAGCGCGAAGGCACCGAAATTCCGCATCTTTGCTATTCACCCGAGCCCGACTATCGCGCCGACGGCAACTGCCGCGCCTGCATGGTGGAGATTGAAGGCGAGCGCGTGCTCGCTGCTTCCTGCAAGCGCATGCCTAATGTCGGCATGAAGGTGAAATCAGCCAGCGCGCGTGCCGTCTCCGCCCGCAAGATGGTGATGGAGCTTCTCGTCGCCGATCAGCCCGCGCGTGCGACATCGCACGATCCGGATTCCAAGTTCTGGAACTGGGCCGATAAGGTCGAAGTCACCGAAAGCCGGTTTCCGGCGAACGAGCGCTGGCAGGGCGACAGCAGCCATCCTGCGATGAGCGTAAATCTTGATTCGTGCATTCAATGCGGACTCTGCGTGCGCGCGTGCCGCGAAGTTCAGGTCAACGACGTCATCGGTATGGCCTACCGCAACCATGACGCCAAGATTGTGTTCGACTTCGACGATCCGATGGGTGAGTCCACCTGCGTCGCGTGCGGCGAATGTGTGCAGGCGTGCCCCACTGGCGCGCTGATGCCAGCCGCCTATCTCGATGCCAATCAGACTCGCACGGTTTATCCCGACAAGAAGGTGGATTCGCTCTGCCCATTCTGTGGCGTCGGTTGTCAGGTCACCTATCAGGTCGAGGACGAGAAGATCGTTTATGCCGAGGGGCGCGACGGTCCTGCGAACCACAATCGTCTTTGCGTGAAGGGTCGCTTCGGCTTCGACTACATCCATCATCCCCACCGGATCACGAAGCCGCTGGTGCGGTTGCCGAATGCCAAGAAGGACGCGAGCGATCAGGTCGATCCGGCCAATCCGTTCACGCATTTCCGCGAAGCGTCGTGGGAAGAAGCTCTCGACATTGCCGCGAACGGCCTTGCAAAAATTCGCGATACCAAAGGCGTCAAAGCGCTGGCAGGTTTTGGATCAGCAAAGGGCTCCAACGAGGAAGCCTATCTGTTCCAGAAGCTGGTACGCACCGGATTCGGCTCGAACAATGTCGACCACTGCACGCGACTGTGCCACGCGTCCTCAGTTGCGGCGCTTATGGAAGGCCTGAATTCAGGCGCGGTGTCAGCGCCTTTCTCCGCGGCTGCGGAAGCGGAAGTGATTATCGTCATCGGAGCCAATCCGACGGTCAATCATCCGGTCGCTGCGACTTTCATCAAGAACGCGGTGAAGAAAGGTGCGAAGCTGATCGTGATGGATCCGCGTCGACAAACCTTGTCGCGTCACGCCACCATGCATCTGCAGTTCAAGCCCGGCAGCGATGTCGCGATGCTGAACGCCATGTTGCACACGATCATCACCGAGGGCCTGACCGACGCACAATATATCGCCGGTTACACCGAAGGCTTTGACGACCTCAAGGAGAAGATCAAGGAATTTCCGCCGGAGAAGATGGAGCCGATCTGCGGCATTCCCGCCGAGACGTTGCGCGAAGTCGCGCGCATGTATGCGAAGGCGAAATCGTCGCTCATCTTCTGGGGCATGGGCATCAGCCAGCACGTCCATGGTACGGACAACGCGCGGTGCCTGATCGCGCTTGCGCTGACCACGGGACAGATCGGCCGTCCGGGTACGGGTCTGCATCCGCTGCGCGGACAGAACAACGTGCAAGGTGCGTCGGATGCCGGTCTGATTCCGATGTTCCTGCCGGATTACCAGCCAGTGGGGCGCGTCGATCTGCGCCAGCCGTTCGAGAAACTCTGGCATCAGGAGATCGATCCGGTTCGCGGATTGACCGTTGTCGAAATCATGGATGCAATCCACGCCGGTGACATCACCGGCATGTACATCGAGGGCGAAAATCCCGCGATGTCGGACCCTGATCTGCAGCATGCCCGCCAGGCTCTGGCGATGCTCGAGCATTTGGTGGTGCAGGATCTGTTCGTGACCGAGACCGCGTTCCATGCCGACGTGATCCTTCCGGCCTCTGCGTTCGCTGAGAAAGAAGGCTCGTTCACAAACACCGATCGTCGCGTGCAAATCGCGCGTCAGGTGATCAAGCCGCCGGGCGATGCCCGTCAGGATTTGTGGATCATTCAGGAAATTGCCAAACGAATGGGGCTCGACTGGAATTACAGCGGTCCTGCCGATGTGTTCACCGAGATGACCTATGTGATGCCGTCGCTGAAAAATATCACATGGGAACGGCTTGAGCGCGAAGGTGCGGTGACCTATCCCGTTGACGATCCGTTCAAGCCGGGCAACGAGATTATTTTCACCACAGGTTTCCCGACCGAAAGCGGCCGCGGCAAGATCGTGCCGGCACACGTCACGGCGCCGGACGAGATTCCCGACGACGAATATCCGATGGTGCTTTCGACCGGCCGCGTGCTCGAACACTGGCACACCGGTTCGATGACGCGCCGGTCTGAGGTGCTCGACAATATCGAACCGGAAGCTGTCGCTTTCATGTCGCCGAAGGATATGCGGCGGCTGAACGTGTGGCCCGGCGATTTCATCCGCCTGGAAACGCGCCGCGGCGTGATCGAAGTCAAGGTCCGCTCCGACCGCGACGTGCCTGAGAACATGGTGTTCATGCCGTTCTGCTACGCGGAGGCCGCGGCGAACTTGCTGACGAACCCGGCGCTTGATCCGTTCGGAAAAATTCCCGAGTTCAAGTTCTGCGCGGTCCGTGTGGAACGCGCTGAACTTCGCACGGCAGCGGAGTAACAAAAATAAGCCGCGCGATGCGCGGCTTATTCCCTGTTCGATGTCGCGGGGATCAGACGGCGCCGCCATTGGCGCGCAGCACCTGGCCGTTGACCCAACTGCCATCGGGGCCTGCGAGGAAGGACACAACGCTGGAGATGTCGCTTGGCTGCGCGAGCCGCTCCAGCGGCGCCATTTTGGCGAGACGCTCGACAAGCTCCGGCGATTTGCCGGTCAGAAACAAATCGGTGGCGGTGGGGCCGGGTGCGACGGCATTCACGGTGATGTTGCGGCCACGCATTTCCTTGGCGAGGATCGCGGTCATCGTTTCAACAGCGGCCTTGGTCGCGGCATAGATGCCGTAGTTCTCCATCTTTGTTCCGACCACGCTTGTCGAGAAGTTGATGACACGGCCGCCGTTGCGCAGCCGTTTGGCCGCTTCGCGCAGGCCGTTGAAGGTGCCTTTCAGATTGATCGCGATCATGCGGTCGAAGGATGCATCGTCGGCATCGGCAATGCTGGAAAGCTGCATGATGCCTGCGTTGTTCACCAGCACATCCACGCCACCGAAGGCGGCTTCAGCGGCGTCGAACATGTGGCTGACCGCGGCCGGATCGCTGACGTCGGCCTTCGCCGAGAGGGCGCGGCCGCCCGCGGCTTCGATCTTGTGGGCGAGCGCCTCGGCTTCAGCCTGGCTGCCCGCATAGTTGATGACGACCGTAAGGCCATCATGGGCGAGCCGCTCGGCGATCGCAGCGCCAATTCCGCGCGAGGCTCCCGTGACGATTGCTACTTTGTTGGATTGGTTGGTCATTTTTCTCTCCATCGCCGGCTTCATCCCGGCTCTGAAGGGAATATGCGCCTTCTCAGACGGCGGATAATCTGCTCTAAATTGGCATCATAATTCGGATTTTAGGAACAATATCTTGGATCGTTTCGACGCTATGAGGCTGTTCGCGCGCATCGTGGAGCGGCGCAGTTTTTCGCTCGCCGCGCAGGATTTCGGCTTGCCCCGTTCGACAGTGACTGAAGGCGTCAAGCAACTCGAGGCGCGGCTCGGCGTCCGGTTGCTCCAGCGCACCACCCGGCAGGTCAGCCCGACGCTCGACGGTGAGGCGTACTACCGGCGTTGTCTGTCGATCATCGCCGACATTGAGGAAGCTGAAGCCGCGTTCTGCGGCGCTACCCCAAAAGGGATGTTGCGCATCGATGTGCACGGTACGCTGGCGCGGCACTTCATGATGCCGGCTCTGCCGCAATTCCTCGAACGCTATCCGGACATCCAACTGCACATCGGGGAGGGCGATCGTTTCGTCAACCTTGTCCGCGAAGGTGTCGACTGCGTATTGCGCGTCGGCCAGCCGCCGGACAGCACCATGGTCGGCCGCCGCATCGCGATGCTCGAGGAGGTTACCTTCGCCAGCCCCGATTATCTCCGCCGGTTCGGAACGCCATCGACGCCCGACGATCTCGACGGTCATCGGATGATCGGATTTCTATCGTCCGCCACTGGCAACATCATTCCGCTGGAGTTCATGGTCGGAGGCAAATTGCGATACGTGACGTTGCCCACCACGATTTCGGTGGTGGCTGCGGAAACCAATGTCGCCGCGGCGTTGCTGGGGCTCGGTCTGATTCAGGTGCCGCGTTATCGTGTCGCATCGGACTTGGCAGCCGGGACGCTCGTCGAGGTACTGGCGGACTTTCCGCCGTCGCCGTCGCCCGTATTCGTGCTGTATCCGCACAACCGCCAACTCTCTCCACGCGTGCGCGTTTTCATCGACTGGCTAGCTGCGGAATTTGCCAATCGCCTGCCGGCGGGCGGCTCAAACGGAGCTGTCATGGAGTGACTCGCTGATTGTTGGTTGAAGCTGTCATTCACCGGGGTCCGGTTACCGCATTGATGACAGATCCATGACGATAGGAAGATTTATATAATAATTTCAAGTGCTTGTATTGGTGCTCAAGTTTGGCGTTGGTTAATTTCGGGGCTTGGCGTGTGTCACACGACTGTCATCCAACCTCCATAAAAGCTCTATGCCAGACCTCTACAGAGGCGGTCTCGGGGACAACTTTCAGAAGTTTGTTCCCCGCTCACAAGATGGAGAGACCCTGTGAATTTCATCAAAACAATCGTCGCTGCTGGCCTCGTTGCCGCATCGACGTCGGCTTTTGCCGCCGATATCACCGGCGCGGGTGCGACGTTCCCGTTCCCCGTCTATTCGAAATGGGCTGACGCTTACAAGAAAGAGACCGGCAACGGCCTGAACTATCAGTCGATCGGTTCCGGCGCCGGCATCAAACAGATCCAGGCCAAGACCGTGACCTTCGGCGCGACCGACGCGCCGCTGAAGGCTGAACAGCTTGAGAAGGATGGCCTTCTTCAGTGGCCGATGGTGATGGGCGCGATCGTGCCTGTCGTGAACCTCGAAGGCATCAAGTCGGGCGAGCTGGTGCTTTCCGGCGAACTGCTCGGTGACATCTACCTCGGCAAGATCACCAAGTGGAATGACCCGGCGATCGCCAAGCTGAACCCGAAGCTCACCCTGCCGTCGGATGCCATCACTGTGGTGCGCCGTTCGGATGGTTCGGGAACGACCTTCAACTTCACCGACTACCTGTCGAAGGCCAGCACCGAGTGGAAGGCCAAGGTCGGCCAGGGAACCGCGGTTGAGTGGCCCACCGGCGTTGGCGCCAAGGGTAACGAAGGTGTTGCCGGCAACGTCGGTCAGACCAAGAACTCGATCGGTTACGTCGAGTACGCCTATGCCAAGCAGAACAAGCTGACCTACGCCGCGATGATCAACAAGGCTGGCAAGACCGTGCAGCCGACCGTTGCTTCGTTCCAGGCTGCCGCGTCGAATGCCGATTGGGCAAAGGCTCCCGGCTACTACGTGATCCTGACCGACCAGCCGGGTGAAGCTTCGTGGCCGATCACCGCCGCGACCTTCATCCTGATGCACAAGGTTCCGGTCGATAAGGCTGCGTCCGCGGAAGCGATCAAGTTCTTCAAGTGGTCGTTCGAGAAGGGCGCCAAGATGGCTGAAGAACTCGACTACATCCCGATGCCTGAGCCTGTGGTCAAGCTGATCGAAAAGACCTGGTCGGCTGACATCAAGAGCTAAACAAATGTTCCGGAGGAGAGGCTTGCCTCTCCTCCGTTTTCTTTGATGACTTCCGGCGCCAATCAAAATGTGTGCTGCCGGCAGACTCAACTAGAATAAGTGGGACAGGGGACTAGCGTGGCAGAGATGGCCGTTCAGAGCACCTCGATGGAAGAAGCTGGGCCTTATGATCGCGCAAAAGCTCTGAGCGCATTCAAGTTCGGCGACAAGGCTTTCTATTGGACCACCCGGGCCTGCGCACTCGCTGTTCTTCTCATTCTCGGCGGCATTATTCTCTCCCTGATCGCGGGCGCATGGCCGGCGATGAAGGAGTATGGTTTTGCCTTCCTGTGGACGCAGCGCTGGGCGCCGTCCGCGGATCCACCGGTTCTCGGTGCACTCGGCCCGATCTACGGCACGTTGGTGACGTCGGTCATCGCGATGATGATCGCCATTCCGGTCGGTATCGGCATCGCGATCTTTCTGACCGAGCTTTGCCCACAATGGCTGCGCCGCCCCATCGGCATGGCGGTCGAACTGCTCGCGGGCGTTCCCTCGATCATTTACGGCATGTGGGGTTTCTTCGTGCTCGGCCCGTTCCTGGCGAACACATTCCAGCCTTTCATGATCCGGATGTTTGATGGCGTTCCGGTTCTCGGCACCATCTTTGCGGGCCCGCCGTCCTATCTCAGCCTCTTCAACGCTGCGCTGATCCTCGCGATCATGGTGCTGCCCTTCATCACCTCGATTTCGGTCGACGTGTTCAAGACCGTGCCGCCGGTGCTGAAGGAAGCCGCCTACGGCGTCGGCTGCACCACATGGGAAGTCGTCCGCAACGTCGTGATCCCTTATACCCGGGTCGGCGTGATCGGTGGCATCATGCTGGCACTCGGCCGTGCGCTTGGCGAGACGATGGCTGTCACCTTCATCATCGGAAACTCGTTCCGGATATCCTCGTCGGTCTTTGCGCCAGGCACGACAATTTCGGCGGCCATCGCCAGCGAGTTCGCCGAAAGCGATGGTCTTCACCAGTCAGGTCTCATTCTGCTCGGCCTGCTGCTGTTCGTGCTGACGTTCTTCGTGCTGGCCGCCGCGCGGCTGATGCTCATGCGTCTCGAAAAGAAGGCGGGGAACTAAGCCATGAACGCGATTTACGCCTCCCGTCGCCGCTTCGACATTATTGTCCGATTCCTGTGCCTCGGCGCCGCTATGTTCGGCGTCACCTGGCTCGCGCTGATCCTGTTCACGCTGTTCTACAACGGCCTTGCGGGCCTCCATTTTCAGGTCTTCACCGAGAACACGCCGCCGCCTGGTTCTAGCGAGGGCGGATTGCTCAATGCCATCGTCGGCTCGATCATCATGACCGTTCTCGGCGTCGGCATCGGTGCGCCGATAGGGCTGTTCGCCGGAACCTATCTCGCCGAATACGGCAAGCATGATCGGCTGACCTCGATCATCCGCTTCATCAATGACATTCTGCTGAGCGCGCCGTCGATCATCATTGGTCTGTTCGTCTACGGAGCGATTGTGGTGCCGATGGGCGGCTTCTCGGCATTCGCCGGTACGCTGGCATTGGCTGTCATCGTTATTCCGGTCGTGGTGCGCACCACCGAAGACATGCTCGGTCTTGTTCCCAATCCGTTGCGTGAAGCAGCGTCCGCCCTCGGCCTGCCGCGCTCGCTGGTCATCAAACGCATCGCCTATCGTGCCGCGCGCTCAGGCCTCATCACCGGCGTTCTGCTGGCGACGGCGCGCGTCGCCGGTGAAACCGCGCCGCTGCTGTTCACTGCGCTCAGCAACCAGTTCTTCAGCCTCGATCTCACAAAGACGATGGCCAACCTGCCGGTGACCATCAACAACTTCGTTCAGAGCCCCTACGAGTACTGGAAACAGCTCGCATGGACCGGGGCTTTGCTTATCACCTTGACCGTACTTGCCCTTAACATTGGCGCGCGCATCCTTGGCGCCGAGAGGACATCGAAATGAGCGAGCAGCTTTCTGTCAGCGTAGATCTTCCTCGCGGGCATGCACCGGGAATGGCTGGCCATCCGGACGCACGGGCCAAGGTGACCGCGCGCGACCTGAACTTCTATTATGGCGAGCACCACGCCCTGAAGAATATCAATCTTGTTCTCGGCGAAAACCGCGTCACCGCGTTCATTGGCCCGTCGGGTTGTGGCAAATCGACCCTGTTGCGGATTTTCAATCGCATGTATGATCTGTATCCAGGCCAGCGGGCGGTAGGCCAGCTCATGCTGGACACGACCAACATCCTCGATCCGAAGCTCGATCTCAATCTGCTTCGCGCACGGATCGGCATGGTGTTCCAGAAACCGACGCCGTTCCCGATGACCATTTATGAGAACATCGCGTTCGGCATCCGGCTGTACGAGAAGATTTCCAAGTCGGAAATGGACGGCCGCGTCGAGGCCGCGTTGCGGGGCGGTGCGCTCTGGAACGAGGTCAAGGACAAGCTGAACGCCAGCGGCCTCAGCCTGTCGGGTGGCCAGCAGCAGCGCCTGTGCATTGCGCGTACGGTCGCCGTCCGTCCGGAAGTCATCCTGTTCGACGAGCCTTGCTCGGCGCTTGATCCGATTTCGACCGCCAAGGTCGAGGAACTGATCCAGGAGTTGAAGGAAGATTACACGATCGCCATTGTGACGCATAATATGCAGCAGGCGGCGCGTGTGTCGGACAAGACCGCGTTCATGTATCTCGGCGAGTTGATCGAGTTCGACGATACCAACAAGATCTTCACGTCGCCGACGGATCGGCGCACGCAGGACTACATCACCGGCCGCTTCGGCTGACGCGCATTTCGCGGGAGAGAAATATCATGGCTTCAGATCATACCGCCAAAGCGTTCGACGAAGACCTTCAGGAACTCAATCGGCTTGTCGCCGAGATGGGCGGCCTGGCGGAACGGCAGATCGTCGATTCCGTCGATGCTCTGATCCGGCGCGATGTTGCGCTCGGCAAGCGCGTCGTTGCCGCCGATCTCGACATCGACAAGTTGCAGCACCTGATCGAGGAACGCGCCGTTCTGACCATTGCGCGCCGGCAGCCGATGGCGGTTGACCTGCGCGAGATCGTCGGCGCCATGCGCGTTGCCATCGATCTCGAACGGATCGGCGACCTCGCGAAGAATATTGCCAAGCGCGTCGCGGCACTCGACAGCGACTTCCATCCGCTGAAGCTGATCCGCGGCCTGGAGCATATGACCGACCTCGTGCAGTCGCAAGTGAAGTCAGTGCTCGACGCCTATGCGGCGCACGACTTGCCGGCTGCGATGACAGTCTGGAAGGGCGACGAAGAGGTCGACGCCATCTGTACTTCGCTGTTCCGCGAACTCCTGACCTACATGATGGAGGATCCGCGCAACATCGGCTTCTGTATTCACCTGATGTTCTGCGCGAAGAATATCGAGCGGATTGGCGACCATGCGACCAATATCGCAGAGACCGTTTTCTACATGATCGAAGGCCAGCAGATGCTCGATCAGCGCCCCAAGGGCGACATGACGAATTTTGCAACGGCTGCGACAGGCAACTAATTTGAAGGATGATGAATTGAAGGATCGGACATGAGCGCCCGTATTCTTGTGGTAGAAGACGAAGAAGCGCTGACGACGCTGCTTCGCTATAATCTGGACGCCGAAGGCTACGACGTTGAAACCGTGGCCCGTGGCGATGATGCCGACACCAGGCTCAAGGAGCACATCCCCGATCTCATCGTGCTCGACTGGATGCTTCCCGGACTGTCCGGGATTGAGCTTTGCCGCCGTCTGCGTGCGCGGCAGGAAACCAAGCAGATCCCGATCATCATGCTGACCGCGCGCGGCGAGGAAAGCGAGCGGGTGAGGGGACTCGCGACCGGCGCGGACGACTACATCGTCAAGCCGTTCTCGGTGCCTGAGCTGCTTGCCCGGGTGAAGGGCCTGCTCCGCCGCGCCAGCCCGGAACGTCTTGCGACGGTTCTTGCCTTCGGCGACATCGAACTCGACCGTGACCGGCGGCGCGTGGCCCGCTCAGGCCGTCCGATCGATCTTGGTCCGACGGAATATCGCCTGCTCGAGTTCTTCCTTGAGCATCCGGGACGCGTCTTCAGCCGCGAGCAACTGCTCGACGGCGTATGGGGCCGTGACATCTATATCGATGAGCGCACGGTGGACGTACACATCGGCCGGCTCAGGAAACTCCTGAATCTGGGTCGCGAGTCGGACCCGATCCGCACCGTTCGCGGTGCCGGTTACGCCCTGGACGATCGCTTCGCTAAAGCAGAGTGATTTTGGCTCTGGTTCTTTCGCATTGCAGCGAAGTCACATTTTTGTGGCGCGTGTCGGCAAACTTTGGATGACACGAAAACCGAACTCCGTGTTAGCTTTGACGTTGATGAGGACGCAGAATCCCGTCAGCAATGGGCAAGGAGACCAATGTAATGGCTTGGAAGACCCCAAAAATCGTCGAAGTGCCGGTTGGTATGGAAATCAATATGTACGCCTGCGCGGCGCGGAAATAAGCCGCGCCTCATTATCAGGATCGCAGTAAAGAAATCCGGTTTGCGTCAGGAATTCCTCAGCCTTAAGAGGTCTTCCTGCGCGACGCCGGATTTATTTACGTCTGTGGTGCTGAATTCTGCCACCCAAGAACCTTGTCATTGAATTGAGGGCGGAGCTTTCTCATGCGCGTCGTCGTTCTTGGAGCTGCGGCGGGAGGTGGCGTTCCTCAATGGAATTGTAACTGCGACATCTGTCGTGCGGCCCGCGGTCCGCATCCGGAGTTGCAGGCGACCCAGGCGTCGATCGCGGTAAGCGCCGACAACGAGCACTGGTTTCTGATCAACGCCTCGCCCGACCTGCGCCAGCAATTGATTGCGACGCCCCAGCTCCATCCCAAGGCAGGCCATCTGCGTCACAGCCCGATTGCAGGAGTGATCCTGACCAACGGCGAGGTAGATGCCGTCGCCGGTCTGCTGTCGCTCCGAGAGGGCTGGCCCTTCACGATCTACGCCCACCAGCGCGTGCTCTCGATTCTCAAGTCGAATAGCATCTTCAATGTGCTCGATGAGAAGCGGGTGCGCCGCGAACCGATTGAGTTTGGTGTGCCGTTCGAGCCGAAGCTTCCCGACGGCTCACCCTCCGGCCTCGAAATCCTGCCCTTTGCGGCTCCAGGCAAACGCGCGTGGTATCTTGAAGGCGCGGCGCATCCCGATGGTGGCGATGAGCCCGGCGATACGCTCGGGTTGCGGATCGCCGACAAGGCCAGCGGCCAGCACCTCTACTTTCTCGCGGCCTGTGCGGCGCTCACGCCCGATCTCAGGCAACGTCTTCAAGGTGCGCCGCTGATGTTCTTCGATGGCACGCTCTGGCGCGACGATGAGCTGATCGCTGCAGGGCTTGGTGCTAAAACCGGTCAGCGGATGGGGCACATGGCCATGTCCGGCGAAAACGGCGCGATGGTAGCCCTTGCCGACCTCGGCATTGCGCGCAAGATTTTCCTGCATATCAACAATTCGAATCCCGTTTTACTGCCCGGCTCGGCCGAGCGCGAAGCGGCGGAGCGGGCCGGCTGGCTCATCCCGGCGGATGGTATGGAGATCACCATTTGATCGCGACCAGCGTGTTTGCATTGAAGAAAGGAACGCCGCTCGGCAATGCTGGCGAGCTTGAATCGGCACTGCGAGCAATAGGCGCGACGCGCTATCACAACCTGCATCCATTCCATAAGCTGCTGCATGGCGGCAAGCTCAACAAGGGTCAGGTGCAGGCCTGGGCGTTGAATCGGTATTACTATCAGAGTTCCATTCCCATCAAGGATGCGGTGGTGATCTCGCGCTTCCGCGACCGCAACATTCGCCTCGAATGGCGGCATCGTATCGAGGATCACGACGGTGACGTCGACACGGAGGGCGGCATCGAGCGCTGGCTCAAGCTGACCGAAGGCCTCGGCCTCGACAGCAGCTATGTGGAATCCGCGGAGGGCATTCTTCCCGCGACGCGCTTCGCGGTAGATGCCTATGTGCATTTCGTTCGTGACCGGACGCCGCTGGAAGCTATCGCGTCGTCATTGACCGAACTGTTCGCGCCGAACCTGCACGAGGAGCGCATTTCGGGCATGCTCGCGCACTACGACTTCATCAACCCGAACATCATGAGCTATTTCAAGCGGCGGATGGAACAGGCCCCACGCGACGCCAATTTCGCGCTCGATTTCGTCAAGCGGCACGCCAAAACGCCGGAAGAGCGCGAAGCCGTCTGCAATGCGCTGATTTTCAAGACCAACGTACTGTGGGTTCAGCTCGACGCGCTCTACCATGCCTATGTCGATGGCCACGTGCCGCCGGGCGCTTTCGTGCCGGAGCAGGGCTGATGGCATTGCGAAGCCGGCGGATCGACATAACTGCAGGGAGCCGGCCGGTGCTGGCGCGGCATGCCAAGCTGAAGTTCGATGAGACGCGGCATGTCTGGGTTATCCTGGTACCGGAACGGGTACTTGCGCCGGACGAAATCGCGGTGGAGATTCTGCATCTCTGTGATGGCGTCCGCAGCGTCGATCAGATCATTGACGTGCTCGCCGCCAAATATGCCGCCGATCGCGGGGTGATCGGCAACGACGTTATCGCCATGCTGCGGGACCTTGCCGAAAAAGGATTTCTCGCGGAGGCACAGGGCACGAAGTCATGAGTCCGACGCTGACAGATGCTTCTCCGCTTCACGCCGATCCAGCCGATGGATTGGCGGTGCTGGAGCAGCGCAAGTCGCAGGCGGAGACCTTCGGTATTCCCTTGGCTGTGCTGGCGGAACTGACGCACCGCTGCCCGCTGCAATGTCCGTATTGCTCGAACCCGGTGGAGCTTGAGCGCGGCGGCGCGGAACTCACCACCGATGAGTGGAAGCGGGTGCTAAGCGAGCTCGCCGCAATCGGCGTGCTGCAGATTCACTTTTCTGGCGGCGAACCTACGGCGCGCAAGGATCTGGTGGGGCTGGTCCGGCATGCAACCGATGTTGGTCTGTACACAAATCTCATTACTTCCGCTGTGCTGCTGAGTAAGGACAAGCTGGCTGCGTTGGCTGATGCCGGGCTCTGCCACGTGCAGATCAGCTTTCAGGGCAGCGAGCAGGGCGTGGCTGATCGCGTGGCCGGATTGAAGGATGCTCACACAAAGAAAATCGAGGCGGCGGGTTGGGCGCGCGAGCTCGGCCTGCCGCTGACGGTTAATGCGGTCATGCATCGGCAGAATCTGTTTCAGCTTGCGGACATCATCCAGATGGCGATCGATCTCGATGCCGACCGGCTCGAAGTCGCCAACGTGCAGTATTACGGCTGGGCGCTCAAGAACCGCGCGGCGCTGATGCCGACCATGGAGCAAATCGACGAAGCCTCCCGCATCGTCGAGGAGGCCGAGGTGCGGCTGAAAGGCATTCTCGCTATCGATTACGTGGTGCCGGATTACTACGCATTGCGGCCGAAGAAATGCATGGGAGGCTGGGGCCGGCAGTTCTTCAACATCTCGCCGTCGGGCAAGATCTTGCCCTGTCACGCGGCGGAAACCATCACCGGTTTGGAATTTGAATCGGTGCGTGAACATTCCATTGCGTGGATCTGGCAGAATTCCGAAGCCTTCAATCGCTATCGCGGCACGGGCTGGATGCCGGAGCCGTGCCAGAGCTGTGAATATAGGGAGATCGATTACGGAGGCTGCCGTTGCCAGGCGTTCGCGCTGACCGGCGACGCGGGCAATACCGATCCGGCCTGCGCGCTGTCTCCTGCGCACGAGCAGATTTTCAAGACAGCCATGAGCGAGTCGGCGGGTGACAACCGCCGCTTCATCTATCGTAATTTTGCCGGCGGAACACTTGAGGCTGACACGCATGGGGCCTGACGCCGTCGACATTGCGCCATCGGGAAAACAGGCCGATCGCTTTGCGCCGCTTACCACGCAACATTTAGCGGTGGGCGATGGTCACGAGATTTACGTCGAGACGGTTGGCCGCGTTGACGGCATTCCTGCAATCTATCTGCACGGCGGCCCCGGTAGCGGCTGCCAGCCCGACCATCGGCGGTTGTTCGATCCGTTGCGGTTTCATGCAGTGCTGTTCGACCAGCGCGGAGCGGGGAGAAGCCGTCCCAAGGGATCGCTTGAAGCGAACACGCTGTCGCATCTGATTGCCGACATGGAAATCATCCGCGAAAGCCTCGGCCTGGATCGATGGCTCGTTGTCGGTGGCTCGTGGGGCGCAACACTGGCGCTGGCTTACGCGCAGGCCCATCCGCAACGAGTCAGCGGCATCGTTTTGCGCGCGACGTTTCTTGGAACGCGTGGGGAATTGGAAGGTGCATTCCTTACCAATCTGCCGCGTATCTATCCCGAGCTGAACGATGACTTTCTTGGCTTGCTGTCGCCGGAAGAGCGCGCCAAGCCGCTCGATGCCTATTGGCGCCGTATTCTCGATGCGGATCCGGCGGTGCATGGCTCGGCGTCCCGCGCATGGCACGACACCGAGCGCATCCTGTCAGAGCACAAGCCATCAAAAACGCGGCTTGATCTCACAGCCGTCGGTAATGCCGAGCGCGGGCTCCCATCAACGCCATTCATGGAAGCTCATTACTTTCAGAACGGCTGCTTTTTAAGACCCGGACAACTTTTGGAAAATGCCGCGCAGTTAAAGGGCATTCCCGGGATTATTGTGCAGGGCCGTTACGATTTGCTTTGTCCGCCATCGACCGCTCATGCGCTGCTCGCGGTATGGCCCGACGCAAGACTGCGGATGGTCGAGACTGCTGGTCATTCGCTATACGATCCAGGGGTGAGGGACGCGGTGATCGCGGCGATAGATGAACTGTCGCGTGACAAACGCTAGTTTTCAGATTGCAACCGGAACGGAAGTATCGGAGCGTTATCTCAATTCGGCAGCGTGACGTCGACCGTCAGCCCCGAGTACCACGCCGCGAGATCAGAAATGTCGTCATCCGATAGTGGCTTGGCGACCACATTCATGGTCTCGTCTTTGCGTTCTTCGGAACGGAAGGCCTTTATCTGTTTCTCGAGATACATCGCGGGTGAACCGGCGATGTTGGGCGCGACCGGCATTTTGGAAATACCATCGATGCCATGACAAGCTGCGCACATCTGCGCTTTCTTGCGTCCGGCCTTGGCGTCGGCGGCGTGAGCGGGACTTGTGATGGTGCCGAGAACATTCACAACAATCAGACTGGCTACGATGCGCACGATCATTTTCTTGTTTCCCTTGCGTCGCCACGCGACGAAGCCTTGAAAATATCCCGCCGCGAGACAGGTCTTGCCCTGTCACGCGGCGAGCTTTGAAAATTAGATCCAGCGTTACTTGCTGTCGTAGGTGATCCGGTAGAGTGCGCCGGCGAGATCGTCAGACACCAGCAACGAGCCGTCACGCAGTGTCGCGACGTCCACCGGCCGTCCGGTGTACTCGCCGTCCGGGGTCAACCAGCCGGAAGCAAAGACTTCCGTCTTGTCCGCGCTTCCATCGGCCTTGAGTGAAGTGAACATCACACGCGCGCCAACAGGGTCGGTGCGATTCCACGATCCGTGCTGCGCGGAGAAGATGCCGCCGCGATACTTGGCCGGGAACGACTTGCCATTATAGAAGATCATGCCGAGGTCGGCAGCGTGAGCGTCCATCTCCACTTCGGGATAGACCACATTGGCCGGCGGCGCATCAGCCTTGTATTCGACGGTGCGGACCTTGCCGCCGCCGAAGTAGGGGAAGCCGAAATTCTGGCCGGCCTGGGTGATGCGGTTCAGTTCGCCAGGAGGGATGTTGTCGCCCATGCCATCGACTTGGTTGTCCGTGAACCAGAGCTGATTATTCTTTGGGTTGAAGTCCATGCCGACCGAGTTGCGCACGCCGCCTGCATAAACTTCACGGTTCTTGCCGTCCTGATCCATCCGGATGATCCCGCCGATGCCGTATTTGGCGAAGCCCTCGAGCTTGTCCTTCGCGGGCACGTTAAATGGCTGCCCCAGCGAGATATAGAGCTTGTTGTCGGCGCCAACACGGCAGACCCGCGCGGTATGATTGAAGCTCTCGTCTTCCTTCGGGATCAACTCGCCTTGAGGGACGACAACAGCCACGGCGATGTCCGGGCTCTCGTAGAAGAATTCTGCAGCCGGGAAATTGAGGACGCGATTCTGTTCGGCGACGAAGAGAAATCCATCCTTGGAGAAACAAACGCCATTCGGGATAGTGAAATTCACCGACGGTGCGAATTCCTTGACCTCTTCAGCAAACCCAGCCTTGCCGCGATCGGTAACGGCATAGACCTTGTTCTTCCGCGTGCCGACGAATGTCACGACGCCCTGCGGGCCTACGGCAATATGCCGCGCATCGGGAACTAGAGCATAGAGGCTGATCTTGAAGCCCGGCGGTAGCTTGATCTTGGCGAGATTGGCCTTGATCGCATCGACCTTCCGACCGGTCTGCGGCACGGTTGGGATTTCAGTAACGCCTGTTTTCTGAAAATTGCCAAGTTTGTCGAGATTGTTGTTCTGTGATTGAGCCGAGGCCGAGATCGCCGATGCACAGAGAAATGCTGCGACAGCGACCGAATTCAGGGCATGACGTTTGAAAGCGTAAAACATGATCTTAATCCTCCCGGGGGGTTCGATTTTTTGGCGTTTTACGAGGCGAGAGCCTATCGCAGGTTTGCGCTGACGCAAGATGACCCGCGCGCAAATCATTCTGGCGGCGCAACATGGATATTTCTATCGCGTGATTGTGATTTGCGATTGCAGCATGATGCGAAGTTAGCAGCCGGGCGTGACAGGCCGCAAAAAAAGGCCGCCCGGATTGGGCGACCTTCCATTGTACCATTATAATTGTCTTTAACTGAACTAGCGGGCCTTCAGAAATTCCGCGACGTTCAGCAGCACGAACTCGTTGTCGTCAGCCTTGTTGGGTTCACGGCTCGTGGAGAACGGCAGGTTGTTGTCATTGCCGACGATGATGTGTGTCGGATCGACGATGTCGACATTCTCGATGGTCCAGAACGGGAAGGTGAGGACACCGTCGTTCAGTGGCTTACGCGCCTTCTTGTCAGGATCGGCAATCTTCATAAGGTCGATGTAGCCGATCTTGCGAACCGGGCCGTTGGCATTGGCGTCGGTCATCTCGATCTTGTAGACGCGCTTGAATTTGGCGAGGTCGTGGAAGCAGTCGGGCTTCTTCGGGCCTTCGCAAGCCTTGTCGGCGGTGCCTTCGCCGTTGTCGCGCTCGATCACCATCGCGGTGGTGGCATCGATCATGTTGAAATCGCCGATCGCGAGGCCGTTGCTTTCGAGTACATACTTCCAATGACGTCCGGTCCACTTGCTAGCACCGACATCGAACTCGAGAATGCGCAGGTATTCCTTGCCGTCGGCGGTCTTTTCCCAATCCTTCTTCTCGGCGTCCCAGGCCGGGCCTTCGAGCAGAGGATAAAGGAATTTGCCGTCCGGCGAGGCGGCCATGCCCTCGTAACCCTTCGAGCGGCGGATGTTGAAGGTGACAGGCGTCGTCGGCGTTGCCGGCGACGAGATGGCGTAGTGGTCCGGCGAACGGGCGGGCTTGCCGTCGATTTCCGTCTCGAACACGGCTTCGACTTTGCCAGTGCGGTCGGCGCGGATCAGGTAGGGGCCGAATTCATCGCCGATCCAGATCTTGTCGCCGATTGGCTGGAAGCTTTCGGTGTCGAAATCCGAACCCGTCAGATAGCGCGCTTCGGTGCCTTCATTGGCGATCCGGAACGGGACCTTCTTGTCCGGGTCGCGCAGGAAGACGGTGGAAACGCGTTCGACTGTGCCCTTGGTCCAGTCGATGCGGTAGTTGTTGAGGAAGAGCATGGCATCCGGCGAGTTCGCCTTGCTGCCGAAGCCGTTGTCTGAAATCACCCAGAAGGTGCCGTCAGCGGCTTTCTTGATGCCGGAGTGACCTTGCAGCGGCTGACCCTTGAACGGCACCTTGACGCCGGTCGGACGATCGAAGGACTTACCCTCGACGGCGCCGATCGCATCGACGCGGACACCGGTGGTGAACTTGCCGGAGACCTTGAGGTCGGCAGGGGAATCCGCGGGCGCTTCGACAAATGACTCGGCGGGCATCACGGCGTGGCCAGCGAGTGTCGCGGGGAAAGCCTGACCGGATGTTTGGGCCGAGGCGAGACCGGGCAGGGCGGTCAGTGCGAGCAATGACAATGTGGCAATGCGCATGGAATCCTCCTTGAAGACATGCGCCGCTTGTCGAAGTTTTATGTGTCGGTCTCGTTACAGAGCCGTGACGCTTCGCTAACCTCGCGCGTCTGTCCCGTGCCGTATTGTCGCGGGGAGCGTGTCAGTCGGAATTTTGCTTGCCGCCAGATCCGGCACGGCGATTTGAAATGTCGAAGCCAGATCGGCCACCTGATCGGGCGTAAGCGTGCGCGGGTTCATGCCGCGCAGCATCAGATAGAGCTTTGCGGTTTCTTCCAGTTCTTCGGTGGCGAACACCGCTGCTTCGAGAGTTTCGCCCGCAACCACAGGCCCATGATTGGACAGCAGCACGCAGGAATACTGGCCGGCGAGCCCTCGAATGGCGTCAGCCACGGCTGCATCACCCGGACGATAATAGGGCAGCAGCGCTGTCGCCCCGCAGCGCATCACGTAGTAGGGCGTCAGCGGCGGCAGCGCCGCGCGCGGATCGATCTCGGGTAACATCGACACAGCCACGCAGTGAGCGCAGTGCAAATGGACGATGGCGTGGGCACCGCGTCTCGTTTCATAGAGGGCCGCATGCAGTGGGATTTCCTTGGTGGGGGCGTCACCGGACGACAGGCGTCCGGATGCATCCAGCCGCGAAATCCGCCCCGGATCAAGGAAGCCCAGCGAGGCATTGGTCGGCGTAACCAGCCAGCCACCATCGTCCAGCCGGACACTGATGTTTCCGGATGACCCCGGCGTCAATCCGCGCTCGAACAGTGAGCGTCCATAGAGGCAAATCTGCTCGCGGAGCCTGGTTTCGGTCATTCGGCCATCCCTTTGTGGTCGCTTTTCTCATGGTTTCGAGCATGGCTCAAACGCCATTTTGGACGCGCCCCGAGCCATGCTACCAAGCGGTCAACCGCCCGCCGTCCAATGCGCGGGCACACAACAAACTGGGAGATCGTATGCCTGCTGGACGTATTGGAGTTATCGGCCTCGGTTCGATGGGCTTCGGCATGGCGCAGTCGCTGAAGCGCGCGGGGTTCGACGTCGCAGGCTGCGATGTCGCGCCGGAGACTGTTGCCAATTGGGTTGCAGAGGGCGGGCGGGGCGCATCGACCCCCGCGGAAGCCGCGCGTGACGCCGATGCAGTCGTCAGCGTCGTGGTCAATGCCTCACAGACTGAAGCAATCCTGTTCGGGGCGCAGGGTGTCGCCGAAACCTTGCCGAAAGATGCGGTTTTCATTTCATCCGCCACGATGGACCCGGATGTCGCGCGGCGTCTCGCGAAACAGCTAGAGGCGACCGGGCGGCATTATCTCGACGCACCGATCAGCGGCGGCGCGCAGCGCGCAGCGCAGGGTGAACTGACGATCCTCGCATCCGGCAGCAATGCCGCGTTTGCGAAGGCGCGGTCTGCGCTCGACGCCATGTCGGCGAAGCTTTACGAACTCGGCGATGCCGCAGGACAGGGTGCCGCGTTCAAGATGATCAATCAATTGCTGGCCGGCGTGCATATCGCAGCCGCCAGCGAGGCGATTGCCTTCGCTGCAAAGCAGGGCCTCGACATTCGAAAAGTCTACGAGGTCATCACTGCATCTGCGGGTAACTCGTGGATGTTCGAAAACCGCATGCCGCATGTACTCGACGGCGACTACACGCCACGCAGCGCGGTCGATATTTTCGTCAAGGATCTCGGTATCATTCAGGACATGGCGCGGACCGCAAAATTTCCGGTACCGGTGTCGGCGGCTGCGTTGCAGATGTTTCTGATGACATCGGCGGCGGGCATGGGCCGCGATGACGACGCATCGGTCGCACGAATGTATGCGCGCGTGACTGGAACGAAATTGCCGGGACAATAAGTCAAGCGATAATCAAGAACAGGAAACGTCCGATGCCACGCTTTGCCGCCAATCTCAGCATGATGTTCAACGAGGTGCCGTTTCTCGATCGCTTTGATGCGGCGGCGAAAGCGGGCTTCACGGCGGTCGAGTTCCTGTTCCCTTACGAGCATCCCGCGGCCGAGGTTGGCGAGCGGCTTCACCGCAACGGCCTGACGCAGGCGCTGTTCAACCTGTTTCCCGGCGACTGGAATAAGGGCGAGCGCGGCTTCGCCGCGTTGCCGGATCGCTTTGCAGAGGTACAGGCCAGCGTCATGCAGGCGCTGCCCTACGCCAAGGCGACCGGCGTCAAGCGATTGCACTTGATGGCGGGAATCGCCGATCGCAGCAATCCGAAGGCGGTGGAGTCGTTTCGCCGTGGTGTGGTGTGGACCGCCGAGGCATTGAGCAAGGAAGACATCGACCTTGTGATCGAGCCGATCAATCCGCGCGACGTGCCGGGCTATTTTCTCAACGATTTCGACTTTGCCGCGGGTCTGATCGACGAACTAAAAATGCCGAATCTGAAATTGCAGTTCGATATTTATCATCGCCAGATTGTCCATGGCGATGTGACCATCGCGCTCCGCAAGATGATGCCGATGATCGGTCATATCCAGATCGCCAGCGTGCCATCGCGCAACGAACCTGCGGGGGAGGAACTGAACTATCCGTTCCTGTTCGATGAACTGGATCGTTTGGGTTACGACGGCTTCGTCGGTTGCGAATATCGGCCGAAGGGAAATACGGTCGACGGTCTCGGCTGGTTTGCGCCTTACGCCGCCAAGGCAAAAGCCGGAGCGCGCGCGTGACGCTGGCGCTGGGCTGCATCGCTGACGACTACACCGGCGCGTCCGATCTCGCTAACATGCTAACCCGCTGCGGCTTGCGCACGGTGCAGATCATCGGCGTGCCAGACGATACGTTGGCGATTCCTGACGTCGATGCGGTCGTGGTATCGTTGAAGAGTCGCTCCATTGAGGCCTCCAAGGCGGTGGCGCGCTCGCGCGACGCGGACAAGTGGCTGAGGGCGCGGGGAGCGTCCCATGTGCTGTTCAAGATCTGCTCGACATTCGATTCCACCGACGCAGGCAATATCGGCCCGGTGATGGATGCGCTGCGAGCGGACTCCGGCGATGCCATCGTATTGGTCACGCCAGCGTTCCCTGGAACCGGTCGCACGATCTATCAGGGCAATCTGTTTGTCGGCAGCGTGCCGCTGAACGAAAGCCCATTGAAGGATCATCCGCTTAATCCGATGCACGATTCTAATCTCGTGCGCGTGCTGGCGCGACAAAGCAAGTCCAAGGTTGGCCTCGTTGATCTTGCGACTGTTGCCAAGGGCGCAGATGCGATCCGTGCGCGCCTTTCAGAACTTGCCAAGCAAGGAGTTAGCGCTGCCATCATCGACGCCGTGTTCGATCCCGAACTTGAGATCATCGGTCAGGTTGCGCTCGATCATCGGTTGTCGGTCGGCGCATCCGGAATGGGCCTCGGCCTTGCGCGCGGACTCATTGCGTCGGGCAAGGTGAGGGCGGCGTCGTCGAACGCGGAACAAAAAGCTATTGGCGGGCCGGTGGCTTGTCTCGCCGGAAGTTGTTCGCAGGCAACGCTGGCGCAGATCGCGCAGGCGGAGAAATCGATGCCGGTGCTGCGGCTTGATCCGGAAAAGATCGTGGCGGGTGGTGCGGAAGCCGAACGTGCGCTCGGCTGGGCGCGCGAACATCTCGGCAAGAGTCCGGTCTTGATCGCAAGCAGTTCGACACCGGATCAGGTGGCGGCACTTCAAGCCAAGCATGGCCGCGATGCAGCCGGCCACGCCATCGAGCAGGCGATGGCTGCGATCAGCGAAGGACTTGTCGCGGCCGGCGTACGACGTCTCGTCGTCGCTGGCGGCGAAACATCGGGGGCTGTGGTCGATCGCCTCAACATCCCGGCGTTTCTGGTCGGTGCGGAAATCGCGGCGGGTGTGCCGGTTCTCCGTTGCGTCGGCTGGAGCAAGGGCGAGGCGGTGTTGGCACTGAAATCCGGTAATTTCGGTGGTCCGGATTTCTTCAATGACGCCATCCGCCTGATGCCGTAGCGCGGCTCAATCTTCCTTGAAACCGTATTCCATGTTGTTGCCGGTCGCGCCGTAGTATTTGAACGGCAGGAATTTTCCTGTCATCACGAACTTAACGCGGTCGCCCTTTGGGTTGGCGACGCGTTCCATCGCGAAATCGAAGTCGATGGCGGACATAATGCCGTCGCCGAATTCTTCCTCGATCAGCGCTTTCCACGCCGGCCCATTCACCATCACCATTTCATAGAAGCGGTAGATCAGGGGATCGGTCGGCGGCATCGGCGTGCCGTCACCGCGCATCGGAATTTCGTTGATCATCGCGGTTTCAGCCTTGGACAGGCCGAACAGCGTTGCGGCATTGGAGGCCTGCGGCTTGGTGAGTTTCATCTGGCCGAGAATGGCGCCGACGATCAGCGCATCAGAGTGTCCGCCGATCTGCTCGCAGATGTGTTTCCACGTCCAATCCTTCTCGCGCTTGATGTCGAGCAGCTTTTCGGTGAGATCTGAGCGCTTCATGGTCTGTCTCCTTGGCGTTGAAATCGGCGTCAGCGCGCGCTGGCCTGTCCGGCCTGCGGTTTGCTGATGGGATCGTTTGTGGTGACGATTGCGGGTTCCGCGAACCCGGGACGAACCACGGGCACGTTGCGAGGATCGTGATCCTTCGTCGTCTCCACGAATGTCTTGCTGCGCGTCACCAGGAAATCGATGATGTGATTGCGCAGCGCGTAGTAGTGCGGGTGCCGGTGAAGATCGATGCGGCCGCGATCCTTCGGTAGCGGATTTTCCAGAACCTCCGCCAGCACCGCTCCTGGGCCATTTGTCATCAGGAAAATCTTGTCGGCGAGGTAGATAGCCTCATCCACGTCATGGGTGATCATGAACGCGGTCTGGCCGGTCTCGAGGCAGATGCGGCGGACCTCGTCTTGCAGCGTGCCGCGTGTCAGCGCGTCGAGTGCGGAGAACGGCTCGTCCATCAGCATGATCTTCGGCATGATCGAGAGCGCGCGTGCGATGCCGACGCGCTGCTTCATGCCGCCTGACAGCTCCGACGGACGCTTGTGCTCGGAACCAGTCAGACCGACAATGTCGATGAATTTCTGCGCATGAGCGCGGACGCGCGCCTTGTCCCACTTGCGCCATTTCGACGTGACTGCGTAAGCGACATTTCCCATCACCGTGCGCCACGGCAGCAGCGCGTGGCTCTGGAAGATCACAGCGCGGTCGAGGCTGGTGCCCTCGATGGCCTGACCGTCAACGATCACGGTGCCTTCGCTTGGCTCGTCGAGACCGGCGAGGATGTTCAGCACTGTGGTCTTGCCGCAGCCGGAATGGCCGATCACGCAGCCGAATTCGCCGCGGGGCATCGAGAGCCAGAGGTCTTCAAAGATTGTCGTGGTGGCGCCATTGGGCGCGGGGTAGCGCTTCGCGATGCCTTCTATGGAGATGAATTTCTCGGCCATCGCCTTACTCCGGGAACGTGACCATGCGCGTGAACCGCGCAAGGATCTGATCGAGGATCATGCCGACAAGACCGATGACGAAGATGGCGATGATGACGTTGGTGATCGACAGGTTGTTCCACTCGTTCCAGACGAAGTAGCCGATGCCGGTGCCGCCCACGAGCATTTCGGCGGCGACAATCACCAGCCATGCGATGCCGATCGAAATACGCATGCCGGTGAGAATGGTTGGCGCCGCGGCTGGGAGAATTACGGTGAAGGCGCGGCGGATGTTGCCGACCTCGAGGGTACGCGCGACATTAATCCATTCCTTGCGTACGGCGGATACGCCGAACGCGGTATTCACCAGCATCGGCCAGACCGAACAGATGAAGATCACGAAGATCGCCGACAGGCTGGAGTCCTTGATGGTGTAGAGCGCCAGCGGCATCCACGCGAGCGGAGAGATCGGCTTCAGTATCTGGATGAAGGGATCTAGCGCCTTGCTGAGCAGCGGCGACATTCCGATCAGGAATCCGAGCGGAATCGCTACCAGCACCGCCAGCAGATAACCGAGCATCACTCGCGCGATGGAGTAGCCGAGCTGGATGCCGAGGCCCTTGTCGTTCGGGCCATTGTCGTAGAATGGTCGCTTGATGTGCTCCCACAGCTTTGCGCCGACATCGAGCGGCCCCGGCATCGCCGATTTGCCCTGCGTGGCGTTGAGGCCCATCAGCTTGGCGTATTCCGGGCTCATCGTTGCCACGGTTATCGTGCTGCGCGTCGCGAGATGCCACGCGCCGATGAAGGCCAGGAATATTGCGACCGACACAACTGCCGCGCGGAGCCTCAGTGACGATGACATCCTTCAGCTCGCCTTCTTGATTTTGAAGCTGCCGAGATAGTCTTCAGGTTTGGCAGGGTCGAAGGTTTTGCCCATGACGGAAAAGCTTTTCGTGATCGAAGTCGGCGGTGTCATGCCGACGTCCTTCATCAGCTTGGCGGTGTCGGTGGAGAGATAGACCTGCTCGGCGACGCCCTTGTAGTCCACATCGCCCTTGATCTGACCCCAGCGCTTCATCTGGGTCATGATCCAGATGGCGAACGACTGCCATGGGAACGGATCGAAGTCGACGCGGTTCGGCTGCGTCACAATGTTGCCGAGGCCGTCCGCAAATGTTCCGGTGAGAATCTGCTCGAGCACGATCTGCGGCTGGTTGAGATAATTTGCCGGCGCGATCGCTTCGGCAATCTGCTTGCGGTTCTCGGCCTTATGGGCGAACGCTGTCGCATCGATGATCGACTTCAGCAGCGCCGCGTAGGTATTAGGCATCGTGGTGACGAATTCCTTCGATGCTGCGAAGGCGCAGCACGGATGGCCTTCCCAGATGTCTTTCGTCAAAATGTGGATGAAGCCGACATTGTCATAGACAGCGCGCTGGTTCATCGGATCGGGGCCGAGGAAGCCGTCGATATTGTCGGCGCGCAGGTTGGCAACCATTTCCGGGGGCGGCACGGCGCGAATCTGGACGTCGGTGTCGGGATCGATGCCGTGTTCCGCGAGATAGTAGCGCAGCAGGTAGTTGTGCATCGAGTAGTCGAAGGGTACGGCGAACTTGAACCCCTTCCAGTCCTTTGGGTCGCGCTTGTCTTTGTGCTTCAGCGCCAGCGTGATGGCTTGCCCGTTGATGTTTTCGACAGCTGGCATGGTGTAGGGGACGGGGTTCGATCCTGCGCCCAAGGTGAGCGCCAGCGGCATCGGCGAGAGCATGTGCGCGGCGTCGTATTCCTTGTTGACGGTCTTGTCGCGGATCACTGCCCAGCCCGCGGTCTTGATGACTTCGACGTTGAGACCGTTCTTGGCGTAGAAGCCCATCGGCGCCGCCATGATAATCGGCGTTGCGCAGGTGATCGGAATGAAGCCGACCTTGAGGTCCTTCTTCTCAAGCGGCGCGCCTTGCGCGAACACTTCGGTCGCGGTCTTCAGAGGGAAGAACTGCGAGACAGCGGCAACTGCGGTAGCGGCGCCGACCGATTTCAGGAACGCGCGGCGCGCGGCGTCCTGCGGGAACATCGCCCGCATCACGGCGGAAGCGACGACGCCTTCGTAACGTTGCTCGTCGCTCTGCGAGTCGATTGTCTGGAGCTGGTGTGCGGCGTCGTGCTCTGCGTCGCTGGCGTGGCGACCACAGCTACAGCCGCGCAAGGAGAGAGGGCGGCTCGGATCGAACGGATTGTCGAAGGTGGACATGAAAGCCTCCAGCGTGATGTTTCCATCCACTACAGCAAGGGCTGTGCCATGTCGGTTTTGCGCTATTTATCAATGTGCTTGCGCCGCAGCGGTAACATTGCCTGTTACGAAAACTCGTGATATACGAAATTTCGTAGATGAATTACGAAATATCGTAGTGAGGACGCATGGACGCCGCCTTATCGTCTGCGCCGGCAAAGGACCCCGATTTGTGGGGCGCGGCGTTCGATTTCGCGTCCCAACCCATGATGTTGCTCGACCCTCACGGCGACCGCATCGTCGATGCAAACCCTGCGGTGTGCACGTTGCTCGGATATGACCGCACACTGCTGCGGCAAATGAAAATCAGCGCGCTGCATGCGGGGCAGGTGCCGGCGCTGATCGTCTTCACTCAGGCGGTGTTCGACAAGGGATCGTTCTGGACCACGTCGTTGACGCCGCGTCACGCCGCAGGCAATGAATTGCGGCTGGAATATAGCGGATCACTGATCCCACGGGATGGCACACCGCTGGTGCTGCTGGCGCTGAATGATCTCGAACAGCATCGTCGGCGTTTGGTCGACGCGACGGCGGAAGATCACATGCGTGGCGGCATCGCAGCCTGGCAGCGCGTTGAGCGCGTGTTCCGCGACATCGAACGTGAGAACCAGTTGATCCTGCGCGCGGCGGGCGAGGGCATCTACGGCGTCAACGCCGAAGGCAAGACCACGTTCGTCAATCCGGTGGCCGAGCGCATTCTCGGTTGGTCGGCGGAGGAATTGGTCGGTACCGACATTCATTCGACCGTGCACCACACCCATCACGACGGCCGGCACTATCCACACGAGGATTGTCCGATCTACGCGGCCTTCCGCGACGGCGCGGTGCATCAGGTCACCGACGAGGTGTTCTGGCGCAAGGACGGCACGCCGGTGTGGGTCGAATACACCTCCACGCCTATCCGCGATCGCGGCGTCGTGGTCGGTGCCGTGATCGTGTTTCGTGATGTTAGCCAGCGCCGCGATGCAGACGAAAAGTTGCGTGCGGCGCTGTCCGAGGTTGATCAGTTGCGTGAACGGCTTGAACAGGAAAACGCCTATTTGCAGGAGGAAATCCGCACTGAAACCAATCCGCGCGGCATCATCGGCCGCACGGCGGCGGTGCAAAAGACGTTGCGGCAGGTCAGCCTCGTCGCGCCGACCGATGCGACCGTGATGATTACCGGCGAGTCCGGCACCGGCAAGGAGCTGATCGCACGCGCCATTCACGAGGCGAGCCAGCGCAGCGACCGGCCTCTGATCCGCGTCAACTGTGCTGCGATTCCGCGCGAGTTGTTCGAGAGCGAATTCTTCGGCCATGTGCGTGGTGCGTTCACCGGAGCGCTGCGCGACCGTATCGGGCGCTTTGAACTGGCCGATGGCGGCACATTGTTTCTCGATGAAGTGGGCGAAATCCCGCTGGAGCTTCAGGGCAAGCTGCTGCGTGTATTGCAGGAGGGACATTTCGAGCGCGTCGGCGAGGAACGCACGCGCGGCGTTGATGTCCGCGTCATTGCCGCGACCAATCGCGAGTTGAAAGCGGAAGTGAAGCAAGGACGATTCCGCGAAGATCTCTATTTTAGGCTCAACGTGTTTCCGGTCGAGACCGTGCCGCTGCGCGACCGCCGTGAGGATATTCCGCTGCTGGCGCAGCACTTCCTCACGAGCGAAAGCAAGTCCTTCAAGTCCGACCTGCGATTGTCGGAGGGGGATGTGCGCCGCCTGATGCAATACGACTGGCCGGGCAACGTGCGCGAGTTGCAGAACGTGATTGAACGCGCTGCCATCCTCGCTCAGAACGGGCGGCTGCGGATCGATCTGCCGATCCAACAGGGCGGAACAGAGCCTCCGGCCGCCTCGCGTCGTCCCAGGAGTGGCGTGCCTCAGGCAATTATGACCGACGACGAGATGCGCGATTATGAGCGGAACAACATTCTGGCGGCGCTGAAGGCATCCGGCGGCAAGGTCTTCGGCAGGGACGGCGCGGCGAAACTGCTCGCGATCAAGCCGACCACGCTGGCATCGCGCATCAAGTCGCTCGGTATTTCGGCACGAAACCTCGATTTGCCAGCACGTTAGGCAGTCCGTGCCGGTTGTTAGCGCTTGATAGAGGCTTGGTCAGGTGTTCTGCTCAAAAAACAAGCCATCGAGGTTGTCGCGCCGTGTCCATCGCCGTCGCCCTGCATCACGTCACGCATTACAAGTACGACCAGCCCGTCAGCCTAGGGCCACAGGTCATACGGCTGCGCCCGGCGCCGCACACACGTACTCGTGTTTCCAGCTATTCGCTGAAGGTTCTGCCCGAAAAGCATTTCGTCAACTGGCAGCAGGACCCGCAGGGGAACTGGCTTGCCCGCTTCGTGTTTCCGGAGCCGACCTACGAATTCAAGATCGAAGTGGATTTCATTGCCGACATGGCGGTGGTCAATCCGTTCGATTTCTTTGTTGAGCCTTATGCGGAAACATTTCCGTTTCAGTATCCGCCAGACATCGCCGACGAACTCGCGCCGTATCTGAAGACTGAGCCGACAACGCCGTTGCTCGCGGAGTATCTTGCAAGCATTCCGCGCGAGCCGACCAATACGGTGAACTTTCTCGTCGATCTCAATGCGAGGCTGCGCGACAGGGTCAACTACGTCATCCGCATGGAGCCGGGCATCCAGACGCCCGAAGAAACGCTGCAAGGCGGCGCAGGATCATGCCGCGATTCCGCGTGGCTCCTGATCCAGGCATTGCGCCATCTCGGATTGGCGGCACGTTTCGTCTCGGGATATCTCATCCAGTTGCGGCCGGATGTCGATCCGCTGCAAGGCCCGCGCGAGGTTGAGGCAGACTTCACCGATCTTCACGCATGGGCGGAAGTCTATCTGCCGGGAGCGGGCTGGATCGGATTCGACGTGACATCCGGCATGCTAACCGGCGAGGGGCATATTCCGGTTGCAGCCTCGCCGCATTATCGAACCGCCGCGCCGATCAGCGGCAAAGTCAGTTCGGCGAATGTCGAGTTCGGCTTCGAGATGAAAGTGACGCGCGTCAACGAAGCGCCGCGCATCACCAAGCCGTTCTCGGATGATTCATGGAAACGCCTCGACGCACTGGGCGAGAAGGTCGATGCCGACCTTGCAGCCGATGATGTTCGATTGACCATGGGTGGCGAGCCGACATTCGTTTCCATGGACGATCTTGAATCCGCCGAGTGGAACACGTCCGCTGTCGGCCCAACCAAGCGCGGCATCGCAGACGATCTCATTCGCCGTCTGCGCACGCGGTTTGCGCCGGGGGGCTTGCTGCATTACGGGCAGGGCAAATGGTATCCCGGCGAAAGCCTGCCGCGCTGGGCCTTCGGTCTCTATTGGCGCAAGGACGGCGTGCCGATCTGGCGCAATCCCGATCTGATTGCGCCGATGGAAGGGCCGCGCTCGGCGAAGATCGAGCAGGCGGAAAAATTCGCCGCGAACGTTGCCGGAAAACTCGGCGTCGATGCGGCCAACGTGCTGCCCGCCTATGAGGATCAGGCCCACTGGCTGCTCAAGGAAAACAGCCTTCCCGGCAATGTCGATCCGAGCGACTCCAAGCTGGCCGATCCCGAAGAACGCTCGCGCATGGCGCAGGTGTTTCAGCAGGGGTTGAACGTGCCGCGCGGATTCGTTCTTCCGGTGCAGCGCTGGAATGCGAAGGCTGCGAGTCGGTGGCGCAGCGAGAAATGGAATCTGCGGCGCGGAAACCTGTTCCTGATGCCGGGCGACTCACCACTAGGCCTGCGGCTGCCGATGAATTCGCTGCAATGGATTCCGCCGGAGGATTATCCCTACATCGTCGAGCAGGATCCGATGGAGCCACGCGAGGAATTGCCGACGTTCGAGGCCGGTGTCGCGCCGGCCGAGCCGGTGACCCAGCCTCCCGTGTTCGACGACGGCGCGCAGGCGGATGGTGCGCCGCGTCAGTTCATTCAGGAGCAGCGAGCCGGCGGCAAGGGCGGCGTGCGCACTGCGCTATCGATCGAAATCCGTGACGGCATTCTCTGCGCATTTATGCCGCCGGTCGAGAAACTCGACGATTATCTTGAATTGATCGCGGTGGTGGAGGCGACCGCCGAGGATATGAAGATTCAAGTCCATGTTGAAGGGTATGCACCGCCTTACGATCCGCGCGTCGAGGTGATCAAGGTGACGCCCGATCCTGGCGTGATCGAAATCAATATCCATCCAGCGAAAAACTGGCGCGAGATCGTCGACACGACCATCAGCCTCTATCAGGAGGCAGCGCACGTTCGTCTCGGCGCGAACCGTTTTCTGATCGACGGCCGCCACACCGGCACCGGCGGCGGCAACCATGTCGTTGTCGGCGGCGGCACGCCGGCGGACTCGCCGTTCCTGCGGCGGCCCGATCTGCTCAAGAGCGTCGTGTTGTATTGGCAGCGCCATCCGTCGCTGTCGTATCTGTTTTCGGGCATGTTCATCGGCCCGACCAGTCAGGCGCCGCGCATCGACGAAGCCCGGCACGATGCACTCTACGAGCTCGAGATCGCTATCGCGCAGATTCCGCCGAAGGGCGAGAAGGTGCCGTTGTGGCTTGTCGACCGCACGTTCCGGCATCTGCTGGTGGATATCACCGGCAATACCCATCGTGCGGAAATCTGTATCGACAAGCTGTATTCGCCGGACAGCCCGACGGGTCGTCTTGGTCTCGTCGAATTCCGCGCGTTGGAAATGCCGCCCGACGCGCGCATGAGTCTTGCGCAGCAACTTGTGATCCGTGCGCTGATCGCAAAATTCTGGCGCGAGCCGCAGGACGGCGGTTTCGTGCGCTGGGGCACGACGCTGCACGACCGCTTCATGTTGCCGTATTTCCTATGGGAAGATTTCAAAAGCGTACTGTCGGACCTGAAGCAGGCGGGTTACGATTTCGAGGTCGAGTGGTTCGAGGCCCAGCTTGAGTTTCGCTTCCCGGTGTTCGGCAGCGTTCAGCATGGTGGCGTCACGCTCGAACTGCGTCAGGCGCTAGAACCCTGGCATGTGCTCGGCGAGGAGAACTCGGGCGGCGGCACGGTGCGTTACGTCGATTCGTCCGTCGAGCGCTTGCAGGTCAAGGTCAACGGTTTCGTTGAAGGCCGGCACGTCATCACTTGCAACGGCCGCCGGTTGCCGATGACCAACACCGGGCGCTCAGGGGAGGCCGTCGCGGGTGTCCGCTTCAAAGCATGGCAGCCATCTTCCGGGCTGCACCCGACCATACCTGTTCACGCGCCGCTGACCTTCGACATCCTCGACACCTGGAGCGGCCGTTCGCTGGGAGGTTGCGTTTATCATGTTGCGCATCCCGGCGGCCGCAGCTACGAGACCAAGCCGGTTAACAGCTACGAGGCCGAGGCGAGGCGGCTGGCCCGATTCCAGGATCATGGTCATACGCCGGGCCAAATCGAGGTGCCCTCAATGGAGAGAACCCTCGAATTTCCGCTAACTCTCGACCTCAGGACGCCACTCCCGCATTGAGGCGACCGCGATAATCGGCGAAGTTGTCGCGAAATGCAGAAAGCGAATCGGGATGGCGGATACGACCAGCGGAGACACGGGATCGCGGCGGGAGCAGCACGATCTGCTTGATTGCACCCGCGGCTATGCGCCGCTGCCCGGCATTCCCGACGAGTTTCTCGACGCCAAGGGCGAGCCGCGCGAGGTATGGACGCGGTTCTTCGATGCATTCTCAACGCTTGCGCCGGGCGAAATCGAACGCCGCTTTGCATCGGCCGACCAGCACATGCGCGAGGCCGGCGTCACCTATCGGGCGCCGGGCGAAGCAGCGGACCGGATGTGGCCGCTCAGCCACTTGCCGCTGCTGATTGATGAGGTCGAATGGAAGCAGATTTCGGAAGGCGTCGCGCAGCGCGCGGAGCTGTTCGAACTGATCCTGCGCGATCTGTACGGCGAAGGCCGGTTGATCGCGGACGGCGCACTGCCAGCGGCCGCTATCGCGGGCAGCGCGGAATATCTGCGCTCGATCTGCGGTGTGTCGCCGCCCGGCGGCCAATATCTCAATCTCTACGCAGCCGACATCGGCCGCGGACCCGATGGGCGCTGGTGGGTGCTGAATGACCGGACGCAGGCGCCATCCGGCGCAGGCTATGCGCTTGAAAACCGGCTGGTGCTGTCGCGCGCACTGACGAACCTCTACACGTCGATGAATGTCGAGCGCGTCGCGCCATTTTTCGAAGCGTTCCGTGACAGCTTGCGAGCCATCGCCGATCGCGATGAGCCGCGCATCGGTTTGCTGACGCCGGGGGGCTCCAGCGAAACCTATTTCGAGCACGCCACGCTGGCGCGGTATCTCGGTTTTCTTCTGGTGGAAGGCGACGATCTCGCAGTGAGCGAGGACCGTCTGCACGTGCGGACCGTCGCCGGTCTGAAGCGTCTCGATGTGTTGTTGCGGCGGGTCGATTCCAATTTCCTCGATCCAATCGAACTTGATGCACGCTCAATGCTCGGCGTGCCGGGCCTGATCGATGTCATCAGGAAGGGCGGCGTTGCGGTGGCCAACATGCCTGGCTCCGGCGTGATGGAGGCGCGGACGCTGCTCGGTTTCCTGCCGAGCCTGAGCCAGCGCTTCTTCGGCGAAGGGCTGAAGATGCCGCACATTGCGACCTGGTGGTGCGGACAGAAACCCGCACGCGAGGAAGTGCTGTCGCGTCTGGATGAGATGGCGATCGAGGGCGCCTACGGTCAATCCGTGCCGGGCTTTCCCGGTCGCGGTCCGATTGTCGGCGGATCGTTGTCAAAGGAAGAACGTGCGCAATTGGTCGATGCCATCGGCAAGCGCGGCATCGATTATGTCGGGCAGGAGATGGTGCGTCTCTCCACCACGCCGGTGTGGGACAACGGCCATATCTCGCCGCGTCCGTTCGTGCTGCGGGTGTTTGCGGCCGCCACGCCGAACGGCTGGACCATTCTGCCGGGCGGGTTCTGCCGCATTGCCGATCAGCCTGATGCACGCGCCGTATCGATGGGCGAAGGTGCGCGCGCCGCTGACGTTTGGGTCGTGTCGGAGAAAGAGGTGGCCACTTCCACGCTGTTACCGCCGAGCGACTCGGTTCGCATCAAGCGAATCGCGGGATGGGTGCCGAGCCGCGCGGCGGATAATCTGTTCTGGCTGGGCCGTTATCTGGAACGCGCTGAAGCTACGCTGCGGCTGGTGCGTGCGCTGGGAGGCGCGTTGCGCGAGCCCGGCAAGGGCCCATCGCCGATGCAGCCGGTGATTGAACGAATTCAGCGCCTCCTCGTTGCGTGGGGTGCAACCACACCGTCTGCGCGCGCCAAGCTGGCGACGACTGCGGCGCAGGCGCTGCAGGCCAAGGACAAATTCGGCTCCGCGCTGTCGCTGCTGCGTTCGGCCCAGCGCACCGCGACCACGTTGCGCGAGCGGCTTTCGCCGGACGCGTGGCATGTCATCACCGGCATGGTCGAGCGGCTCTCTGAAAAAGCTGAAGATGATGAAGCTTTGCTTGAGGCGGCCGAACTGACTCTGCAATCGCTCGCAACCTTTGCAGGCCTCGCGCAGGAAAACATGAACCGAGCCGCCGGCTGGCGGTTCCTTGAAATGGGACGCCGCGCCGAGCGTGCGATCAACACCGCGCGCTTCGCACGTCAGTTCGCCTACGATGCCGCGACAGGTGAAGATCTCGACCTGCTGCTGACACTGGTCGATTGCCAGATCACGTATCGGTCGCGCTATCTCGTCGGACCGCTGCTGGCGCCCGTGCGCGATTTGGTTGTGCTGGATACCTACAATCCGCGGTCGGTGGCGTTCCAGATTGCGGCCCTCAACGAACATATTTCAAGCCTGCCGAGCATGCGCGAAGGCGGCCTGATCGATCCGCCGCATCGCCTCGCAGTGACGCTTCAGGCCGCGATGACGGCGGGCGAGGCGGAAACTTACGATACCAAGGCGCTGTTCGCTCTCGAGCAGGATCTGCTCAATCTGGCCGACGCCATCGGCTCGCATTACTTCCCGCACGGCACCATCGCGGCGCGACCGGAGAAGCTGACGGGGTTCGCGTGATCTACGACATCCGTCATGTCACGACGTATTCCTACGAAAGCCCTGTCAGCTTTGCGCGCTGCTCGCTCAGGCTCGAGCCCAAGAGCGGCGATGGCCAGCAGTTGATTTCGCACAGTGTGGAGATCAAGCCGGGACCGCTGGAGCGCACGCTCCGGACCGATTTTTTTGGCATCCACACCGAGAATATCGTGATCGAGACAGCGCACCGCGTTCTGCGTATCGACGCGCGATCGCGCGTTGATGTTTCGCGTGCAGCGCTCACCCGTGACATGGCCTCTCCGAGCTGGGAGCAAGTGCGCGAAGCCGCGTTTGCATCGAACGGTCTCATGGCGTCGTCCCCGGTTGGTTATCTATTCGCAAGCCCGCTTGTGCCGATCCGGTCGTCGATTACAGACTATGCGGCGGAGAGCTTTGCGGAGGGTGCCGGCATCTTTACGTCTGCTGCAAATCTAATGCGGCGGATTAACCGCGACTTTGTCTACGACACCAAGGCAACGGAAATCTCGACGCCGTTGCAGGAGGTGTTCGACAAGCGGCGAGGGGTTTGTCAGGACTTTGCACACATCATGATCGCCGGGCTGCGCGGCGTCGGATTGCCGGCTGCGTATGTCAGCGGTTACCTGCGAACCACGCCGCCACCTGGCAAGCCGCGGCTTCAGGGCGCGGACGCCACGCACGCGTGGGTGTCGGTCTGGTGCGGCGAGGAAATCGGCTGGGCCGGATTCGATCCCACCAATGATTTGGTAATCGGTAACGATCATGTCGTTCTCGCGGTGGGCCGCGATTACACTGACGTGTCGCCAGTGGATGGCGTAATCGTTGGCTCCCGCAAGCAGAAGCTCACTGTGGCTGTGGACGTGATCCCGGCCGCTTAAAGTTTTCTGGAATTCGGGACTAGCCTTTGTGGCTGCCGTCCGCGCAGAACGAAGCCCGGATGTTGCAATCCGACGGGCTGCGGCCCTCGTTGCGGCAACGGGCCGAAGCGGCATCGATGGCCTGACCGAGCGTCGGCCCTTCAGCCGTGTATGCGCCCCAGTAACGGGTTCGCCGCAAGCGGGCCGTATAGAATGACATCGCGCCACATTTGGTGGTGGACGACACCTTGCAATCGCGCCCCCCATTGTTAACGCACAGGGTCAGCGCGCGGGCTTCGGCCTCGTCGCGGGTCGCCTTTTGCCACACGGCGCCCCAGGCTCCGCGCGCCGCAAAGCCGATGGCGGCCCATTGCTCGGCGGGAGGTGCCGGAGTTTTCGGTTTCAGCGATTCAAGTCGTATCTTGGCGAGGGAAGCGAACGTGCCGTTGGGGTACTTGTCGAGATAGGCAATGATCTCAGCGGGATTGCGCGAGTCCTTCACCGAATTCCAGAATGTGATTTCAGCGCTGATGTCGGTCTGTGCAAGCGCGGCTGCGGGATGCACGAACAAGGCAGCCGCAAGCATCAGCGCGCAACAGATCGTCCGTAACATCCTTCGGCCCCGTCCCGCAATTTGCGCGAAGACTAAGAGCCCGATCTGGCCTTGTCGAGCGGACGGCGTGCGGTTTGCGTGGAAAACAGGGCTCACGCAATGTTTGGGGTTTGCGCGACCTCATCGGCTCAAGGTGCAACCACTACTCCTCGCATTACGTCCGAGACTTTTTTGCCTTTTTTGGTTTTGCGGGATTTCTTTG
Source organism: Afipia sp. (assembly GCA_051653085.1). Lineage (GTDB taxonomy): Bacteria > Pseudomonadota > Alphaproteobacteria > Rhizobiales > Xanthobacteraceae > Afipia. The sequence goes on along the minus strand of JBOFVL010000035.1, from coordinate 88,990 downwards.
CCGACTTCTTCGAGGGCGCTTCTTTCCCTTCCTTTCGCGCTTCTGAAAGCCAGATGGCGATGGCCTGCTTCCGACTCCTGACCGTCTTGCCTGACCGTCCGCTCTTCAGCGGTGCCTTTTTTGCGCTTGTGCATTGCACGCGAGATCTTCTTCGCTGCGCCCTTGGAATACTTCCGCGCCATGACTTTCTCAGCAGTTCGCGATCGAACTCGGATAAGCGCCGACAATATCGATATGTTCCGCCACGGCTTTCTTCCGCAGCGGGATCATGCCTCGGATGTGTGGACAGTTAGCGATTGTTTGCAGTTGCGATCCAGATCGAGCCGCCAAGAGGGACGGTATTTCCTTTGAGGTGTGTCCTCAGCAGAGTTCGAATCGATTCCGTGGCCGCTGCGATCTTGTCCGGCGGCTGGCCTTCGAGCGCACGGCTTGTGGGACCGATGGAAAGTACGGACTCGATGGCGGCTTCGAGCCCGCGGCCGGTGGCGATATCGAGTGACAGATCAACCCGCTCCATCGCGATATCCGAAAAGCCGGCATCGCCAAGGATACGGTGAACGCGTTCCTCGCTGGCGAATGAAAATGGACCCGGATCCTCAGGCTTCACTTCGGGAAGCTTCGGCACATGCTTGTAGGCTTCCTGCAGGCCGAGCATCATCCACGGATTGTCGCGCGGCGTGCGCCAGCAGGCAAATGCGAGCCGTCCGCCGAGGCGCAGCGCTTTGCGCATGTTGGCGAAGGAGTCCGATGGCTGCGCGAAGAACATCACGCCGAAACGGGAGAACAGCAGGTCCACGCTGGCGAGTGCAAAGGGATGCACCGTCGCATCCGCGAGCACGAACTCGACTGGTGCACCGCCGGGCGCGAGCTCTCGCGCCCGGTTCAGCATAGGCTCTGAAATATCGACGCCCGTGACGCGTCCGCCGGGGCCAACGCGCTTCAGTAGATCGAGCGAGGTCGAGCCACAGCCGCAGCCGACATCGATTACGGTTTCGCCGGGTTTAACCGCAGCACGGTCCAGTAGGATCTCGGACACGGGCGCCAGAACGATGTCCTGAAGCTGCTGTCTCTCTGTCCAGTGGCGGCCACCGGGGCCGTTCCAGTAGGCGATCTGATCAGCATTGCGGTCGTCGATGGCGGGCAGCGTCATGAGGGGCTCCGTGCATTCCAGCGCCCCTTTTATGCCAATCCGGCGGGGCTGAACAGGAAGCCTCAGCTATGCGTCCTGCCGCCGGCGCGCGCCGACGGCCGTCCTGCCAAGAGAACTGCGCAGGATCATTGAGGGATCAGCCACCCCTGAAAAGGACCTTCCCGGCAATCTTTGCGGCATGGGAGATTGCAGCTTTTGACTCGCTGAGCGGATAGGTCGCTGCGACGGGCGTGAAGATTGTTCCGTCGGCGACCCAGCCGGCCATCTTCTTCTGCACTTCGATGACGCGCGCAGGCGTATTCTTATTGAACCAGTTAAGGAGCCAGAACCCCCTCAGCGTCAGATCGCGGAAGATGTTCGGCGAGGTGAAGAAAGGTCCGGGGCCGCCGCTCATCACACCGTAGGCGACCAGTGTGCCGCCGCTAGAGAGGCTTTCGTTGACGGCCATCAGGCCGGGCCCGCCGACGCAATCAAGCGCGAGCATGATCTTTGCCTTGCCGGTCGCCTCCGCCACGCGTTTCGCCAGATCGGGACCTTCGACGAGCACCACGTCCGCGCCCAGCCTCTTCAACTCGTCGATCAGTTCGGGCCGGCGCACGACGCTCACCGTATGAACGCCCATCTGTTTTGCGATGGCGATGACCGCGCGGCCGACGCCGGAATTGCCGGCGGTTTGGAGAACCCAGTCGCCCTTTTTCAGCGACACATACTCCGTCAAAAGAAGATAGGCGGTCGGCGGATTGACCATCAGCATCGAAAGCTGCTGCGGATCTGCTCCCTCGGGCAGAGCGAACAGGATATCGGCTTTCATCTTGGTCCGCGTCGCCCACGTCGTGGTGCCGCGCGGATACAGCACACGATCGCCTTCCTTGAGACCGGTCACATTCGCGCCGATCTTCACAACGCGTGCAACGCCTTCATAGCCGACGGGTGCCGGCAAACTCGGCTTCACGCCGTACAGGCCGCGCATCATCACGAGATCGGATGGGTTGATTGGAGAGAACTCCATATCGACGACGATTTCGCCGGTGCCGGGTGCGCCTGGATCGGGAAGAGGAACGGTCTCGACGACCTCCCAGGGTTTACCGAATGCATTGATCTGGACGCTCTGCATGGTGTCCTCCTGAATTCGCTGGTTGCTGCGCCATTGTCGGCTGCTATGATTAGTTCGATAAAACAACTAGTCTTAGTTAGCAACTAAGTGAAGGAAATGACTGCCATGCGCGAGCCTTCTTTTGCCCGGCTGAACTGCTCGATCGCACGTTCGCTCGCTGTTCTCGGCGATGCATGGTCGCTGCTGATACTGAGGGACTCGCTGGGAGGCGCAAGGACTTTCGAGTCGTTCCAGCGGCGGCTTGGCATCGCGCGCAACACGCTAACGGATCGGCTGCGGCATCTCGTTGAGGAAGGTATGCTGACGCAAATGGACGTCGGAAAGCGCGGCACGCGGTTTGAATACGTTCCGACGCAGAAAGCGAAGGACTTTCAGGTGCCGCTCATGGCGATCCTGCAATGGGGCGACAAGTGGGTGTCGGGGCAGGGCAACGAGCCTGTCATCGCTGTCGATCGTAAGAGCGGCGCGGCGATAGCGCCGTTAGCGGTGCGCACGGTATCCGGGCGCGCTGTTTCCTCCGACGAACTGATGTACAAACCTGGTCGCGGGGCAACGCCGCTTACGCGGGACTATCTCACCGCCAAGAACAAACGGTTGGCGAGCAAGCCTGCCTGACGGAGGTCTCTCAGCGCCAACTTACCACGCGCGGAACAAAACGCTTGCGTTAACGCCGCCGAATCCGAAACCATTGGACAGCACGTGCTCGATTGCCATCGGGCGCGCCGCGCCGCGCACAAGATCGATGCCTTCCGCTGCTGCATCTGGATGATCGAGGTTGAGCGTAGCGGGAGCGATCTGATCGCGCAGCGCCAGCACTGAGAAGATAGCCTCCAATCCGCCCGCCGCGCCGAGCAGGTGACCGGTCGCAGATTTGGTTGAAGTCACCGCAACGCCACCCTCGCTGCCGAACACGGCCCTGATCGCCGCGAGTTCACCGTTGTCGCCGACCGGTGTCGACGTGGCGTGGGCATTGAGATGCTGAACCTCAAGTGGAGAGATTCCGGCTTGCCGCAGCGCGATCTCGATTGAACGCCGTGCGCCGTCGCCATCTTCCGGGCCGGCCGTCATGTGATAGGCGTCGGATGTCGTGCCGTAGCCGACGAGTTCGGCAATCGGCGTTGCGCCACGGCCGAGCGCGTGATCGAGGGTTTCAATCACGAGAATGCCCGCGCCTTCACCCATCACGAAGCCGTCGCGATCCTTATCGAAGGGACGCGACGCGCGTTGCGGCTCGTCGTTGAAATTGGTCGAGAGGGCGCGAGCGGCTGCAAATGCACCCAGGCTGACGCGGTCGATGCATGCTTCCGCGCCGCCTGCGACAGCAACGTCCGCTTCGCCCGCAAGCAAAAGGCGCGCGGCATCGCCAATGGCCTGAACGCCGGCGGCGCACGCCGTCACCGGTGCGCCCAGCGGTCCCTTGAAGCCGTAGCGGATCGAAACCTGTCCGGCGGCGAGATTGACGAGGAACGACGGCACCGTGAAAGGCGAGAGGCGGCGCACGCCGCGTTCATCGGTGGTGCGGACGGCGTCGACGATGGCTGGAAATCCGCCGACGCCAGAGCCGATGATGGTCGCGGTGCGTTCTCGCGACCGCGCATCTTCCGGTTTCCATCCGGCCTGCGTGATTGCTTCGTCCGCCGCCATCATCGCGAACTGGATAAAGCGGTCCATCTTCTTCTGATCTTTTTTCGGAATCGCGCGATCGACATGGAAGCCGAATTCGGGGTCTTCCACGATGTCGGGCACGACGCCGCAGGCTTTCACGGGCAGGTCGGCGGCGACGTTGTCCGAGAGGGCGCGGATGCCGGATTGTCCCGCGATCAGCCGCGACCAGTTGCCTTCCACGCCGACGCCGAGCGGGGAGACTGCACCCATTCCAGTGACGACGATGCGTCGTATGGAGCTGTTCCGTTTCACGATCTCACCACAGGTTGCAGAGGGACGACGCAGCCCGCTTGTCGGGTGTGCGGCTTACAACGCCGGCGGAACAAGCCGCCGGCGCATTGCAAATTGGCGCGGTGCCGATCAGTTCAGCTTGCGTTCGACGGCAATGGCGGTGGCTTCGCCGCCGCCGATGCAGAGCGAGGCAATACCGCGCTTGACGTTGTTCTTCTCCATCGCGTGCAGCAGCGTCACGATCAAACGCGCGCCGGTAGCGCCGATAGGATGGCCGAGCGCACAAGCACCGCCGTTAACGTTGAGCTTGTCGCGCGGAATTCCGAGATCGCGCGCCGCAGCCATTGGCACCACGGCGAAGGCTTCGTTGATCTCGAACAGGTCGACATCGCCGACGCTCCAACCGACCTTGTCGAGCAGCTTGCGGATTGCCGGAATGGGAGCCGTCGTGAACCAGTCGGGAGCCTGGCTGTGGGTCGAATGACCCTTGATCTCGGCCAGAATTGGCAGGCCTTCACGTTCCGCGATCGAACGGCGCGTCAGGACAAGCGCTGCTGCACCGTCGGCATTCGCTGAGGAGGCCGCGGGCGTAATCGTGCCATTGGCCCGGAACGCGGGCTTCAAATTCGGAATCTTGGCGGGATCGACCTTCAGCGGATGCTCGTCGTTTTCGACCACGCGCACACCGGCCTTTTCCTTCACGGAGATGGGCGCGATCTCTTTCTTGAACGAGCCATTCTGAACCGCGTTGCGGGCACGCGTCAGCGTCTCCATCGCGTATTCGTCCTGATCCTTGCGGCTGAACTGATAGGCCTCCGCCGCTGCCTCGCCGAAATCGCCCATCGAGCGGCCAGTCTCGTAAGCGTCCTCGAGGCCGTCCATCAGCATGTGATCGATGATGCGGTCGTGGCCGACGCGATAGCCGCCGCGAGCCTTTTGCAGCAGGTAGGGCGCGTTGGTCATGCTTTCCATGCCGCCGGAAACGACGATATCGGCGGAACCTGCGTTGATGATGTCATGGGCCAGCATGGTGGCCTTCATGCCCGAACCGCACACCTTGTTGATCGTGGTTGCACCCGTAGCGTCCGGCAACTTCGCGCCGCGCGCCGCCTGGCGGGCTGGAGCCTGGCCCTGTCCGGCCGGGAGAACGCAGCCCATGAAGACTTCGTCGATTCGCTCGGGTGACAATTTCGCTCGCTCAAGGGCGGCACCGATGGCATGCGAACCGAGATTGTGGGCGCTAAACGACGACAGATCGCCTTGAAAGCGGCCGAGAGGAGTGCGAACTGCGGATACGATGACGACTGGATCGGACGAAGACATGCAACTCTCCCGGTGCGCGCACGGAGTCAAACCGTGTTAGATGATCATTATCATATTAAAGGACGCGGAAATTGCAATCCGCGTCCGGACAATAAAAGCATGAATCGCGCGCGGACAAGCGGCGAGGCGTTTTAAACAGCCCGTGGCATGCCAAAATCCGCATGAGATATTTTCTTGCGATGGATGAGTTATTTTCGTCTGTCGAGAAAAGCCTGCATGTGGCGCTGAGGTTCGCCGGTCAGGAAAGACTTTCCGAATACACCGATACTGAGGTTGACGGATTCGGTGAGCGGTAGCTCTTCCCACTGCCGCAGCAGGGCCTTCTGGCTCCGCATGGCTTCGGGGCCGCATTCCGCAATCGCCTTCGCCACGGTTTCGATCGCCGAGTCGAGATCGGCCTCCGGCACGACCTGATCGACCAGCCCCCAGTTCAGCGCGGTGGGAGCGTCGACGGTCGCGGCGGTCAGGATCAGCCAGCGGGCGCGGCCCCAGCCGATCAATCTGGGCAGCAGTGCTGCATGGATTACGGATGGAATGCCGACCTTGACCTCCGGCATTGCGAACTTCGCACCCTCCGATGCGATTCGCAGATCGCAGGCAGCGGCAAATTCCAATCCGCCACCGAGGCACCATCCGCGCAGCCGCGCGATTACGGGAGCGGGGAATTGCCGCGCCGCCTCGCAAAGATCGCGCAGGCCGGTGATGAATTTTTCAGCCGAGGCTTGATCGAGCGTCGCCATCTCCTTGATGTCCGCGCCGCCGATCATGCTTTTCTCGCCGGTGCCCCTGACGATCAGCACGCGGACGTCGCGGTCTTTCCCAAGCTGTTCCAGTCCCTCCCGGACGCCGTTGATAACCGCGGAGCTCATGATGTTGAGCGAGCCGGCGTTGCAGATTGTTAATGTTGCAATGCCGTTCTCGCCGCGTGCGACGGTGCAGTAGTCGTTGATTGTCTGCATGTTTGTTGGGCCTGATGTTGTGCCATTGCGAAGGGATGGGCGATGGTGCGCGATTGCCCTTCCTTCGTCAAACCCTGTGCATGGCAGCTATTTCTCGCATATTGCGCGCGTTCCACCGGCCGGGTTGTGCTATTATATGACTGAAGACATGTGATGAGGCGGCGATGCGCTATTCAAAGGATCATAAGGCCGAGACCCACGAACGGATCGTGAAGAACGCGTCCGTGCGTTTGCGCGAGGGCGGCGCCGCGAGCATCGGTGTGGCCGAGCTGATGAAGGAAGCTGGTCTCACCCACGGCGGTTTCTACGCCCACTTCGCCTCGCGCGATGCGCTGATCGATGAGGCTTTCGTCCACGCGATGGAATTGACCGCGAAGCGGTGGCGCAAGCGCGCCGAGTTGGCGCCCAAAGGCAAGGAGCTTGCGTCGATCGTCAATGGCTATCTCACAGCCCAACACCGCGACGATGTGGGCAACGGCTGCGCTTTGCCTTCGCTGGGAGCGGAGGTGCTTCGCGCTGGTCCAAAGACGCGCAAGGCCATTGCGGCAAAGCTCGAAGAGATGATCGACACCATTTCCGAGAATATGCCCGCGCAAACCGCCAAGGCCGCACGGCGGGATGCGATTACCGCGCTCGCCACAATGATGGGAACCTTGACGTTGGCGCGGATGGCCGGGGCGGGCGAGTTTTCAGAAGAGGTTCTTGCTGCCGGTCGTCAGGGTATCCTGCAAGGCGAAGCATCAGCAAAGCCGCGGACGAAGAAGTCCAAATCCGCCGCCAGCCGGACCTGACAGACCTGAGCAGGTCATTTTTTCAAGGCCGTTCTTTGCATTGCGCGCCACCGTGCTGTGCGCAGAACCCCGTTCCAATGCCCTTCGTGACAGTGCTACCATCCTCAAAACACACGCTTTTGGAGGATACGCATGCGTACGATTGGGCATTTCATCGGAGGCCGTGAGGTCAAGGGCACTTCGGGACGTTTTGCGGACGTCTATGAGCCGATGACGGGTGAGGTTCAGGCCCAGGTGGCGCTGGCCTCCAAGGCGGAAATGCGCGCGGCGGTCGAGAACGCCAAGGCGGCACAGCCCGAGTGGGCAAGTACCAATCCGCAGCGCCGCGCTCGCGTGTTGATGAAATTTCTGGAACTTGTGACCCGCGACAATGACGCACTGGCCGAATTGCTCGCCCGCGAGCATGGCAAGACCATTCCCGACGCCAAGGGCGACATTCTGCGGGGCGTTGAGGTCGTTGAGTTCGCGCTCGGCATTCCACAGTTGATGAAGGGCGAATACACCGAAGGCGCTGGCCCTGGCATTGATCTCTATTCGATGCGCCAGCCGCTTGGTGTCGTAGCCGGTATCACCCCGTTCAATTTCCCGGCGATGATCCCGATGTGGAAGTTCGCGCCCGCGATCGCGTGCGGTAATGCATTCATTCTCAAGCCGTCGGAGCGCGATCCCGGTGTGCCGATGAAGCTTTGCGAACTGATGCTCGAGGCGGGACTGCCGCCCGGTATTCTCAATTGCGTCAACGGCGACAAGGAGGCGGTGGACGCCATTCTTGACGATCCGGATATTCGCGCCGTTGGGTTTGTTGGATCTTCATCGATCGCGCAGTACATCTACGAGCGCGCCGCGGCGACCGGAAAGCGCGCGCAATGCTTCGGTGGTGCCAAGAACCATGCCATCATCATGCCGGACGCCGACATGGACCAGGCCGTCGATGCTCTTGTCGGCGCAGGATACGGCGCTGCCGGCGAACGCTGCATGGCGATCTCGGTCGTCGTGCCGGTAGGCAAAACCACTGCCGACCGCATGATGGAAAAACTCATTCCACGCGTCGAGAGCCTCAAGATCGGACCGTCCACGGACTTGAGCGCGGATTTCGGTCCGCTGGTGACCAGGGCAGCGCTGGAACGCGTCAAGGATTACGTCGAGGTCGGCATCAAGGAAGGCGCGACGCTTGCCGTCGACGGCCGTGGCTTCAAGATGCAAGGCTACGAGAAGGGCTTCTATATGGGTGGCTGTCTGTTCGACAATGTCACCAAGGACATGCGCATCTACAAGGAAGAGATCTTCGGGCCGGTGCTCTCGGTGGTCCGTGCCCACGACTACAACGAAGCTTTGGCTCTGCCGTCGGATCATGACTACGGCAATGGCGTTGCGATCTTTACCCGCGATGGTGATGCGGCGCGCGACTTCGCCGCCAAGGTCAATGTCGGCATGGTCGGCATCAACGTCCCGATCCCGGTCCCGGTGGCTTACTACACCTTCGGCGGCTGGAAGCGTTCGGGCTTCGGTGACCTCAACCAGTATGGTCCGGATTCGGTACGTTTCTATACCAAGACCAAGACCGTCACCTCGCGCTGGCCCTCCGGCGTCAAGGACGGCGCGGAGTTCACCATCCCGACGATGAACTAAAACAACTAGCGAGCGCGCCATGCAATTCGCCCTGACCGAGGATCAAATCGCGGTTCGCGACATGGCGCGCGATTTCGCGGCCGAGAAGATCGCGCCGCATGCGCTGAAATGGGACGAAGAAAAGTTCTTCCCCGTCGACGTGATGCGCGAGGCCGCGGCGCTCGGTATCGGCGGCATTTACATCCGTGACGATGTCGGTGGGTCGGCGCTGACGCGATTCGATGCGGCGCTGATCTTTGAGGCGTTGGCCACGGGTTGTCCAACAGTGTCGTCGTTCATCTCGATCCACAACATGGCCTCGTGGATGATCGACGCCTATGGCTCCGACGCGCAGCGACAGAAGTGGCTGCCCCGACTCTGTACAATGGAATTGATCGCGAGCTATGCGCTCACCGAGCCGGGCGCGGGCTCGGATGCTGCCGCGCTCAGCACCCGCGCGGTGCGCGACGGCGATCACTACGTGCTCAATGGCCAGAAGCAGTTCATATCCGGCGCGGGCAAGAGCGATATCTATGTCGCCATGGTCCGCACAGGCAGTGACGGGGCAGGTGGCGTTTCCACGCTGGTGATCGACGGTGAGACGCCGGGCGTGTCGTTCGGCGCCAACGAGCGCAAGATGGGCTGGAACGCGCAGCCGACGCGCGCGGTGATTTTCGAGAACGCGCGCGTGCCCGTCGCCAACCGGCTCGGCGATGAAGGCATCGGTTTTAAGATCGCGATGGCCGGTCTTGATGGCGGGCGGCTCAACATCGCGGCCTGTTCGCTTGGCGGCGCGCAATCGGCTCTCGACAAATCATTGGCCTACATGAAAGAGCGCAAGGCTTTCGGCAAGCGTCTCGAAGAATTCCAGGCGCTGCAGTTCCGTCTCGCCGACATGGCGACCGAACTTGAGGCAGCCCGCACGTTTTTGTGGCGTGCAGCCGCGGCGCTCGACCGCAAGGACCCGGATGCTACGATGTTATGCGCGATGGCCAAGCGTTTCGGTACCGATGCGGGCTTCGAGGTTGCCAATCAGGCGCTGCAACTGCATGGTGGCTACGGCTATCTATCCGAATACGGCATCGAGAAAATTGTGAGAGACCTGCGCGTGCATCAAATTCTTGAAGGAACCAACGAGATCATGCGCGTAATCGTCGCGCGCAAGCTGATCGAGGGAGCGCGATGAACGCGCCTTTGGCTGCGATGAACGACACGACCGCGGGCGATGTGATTATACGCCGCGAAGGCGCGGCGGGTGTTGTCCGGCTTAACCGTCCTAAGGCCATAAACGCCCTGACGCTGGAGATGGTGCGCGATATCGTGGCCGGTCTCGACGCTTTCGAGGCAGATCCCGGTGTGTCGCTGGTGCTGCTGGAAGGTGCGGGCGAGCGTGGGTTGTGCGCGGGCGGCGACATTCGCGGACTCTATGAGAGCGCGAAAGCGGGCGGTGATCTCGGGCCGGTGTTCTGGCGCGAAGAATACATCCTGAATGCGCGCATCCCGGAATTTCCGAAACCATACGTCGCTTACATGGACGGCCTTGTCATGGGCGGCGGCGTTGGGTTGTCGGCGCATGGCGCGCATCGTGTTGTGAACGAGAAAACGAAGATGGCGATGCCAGAAGTCGGCCTCGGTTTCTTTCCTGACGTCGGCGGAACCTGGCTGCTGTCGCGAATGCCCGGTGAAATCGGAACCTATTTCGCCTTGACCGGACAGCCGATGAATGGGGCTGACGCGATCTACGCCGGTGCGGCGGATGTTCTGATCTCCTCGGGTGACTGGCCCGCGCTGCGGGATGCTCTCGCCAATGCGCCATTGCAGGCGAGGGATAAAGACGTTCGTGTGATTCTGGATCGCTTTGCGACGACAAACATCCAGTCGTCGGTTTCAAAACGTCGCGAGCAAATCGATTTGGCCTTCGCGCACGATACGATGGAAGCGATCGTGGCAGCGTTGAAACAAGATGGCTCGGAGTTTGCTCAAGCGACATTGAAGGCGCTGTCCGAGAAGTCGCCGACCGCGCTTAAAGTAACTTTGGAACTGCTTCGCCGCGCGCGAGAGTCCAAGTCGCTCAAGGAATGTCTTATCCGGGAATACAATTCGGCGCTCGCCGTTTTTAACAGCGCGGAATTCATCGAGGGAGTCCGCGCGGCGATTATCGACAAGGACCGCAATCCGAAATGGTCGCCGCCGCAACTCGAGGATGTTACGCCGGGCATTGTTGGGAAATGCTTCGTGCCGAATAGCAAATACCAGCTGGTCTTTCCGGACTGATTATCTCGAAACATAATAACGAGGGCAGGACATGGCAAATATCGCGTTTATCGGTCTCGGCAACATGGGCGGACCCATGGCGGCCAACCTCGTCAAGGCCGGGCATAAGGTTCAGGGTTTCGATCTCGTGCAGGCGTCGAAGGATGCGGCGAAGGCGGATGGCGTCGGCATTGCGACGACAGCGGCGGATGCAGTTAAGGGCGCCGACATCGTCATCACCATGTTGCCAGCGGGCAAGCATGTTCTGAGTGTATGGAAAGAAGTCATCCCGTCCGTCGGCAAGAACACGTTGATGATCGATTGTTCCACCATCGATGTAGAAAGTGCGCGCCTCGCGCACGCCCAAGCAACCGAACACAATTTGTCGTCTATCGACGCGCCTGTGTCCGGCGGTACGGGCGGTGCGAAGGGCGCCACGCTGACATTCATGTGCGGCGGTGAAGATTTTGCTTTCGCAACAGCGAAGCCTGTTCTCGAGAACATGGGCAAGAAGGTCGTGCATTGTGGCAAGGCGGGTGCGGGACAGGCCGCGAAGATCTGCAACAACATGATCCTCGGCATTTCGATGATCGGCGTCTCTGAGGCTTTTGCGCTCGGCGAAAAGCTTGGCCTGTCGCATCAGGCACTGTTCGATGTGGCGTCGACCTCCTCGGGGCAGTGCTGGTCGCTGACCTCATATTGCCCGGTACCGGGTCCGGTTCCGGCGTCGCCCGCCAACAATGACTACAAGCCGGGCTTCGCCGCGGCATTGATGCTGAAGGACTTGCGCTTGTCGCAGGAGGCAGCGAAAGCTGCCGGTGCCGCGACGCCGCTTGGGGCTCATGCCGAAAGCATCTACGATGCGTTCGAGAAAGCCGGTCACGGCGGTGTGGATTTTTCAGGCATCATCAAGCACGTGCGCGGGCTGGCGGGGAAGTAGGAGTCCTCGATGACGACGTTCCAGGATGCGCGCGCTTTCCTGCTGAAACACCGCACCGATTACGACAAGGCTGTCGCGGACTTCCGCTGGCCGGACGAGAAGCGGTTCAACTGGGCGCTCGACTGGTTTGATGCCGGCCTCGCCAGAAATGCGGAGAGCAAAGACCGTACGGCGCTCTGGATTGTCGATGCCGCAACCAGCACCGAAACCAAGCTGACATTCGCAGCGTTGTCGCGTCGTTCCAACCAGACCGCGAACTTCCTGCGCGATCTCGGCCTCAAGCGGGGCGATCACCTGCTGCTATTGCTCGGCAACGTTGTGCCCCTCTGGGAGACGATGCTCGCCGCCATGAAGCTCGGCGTGATCGTGATCCCCGCCACGACATTGCTGACGGCGGATGAATTGCGCGACCGGCTCGATCGCGGCGAGGCAAAGGTCGTGGTCGCGACACAGGATCAGGTGGCGAAGTTCGAAGGCCTCGGCGGCGATGGTTTCACCAAGATCGTCGTTGCTGCGACCTCCGAGCACAAGGGCTGGCGCAAGTTCGAGGACGCGGCGAACTATCCGGATACGTTCACGTCGGATGGTGTGACGGATGCAAACGATCCGATGCTGCTTTACTTCACGTCGGGAACGACAGCGAAGCCAAAGCTCGTCCTGCACAGCCACAGCAGCTATCCGGTGGGCTCGCTCTCCACGATGTACTGGCTCGGGCTCCAGCCAGGCGACATTCATCTCAACATTTCATCGCCCGGCTGGGCCAAGCATGCGTGGAGCTGCTTCTTCTCGCCGTGGAATGCCGGGGCGACGATCTTCATCGTCAACCAGCCGCGCTTCGACGCCAAGGGATTGCTGGCTACAGTCGCGCGTTGCGGTGTGACGACGCTCTGCGCGCCGCCGACGGTGTGGCGGCTGTTCATTCAGGAGCGGCTCGCGGACTACAAGGTATCGGTACGCGAGGTCTGTGGCGCAGGTGAACCGCTCAATCCGGAGGTGATCGATCAGGTCAAGGCGGTATGGGGTCTGACGATCCGCGACGGTTACGGCCAGACCGAAACCACGGCGTTGGCGGGCAATTCGCCCGGTCAGCCAGTAAAGATCGGATCGATGGGCCGCCCGTTGCCGGGATACCGGGTCGCGGTTGCGGATGCTGATGGCAATCCGGCGAAGGAGGGTGAAGTGCGCCTCGTGCTCGGCGCCAGTCGTCCAGCAGGGTTGATGCTTGGCTATCAGGGCGAAGACGGCAAGCCGACCGGCGCGGATGGAGCGGTTTACCAAACTGGCGACGTAGTGTTTCTCGATGACGACGGCTATCTGACGTTCGTTGGCCGTTCCGACGACGTGTTCAAGTCGTCCGACTACCGCATCAGTCCGTTCGAACTTGAGAGCGTGCTGCTGGAGCATGATCTGGTGGCCGAGGCGGCCGTCGTGCCGACGCCGGACCCGATCCGCCTTGCGCTTCCGAAGGCCTATGTCTCACTGGTGCCGGGCGTCGAAGTGTCGCGCGAAACCGCGTTGTCGATCTTCCAGTATGTTCATTCGCGCCTTGCGCCGTTCAAGCGCATCCGGCGCATTGAATTGGTGACGGAGTTGCCTAAAACGATTTCTGGCAAGATTCGCCGCGTCCAGCTTCGCCGTCTGGAACATGACGACGACCGCAAGGATGCTCTGCGCGGCAGGGAATTCTGCGAAGAGGAATTTCCGGAATTGCAAGGCGACAAGCGCTAGACTCCCTGCGCCTGCATGCCAGAGGGGACGGAAGCAAGCCCATTTTTCGCTTGGCCCGAACCCTGTTCTGTGGAATGTGCCTTTCCAGTTCGAATTCGAAACGGGAGACGGCCGATGGGCGTTGCGATGAACCGCGAGGACTTTGTGAAACTCGTCGGCACCGAGCTCGGCGTCTCGGAGTGGCATACGATCGATCAGAAGCAGATCGACGCCTTCGCGGATGCGACCGAGGATTTTCAGTTCATCCATATCGATCCGGAGCGTGCCAAGCGCGAGACGCCATTCGGCGGGACCATCGCGCACGGCTTCCTCTCGCTATCGGTGTTGCCGAAGTTGGCCTATGCAACGATGCCGACGCTGAATGGTGCGTCGATGTCGATCAACTACGGTTTCGACAAGATCAGGTTTCTGACGCCGGTTCGCGCGGGCAAACGCGTGCGCGCACGCTTCGTGCTGTCCGAGGTGACCATGAAGTCGCCGCAGGAGTTGCTGGCGCGCACGGCAACCACACTCGAGATCGAGAATGAGCCGAAACCCGCGCTGGTCGCGGATTGGCTCGGCATGCACTTCTTCGCTTAATTAGAGGATCACGACTATGGCAATCAGATTCGATGGACGCGTCGCGATCGTCACCGGCGCTGGAGCTGGCCTCGGGCGCGCACATGCGCTGGGACTTGCAAAACTCGGCGCGCGCGTCGTGGTCAACGACATGGGCACCGCGCGCGACGGCAGCGGCGGTTCGGTCAGTCCGGCCGAAGCGGTTGTCGAGGAAATCCGCAAGGCGGGCGGCGAGGCGATGGCCGACGGCGCCGATGTCTCGAACTTCGAGCAGGTCAAGGAGATGGTGGCGAAGGCGACCGCAAAATGGGGCAGCGTCGATCTGATGGTCGCGAATGCCGGCATTCTGCGCGACAAGTCCTTCGGCAAGATGGAGCCCGAGGATTTTGCAAAAGTCATCGCGGTCCACCTGACCGGCACATTCAACTGTTGCCGTGCTGTGTGGGATGGTATGCGCGAGCGCAACTACGGCCGCATCGTCGTCACCACTTCGTCGTCGGGTTTGTTCGGCAATTTCGGCCAGGCCAACTACGCGGCGGCGAAGGCCGGCATGGTCGGCCTGATGAATGTGCTCGCCGAGGAAGGCCGCAAGACCAACATCCGTGTCAACACCATCTCGCCGACGGCGGCGACGCGCATGACCGAAGGCCTGATCGGGCCTGAGATTCTGGCGCTGATGAAGCCCGAAGCGATCACGCCCGCAGTGCTCTATCTGCTCAGTGAGGATGCGCCAACGCGCACCATCATGGGTGCAGGCGCGGGCTCATTCGCGGTGATCAAGGTGGTCGAGACCGAAGGCCTCAATCTCCCTCAGGATCAATGGACGCCTGACGCGATCGCAGCGAACTTCGCCAAGATCGGCGACATGTCTACTGCGCGCGACCTCGGCGGCGCGTTCTTCCAGACGTTCAAGTACGTGGAGCAGGCTGCGAAGGCCGCAGGCATCAAGTTGCCGCCGATTGGCGGTTGATCATCTTGAATGTCGCGGTCATCGGTGCGGGCCCTGCGGGGTTGATCGCGGCTGAAGTTCTGGCGGCGGGCGGCGCGCGAGTCACGATCTATGAGCGCATGCCGTCGGTCGGGCGCAAGTTCCTGATGGCGGGGCGCGGCGGCCTCAATCTCACGCATAGCGAGCCGCTCGATCAGTTCCTCGCGCGTTATCGCGAGGCGATGCCGCATTTGCGCGACGCCATCGAAGCTTTTACCCCAGACGCGTTGCGGGCGTGGAGCGACGGTCTCGGCCAGCCGACATTCGTCGGTTCAAGCGGGCGAGTTTTTCCGCAAGCCTTCAAGGCGTCACCTTTGCTGCGCGCCTGGCTCAGACGCCTCGATCAGCTCGGCGTGCGCTTCGCGCTTCGCCATCGCTGGACGGGGTGGAGTGCGGATGGCGATCTGCAATTCGAGACGCCCGCGGGCGTGACGTCGCTTAAGCCAGATGCCACCGTCATAGCGCTCGGCGGTGCAAGCTGGCCGAGGCTCGGCGCGGACGGTAACTGGACCGATACTCTCGGCGCGCAGGGAATCAGCGTTGCATTGCTGCGCCCGGCCAATAGTGGATTTCGTGTCGCTTGGTCGGATCTGTTTCGCGAGCGGTTCGAGGGTGAGCCGCTGAAAGGCGTGGAACTGTCATTCGAGCGCCAGTCCGTGCGCGGCGAGGTGACCATCACGTACAACGGCATTGAGGGTGGGGCAGTCTACGCGCTGTCCGCGCCGTTGCGCGATGCGGTGCTTTCCAATGGCGAGGCTGTGCTTCACGTCGCGTTGCGACCCGATCTGTCGCATGCAGATCTGGTGAAGCGTCTGAGTGCATCGAGAAAGAAGCAATCACTCTCGACGTACCTGAGAAAGCAGGCCGCTTTATCACCCGTCGCGATCGGGTTGCTCCAGGAAGCGACAATTGCTTTGGACCTGCTTCCATCGACGATGTCTCCGGAACAACTGGCGATGTTCGTCAACGCTGTTCCCATCAAGCTCACGGGCGTTGCATCAATCGACCGCGCGATTTCCACGGCAGGCGGAATTTCATTCGACGAGATCGATGCGCACTACATGTTGCGCAAGCTGCCCGGCGTGTTCGTTGCCGGGGAGATGCTGGATTGGGAAGCGCCAACCGGCGGCTACCTGTTGCAGGCCTGTTTCGCGACGGGGGCAGCGGCGGGGCGAGGCGCGCTGGAATATTTGAAGCGTTAAACCCCGCTGTCGATTTCTTCCCGCAGCATTTCCAGCTCAAGCCATTTTTCCTCGGCGTCATCCAGCTCTTCCCGCGCCTTGGCGATCGCAGCGGAAGCGGCGTCGAATTTCTTGCGATCCTTTGCATATAATTCGGGGTCGTCGAGCAACTTCTGCTGCTTGGCGATTTCGGCGTGGAGCTTTGCCATGGTCTTCGGCAGTGTTTCCAGCGCGTGCTTCTCGTTGAAGTTGAGGCGGCGTTTTGAGGACGGCGCGGAAGCTAGCGCTGCACCCTTGATTTCTTTCGGCTTGTCGGCGGCCGCTGACTCAAGCGCGCGCTGCTTCAGATCAGCGCCCCGCTGCGCCAGCATGTCGGAATAGCCCCCGGCATACTCCACCCATTTCCCGTTGCCTTCCGGCGCGATCACCGATGTCACTACGCGATCGAGAAAATCGCGGTCGTGGCTGACGAGAATGACGGTGCCCTGATAGTCACCGAGCATTTCCTCCAGCACGTCGAGGGTTTCAAGATCGAGGTCGTTGGTCGGTTCGTCCAGCACCAGCACGTTGGAGGGCTTGGCCAGCGCGCGCGCGAGCATCAGCCGTCCGCGCTCGCCACCGGAGAGAACTTCAAGCGGAGTCCGGGCCTGTTCCTGCTTGAACAAAAAGTCCTTCATGTAGCTGATGACGTGCTTCGGCTTGCCGTTGACCATGATGCTGTCGCCGCGGCCGCCGGTCAGCGCATCGGCCAGCGTCGATTTCGGATCGAGACTTTCCCGGTGCTGGTCGAGCGTCACCATTTCGATATTGGCGCCGAGGCGGATCGTGCCGGTGTCCGGTGTGTCGGCTCCCGTTAGCATGCTAATGAGCGTCGTCTTGCCCGCGCCGTTAGGGCCGACGATGCCGATGCGGTCGCCGCGCGCCACGCGGATCGAGAAATCGTCGACGATGGCACGGTCGCCATACGACTTGCCGATATGCTTCGCCTCGATGACAAGTTTTCCGGAGGTTTCAGCCTCGGCGGCGGCGAGGTTAGCCTTGCCTGCAGTGCCGCGATAGTCGCGGCGCTGGTCGCGCAGCGCGAAAAGGTTGCCGAGGCGCTTGACGTTGCGCTTGCGGCGGCCCGAGACGCCATAGCGCAGCCAGTGTTCCTCGGCGACGATCTTGCGGTCGAGCTTGTGTTGGTCGCGTTCTTCTTCCGCCAGCACCTCGTCGCGCCATTCCTCGAACGCGCTGAAACCTTTTTCGATGCGGCGAGTCTCGCCGCGATCAAGCCAGACCGTGGCGCGCGAGAGATTGGAGAGGAAGCGGCGGTCGTGGCTGATGATGACCAGCGCGCTCCGGCGGCTGAGGAGTTCGCCTTCCAGCCATTCGATCGTCGTGAGATCGAGATGGTTGGTCGGCTCGTCCAGCAGCAGAATGTCGGGCGAGGGTGCAAGGACTCGCGCCAGCGCCGTGCGCCGCGCTTCGCCGCCGGACAGATTGGCGGGGTCTTCGGTGCCGGTGAGGCCAAGCTGCTCCAGCAGATATTGCGCCTGATAGTGGTCGTCGCCGGGATTGAGGCCGGCTTCTACATAAGCCAGTGTTGTCTTGAAGCCGTCGAAATCCGGCTCCTGCGGCAGATAGCGGATGGTCGCACCCGGCTGCACGAAGCGGCTGCCGCGATCGGCCTCCACCAGTCCTGCGACAATCTTCAGCAGTGTCGATTTGCCGGAGCCATTGCGGCCGATCAGGCAGACGCGCTCGCCTGCGGAGACCGCAAGCTCGACGCCTGCCAGCAGCGGCGTGCCGCCGAAGGTCAGCGCGATGTCTTTCAACTGGATGAGGGGAGGCGCCATGTCGTCGGGATACTCTTACTTCTGTTGCGCGCGCTGGATGCGGCGGATGGTCTGGTCGAGGGCCGACAGGAACGCGGAGCGGTCACGTGGCGAATAGGAGCGTGGCCCGCCGGTGATTTCCCCGCTGGAGCGCAAATCCGTCATCAGGTTGCGCACCGCCAGCGTCATGCCGATGGATTCTTCGGAGAACGGCTTTCCGTTCGGTGCGATCACGTCTGCCCCGGCCTTCACGCAGCGCGCCGCCAGCGGGATGTCCGACGTGACGACGATATCGCCTTTTTGCGCGCGTTCCGCAATCCAGTCGTCGGCGGCATCCATGCCGCTGCCTGCGGCAATCCGCTCGATCAGCGGATCGTTTGGCACGCGGATGAAATTGCCCGCGACCACGCTGACGGGCAGCCGGTGCCGCTCCGCGACGCGGTAAATCTCGTCCTTCACCGGGCAGGCGTCGGCGTCGACATAGATGCGGGTCGTTTGGGTCAAGGTTGTTCCGTTGAGGTTTGCGCTGCTGGTAGCCCAACCCGGCCAAAATGGCGAGCGAAAGGCGCAAAAGCCAGACTGCGAGGCATGCGCCGGTGCGGCTTGTCTTCGGGTCCGCTTTGCGGTCCATTTACGGCAAGAAACGCAGCAATTCGAGGAAACTTATGACCGCACTCAAGCCCTACAGCGTCGATGCCTACAATCTCGCCAAAAATTCCGAAAACAAGATGCACGACGATTCGGTCGCGCGCCGCTTCGGATTTCAGGGCGGACTGGTGCCTGGCGTCGACGTGTTCGCCTATATGAGCCATATGCCGGTGGCGAAATGGGGCCGGGCGTTTCTGGAACGCGGGTTGATGGACGGCCGGTTCTTCAAGCCGGTTTATGACGGCGAGATGGCGGTGGTGACCGCGGAAGAGACCAATGACGGTCTTGCCATCAAGGTCGAGAGCCGCGGCGAGCTTTGCGCGACCGGAACCGCGTCGATGCCGTCCGATGCGCCGGCAATTTCGCTCGCTGATTTCCAGAGTGTTGCTGTTGTGGGCAAGAACGCGCCCGCCGATGAAAAATCCTACCAGACTGGCAAGTGGCTTTCGATTCCGCCGTTCACACTCGGCACGCAGGGCTCAGCCGAATATCTGCGCGATGTCCGCGAAGCCGATCCTCTCTACGCGAATGAGAAGATCGTCCACGCCGGCATGCTGCTGCGGACCATGAACTGGGCGCTGATGGAAAATGCCATTCTCGGCCCGTGGATTCATGTCGGCAGCACGATCCGCTATCTTGCCGCCGCGGCGGTGACGGATGAACTCACCGTGCGCGCGAAGGTCATCGGCAACTACGAGCGCAAGGGCCACAAGTTCGTGGAGCTTGACGGCGTGATCGTGGCCAATGGTGAGAGGCCGATCGCGCTTTGCCAGCATGTGGCGATCTACCAGCCGCGCGAGACGATGGCGGCGTAGGTTCGTTCTCAGTTATCGCGCGAAATCTCTCTCTCCACGTGATCCCCGCGAAAGCGGGGATCCATACTCCCCGAGCCATCGACTTGAGGGAGATATCGGAGCAACCTTCTCGTCATCACCATAACCCTCGGTGGTTATGGGTCCCCGCTTTCGCGGGGACGACGACTGTGGGTGTTGCAGCCGCGCGCCACGTCGACTTTCTGATTCAATTTTCAAACAGCCACGCGTGATTGCTCTCGCGCCACGCGCGAGTTGTGCTTTTAGTTTTACCCCTCAGAACATGAGGGGCATGGAGCGCTGCGAGGCGCACCTTGTATTCGTTTCGCTTCCGGCATCGCGTGCGAAGCGATGATGTTTTCCGAAAGCGCGTCGCCTCACGGCGCTCCATTGGCGGCGATTTGTGAGCCAGGGACCGTACTTCCGGGTGAGGACGGGGGAGCAACTCGACCCCTGATCCGGCGGGCTTTCGCTGGCCTTCGTCCTCTTCTCGTCCAGCCGCGAACGGCAGAGCCACGTAGTTGGCCCGGACGGTCAACCCCGGCCTTCCGGACGGTGTGGGTGCGAACCACATCGTGCAGACGCCGCATCCTGCTCCGCTTCAAAAGCGCCCTCGAGAAGCGCCCCTCACGAATAGGACATGTCGAACATACGAGAGGTCTGGAGCGCGGGGATTCGTATCCCCATCACGAAATGTTGCAAGCGACACTCGCTCGATATTCATTCCGGGATGCGCGTCTTCGCGCGAACCCGGAATCCAGATTCCCGCAGTCATGGATTCCGGGCCTGCGCCAAGAGGCGCATCCCGGAATGACAGATATGATCGCTATTGCCCGGATGAGCGCAGCGACGTCGGGGTTACGCTTGACGATGCAGCGTCATCCTGAGGTGCGAGCCGCGTCGCGGCGAGCCTCGAAGGATGCGCGTTACGTGTGCTGCCGTCCTCCTTCGAGGCTCGCAAGTGCTCGCGCCTCAGGATGACGGCGCATCTTTCTCCTCACGCCGTCTTCGTCTTGCGGCCGTCCTGAATCGCACGCCAGACTTTTTCCGGCGTCAGCGGCATGTCGATGGTGGTCACACCTTCGCCGGCCAGTGCATCGAGCACCGCGTTGACAAGCGTGGCAAGACCGCCGGCGCAGCCGGCCTCGCCGCAGCCCTTGGTGCCGAGCGGATTCGAGGTTGCGGGCGAGGGATGATCGCCGAGCGCGATCAATGGAACATCCCCCGCGCGCGGCAGCGCGTAGTCCATCAACGACCCCGTCACCGGCTGACCATTGTCGTCATAGCTCACGCATTCCATCAGCGCCTGGCCGATACCCTGCACGACGCCGCCGTGAATCTGGCCGGCGACGATCATCGGATTCACGACCGTGCCGAAATCGTTGACGCCGCTGTAGCCGACGATGCGCACAACGCCGGTGTCCGGATCGACTTCAACTTCGGCGACATGGCAGCCGTTCGGGAATGTCGAGGGAATGCCCTGCGCGGTGTGATCGACATCGAGCGACGAAGGCGCGCCCTCCGGCATCTTCGTATCCCGCAGTCTGGCGGCCAGGTCCATGATGCCGATGCCGCGATCGGTGCCGGCGATGGTGAACTGTCCGTTGGCGAACTCGATGTCACCTTCGGAGGCCTCAAGCACATGGGCTGCGGCCTGCTTGCCTTTTTCGATGACAAGTTTCGCAGCGCCGACGATCGCCGTGCCGCTTGCGGTGATAGAACGCGAGCCGCCGGTGCCGTTGCCGGTGTGAACGATATCGCTGTCGCCTTGCGTCAGCTTGATGGCGTCGAAGGGCACGCCGAGCTGCGCGGCCAGCACCTGCGCGAACGGTGTCGCATGGCCTTGGCCATAGTCGAGCGTGCCGGTGATCAGTCTCACGGTCCCGTCAGTCTCGAACACGATCTTGCCGAGTTCGGCGCTGGGCGGTGCCGTGACCTCGAGATAGGAGCCCACTGCGATGCCGCGCAGCTTGCCGCGCTTGCGGCTCTCCTTCTTTCGTTTGGCGAAGCCCGCGAGATCGGCCAGTTCCACAGCCTTGTTGAAGACGCCGGGAAAGTCGCCGCTGTCATAGGTGAAGCCGTTTGCGGCGGCGTAGGGAATCTGCGCCGGCCTGATGAAGTTGCGCTTGCGCAGCGTCATGCGGTCGATGCCGATTTCATCGGCGGCGCGATCGATCAGCCGCTCCATGAAGTAGTTTGCCTCCGGCCGCCCCGCGCCGCGATAGGCGCCCATCGGCGAGGTGGTGGTCAGCACGCATTTGATATCCACGCCGATCAGCGGCATGCGGTAAACGCTGTTGATGTTCTTGCCGATGTTGAGCGACAGCGGTAGCGGCGCGACGCTCGTGATGTAGGCGCCGAGGTTGCCATAACCGCGCACGCGGACACCGAGAAACGCGCCGTCGGCAGCAAGCGCGAGTTCGCACGCGACATCCTGCGCGCGGCCATGGCTGTCCGACAGGAAGCTCGTGGAGCGTTCGTCGGTCCATTTCATCGGGCGGCCAAGTTCGCGGGCGGCGTGGAGAATGCAAATATATTCCGGATAATTCGCGTTCTTCATGCCGAACGATCCGCCGACATTGCGCGTCAGCAGGCGAACCTTGTCGCTCGGGACATTCAGTGTTTTTGCCAGCGACGTGCGGTTGCCCACCACGCCCTGCGTCGGCACCTTGATGGTGAAACGCTGCGTTGTCTTGTCGTAGCTCGCCAGCCCCGCGCGCGGCTCCATGGCGACCACGGCAACGCGTGTGTTGACGACATTGAGGCGCGTGACATGCGCGGCTCTGGCGAACGCGGCATCGAGGGCGGCGTCATCGCCGGAGTGATAGTCGAGCGCGATATTGTCCGGGATGTTGTCGTAGAGCAGCGGCGCGCCGGGCTTTGCCGCGTCTTCCGCGCTGGTCACGGAGGGCAGCGGGTCGATATCGACCACGACCGCTTCACCGGCCTCGCGCGCCTGCGCCAGGGTTTCGGCCACGACGAACGCCACCGGGTCGCCAACGAAACGGACCTTGTCGGTCGTCAACGGCGGGCGCTTGGTTTGCAGCAGCGGCGAGCCATCGCGATTCTTGATCGGCAAACCGCAGACGAAGGGGTTGTAGCCCGCGCTTGCGAGGTCTCCTCCAGTCCACACGCCGAGCACCCCCGGCATGTTCCGCGCGGTTTTTGTGTCGATCCCCTTGATGATGCCGTGCGCATGGCTGCTGCGGACGATCCAGGCATAGGCCTGACCCGGCAAGCTCATGTCGTCGGTGTAGGTTCCCTTGCCCCGCACCAGCGTGTCGTCTTCCGTGCGCCGGACGGGCTGTCCGATGCCGAATTTTTGCAGTGCGATATCGTTCTCGGCGGCGATGCGGGAGGAGGGGTGATCGAGCATGGATTATCTGCTGGAAAGGAGGATTTGACTGCAAAACCGCGCTTTTGGTTGCAGGCAGGGGCCGCGCGTTAAACTTAAGGTGCCGAAATCGAGGCCACAATGCGTGATTGAGTATGCTGCGGTTGCGCCGCGCACGTACGCTGTTAAACTTTATTTGAACAGGATTGCCGTGGCGTGACGTCTGCGCCGCAGAGATGGACTTTCATGAACGAGGACGTGCGGCTGCACGACGGCCCCGAGCCGCGTGTGAGCCCGTCAGGGTTGGCTACGGGAGAGTCGCAGGGCAGCGGTCAGAGCCGCGTTCACGGCGTATCCACGGCCTATGCGGCACTCGATCTTGGCACCAACAACTGCCGCCTGCTGATCGCCCGCGTCTCCAACGACGGGTTCCGCGTGATCGACTCGTTCTCGCGCATCATCCGGCTGGGCGAGGGCATCTCGACCACGGGCCGCATCAGCGATGCAGCGATTTCGCGTGCAGTGGGCGCGCTGAGTGTCTGCGGTGACAAGATCCGCGCCAAGGGCGCGAAGCGGCTGCGCACCATCGCCACCGAAGCGTGCCGTGCCGCCGACAATGCCGACGCGTTTCTCGACCTGATCGCGCGCGAAACCGGCATCAAGCTCGAGATCATCGACCGTGAAACCGAATCCTCACTGGCTGTGATCGGCTGTTCGCCGCTGCTCGATGCCAGAGCGAAGGGCGCGATCCTGTTCGACATCGGCGGCGGCTCGACCGAAGTGGTGCGGATCGAACGTCCGGCAGGCGATCTGCACGCGCCGCCGGTCAAGGGACCGTGGGTCTCGCTGCCGCTTGGTGTTGTCACGCTGGCGGAGCGTTTCGGCGGCACCAACGTGACGCGCGAATCCTATGGCGCGATGGTCGATGAAGTCGCCGGGCATCTGGCGCCGTTCGCCGCGCAGCATGGCCACGATCTGTCGGACATGCATCTGCTCGGCACGTCGGGGACCGTGACGACGGTGGCTGGCATCCATCTCGGGCTGTCGCACTATGACCGGCGCAGAGTGGACGGCCTCTGGATGAACGATGCCGAGATGGACCGCGCCATCGCGCGGCTGCTCGACATGACCTATCAGGACCGCGCGAAAAATGCCTGTATCGGCACCGAACGCGCCGATCTCGTGCTCGCGGGCTGCGCCATTCTCGACGCCATCCGCGCGGCGTTCCCGCTGCCGCGTCTGCGGGTCGCGGACCGCGGCCTGCGCGAAGGCATGCTGGTCGAGATGATGCGGGCCGACGGCGCGATTTTGGCCTGCTGATTGATCGCAGATACCGTGACGGCGCGGCGGAAACGTCGTAAGGGGTGCGCGAGCGCATGATGATTAGGCCGGTGCGATGGACGAGCCGTCATCCAGAGGTGCGCGCTCTTTCTCGCGCGCCTCGAAGGATGACGGATACTGAAATGCCGTCGCCCTTCGAGGCCTCCGCTTCGCTTCGGCACCTCAGGGTGACGGCGCGTCGCGAGTCGATTTAGCATCTGGAAACCAACCCTCATGGCGAAAGACACCACCGGGCGACTGCATGTGACGGTGAAGAGTGGCGGCAAACGCAAGCTGTCGTCGAAACTCTGGCTGGAACGTCAGCTCAACGATCCCTACGTCATGCAGGCCAAGCGTGACGGCTTTCGTTCGCGTGCGGCTTACAAACTGCGCGAGATCGACGACAAGCAGCGCTTCCTCAAGCAAGGGCAGGTTGTGGTCGATCTCGGCGCCGCGCCGGGCGGATGGAGCCAGATCGCCGCCAAGCGCGTCGGCTCGGTGGAGGGCAGGGGCAAGGTCGTGGCGATCGATCTTCTGGAAATGCCCGAACTCCCCGGCGTCACTTTCGCGCAGATGGATTTTCTCGATGATCGTGCACCTGAAAAGCTGCGCGCCATGATCGGCGGCGGCGCGGACGTGGTGATGTCGGATATGGCGGCGAACACCACGGGTCATCGCAAGACGGACCAGTTGCGCATCATCGGTCTGGTGGAAAGTGCGGCGGCCTTCGCCTGCGAGATTCTCAATCCGGGCGGGACCTTCGTCGCAAAGGTGTTCCAGAGCGGTGCCGACGCGGACCTGCTGGCGCAGCTCAAGCGCGATTTCACGACGGTGAAGCACGTGAAGCCCGCCGCCAGCCGGCAGGACTCATCGGAGCGCTATGTGCTGGCGCTCGGGTTTCGCGGCTCGAACGCCCCGCAATAAGGTCGTCTATCCCAGCTTCTGGTCGCGCGCATCCTGGGTGGATTCCGCGGCTGCGGCTTCGGGCGCTTTCGGGCCTTCCATCACCGCAACCTTGTGACCTGAAATCTCGTTGCCTGCATCCTCGGGCAGCTTCCAGAACGAATACGCGGACGCCGCTGAGATGATCGCCACGATCACGAAGGCCGGCCAAAAGTCCCCTGCGCTCAGTTCGGTGGCGTGATTCACCGCCATGGTGGCCTCGACGGCGAATGCGCCGATCGCGACGCCGGCCGAAATCGCGAGCTGCTGGTTGACGCTCATCAGCGTCGTGGCGCGGCTCATTTCGGCGGGCGTCACCTCTGCGTAGGCCAGCGTGTTGATCGCAGTGAACTGCAGCGAGCGGAAGAATCCGCCGACGATCAGGATGATCATGATCAGCAGCAGCGGCGTTGTTGGCGTGAACAGCGCGCAGGCCGCGAGGAAGAACGAACTCACCACGGCGTTGATGACCGTGATCTTGCGAAAGCCGAAGGTGCGGATGATCCGCGCGGCCAGCGTCTTCATGCCAAGCGCACCGACGGCGGACGCGAACGTCACGAGGCCTGATTTGAACGGCGAGAGGCCGAATCCGATCTGCATCAAGAGCGGCAGCAGGAACGGCAGCGCGCCGATGCCGAGGCGATACATGAAACCGCCGGTCAGGCTGGCGCGCAGCGTCTGATGCTTCATCAATGTGAAATCCAGCACCGGAGAGGCCGTGCGCTTCGCGTGATGCAGATAGAGACCCATGCTTATCGCGCCGCCCACAATCAATCCGACCACGATTTGCCACGGCAGCAGCCCAAGGCCCGCTACCGAGAGGCCGAAGGCGAGACCGGCCAATCCCAGTCCCGCGAGCACCAGCCCGACCAGATCGAAGCGTTCGGGATTCTCGCTCTTGATCGGATCGATGTATTTCAGCGCCATCCAGATCCCGAGCAGTCCGATCGGGATGTTGATGAGGAAGATCCAGTGCCACGAAAAGTAGGTGGTGATGAAGCCGCCAAGCGGCGGACCGATCACAGGTCCGATCAGCGCCGGCACCGTGACCCACGCCATGGCGTTGACCAGCGCGCTCTTGTCGATGGAGCGCAGCAGCACGAGCCGCCCCACCGGTGTCATCATCGCGCCGCCGACGCCTTGCAGCGTGCGGGCGATGACGAAATCCGTCACGGATGTGGAGATCGCGCAGCCGATGGAGCCGACCATGAACACGCCGATGGCGACGCTGAATACCGCCCGCGCACCAAAGCGGTCGGCGGTCCATCCGCTGGCCGGAATGAAGACCGCGAGTGACAACAGATAGGACGTGATCGCGAGCTTCAGCGTCAGCGGGCTGGTGCCGATGTCGGCGGCGATGGCGGGCAGGGAGGTTGCGATCACGGTCGAGTCCATGTTTTCCATGAACAGCGCGCAGGCCACGATCAGCGGTATCAGGCGTTCCTTCTGCATCGTCTCGGCTTTGTGGCAAATCTGCGGGAAATGACAGGAGGGGAGAGAATAGACGGCCCAGATAGGCGTGTCCTGCGGGGCAGGGTCAATAAACTCGTCGTGAGGGGACCCGTTCCGGAAAACCCTGTTGTTAGAAGGCCCCTTGCAGGTGTCCCATGCGCAAAAACCGCGGATTTTCGAGCGAAATGCTTTGAAACGTCATGCGGGCGTGCTATCGACCACCGCCAACCCCACCGATGGGCTTCGATTCGAGCGACGCGTCAGCGATCGCCAAATCCCGCACATCCTGAGGTTTTATTGCAGCCACGGGCTGCCGAACGGAGTTGGCAATGGCAATCAGACAGTCGGGCAACGGTATTCGCGAAGCATTCACATTCGACGATGTGCTGCTGAAACCCGGCCTGTCGGACATCCTGCCGTCCGACGCCGACGTCCGCACCCACCTGACCCGCGTCATCCCGCTCAACATTCCGATCATCGCTTCCGCGATGGACACCGTCACCGAGGCCGGTATGGCCATTGCCATGGCGCAGGCCGGCGGCATCGGTGTGCTCCATCGCAATTTCGATCCGGATGGGCAGGCCGCACAGGTGCGCCAGGTCAAGAAATTCGAGTCCGGCATGGTGGTGAACCCGCTCACCATCGGCCCCGATGCCAAGCTGGTCGATGCGCTGACGCTGATGAAGGACCACGGCTTCTCCGGCATTCCGGTGGTGACCGGCGCAGCACCCGGCAAGCCCGGCAAGCTCGTCGGCATTCTCACCAACCGCGACGTGCGTTTCGCCACCGATCCGGAGCAGAAGGTCTCCGAACTGATGACGCATGAGAACCTCATCACCGTGAGGGAAGGCGTCAGTCAGACCGAAGCCAAGAAGATGCTGCATCAGAACCGCATCGAAAAGCTGCTGGTGGTCGACGACCAGTATCGCTGCGTCGGTCTCATCACCGTGAAGGACATGGAAAAGGCAGTCGCCTATCCGCTGGCCTCGAAGGATGCACAGGGACGGCTTCGCGTCGCCGCTGCGACCACGGTCGGCGAGGGCGGTTTCGAGCGCACCGAAAAGCTGATCGACGCGGGCGTGGATGTGGTCGTCGTGGATACCGCGCACGGCCATTCCTCGCGTGTGCTGGAAGCGGTCAACCGCATCAAGCGCATGTCGAATGCCGTGCAGGTCATCGCCGGCAACGTTGCAACCACCGAAGGCACGCAGGCGCTGATCGATTCAGGCGCCGACGCGATCAAGGTCGGTATCGGCCCGGGCTCGATCTGCACCACGCGCATCGTCGCGGGCGTTGGCGTGCCACAGCTCACGGCGATCATGGACGCGGTCGAAGCTGCGAAGAAGGCGAACATTCAGGTCATCGCCGATGGCGGCATCAAGTATTCCGGTGATCTTGCCAAGGCGCTCGCCGCGGGTGCGGATGTCGCGATGGTCGGCTCATTGCTCGCAGGCACTGACGAGACGCCCGGCGAAGTGTTTCTCTGGCAGGGCCGTTCTTACAAGGCCTATCGCGGCATGGGCTCGGTCGGTGCGATGGCGCGCGGTTCGGCCGACCGCTACTTCCAGCAGGACATCAAGGACACGCTCAAGCTGGTGCCGGAAGGTATCGAGGGTCAGGTGCCTTACAAGGGACCGGTCGCCAACGTGCTGCATCAGCTCGCTGGCGGGTTGCGCGCCGCGATGGGTTATGTCGGCGCGAAGGACATCCAGGAATTTCATAACAAGGCGGAGTTCGTGCGCATCACCGGCGCCGGCCTGCGCGAGAGCCATGTCCACGACGTCACCATCACGCGTGAAAGCCCGAATTACCCCGGCGGCGCTTAAGCAAAACCGTCCAATTTCGGCCCCAACGGCCTGCCAAAACACGCTATAGTTGCGCGGCATTCCAGTAATTGCTCCGCGCAAATGCGGCGGTGCGCGGCTCTCGCGCGTTTCCAAACGCATGTTCCCAAGTTCATTGAACCGGCAGCGAATCCGGCCGCAATGTTCGCAACCTCTCAGAGAAGAAAAACATCATGGTCGATTGGACAGACGACAGGATTGCCGCGCTCTCGGATAAGGATCTGAAAAATCTGCTGGTCAACGCCGAACGGAAGTCGGTCGCTGATATCGTGGAGAAGTGCCAGACCGAACTGGAGAAGCGCAACGCCGCCAAGCCGCGCAAAGCGTCGAAGCCGCGTTCCGAATTGAAGGAATTCGAGCACGACGTCTCGGAAAAGCTTGCAGAGGTCGGCAAGGAAATGGCCGGCAAATACGACCTGTCGGAAGAAACCGCGAAGGTAAAATCGGATGGCGTGAAGGGCTTCAAGGCGCATCGGCTGCTGGACTCGAAGGGCTATGCCAAACTCGGCGGCATGCAGCGCGACGGCTCGGTCGCGATGGAGCGCTATATCTCTTATCGCCGTGGCGACAGCACGGTCTATCTCGGCGTGTTTTTGTTGAAGGACGCGCCGGCGGAAGACCACGAATTTCATGTGATCGCGCCCAAGGCGTTTCTCGACGGCGGCAAGCCGGTTGCTGAAATTCGCCCGACCGCGACGGACAAACAGAAACAGCCTGCGGACAGCGGACTCTCTTTCAAGGATTTGCCAAGCGCGGCCGCCGTCTTCGACCAGGCGCTGGCGAAGGTTACGGCCTGACACAGCGTCTGCGTCGCTCACTGGCGCGATTCTGTTTAAAACGGAAAGAGCGGCATGGATGTCATGCTGCTCGGGGCGCGCGCGGCCTCATGGCGTTGTCGCGCTCTCTCGGTTAAATATCGCTCACGTCCATCAAGAAACCGAGGAAACATCATGTCCCAGTCAGCCAAGCGTATCGTTCTCGCGTCCCGCCCTGTTGGAGAACCGAAGGCAAGCGATTTCCGCCTCGAAGACTATCCGGTGCCGACGCCCGGTGACGGGCAACTCCTGTTGCGCACGATCTGGCTGTCGCTCGATCCCTATATGCGCGGCCGTATGAGCGACGGACCGTCGTACTCCGCACCCGTGCCGATCGACGGCGTGATGGAAGGCGGCACCGTCGCGGAGGTGGTCGCGTCGAACAATCCTGGCTTTGCCAAGGGCGACATCGTGCTCGCACATTCGGGCTGGCAGCAGTATGCGCTGTCTGACGGCAAGGGATTGCGCAAGGTCGACCCGAAGATCGCGCCGATCTCGACGGCGGTGGGTGTGCTCGGCATGCCGGGCATGACGGCCTATACTGGCCTGCTTGAAATCGGCAAGCCGAAGGCGGGCGAGACGGTGGTGGTGGCTGCTGCATCCGGCGCGGTTGGCTCGGCGGTCGGACAGATCGCGAAGATCAAGGGTGCGCGCGCCGTTGGCATCGCGGGCGGCAAGGAGAAGTGCGATTACGTCAAGAACGAACTTGGCTTCGACGAGTGTCTTGACCATCGCGACCCGAACCTTGCGGCCAAACTCAAGGATGCGTGCCCCAAGGGCATCGACGTTTACTTTGAAAATGTCGGCGGCAAGGTGTTCGACGCGGTGTTCCCGCTGCTCAATCCGTTCTCGCGGATTCCGGTGTGCGGTTTGATCGCCGACTACAACACGATCTTCGGGAAGGACACGCCCACGCCGCCTTGGGCCAACTCCATCATGCGTGCGATTCTGGTGAAGCGTCTGAATTTCCGCGGCTTCATCGTCAGCGACTTTGCGGCGATGTTCCCCGACTTCATTCGCGACATGCCGCAGTGGCTCAAGGAAGGCAAGATCAAGCACAAGGAGTTTGTCACCGAAGGCCTCGAGAGTGCGCCTCAGGCGTTCATGGGTCTGCTCAAGGGCGCGAACTTCGGCAAGCAGCTCGTGCGCGTCGCGCCTGACAAGGTCTGAGACTCCTGGAATTTATCTTCGTCATGGCCGGGCTTGTCCCGGCCATCCACGTTTTGACAGGTGCAACAAAGACGTGGATGCCCGCGACGAGCGCGGGCATGACGTGGAGAGATGTTGCCTACCTCTTTTGAATGGCAAGGGTTGTTGGTTCAAGCACTGAAAACAGATCGAGATTGATCTGTCCTGCTGCGCGAACGTGGCGCACTTCAAAACCATCGGGCTGGAAGACGTATTCGACCAGCCCGGTTTCCTTGACGCCGATCGGTTCCTGCTTCTCGTTGGAGCGGATCACGAAGGACGCCGACGGCGCCCAGATGTGGCGGACGTTGCGGAACGTGAAATCCCGGCGCTGATGCACGTGGCCGCAGGCGACCAGCCGCAGGTTCGCGTTGTCCAGCATCTCCACCAGATCACGGCGCACAGGCATCGGCACGTAGCGGAACGATGTGGCCGCGATCTCGGCGTCGCCGGGCGAATTCCTGTACAGTGGCTTATGGATGAACAGCGCCACGGGTTTTCCCTGCGCAGCGGACAGTTGTTCCGCGAGCCATTCGCGTTGTTCTGCTTCGCAGGCGAGCGCGGTGTTCATGATCAGTGAATTCAATCCGATGAAGCACCATCCGGCGGCGTCGAACCGCCAGTGGTCTTCGCCGAACGCCGTGATGAAATTTTGCCGGGTTGCCTCGGATGGCATCTGTTCGGGCGGCGTGCCGCTCAGGGTCGGGTTGTCGCCGATGTCGTGATTGCCGGGGAGGTATCGGCAATCGACGGGTAATGCGTCGTGCTGCGCTTTCGCAAAGTCCAGATCCTCAGGATGATCCGGTCCATCGAAAGCGACGTCGCCGCTATTGATGACGAGATCGGGCCGGTTGTCGTCGATGTGCTGGCAAACGCGATGAAAGTTTTCGACGAAGTCGGGAAACTGTGCGCCAAGATGTGTGTCGGTGATCTGCGTCAGGCGGAAGCTGGACTTTGAGCTGGACATGAGCGGCTCCTTTGCTGGGAAGATTACCCGCACAGCATGTCAGTGAGATGGTCGATCTCGTTTGAAACAAGTGAGGCGCCGCGTTTAGAGCGGCGCCTCTCTCTCACCGTCGCGACGGCAAGAGGAAAATTTCTAGGTGATTCAAATGCGGCGTCGTCTAAATGGTTTGGTCATGAAAAATCTTGTCCGGTGCTTCACAGCACGCGGTAACGGATAGCGAAGCTGTCGTCCGGCGCGCCGCGTGCGGTCTCGGAACGTCCGGTGGGCGCGACGCGATCGGTCATATGCCACGGGCCGAATTCGTCGGACGGGCTGGGGTTCGGCGGCAGGCGCAATCTGAAGACGCGCTGCGCCTGACCGGGCAGGCTGAGAACGACCATGCGCTCTGAGGTGCGGAATTTCAGCGGTACGTGACCACGCAGCACGGCGCGTCCGTCTTCCGTCGCGCACAGATTGCTGTCGAGTTGCGCCAGCGTCTGGTTGAGATCGGTCAGCAGTTCGACCTGGGCTTCCTGTTTCAGATCGTCTTTCGCCACCGTCTGCGGCAGCCGGATTTCGAATTCGACTGCAGGGGCTTTGGCGATCAGTCCGAGGTGCGTCAGCGCGGCAGTGCGCAGGCTGAACACGCCGGCCGCCAGCGCCGCGGCGATGAGGATGGCGCAGAGGCCGCGAAGCAAGAGGCGGCGCAACGTTTTGGTATGACCCTTCCTGTCAATCATCTCAGCACCCAAGCGTAGCCCAGAACCTGCGGGCGGAACTTTCTGGCCATTGGTCGCTTGATGATCGGGTAAGGTTCAACGGTAACGGCGGATGCCGTCCCGGATTTGGGTTTGGGAATATTTCAATGATGGTTCAAATGCTTCTGCTGCCGACGTTCGTTCTGGTCGGCCTGACCTTCCTGTTATTGTTCTGGCGTGGACGCGATGGCGCAAAGCCCGCCGCAAACGGCGACTGGTTCAATTATCATCTTCATACGCTGTTCTATGCGCTCGTCGTGCTGGCGATCGAGACGCGCCACGCGGACCTGATCATGGTCATGCTGGCGTGGGTGTTTGTGGTGTTGCAGGTCTTCCAGGCCGGATTTTTGGTCACCACGGCGAATTCGCGCGGATCGTTGTTCTTCATCTCCGGGGCGCTGATCCTTCTGGCCATGTGGCTGTATTTCGCCATTCGCGTCTTGTTTCTCATCTGAGGGGCGGCTAGGTCAGGCATCTGTCTTCTGACCCTGCATGCCCTGAAAGACCATCATGACGCCTGCCGCGCGGCTGTCCGCAGCCATTGAGATTCTTGGAGCCATCGATGCACAGCGCATCCCGGCGTCGAACGCGCTGAAGGACTGGGGCACTGCGCACCGCTTCGCGGGTTCCGGCGACCGTGCCGCGATCGCGGGACTGGTGTTCGACGTGCTGCGCCGCCGTGCCTCGTCGGCGTGGCTAATGGATGCCGAGACGCCCCGTGCGCGGCTGCTCGGCATGCTCAAGCTTGAGCGCGGCTTGAATGCCGACGCCGTTGCGGCGTTGTGCGACGGCGGACGTTTCGCGCCTGAGCCGCTGACGGATGCTGAGCGTTCGGCGCTGACATCGCGGACGCTCGACGATGCGCCGGCGCATGTTGCCGGCGACTATCCCGAATGGCTCGATCCCCAGCTTGCCGCCGTGTTCGGCGATACGCGCGTGGAGGAGGCGACTGCGATGGCCAGCCGCGCGCCGCTCGACCTGCGCGTCAATACGCTGAAGGCGAAGCACGAGAAGGTGCTGGGCTCGATGAAGCACCTCGGTGCAAGGGCTACGCCGTGGTCGCCATGGGGATTGCGGATCGATCTCGGCGCTGATGCGCGCAATCCGGGCATCCATTCGGAAGAAGATTTCATCAAGGGTGCCGTCGAGGTGCAGGACGAAGGCTCGCAACTCGCGGCATGGCTCACCGGCGCGAAGCCCGGCGAGCAGGTGATCGACATGTGCGCAGGCGCGGGCGGCAAGACGCTGGCGCTGGCCGCGATGATGCAGGGCAAGGGCCGCCTGATCGCGACCGATCACGACAAGCGGCAATTGGCTCCGATTCATGAGCGGCTGTCGCGCGCGGGCGTTCACAATGCCGACGTGCGGACGCCGAAAGGCCCCGACGATACGCTGAGCGACATCAAGGCGTCGGCCGATCTTGTGGTGATCGACGCGCCGTGCACCGGCACGGGAACATGGCGGCGCAATCCTGACGCGAAGTGGCGGATGCGCCCCGGCGCACTGGAGGTTCGCATCAAGGATCAGATTGCGGTGCTGGATCGCGCGGCCTCGCTGGCAAAGCCGGGCGGCCGGATCGCCTACATCACCTGTTCGGTGTTGCCGCAGGAAAACAACGAGCAGGTCCGCGGGTTCGTGAGCCGTCATCCGGAATTCACGGTGGTGCCGCCGTCGCAGGTGGCGTCGGTGCTTTGGGACAAGGCCGACGATTTCACCGCCGCCACGCTGCAATCGCCGGAGGGATTGCTGATGACCCCGCGCCGGACAGGGACCGACGGGTTTTTCGTGGCGGTGTTGAAACTGGCAGGAAGCGGAAAATAGCCGGTGCCCAACGGTCAGGCAGGCAGGTTCTTCTGCTAGCCGCCGCGCACTTTTTCCCTCAGGCGCTTGATCATCACGTTAGGAAAATCCCGGAGCATCTGCCGCGGCGCGCGAAGCCGCGCCAATTCCACCGCCTGGGCCCGGCGATAATGCTCGTTGTAGATCACCTGTCGCTCTGCCGCTGTCCATAAGCTCAATTGTTGCGATAACTTCGATCGCAAGGCCGCGGAGCTGGTCTCGTAAACTTCCAGCATCGCGACGTCGGATTCCATCAGCCGAAGACGAGTTTCGTGCGGCAGGCCTGCGTAATGATGAATGACCGGATCGTCAGCCATCGCAATACCGGGGATGGAATTCCAGACAACATCGAGATGTCCGACAAACGAGCGATCCGGGGCGTCGGCGACATTGGGTCCAAAGCCGAGAGATTCATTGAGGCCCAGCATCACGTGAAGGACGGCCTGGTCACTCCATACGTGATCCACTTGCCCGCGCATGGCCAGCATTCGCGTAAAGAAATCCCTGGACCAGTTTGACCGGCGGATCAGATAGACGCCGGCATTGTAATGCGCGGTGAAGTCAAGCTCTGGAACGAGGAGGCCGGCGAGCCGCACCGTATCGGGTCCATGCCATGACACCAGGAGATCGGTGCCGGGCTTTGCTTCGTCCAGAATATCGCGATCAAGCCGCAGGATCAGTGCATCGATATCGAACCAGACCACGAACTCGAAATTGTCTTGCAATGCGTCCAGGATGGGCGGGACTTTCATCCATGCGCGTTCGAGATCGGTGTCCTCCATCCTGTGGACCCGCAGGTCGTGTCCGTGGCGGCTTGCGAACGCTTGCATCCTTGGAAGTGTCAGTTCTGCGATCGCAGCATATTCGCTGTTTCGATATGCCGTTACGATGCAGCAGCGAGGCATTCGAGCAATCCGGTCGTTCAACAATCGGGATATGTTGCCAATTCGATCAATCGATATGTGAGGCTCTTAACTCAATCTTGTAGAGAGCAAAAGGCGACGCCTTACGCCTTGCGCGGAATGAGAACACATCTTCAGACCATTGTGGACTCTGCCGGATGTGCGCCGATTGCCGCACGGCGGGAGTGGTATTTTTCGTGGCGGCGTTGATGCGGAGGTGACCCTTTTGGGGCTGCTGAAAGTTCGACGTCGCGAGCTCCATATGCTGCGTCGTCCCGGCGCAGGCCGGGACCCATATTCCCTAACGTTGTTGCTCAGGTGTGATGGTCCAGCGAACCTACAGGATTGGGTGGTTATTGGTTCCGGCCCGCGCTGGGACGACAGAGTTGAGGGATTGCGGCTGGCCCCGTAAAATTGGCGATAACGCTGTTTTTGAAGGTTTCCCGGGGTTGCGACTCCGCCGCCTGTCGCGTATTTCCTCTCCATGACAGCACACAGCCAGACCGCCCCAGCGACGCCCGACGTGGCGGCCGCTCACGAAAAGATTCTGATCGTCGATTTCGGCTCTCAGGTGACGCAGCTCATCGCGCGGCGCGTCCGCGAGGAGGGCGTCTATTCCGAGATCGTGCCGTTCCAGAAGGCTGAGGCGGCCTTCACGGCGATGCAGCCGAAGGCCGTGATCCTGTCGGGCGGACCGGCCTCCGTCCTCGACCAGGACGCTCCGTCCGCACCGATGTCGATCCTGACCGCAGGCGTGCCTGTGCTGGGCATCTGCTACGGCGAACAGACCATGGCGCAGCAGCTCGGCGGCACGGTCGAGGCGGGGCATCATCGCGAGTTCGGCCGCGCGCTGATCGAAGTGACCGATAACTGCGCGTTGTTCGACGACGTCTGGAAGATCGGCGAGAAGCACTACGTCTGGATGAGCCACGGTGACCGCGTCACCAAGCTGCCGGACGGTTTTCGCGGCGTGGCGAAAGCGCCGGGTTCGCCGATCTCGGTGATCGCGGACGACAAGCGCAAGTTCTACGCGATGCAGTTCCATCCCGAGGTGGTGCACACGCCGGACGGCGCGAAGCTGATCAAGAATTTCGTGCGCAAGGTCGCGGGCCTCAAGGGCGACTGGACCATGCGCGCGTTCCGCGAGGAAGCGGTCGAGAAGATCCGCGCGCAGGTCGGCAAGGGCAAGGTAATCTGCGGCCTGTCGGGCGGTGTCGATTCATCGGTGGCGGCTATTCTTATTCACGAAGCCATCGGCGACCAGCTCACCTGTGTGTTCGTCGATCACGGCATGCTGCGCAAGGACGAAGCGAAAACCGTCGTCGATCTGTTCCGCCACCACTACAACATTCCGCTGGTGCACGTTGACGCCTCGAAGACATTCCTTGGCGAGCTTGACGGCGTCACCGATCCGGAAGTGAAGCGCAAGACCATCGGGCGGCTGTTCATCGATGTGTTCGATGCGGAAGCGAAGAAGATCGGCGGCGCGGATTTTCTCGCCCAGGGCACGCTCTATCCCGACGTCATCGAAAGCGTGTCATTCACCGGCGGTCCGTCGGTCACCATCAAGTCGCATCACAATGTCGGCGGCTTGCCCGCGCGCATGAACATGAAGCTCGTCGAGCCCTTGCGCGAACTGTTCAAGGACGAAGTGCGCGCGCTGGGCCGCGAACTCGGCTTGCCGGATGTGTTCGTCGGCCGGCATCCGTTTCCGGGGCCGGGTCTGGCGATCCGCTGTCCGGGCGAGATCACGCGCGAGAAGCTCGACATCCTGCGCGAGGCCGATGCGGTCTACATCGACCAGATCCGCAAGGCGGGACTTTACGACACGATCTGGCAGGCGTTCGCAGTGCTGCTGCCGGTGAAGACCGTTGGCGTGATGGGCGATGGCCGGACTTACGAATACGTGGTCGGCCTGCGCGCGGTGACATCCACCGACGGCATGACAGCGGACTTCTATCCGTTCGACATGAAATTCCTCGGCGAGACCGCGACCCGCATTATCAATGAGGTGAAGGGCGTCAACCGCGTGGTCTATGACGTGACGTCGAAGCCACCGGGCACGATCGAGTGGGAGTAGGGATATCGACGGCGAAATCGTAGTTTCGCTTAGATCCCAGCTCATCAATCATCAACTGAGGCGCTGTCGCTGGCAAGAAACAACTCGCCAGTCTTTTTGATGTGCTCCAGCAGCAGGTGGGTCGACAAGCCGATATCCCTTTTTAAGGCGGCGGTCATGATGTCCCGATGTTCGCTATTAACGTCGCGTGAAAGTTTCGATGAACGAGACATAATTCGGTATCTCTCGGACTGATCGAAGAGTTGTTCGCAATACGCAATGATCGCTCGAGACTTGCAAGCCGATATCAGCGCTGTATGAAACTTGCGGTGCCAGACGTCGTAGTCACTATTGCTCCCGTCGCCGCCAATTTCCCGCTGAGTCACAGATTCAAGTCTGTGAAATGAAAGAATAACGGCATCTTCCCAGGCGGAGTCGCCGTTCTTGACCGACTCGCGGACGGCGACCTCATAGAGCAGGCATCGCGAGCGAATGAGTTCGTCCAGATCCTCGCGGTCGATGTTCGTAACGAAGAATCCTCTCCGGTCGCTCTGAAGGACCATCCCTTCTTTACCTAACCGGCTGAGCGCTTCCCGCATCGGGCTGAGGCCTGTTCCATAGCGTTCGCACATCGCCGCCATCCGTAGTTTCTGACCCGGAGGCAGGGCACCGACGATGATGTCCTGGCGGATTCGCCTGTAGACGGATGTCGCGAGCGTTTCGGTGCCTGAAGCGGTCTCAATGTGGATGTTTTCGCTCATCTTGCTTTTCAACCGGGATGGTGCATATTTTCGAAAAAAAGCTTGCATGGCCATTTTTTTCGAATTTATATTATGGGCAGTACAATACTCAACTTAAAGTTCGGAAGGTGGAATGTGTCCAAGGAAATCATCCAGCCAAGGGGAATGGCGGAAGCCGTGGGCCCGTTCTCCCGAGCGATCCTGATCGATGGACATCTCCACATTGCCGGTACGACAGCGTTGAGCCACATCAGCGGCGACTACTACGAGCGCTTCGTCCCGCCGACCATCGAAGAGCAGACGCGCTTGACGCTCGACAACATCAAGAAATGCGTCGAAGCCGTCGGCGGCACGATGGAGGATATCTATAAAGTCGTTATCATGCTCAAGAATCCCGAGGACTATCGGAAAATGAACGGCGTGCGGGCGGAATATTTCCGCTCGTCAGCGACGATCAGCACG
The DNA here is from genome assembly GCA_051653085.1 of Afipia sp. Classification (GTDB taxonomy): domain Bacteria; phylum Pseudomonadota; class Alphaproteobacteria; order Rhizobiales; family Xanthobacteraceae; genus Afipia. Next base: position 50,623 of record JBOFVL010000035.1, on the reverse strand, counting down.
TGCTTTCGCGCGGAAGTCATGCGGCCCGACATTTTGGTGGAAATCGAGGCCGTTGCTTACGTGCCGCACACCAAGTCTTCCGCCTCCTGAGATGATCGGAAATGCCGCACGCCATCGCAGTCGAGCGCTGCGGATGATCTGTGATGTCGATCGGGCACGAGCCGTCGCTCGCCCCCAATCCTTTCACACATGGAATACCTTATGAAATTTGTGACCTTTGAACTTGAGGGCGCGGCGAAGCCGGGACTGTGGTTCGACGACGGCATTCTCGATATCGGGCAGGTCGTCCCGGCGGCTGATCGCGTTCTTTTTGCGAGCGTGCTGTCGATCATCGCGAACAACGACAGAACCATCGGCATCCTGAAGCAGGCCCTTGATGGCGGGGGCTTTCCGCAGAGCGCGCTGATCGACGCGTCCCGCTGCCGTCTTCTGGCGCCTATCCCCCGGCCTGCAAAGAACGTCTTCTGCGTCGGTCGAAACTACATGGAGCACGTCACCGAGGGCTACAGCGCTCAAGGTATCGAGCTCAAGCTGCCGCAGCATCCCCAGTTCTTCACCAAGCCGCCGACGGCAGTGGTGGGGCCGGATGCCGACATTCCGTTCCAGCCGGACGTCATGGAAAAGCTCGACTACGAGGTCGAACTCGCTGTGATCATCGGGAAGACCGGCCGCAACATCGCTCCGGGCGATGCGCTGGATCATGTTTTCGGCTATTCGATCATCAACGATCTCACCGCCCGCGACCTGCAGCGCAGCCACGATCAGTGGTTCAAGGGCAAGGGCCTCGATTCCTCGTGCCCCTTTGGTCCATGGATCGTCCATCGCGACGAGATATCCGATCCGCAAAAGCTGCCGATACGGTTGTCCGTGAATGGCGAGATTCGCCAGGAATCGACAACGGCGCAGATGATCTTCGATCTGCCGCGGATTATCGCGGATTTGTCCCGCGGCATGACGCTCGAGGCGGGCGACATCATCGCGACGGGTACGCCCTCGGGCGTCGGCTACGCACGACAGCCTCCGAGCTTCCTGGTCCCCGGCGATGTCGTGCAATGCGAAATCGGCGGAATCGGCGTGCTGACGAACCGCATCGCTACACCGAATATGTCTTAACGAGATCAAACTTATGTTGGGGGCGAATATGTTCAAACGGAAGCTGGTTCTCGCGGCGGGGCTTGCAGTCCTGGCGTCTTCAGTCGCGATGACCTCCACACAAGCACAGACCTATCCGGACCAGCCGATCAAGCTGATTATCCCTCTGGCGCCTGGAGGTGGCACAGACGTCACGGGGCGCACGCTCGCCGACGCCATCGCCGCGGACTGGAAAGCGACTATCGTTCCGGAAAACAAGACGGGTGGCGGCACGACGATCGCTTCGGCAACAGTGGCAAGGGCTCCGGCTGACGGCTACACCGTCTATGTCAACACTGCCAGTTTCATCATCTCGGCGCGGATGATGCCAAACCTGCCTTACGATCCGCAGAAGGATTTTGTGCCGGTGTCGCTTGCCGCTTCGTCGGATCACGTTCTCATTGTGAGTTCGAAGCTGCCAGTCAAGACATTTGCTGAGTTCGTCGCCTGGGTGAAGTCCAGGAACGGCAACGCCACCTTTGCATCGTTCGGCGCTGGCTCGTCGTCCCATCTTGGTTTCGAGCTGTTTCTGCACCGGCTTGGACTGAAGATGACGCACATTCCCTATAAGGGTAATGCGCCGGCGATGACCGATCTGCTTGGAGGGCATGTCGATGCGATGTTCGCCGACCACGTCGACGAGAGCCTGAAGTCTGACAACCTGCGGGTTCTCGCGATCGCGGGATCAAAGCGTTCGCCGGAACTGCCGGACGTGCCGACCCTGCAGGAGCTTGGCCTGAAGGATTTCGCCTCCCGCTCGTTTTACGGCGTGATGTTGCGCTCCAGCACGCCGCAGCCGATCATCGACAAATGGAATGTGGCGATTCGCGCCGCACTACAGAAGCCTGAGGTGCAGGCGAAGCTGCGTCTGCTGGGCATTGACCCGATCGGTTCAACGCAAGCCGAATATGCCGACTACCTGAAAGCCGAAGATGCGAAATACCGGGAAGCGTTGGCGCTCCCGTCGGTCGAAGGTGGCCTTAAGTAGGCGCCAGCTCAAGGCGCCTCCCACCGACCAATTTGCGGACAAAAGGAAGAGTGGGAGCGAGAGTGAGAAGGCGAGATGGCACCAGTTAAGGTCGATCCCGAAAAGGTCCGCGCGTTCAAGGACGCCGAAAGCTTTTACAAGTGGCTCGCGAAGCATCACGACAAAGACGACGAGATCTGGATCAAGATTCACAAAGTGGATTCGAGCCTCAAATCGATCACGCCCAAGGAGGCCATCGATGTGGTGCTCTGCTGGGGCTGGATCGACGGCCAGCGCAAGGGCTTCGATGACCGGAGCTTCCTGCAGCGCTATTCGCCGCGCAGCAGGAAGGGTACCTGGAGTCAGATCAATGTCGATAACGTCGCGCGGCTCGTCAAAGAAGGCAGGATGACCGAGCACGGCTTGAAGCATGTCGAGGCCGCGAAGGCCGACGGGCGCTGGGACCGCGCCTACAAGAGCGGCAAGGACATGAAGATCCCCACCGATCTGCAAATGGCCATCGATGCCGAGCCCAAAGCCAAGGCGATGCTGGCAAAACTCAGCGGGCAGAACCGCTTCGCATTGGCCTTCCGCACCCACAACATGAAGACCGAAGCGGGTCGCAAGAAGAAGATCGAGACGTTCGTCGGAATGCTCAAGCGCGGCGAGACGATTTACCCGCAACGCAAGAAATGAGCGCAATACGTCAGTCGAAATCTGGAAGCCCTAGCCGGTCTTGGAATTCCGCTTCGGCCGGCGCACGGCTCTGATCTTGCCGCCCGGTCCGCCGCCGCAGAAGAGCTGATCGCCGCCATCGGACTCCAGACCCGACACAACCGTTCCCGGCGGCATCGCGAGTTCTTCAAGAACGTCTCCGGCTTTCGGATCGACGCGCAGCAGTCCGCTGTCGTCTCCCTCCCATGTGCCGTGCCAGAGGTCGCCATCGACCCAGGTGACGCCGGTGACAAAGCGGTTTGACTCGATAGTGCGCAGGATCGCTCCCGTCTCGGGGTCGATCTGATGAATCTTCTTTTCCCGATACTGTCCGACCCAGAGCGAGCCTTCGGCCCACGCCATTCCCGAATCGCCGCCGTTGCCGGGAGCAGGGATTGTCGCAAGCACGCGGCCGGATTTCGGATCGACCTTCTGGATATTCTTTTCGAAGATCTGAAACAGGTAGCGGCCATCGAATGCCGTTCCCGCATGTGCGGGGACGTCGATGGTCCGCACGGTCTTGCCGCTCTCGGGATCGAGGGCGTTCAGCCTGTCGCCGGATGCGAACCAGACGTTCTGACCGTCAAACGTGACCCCGTGCACTTTCTCCACGCCGGGAAAGGGTCCGTATTCGCGGAGGATTTCGGCTGCTGCTCGTTTCATGTTTCACCTCGATGCTTCGATGCCGCCAACCTAGTGCCCTTTTGAATCCGAAGTTCGCCTCGTTTTTGCAGCGCGTTCCATGGCAAACTTCGGATTCAAAAGGGCACTAGAAAATTAAAATTCTAGTGTGGCTTTGGTTCGCAAGTCCGCAAAAGAACGTGCCGCAGAATGATGCGGACTTGCGAACCGCCACACTAGTCACCTGGCAGAGCAGCAGGGAGTAACAATGCCGTCGTGAATCCCGGCACGGGCGGGGTCATCCAGCGGCGTGCGCGCGCGCGACCGAACGATTGCACCTTGCCGGCGTCCGCAAGCTCATCGAGCGCCCGCTGCACGGTGCGCTGGCTGGCCCCGAGTGCAAGCGCGAGCGCCGAGCTTGACCACGACTCGCCGTCGGCGAGGAAAGCGAGCACCGATGCATGCTCTTCTTCGACGGGCGTTGCCAGCACGACGACATCGCGCGCGCGAAGGGGCGCAAGCTCAAACCCGTCTTTGGTCGCGGTGATGTCGGCCAGCGGCCGCAGCGCCTTGCGAAGCCGTCCGATCTCGACGCGCAGCCGCGCGCGATGCGATTCATCGGCGTGCTTCGCCCTGAATGCGCGCGCGAGCAGCGTGCTTCGCGACACGTCTTTCGGCCACGCTTCGGCGAGCGCGCGGGCAAGGGTGAACAATACCGGACGCCTTGCGAGCGAGACCACCGTGCCTGCGTGACGCACGGCATAACGGCACGCGTCCACGACCAGCGCCTTCGATGCTAGTAATGCTTCGACCTCTTCGAGCAGGAGAGGGCGCTCCTCGCCGCGCGCGATGAGGCGCGCCGCTGGCGTGTTCAGGACGCGAGACGCGCTTTCGACCTCCGCCAGAAGCGCGGGGATATGAGCGTCGCGTGCCGTGCGCTCGGCGAGTGCGAGCGCAGCGCTTGCTTCTTTCGTCCGAAGGCGCCGCAGCGCGATCCCGGCAACGACCAGTTCGTGAGCGGCCCGCCATGCGGGCGGAAAGGGCGCCGGGTCGAGCTTGGCGAGCGCATGCTCGGCCTGGTCGAGGCGTCCGATCAGAAGCAGACGTCGGACCTCGAGGTGCCGCGCATGTGCCGCATTCACCCAGTCGCCGTGCTTTTCGAGGTCCACCCGCGCTGTTTCGAGCGGCTTCGTGGGCCAGCCGAGATCCCGCGAGACCAGCGCGATCTCGGCCTCGGCGACGACGCACCTCGCGCGTGCCACAGCTTCCTTCGGACCGAAGGCGCGTGCGGCCTTTTGTAGAAGGGTCCTCGCGCGGACGAAATCGCCGAGCTGAGCCATCGCGATGCCCCGGAGCGCAAGGGCAGGCGGGTCGTCGCGCAGTGCAACACGATTCAGCGCTCCGAGTGGATCACCCGTTGCGAGTGCGCGCGCCGCCGCCGTGATCAGCGAGTCCATCTGAATCCCGCCAAACTTGTCACTCCCGCCATCCGATATCCGGTTCTAGATCTATCGCGGAACACGAACGATCGGCAGTGAACGGCGTTACGTGACACGAGAGGCGCTCTCATTCGGAGGTTCCGATGACCACGATACCATCACCTGACAAGGCCCGGAAGGAAGGACAACACGCCATGAACACGCCGCCGATTGCATCGCCGCAGGAATGGGAAGCCGCGCGTGAGCAGCTTCTCGTCAAGGAGAAGGCCCAGATGCGCGCCCGTGACGCGCTGGCCGCCGAGCGACGGCGGATGCCGTGGATGGCCGTTGAGAAAGCATATGTATTCGACGGGCCGAACGGCAAAGTGAGCCTGCTCGACCTGTTCGAGGGCCGCCATCAGTTGATCGTCTACCGCGCCTTCTTCGAACCCGGCGTGCACGGTTGGCCGGAGCATGCCTGTATTGGCTGCTCCCTGGGGGCCGATCAGGTCAGCAACCTCGCTCATTTGCACGCGCGCGACACGACGCTTGTCTACGCCTCGCGCGCACCGCAGGCCGACATCGCGCGTCTGAAGGCGCGAATGGGTTGGCAGAAAATCCCTTGGGTGACTATCACCGACAGTTTCGACGCCGACTTCGGTGTCGATGAGTGGCACGGCCACAACGCGTTCATTCGTGACGGCGAGCGCGTGTTCCGCACCTACCTCATCAACAGCCGCGGCGACGAGGCGATGGGCACTGTCTGGAGCTACCTCGACATGACGGCGCTCGGGCGTCAGGAGGAGTGGGAGGACTCGCCGCAGGGCTATCCGCAGGAGCGGCCGTACAAGTGGTGGAACTGGAACGACAGTTACGTTCCCGGCGCCGCGCCTGACCCGAAGTGGGTCGCGGTGTCGGATGCGGGCGAGGAAGCGTTTCGGAAACGCGATGGCTAGTCCAGCGCTCAGGCGGGGCGTCGTTCACGCGGCAGCGGGACGACGCCGGCTCGATCGATATTGAAGCGCCCGGAAATAGAGTGCATCACGATGATCTCCGATACCACTGACGCAAGCGGCCATGAGGCCGTCTCGCTTCAAAAGCGGCTCAACGCAGCCACCGTCGGCGCAGCCCAATGGCTATCCCTTGCGGCCGCTCCGACCTTCGCGATCATGGCTCTGCTGACGAGCGTTCTTGGTGAAGGTATGCCGGCGATGCTGTGTTCGCACGATGCATCGCCACTGAGCGGCATGACCGCGATGTACGGGCTGATGAGCGCCTTCCATCTGACGCCGTGGCTGAAGCTGTTCTCCGGCCGGTAACACGGGAGACGGCCGTCATGGCGGCTAACCAATCCGTGATTGGATGACATCGATCGCTCCCGGTAATCTTCCCGATAATTGAATCACAATGGTACCGAGGCGCGAGCCACGGCAACGAGGAATGGATTGATGACGATCTCGACACGGCGCGCATTGTTGGCGGGAGCATTGCCGGTGGCCGCAGCTCTCGTGCTGTCGCGTTATTCGAATGCAGCCGAGATCCTTCCCAGAATGACCGTCAATCGCGACCCGGCGTGCGGCTGTTGCGGCGGTTGGGTCGCCCATGTGAAGGCTGCCGGGTTTTCAATCGATGAAATCGAATCTGCCGATCTCGCGCCGCTCAAGACCAAGCTCGGCGTGCCGGTGGAACTTTCCTCGTGTCATACGGCTGAAATCGGCGGCTACGTGATCGAAGGACATGTGCCGGCCGATGCGATCAAGCGCCTGCTTGTTGAACGGCCGCAAGTGAAAGGCCTGGCCGTTGGCGGTATGCCGGTCGGTTCTCCAGGAATGGAAGTCGCGGGAACGCCCCCAGAGACCTACGACGTCGTTCTGTTCTCGGCTGACGGGCAGCGTGTGTTCGCGCGCTATCGCGGGACGCAGGTGATATGATGTCTATAAATCGGCGGCATGATCGTCGATCGTTTCACCGCCACAGTTTCAGCATCTCATAGGCAACCGGATTATCGGCGCAGGCACTGAGCCCGCATTCCAGCAGCGTCGAGACCACATTCAGCGCTGTGAGGCCGATCACAAGCCAGACCGCAACTTGAGCGAACGCGCTCACCGATGTTTGTGGTGCGCGTTCGTCCTTGTCGAACTGGCTGTCGAACAGCAGGATGGCTGCGAGCAACACGATGGCTGCGATAAATCCCAGCAACGCCCACGTATAATAATGATAGCCGAACAGCGCCGAGCCATAGCCGGCGTCTCCCGGCATGATGTGCAGCAGAACCTGGCGCGTCGACACTATCGCGCCGATCAAGGACGCAAACAGCGACAGGGCGTAGTGGCTGGGGCGCGGTCCGAAGCGGATGTTCAGGATCGGGCCGATGGCCAGCGCGGCGAACATGATGCGCTGGAGCAGGCACAGCGGGCAGGGCAGTTCGTTCAGTACGAACTGCGCCGCGAATGCTGCCGCGAGAACACTCGCCACGGCGTAGAGACTGAGTGCATTGAGGGTGACCGCGCGGGCTGGGGTCATGATGCGCCTCAGAAAGACAGCTTCAGCGTATCGGTCGCGTGGTGGAGATAGGTCGCGACACACGCGATGAGCAGGGCGCCGGACAGAGCGATCGCGAGCGACCGCGAACCGCGCCATGCGATGAGCATCACGATTGCGACGGCCAGAAACAGCGCGGTGAATTCCATCTTCGCTTTCCGGGCAGGAGGTCGAGCTCAGTCTACGATAGATTCGGTCAGCCACCAGCGTCCGCTTCGCGCGCGACATCAATAACGCAGGCGAAAATTACTCCTTTACATACGCAGCCAGCTTATCGAGCGTCTGCATACCGAGTTCGACCGCGCCGAATTTCATGACGGCATTTCGGGCTTCCACAGACGGGAAGATCGAAATTCTGGTCAGCAGCGTGCGCTTTGCACCCAGCGACTCGAAGGTGGTGGTGACCTCGAATGCGTTCGGATCGTTGTCGATGTCCGAGCCGTGGCGATAGGCGAGGCGCTCTCCCGGTTTGATTTCGCGATACTCGATGCGGTTCGGATAATCCGTGCCATCCGGGCCATGCATGGTGAAGCGAAACAGGCCGCCGACACGAAAGTCCATTGCGTGCACTGTAATGGTGAAGCCGTTGGGGCCGTACCATGCCTTCAAGGCCTCGGTTTCGGTGAAGGCGCGGAACAGCACGTCCGGGGGAGCGTCGAATTCGCGCTCCATGGTGATGGTGGGCTGGTCTGCCGGTGCGCTTGCCTTGACCTTGAGGGTTGTCGTCATTGGTCGGTTTCCTTTGGCTGGATGTCTTTCAGGTACAGATCGAGCTTGCCGAAGCTCTCCTCCCAGAAGCGCCGATACTGATCGAGCCACTCCGTAACGTCCTTCAGCGCCTTGGCTTCCAGCCGGCAGGGCCGCCACTGGGCTTCGCGGCTGCGCGCGACCAGGCCTGCGGTCTCCAGAACTTTCAGATGCTGGGAGACGGCCGGAAGGCTCATGTCGAATGGTTTCGCCAGCTCCAGCACAGAGGTCTCGCCCAGCGCGAGCCGGGCAAGGATCGCGCGGCGCGTGGGATCGGCGAGGGCCTTGAAGGTATTGCTCAGAGGATCGGCGGGCATGATGCAACTCGTATTTAAGTTGATGCTTAAATATGAGGAGTCGACTGCTCCGTCAAGATTGAAAAGCGGAGTTGGCCCGTTGCTCAAAAATCGGCGCTTTACGATCTTGAATGTTCATGATTTGTTCTTATGTGAAATCGGAGTGCGTATCATGTCCGAGCAGCTTTCTTTGCCGGGATTTGAGCCTTCGCCAAAGCCCGCGCTGCCAACCGATAACTTGTTCTTGGCCTGCGTCCCGCCTGCCGCGAAGATTTCGGCGATCGGTGAGCTTGCGCGGCAATTCCGCAAGGACCACGGACTGCGTGGCAGGCCGCTGGCTCCGTCCTGCCTTCATGTCTCCTTGCACTGTCTCGGCGCTCACGATGGTTTGCCGCCCAAACTGATTGATGTGACGAGTGCGGCCGTGTCGGGCGTTTGCGTGCCGCCGTTCGAAGTCAGCTTCGATCGCGCGCTGAGCTTCTATAACAAGCGGGGAACGCGGCCCTTTGTGCTGCGCGCGGGCGGTGACATCGTCGCGCTGAACGCATTCCACCGCGTCTTGGGCGAGGCGCTGACAAGAGCTGGACTGGGACGCTCGGTGAACCGGCATTTCACGCCACACATGACGCTGCTTTACGACAGGCAACTCGTGGAAGAGCATGAGATCGAAACGTTGAACTGGACAGTCACCGAATTTGTTCTCGTGCACAGTTTTGTGGGTCAGGGGAGGCACGATCACCTCGCACGCTGGCCGCTGCGCGGTTAAATTCGAGCGAAAGTATGTGAGGAATATACTGTGCCTAACACCATCTACGGCATCAAGAACTGCGACACGATGAAGAAGGCCCGCGCGTGGCTGGACAAGCGCAAGGTCGATTACCGCTTTCACGACTACAAGACCGCGGGCATCGACAAGGATCATCTCGCGCGCTGGAGCAAGACGGCCGGTTGGGAGGCGCTGTTGAACCGCGCCGGCACCACGTTCCGGAAGCTTCCCGACGCCGACAAGAACAACCTTACCGAGAAGAAGGCGATGGCGCTGATGCTGGCCCAGCCGTCGATGATCAAGCGCCCGGTGCTTGAAGTCGGCGGCAAGCTGCTGGTCGGATTCAAGCCCGAGACTTACGAGGCGGCGTTAGGGAAGTAGCCGTTTCTCAGGGTTTTCGCAGCCGCGGGCGGCATTGCGGATTGCAAGTCTACATTTGAATAGCGGGCCAGAACCCGATACCGGTCACCTTTTTTCTTGAGAGCCGCGACAATCTGGCGCAGGGTCGTTCGCGAATGTACCTTCGCCTTTCCGCTCTCAGGAACTGTCCTTCATGACCGTCACGACCGCACCGTCCGTCCCCACCACTACACGCTCGCCCTGGTACAGCATCCTTTATATCCAGGTACTGATCGCTATCGCCCTCGGCATCCTGATCGGGCATTTCTATCCTGGCACCGGCAAGGCGCTGAAGCCGCTCGGCGACGGGTTCATCGCGCTGATCAAGATGATGATCGCGCCCGTCATCTTCTGTACGGTCGTGCACGGGATTTCCTCGATGGGTGATCTCAAGCGGGTCGGCCGGGTCGGGCTCAAGGCGCTTTTGTATTTTGAAGTGGTCTCGACGATCGCGCTGCTCGTCGGCCTCGTCGTCGGCGAACTCATCCAGCCGGGCAGCGGATTCAACATCGATCCTGCGACGCTCGATCCGAAGGCGGTCGCGACTTACGTTCACAAGGCGAGTGAAGACGGAATCGTCGCGCACTTGATGGCGATCATTCCCGATAGCTTCATCGGCGCACTGGCCAAGGGCGACCTGCTGCAGGTGCTGCTGGTGTCGATTCTGTCCGGGTTTGCGATCGCCTTCATGGGCAAGGTGGGCGAACCTATTGCGCATGCCATCGATATGGCCGCGAAAGTCTTCTTCGGCGTCATTCGTATCATCGTGCGCGCCGCGCCGATCGGCGCATTCGGTGCGATGGCGTTCACCGTCGGCGCTTACGGACTTGGCGCGTTGTGGAATCTGGCGGCGCTGATCGGCACATTCTACTTAACCAGCGTCCTGTTCGTGTTGTTGATCCTGGGCGGTATCGCACGGCTTTCCGGATTTTCCATTCTGCGATTCATTGCCTACATCAAGGACGAATTGCTGATCGTGCTCGGCACCAGTTCGTCCGAAACTGTGCTGCCCAATATGATCACGAAAATGGAGCGGCTCGGCGCCTCACGCGGCGTGGTCGGTCTCGTGATTCCGACCGGTTACAGCTTCAATCTCGACGGCACCAATATCTACATGACGCTGGCGACGCTGTTCCTGGCGCAGGCCACCAATACGCACCTGACGATCTGGCAGGAGTTCGGCATCCTCGGCGTTGCAATCATTACGTCGAAAGGCGCCTCGGGCGTCACCGGCGCGGGCTTTATCACGCTGGCGGCGACGCTTGCCATCGTGCCGGATATTCCGATCGCGTCGCTGGCAATTCTGGTGGGCATCGACAAGTTCATGAGCGAATGCCGCGCGCTGACCAATCTGATCGGCAACGGCGTCGCGACTGTCGTGATCAGCCGGTGGGAAGGCGAACTCGACAAGGATAAGCTGCACGAGGCGATGGCGCACCCCATCGAACTTGGCGAGGAGATGGAGCACGTCCGCGCGACAACGTGATTCCGAAAGCGGCTGGTGAAGGAAACCTGGTGCGAATGCGCGCTAGATAAACTCGATCGCGTCGCCGGGGGCGATACGGCCGGGGAGCTTGTGAAACAAGTCGTGCTCGATCACTGAAAGCAGCTTGTCGATTGGCAGGACGTCGTTCGCGCGCATCAGGTTTCTGATTTCGAACCCGCCGTCGTCGCTGATGGTTTTCAGCGATGTAAGAATGCGACTGACGCCTTCGCCATCGGAAAACGGCATCGCCAGCCGCTCGTAGTCGACCTTGCGGCCATACAGGTCGTTGACCTGTGAGATCGTATACATCGGCAGCCGCCGCCGGATGCACTCGCGATAAATCGGTATCACCGCCGGTGCGAGCTTGACGCCCAGATATTCTTCAAGGTCACGGCCTTTGCCCACAGCACCAAAGGCAATCGACATCCGGTCGCCGTCACTTTCGATAAAGAAGCGGGGGGCGGCGTCAGTCCCTTCGACGAGGATGTAGACGAGGTCGTCGCGTTCTTCGGCAAGACGTTCGGGGCGGTAGTCTTCGAATTTGGGCAGGCGTTCGTGCTTGGCATAAAGCCGCAGCCAATGGTTCAAGAGCTCGCGCTGCTTGATGGATTTCACAATGGGCGGACTTGCGCTGACAAATTCCATAGTCGAAGTCCCGAAACAAAAATTACTGAAAAATCCTTGCCAGTAATCCTGGGGCTTGGGCCGAAATTTTTAATGAAGGCGGAACCCTGCGGCGTATTAGCCTTAACAAAGCCTTTCCGGGGCTCCGGAAGGACGCTCGGAAAGGCATTACCCTCGGTCAGCATTATACTTTTTGCACATCCTGCACGTTCCGCTGGGCAGTATTGCGGCTTGCGCATTGCTTACAATTCGCTGCATATTCCCGGCCGCGTTGCCGGTTCGGAAGGGTTGGGCACCAAAAAATAAGGCCACACGCGGAGGTCTCGCGTGAAAGGCTCACAGGGGGAATTTGCTTGTCTGATGAGTTCATTCTTGAAACCCACGGATTGACGAAGGAATTCGCGGGCTTTGTGGCCGTGAGTGACGTCAATCTGCGGGTTCGCCGCGGCACAATTCATGCGCTGATCGGCCCGAATGGGGCCGGGAAGACGACGTGTTTCAACCTGCTGACCAAGTTTCTGAAGCCGTCGCGCGGCCAGATTCTCTATAAGGGACAGGACATCACCGCGATGGCGCCGGCCGATGTGGCGCGGCTCGGCCTGGTCCGGTCGTTCCAGATTTCGGCTGTGTTTCCGCATCTGACGGCGCTTGAGAACGTGCGGGTCGCCTTGCAGCGCCAGCACGGCTCCTCGTTCGATTTCTGGCGGTCGAAATCGGTGCTGGACCGCTTCAATAGCCGCGCACGGGAATTGCTCGACGATGTCGGCCTCAGCGATTTCGCCAACACGCCCGCGGTGGAAATGCCCTATGGCCGCAAGCGGGCGCTGGAAATCGCCACCACGCTGGCGCTCGATCCGGAAATGATGCTGCTGGACGAGCCGATGGCCGGCATGGGCCATGAGGACATCGACAAGGTCGCCGCGCTGATCAAGCGTATTTCGCAGAAGTACACGATCCTGATGGTCGAGCATAACCTGAACGTCGTCGCCAATCTGTCCGACACCATCACTGTCCTGACGCGCGGCAAGGTGCTGGCGGAGGGCGACTACGCCACGCTCACCAAGCATCCGCAGGTCAAGGAAGCCTATCTGGGAGCGGGCCATGAATAATCCGGCGGGTAACGTCGCAGGCTCGCCGGTGCTGGCGGTCAAGAATCTCGAGGCGTGGTACGGCGAGTCCCACATCCTTCACGGCATGAACTTCGAGGTTCGTCCCGGTGAGGTGGTCACGCTGCTGGGGCGCAACGGCGCCGGCAAGACCTCGACGCTCAAATCGATCATGGGCATCATCGGCAAGCGCACCGGCTCGGTGTCGTTCGAGGGCAAGGATCTGATCCGGCTGCCGGCGGAGAAGATCGCCCGCCTCGGCGTGGCATTCTGTCCGGAAGAGCGCGGCATTTTCGCCAGCCTCGATGTGAAGGAAAACCTGCTGCTGCCGCCGGTGATCCGGAACGGCGGCATGTCGCTGGACCAGATCTTCGAGCTGTTTCCGAATCTGAAGGAACGGCTCGGCAGCCAGGGCACCAAACTGTCCGGCGGCGAACAGCAGATGCTGGCGATCGCCCGCATCCTGCGCACCGGCGCGCGGTTTTTGATGCTGGACGAGCCGACCGAAGGTCTCGCGCCGGTCATCATCCAGCAGATCGGCAAGATGATCGCACGGCTGAAGGCGGAGGGCTTCACCATTCTGCTGGTGGAGCAGAACTTCCGCTTCGCCTCGACGGTCGCCGACCGCTTCTACATCGTCGAGCACGGCAAGATCATCGACGCCTTCGCGAACTCCGAACTCCAGGCCAACATGGAGAAGCTTCACACCTATCTCGGAGTCTAGGCGGCAAATCAGAACCGCGAGTCCGGGTGAACTGCAACGCTGCTCAAGAGCGGCATCCAGGAGGAACTATAATGAAGAATACGATTTCAGCATTGATGTTGAGCACCGCACTGGTGCTTGGCGCAGCAACCGGCGCATTCGCGCAGGACAAGGTCGTCAAGATCGGCAACCTGACAGACATGTCCGGACTTTACTCGGACCTCGGTGGCGTGGGCTCGACCCTTGCGGCGCAAATGGCCGTCGAGGATTCCGGTCTCGCTGCGAAGGGCTGGAAGGTCGATGTCATCGCGGCCGATCATCAGAACAAGCCCGACGTGGGCGCCACCACGGCGCGTCAGTGGATCGATGTCGAGAAGGTCGACGTGATCGTCGACGTACTTAACTCCGGCGTCGCGCTGGCGGTGAACAACGTCGTCAAGGAAAAGAATGCGATCATGCTCAATTCCGGGGCAGGAACCTCGGATCTGACGAACGCCCAGTGCACCCCGAACACCATTCACTGGGCCTACGATACTTATATGCTGGCCAACAGCACGGGCACCGCGCTGGCGAAAGCAGGCGGCGATACCTGGTTCTTCCTCACCGCTGACTATGCATTCGGCGCAGCCCTCGAGCGTGACACGACAGCGGCCGTGACGAAGGCCGGCGGCAAAATTCTCGGAAGCGTCAAGCATCCGCTGAACACGTCGGACTTTTCGTCGTTCCTGCTGCAGGCGCAGGCTTCGAAGGCGAAGGTCATCGGTCTGGCCAATGCCGGCGGCGACACCACGAACTCGATCAAGCAGGCGGCGGAATTCGGCATCGTCAAGGGCGGTCAGAAGCTGGCTGGCCTTCTCATGTTCATTCCCGACGTCAACTCTCTCGGGCTCCCCATCGCACAGGGCCTGAACTTCACCGAGACGTTCTACTGGGACATGAATGACTCGACACGTGCGTTCTCCAAGCGCTACTCGGATCGCTCCAAGAACAAGGCACCGCCGTCGATGGTTCAGGCCGGCGTGTATGCAAGCCTCATCCATTACTTCAAGGCACTCGAAGCGCTGGGCGGCAATCCGCACGACGGCGCGAAGGTCGTTGCCAAGATGAAGGAACTGCCGACCGACGATCCGCTGTTCGGTAAGGGTTCGATCCAGCCGAATGGCCGCAAGATTCATCCGGCTTATCTCTTCGAAGTGAAGACGCCGGCTGAATCGAAGGGGCCGTGGGACTACTACAAGCTGGTCGGCACCACGCCTGCGGATCAGGCCTTCCGGCCGTTGTCGGAAAGCACTTGCCCGCTGCTGAAGAAGTAATTGTGATCGCCCGGCGGCTTCATGCCGCCGGGCATCCATTCACTGACCGTTTCTAACTGCGCGCGAGAGAACTGATACGATGCAAGCCCTGTACGCCCAGCTATTGGTCGGATTGATCAACGGCTCGTTCTACGCGTTGCTCAGTCTTGGGCTTGCCGTGATCTTCGGCATGCTCAACATCATCAACTTTGCGCACGGCGCGCTTTATATGATGGGCGCGTTTGTCGCGTATTTCCTGCTCAACCTCGCAGGCATCAACTACTGGTGGGCGCTGATCCTGTCTCCGCTGATCGTCGGCGGCTTCGGCATCCTGCTCGAGCGCACCATGCTGCAATGGCTGACCGGCCTCGATCATCTGTACGGCCTACTGCTGACGTTCGGTATGGCGCTCATCATCCAGGGCGTGTTCCAGAACTACTTCGGTTCGTCCGGATTGCCTTATGCCATTCCCGATGCTCTGAAGGGCGGTGTCAATCTCGGCTTCATGTATCTGCCGATCTATCGCGGCTGGGTCGTGATCTTCTCGCTCGTTGTCTGCATAGCGACGTGGTTCCTGATCGAGCAGACGCGCTTCGGCTCCTATCTGCGCGCCGCCACCGAGAACCCGACGCTGGTGCGGGCCTTCGGCATCAACGTGCCGCGCATGATCACGCTGACCTTCGGCCTCGGCGTCGGTCTTGCCGCGCTGGCCGGCGTGCTCTCGGCGCCGATCAATCAGGTGCGCCCGCTGATGGGTGCGGATCTCATCATCGTGGTGTTCGCCGTGGTCGTGATCGGCGGCATGGGCTCGATCATGGGGTCGATCATCACAGGTTTCGGGCTCGGTGTGATCGAGGGCCTGACCAAATATTTCTATCCCGAGGCGTCCAACACCGTGGTCTTCGTGCTGATGGTGCTGGTGCTGCTTGTGAAGCCGACGGGACTGACGGGACGGGCAAATTAACATGACAACGATTACCGACAACGCCGTTCCCGTGAAGGGCCGCACCACCGACGAGATGATCGCGTTTGTCATCATGGCGGCTTTGCTGGCCATTGTGCCGCTGACCGGGCTCTATCCTTATTTCGTGATGCAGGCGCTGTGCTTCGCGCTGTTCGCCTGCGCCTTCAATCTGCTGATCGGCTACAGCGGCCTGTTGTCGTTCGGCCACGCCATGTTCCTCGGCACCGCGGGCTACGTGACCGCCCATGCGCTGAAAGAATGGCACTTCTCACCCGAGTTCGGCATTGTGGTGGGCGTCGCTGCCGCCTGCGCGCTCAGCGTGGTGACCGGGCTGATCGCCATTCGCCGGCAGGGCATCTATTTCGCGATGATCACGCTGGCGCTGTCGCAGCTCCTGTTCTTCATCTATCTGCAGACGCCGTTCACCCACGGTGAAGACGGCATCCAGGGCATTCCGCAGGGCATGATGTTCGGCATCTTCGACCTGTCGAAGGCCACCACGCTGTATTATGTCGTGCTCGCGGTGTTCCTGCTCGGCTTCCTGCTGATCTACCGGGCGATCAATTCGCCGTTCGGCGAAGTGCTGAAATCGATCCGTGAGAACGAGCAGCGCGCCATCTCGCTCGGCTACAAGACCGACCAGTACAAGTTCCTGGCCTTTGTCCTGTCCGGCAGTCTGGCGGGCCTGGCCGGCGCGATGAAGGTGTTCGTGGCGCAGAACGCGTCATTGACCGACGTGCACTGGACCATGTCCGGCGAAGTGGTGCTGATGACGCTGGTCGGCGGCCTCGGCACCGTGTTCGGCCCCGTGGTCGGCGCCTTTGTCATCATCGCCATGCAGCAGTACCTGGCGGGATTCGGCCAATGGGTGACGGTGATTCAGGGCGTGATCTTCGTGGTCTGCGTGCTGACCTTCCGCCGCGGCGTCATCGGCGAAATCGCTCATTTCTTCAAGCGATCGCTGTAATTATCTGATTTTACGACCTTTCTTCCCCGATGAACCGGTGGATGACCGGCGCTTTGACGCCGGTCAGACGCCTGTTGGTCTCTGAAACGGTTTATGACAGATAGGTGACAAGTTTCTGTCATGCCGGAGAATGATCAATGCTTGGCTGGTTTCGTAAACTGCTGCCCCGGGAGGAGCGGTTTTTCGACCTGTTCGCCCGGCATTCCCAAACAGTCGTTCACGGCGCCGAGGCGCTGGAGGGGATGATGCACGGGGGCGAGGAGACCCCGGTCTACTGCCAGCGCGTCAACCAGTTCGAGAACGATGCCGACCAGATTACCCGCGAGGTTCTGACCGCGGTTCGGCGCACCTTCATTACGCCGTTCGACCGCGGCGACATCAAGAACCTGATCACGGCGATGGACGATGCCATCGACCAGATGCAGCAGACGGCGAAGGCGGTTATGCTGTTTGAGGTGAGGGTGTTCGAGCCGCCGATGCGCGAGATCGGCAGCATCCTCGTGCAATGCGCCACTCTGGTCGGCCGCGCGCTGCCGTTGATGCAGTCGATGGGCGAGAACGTCACCACGCTGACTGCGCTGACCGAGGAAATCACGCGGCTCGAAGGCCGCGTCGACGATCTGAACGACATCGGTCTCAAGGAGCTGTTCGTCAAGCATCGCGACGGCAACACGATGGACTTCGTTGTCGGCGCCGAAATCTACAAGCATCTGGAAAAAGTAGCCGACCGCTTCGACGACGTGGCGAACGAGATCAACAGCATCGTGATCGAACAAGTTTAAGGTCAGGATCGCCCCGTGGATGCCTCGCTCGCTTTCCCCATCCTGGTCGGATTGATCGCCGTCGCGCTGTTGTTCGATTTTCTCAACGGACTGCACGATGCCGCCAATTCCATCGCCACGATTGTGTCGACCCGCGTGCTGCGGCCGCAATACGCTGTGGCGTGGGCGGCGTTCTTTAACTTCATCGCCTTCGCGGTGTTCGGTCTTCACGTCGCAGAAACCATCGGCACCGGCATCATCCATCCGGAGGTTATCAATGCGCAGGTGATTTTTGCCGCGTTGATCGGCGCCATCGTATGGAATCTGGTGACATGGGCGCTCGGGCTGCCCTCCAGCAGCTCGCACGCCTTGATTGGCGGCCTGCTTGGGGCAGGGATCGCAAAAGCAGGGATCGGCGTCGCTGTATGGAGCGGATTGACGAAAACGCTGCTCGCAATCGTGTTGTCGCCTTTCGTAGGTTTTCTTTTGGCCCTCGCGTTGACGGCCATCGTGTCATGGGCCTCGGTGCGTTCGACGCCGTTCGCCGTGGATCGCGCGTTCCGGATTCTGCAGTTTGTGTCAGCCTCGCTGTATTCGCTCGGCCACGGCGGCAACGATGCGCAGAAGACCATGGGCATCATCGCCGTGCTCTTGTATTCGCAGGGCCACCTCGGGACCGAGTTCAGTGTGCCGTTCTGGGTGGTGCTCGCGTGTCAGGCGGCGATGGCGCTGGGCACGCTGATGGGCGGCTGGCGCATCGTTCGCACCATGGGATTGCGCATCACCAAGCTGACGCCGATGCAGGGCTTTTGCGCCGAGACTGGAGGAGCCGCGACGCTGTTTATGGCGACGTGGCTCGGCGTTCCGGTCTCGACAACGCACACCATTACCGGCGCGATTGTTGGCGTCGGCGCGGCCCGCCGCGTTTCAGCGGTGCGCTGGAACGTGGCGGGCTCTATCGTCTGGGCTTGGGTTTTCACCATTCCGGCTTCGGCGTTGGTCGCAGCCGCGACCTATTACGCGGTGACGCTGGCCGGATGGCGTTGATGCATAATCCCGAGTAGCGGGAACCGGTTTTCGGATCGGATCATGCCAAACGAGCTAAGTCACGGTCTTGAGCCCGACGATCCCCGCGATGATCAGTCCGATGCAGATCAGCCGGACGGCGCTTGCCGGATCGCCGAACACAGCGATACCGAAGATCACCGTTCCCACCGCGCCGATACCGGCCCACACCGTATAGGCGGTGCCGATCGGCAGCGTTCGCACGGCGATGCCGAGCAGGATGACGCTGAGCACCATCGCCCCGACCGTCAACGCAGTCGGAATGAGCTTTGTGAATCCTTCAGTATATTTGAGTCCGACGGCCCAGCCGATTTCGAGAAGACCGGCGACGAACAGCAATGCCCATGCCATGGCTAAATACCTCCATAACAGGGCCGTCCCTGCGGATATGTGTGTGAATCGAGGTCGTCCTCGCCCGGTGGATATAGACCATTCGCAAAGAAGATGCAAATGCATCCAATTCAAATACCCTTGATCCTGCCGCGTTTCTTTGTCACACGCTCGCATCATGTCCGACATTGCTGCCACCGCCGAGTCTCCGTCGCTCACGCCGCTTGCCGAAGAAGTGGCGCGCCGGCGCACGTTCGCGATCATCTCGCATCCTGACGCCGGCAAGACCACGCTGACCGAAAAGCTGCTGCTGTTCGGTGGCGCGATCAACCTCGCCGGGCAGGTCAAGGCCAAGGGCGAACGGCGCAACACGCGTTCGGACTGGATGAAGATCGAGCGTGAGCGCGGCATCTCCGTGGTCACCTCTGTGATGACTTTCGAGTTCCAGAACCTCGTGTTCAATCTGCTCGACACGCCGGGTCACGAAGACTTTTCGGAAGACACCTATCGTACGCTGACCGCTGTGGACTCCGCCGTCATGGTGATCGACGCAGCGAAGGGCATCGAGGCGCGCACGCTGAAGTTGATCGAGGTGTGCCGTCTGCGTGACATTCCGATCATTACCTTCGTCAACAAAATGGACCGCGAGAGCCGCGACGTGTTCGATTTGCTCGACGAGATTGAGAAGACGCTGGCGCTCGACACCACGCCAATCAACTGGCCGGTTGGCCGCGGCCGCGATTTCATGGGCACCTATGACATCGAAACCGGTGGCATCCGCCTGCTCGAGGGCGGGGGCGCCAAGACCGGCGCAGCGGAGAAAATCGAGATTTCCGATTTGGCTGGCCGCAACGCCAATCTCGATGCCGGCGAGATTGCCGACGAGCTCGTACTGGTGAAGGAAGCCTCGAAGCCGTTTGACCTGCAGTCATTCCGCGAGGGCCACATGACGCCGGTTTATTTTGGCAGCGCGCTGCGTAATTTCGGAGTCGGCGATCTCCTGGAAGGTCTCGGTCGTTTTGCGCCGTCGCCGCGCGCGCAGGACGCTGACAAGCGCAAGGTCGAGGCCGACGATCCGAAGATGAGTGCTTTCGTCTTCAAGATCCAGGCCAACATGGACCCCAACCATCGCGACCGCATCGCGTTTGCGCGGCTGTGTTCGGGCAAGCTGACGCGCGGCATGAAGGCGAAGCTGGTGCGCACCGGCAAGAACATGAGCCTGTCGTCGCCGCAGTTCTTCTTTGCGCAGGATCGCGCCATTGCCGATGAAGCTTATGCCGGCGACGTGGTTGGCATTCCCAATCACGGCACGCTGCGGATTGGTGACACGCTGACCGAGGGCGAGGACATCAATTTTGTCGGCGTGCCGTCATTCGCGCCGGAAATTCTGCGCCGTGTGCGCCTGACGGATGCGATGAAAGCCAAGAAGCTGAAGGAAGCCTTGCAGCAGATGTCGGAGGAGGGCGTCGTGCAGGTGTTCCGTCCGCGCGACGGCGCGCCCGCGCTGGTCGGCGTGGTCGGCTCGCTGCAGCTTGATGTGCTCAAGGCGCGGCTCGATGCGGAATACTCGCTGCCGGTGGATTTCGAGATCAGCGAATTCCAGCTCGCGCGCTGGATTTCGTCCGACGACCGCAAGAAGCTCGACACGTTCGTCTCGGCCAACGGCTCCGGCGTCGCCGACGATGTCGACGGCGATCCGGTGTTTCTGGCGAAGAACCAGTTCTATCTCGACTACACCCGCGAACGCGCGGAAGGCATCGTGTTCTCGAGCATCAAGGACGTAAAGAAGCGGGTGTGAGCTCGCTTTGTCTGCTGGTTCGGTTTTCACACATCCGCGACTTGCTGTTCTCGTGTTGCAACTGCGGTTGATTCCTTGAGAGAGGGGCATACGTATGGTCCGGGTTGTCCGGACCAACAGGCCGTCCCATGCTGCGGCGCGTTACATTCTTCATTCTCTCCGCTCTCGCGGCTGTGATCGTCACCGCCACGCCATCCTCCGCGCGGTCGCTGCGCGATCTCAATCCGACACCATTCTCGCATTCGCCATGCAGTGTGTTGCGCCCGGGACCATGCACGCCGTATTTCTGCAGCGTGTTGCATCATGGCCCGTGCATTCCCGAGATCGACTATCCCTATGGCGAGAACCTGCAGGTCACGGTGCTGAGCAAGCCGGACGACAAAGACGCGCCGAAATACGTCAAGCCTGATCACGATCTCGATACCATCGGCGATCTGTTCGCCGCGCTTCGTGCGTGCTGGATGCCGCCACCCGAGAACGAGGCGCAGGCGGGCATGCAAATGTCCGTGAAGTTTTCCTTCAAACGCGACGGCGGTCTGATTGGGCAGCCCCGGTTGACCTACTTCACGCCCGGCACATCCAAGCAGATGCGCGATGCCTATCTCGGCGCGATCAATACATCCCTTGAAAACTGCGCGCCGTTGTCCCTGACCAAGGGTCTCGGCGGCGCCATCGCCGGACGGCCGATCATGATCCGTTACGTCGATAATCGCGCGCTCAAGCCGGACAGTCCGCCACCACAGCGTTGAACCTGTCTGTTGTCGCTTGCGACCAACGTTGCGGGCCGGCGTTTTCGTATGATTTGACGTCGCTGGCGACGGGGCAGGATCATGAGCGATCAACGGCAGACCACATCTGGACAGCAGGATACGCCGGAGCGGCGTCAGCGCGTGGCGTCGCTCCTGCTCAAGCTCTCGCCGCTCATGTTCGCTCTTTGCTACGTGCTTGCCGCCGTCCAGGGCGCGCGATGGCAGGACTCGCTGCTGATCGCCGTGGTTGGGACCATCATGTGTCTCGGCGCGGCGGGACTTTACAAGCTGCGCGGGTCGAAATCGTTGGGCGATCTGTTCTGGCTTAACATCGTTCTGCGCCTCTTCAGCCGTTGAAGGCGACTACACATGCATATCCAGCTTCAGACGTCTGTCGGGGATTTCGACGCCAGCTTTGTCAAGGAGCTGCGCCGGTTCGAAGGCGTGATGGAGGCGAGAGGGCTAGATCCGACCGCCTATGTCATTTCCAAGGATCGCGTGCAGTTCACCTCGCTGCCGTTCTTCGTCCGCCCTGGTGGCGACGGATTCAACTATACCGTCTTCATCGATGGTGAATGCTTCGCGGTCACCAAGGCAAACGACATGGCCTTTCTCGGCTATTTCGAGCAACTGTGCGCAGCGGCAATTGCGGACGACGAGTCACAGCCCGCTTCGCCCTCGCTCTGGGGAAAGCTAGCGGCACGCGTTGAGCGGATCAGAAAATGGTTCAATACGCCGATGTTCGACGAACAGAAGTGAGGGCGTTAGCCTGCGCGCTTTTCGACATTCGCCCTGATATTCCCCAACCCCGCCGCCGCCTCTGCGTCCATGTTTGCGATCTGCTCGTCAGTCGGGGGCTTTTTGCGCGCCGGGTTGCGGAGGGTGCGGGTGAATTTCGTACGGCCCTCAATGTCTTCGCACGTGTACTGAACGACAATAGGGCCAATGAAATCGGTCTCGGCCTCCACGATCCATAGCCTTGGACTGTTGCATTCCTTGACGATCCAGTTCAGCGAAACTTCGCCCGAGCGGATGTGCCACTTCTCGTGAAACAGTTCGCCGGTTTCAAGCGGGCGATTTTCACTGTCGATGTAATGCGACGCCGCCAACCATTCCGGCCACGATTGCGGATTAGTGACGTAGTCGAACACGGCCTTCGCCGGCGCGTCGATGAGGATGTCGTGGCTGCGCTCGAAAGCGACGGTTTCCGTCGTGGTCATGCGACTGTTCCCTTGCAGTTTCTTGTTCGCCGGGAGAACAGACCATCCTAGTTGATCCTGATATCCCCTCGCTTAATCACATCGGACCACAACTTGATCTCGGCGTCCATGCGGGCGCGCAGCCCTGCGGGGGTCGATGGCGCCGGCTCCATCATCTGGGTTTCGAGCCGTTCGCGCGAACTCGGCTTGACCAGCGCGTCGTGCACCTCGTCGTTGATCTGCGCGATGATCGCGGGCGGCGTGCCAGCAGGAGCGATCAGCGCGTTCCATGCATCCGACTCCACGTCGATGCCGGATTCCTTCAGCGTCGGCACATTCGGCAGGAAACGCGAACGCTGCGCCGTCGCGACCGCGAGGATTTTCACCTGGCCGCCTGCGAGCTGCGGCGTCACTGCGATGGCGGGCAGACACGCGGCCTGAACGTCGCCACGGATCACGGCGGTCACCGCCTGCGGCGAACTGCCATAGGGAATATGCACCATTGTAGCGCCTGCGCGCTGCGCGATCGCTTCCATGGTCAGATGCGACAGCGAGCCTGCGCCGATCGAGCCGAACGCGAGCTTGGCGCCGTCGCGCTTCAGCGCCGCGATGAACTCCGCGACCGTGTTGACGTTCAGGCTCGCGGGCACCACCAGCACGCTTGGCAGTGAGGTCAGCATCGTGATCGGTGCGATGTCCTTCGCGGGATCGTAAGGCAGCTTTGAGAACAGCAGCGTGTTGATCGCAAGGGGCCCGCCGAGACTGATGCCGAGGGTCGCGCCATCAGGCGCGGCCTTGGCCACGGCATCGGTGCCAATATTGCCGCCGGCGCCGGGCTTGTTCTCGACGATGAAACTCGAGCCGGGGTGGCGCGCCTGCAGATCGTCGGCGACGATCCGGCCCACAAGGTCGGGCGTGGAGCCGGGCCCATAAGGCACCACAATTCTCACGATTTTCGGCGGCCAGGCGGGCTCAGCCGCGCGGGCATTCTGGGCGGATGCTGTGAGAGCCAGCGCGAGTGCGGCGATTGCAAGTGATTTCATGAGGCCGGGAGGAACTTCGGGCAGGGTTGCGATGCGGGAGCAGCATTGCGCGCCGGGCCCTAAAAATGATACCGGGGCACTGCGCCGCTGGACACTATCAGGACGGGCGCACGGTGGAAACGCTTCGGAAAGCAGCTCAAAGCTGCGGCCCGCGCAACGCGGGAGGGGGACAGATGGGCTTGTTGATCCTCATAGCCGGGCTGGCGCTGTTTCTCGGCGTCCACGTTCTCACGACGCTGCGCGACACGCGCGCGGCGTTGATCGCGCGGCTGGGCGAGAGCGGCTACAAGATTCTCTACGCGCTGATTTCGTTCGCCGGCATCGGGCTGATCGCTTGGGGCTACAGTATTTACCGCGCGACGGGATGGATCAACGTCTGGTATCCGCCGGTCGCCATGCGGCACATCGCGCTGGCGCTGATGCTGCCCGCGGTCATCCTGGTGGTGGCGTCCTATATTCGCGGCCGTATCTACACCACGGTGAAGCATCCGATGCTCGCCGGTGTGAAGCTGTGGGCAGTGCTGCACCTTCTGGCCAACGGCGATCTCGGTTCGATCATCCTGTTCGGGTCGGTTCTCGCCTGGGCGGTGTATGACCGGATTTCCCTGAAGCGGCGCGCGGATCCTGGCGCTCCGCCGATTCCAGTCGGCGGCGTGGGCAACGACCTGATCGCGGTTGCGGTCGGCGTTGTGGTCTATGTCGCGCTGGCGTTTGCGTTCCATCCTTTGGTTATCGGCGTTCCTGTGATTGGAGTTTAAGACATGTCCGTGCAGACAGCGGTGAAGCGCAAGACCGCGCCAGATATTCTCAAGCGCAAGGGCGGCGAGCCGATCGTGATGCTGACGTCGTACCACGCGCATACCGCCGCGCTGGTCGATCGTTACTGCGACGTCATTCTCGTCGGCGATTCGCTCGGCAACGTGATGCACGGTTTCGAGACGACGTTGCCGGTCACGCTCGAGATGATGATCCTGCAAGGCCGCGCGGTCATGCGCGGCTCGAAGGAAGCGCTCGTCGTGGTGGATATGCCGTTCGGATCATATGAGGCCTCCAAGGAGCAGGCGTTTCATTCCGCCGCGCGCATTCTCAAGGAGACCCATTGCGGAGCGGTGAAAATGGAGGGTGGTGCGCGCATGGCGGAGACCATCGAGTTTCTGACCACGCGCGGCATTCCGGTGATGGGACATATCGGTCTGACGCCTCAGTCGATCAACACGCTGGGCAGCTTCAAGTCGCAGGGCAAGGACGAAGCCATCAAGATCGCGGCGGGCGAGAACGGCAGCGGTCCGTTTCAGGATGACGCCCGCGCGGTCGCGCAGGCCGGTGCTTTCTCGATGGTTGTGGAAGCCGTTGCTGAGCCGCTCGCGCGTCGCATCACAGAGATTGTCTCGATCCCGACCATCGGCATTGGCGCCAGCAATGCCTGCGACGGGCAGGTGCTGGTGCTGGAAGATATGCTCGGTCTGTCGCCGTGGGTGCCGAAGTTCGTCAAGCGCTACGGCAATCTCGGACCCGGCATCGAGGCTGCGATTCAGGACTACGCCCGTGAAGTCCGCTCGCGCGCGTTTCCCGGACCGGAGCATGTCTACGGCATCAAGCCGAAGGCATAGTTGTCAGAGACGCAGTCTCAAAGCGACTTGAGACCGCCGCAACAAAAAGCCCGGCACGAGGCCGGGCTGAAAGTTTGAGAACCGGAGAAGAAAATCGAACAAGTCATCCGGCGCGGCTGTGATGCCGCGCCGTTCAGTGATTAGAACTTGTAGTTCACACCCGCGCGAACGACGTTAAGTCGAGTGTGATCCCACCTTGTGGTTGCCGAGATGGCTGGCGCGGGGCCGGGATTCACGAAAGTTGTACCGCTGAGGTCGTAGTAGAGATATTCAGCCCTTACAGTCCAGTTGTTGGTGACGGCATATTCAACGCCGCCGCCCGCGGTCCATCCGGACTTCGTGCTGCTGAATGTTGCAGGATTAAAGGCCCCGGGGAAGGTTGGGCCCGCCGTATAATTCGCTTCGCCCCATGCGCCGCCGCCCGTTGCATAGATAAGCCAGCGATCCGCTGCATAGCCAAACCGGCCCCGCACGGTCGCCAGCCAGGTGAAGTCGCGCTCGGCGATCTGGTTGAAGCCGATACCAATGGGGATACCGCCGGCAGTTATCGGAGCGACGGTCGTCTTGCGTATGCCGGTTCCGGAAACGTCGCCTTCGATACCGAGGACCCAGTTCGGTGCGAACTGCCAATTGTATCCGATCTGGCCGCCGCCGACGACGCCGCTGCCGTTCTGACCCAACACCGCCGTGTCGAGGCCGCCAATCCCGGTGATCGTAGTGCGCGCGCTCCCGTCGCTCCATCCGCCGCCGACGTGACCGCCGACGTAGAAGCCGGTCCAGCTCCAGACAGGAGCGGGAATTGGAGGGGCTTTGGTGTAGCGCGGGGCCAAGTCTGCAGCAGTGGCACCGCTGATTGCGAAGGCCAAGACGGCCGCTGTCGCGAGTAATTTCCGCATGATGCTCTCCATTAAATATCTTGAATATCGGCAGTCGAGCGGCAAACGCCCTTAAGCGAATACCATCACAGAAGGAGGCTGATGGCTGTTACCGATAAGTCACGCACAGACAGCAATTTAGAGAGAGGTATGTCAGTATTGTTGGCCTAATTCTGGCTTGAGCGCGATCTGCATGGGATCGTGCAGGCCCTGCCGCCAGTGCCTTCCACGTTCGGTTGCCGGGCATCCGAGGAATGAAAAAGCCCGGCGCGAAGCCGGGCTTTGAATTCTTACAGTCGAAGGGGACAGACTAGTATCGCGCGACGACGGGGCCACCGAATTTATAGGCAATACCAGCGCGGACGATGTCGCTTTCGAGTTTGCTGGAAAAGTTGAGCGATGAATCGACTGTCCCGCCGGTATCGGAAATGGCACCGGAGGCACGCACCTTGCCAAGATCGACGTGAAGATATTCGATGCTGACGATCCAGTTGTTCGACAGGGCGTAGTCGATACCGGCGCCTGCCGCCCAGCCTGCCTTGATGGCGGAAGCTGCGCTGGAGGCGCTGCCGAATCCGAACCCGTGGTTGGCAAAGTCGGCATAAGTATTTGCAAAACGCTCGTTGCCGAACGCTGCACCCGCCGTTGCGTAGAAGAGGCCACGGCCGAACGCATATCCTATACGTGGGCGAAGAGTGGCAACCCAGTCGGTCGACACGCTGGTGTTGAAGGTTGCAGAGCCACCAGGAAAGGTCACAAACGGATTGCCGGTTTTCGAGGTCGACTGGCTGAAGCGCAGAGAGGAAATATCGGCTTCGATACCCAACACCCAATTGCCCGACACTTGCTGATTGTATCCCGCCTTGCCGCCGAAAATGACATTCGTCCGGCTGAAGTTGTCTGATCCGAACGCGCTCACGTTCGGCCCATCCTCCTGAAACTGAGCCGGAAGGCCGTTGTCCACGGCATTGAGCCGTACCTTGTTGGTGCTCCAGGCTGCGCCCACTGTCCCGCCAACGTAGAAGCCGCTCCAGTAGACGGGCGGATCTATGGCCGGCGGAGCCTTGACATATGATCGATCAAGATCGGCGGCATAGGCGGACGATGCCAGCGGAAAGAGGATCAAAGCCAAGCCGGTGCGCCATTCGAATTTCATTTCCAGTATCCGTTTTCAGTATCCATTGGATTGATGCCCTGACCGTTAGCTGATGCGGGAAGGGACGGCTTGGACTGGGCGGTACTGGTTCTCGAATTGTGCAGATATTCCGGTGATTTGCGGTTCCTGTCTCTTTTGAGCCACAACGCGCGTGCGCACGCGGCATGATTCACGAACAGCGCCACGCGGACTTGTTTGAACCCGGGCTGTCCGCCGAGCGACACACCCTTGGAGCGGGCTTCGCTTCATCTGGGACGGGTGTTGCATGGAAGATGGTTTTTTCGTCAGTCGCGTTTCGCGAATGAGCGCGATCAAGACGTACATCATCGCGAACATCGACAATCCTGCGCTTTGTCTGGCCGACATCGCGGCGCATCAGGGGATTTCGTCGAGTTACGTGAGAAAGCTGTTCACGGCTGAAAAAGAGAAGTTCACGACATACGTTCTCGAGATTCGTCTTGAGAACGTGTCACGGATGTTGATCGACCCCGATGCGCGTGGGCACTCCATCAGCGCCGTCGCCCTGAAGTGTGGCTTCAACGATGTCTCGTATTTCAACAGGGTATTCCGCAAGCGATACGGCTGCACGCCGTCCGATTGGCGTTCGGGGCGTGGTGCGCCTGATCTTGCGGCGGGCTGCTGTGGGGCGGCGGCCGAGTCGTCAGGACAGCAATAATTGCTCTACGCCTCGGCGTAGAAGCGCAAGCTCGCTCGCTTACTGCGAGCGGCTGAGCTGCTCTTCGGTGACGATCCGTTCGATGTTTTCGGTCTTGCTGCGGATGCGGTATCGCAGACGTCCATCCGCCTCGACCGGCATGCGGCTGACGATCGTGTAGACGTTCGACCGCGTCTTCTCGGCCCGGCCTTGCGGCCCCTGGCTTTGGTGATGAACGTCTTCGTTTATCGAAAAGTTGTAAGGCATGGAATCTCCGATCAGTGGCCTTTTAGCCATTGGGGGGCGGAAAAGCAATGTTTTCAGGGTTGTACGTGGTTTCATCCTGAACGAAATGGCTTCGAATTTGTGACGATTGGTGGCCCTATCGGCGTGACGCCCTGGCCGTTTGCCCTGCCAGCTGACGGCGAGGCCGCAGCCGCTGGGTGTTAACGCTCTGATCTGGCTGGTTTTGCCTTGTCGTTGCCATACCGGTACTGTATCGCCGCCGTCACTTTCGGGGAGCCGCGCCGGCTGCGCGGTTTGCGGCGTTTCACAAATCTTCCAAAACATGCCGGGCGGGACAATTAAGTGTCTGAAATATTTAATGAAATCGACGAAGACCTGCGGCGCGAACAGCTCAAGAAGCTGTGGGACCGTTATTCGATCGTCCTCGTTGCCGGGGCGATTCTGATTGTCGCCGCCGTCGGGGGATGGCGTGGCTACATGTATCTCGAGGCCAAGAAGGCGGCCGAGGCCGGATCGGCTTTCGAGGCCGCGATTTCCCTGTCCGAGCAGGGCAAGAGCGCCGAAGCCGAGGCCGCCTTTGCCAAGATCGCCGCTGACGGATCCAAGGGCTACCGGGGGCTGGCACGGCTGCGTGCGGCAGCGGAAGCCGCCACCCGCGATCCCCAGGCTGCGGGCAAGCTTTACGACGCCATTGCCGCCGATCCGGCTGTTTCCGCCTCAGAACAGGACCTTGCGCGGATTCGCGCGGCCGGCCTGCTTATGGAGGCTGAGCCCTATGCCGCCATGCGTCAGCGCCTTGAGCCTGCGTCGGGCGAGGACCACACGTACAGGCATACCGCGCGCGAGCTTCTCGCACTGTCGGCATGGCGCGCCAACGACGCGACCGCTGCCCGCCAGTGGCTGGACATGATCGGCAACGATCCGCGGACGCCGGCGAGCATACGCAGCCGCGCCGAGGCGTTGCAGGCTTTGCTGCCGCCAGCGGCGAAAAGTTAAGATCGTTGGGGCACAATCTTTCCAGAAAAGTGTCGCGCTTCGGGTTGCGTTCAGGTCCGGGCCGGCTGAGTCAGAGTTGAAGTGAGATATCGATGCGCCGCCCGCAACGCCTGATTGCCGCTACCGTTCTCGCCTCGATTGCGCTCGCGCTCGCGGGTTGCTCCAACGGCACTTTCGATCCGACCGATATGATGGATTGGCTGGACACAAAGAAGAAGCTGCCGGGCGAACGCAAACCTGTTTTCCCCGAGGGCGTTCCGGGTGTCGAGCAGGGGGTGCCGAAGGACCTCTACAAGGGCGCGCAGCAACAGCAGCAGGATCAGCCTCCGGTAGCCGACGTCGCGCCGCCGCCAGCGCCGGAGCCGAAGTCGCGACGGGCAGCCTCGAAGTCCAATGCCCACGCCAGTGCGCCACGCGAGGCTGAACCATTCCCTCAGCCTGTAGACGATCCCAACGCGGCAGCGCCGAAGATGAAGAAGCCGAAGCGGACCCGCATCACCGCGCCGCCGCCCGATGCCGAATCCGATCAGGCACAGCCGCAGCAAGCGCAACCCCGGCAGGCTCCGCCGCCTGCGCCTGCGCAACAGCAGTCATCGTCTCCGTTCCCGGCGCCGCTGCCGAGCGGGGGCTTTGCGCGCTAGTTCTTTCAACAATGAGCGCCATCCCATCCGGGGCCGCGCTGTTTCACCGGACGGTTTTATTGACACCGGGTCCGTAAAGGGCGAACGGATCACACATGTCTTTCACCATCGCCATCATCGGGCGGCCCAATGTCGGCAAATCGACGCTGTTCAACCGTCTGGTTGGACAGAAGCTGGCGCTCGTCGATGACCAGCCGGGCGTGACGCGTGACCGGCGTGAAGGCGCTGGCCGCCTCGGCGATCTGGAATTCACGCTCATCGACACTGCGGGTCTCGACAAGGGCGAACGCGGCTCGCTGACGGCGCGCATGCAGGAACAGACCGAGGTTGCGATCGCGTCTGCTGACGCACTGATGTTTGTGTTCGACGCCCGTGCGGGTCTTACGCCGACCGACCGTGCGTTTGCCGATTTCGCCCGGCGCGCCAACAAGCCGGTGGTGCTGGTCGCCAACAAGAGCGAGGGCAAGGCAGGCGAGGCCGGCACGATGGAATCCTACGCGCTCGGGCTTGGCGATCCGATTCCGATTTCCGCCGAACACGGCGAAGGTCTCAGCGATCTCTATGACGCGTTGCGCGTGCTGATGCCGGAGCCGGTCGAGAGCGACGATGACGACGAAGATCCGGATGCGTTCGAGAATGTCGACGGTACCGACGAAGATCTTTCGGCGCGCCCGATCCGCGTCGCGGTGCTCGGACGTCCCAATGCAGGCAAGTCGACGCTGATCAACCGTCTGCTCGGCGAGGAGCGTCTGCTCACCAGCCCTGAAGCCGGGACGACGCGCGACTCCATCGCTGTCGATGTGACATGGAAGGGCCGCGAGTTTCGCGTGTTCGACACCGCGGGCCTGCGGCGGCGTTCGCGTATCGAGGACAAGCTGGAGAAGCTGTCGGTTTCCGACGCCCTGCGCGCGGTGCGTTTCGCCGAAGTCGTCGTGCTGATGATGGACGCGCAAAACAAATTCGAGGAGCAGGACCTGCGCCTTGCCGATCTGATCGAGCGCGAAGGCCGCGCCATCGTGATCGCCGTCAACAAGTGGGATCTGATGGACCGCGCGCCGAGCCAGATCGCGAAGCTGCGCGAGGATGCTGACCATCTGCTGCCGCAGGTGCGCGGCATGCCGGTGGTCGCGGTGTCCGGCATGATGGGCGAGGGCATCGACCGGCTGATGAGCGCGATCGAAGACGCCTATGGCGTCTGGAATAGGCGGGCCTCGACGGCATCGCTCAATCGTTGGTTCGAGCAGGCCGTTCAGAACAATCCGCCGCCGGCGGTGTCGGGGCGGCGGCTCAAGCTCAACTACATCACGCAGACCAAGGCGCGACCGCCGAGTTTCGTGGTATTCTGCTCGCGCGCCGACGCGGTGCCAGAATCCTACCTGCGCTATCTCGTCAACAGCCTGCGCGGCTTCTTCGAACTGCCCGGCACGCCGATCCGCATCACCCTGCGCGAGAAGGCCAATCCGTTCGCGCATAAGCGCAAGCGTCTGTCATAGAACTGTCGCTTCAAGAACTGTTGTTTTAACCAGATTGGCAGTTTTAACGGGGCGCGGCGATATCGCCCATTGCGTTGGCCTGAACATTCATCTTGGTTGCGGTTCGTCCATTTACTCCAGTTTTTGGACGATGACCCCATTCGGCTGGGGGTTGGCCGCCAGTGTCCTTCGGGAAACTGGCGGTTTTTTCATTAGCCGTGTCGGGTGCCGACGTTGCGAAAAACCGGTGCGGCGCGATCCGCATCGCGCTGCGCGAGAGGTCGATCCGTTCGCGCATGAGTGCGAGCGGAAAACGTGACACCCGCATGACATCGTAGCGTCTGCCCTTCCTGTCGCTGGAACAATTTGCCTCCTGACGAATTGAATCAAGGTTGCGCCCGGTTGGGTGATATTTTGCAGCCGCACGGATGTCGCGGAGGTTGCCATGACGTCGCTCCTGAAATCCGCTCTTGTTGCTTTGTTTTTTGCCGTTGTGCTCTCGGTCGGCGTCTTTGATGCCGCATCAGCGAGGCCAGGTGGCGGCCGCGGAGGCGGTGGTGGCGGCTTTCATGGAGGTGGCGGCGGCTTTCACGGGGGCGGAGGATTCCACGGTGGGGGATTTCACGGCGGCGGTTTCCATGGCGGTGGCATGCGAATGGGCGGCGGACGCGCTTTCAGCGCCCGGCCCAGCTTCTCCCGCTCATATTCAAGGCCCGCCTTTAGAGGCGGAGGCAGGGTCTATGCACATCGCGGATATGCGGGGCGCAGTGCAGGCCTGAACGCAACGCGTAGCGGGACGCGCCGAAACTTTGCAAATACATCGGCTGCCCGTATCCGCGCCGTGAACACGACAACGAATTCGAGAGCGGTGCGAAACGCCCTAAACACACGTTCGGTCAATCGCGCGCTGAGCAACTCCCGTTCGCTGCACAATCCCGCAACCCGCGCGCTGGTGACGTCGCGCGTGGCGACGGCGGGATGGCATAACCACAACGGCTGGTGGCGGCACCGCCACGGCGGATTCGGTTGGGTCGGCCCGGTGTTCTGGCCGTTCGCGTTCTATGACATCTACGGTTATTCGCTCTGGGGCTACGACTATGACGCAGCCTTCTGGGATTATGGGTATCCCGACATCTATGCCGGACTATTTGCGCCCTACGGATATGACGATCTCGCTGCCTACGGCGGCTACCTTCCGGGGTATGCAGGCAGAAGCAGAACCGCTCGCGACTCCTATGCTTCGGCAAATTCGAACGATCGGTCAGGCCTGACGCAGATGTGTGGCGAGGACAGCCGCGACATCGCTGGATTGCCGATCGACGCGATTCAAAAGGCGCTGCAGCCGGACGATGCGCAGCGCGCGGCACTCGACGATCTCGCCAACGCGTCGCTGAAGGCGGGGCAGGACATCAAGGCGGCGTGCCCGACGGACATTGCGTTGACAGCGCCGCGCCGCCTCGCGGTGATGCAGCAGCGCATCGAGGCAATGATCGCAGCGGTGAAGGTGGTGCAGCCGCCTCTTGGGAAATTTTACGGACTGCTCAGTGATGAGCAGAAAGCGAAGTTCAACGCGCTCGCAGCGCGGGAGCGGCCCGCACGGGCCAGCCAGTCTGCGACCACGGCGCAAGCGAGTTGCGACGTCTCGCAACCGGGCCTGACGGACTGGCCGGGTGCGATGATCGACCAATCGGTGAAGCCGACCGACGGCCAGCGCAAAGGACTCGAGGCGCTTCAAAGCGCTGCGGCCAAGGCATCCGATATGTTGAAATCGTCATGCCAGACCGAGAACGCGAACACGCCGCCTGCGCGGCTTGCGGCCGTGGGCAAGCGGCTCGACACCATGCTGCAAGCAGTGAAGACGGTCCGCGCGCCTCTGGACAGTTTCTATAGCTCACTCAACGACGAGCAGAAGGCGAGTTTCGATGCTATCGGCCCGAAGCGGGTGAGCGCTGCGGACGAGAAGATAATGGCCCAGAACGATGAGGATTCGCCGCGCCGCGCGCGTGGCCATCGTCACCATCACGGCAGCGTCGACTATATGATCCGTCGCATGATGTCGTTTGTACGCTGAACGGCATCATGCAACGGGATTCATAATGCCGCTTGTTAGTTCGCCCGCGTCCAGGTCGAGGACTTGCAGATCATCCCGCCCATGGCGCATCCCGCAGTCGTCAGTGTGCCGCCCGAGAGCGACATCTTGCCGGAATAAGTTTTGCCGTCTTCCGGGTTGAACGCCGAGCCTTTCCACGAATCCGCGCCATCCGGCTTCATGTCGTAGAAGATGCGCTGGCCGACCTTGGCGGGCGTTTCGACGCCTGACTTGAGCCAGACGAGCGAACCGCAATATGCACCGCCGCCACATGGCCCGATCTTGACGCGCGACGCGCCGGTATCCCGCAGCCACGTTCCGCTCGGGTCGCCTGCAAATGCGGGCGTACCCGTTAGCGCGAGGGCTGCAACGGTGAGCGCAGCAAAAATTCTGGACGTCATTCTGTTTCCCCTCCGGTATGCGCCAGCCTCTTTGTGCCAGCTTGCGCAAATTGAATAGCGCGGCCCGAAGAGAGTCAACCGGAGGCAGTTGATATGAGATCGAGAGGGAGGCGACCGGCGATTACACGACGACAGGCGGACGAAAGCTCATCAGCGTCTTCGACGGATAATCGAAGAATTTTCCGCTATCGGTCCATGACGGCGCGCACATCGGCACGATGAACTCCGCAACCTGTTCAGGTGTATCGAGGATCATCGGATCTTCGCCAGGCATCACGGTGGCGCGCATGCGGGTGCGGATCGGTCCAGGGCTGAACAGGTTGACGCGGATCGGCGTTGTCGCGGTCTCGTTCGCCCACACACGCACCAGCGCATCGAGTGCGGCTTTGGATGCGGCGTAGGGGCCCATATAGGCGGTGGCCTTGCTGGCGATGCCGGAGGTGATGAACACCGCGCGTCCGGCGTCGGATTTTTGCAGCAGCGGCTCCATGCAGCGGATCAACTGGAAATTCGCGGTGACGTTCACCGCCATCACGTTCTCCCAGAACTTCGGATCGGTGTGACCCAGCGGCGAGGATGTCCCCGCGACGCCGGCATTGCCGATAAGAATGTCGAGCTTGCCGTGGCGCTCGTGCAGCGCCGCGCCGAGGCGTGCGACGCCGTCGAGGTCGGTCATGTCGAGCGGCACCAGCGTCGTGGTGCCGCCGTCGGCGCGAATGGCATCGTCGAGTTCTTCGAGGCCGCCTTGCGTCCGCGCCACGGCAACGATATGCGCGCCGGCCCGCGCCAGCGCGCGCGCCGTGGCGTAGCCGATGCCGCGCGATGCGCCGGTGACAAGAGCGATACGGGAGGTGAGGGGTTTGGTCATGTGCGAGGCGCTGTCTCTAAATTGTTCTGCCCGAAGCATAGCCGTTAAGAGAACAGCGTCGCTTCCGCTCGCCTATGCTCCGGGCATCTACGTGTTTCCGAAAGGGTTTTACAGACGTGACCGGCTGAGACAAGCCCGGGCGGGACAGTATGATTTATGCTAGACGGCTGCCATGACCCTGCACGATCCTTCCGCCGCCCGGTGGCGGCCCATGACAGCGGCCGATCTTCCAGCCACCTGCGCGCTCTCCGCCACCATTCATCAGGCCTATCCGGAAGACGACGCGGTCTTCGCAGAACGGCTGGGACTTTACCCGGACGGCTGCCACGTTTACGCGGCGGCGGACAGCATCGCGGCCTATGTCATCAGCCATCCATGGCGAGCACACGATGCGCCGGCGCTCAATTCCCTGCTCGGCAAACTGCCTGCGCCGCCGTCGACGTATTACATCCACGATCTCGCGCTCGCGCCGCAGGCGCGCGGGACCGGCGCGGCCACATGGATCGTCAAAAAACTTGCAGACCATGCCCGCGAGAGGGAGTTGCACACCATGTCTCTGGTGGCGGTAAACGGATCGGCGGAATTCTGGCAGCGTCAAGGTTTTGCGCAGACGGTTGTTCCGGCGCTGGCGGAAAAGCTGCGCAGCTATTGCGACGACGGTGCGCGATACATGGCGCGGACCTTGTGAAGGACGAGCCGCCGATGCCCTGGCATCCTGCATCCAAAAATATCGGAGCATTGTATGAGCGCCATGCGGTCGCCTTTGACCGCGAGCGGGGTAAGTGGCTGGTCGAGCGCGCGTGGATGGAACGTTTCAGGGCGGTGATGCCGGAGGGTGCGGACGTGCTTGATCTCGGATGCGGATCGGGCGAGCCGGTCGCGCACTTCCTGATTGAGGCAGGGCATCGCGTTACAGGCGTGGATTCATCCGCGACGCTGATCGCCCTGTGTCGTTCGAGATTTCCCGCGCAGACCTGGATCGTGGCCGACATGCGCGATCTCAGCCTTGACCGTCGTTTTGGCGGCATCATCGCCTGGAACAGCTTTTTCCATCTGACGCCGGACGATCAGCGTGCGATGTGGGCGGTCTTTCGCGCCCATGCCGAGCCGGGAGCGGCGCTGATGTTTACCAGCGGGCCAGGCGCGGGCGAGGCGATCGGCGAATATCAGGGCGAGGCCCTGTATCACGCGAGCCTTGATCCGGCAGACTACGAGGCGCTCGCCGACGCGCATGGGTTCGACGTCGTGCGTTTCGTGCCTGAAGATCAGGAATGCGGCGGTCTGACAGTCTGGCTCGCGCGGAGGCGGGCCGGCTGAGGCCGGGCGCACACGCGACGAGCGGAGCGTCGAAGATCAGCTCGCTTCAGCCAGCAGCGAGAGCTGATGTTGCGGCTGTTCGACCTGGGTCTGGTCGGTGAGATGGGTCGGATAGGCGCCGGTGAAGCAGTGATCGGCGAATTTTGGATTCGCAGGATCGCGGCCCGGTTCGCCCATGGCACGATACATGCCGTCGATCGACAGGAAGGCCAGCGAGTCTGCGCCGATGATGTCGCGCATTTCTTCAAGCGTATGGGTCGCGGCCAGAAGTCCGCCACGGTCCGGCAGGTCGATGCCGTAATAGTCGGGATTGATGATCGGTGGCGAGGCGAGACGGAAGTGGACTTCCTTCGCGCCGGCGTCGCGCATCATGCGCACGATCTTTTTCGACGTGGTGCCGCGCACCAGCGAGTCGTCGATCAGGATGATGCGCTTGCCCTCGATGGCGGCGCGGTTGGGCGCGTGTTTCATGCGTACGCCGAGTTCGCGCACGCTCTGGGTTGGCTGAATGAAGGTGCGGCCGACATAGTGGTTGCGGATGATGCCGAGTTCGAACGGCACGCCTGAGAACTGGCTGTAGCCGACGGCGGCGGGCACGCCGGAATCCGGCACGGGCACCACCACGTCCACCTCGACCGGGTTTTCGCGCGCGAGCTGCGCGCCGAAAGCCTTGCGGACCTCATAGACCGAACGGCCGCCGACAACGGAGTCAGGCCGGGCGAAATAGATGTATTCGAAGATGCAGGGGCGGGGTGGTTGCGGCGGGAACGGTTTGTGAATTTCCTGGCCGTGTTCGTCGAACACGATCACTTCGCCAGGCTCGATGTCGCGGACATATTTTGCGCCGATGATATCGAGCGCGCAGGTTTCCGACGCGAGGATGGGACAACCGTCGAGTTCGCCGAGCACCAATGGACGGATGCCGAGCGGATCGCGTGCGCCCACCAGCTTCTTGTTGGTGAGCGAGACCAGCGCATAGGCGCCTTCGATGGCGCGCAGGGCCTCGATGTAACGCTCGATGAAGCGGCCGCGCTTGGACTGCGCGACCAGATGCAAGATCACCTCGGTGTCGGTGGTGGATTGCATCATCGCGCCGTGGCGGACCAGTTCACGCCGCAGCGTCAGGCCGTTCGTGAGGTTGCCGTTGTGAGCGACGGCAAAGCCGCCTGCGTTCAGTTCGGCGAACAGCGGCTGCACGTTGCGGAGAATGGTGCCGCCGGTGGTGGAATAACGGACATGGCCGACGGCGGTGTTGCCGGGCAGGCGCTCGATCACATCGGCGCGGGAGAAGGTGTCGCCGACGAGACCGAGGCGGCGTTCGGAATGGAAACGGCCGTTGTCGTAGGTGACGATGCCGGCGGCTTCCTGGCCGCGATGTTGAAGGGCGTGAAGGCCGAGTGCCGTGATGGCTGCGGCATCCGGATGGCCGAAGATGCCGAACACGCCACACTCTTCGCGGAGCGTGTCTCCGTTGAGATCCTTGTCCAGATCCCAGTCGAGGTCGTAGTCAGGGTTTTGCGGCGGGGTGGAATTCGCATCGCCAGAAGGGTTTTTCATATGGTCCACCGCGCCCTTGTGTGAGACAGGACTAGCGTCCTGCGGCTTTGCCTTCGATCAGCTGCTTCAGCCCGTCACGAGCCGACTTTCCATACCCGCCGTCGTTCCCCACCGTTGCCGTCGTGCGCGGTTCGGGAGCAGCATCGGTCTGCTCCTCGTCGCCCTTTTTCTTGAACCTCTTCAAGATGGTGTTCTCGGGGTCGTCCGGCAAGAGCGACATCAGCCAATCGCCGGTTCCCTGCAACATCACCCGCGACTTGGCATTACGGACCCATTCGGGCTGTTGTTTGTCCGGCACCAGCCAGGCGAAGAACAAAAACGCGACAACCATGATCAACAGACCGCGAGCGAGGCCGAACAGGAAGCCGAGCGTGCGGTCGAGCGCGCCAATCCGCGAATCCAGGATCATGTCCGAGATGCGCACGGTGATGATCGAGACCACGATCAGCGTCAGGATGAACACGCCGGCCACCACGGCGATGGCCGCGACGGTGTCGTTGTTGAAGTAGGTTTTCGCGGTCGGCAGCAGCTTCTGATAGGCATAGAGCGTGGTGAGGGCGGCTGCGCCCCACGCGGCGATCGACAGGATCTCGCGCATGAATCCGCGGATCATCGCCAAAAGGCCCGACAACAGCATCACGGCAAGAACGATAATGTCGAGAAGCGTTATCGGCATCGGCTGGTCAGGTCCGCTTTCAGTTTCAAAGCCCCGAATCGGGTGATTTGCGCCCGGATAGCTGACGGCCATATGGCACGTCCCGCAAGGGCCGGGAACCCGCAAACCCCAGCATCACACCGTCAAAAACGCATCGCTCCCGTTGATCGTCCGATTCAGTTAACGGACGGTATCGGCGGGCTGGCTGACACGTTTCGAAGTCGCGGCCGGGCGCGGGTTATATAGCGCCCGGTCATACACCCGTCATCCCGCTTTAGCCGTCTTCACCGCTGAATCGGTCCGGAGCGGAGGTTTTTGCAGCACCTGTGGCTTTACGGCCCTTTGCGGCGATATCGGCAACGAGCGAGGTCAGCGAGCCGACGCTGGAAAGCGACATACCTGCGTCGCCGCCCGCATCGCCGCGAGCGCTCTCGGGCAGCACGGCACGGCCGAAGCCGAGCTTGGCGGCTTCCTTGAGACGCGCAGAGGTCTGGGCCACCGGGCGCACCGCGCCGGACAGGGAGATTTCGCCGAAATAGACCGCATCGACCGGCAGCGGAGCATTCACCAGCGACGACACCAGTGCCGCTGCGGCGGCCAGATCGGCCGCCGGCTCGTTGATACGCAAGCCTCCAGCAACGTTGAAGTAGACATCGTAGCCGGAGAGCTTGACGCCGCAATGTGCTTCAAGCACCGCAAGAACCATCGAGAGGCGGCTTGAATCCCAACCCACCACGGCACGCCGCGGCGTGCCCAGCGTGCTTGGCGCAACCAGTGCCTGCAGCTCGACAAGCACAGGACGCGTTCCCTCGACGCCGGCGAACACGGCGGTTCCGGGACTGCCGAGATCGCGCTCCGACAGGAACAGTTCGGACGGATTGGAAACCTCGCGCAGGCCGAGACCGGTCATTTCAAACACACCGATTTCATCGGTGGGGCCGAAGCGGTTCTTCACCGCGCGCAGGATGCGGAACTGTTGCGAGCCTTCACCTTCGAAACTCAGCACGGCATCGACCATGTGCTCGACCACGCGCGGGCCTGCAATCTGGCCGTCCTTGGTGACGTGGCCGACGAGAATGAGCGCCGCTCCGGATTTCTTGGCGAAGCGAATGAGCGCCTGCGCCGAGGCGCGGACCTGCGTCACGGTGCCGGGAGCGGATTCAACTGTGTCGGTCCACATGGTCTGGATCGAGTCGATCACCACAAGGCGCGGCGGCTTGCCTTCGGACAGCGTGGCAATGATGTCTTCGACAGAGGTCTCAGAGGCGAGCTGCACGGCGGCGTTCGCGAGGCCGAGACGTTCTGCACGCAGCCGCACCTGGCCGACGGCTTCTTCGCCGGAGATATAGACGGCGCGATGCCCAGCGCGGGCGAGCAGGCTGGTGGCCTGCGTGAGCAATGTCGATTTGCCGATGCCGGGATCGCCCGCCATCAGCAGCACCGAGCCGCGGACGAAGCCGCCGCCGGTCACGCGATCGAGTTCAGCCATGCCGGACGGCAGGCGCGGGGGCTCGGGGCTGGCGCCGGTCAATGTCTCGAGCGCGAACAGGCGGCCCTTGCGCTTGGCGCGCAAGTTGGCGGGCACAGATATCGCGCCGGTCGGGTCTTCTTCCGACAGCGTGTTCCACTCGCTGCAGGACTCGCACTTGCCCTGCCACTTGTTGTAGGCCGCGCCACAGTTCTGGCAGACGAAAGAGAGAACCGCGGCGCGCGCCATCGAGAATTCCTGAGAAAGCCGTCCTTAGAATGTTCTTCTTTTGTTCGCTATTTCAGGCCAAAAGTCAACCTGAAATTCGCGTCCAGCCGCCTCTGTGCACAGCCTTCGCCGCCAACGCCGCCGCAAGCCAATCGCGTGTCTGATCCTGGCGTCTCGGCATGGCTAAGTTCCGCGAAGCAGAGGTATCCTGAGCTTCCACACCACGTTGCGAAAGGAGATGCTGCGTTCTGCTATCCGACGTCCGCTTAACAGATCAAACAATGATCGCGCGTGACCGGCTCTCCGGCATGACGCGGCAAAAAGGGAGTGACGCATGAAATGGATTGCCGCCTTTGCCGGCCTCGTTGTTGCGACCGCGGTTCATGCCGCCGACGCGCCGAAGTTTCAGGTCGATCCGCAATGGCCGAAGCCGCTGCCGAACAACTGGATCATGGGGCAGGCGGCGGGCGTCGCCGTCGATGCGCTGGATCACATCTGGGTGGTGCAGCGTCCACGCACGCTGACTGACGACGAGAAGGCCGCGAGTTTCACGCCGCCGCGCTCCAGGTGCTGCGTGGCCGCACCGCCGGTGATGGAATTCGATCAGCAGGGAAAGCTGATCAAGGCGTGGGGCGGCAAGGGCGACGGCTATGACTGGCCGCTCAACGAGCACGGCATCTACATCGACGCGAAGGGCTTTGTCTGGCTCGCGGGCAACGGCGACACCGACGGACAGATTCTGAAATTCACCAGAGACGGCAAGTTCGTCATGCAGATCGGCAAGTCCGGTCCGCAGACCGACAGCAAGGACACGACACGGCTCGGCCGCCCGGCCAACATGACGATCGATGCCGCAGCGAACGAACTCTATGTTGCTGACGGCTATTACAATCACCGCATCATCGTGTTCGACAGCGAGACCGGCGCGTTCAAGCGGATGTGGGGCGCCTACGGCAAGCCGCCGACGGATGAGAAGGTGGGCGCTTATGATCCCGCGGCTGCGCCGTCGCAGCAGTTCGGCAATCCGGTGCATTGCGTGCGCATCGCGAAGGACGGGCTGGTGTATGTGTGCGACCGCCAGAACGACCGCATCCAGGTGTTCAAGAAGGACGGCACCTTCGTGAAGGAGATGTTCGTCGAGAAGAACACGCTGGCGAATGGCTCGGTCTGGGATCTGGAAATCTGGAACGATCCGAAGCAGACGTACCTGCTCAACGCCGATGGCGCCAACAACGAAGTCCGCACGCTCAAGCGTGATAATGGCGAGATCGTCGGACGCTTCGGCCGCAACGGCCGCATGGCCGGCGACTTCCACTGGATCCACAATCTTGCGCTGGACTCCAAGGGGAACATCTACACGACCGAAGTCGACAACGGGAAACGCGCGCAGCGGTTCGTGGTGAAGCGATAGCATAACGTCATCTCGAGGCGTGCACGCCTCGCGCGCCTCGAGGGACGATGCCTACGTTATCATCAACCCGTTTTCACGTTGATTTTGCCGCGTACTGCCACCAGCCCGGCGAGCGCAATCAGCGCAAAGCCGGCGCCTGCGAAGAACGTCGCTTGCGGCCCAGCCACATCCCACAATACGCCGGCAATGACGCTTGCCGCGAGCATTGCGAGACCACCCAGCAGGTTGAAAAATCCGTAGGCGGTGCCGCGCAGTTCAGCGGGCGACGTATCTGCAACGAGTGTGGCCAGCAATCCCTGCGTAAATCCCATGTGTGCGCCCCACAGAACAACGCTAAATGCAACGCCAGCGATTGAAGGCAGGAGAGCCAAGGCAAGATCGGCAGCGACCAGCAACACAATACCAATCGCCAGCACGACGATGCGGTTAGCGCGATCCGACATGACACCGGCGGGATAGGCGGCGATAGCGTAGACGATGTTCATGACGACCAGCACAGCGGGCACCATCATGATTGGCAGTCCGACATTCTGGGCGCGCAGGATCAGGAAGGCTTCGCTGAAACGTGCCAGCGTGAACGCAGTCGCAATCGCCACCACCCACCAATAGGCCGCGCTCAGGTTCTTGATTTCGGTTAGGCTGATTGGATTTTTTACTCTGCGCAGGCCTTGAGGCCGGTCAGGCTCGCGCACCGCAAAGACGATGAGCGCCAGAGCCAGAAAGGCAGGGATGACTGCAATCCAAAACACGGCCTTAAAGTTGTCAGCCGTCCACCACATCAGGCCGATACCCAGCAATGGCCCGATAAATGCGCCCACCGTATCGAGGGACTGGCGGAGGCCGAAACTTGCGCCACGCAGGTGCGCTGGAGCGATGTCTGCCACGAGCGCGTCACGAGGTGCGCCCCTGATGCCCTTCCCAATGCGGTCAACGAAACGTGCGGCGACGAGCCAGCCAACAGTAGGAGCGAGCGGAAATATCGGTTTGGTGAAAGCCGCGAGGCCGTAGCCGACCACCGCGAGCAACTTGCGCTTGCCGAGCCAATCGGAGAGAGCGCCTGAAAATATCTTGATAATTGATGCAGTCGCTTCGGCGATTCCTTCTATCACGCCAACCGTTGCCATCGATGTCCCAAGCACCGTGATCAGATAGACCGGCAACAGGGCGTGGATCATCTCGGATGAGATATCCATCAACATCGAGACGAAGCCCAATGCCCAGACACCCGCTGGAATATCGCGAAGGGCGTATGCTTTCCTGGTGCTGTCGGTCACGGATTCCTGTCTGCTTTCATCGACGCACCATGCGATGATGAATTCAACGCGCGTCGATCACCAGTTCGGTGCGCACGCTCCGCACATCGACCTCGAATTCCATGCCGATCACCGGCGGCCACGCCGGATACCAGGCCAGGCCGATTTGACTGATTTTGTCTTCGGCGAACACGCTGTCGAGCAGGGGGCGAATGTCGTGGACGGTGTAGATTTGCACCGCGGTCACGGCGGCCCAGTCGCAGCCGAGTGCGGCGACGCGTTCGCGCATCGCGTTCATGACGAAGCGCGCCTTGGTCTCCAGTCCTTTCAATGACACGTCGCGCCCGCCGACGATGCGGTCGGTGGTCACGCCGTCGCGGATTTCGGGTTTGCCCGAGATCAGGAAGTCACCCGACGCGCCGGCTTCAGGGACGGTGTATGTGAAGGCGAAGAACATTGCCTCACTTGGGACTTCGGTGATCGGCGCAAGATTGCTGCGCGCAAGCGGATTGATGTCGCCGGCCTTGCAGCCCCATTGATGCAGCGTCTTCAGATATTCGCCGTTGAAGGCCTGAAACTGCTCGCCCGTCATGGCGGCAGGCGAGCGCAATTCGCACGCAGCCAGCGCGGTGACCGGCCGGCCTTCACGCTCAAGATGTTTCTTGATGAATGCGAAGCCGTCCGCCATTGGGATCGGCCGGAGAAAGCGCACTCTGCGCAGAGCGAAACCGGGTAGCGCAGCGACACCACTGGAGAAAGGTCCACCGGGCGAGACGATGAATTTGTAATCGCCCGGTTTGAAATCCATCACGTCAGGCATCGCTTGTCCTTGTTGCTTCTAGACGCCGCCCTTGTAGACGCGCGCGTAGCGCCGGCCGAGGCTGGTGAGCACCTCGTAGCCGATGGTGCCGAAATGATGCGCGAGTTCGTCCACCGTGATGCCTTCGCCGATCAGCGTCACCATGTTGCCGCGGCGGATGGCGCCGGGCGGCAAGGCCGTGACATCGATGGCCATCAGGTCCATCGAGATGCGTCCGGCGATCGGACAACGCTGGCCGGCCACGATCGCCTCGGCGCTGCGCACATTGTCGATACCGCCCGCCGCGCGAAAGTATCCGTCGGCATAACCGGCGGTGACGATGGCAAGGCGCGTCGGATGCCGCGCGGTCCATGTGCCGCCGTAGCCGACGGTCTCACCCTTTTCGATGTTGCGGATTTGTGCCACGCGCACCTTGAGATCGATCGCCGGCAGCATCGGCGTGTCGGCTTCCGGCGTCGGGTTGACGCCGTAGAGCGCAGCTCCTGGCCGTACCAGGTCGAAATGAAACTGCGATCCGAGAAAGATGCCCGATGAATTGGACAGCGAAGCGGGGACGCCAGAAAACACCGACGCGATTTCGCGGAAGGCCGCGACCTGTCGTCCGTTCACCGGGTCACCCAGCACCTCGGCACTGACGAGATGACTCATCACCAATGAGAAGCCGTGGTTTCCGTTCTTGATGCGCGGCTCCAGCGCCTGCGCGTCCTCGATCCGGAAGCCGAGACGGTTCATGCCGGTGTCGATGTGGATTGCGGCGGGGCCTTCCCAGCCGCTGGTGGTGCGGAACGCATCCCACTCGGCGAGTTCAGTGGCGTCGCCGATCACCGGGCGGCAATCGATCTTCGCGTATTGATCTCCCGAACCCGGAAAAAATCCGTCGAGCACGTAGATGGCGGAGGTCGGCGTGACTTCGCGCGCCGCGCGCGCCTCATCAAGCGTGGCGACGAAGAATGTCCGGCAGCCGGCCTTGGCCAGCGCGCGCGTGACTTGCGTAATTCCGCAACCATAGGCATCGGCCTT
This sequence comes from Afipia sp., assembly GCA_051653085.1. Lineage (GTDB taxonomy): Bacteria > Pseudomonadota > Alphaproteobacteria > Rhizobiales > Xanthobacteraceae > Afipia. The sequence goes on along the minus strand of JBOFVL010000035.1, from coordinate 6,198 downwards.
CACAACGGCAGCGCAATCCGCGGGGATGGCCTGGCTGTTGAGCTTGCGCCAGTTGGCGACGATAGCGTCGAGATCGACGGTCAGGACGCCGGTCGCGCTTGCGGGCGCTGCATCGGCGGGCTTGTTTGCAGCATTATCGATGGATTTCGGATCGGACACGAGAGTCATTGGGCCTAACGTTGGCAGCGAGTTTGATTCAGCAAAGCTGGTTGCGACCCTAGCACACTCTTCGTATGTGAAAGTCCGAATCCCCTAGCCAAATCGCTCGGGCATCTGCGAGTCCGCGAGGTCGCCGAACCGGGTGACGCTTGCGTCGAACTGCAGGTTGATGGTGCCGGTCGGTCCGTGACGCTGCTTGCCGATAATGACTTCGGCCTTTCCGTGGACCAGCGACATATCGAGCTGCCACTTCTCGTGCTCGGGCGTGCCGATGCGCGGCTCCTTGCTCTGCAGATAGTATTCCTCGCGATAGACGAACAGCACGACGTCGGCGTCCTGCTCGATCGATCCGGATTCACGCAGGTCCGACAGTTGCGGACGCTTGTCGTCGCGGCTTTCGACCTGACGCGAGAGCTGCGACAGCGCGATGATGGGGACGCTGAGCTCCTTCGCCAGCGCTTTGAGGCCGGTTGTGATCTCGGTGATTTCCTGCACGCGATTGTCCGAGCGCCGGCCCGATCCGGACAGAAGCTGGATGTAATCGATGATCAGCAGGTCGAGACCCTTCTGACGCTTCAGACGGCGCGCGCGGGCTGTCAGTTGCGAGATCGAGAGACCGCCGCTGTCATCGACATAGAAGGGCAGGTTCTGCATCTCGATGGAATGGTCACGGATCTTGTCGAAATCCTGCTCGCTGATGCCGCCGCGCCGGATCGAGCTTGAGGAAATGCCGGTGCGCTCAGCGAGAATACGCGTGGCGAGCTGCTCGGCGGACATTTCGAGCGAGAAGAAGCCAACGACGCCGCCATCGACGGATTTCATCTGGCCGTCGGGCTGTATCTCGCCGCGCCATTTCTGCGCGATGTTGAAAGCGATGTTGGTCGCGAGTGCCGTCTTGCCCATGGCCGGACGACCGGCGAGTACGATCAAGTCGGACTGTTGCAGCCCGCCCATCTTGGTATCCATATCGCGCAGGCCCGACGCCAAACCCGACAGGTTGCCGTCGCGGCTATAGGCGGCCGCGGCCATATCCACCGCAACCGTCAGCGCCTGCGAGAATTTCTGGAAGCCGCCGTCGTAACGTCCGGATTCGGCAAGGTCGTAGAGCTTCTTTTCCGCGTCCTCGATCTGCGCGCGCGGCGCGAAATCCACCGGGGCGTCGAACGCGACATTGACCATGTCTTCGCCGACGCGAATAAGATCGCGCCGGATCGAGAGATCGTAGACGGTCCGTCCGTAATCCTGCGCGTTGATGATCGTCGTCGCCTCGGCGGCGAGGCGGGCGAGGTATTGCGCGACCGTCATGCCGCCGATGTCGGTTTCCGCCGGAACGAAGGTCTTCAGCGTCACCGGAGTGGCGACCTTGCCGGCGCGGATGATGCTCGACGCGGTTTCGAAGATCAGTTGATGGATCGGCTCAAAGAAGTGCTTCGGCTCGAGAAAGTCCGAGACGCGGTAAAAAGCGTCGTTGTTGACCAGAATGGCGCCGAGAAGGCCCTGTTCGGCCTCGATATTATGGGGCGCAGTCCGGTAGGCCGGCGTGCCGGCTTCCGGCGCAAGCTTGATAATGTTCGAATCAGTAATGGCCATTGCGAGAGAGTATGCTTCCAATTCGGCGAATGCGGGGCGCGTATCAAGCACTCGGATCGCATCCGGCGGAAGCACGCTGTGGCCTTATGCACGATTCCCACAAGGTGCACGGCTGGAATAAAGAAACTGCCGGATCTGCAGTTTGCACTTGACCGTGCCATGCCGTTGATCGCGCGGCCGCTATTCGCCCGCCAGCCGCAGCACCGGGCCTTTCGCCGCTTCGACGCCGCGCAGCCGCTGTTCTTCGCGGGCGATGTAGTCACGCGTGAGCGGAACCGCGTCCTGCTGCTTGGTGAGCTGGATCTGGAACACCATGACGTTCTGCTTGCGGAACGACATTTCGGAGGAGGCGAGGTAGAATTCCCACATCCTAACAAAGCGTTCGTCATACAGCTTCGCGGCTTCCTCGCGCCTGGCAAGAAAGCGTTCACGCCAGGCCTTGAGAGTCTCGGCGTAATGCAGCCGGAGGATTTCGATGTCGGCGACCAGCAATCCTGAACGTTCGATCGCGGGCAGCACTTCCGACAGCGCGGGAATGTAGCCGCCGGGGAAAATATACTTCGCGATCCATGGGTTGGTGATGCCGGCTCCTTCCGGCCGGCCGATGGCATGCAGCATCATCACGCCGTCTTCGGTGAGTAGTTCTGCGCAGCGTTCGAAGTAAGTGTCGTAATAATCGACGCCGACATGCTCGAACATGCCGACCGAGATGATGCGGTCGAACGGGCCGGGCGTCTCGCGATAATCCTGCAACCGGAATTTGGCGCGGTCGGTCAGGTTCAATTCCCCAGCGCGCGCATTGGCGACGCCAAGCTGTTCCTCCGACAGGGTCACGCCGGTCACATTCGCACCGGTCATCTCTGCGAGATAAAGGCCTAAGCCGCCCCAGCCCGAGCCGATGTCGAGCACGCGCTGATCCGGTTTGACCAGTAGCTTGGCGGCGAGGTGACGCTTCTTGGCGAGCTGCGCATCGTCGAGCGTGGAATCCGGCGTCTCGAAATAGGCGCAGCTATACTGCATGTCGGCATCGAGGAAGAGGCGATAGAGCCGTCCGTCGAGATCGTAGTGGCTGGCGACGTTGCGCTTGGAGCGGGCCGGCGGATTGAATTGCTGCCAGTGCCGGATCAGGTAACGCAGCCACCACCGGACCTTGGACCAGCGCGGCACCATATCCGGCTGGCCGAGCACGACTTCGAGCAGATCGGCGATTGAGCCTTTCTCCATGACGAAGACGCCGTCGGTGTAGATTTCGCCCAGCGCCAGTTCCGGATCGAGCAACAGGTGGCGCTCGGCTTCCGCCGTCAGAAACCTGACTGCAACTGGCTGGCCCGTACCATCGCCACAGGAGAAGGTGGCTCCGGCCGCTGTTGTAAAGGTCACCGAGCCGCGCCGAATGAATTGGCTCAGAAAGAATCGAAGCAAACGATCCATCGAACGCATGTCCAATGATCCATGTGGTCCCTGGCACCGTAGATGTTGGGTATTTTTGCGCGCGGTTTCAATCGCAATTTGGCGTATGCAGCGGTCGCGTAAGGCAGATCTGCATTTTCGTCCGGTGATACCGGGCTGGACGGGTCGAAAAAGGTCTATCCACCGCTCGGAATCGGCTCACGGATATGCGAAATCTGGGTGCTTCCATTCGCGTCATAATCCGTTAAAGGTGACCGCGAGGCCGAGGGCAGGGGGCCGAGCATGTTCCGTCCTTGACCGGCAGTATATCTGGAGACCTTGGATGTTGAGCCGAGCGCTCATTTTGGCGGCGGTGGCTTTTGCTTTGGGCTGTTTCGGGGCGATCCCGGCAGACGCGCAGAATCTCGAGGCCGGCAAGCCTCCCTCCCAGATTTTTTCCAGCACCTGTTCGCTGTGCCACAAGAGCGCGCGCGGATTGCTGAAGAGTGTCTCGCCGGGATCGCTGCCCGGTTTCCTGCGCCAGCACTACACCACGAGCACCGACATGGCCGCAGCCATGAGCGCTTACGTGCTGTCCAACGGTGCTGCTAACGCAGCGGTTGGCGGCGGAAACCTGACGAAGCAGGGTCAGGAAGCAAAAGGCGGCGCGGCGACATCGCAGCCGGGCGCTGAGCCGACCGGACGCGGCCGTAAGCAGCGTGAAGCCGCCAAGCCGGATGCGGATGGTTTGCAGGGCAACACTCCGCCCGGCGCGGGTAGGCCTGAGTCGGCGCTGACCGCTCGTCAAAAGGCGGCAGCCGAGCGCAGAGCAGCCCGGCTGGCTGCCAAGAGCAAGGGCGGCAAGGACGAATTGCCACCAAAGGACGAAGCCCGGCACGAAGCGCCGAAGGATGACGCCGCTAAAACTGAGACTGCCAAGACCGAGCCCTCCAAGACTGAGTCCGCCAAGACCGAATCTCCGAAGGCGGAGGGTACGCGTCCTGATCCGGTGCCTGCCGTCACGCCTGCGCCCGCCACGACCGAGAAGGGACCTGACACCGCAGCCATCGCTCCGCCGAAGCCAGTGGTCGATGATCCCAACAGGCCTTTGACCATCGATCTCGGCCCCGCGCCAACTCCTCCGCAGGCGGCACCTGCCGCCGTGGCGGCTTCTGGACCGCCGCCTGCGCCGGCTGGAAAGCCTGAACCTCCGATCTCGCGCTAATCCGATCCATTGTCCGAAGCGTAGCGGGCCAGAGGCTGCCCCTCGTTATGAAGCTTTGTCTTGACTAGAGTGTAACTCTAGAGCAATTATCCAGTGACCCAGAAGGAGTTCTGCGATGGCGGATGTGCGCAATGACTTGCTGACGGCGGCACTCGCAGTGTTCGAGCGGGACGGTTTTGAGGGCGCGACTGTGGCCACGATCCGTGAAAGCGCCGGCGCGTCCAACGGCAGCTTCTTTCACTTCTTCAACTCGAAGCGGGAACTGGCCGGGACATTGTTTCTCGATGTGCTGCGCCGCTATCACCTCGGGATGCTCGCTGCGATCGATGCGCCGCTTGGTGCAGAGGAGGGCATTGCAAAATTGATCCGCGCGCATCTCGACTGGGTGGTCAGCAATCGCCGCGAGGCGAAATACCTTTTCGAAATCTCCCGCAGCGAATGGGCGCAGGATGTGCGCGACGCGCGGCATGCGCAGAACTCGACTCTCGCGGAAGGTGTCGAGGCATGGCGTGCACCGCTGGTCGCAAGCGGAGATCTCTTGCCGATGCGGCCGTCGCTGTTCTTCAGTCAGATCATCGGTCCGGCGCAATTCTTTTGCCGCGCGTGGCTCTCGGGCCGCGATCCATCCGATCCGCGCGATCATGCGGATGTCCTGATTGCATGTGCGATCCGCGCGCTGACGACAAGAGGAGGTCAGGGATGACGCAAGCCGACGCTGAATTCGCACCCATCGCTCATCACATTCTCAGCAATATCAAACGTCAGGGATTCATGACCCATGTCGGCGCGGAGGTGACAGAGCTCACGCGCGGGGGCTGTGAGTTGTCGGTCGATCGTCGGCCGGAGCTGTTGCAGCAGAATGGCTTCTTCCACGGCGGCGTGACGGCATTCCTGATCGACAATGCGACCACTATTGCGGCTGCGGCCGTGAAAGGTCAGCCTGCACTCACCGCTGAATACAAATTGAACTTGCTGTCGCCGGCATCGGGCGAGCGATTGATCTGCCGCGCGCGCGTGGTCAAGCCGGGACGGCAGGTGTCGGTAGTTGCGGCCGATGTGTTCTGTTTGATCGACGGCGCGGAAAAGCACACCGCGACCGCGCTGGCATCGATTGCGATGCTGGAGTCTTTGCCTAAGCCGAAGTAGGTTCTGGAGCGCTGACAAAGTATAAGCCCGGCCTCAATGAGACCGGGCTTTTCCTTCGGAGTCTGATCGGCTTGCGCCGAAGTCTTACTTTTCTTCGGCAGGAGCCGCCGGCGCGGCAACGTCGTCGTGCTGCGCTTCCGGATCGAAGAATTCGCCGGCGGCGGCGATAGCTTCGGCGGCTGCGTCGCGATCTTCCTGACGGCTGTTGACGTCTTCGCCGCGGTTGATGCGCTCGGCTTCCGCGTCGGAGCGCGCCACCGTCGTCGTCACGTGGATTTCGACTTCCGGATGCACGGCGATGGTGATCTTGTGCTGGCCGATGGTCTTGATCGGCGCGTCAAGCAGCACCTGCTGGCGGTTCAGCGAAACGCCGTCCTTCTCCAGCGCCGCCATGATGTCGCGCACCGACACCGAGCCGTAAAGCTGTCCGGTTTCCGACGCCTGACGGATAACGATGACGTTGCGGCCTTCGATCTTCTCGGCGACTTTGCTCGCTTCACCCTTGGCCTGAATATTCTTGGCTTCGAGATCGGCCTTCATGCCGTCGTATTTCTCGCGGTTTTCCTTGGTCGCGCGCAGCGCCTTGTTGCGCTTGAGCAGGAAGTTGCGGGCGAACCCGTCCTTCACTTTGACCACGTCGCCCATCTGGCCGAGCTTGGCCACGCGTTCCAGCAGAATGACTTCCATTT
>JBOFVL010000034.1:0-17653 GCA_051653085.1 Afipia sp. | reverse complement strand
CGTCGAGCGGCGGCTCCAGATCTTGATAACGTCGTGACGGCCGGACGAACGCGCGGCATCTGCCTTCTTGAGCAGAGAGCCTTCAACGAACGGGCCTTTCCAGACTGAACGAACCATGTCCGGCGATCCTTACTTCTTCCGCTTGTGGCGGCTGATGAGAATGAACTTGTTGGTCGACTTGTTCGACCGCGTCTTCTTGCCCTTGGTCGGCTTGCCCCACGGAGTGACCGGGTGACGGCCGCCCGAGGTGCGGCCTTCGCCGCCGCCGTGCGGATGGTCGACCGGGTTCATGACGACGCCGCGGTTGTGCGGGCGACGGCCCATCCAACGCTTGCGACCCGCCTTGCCGATCGAGATGTTCATGTGATCCGGGTTCGACACCGCACCGATGGTGCCGATGCAGCGGCCGTGAACCAGGCGCTGCTCGCCCGAGTTCAGGCGAACGATCACGAAGTCATGGTCGCGGCCAACGATCTGGGCGTAAGTGCCGGCCGAACGAGCCAACTGGCCGCCCTTCCCGATCTTCAGCTCGACGTTGTGCACGATGGTGCCGACCGGCATGTTGCCGAGCGGCATGACGTTGCCCGGCTTCACGTCGACGTAGTTGCCGGCGATCACGGTGTCACCCACAGCCAGACGCTGCGGCGCCAGGATATAGGCCTGCTCGCCATCGGCATACTTGATCAGCGCGATGAACGCGGTGCGGTTCGGATCGTATTCAAGACGCTCGACCTTGGCCGGCACGTCGACCTTCTTACGCTTGAAGTCGACGATACGGTAAGCCTGCTTGTGGCCGCCGCCGCGGAAGCGCACGGTGATGCGGCCCGTGTTGCCACGGCCACCGTTCGAGTGCTTGCCCTCGGTCAGCACCTTGACAGGCTTGCCCTTGTAGAGCGCCGAACGATCGACCATGACCAGCTGGCGCTGGCCGGGCGTCGTGGGGTTGAATGTTTTCAATGCCATCGTCGTTCGCCTTACAGCCCGGTGGTCACGTCGATGCGATGACCTTCTTCGAGGGTCACGATCGCGCGCTTCGTATCCGACTGAGAACCGAACTGGCCGCGGAAGACTTTCGTCTTGCCCTTGCGGACCAGCGTGTTGACGCTCTTCACCTTGACGTCGAACAGCTTCTCAATCGCGTCTTTAATCTGCGGCTTGGTCGCCTTCGCCGCGACCTTGAACACAACCTTGTTGTGCTCGGACGCAACGGTCGCCTTTTCGGTCACGACCGGAGCGACGATGATGTCGTAGTGGCGCGAGTCCTGAGTGCTCATTTGAAGCGCGCCTCCAACGCATCCAGTGCGGCCTTGGTCAGAACGAGTTTCTGACGGCGCAGAATGTCATAGACGTTGATGCCCTGGATCGGCAGCACGTCAATGTGCGGAATGTTGCGGGCCGCAGTCGCGAAACCGGTGTTCACTTCGGCGCCGTCGATGATGAGCGCGTTGGTGATCTCGAGACCGGAGAAGTGACCGATCAGCGCCTTGGTCTTCGCATCCTTCAGCTCGGCGTTCTCGATGACGATGAGCCCGCCGTCCTTGGCCTTCGCCGACAACGCGTGGCGCAGACCGAGTGCACGGACCTTCTTCGGCAACGAGAATTCATGCGAGCGGACAACCGGACCGAACGCACGGCCACCGCCGCGGAACTGCGGAACACGGGCAGAGCCGTGACGCGCACCGCCGGTGCCCTTCTGCTTGTACATCTTCTTGCCGGTACGCCAGACTTCTGCGCGGCCCTTGGTCTTGTGGGTGCCGGCCTGACGCTTCGCGAGCTGCCAGTTGACGACGCGCTGAATCAGATCCTTGCGCGGCTCGAGACCGAAGATCTCGTCCGAGAGCTGAACCGAACCAGCCGCTTTACCTTCCAGGGTTGTGACCTTCAATTCCATCACGCGCCCTCCTCTGCCGGTGCCGCTTCAGGAGCAGCAGTGTCGGTACCGCCAGCCAGCTTGAACTTGCCGGGCTTCGGCGCATCCTTCGGCAGCGCCTTCTTCACGGCATCGCGCACCGTGATCCATCCGCCCTTGGAGCCGGGAACGGCGCCCTCGATGAGCAGAAGTCCGCGCTCTACGTCCGTCTGGACGACGCGCAGGTTCAGCGTGGTGATACGATCGACGCCCATGTGGCCAGGCATCTTCTTGTTCTTGAAGGTCTTGCCGGGATCCTGACGTCCGCCGGTCGAACCGATCGAACGGTGCGAGACCGAGACGCCGTGGGTTGCGCGCAAGCCGCCGAAATTCCAGCGCTTCATGCCGCCCGCGAAACCCTTACCGACCGAGGTGCCCGTCACGTCGACGAACTGGCCGACGACGAAATGGTCCGCCTGGATTTCAGCGCCGACCGGGATCAGCGCGTCTTCCGAGACGCGGAACTCCGCGACCTTCCGCTTCGGTTCAACCTTGGCGACGGCAAACTGGCCGCGCTCGGCTTTGGGCAAATAAACGGTCTTGCGCGAGCCCGAGCCGAGCTGCAACGCGACGTAGCCGTTCTTCTCGGTCGTGCGATGGCCAACAACCTGGCAATTGCCCAACTTGAGCACGGTCACAGGGATATGTTCACCGGTCTCCGTAAAGACCCGCGTCATCCCGACCTTCTGTGCGATCACTCCGGAGCGCATCGGCGTGCTTCCTGTTCTTTCTGTCCCGAGGGACTAACCAATTTACTTTGTGAGCAAGACCCGGTCCGAAAACCGGTGCCCACTTTCGGGGTCTTGCTCAGAGCTTGATCTCGACGTCGACACCAGCGGCGAGGTCGAGCTTCATCAGCGCGTCCACGGTCTGCGGGGTCGGATCGACGATATCGAGAAGGCGCTTGTGCGTGCGCATCTCGAACTGCTCGCGGCTCTTCTTGTCGACGTGCGGCGAACGGTTGACGGTGAACTTCTCGATGCGGGTCGGCAGCGGAATGGGTCCGCGAACCTGTGCACCGGTACGTTTTGCCGTGTTCACGATCTCGCGGGTCGACGTATCGAGAATCCGATGGTCGAACGCCTTGAGACGAATGCGAATATTCTGGCCGTTCATTGCCGCTGTCTTTCTTGTCCGTCACGACCGGTCAGCCCGGCCATCCACGTCAGTCAATAAGAGGGTCGTGAATGCCCGGCCTCGCAGCCGGGCATGCGACGGATCGTTTGTTACTCGATGATGCTGGAGACGACGCCCGAACCAACGGTGCGGCCGCCTTCGCGGATCGCGAAGCGAAGCTTCTCTTCCATCGCGATCGGCACGATCAGGTGCACTTCCATCGCGATGTTGTCGCCAGGCATCACCATCTCGGTGCCTTCCGGCAGATGAACCACGCCCGTCACGTCGGTCGTGCGGAAGTAGAACTGCGGACGGTAGTTGGTGAAGAACGGCGTGTGACGGCCACCCTCTTCCTTGGTGAGGATGTAAGCCTCAGCCTTGAACTTGGTGTGCGGCTTGACCGAACCCGGCTTGCAGAGAATCTGACCGCGCTCGACTTCCTCGCGCTTGGTGCCGCGAAGCAGCGCACCGATGTTGTCGCCAGCCTGGCCCTGATCGAGCAGCTTGCGGAACATTTCAACGCCGGTGACGATGGTCTTCTGGGTGTCCTTCAGACCGACGATTTCGATTTCTTCGCCGACCTTGATGATGCCGCGCTCGACACGACCGGTGACGACGGTGCCACGGCCCGAGATCGAGAACACGTCTTCGACCGGCATCAGGAACGGCTGGTCGATCGGACGCGCCGGCTGCGGAATGTTTTCGTCAACTGCCTTCATCAGCGCCAGAACGGCGTCGTGGCCGAGCTTCGGATCCTTGTTTTCAAGCGCAGCGAGCGCCGAACCGCGGATGATCGGAATGTCGTCGCCGGGGAAGTTGTACTTCGAGAGCAGTTCGCGAACTTCCATCTCGACCAGTTCGAGCAATTCCGGATCGTCAACCATGTCGCACTTGTTCAGGAACACGACGATCGCAGGAACGCCGACCTGACGGGCGAGCAGGATGTGCTCGCGGGTCTGCGGCATCGGGCCGTCGGCAGCCGACACGACCAAGATCGCGCCGTCCATCTGCGCAGCACCGGTGATCATGTTCTTCACGTAGTCGGCGTGGCCGGGGCAATCGACGTGGGCGTAGTGGCGGTTCGCGGTCTCGTACTCAACGTGAGCGGTCGAGATGGTGATGCCGCGCGCCTTCTCTTCTGGCGCCTTGTCGATCTGGTCGTATGCCGTGAACGTTGCACCGCCCGTTTCAGCCAAAATCTTGGTGATCGCTGCGGTCAGCGACGTCTTGCCATGGTCGACGTGACCGATGGTGCCGATGTTGCAGTGCGGTTTGTTGCGTTCAAATTTAGCTTTAGCCATGACGTTCTCCGTTCAACTTTGACTCTCGTCAAAGAAATCAAGCAAACTTCTTCTGGACCTCTGCCGACACGTTGGCCGGCGCTTCAGCGTAGTGATCGAATTGCATCGTAAAGGTCGCGCGGCCCTGGCTCATCGAGCGCAGGTTGTTCACGTAACCAAACATGTTCATGAGCGGCACCATCGCGTTGATGACGTTGGCGTTGCCGCGCATGTCCTGGCCCTGAATCTGGCCGCGGCGGGAGTTCAAATCGCCGATGACCGAGCCGGTGTAATCTTCAGGAGTCACGCACTCGACCTTCATGATCGGCTCGAGCAGCACTGACTTGCCCTTCTGCAGCGCGTCGCGGAACGCCGCGCGCGATGCGATTTCGAATGCGAGCGCCGACGAGTCGACGTCGTGGTAGGCGCCGTCAACCAGTTGCACCTTGACGTCCACCACCGGGAAGCCAGCGACAACGCCTGAGGTCAACACGCTGTTGAGGCCCTTTTCGACGCCGGGGATGTATTCCTTCGGCACCGAACCGCCGACGACCTTCGACTCGAACAAGAAGCCCGAACCCGGCTCGCCCGGCTCAACAATGAATTTCACGCGCGCGAACTGGCCGGTACCACCGGTCTGCTTCTTGTGCGTGTAATCGACTTCCGCCTTCTTGGTGATCTTCTCGCGGAAGGCCACCTGCGGCGCGCCGATGTTGGCGTCGACCTTGTAGGTACGGCGAAGAATGTCGACCTTGATGTCGAGATGGAGTTCGCCCATGCCCTTCAAGATGGTCTGGCCGGATTCCTGATCGGTCGACACGCGGAAAGACGGATCTTCCGCAGCCAACTTCGCAAGCGCGACGCCGAGCTTTTCCTGGTCAGCCTTCGACTTCGGCTCGATCGCGATTTCGATCACCGGCTCCGGGAATTCCATCTTTTCAAGGATGACCGGATGATCGGGATCGCAGAGCGTGTCGCCGGTGCGAGTTTCCTTCAAACCAGCAAGCGCCACGATGTCGCCAGCGAACGCTTCCTTGATGTCTTCGCGGTTGTTCGCATGCATCAGCAACATGCGGCCGATGCGCTCTTTGCGCTCCTTGGTCGAGTTGATCGCGCCGGTGCCGCTGGTCAGCGTGCCCGAATAGATACGGCAGAACGTGATGGTGCCGACGAAAGGGTCGTCCATAATCTTGAAGGCGAGGAGCGACATCGGCGCGTCGTCCTTCGGCTCGCGGATGATCTCTTCGTTGTTGTCAGGGTTGATACCCTTGATCGCAGCAACGTCGAGCGGCGACGGCAGGTATTCAACCACTGCGTCGAGCAAAGGCTGCACGCCCTTGTTCTTGAAGGCCGAGCCGCACAGCACGGGATAAAACGCGCTGGTCAGAACCGCCTTGCGGATCAGGCGCTTCAAGGTCGCCTCATCGGGCTCCCTGCCATCGAGATAGGCAGCCAGAGCGTCGTCGTCGAGTTCGACGGCGGCTTCCAGCATCTTCTCGCGATATTCCTTCGCCTTGTCGGCGAGGTCGGCCGGGATCTCGACGGTATCGAACTTGGCGCCGAGCGCTTCGTTGTTCCAAATGTATGCCTTCATGGTCACAAGATCGACCATGCCGACGAAATTGCTTTCTTCGCCGATCGGAAGCTGGATCGCGATTGGCTTGGCGCCGAGACGCTTCACGATGTCATCGAGGCACTTGTAGAAGTCAGCGCCGGTCTTATCCATCTTGTTCGCGAAAACGATGCGCGGAACCCTGTACTTGTCGCCCTGACGCCAGACAGTTTCGGTCTGCGGCTCAACACCCTGGTTGCCGTCGAGAACGACAACAGCACCGTCGAGCACACGCAGCGAACGCTCGACTTCGATGGTGAAGTCGACGTGACCGGGGGTGTCGATGATGTTCAGCCGCTTGCCGTTCCAATACGCGGTGGTCGCAGCCGACGTAATGGTAATGCCGCGCTCCTGCTCCTGCTCCATCCAGTCCATCGTCGCGGCACCTTCGTGCACTTCGCCGATTTTGTGGCTCTTGCCGGTATAATAAAGGATGCGCTCGGTGGTCGTGGTCTTGCCGGCGTCAATATGCGCCATGATACCGAAATTACGGTAATCAGCGATGGGATGTTGGCGCGCCATGGGGTTCGTTCCTTATGTCCGGTTCAGTTCGCCGTTACCAGCGATAGTGTGAGAAGGCACGGTTGGCTTCCGCCATCTTGTGCACGTCTTCACGCTTCTTGACCGCGTTCCCCCGGTTGTTCGATGCATCGAGCAGCTCCGCGGAGAGCCGTTCGGTCATGGTCTTTTCGTTGCGGCCGCGAGCGGCCGTAATGATCCAGCGAATGCCCAGCGCCTGACGGCGCACGGAGCGAACTTCGACTGGCACCTGATAGGTGGCGCCACCGACGCGGCGCGAACGCACTTCGATCGTCGGCATGACGTTTTCCAGCGCCTGCTCGAACACCGGCAGCGGGCCCTGCTTGGTCTTGGCCTCGATCATCTCGAGCGCACCATAGACGATGCTCTCGGCGGCAGACTTCTTGCCGTCGTACATGATCGAATTCATGAACTTCGTGATGATGACGTTCCCGAACTTCGGATCCGGGTTCACTTCACGCTTTTCAGCAGAATGGCGACGCGACATCGTAAATGCTCCCGCTTACTTCGGACGCTTCGCGCCGTACTTCGAACGGCGCTGCTTGCGGTTCTTGACGCCCTGCGTATCGAGGACGCCGCGGAGGATGTGGTAGCGCACGCCGGGCAAATCCTTGACGCGGCCGCCGCGGATCATAACCACCGAGTGCTCCTGAAGGTTGTGGCCTTCACCCGGAATGTAGCCGATGACCTCGAAGCCGTTGGTCAGGCGCACCTTGGCGACCTTACGAAGCGCCGAGTTCGGCTTCTTCGGAGTGGTCGTATAGACGCGCGTGCAAACACCGCGCTTCTGCGGCGACTGCTGCAAAGCGGGCACCTTCTTGCGCGACTTCTGCGCTTCACGTGGCTTTGCGATCAGCTGGTTGATCGTCGGCATCGTTCACCCTTGTTCGCGCGAAACCCTAAGGCTCGCAAATTCATTCGGGGCTTCCGCCCCACCCGCTTCACGCCGGCCTCGCCATTCCGCACCGCGCGTTTAATCGCGCAAAACGAAATCGCGCCATCCATTCATCGCTGAACGGAAAGCGCTTGACCGCCACAGAGGACCGCAGTTCGCCTTGAGGGCGGACCGAGGTCATGCATCCGAAACCAATCTCAAGAGCGTCCGCCCGAGAGACCAAGATCGTCCTGGCATTGCCTGGCTAGTGCCGACAGCGTCTGAGCGACATTCGTCGAGGTTGGTGCCGATCCATCCCGGTTAAGAACGCGGGGCTGAAAAGGTGATCCGTTCCGACGTGAGGAAGCTCACCGCCTGTCGTGAAGTGGCCGGGTTTTATAAGCCATGCCATGCCAAGTCAAGACTAAACGACATGGCAAAAGCGCTTATGTTGCAGCCGTTTCTTGCTCTCGCTGGACGCCGCTGTCACCGTTTTGGCGACTGAAGAAGGGAATCGGTTGTGGGTCCCCAAATACCGATTCTGGGCCGGCTAACAGCCCGCCAGTGCGGCAGGTTGCACCCTTAAGCCCGACGCCCGTCCCCCTCCCATATCCCGGAATGGCTCCCAAGCAGGATAATTATCATTATAATTCAATTGGTTAGATAGACGCAACGTTGTTTCCGCTGCCCGGGACAGCCGATGGCTCATCCATGGACAGTTCCGCAGTCATAGGCACCCGTGGACACTGCCCGCCCGTTAGGCCGAGGTCAGGCCAATGCTAAATTAAACGCTACGCTGGCCCACGAGGCGCTCACTCGTCGTCCTCATCGTCATCATCATCCTCAGCGGGGTGATGCGATTTGTGAAGCTGGTCGTCCCATAGCTTCCGGTACATGCCGTTAGCCTTGAGCAGTTCGGCATGCGGGCCGCGCTCGATGGCCTTGCCGTTGCTGATAACGATGATTTCGTCCATGTCGACCACCGACGTCAGCCGGTGCGTCGAGAAGATCATGGTGCGGCCCTTGGCGACCTTGAGCAGCGTGCGATTGATCGCCGCCTCCGTGGTCTGGTCGAGCGCCGACGTCGCTTCGTCCAGCAGCAGCACCGACGGATTGCGGACAATGGCGCGCGCGATTGCAATGCGCTGGCGCTGGCCGCCGGACAGCGTGTCGCCGCGCTCGCCGACCACCGTGTCGTACTTCTGCGGCAGCGTCATGATGTAACGATGGATCTCGGCCTTCTTCGCCGCATCCTCGACCTCGGCGTCGGTCGCACCGTCCTTGCCGAGGCGGATGTTCTCGCGGATCGACATGTTGAACAGCATGTTTTCCTGGAACACCACGGCCATGCTCCTGCGCAGCGAGTCGCGGGTCACCTTGCGGATGTCGACGCCGTCGATAGCCACCCTGCCCTCGTTCGGAACGTACAGGCGCAAAATGAGATTGAGCAGCGTGCTCTTGCCGGAGCCGCTCGGCCCGACGATGGCGATGTTCTTGCCGACGCCGATCTTGAGCGAGAGGCCATCGAGAACGGTGGTATCGCTGCCTTCGTATTTGAAGACAACCCGATCGAAAGAGATGTTGTCAGTGATACGCGGCAGATCCGGCGCGCCGGGCCGATCGCCGCCGCGCGTCGGCTCGTCGAGCAATTCTTCCATGTGGCGCACGGCGGCCGCCGCCTGGATCGCGACTGGAATGAAGTGCATCAGATGGGCGATGTTGTAGGAAATCTCCCAGAATGCGCTCTCGAATGTGACGAAGGTGCCGATCGATATCTTGCCGATGGTGGCGAGATACGCGCCAATCGCAAGCACCACGAGATGGAGCAGCAGCACCGACACGGTGACGGTCCGCTCCACCATCGTGGAAAGGAACGTCGCATCGGCCATCGAGTGGCGCGCTGCTTTATTGCGGAACGTGAACCAGCCGAATGCCTTGCGCTGCAGGCCGAACGCCTTCACCACCATCTGCGCGGCGACGTTTTCCTGCACCACACCGAGGATCGCGGACTCGTTGACCTTCTGCTCGTAGTTCGCCTGCACAGCCTTCGGGGTCAGGATGCGCGGGCCGATCAGCGTGATCGGGAAAATCAGCAGCGCCACCACCGCAAGCTGCCAGTTCAGCCAGATCATCAGGCCGATGCCGGCGATCAATTCGAGGAACGGCAGCAACGCGCTGTTGGCGAAATGCTTGATCGAGGATTCATACCCCGCCATGTCCACGGAAAACCGCGACAGAATCTCGCCGCGCTTGGTGCGTCCAAAGAACGCCGCCGGCAGGTTCTGGACATGCTCGAACAGCCGGGCGCGGACATCGGAGATGACCGCTGCCGCCAGCCGTGCATCCCAGCGCTCGTACCACACCGCGACGATGGAGGTGATGATGCCTGCGACAGCCAGCACGCCCAGAATGGTGTAGAGCGCCTGGAAATCTTCCTCGCCGAGCGCGTCGTCGATCAGGAACTTCAGGCTGAGCGGCATGATGACGTTGAACAACGTCTCGATGAAAAGACCGATCGCAACGAAGCTGAGCCAGGTCCTGTAGTTGCGCAGATGCGGCCACGTGAACCGCCAGAGAGTTGCGAATGCGCCGGCGGCCTCGCTGGCGGTAAAGGCGACAAGATCCTCGTCGTCATCGTCATCGTCGATGTCGTCAGGTTCCGGCGGCAGAGGCATGTCCGCCTGCACGGCGGCAAGGCGCGCGGCCTCATCGTCGAGCGGCTTGCCCGACGCTGTCTTGTCGGTATCCGGGATGGGCGGCTTGGTCGGCATATATAAACCGTCGCTGCATGGCCAAACGGCCGCAATCACTTATGCCGACGGCCGGATGGCCGCCGCGTCCTTAAGCGATTAGTCGTCGGCGGCAACCTTGTCAAAGAACGAATAACGCAGGCTGTCGGCGTCTGCGTACCAGTCGCCGGGGCCCTTGTTGGCCGCCAGCGTGGCGTCCCACACCGCGTCGGTGCAATCCCGGCGGTGCATGGAGAGGTCGAAACCGTTGCCAAAGAACAGTTCGGACCATTCCCACCAGGTGCCTAGTTTTTTGACACCGCGCAGCAGGTCGTAGCGGTCGATCAGCCCGGGCATCATATCGCTGGTGACGGAGCCGAACACGAAACCGGTCTTCACCACGCGATTAAGCTCGCGGACCGCGCGCGTCACCTGCTTGTTGGACACATGACACAGGCTCGTCTCATAGACGAAGTCGAACTCCCCGGCCTTGAACGGCAGCTTGGTGAGCGAACCGAGCTTGTTATACTTGCGCAGCGCCTTCGGCGTCTTGGCGTGGATATAGCGGTTGTTCTCGACGCCCCAGGCGTCGATGCCGCGCTCGCGCAGCGCACCGACCAGTTCGCCGCTTGCCGAGCCGGCCACCAGCAGCTTGTAGCCCCGGGCGCGGTTCCAGACGATCTTGATGAGATTGGTGAGATAGTCCGGATCGGTGAACTGGTTCCAGACCTCACCGTAGGGACCGACATTGCGGTAGTTGTCGAAATAGGCACGGTCGATCTTGTCGGACGGCACATTGCCGCTATCGCCGCGCTCATAGCGCAGCTTGATCATCTGCGTGAGGATGATGTCGGTGGCGGCGTCGGAGGAGTCCAGCAGGCCGTTGAGCGTCGAGTCGAACAGATAGTCGCCGACGACCACAAGGCCCGGATGCTCGTGTGGCTCGGGATGATGGTTGGTCATCACGTCTCGCGCGGGCAAGCCGCCCGGAATGGCATTCACCGACGACAGCCAGCGATGGGTCTTGCCTTCCAGAAAATGCGCGCGGGCGTTGCCGAACGATTTCGGCAGCGATTTGATCGCCGCGTCGATCAGTTCCTTGTCGCTGAGATTGGCGAAAGCCAATGCGTCGGACCCCGGGATCAGCCAGTTCAGCACGCCGTGGCGGCCCACATCGTGCCGCGCACCTTCGACATAGACGCAGCAGCCGCCGAAGGCTTCGGACATCCACCATGCACCCGGGACCTTGTCGCCCCAGAACGGCTCATCGAACAGGATCGAGACGCGCAGGTAATGCGCCGGGCGATCGAAATAGGCGATGTGCTTCACCATCGAATGGCGCAGCAGTTCGCCGTCCCAGCGCATGGTGGTGAGCCATGAATGTGGCAGGCACATCACGACCAGATCGTGCTCCTTGGTGATCGGTCCCTTGCCGTTCATCATGTTGATGGCATAGCGGCCGGAATCCGCCTTGCCGACCTTGAGAACCCGATGGTTCAACTGAATGTCGGCTTCGATTTCGCTCTGCAGGCTATGGATGAGCTGCTCGTTGCCGTTCTGGATCGAGTACAGGCCGATATAGCCCTCCACATCCATCACGAAGTTCTTCAGGGCATTCAGACCGTTGGTGTTGTGCGGCTCGGTCGCGATGTCGGAGCGTGCCATCACTTTCAGGAAGCGCTTCGCAACGGGATCGGCGACTTCGCGGTCCAGCAGTTCCTCGGCGCTGATGTAGGCCCAAGGATGCTCGTTGTCGTGCGCGCCGACGCCTTCATAGTATTCGATCGGCGAGACCATGCCGGCGCAGAGCTTGCGGAAGTCCTCAATGGCCTTCGCGGTCTGTGCGCCGTACTTGCGGCGCATGCCCGGCACATCGTCGAGCAGTTCGCCGTCGAGCTGAACCTGCTCGGCGTCCATCGGAATGGTCTGCAATCCGAAATGCTGGATCAACTCTCGCAATGGGTCAGGGCCGGTCATCGAGTAGTCGTAGATTTCAGCGACGCCCGCTTCGTACATCGCCGGCGCAGTGTCGAATTTTTTTGTCAGAATCTTACCGCCGACGCGGTCGGACGCTTCATAGATCGTGACGCGGCAGAGCGCCCCAAGCTTCTTCTTGAGGTACCAAGCACTCATCAGCCCGCCTGGGCCACCACCAACTATTGCCAGATCGAGCATGACGTCCTTCGCCCCTCGCCGGCGTCCCATTCGGGTTTTGAGCCGGTCTAACTCACCTTAAACAAATGCCTTTTTCATCTGAAGGGAAGATGAACAAAGCGCGATCCGACGCGAAAAAACGCCGAATATGACGGAAATGGACGGCATTTGGCCAGTTCCGGCCAGTCTTGTCAGGCTGGCGGAGGATCTTTGGAGACCGGTAGCATGTTCCCGGCGAGCAGGTTTATCAGTTCCTGCTGGCGGGACAGACCTGTTTTCGAGAGGACCGTCTTGAGCTGGCTCCGGACAGTCTCAACCGAGACCCCCGCCGACAATGCCAGCGCTTCGACGCTCTGCGCCTCGCTGATGCCCCGCGCCACCCTCGCCTCCGCTGGCGTGAGATCGAACAGGCCTTGCAGCACCTTTGCGGTCGGCACGACAGCGCGGTCGACCGGCGTGACCACGAGCAGCGATGT
Source organism: Afipia sp. (assembly GCA_051653085.1). Lineage (GTDB taxonomy): Bacteria > Pseudomonadota > Alphaproteobacteria > Rhizobiales > Xanthobacteraceae > Afipia. The sequence goes on along the minus strand of JBOFVL010000034.1, from coordinate 4,963 downwards.
CGCTTGCGTGAAGATGTCGTTCGCCGCGCCGCGGATCGGCAACAGATGCAGGATCATCGGCGGATGTTCCTCAGTTGCAGCGACGGGAATGGAGTTCACCGAAATCAGGCCGCCTGCGAGCGACCTGCGCGCCAGCGCTTCCTCAAACAGGGAGTCGGCCGCGCTATCGGCAAGGTGCAATCGTTCGCGGCGGTCCTGCAGCAGCGACGGCATCAGCCGTTCAAGCGCGCCATTGGCGGCGAGAACCTTGCCGCCGCCACGCAGTACTGCGCCGGGCAATCCCAGCGATTGCAACGCGTCGGCCATTGCCCGCGCCCGCTCCAGGCCGAGCCGCGACGACAACAACGCGCTGCGTGCGAGGTGAGGACGCAGCTTGTCAAACTGCCTCACGATCTCGATCGGGACCGGGCCTTTGGCATACGCGCGCTCGAAGGAAAAAATCAGCGAGTCGCCCGACGGCGTATCAAGCATCGTGCCGGTCGCCCAGCCAAGACCACGCTTGCGCAGAAAGTCCCGATAGACTGGATCGTTGTCCAGTTCCTCATCCGTAAATGAATCGTAGTCCTGCACGAACCCGGTGGAGCCCAAGGGGCCGAGGCGGCCTGGCCGCGGATTGATCTCCGCCCAGCCGTCGCGAACAAACTCCGCAAAGATGTCCTGAATGTCCGCCGATGTCGTCCACTTGATACGCTCGAGGTTGGCAGTGAACAGTATGCCACCCGCCCCATCGACAGCTCTGGACATCTCGCCCAGCACATCGGGCCAAAGCTCAGGCACGACCGCCGCTTCGTAGATGCGATCCGTCAGCGTCTCGTCGAACATATCGACCAACTGCCTGCCCCGAAACCAATTTCCAGCACTGTCAGCTTAGTTCGCGGCAATTCCTCAAACCATCGGTCTTCAGTCGCGGCATGGCAGAAAAATTTGAGGGAGCGGCGGGAATAAACGCGGAAGAACATCTGACAAAGGCTGTCGCAAACCAGAAAACGCATTCCATAAAAAAGGCCAGCTTGCGCTGGCCCTTTAGGTTACTGCCCCTATTCCAAGTCATGGACACCAAAATAATCACCGCGAGGCGATCATGTCCTATGGCTCCCAAATAATCCTCGTTGTTTTAAAACCCCTGCCCAAACTGCTTTGAGTATCTTGGAAGGTCACAGAATGCAGTCACAATAGGAACAGGGCTAAACTGCACATCCCCCAAATGGGTTATTCTGCTGACCCTCTAGCAACTTAGCGCTAGTGTGGCTTTCAACCCACAGTATCGCGACAGGCAGGCGTAACATCCCTAGCCAGAAAGCCTCGCGATCAGGACCGCAAGCTCGCTTTGGCGGGACACTCCGACCTTGGAAAAAACCCGCTTCAGCACCGAGCGCGCAGTTTCCTCGGCAATTCCCAGTTTTTCCGCCGCCTCTTTCGGCGAGAGTCCTGATCCGATCAGCGATGCAATCCGGGCCTCGCCGAGCGTCACACCGAGAACATCGCGGACCAGCGACGGATCGGCGATGCCGGCAGCAGCCGGATTCATCAGCAACACGATCGCTCGGGCCCGGGTCAGAAACCGGTCGGTGGAGCGTTCCGAAACCGGAATAGGCAGCACGTAGAGTACCAGCGGCCGTTTGGGCGGCTCGCGGTAGACGAGGACCGGTTTCGTGTCCCGCCCTAGCGCTTCAGCGTTTCCATCAAGCGCATGCCGGATGGCTGCGATCGCCTCTCCGCTCGCCGCAGGATTGGCCAGCACCAGCCGCTCCTGGACGACATTCAAGCCATCGCCGAGCAACGCCTGAGATGCCGCGTTGGAGGAGACGACGCGTCCCATCGAATCCAGGGCAAACACGCCGATGCCGATGCGCGCCATCGCGGCGCCCATGCCAACGTTGACGGCCTGGGAATCCATCAAATGGATGCTGAGCCGTAACGATGTCTCCACATGAGGAGCAAGCCGCTCCATCATCTTCAGTTCATCTTCCGAATATTCCGGCCGACCTGCCGCGCGTTGAACGCTCACCGCAACCTCGATGTGAGGATCCGGAGAAACCGTCGCCGCGAGGAAATGCTTCAAGCCGTGCGGCCGCAAGAAATCCGCATAAAACGGATCGGTCTCCATCTCCTCAGGGGTCAGAATGTCACGATCGGTAACGACGTCACGCTTGAAGAAGTAGCCGCGTTCGCGCGCCCGGATGGCGCGGATATCGCGCTCGCTCCAGTGCAGAGCATATTCTGCGGTGACTTGCTTCAGCGACGGCGAGTCGATCACCCCGAAGCTGCCATCGTCTCGGCCATAGATAAGGATTGCTCCGACGTCATCGAAACAATCGGCAATCACCTGAAGGGTTGATGGCCAATGCGAAGGATTGGTGGCGGCGATGTAAATCGATTCAATCGCCGCAAGAAGGCGGTCGGATTTCTGCAAGTGGACACCGGGTTTAAAAACAAAAAATCGACATCGTGAAAGCCGCGTTGCGGATCGCAACGAGTGGCAGTCACCTAAAATAGACGCACGGGTCGGGAAAAAGGTTTCGTTTTTCTGGCAAAAAGGCCGCCCCAAGAGGCGGCCTTTTCATCTTGTCACATATGTCATGCGCTCCAGCGCGGGAATTATTCCGCTGGCGGCAGAGCCAGAGGCTCCGCTTCCGGAGCCGCAGGCGTGATCGCTGCCTGCTTCTCGCGCTCGTCGAGGATCAGCTTGTCGCGCTTGGTAGCGACTTCGCGGATCTTCGCCATCGAGGCGCCAGTACCGGCCGGGATCAGGCGGCCGACAATGACGTTCTCCTTGAGACCTTCGAGCGGGTCCACCTTGCCGTTGACGGCAGCTTCGGTGAGCACGCGGGTGGTCTCCTGGAACGACGCTGCCGAGAAGAACGACCGCGTCTGCAGGCTCGCCTTGGTGATGCCGAGCAGTACCGGCGTACCGGTCGCGATCTTCTTACCTTCGTCCTTCGCCTTGGCGTTGATCTGGTCGAACTCGATCTTGTCGATCTGCTCGCCCGAGATCATGTCGGTCTCGCCCTGATCGGTGATCTCGACCTTCTGCAGCATCTGACGAACAATCACTTCGATGTGCTTGTCGTTGATGAGCACGCCCTGGAGCCGGTAAACTTCCTGGATTTCGTTGACCAGATAGGCAGCGAGTTCCTCGATGCCCTTGATCGCCAGGATGTCGTGCGGCGCCGGATTGCCTTCGACGATGAAATCGCCCTTTTCGACGATGTCGCCGTCCTGCAGATGGATGTGCTTGCCCTTCGGAATGAGGTACTCGCGAGTCTCCTCGTTCTTGTCGACAGGCTCGATCGAAATGCGGCGCTTGTTCTTATAGTCACGTCCGAAGCGGATCGTGCCGCTGATTTCCGCGATGATGGCGGCATCCTTCGGCTTGCGGGCCTCGAACAGTTCCGCGACGCGCGGCAGACCGCCGGTGATGTCGCGGGTCTTGGCGCTTTCCGTGGAAACACGCGCAAGGATGTCGCCGGCCTTCACCTTTGCGCCGGTGTCCACCGACAGAATGGCGTCGACCGAAAGCATGTAACGGGCGTCACCGCCGCGCGCCAGCTTCAGCACCTTGCCGTCCTTGCCCTTGATCACGATAGCGGGACGCAGATCCGCGCCACGGCCGGTCGTGCGCCAGTCGATAACCACGCGCTTTGCAATACCCGTGGATTCGTCGAGCGTTTCCGAGATCGACTGACCTTCGACCAGATCCTCGAATCCGATCGTGCCTTCGACTTCGGTGAGAATGGGACGTGAATACGGATCCCACTCCGCGATGCGCTGGCCGCGCTTGATCATATCGCCGTCATCGACACGCATGCGCGCGCCGTACTGAATGCGATGCGTCGCACGCTCGGTGCCATCCGGATCGACAACCGCAACGACCATGTTGCGAACCATCGCAGCGTTGAAACCTTCGCTGTTGGTTGCGATCGCCTTGTTCTTGATGACGATCTTGCCGTCGAAGTTCGACTCGATGAACGACTGCTCGTTGATCTGCGCCGCACCGCCGATGTGGAACGTGCGCATGGTAAGCTGCGTGCCCGGCTCGCCGATCGACTGCGCGGCGATAACGCCGACAGCCTCGCCGTGGTTAACCGGCGTACCGCGGGCGAGATCGCGCCCGTAGCACTTGCCGCAGATGCCGTTGACCAGTTCGCAGGTCAGCGCTGAGCGGATCTTCACTTCCTGGATGCCCGCCTGCTGGATGGCGTCGACGTGAGTCTCCTCCATCAGCGTGCCGCGCTTGACGACGATCTTGTTGGTCACCGGATCGCGCAGATCCTCGCCGTTGGTACGGCCGAGAATGCGTGACGCCAGCGAAGCGACGACCGTACCAGCGTCGATGATCGCGCGCATCTTGATGCCGAGCTTGGTGCCGCAATCGTCCTGCGTGATGATGCAGTCCTGCGCCACGTCCACCAGACGACGGGTCAGATAACCCGAGTTCGCGGTCTTCAACGCCGTATCGGCAAGACCCTTACGAGCGCCGTGGGTGGAGTTGAAGTACTCCATCACGGTCAGGCCTTCCTTGAAGTTCGAGACGATCGGCGTCTCGATGATGGAGCCGTCCGGCTTGGCCATCAGGCCGCGCATACCGGCGAGCTGACGCATCTGCGCCGGCGAACCGCGCGCACCGGAGTGGGCCATCATGTAGATCGAGTTGATCTGGGAATCTTCGCCCTTCGAGTTCTTCTTGACGGACGAAATTTCCTTCATCATCTCGTCGGCGATCTTCTCCGTGGCCTTGGACCAGGCGTCGACCACCTTGTTGTACTTTTCGCCCTGAGTGATCAGGCCGTCGTTGTACTGCTGCTCGAATTCCTTCGCCATCGAGCGGGTGTCATCGACGATCTTCCACTTGCCGTGCGGCACGACCATGTCGTCCTTGCCGAACGAAATGCCCGCCTTGAAGGCGTTGTAGAAGCCGAGCGCCATGATGCGGTCGCAGAAGATCACCGTCTCCTTCTGACCG
>JBOFVL010000033.1:0-59161 GCA_051653085.1 Afipia sp. | reverse complement strand
CGCATCCTACGATCGTAGGATGCGCGGCGCTCGATTTGAGATTAGAGGGGATGGCAGCATCGCACGGCTGCGAATACTGACCATTCGAGAGAGTCAGAACTTCCAGATTATCGCGCCGCGAAATGTCTGGGTTTTGAAGTCGACGTTGTAGATATCGTTCGGCGAAATCGCGAAATCCCCGTTACCGTAGTTCGCATAGAGATATTCGAGGCGGCCAACCAAATTCGGCATAAAGGCATGATCAATGCCGCCGCCGATGGTCCAGCCCGTAAGCAGGCGGGATATCGTGTTGGATGTATCACCCTCACGGAATTCAAAGTTTGCCAATGCAAGGCCGCCCGCGATGTAAATCAGAGTTGTTGGGAGAATGGTATAACCCATGCGCCCGCGAATATTGCCGGTCCAGTCCACCTTGTAGTGGTTGGGCGACTCGACGACCGGCGCGATCACACCCGTGCCGCGGAGTTTGGCCACGCCGACATCAGCTTCGAGCCCAAAGACGACAGCGTCAGCCTGCCAGTTCACACCGGCGATCAGTCCACCAACCGCGCCGTCCATCGGTACTGCATTTTCCGTCACCACGCCATTGTCGGTGATGCGGGCGCGTCCCCAGTCATAACCGACATGAGCGCCGGCGTAGAAGCCTGACCAGTTGTACGACGGATCGATAGCCGGCGCTTTCCTGTAGATAGGTTGGACAATATCCGCTCCCATGGCAGGCACCGAAAGCGCAGCCGCCAAGATGAATCCCTGCAATATTGTCTTCATCGACGTCCTCTGAAATTCTTATGCGAGAGCAACTTCACGCGGCGACGCAGACACGCGAAATGATATCCACGCGCCTGAGTTGCTGGTGGTGGCTTGGCGAGGGATACTGACTATCGCGGATGGTGGCTGTGACTACGGGTCAGCGGAGGGGCAGGTGCAGCTGATGAGCCGCCCAACCCGGAGTTGGCTTCGCCGCCAACGCCTTTGCCACCGGTGCCGCCATTTGTGCCGAAAGGTTTGCTGGCGCTCGTGCTGATGGCACGGGTTCCGGTGTTGTCACGGGCGAACGCCCCGTCGGTTGCAGCAAGCAGGACAAAACCCGCCGCGAGTGTCGCAATGAGTGAAATCGTATTCATGTAGTTCTTCATCACGTTTGTTTCCTGCTTTATCCGCTCATCGCGTGTCTGATGGGATGACTCATGAGCTGCGTGGGATCATGTCGGTAAACTTGCCGCCGCTGCGTCATGCGATCGGAGGACGCGGCGAGAAACACTGTTCGTTATCGTGCCGTGCAACTCGTGCGATTTGGCAGCTTAACACTCGTCTGCAAACGTCGCGGCAAACTCATTCGGAGATTGATATGCTCAAGTTTCCCCAAGCGGTATGTCTGATCGCAGCGCTGGCGCCTATCAGTTTCGGTCTTTTGACTGACGTCGCCTCTGCAAAGCCGAAGAGCGTGGGTGCTGCTGGCGCCAAGAGAGCCTGCACGAAATTGGATGGGACATTCACCGTTGAGAATTCAGGCGCATATAGTTGCGTGCTTACTAGCGAGGGCGTATCCCGCAATTGCTCTGCATCGGGCGAGTGTGCCATGGTCGATAACCGTCGGCCTGAGGGGACGCCATCGGGCGGCCCGAGAGGCGATGGCAAGGGCATGGACGATGGCAAGGGTAAGGTGATCGCCAACGATCCAAACAGAGGTTGGAATGGCCAGTACACCACCGTCGTTGTTACGGATGCGCGAGGCACCAATTCTTATACCGTCAAACAAGGTGTTCCGATCGAAAATGGACAGAAGATCTTGGCGCCGAATGGAGCCAGCTATAACGTCTGGGATCCTGAACTAGCCAGGCAACTCAAGGCCGCTGGTGTAGATGCTGCCTACGCCAACCCTGCAACGGCGAAGAATGAGTATAACCTCGCGCGCGATAAGGTTGTACGAGAAAAAGCCATTTCAACGGGAAAGCCTGTCCCTCAACCGACCGGTCATCGCAACCTCGATGCGCAGGGCAACGCTGCACCTGTCGTCCACGATCATCGTAATGATGTTGCTGCGTCTAAGCCAGGCAGCCCGCCGCCAGCAGCTGCGCCTGGAACTGTGAGCGCGACTACTCCCCCTCCAAGCAATGTGACACAGCCCGCGGTCCGCGATCATCGTCATTCGGCGGGTGCTGCGTCGGCGGGCACGGGAGGCGTTACTGTTAGCCAGACGCCCAAGACAACGAGTGGGTCCAGTTCAGGTTCGTCAGCGAAAGACAACAACGACCGTAAGAAACATTAAATCAAACGAGAGGTGGATCGAAACAAGATCGCAGCACGAAGCCTGTGCTGCGATCATTGTTAAAGACTTCAATCACATTGATCTTCGTTGATACGAAAGTGAACCACTCGCGTTCTGTGGTTGGACGAAGCGATCCTGATCCCGCGAGCGACAACATTTCTCAAGCACCACGTGGCAACATCCTCCGATTGCAGGACGCCGCGCATTCATTGTGGCGCTAGGGTTTGAATTGATCCCGCTCAAGCGTGGATCGGGAACCAGTCGCGGATCGGGGGAGTCCGCGGCGAACAACAGGAAACACAGCTATGAGCATCCTCAAGAACTTCTCGTTGCCAACCTGCGCCGTTGCAACACTCGCAGCAGGTATCGTCATGGTGACAGCTGCGAACAGCGCGTTTGCTAGGGGCGGCAATCATGGCGGTAGTGACCGCCAGCACCAGAGTGATCATCAGTTCAGCCGAAGCGATCGCCAGGACGGCAATCGCCGCGACAGCGTGAACAAACGCGACGGCATAGGGAAGATGACGGCTTCCAGCCGCGACAGCAGAAACCGCGACCAAGTTAAACACAGCGACTCACGGCGCGACCATAAGGACAGGATTGCGGAGCGTGAGGCCAGGCACAAAGAGAAGGTTGCCGAGCGCGAAGCCAAGCGCAAGGAAAGGGAAGCGGCCAAAGACATGGTCAAAAAGGGTCAGGATACGGCTCATGCTCCCATGAACCCCGCGCCCGTCGGCGACAAAACCCCGACTCCTGCTCCCGTCGTCACTTCTCCCGTGAACACGACTCACCCAGCGCCTATGCCGACCCCGACTTCGGGGACAGGATCTCCTGTCGCCACTCCGCCCACGAACACGATACATCCGATCCCAGGTTCGCCAGCTCCCATTGTCCGCGATCACCGCCACGATGCCGGCGCGACTCCTACCGGCGAAGGTGGCGCTACCGTTTCCAGCAAGTCAGGGACCGTACAGGTTGATGAGAAGAACTCGATTACGGTGAAGGATGTGGCTGCCGTTGCCGCCAAGACTGAGCTTAAGAACCTCTCTGGCCTCGGAGCGGGAATTGCTGCCCCCTTCGTTTTCAACGGTGTTGCCGCTTATGGTCTCGCTAAGGGTGGCGTTAAAGAAGCTTATGGCAACGTCAAGTCTGCGGCTAAAGCCATTTATGGCTATTTTACCTGGTAGGCCGTCTTGATCGAGCTTGCTTCTCGTGAGCGGCAGATTTTTTCGCCGCCCGCGATGAAGCGCATCACAACGAAAGAAAGCTTCCCCTTATTTTATTGGTTGTCCTCTGATCGCAGGATGCGCAACTTTCAACGAACACTATGGTCCGATGGGGGCTCGTATCGAGTGAAGCTAAAATTCACTCAGCGACCCAAGTGGGGCTTGCGCACAACACGAGGACAATCGATGAAGATGCAAACATACATTACAGTCACAGTCCGCATTCTGCCGATGCTCGCAGCCGCCGTCACTCTAGCTGCGACTGTGGACGGCGCACTAGCCATGGCCGGCGGCAAGCGCGTTGGAAGCAATTATTCCAGCGCCCATTCGCTCACTGGCGAGGCCGCGGGCAGGGTCAACAGCGGGCTTGTTGAGAAACCCATCGGCAAACCCCTGCCTCCGATTGACGCTGGACGCGGCGATGGGCGCATGGGCGGAAAGCCCGGATCAGATCACAAATACGGTGGTTGGCATGAGGGAAGGCATCGCGATCACAATAACAATCACAGGCACAAGCACAGCCGCTATGAAAGTCCCCCGCTTATCGAACGCGGCGTAGTACCGCCTGTCTTGACGGGCCGATAGCTTCAAGCCGACACGGCGTCGCGCGCAGTGATGCCGTGCCGGCTACTAAACTCGAGATTTTCACGCGTCGCCATTCTCATTGCTGGACTGGTGGAGTCATGGAGGCAGGAACGCGTCGTCTCCCGACATACACTGCCTATTTCGCATTACCTGCGTCTCGCCCGGCTGCGTGCTCTGAATGACCGGCAGCCGAGCAAGCCGTTTGACGGCTGGCGGTGGGCCGGTCGTGGCGTGCTGCCTTTCAGTAGACGATTAATTGCGGAGATTTCGTTTTGATCCAAGTCATTAAATCGAGGCCACCCAGGTTCGCGCATATTGGTTCTAGTGCCTGCCATACCTAAGCGTCGATCTGCAGAACGAACCAGAGCCGCGCAACGGCAACTAAAGGAAAGAAAATGACCATCTCGATCTTAAACATTCGTCTTGTTGCCGCGCTCGCTATAGCTTTTGTTGCTGTCAGTCCTATTGCGTCGCTTGCCTCCGATGTTCCTGTGCCAACATATACCAAAGCGTCGGTGATTGCTCCGGGCTATAACTGGTCGGGCTTCTATATCGGCGGCGACATCGGCGGAGCGTTCCAGCGCGGCAGCGGCACCTCGAATTTTTTCGAGAACGGCGACATCAACAATTTTCAGCGACAGTCGGCAGGCGGTGATTCGGTCATCGGCGGCTTTCACGCCGGATATAACTGGCAGTTCGCCCCAAGCTGGGTGGTCGGCATCGAAGGCGATTGGCAGTGGAGTGCTTCACGGTCTTCGGCTTGTCGCCAAACTTCTATTAGCAGCGAAGCTTGCAGCGATAACGGATTTGGTTTTGTAACCATCAACGGCGATACGCGATCGATCGGCACGGCACGTGCGCGGTTCGGCTGGACGGCCGACCGGGTCATGATCTACGGCACCGGCGGCGTCGCTTTCTCTGACGTTCGGGCCTCGCTCGGCGTGAGCTGTCTTAATGGTTGCGGCGCTAGTAGCGAATCGATTGCGACAGCGGCCAGTTCATCGACGCTCAAGACAGGTTGGGTCGCCGGCGCCGGTGTCGAATGGATGCTCAGCCCGAACTGGATAGGTCGCGCGGAATATCTGCACGCCGATTTCGGCAGTTTGTTGGACATCCTTAATCTGCCTTCAGACAACTGCTTCTTTGGCGGTCCATGCGGAGTGTCATGGTCGCGTGACCTTCGTTACGACATCGTGCGTGCGGGCATCAGCTACAAGTTCAATCCCTGATACTGAACTGACTGAAAAAATCTCTCCAGGCAAAACTTGAATCCCCGCCCTGTGCAGGGCAGTTTCGCATGGCTGCGGCTCGTCTATTTCTAATCTTTGACTTCCACGGCATGCGATTCAGTTCGCGAGTTTCTATCCCTTTGCAAAGGGACTGAGGCCGAGCCATGTCTGCATGGCGGAGGTGAGCTGTTGGTCTCCATTCGGCGCCAGATTTAGCTTCTTGCATCCCCCGATCGAAGGGCGCGCGTGCGTCTGCGCAGGGTTACGGTCTTCGGCGAAGCTCATTCTCAGTTCGGTCGGAACGCCGCGAGGTAGGATCTAATGCACGCTCACTGGAAAACACTGCTATTCGCTCTTTCACTCGGCGTTGCCTTGTTGACAGCCACTCAGCTACCCGCCCAGGTGCCGTTGGCAATTGCTACACCTAACCTGTCAATTGCTGCCATCTTTCATGCGGAGGGCGCCCAGGTCTATGAGTGCGTGCACCTCTCCGAAGGCAAGCTCGCTTGGCAAGCCCGCGAGCCGATCGCCACACTTATCTTTGACGGCAATACCATTGGGCGTCATTATGCTGGGCCACGTTGGGAACACGTCGACGGTAGCACAGTGCGCGCGAAATCGGTTAGCAGCGCCCCTGGGGCGACGGAAGATGACATCCCGTGGCTCAGGCTCGATGTCGCGGATCAGCGCGGCAGTGGCGTTTTCTCCGGCGTGACAAACGTGCAGCGTGTCAACACGCAAGGCGGAGTTGTGCATGGAGCTTGCGACGAGGCCGGTCGCTTCCACAGCGTACCGTACTCTGCAGATTATGTGTTCCTGCGCGGCTAGCTAAACAACTGCCGCCGTCCCGTCGCGACCTCGCATTGAGGCCAGCATGGTTGTCGATCCTCAATATGTGTCGAAATTGAAGCCAGCGTGAAGCGGGCCCGGGTGCCGATCAAGATCACAGGAGGTAGAGTAATGACCGTCTATGTAATTGCTCAGCTCAAGTTCACCCGTCGGGAGATCTACAATCGGTATCAATCTCGCTTTGCGGACATATTCAAGAAATTCAAAGGGAAAATGCTTATTGCGGACGAGCGGGCGGTCGTACTTGAAGGGATGTGGGAGCGCGATAAAGTCGTTGTCTGAAATTCTTGGACGAGCCATCTGCAATGGGATTTCAAAGGTCGGACGAATATAAGGAGATCGCTGTAGACCGATAGGCTGGCGCGGACGCTGTCGTTCTTCCTCTCAAAGGTCTCCATTAGTACCGAGGATAGAGGTCGGCTTGCCACAAGCAGGCTAGACTTTGGCCGAAGCACAGCTGTGTGTGCATCAGCTTCTGTCCCTTCTTCGACATGCGTTTCGTCTAATTTAAGTCCGCACACCTCTGACAAGTTGATATCGAATGGTCTTCATTTGGTCCTATCTGATTTCCTGTATCAAAGTGACCTGACCTGGCTTCTTTGGACCAAGCTTTGTGGGAAAGTGAGCTTGGAAAGGAGCTTTGGTCATGCGAAGAAGAGGTTCAATGCGGAGCAGATCGTGGTGCTGCTGCGCCAGATTGAAGTGTTGATGTCGCAGGGTAAGGCCGCGCCGGCGGCCTGCCGGGAAGCCGGAATATCGCAGCAAAGTTATTACCGCTGGCGGAAGGAATACGGTGGTCTTGAGCTCGATCAGGCGAAGCTGATGAAGGACCTGGAGCGGGAGAATGTCCGCCTTAAGCGTCCCGTCGCCGATCTGTCGCTTGAGAAGCAGGTGCTCAAGGACGTTGCCTCGGGAACTTATAAGCCCTGAGCGGCGCCGGCAGGCAGTTGAGGGCATTCGGGGGAAGTACGGTCTCTCCGAACGCCATGCCTGTCGGCTCGTCAGCCAGCCTCGCGGGACACAGCGATACACCGCCATCGTCCGGTCCGATGAAGATGCGCTGACGAGAGCAATTGTCTCTCTGGCATCGCAATACGGACGATATGGCTATCGCCGGATCACATCTCTGCTGGTCGACGCAGACTGGCAGGTGGGCTGTGATCGAGTTCAGCGAATCTGGCGCCGTGAGGGGCTGAAGGTACCCAGGAAGCAGTGGCCGCGTGGCCGGCTCTGGCTCAACGACGGATCCTGCATCCGGTTGCGACCGCAGCATCGCAATCATGTTTGGAGCTACGATTTTGTGGAAGCGCAGACTCACGATGGGCGTAAGCTGCGGCTGATGACTCTGATCGACGAGTTCACACGGGAATGCCTGGCCATCCGCGTAGCTCGTCGTATCAACAGCCTCGGCGTCATCGACATCATGGCCGACGTGATGCTGACCAGAGGGGTTCCGGAGCACATTCGATCCGACAATGGCGCGGAGATGACGGCCAAGATCGTGCGCAACTGGTTCGCAAAGCTGGGTGCGAAAACGCTCTACATTGCGCCCGGCAGCCCATGGGAAAACGGCTACTGCGAGTCCTTCAACGGCAAACTGCGCGACGAATGCCTGAACGGTGAGATCTTTTACAGCTTGAAGGAGGCCACTGCCGTCATCGAGCAATGGCGCAAGCACTTCACCACGATCCGACCGCACTCATCTCTGAGCTACCGGCCGCCCGCACCGCAAACATCGACACTGCTGCATCTGGATCGGAGCGCGGCGATCCAGTGGCCTCCATCCCGCTGGTCCAGAATATCCGTCAGGTCAGACTTCACTCTGCACCTTGAACTCTAAAGGGAAGAGAAGTGCGTCAAATTATGGCTCTCTGATGACATTCATGCGGGCGCACCGGAACGGCTTTAAACGGGATTCGAACGGAATCTATGCCCTGGCACGCTGATATGAATGACTGGCGGGGGCGGGCATCCCAGCCTCTGTGCTTGGCCGAGCGCCATCACAGGCGATGACACAGCTCGGCGAGCGCCTTGCGAAGCCAGCGGTGGCCAAGGTCCTCATCGACCGACTGGTGCCACATGAAATAAATCGGGATTTTGGGAAAATCCAACGGCGTTTTCATCACTTTGGTCCGGAAGAAGTCGGCATAGACGAGCGCCATGCGCTTGGGGAGGGTGCAAATGAAATCCGTCTTCTGAACGATGAGGGGCATTGAAAGAAAATGCGGCACCTGCAGCGCGATATCGCGCATCAGGCCATGTCTCTTGAGAACGGTATCGACAATCGGCCTGTCCTGTTTCAGCACGATGTGAGGGATCGAGGTATAATCGTCGATGCTGAGATGATCGCCGATCGTCGGATGATCATGCCGCACCATCGATACAAGATGTTCATCCATGACATGGATGTTGTGAAACTCATCGCCTTCTATCCGAAAGTAATCCGTGGCGAGATCGATCGAACCGTCGCGTAATTCTTCCATGATGTGACGTCCGAGCTCCGGCCTGATTTGCACCTGAATGTGCGGGGCCACGGTGGCCAGCCAGTCGACGAAGCGCGGCATGATGACAGCCTCACCATAGTCGCCGATGGCGATCACGAATTTTCGCTTCGCGGTTTCGAACTCGAACGCTTCCTGTTTCCGAAGACCGTTCTGGATGAGATCGAGCGCCTGGCGGATCGGCGCGGCGAGCTGCTTGGCGCGCGGGGTTGGAGTCATTCCCTGTGCGGTGCGGATGAACAGTTGATCGTCGAGCGTGGTTCGAAGCCGCGCGAGCGCATTGCTCAATGCCGGTTGGGTCATGTGCAGCTTCACCGACGCGCGGGTCAGGCTGCGTTCGCTCAGGATAGCGTCGAACACCGTCAGCAGATTGAGGTCGATGTTCCGCAGATTCATAACTACGCCTTTGATGCATCGCAAAATGAATAATGGCCCATGCCATTATTCACCCCTAGCATCACACGTTATCATCAGCGTGAATATACGACATATCAAATATAAATTGGATATGGAGTCGGCAGCTTCCTAGTCTTCCTTCCGAAAACGGCGGCTCGATCAAACAAGAGCGCCAAGAAAATCCGTGCAGGCGGAACAGGGAGACTCCGGTGGGAAGTATTCTGCCAAAGGAAGGTCTGGTGATTGGCGTCATCGGCGCGGGCGCCATGGGTCGAGGTATTGCCCAGGTGGCCGCGACCGGCGGAATGACCGTGCTGTTGACGGACAGCCGGGCGGAAGCCGTCGCGGATGCCGTGCGATCCATTGAAAAGGCGCTGGCCCGCTTAGAGGAGAAGGGCACAATAGACCAGTGCGAGATGGATCAGGCGCTCGGCCGGATAAAGCCGGTCAAGGAATTAGCCGATCTTGCGCAGTGCCGCCTCGTGATCGAAGCGGTCGTCGAAAATCTCGACGTCAAGCAGGCGCTCCTGACCCAGCTCGAAGGCATCGTCTCCGACGATTGCATTCTTGCGAGCAACACGTCCTCGCTGTCGATCACATCAATCGCGTCGAAATGTCGCCATCCCGAACGTGTCGCCGGGTTCCATTTCTTCAATCCCGTTCCGGTGATGAAGCTTGTCGAGGTGATCGACGGGCTGCGGACCTTGCCGGCTGTCGGTGACGTCCTCATGGATGTCGGTAAGCGCATGGGCCGCGAGCCGATCAGGGTCAAGGATGTGCCAGCGTTTCTCGTCAATCAGGTCGGCCGCGCATACACGCTCGAGGCCGCGCATCTGGTGTCGGAGGGTATCGCCACTTTCGCGGATGTCGATGCCGTCATGCGCGAAGCCGCCGGCTTCCGTATGGGGCCGTTCGAATTGCTCGATCTGGTTGGTCTCGACGTGAACCATCCGGCCACCGACATGATTTACCGGCAGTTCTTTCACGAGCCGCGTTATCGGCCCTCGGTCATGATGCAGAGCCGTCTCGACGCCGGGCTTCTTGGCCGCAAGACCAAACGAGGTTTCTATGATTACGGCGAGCAGAAGGATGCGGCGCCTGCCGCCGATACGAAGGAGACTTCTTCGGCGTCCTATCCGGTTTGGGTCAGCAACGCCGAGCCGGAGCAGGCTGCAAAGCTGATCGCGCTGCTGAAGAAACTGAACGTAAATATAGAGAGTGGGGCCAAGCCCTCGCCCGCAGCCTTGTGTTTGGTGACGCCGCTTGGCGACGATGCAACCCACAGCGCCGTGGAGCAGGGACTGGACGCCAAGCGCGTGGTCGCGGTGGACACTTTGTTTGATCTCGGTAAGCGCCGCACGATTATGTCGACGCCCGTGACGGCGGCGTCATACCTCGACGCTGCTAGGACTATGCTTGCTGGCGACGGCGTTGCGGTCACTGTCACGCGCGACAGCCCCGGCTTTATTGCACAGCGCATCGTCGCGATGATCGCCAACATCGGCGCGTCGATCGCTCAGATGCGAACTGCGTCGGCAAGCGACATCGACAAAGCGGTCAAGCTCGGTCTCGGATACCCGCACGGTCCACTGGGATTCGGCGATCTGCTTGGCGGCTCAACCATACTCAAGATTTTGAACAACATGCAGGGGCGGTATGGCGATCCTCGCTATCGCTCCAATCTCTGGCTCACGCGTCGCGCCGAGCTTGGGGTTTCACTGACGCTGCAGGATTGATGCGTTTCGGCGCTAAAAGGAGAGACGGATGTTGGACGCTTATATCTATGACGGAGTGCGCTCACCTTTCGGCCGGCAGGCGGGAGGACTCGCGCGGATTCGGCCGGACGATCTTTTGGCGCAGGTGATGCAGGCGTTGATGAGCCGAAGCAAGTTCAAGGCCGATCAGTTGGAGGACGTTATCGTCGGCTGCGCCAACCAGGCCGGCGAAGACAGCCGCTGCGTCGCGCGTCATGCCTCGCTGATGGCGGGTTTCCCCGTCGATCTCGGCGGCACCGTCGTTCAACGCAATTGCGGCAGCGGCCTTGGCGCAATTGTGAGTGCGGCCCACGCGGTGAGCGTGGGGGAGGGCGATCTGTTCCTGGCAGGTGGCGTAGAAAGCATGAGCCGCGCGCCGTTCGTGATGGGCAAGGCGGAAGCGGCTTTCTCCCGCGACATGAAGATTTTCGATTCTGCCGTCGGCTCGCGTTTTCCGAACCGCGAGATCGAAAAACGTTTCGGCGCCGATACCATGCCGCAAACTGCCGATAATCTGGCGCGCGAGCATCAGCTGAATCGTGAGGAGGTCGATCAGTTCGCCTTGCGTTCGCAGCAGCGATATGCCGCCGCCAAAGTAGCTGGCTTTTTCGACGACGAGGTCGCCGCGATTCAAATCGCGGGTCCCAAGAAAGGGACCCAGATCTCCGTGACCGCCGATGAATTCCCGCGCGCGGATGCGTCCTACGAGGCGCTGTCCGGCTTGCGGGCCATCCATGATGGCGGCGTCACCACCGCCGGCAACGCGTCCGGCATCAACGATGGCGCCGTCGCGTTGACCGTGGGGTCGCGACAGATGGGGGAACGCGCGGGCAGTGCGCCGCTGATCCGCATTCTCTCGGCCGCAAGCGTTGGTGTTGAGCCGCGTGTTATGGGCATCGGCCCCGTGCCGGCCATCCACAAGGCGCTGAAGCGCGCCAACCTGTCGCTCGACAAGATGGATGTGATCGAAATCAATGAAGCCTTCTCGGCCCAGGTGTTGGCCTGCCTCAAGCAGCTTGGTGTCGATGCTAAAGATGACCGGGTGAATCCCAACGGCGGCGCGATCGCCGTCGGGCATCCGCTCGGTGCCTCCGGCCCCCGTCTCGTATTGACGGCGGCGCGCGAACTGCACCGGCGTATCGGCAAGTATGCTGTGGTCAGCATGTGCGTCGGCATGGGGCAGGGAATTGCAATGGTTTTGGAGAAGTCCTGATGACTTGATCGACAAGCAGTGACCCCGGTGCAGCTAAGCACACGAGAACGGGGCGCTTTCGGCAAAAGGGAGGATACCATGAACGTTCGGCGAATTGCCTTGGCATGCCTGCCGTTGGCTGCGGTAATGCTTTCTTTGCAACCGGCAGCGGCGGAAGTATCCGAAATTAGATTGGCTAGACAGCCTGGCCTGTCTTACCTGCCGTTGGCTGTGATGGAGCATGAGAAGCTCATCGAAAAGCAGGCGGCGGCGGCGGGTATCAAGAATATCAAAGTGGAATGGGCGAAGTTTGCTGCCGGCAACGTCATGAACGACGCGTTGCTGTCGGGCAGTCTCGATATCGCTTCGGGCGGCGTCGCACCGCTGATTACGCTCTGGGCCAAGAGCAAGGGCCAGGTCCGCGGCGTCGCGGCGCAGACCACATCGCAGATTTACATCAATACGCGGAATCCGGACGTGAAAACGATCAAGGATTTCACCGACAAAGACCGGATCGCGCTGCCGGCAGTGAAGGTGTCAGTCAATGCGATCATACTCCAGATGGCGGCGGAGAACGCGTTCGGGCCCGGCAATGCCTACAAGCTCGAGCCGCTGACCACCTCGCGATCTTATGCCGAGGGCAGCGCCGCGCTGCTGTCAGGTATCGGGGAAATCAACAGCGCGGCTTCCGCTCCTCCTTACTATTATAAAGAGATAGCGACGCCCGGCATTCATACCGTGCTGAAGTCCTACGACGTCCTGGGTGGTCCCAGTACCAACAACGTGATCTGGGCGACGAAGAAATTCCACGACGAGAATCCGAAATTGTATGCGGCATTTTTCGCGGCCTACAAGGAAGCCATCGATCTGATCAATCGTGACCCGAAGAAAGGGGCGCAGATTTTTCAAGATGCAGATCGCAACAAGGCCTATTCGATCGACGATCTGGTGATGATGCTCACCGACAAATCGTCGATAGAATTCACGATCGTTCCGCACAACATCACGAAGTACACGGACTTCATGTACCGGATGGGGTCCATCAAGGAAAAGCCGAAGAGCTGGAAGGACCTGTTCTTTCCGGAGGTTCACTCGTTGCCGGGAAGCTGAACCTCGCGCGTCAGTAACAGCACATGTCGGGAGAATAGGATGAAAGCACCCCTTTGGATAAAAGGTATTGTCGCCAAAGCCGCTCTGCTTGCTTCGGTAACCATTGTCAGTGTCGGGGTCAGCCATGCGCCGGCGCGCGCCGAGGTTGGGCAGGTGACCATCGCCAAGCAATACGGCCTTCTGTTCCTGCCCTTGATTATCATGGAACAGAACCACCTGATGGAAAAGCAGGCCGCGAAGGCCGGTATTCACAACCTCGTTGTCAAATGGCAGCGCATGACGGGCGGCAATGTCATGAACGAAGCATTGATCTCCGGAAACCTCGACTTTGCATCGGGCGGCGTGCCGCCGTTCCTGATCCTTTGGAGTAAGACGCAAGGCAATTTTGACGTCAAAGGCGTCGCGGCGATGGACTCGCTGCCGATCTACCTGAATACGCGCGATCCCAATGTGAAAACGATCAAGGACATTACCGACAAGAACCGCATCGCGATGCCTGCAGCTGGCATCTCGATTCAGGCGATCATGCTTCAGATGGCGGCTGCGAAGGAGTGGGGTCCGGATCAGGCGCGCCGTCTGGACAAGAACGGCATCACGTTGGCGCATCCGGAGGCCATGACGGCGGTGTTGTCCAACATGGGTAATATCGATAGCCATTTTGCCTCGCCGCCGTACAATTTCCAGGAGTTGACGAAGCCCGGCATTCACAAGGTGCTCGATTCTTACGACGTACTTGGCTCCGCGACCTGCGAGGTGGTCTGGACGACCAGCAAATTCCATCGGGAAAATCCGAAGGTCTACAAGGCGTTTCTCGATGCCTTCCAGGAAGCGATCGATTTCATCAATGCCGACAAGCAGAAGGCAGCCGAGATCTATGTCAAGAGCACCGACAATAAAGAGTTGCTCAAGGACACGATGGAAATCCTGAACCATCCACACACCGAATACACCACGACGCCGAAGGGCATCATGAAGTATGCGGCGTTCATGAAGCAGGTCGGCCTCATCAACAAGACGCCCGCGAACTGGAAAGACCTTTTCTTTCCGCAAGTGCATGCGTTGCCGGGAAGCTGAGCGGCGTGAACTTCATGCGCGTTGAATTGTAAGGGATGACCCTATGGACTCAGCAGTTGTAACCAAGCCGGTCGATGCAAGCAGCGTTACGCTGACGGGCGGGACGTTCCACTGGGAGGATCCTCTTCTGCTTGAGGACCTGCTGAGTGAGGATGAGAAACTGATCCGCGACACGGCGCGCGACTACGCGCAGTCACATCTGATGCCGCGGATTCTCGAGGCCAACCGGGATGAATCGTTCGACAGGACGATCATGAAGGAAATGGCCGACCTCGGGTTTCTCGGTGCGACCATCGACGGCTATGGCTGCGCGGGCATCAGCTATGTGGCTTACGGGCTGATCATGCGTGAGTTCGAGCGCGTGGATACGAGCTTCCGTTCCGCGCTCGGTGTGCAGACCACGCTGTCGATGGTGCCGATCTATGCCTATGGGTCGGAGGCGCAGCGGGAAAAATATCTGCCTGCTATGGCGAAGGGCGATGTGCTCGGCTGCTTCGGGTTGACCGAGCCCGATCACGGCTCCGATCCCGGCAGCATGAAGACGCGTGCCAGGAAGGTAACGGGTGGTTACAGGCTCACCGGCGGCAAGACCTGGATCACCCATGCGCCGATTGCCGACATTATGGTGATATGGGCGAAAGACGATCAGGATGTCATTCGCGGCTTCATTCTGGAGCGCGGCATGGCTGGTCTTTCGACGGCGAAGATCCAGAACAAGTTCTCGGTGCGGGCATCTCCGACGGGCCAGATTTTCATGGAGGACGTGTTCGTTCCGGAGGAAAATCTCCTGCCGGGTGTGCAGGGACTGAAGGGGCCGTTCGGTTGTCTCAACAATGCGCGTTTCGGAATTATCTGGGGCGCAATGGGTGCGGCGGAATTCTGCTGGCATGCTGCGCGGCAGTACTCCCTGGATCGCAAGCAGTTCGGCAGGCCGCTGGCGGCCAATCAATTGATCCAGAAGAAACTCGCGGACATGCAGACCGAAATCTCGATCGGGCTGCTGGCCTGCCTTCACGTCAGCCGGCTTCGCGACCAGGGCAAGGCGACCCCTGAGATGCTCTCACTGCTGAAGCGCAATTGCGCCGGCAAGGCGCTCGATATCGCGCGCGCGGCGCGGGACATTCATGGCGGCAACGGCATTTCGGATGAATATCATGTCATCCGCCACTTGATGAATCTCGAGACCGTCAACACGCTTGAGGGGACGCACGATATCCACGCGCTGGTGCTCGGCCGGGCGCAAACGGGAATCTCGGCATTCTCGAACTAAGCAAAAATAATCGGACAAGTCCGCAAGGAGAGACTGACGTGACGGGAATGTTCAAAACACAATCGCGCAAGGAAAAGTCGCAGGCCACGGACGCGCTGGAAGCGTTGCTGACGCCGCGGTCGATCGCAATCCTTGGCGCATCATCCGACTTCCGCAAGATCAGCGGCCGTCCGGTCAAGCATCTTCTGGACAAGGGTTATAAGGGCCGCATCTACCCGGTGAATCCCCGGGCGGACATGATCGGGCCATTGAAGGCCTATCCGAATGTGGCGGCGATCGACGATGAAATCGATCTTGCGATTATTGTGCTGCCGGCGAGCGAAGTATTGAACAGCGTTCGAGAACTTGGCGCAAAGGGTGTTCCGGTCGCGATCATTTTCAGCTCCGGTTTCTCCGAACTTGGCGACGATGGGCGCAAGCACGAGGAGGAGGTGGTCGCGGCTGCACGCGCGGGCGGCGTGCGCCTGTGTGGTCCGAATTGCCTTGGTCTTATCAACTCGTTCGAGAGCGTGGTGGCAACGTTCAGCCAGTATGCCGACAGCGATACGCCCTCGGGGCCGATCGGATTCGTCACCCAATCCGGGGCGTTCGGTACAGCCATTGCTGCGCTGGCGCGCCGTCGTGGCCTCGGGCTCGGCTATTTCGTCAACACCGGCAATGAGGCGGATTTGACGTTCGCCGAGATCATGGGCGCGGTCATTCGTGATCCGCGCATTAAAATGGGCGCGGGTTACATCGAGGGCCTGAAGGGCGGCAAGGATTTCATTGCGCTGGCGGAGGATGCCATGATCGCCGGAAAGCCGCTCGTGATGACGAAGGTAGGACGATTGGGAGCGGGTGCACGCGCCGCGGCCTCCCACACCGGATCATTGGCCGGCGACGATGTTGTTTTTGATGGTGTGGTGCGTCAACACGGCATCATCCGAGCTCGCAATGAAGAGCACATGCTCGACATCGCCGAGGTGATGTCGTGCTGCAAGCTGCCAGAAGGCAATGGCATCGGCCTGCTCACACAATCGGGCGGCGCCGGCGTGCTGATGGCTGACCGCGCGCAGGAGGTCGGGCTTTCGGTGCCGGTGCTTCAGCCTGAAACGCAGAAGGCGTTGCATCAGGTCATTCCGGGCTTCGGCGCGGTCGGAAATCCGGTCGATGTCACAGGACAGTTCGTGGCCGATCCGAACCTGCTCCTGGAAAGCGTCAAGCTGATGCTGGCCGACCCGAACGTCGATGTCGGGATCGTCTGGTTTCAGTTGATGGAGGCGCATGTCGAGAAGCTTGTGAAGGTTCTCGTCGAAATCCGCGATCAGGTCACCAAGCCATTTGTCGTCTGCTGGGTTGCGGCGCCGGAAGCGGGCGTCCTCGCGTTGCGCAAGGAGGGAATTGCGGTGTTGCGCGGCGCGGAGCCCGCCGTGGATGCAGTCGCGGCGCTCGTTCAGTATGCTGAAGCTCGACGCAAATGGCTGGCGCGCCGTCAGGAACGAGCCGCCATCACGCTGCCGAAGATCGATCTGCCGCCCGGAAGCGTTGTCTCAACGATGGATGGCGTGAAGCTGCTCGATCAATGCGGCATCGCGCATATTCCGACCATACTGGCAAAATCGGCCGATGAGGCCGCGCAGGCCGCCGCTAAACTCGGATATCCCGTTGTACTGAAAATCGAGTCCCCGGATATTCTTCACAAGACGGAAGCCGGAGGCGTCATCCTGCGCCTCCCCGACGAAGAAAAGGTCAGAAGCGCTTTCGATGCGATCATCGCAAATGCCAAGCGATACAATCCGAAAGCGAACCTGCATGGCGTGGTTGTGCAAGCCATGGCGAGCGGCGATACCGAGTTCGTCATCGGGTTGCAAAACGATCCTGTGTTCGGTCCGGTCATCATGGCGGGGCTGGGCGGTGTGCTTATCGAGGTCCTGCGCGACGTGGTGTTCCGGAAGGTGCCGCTTTGTGAAGGCGAAGCGGCAGACATGCTCGATGCGCTGCATGGTAAGGCGGTGCTGGACGGCGTGAGAGGTCGTCCTCCGGTCGACCGGAAGGCACTGACACGGATGATATGCGCCGTCTCCCGCCTTGGTGCGGCGCTTGGTCCCCGGCTATCGACGCTTGATCTCAATCCCATCATGCTGGGCGATCAATCGGCCACGGCTGTCGATTGGCTCATGATGCTCGATGGACCGTCAAGTGCATCGTAACGTGAGTGGGCAAGGCCAGCGAAAAATGACCTGCCGCGGTGAGTTTTAAGGGAGGTTCGAAATGTCGTTGACCTTGCTGGAGCGATCTTCATCGGAAAACGAAAACCGGTCTTCGAAGGCCGTTAATTCAACCTCTTTAGGGATGAGCGCTATGGCCGCACCGCTTCTTGAGGTGAAGGGTGTCACCTTGCAGTACAAGACGCCGAGCTATCTTATTACCGCGACCTACCGGATCGACTTCGAAGTCTTTCAGGGCGATCGCTTCATTCTGCTTGGTCCCTCGGGTTGCGGCAAATCGACCTTGCTGAAGGCCGTCGGCGGCTACATGACGCCCACCGAAGGCGAGATGAGGCTGAAAAACAAGCTTATCCGGCAACCCGGTCCTGACCGGATGATGGTGTTTCAGGAATTCGATCAGCTTCTGCCCTGGAAGACGGTCAGGGAAAACGTAGTGTTTCCCTTGCTGTGCACCAAAAGGCTCGGCGTGCGCGAAGCCGAAGAAAAGGCCATGCATTACATCCGCAAGGTCAATTTGGAGAAGTTCGCCGACAGTCATCCGCACATGCTCTCGGGCGGCATGAAGCAGCGCGTCGCCATTGCGCGCGGCATGGCGATGGAGCCAGACATCCTGCTGATGGATGAACCGTTCGCCGCACTTGATGCACTGACGCGTCGCAAGATGCAGGATGAACTGCTGTCGTTATGGGACGAAACGCGCTTCACGGTGCTGTTTGTCACCCACTCTATTCCCGAAGCCATCAAGATCGGCAACCGCATTCTGCTACTGTCGCCACATCCGGGGCAGGTAAAGGCCGAACTGAACGGCGGTGTGCGGGGCGAAGAAGCCACCGAGCTGGAGGCGCGCATTCAAACCATGCTGTTCGCCGACACGATTGAGGAGTCGGAAAATGTCTGAAACGTCCTTGGTGATGAAACATGTAACCGCACCGCTCCGGCCCGAATTTGTGCGCGACGCTGTGGCGGCCAACCGTGCGCCGGTGGTGGTGGAAAAGCCGCTTTCGGCGTTCGTGCGGCTCTACAACCAGACCTGGCTGCGCAAGATCGTGATACTCGTCGTTCTTGCGCTGATCTGGGAAGCTTATGGCCGCTATCTCAACAACAACCTGCTGTTTCCGACCTTCGGCGAAACCATGGGCGCGTTTTTCCAGAACATCCGCAACGGCGTTCTGCCGGCGCGCGCATGGGCCTCGATCGAGGTTCTGCTGATGGGCTATGCCTGCGGCGTTGCGCTGGCTGCGCTGTTGACAGCGCTGGCCATCACGTCGCGGATCGGCACGGATTTCCTCGAAACGCTGACGTCGATGTTCAACCCGCTGCCCGCCATTGCGCTGTTGCCGCTGGCGCTGATCTGGTTCGGCCTCGGTAACGGTTCTTTGGTGTTCGTGCTGGTGCACTCGGTGACATGGGCGATCGCGCTTAACACCCATTCCGGCTTCCTGTCGGTCAGCCGCACGCTGAAAATGGTCGGACGCAATTATGGCCTCGGTGGATTCCGCTATATTAGCAAGATCTTGATCCCCGCCGCGTTCCCGAGCATCCTCACCGGCCTCAAGATCGGCTGGGCGTTCGCATGGCGTACGCTGATCGCAGCCGAACTGGTATTCGGCGTGTCGTCCGGCTCCGGCGGGCTTGGCTGGTTCATTTTCGAAAACAAGAACAGTCTTGATATTCCGACGGTGTTTGCTGGCCTGCTGACCGTCATCATCATCGGACTTGTGGTTGAGAACATTATCTTCCGCGCCATCGAAGCCCACACCGTCGATCACTGGGGAATGCAGTCTTAGGTCTGTGCCTTGCGCGAATGTGATAACCCCGACCTTTCAGAGGAAAATTGGGCAAGCTTTAAATGATCATCGATATGCGATCCCCAAAAGTTGCGCGGTCGCAGTTGGAGCCATTTCCGCTGGAAGATCGGGCCCCGCTCGATGGATTGTCTTCCCCTTAATGACGAGTTGCTCAACGTCAGTCCGGTTAATCGACCGGAGTGGTTTGCAGACCTTCCGAGCACGCCTGTAATGATGGCGTAGCGTGGGGCTTGGATGTGAGATCGCTACTTGAACGAATATGCTGAGCGTATTCGGACAAGAGTCCACTCACAAATTTTTCACGTAATGAAAGTTACGGAATGCGCAGCCGCTTCAAAGAATCTGATTGCTTTTGCATGAGCTTGACCGTTGTATTCTCGTTTCTTTACCGTGACAAAATCGCTGCTTTGGAGAGGCGGAGGTTTAGACACATACTTGAACGCTATCGCTGACCTATTTTATGTGTAGGTGGGCCATTTTGATGTGTTGGACGATGATAAGTAGCGACAATCAAAAGGAGAGAGAACTTGATGGAAAGTTTTCGGAGTTGCAGCTCTGGGTTATTGTTGGGCTTGCGAACTTAGCAACCTTTCCTCTGCTCTTTTATATGGCCTGAATCGAGATCGGTGCTTGCGTCTTCGTACATACATCAACACTCGACGACGTTGACCGCGAGGCCGCCGGTTGAGGTCTCTTTGTATTTCGAATTCATATCCCGGCCGGTATCGCGCATCGTTTTGATACAATTGTCCAAGGACACGATGTGTGATCCATCGCCACGCATGGCGAGTACAGTGGAATTGACGGCCTTCAATGCACCAAAGCCGTTTCGCTCGATACACGGAATTTGCACCAGACCACCGATAGGATCACAGGTCATCCCAAGATGATGCTCGAGCGCGATTTCGGCCGCATTCTCGATTTGCGCATTCGTCGCGCCAAGCGAGGCAGCTAGCCCTGCCGCGGCCATGGCGGAAGCAGACCCGATTTCGCCTTGGCAACCGACTTCGGCGCCGGAGATCGAGGCCTTGTGCTTGATAATGCCGCCGATCGCCGCTGCCGCGAGTAGGAAGTCCCGGATGCCTTGCTGGGTGGCGCCGTTGATGTGGTCTCGATAGTAGCGGATCACCGCAGGGACTACGCCCGCGGCGCCATTGGTGGGCGCAGTTACGACCCGGCCGCCAGCGGCGTTCTCTTCATTTACGGCCATGGCGAAGACATTCAGCCAATCCATCACGCCCTGCAATAATCCAGAGTTAGTTCGGGAGTGGGGTTGCAAAAGCTGCTGATAGATACCGGGCGCACGGCGCTTTACGTTGAGGCCCCCTGGAAGAACTCCCTGCTTGGTGAGGCCGCGATCGATGCAGGCATCCATGACCTGCCATATCCCATCCAGGCGCCTGTCGAGAGCCGCATCTGGCATCACAAGCGTCTCATTGGCACGTTTCATGGCGACGATAGATAGACCTGAAACCTCACCCATACGCAGCATGGCGTCAGCGCTGTCGAAAGGAAATGGTACTGTGGCAGGATGTTCCCTCTGTGGCGCCGCGCTATCGTTGGAAAGCTCGTCTTCGGAAGCGATGAATCCGCCGCCGATCGAATAGTAGATGCGGCTGAGCAATGGAGTATTATCGTCGCTATACGCGTGAAACACCATGCCATTGATGTGGCCGGGGAGCGGTGCGCCATAGTCGAAGTGGATGTCGTTTGCAGGGTCGAAACGTACGCCCGCAGCCGGTCCCTCCAGAAAATTGCTTCTGGCAAGCAGCGTGAGGAGATCGTCGACGCGCTCGATGTCGATGTGCTGAGACGTGTAGCCGAGCAGACCAAGTGCGACGGCCCGGTCCGTGCTATGTCCCTTGCCTGTGAAGGCAAGTGAGCCATGAAGCGTGACCGAGATACGTGCCGGTATCAGGGACAATTGTCGAAGATCGTCAGTTACAAAACGCAACGCCGCGGCCATGGGTCCCATCGTATGGGAACTCGATGGTCCGATACCGACCTTAAAGATGTCGAACACACTCAAAAACATGTCCGCACCCATTTTAAAAAAATCCGAGGCGATGTGATCGTCCCGAATCTGTTGGATATGCGCAAGCAATCCTTTGGTGGTCAGTCTTGCGCGATCTCGAACATTGCCTCGACTTCCACAGCGCAATCCAGCGGCAACTGGGCCACACCGACGGTCGAGCGTGCGTGACGACCACTGTCACCCAGTATTTGCACGATAAGATCGGATGCACCGTTCATCACCTGCGGAATCTGGGCATAGGTCGGATTGGCATTGATAAAGCCGCCCAGCCGTACGCAGCGGCGGATGCGATCGAGATTGCCGACGAGCGCAATACTGGCTTGTGCGAGCAGGTTGATTGCGCACAGCCTGGCGGCAGCCTGACCCGCCTCAAGCGAGATTTCGTTACCCAGCTTGCCGCGATGAGACGCGTCGAGTTTGCCGTCTGCGCCGAGGCAAAGCTGTCCCGAAATCACCAGAAGGTTTCCGGTGATGACGGTGCCCACATAGTTGGCGACCGGTGCTGCGGGAGTCGGGAGGACAATGCCTGCCTGCTTCAGGTTATTCTGGGTTTGAGACATGATGTGGTCTTTCGCGGAATCTGATGAGAGGAGTTGGGATCAGGCGAGGCCAGAAATCGAAATGCCCGCGCCCTTGACCTTGTACTTTCGATTGATAGCGATCAGGACCGAAGTCAAGGCTTCAGCTGCTGCCGAATTGGCAAGCGCGCCGCCATCAACGCCGCGGTTGCTGACTGCATCGGCAAGCTCGATGACAGTGGTGCGTGCCTCGGTGTCGTCGCCGAACACAAGTACGTCGCAGTCCGCCTTGCTACCCGCATGCAGTTTCTGGGCTCCAACATTGTGGAAAGCCCCAACGACCTTGGTGCTGGGGTCCAGCGCGCTTTGCGCCATGAGCGCGGCGGAGCCAGCCTGCGGAAGCTGCACGACGAAGACCTTCGGCGGCACCAGCGGTACCACCGCTGTGACGACGACCTTGTTCTTGACGGCATCCCTGATCTCGGCAAGCGACGCTTCGTAATTTGAGAACGGCACGGCAACGATAACGATCGCACCCTTCTCCGCGGCGACGACGTTCGTCGCGCCACTGACATTGGTAAAGCCTTCCGCCTGTAGCGCGGCGGCGGATTGCTCTGCCTTTTCGCTGGCGCGCGAGCCAAGAATGACCGGATAGCCGGCCTTGCTCCAGCCGCGGGCAAGCCCCGACCCAAGATCACCGGTACCGCCAATGATGGAAAGCGTAGGAAGCGAGTTCTCTGACATTCTGTACCTTCGGTGAAACGCAGTAATCTTGAACGGAGAAGAGAGGTTACGCCTTCACGAGATGAGGCATCACTTCTTCGGCGAAAGCCTGCATCTGGTCGAGCAGTTCGGGCATGGTGTTGACGGCAAAGTAGAGGCCGAGGAGGTGGGTTGCACCAGCTTCCTTCAGCTTCAGACCGAGATCGATGATATGCTGGGCATCGCCGACCAGGTTGATGTCTTCGTGTGCGACTTCGCCCTGATCCTTGAGCGTCGATTTGCTCAGTGAAACAAGATGATTGTACATCTGCGATTGCTTGAATTTTGCGATCGCTTCTTCCCGGTTCTTGCCGAGATAGACGATGTACTGAGGCGCAACCTCGAGTGATGACGCATCGCGGCCATTCTTCGCCGCGAGATCATGAAGCACCTTGGTGGATTCGCGCAGCTTTGCGACCTCGACGCATGCAGGCATCCATCCGTCGCCCGCATTCGCGGCACGCAAAATCGCATTCTTGTTGTTGCCGCCGAGATAAAGCGGGAGTTGCTTCTGCAGCGGCTTCGGAAACATCTCGACGTCGCGGTACTGGTAGTACTCGCCTTCGTGAGTCGCTGTCCGTTCGGTGAACAGCTGCCGCAGGGCGTGAAGACCTTCGTCTACCATGTTGCCGCGATGAGCCTTGAAGTGCGGCTGCAGAGCTTCGAATTCCTCACGATAGGCGCCGACGCCGATACCAATTTCGATTCGGCCGCCGCTGAACTGATCCAGCGTTGCGATCTGCTTGGCCGTCACGACGATGTCGCGACGCATGGGGAGCACGAGCATGCCGGTGCCCATCCGCAAGGTCTTGGTGGCCGCAGCAATGAAGCCGTAAGTGATCAGCGGTTCCCAGTAGTTCGGCGGGGTGGAGAATTCCTCACGCACATAGTGCTGCGTGGTCATGTGATCGTTACCCCAGACCGAATGATATCCGAGGCGCTCGGCATGGACGGCGATGTCGACGATGTCCTTCGGAGTCGAGAAGGGGACCGGATACATCAAGCCTTCCATGCCTGTGGGAAGTCCGACGCTAATCTTCATGATCGATCTCCTTGAGTGCTGTCACGCGGCGATTTGAGTGTTTCAATATATGAAACGATGATTAAAAGCAGTCAATCATCAGTCGCATTTTTCGTCAAGATGAATTCCATATCAGTTCCAATCCGCTCACATTATGCCCATTTTATTGGCATGATTCGGATTGACGCGTGGAAATGCGCGTGGCATCACATATTGAACTGGTGTTTCATTATTCAAAACATAGGTCTGGAGACGATGATGTTGGCTCACGTCGGGCGATTGAAGAAGAGGATGGCCGAGGACGATCTTGACGGTATCGTCGCCGCGACCGCGGAGAACATCCACTATCTGACGGGCATCAGCAGCGTATCGTTGCATCTGCATCCCTACTTCGGTCAGTGCTATGCGGTCATCACGCGCGACGCTCCGGAGCGGGTCACGCTTGTCTCGTCGACGGGTGAAATCGACCAGGTGCTCGACAGCACCGCGCAGATCGCTGACGCAGTGAATTTCGGCACGTTCTATCGCGAGCGCTATGGTGATGACGCGTTGCCGGCACATGAGCAACGTCTCTATCAAATGACTTACAATCCTGCGGAGCCGAATGGTGCTGCCGCGCTGGCGTCTGCGATCAAGCGGATCGGGTTGGCAGGCAAGCGAGTGGGGCTCGATGAGGCCGGATTGCGGATTGGTGTCGAAGACGCGGTGAAGCGCGCGCTGCCGGAGACCAAGTTCATTTCGGCGCATGCAGCGCTTGCCTGGGTTCGCCGGGTCAAGACGCAGGAAGAAATTATCCGGATCGGCCGTTCGGCGCGCATCACCGAGCAGGCCATCCAGGCAGCTGCTGCAATTGCCCGCACGGGCGTGACCGAACATGAGCTGTATCTTGAGTTCAACCGGTCCGTGGCGTCGCAGGGCGGCCGTGCTGAATTCACGATGATCAAGTTCGGCCGGAACGGTATCGGCGGTCAGGTGCTCTCGAATCGCACCGGACTGCAGAAGGGTGACACGATCTGGTTCGACGTCGGTAGTTCCTATCTGGGCTACTGGTCGGATCTCGCGCGGACTTTCAGCTTCGGTGAACCGTCAGCGCGCATACAGGCGCTGTATCGCGCCATGGTGGCCGGCGAGCAGGTTGGCATTGACAAGACGCGGCCGGGGATGACCGGCAGCGATGTCTTCCATCTGACGATGCAAGGTGTCCGTGACAACGGCGAGCCGCGCTATCGACGGCATCACGTCGGTCACAGCATCGGCGCAGAAGTTTATGAGCAGCCCATCCTGGCCGATGGCAACGGCGTGACGATTGAGGCCGGAATGGTGATCAACATCGAGACGCCGTACTACGAATTCGGCGTCGGCGCGGTTCACGTCGAGAACCCTTTCGTGGTGTCGGAGAGTGGCCCGAACGTGTTGTTGACGTCGGGCTCGCCGCGAGAACTCGTCGTCCTCTCGTGAGGGCGACGACTCGGGGCCGATACGTTAGCGAATGACGGTCCGGCGGTTCATCGTCGATATTTCATCGGCGATGGTCTGCCCGAGACTGATGATTTCCTCGAGATCAAGTTTCTTGGTGTCCAGATAATGTATCGGAAAGCTCAGGGAGAGACCTGCAATGACGGTGCCGTCGGGGCCTCTGATCGGCGTCGCGACGGCAGCGATTTCTTCGTAGATTTCGCCGCGGTTGACGGCATAGCCGAGTTTTCTGATCTCCCGGATCTGCCGCATCAGCTCCTTTTCGCTGGTAACGGTCAGCGGCGTAATCTGTTCGATCGGCTTGTCGGCAAGCAGCGCCTTGATGAAGGTGTCGCTTTCGTTGGCAAGGAGCAGCTTTCCGAGCGCGGAGCTGTAAAGGCTGACGCTTTGTCCCGGTTCGGTGGTGATCTTGAGGGGGCCGCGCGATTCATAGACCGCGACGTAGATCACCTCGCTGGAGCTCATCACCCCAATGTAAAAATTGTAGGGGAACGCCTTTTCGTATTTGGCAAACAGGCGAAGGCTGATCTCGATCAGCGAGTTCTGCGTCGAATAGTTTGCAGCGAGCTGCACGACCTTTGGTCCAAGATGATATTTCTGCGTCTCGCGGTTTTGCTCAAGATAGCCGCGGCCGGCCAGCGTCGAGACAAGACGGTAGGTAGTCGCAGCATTGATGTCGAGCTCTCTGCCGAGTTCTCGAATGCCCCAACTCTGCTTCGTCGCCGAATAGGCTTCAAGGATTTTGAGGCCGCGTACGAGCGACTGGTTTTCAGCTTCAATGGGTGCCTTCATTTGAAGTTCAATCTTTCCTACGGAATTTGGCGTGGCGGATCAGCTAACGCGTGGACGACGGTCCAGAGAACGCAACTGCAAACAGGATAATGATTCAGAATGTCGGTTCATCAGAAAATCGCAAACATTGATTGTTGTCCGACCGCGGCGGTCGGTCAGCAATCTGTTTATGATGGCACCAGTAAGTTTCCGCTTTTGCCTCCAATCGTCAATGGAAGCATCTCCGGCCTCGGTGACCAGTTCAGAGCGCCGGTCGAGGTCGTCTACGATTACGCGGAGGTGGGTCTCTCGATTTTCAACCAGGTGGTTTCGGGCCGCGGGATCGATCAATGGTCGCTTTTGCTGCCTCCTCTCGTTACCGACAAGGGGCTGGGAGAGGGCAATACGGCCTTGGTCGAGATGCCAAATCTTGGCAAATGGGCGGGTCTCAATGGCCAAATTTTCGTCAAGGACGAAAGCCGCAATCCGACCTGGAGTCACAAGGATCGTCTGAACCGCTGCACTATCAGTGCCGCCCGGCTGTCCGGAGCATCCGGCGTTGTGGTTGCATCCTCCGGAAATCACGGCGCATCTGCTGCCGCGTATAGCGCAAGGCTTGGGCTGCCGTGCATCGTACTTGCGAGTTCGACGGCGCCCCCAGCGATGCAGACGTTCGTTAACGCTTATGGTGCCGCCGTCGTTGCCGTGCCTGCGGCGAAACGATGGCCATTGCTGCGGGAGGTCGTGACACGTCTCGGCTTTCATCCGGTTAGCAACATGACGGAGGAGAGCCATACTGGACATGCTTTCGGCACCGAGGGTTACAAGACGATTGCTTATGAGCTCTTCATCGAGCTCAATCGGGTTGTGCCGTCGGTCGTGCTGATTCCAACGGGTTACGGCGAAGTCGCGTACGGCGTCTGGAAAGGATTTGTCGAACTGAAGCTGCTTGGGCTGACGACGGACCTGCCGCGAATCGTGGTGTGTGAGACGAGTGTTTACGGTCCGCACAAGAAAGCGATCGACGAGGGTATGCCGGCCGCCTCGATCAAGCCGAGCGGCGCCACGAATGCGCTTTCGATCGCTGTGGAGATCGGCGGGCACCGTGCGGTTGCTGCGACACTTCGAAGCGGCGGGCAGGCAATTCTGGTGAGTGATGCAGAGATGATCGAGGCGCAGGCCATGCTGGCTCGCGAGGGATTGTGGACGGAATTGTCTGCGGCCTCCAGCGTCGCTGCGTTGCGCAGGCTGTCGCGCGATGTCGGCGAACATCGCCCGATCGTATGCATCGCGACGTCGTCCGGCTTCAAGGATGTCGGTGTGGGGAGTAGTCCGCTGCCTGCTTGCGATGGCACATGGGACGAACTCGCATCCGCTGCAAAGTCTCAGGGAGTGCCCGGACTTTGAGCTTGCACTTGAGAAACAACAGTAAGGGGTCTGCATTTGCTTGCTCATTCTTTGAGCCAATTGCCCATGCTTGTGAATTGACCTCAAGAGAGGATTAACGAGTAACTAGCACTGTTTCGGATAATGAAACAGCGTTATTTTGCTTTGAAATGACGGAAATGTGGTGTTAGCTTATTAAAATCGGCTAATTCTTGATGTTGTCCTGAGAACCACAAGCCTCACAAGTGAGGAAGGGATTTAAAAATGAAACAGTTGAGTCGCCTGCCGCTGCTGTCTTTGTTGAGTGCCTCGGTCATCTTTGGTGCGTCGATAGTGGGGGCGTCTGTGTACGCCCAGACCAAGCCGAACATCGTGCTCGGTGTCGTTCTTCCTTTGACCGGTGTGCTTGCGCCTTATGGCAAGCCGAACCTTGAGGCGATTACGCTTGCAGTCGATGAAGCCAACAAAAAGGGGGGTGTCGACGGTCGCCAGATCGAAATCGTTGTGGAAGACACGCAGGCCTCGAACACGACGGCCATCAATGCCTTGAACAAGGTTCTGCAGTCCAAGCCGGTGGCGATTATTGGGCCGGGCCTCGGTACCCAGATTCTCGCGATGCAGCCTTTGACCGAGAAGGCCAAGGTGACCTTGATTGGTGGCGCGACGACGCCCGGCGTGACCCAGCAAGGTGCCAAGTATTACTTCCGTGACAGCGGCAACGATGCCTTCGACAAGAAGGGTCTCGCGAAGTTTATCGTCAATGACCTGAAGAAGACCAAGATTGGCATCATTCACGTGATGGCGGAGTGGGGATATCAAGGTCGCGATTACCTGACGAAGGAATTGAAGGAGGTTGGCAACCTCACGCCGGTCGCCGTTGCGTCATATCAGCCGACAGACAAGGACATGACAGCGCAAGTCGCGGCCATGGAAGCTGCAGGCGCCGATCTTGTGTTTGTGCAGGGCTATCCGATCGATGAAGCGCTGACCCTGAAGAAGTTCAATCAGCTCGGCAGCAAGGCAACCTACGTTGCTTCCGCGAGCATGTGTAAAGCCTTCCTTCGCGATCTCGTGACGGCTCAGGAAGTCGCGGGCAAATATTGCCAGGCGCCAGACATTCTGCCGACGCACAATGATCGGCCGGCGGTCAAAAAATTCGTTGAGGACTACAAGGCGAAGGCCGGCTTCCCGCCTGACATGTATATCGCTCAGGACTATGACGCGGTGAACATGCTCGTCGAGATCATGAAGGAAAAGGGTGTTGACCGGGATGCCATTCGTGATGGCTTCAAGTCGAAGTCCTATGAAGGCATTCTTGGCAACTACAAGGCCGATGCCGAAGGTACCCTGTGGCACAATCGGGCGATCATGGGCTTCGATGCCAGCGGCAAAGTCAGCGTCGTCGCGCGTCAATAGGTTTCATTGACACGTCACTCCAAACCTATCGGACTCGAGATGGCCCAAATTATTGCTTCCGGAATATCGATGGGCTGTATCTACGCCCTCGTCGGTCTTGCATTTGTCCTGATTTACAATGCTTCTGGCGGCCTTAATTTTTCGCAAGGCGAGTTCGTGATGCTTGGGGCGTTCGCCCTATTCACGACCACGGCGCTTGATCTGCCTTATTGGCTGGCCGTGGTCGTGTCCGTCGCGGCTGTTGGCGGACTCGGATGGGTTTTTCAGAGAGTTCTCTTCTATCCCCTGAAAGATCGTTCGTTTTTGTATTTCGTTATCGTGACCATTGGTTTCTCGATCTGTGTGCGCAATCTCGCACTCATCATTTGGGGTCCCAACCCGCTGAAAGTTCCTCCGCTGACCACGGTGGATGTCGTGAAATTCGGCAATGTGTCGCTCTCGCCTGAGAACATTGCCATTGTCGCGGTGACGGTGATTATTCTCCTTCTGCAGTACCTCTTGTTTTTCCACACGGATCTCGGCCGCAGGCTGCGGGCGACTGCGCAGAATTCGCAGACGGCTCAGTTAATGGGGATTTATCCGCGCCGGATGATCGGCATCACGTTCGCGCTATCTGGGGCTATCGCGGGATTCGCCGGTGTGCTGCTCGCGCCCATCTTTCTCATCGATACTGACATGGGTGGCGCGGTTCTGCTGAAAGCGTTTATCGCGGTTGTGATCGGTGGATTCGGAAGCATTCCCGGCGTCGTGATCGGCGGCATCGGAATCGGATTGATCGAAATCCTGACGGCTGTCTACGCGTCGTCCGTCTACAAGGATGCGATCTGCATCGCGATCCTGATCATCTTTCTGATCGCGTTTCCGCGCGGTTTGCTCGGCGAAGCCGTCAAGGAGCGCGGTTGATCCATGCGTAAGCTCGCAATCTCTCTGGCGCTTGTCTGCCTCGCCGCGTTTCCGTTCATGGGCCCGGGTGACTATCTGATCCGGCTGGTCAACATCGGCATCATCTACGCGATCCTCGCGGTGAGCTTGAATTTCGTGCTGGGGTGCGCGGGGCAGATCTCTCTCGGGCATGCCGGCTTCTTTGGTATAGGCGCCTATACATCTGCGATCCTGACCCACGCGGGATCAGGCTATCTGTTCTGGCCTGCATTCCTGATGTCCGGCGTAACGGCGGGTATCGCCGGCCTTATCATCGGTGTCCCGGCGCTCAGGTTGAAGGGACACTATCTGGCATTCGGCACGCTGGGCTTCGGCGAAATCATCCGGATTGTTCTCTACAATTGGCGGGAAGTGACGCGAGGCACCGACGGGATCGGCCGGATTCCATCGCCAGCCGCATTCGGATTCGAATTC
Organism: Afipia sp.; assembly: GCA_051653085.1. Taxonomy (GTDB): domain Bacteria; phylum Pseudomonadota; class Alphaproteobacteria; order Rhizobiales; family Xanthobacteraceae; genus Afipia. Next base: position 28,950 of record JBOFVL010000033.1, on the reverse strand, counting down.
GATACAGACCAGAAATACTACTTCCTCTGTATCGTCGTGCTTCTGCTGGTACTCGGCCTAGCTCACAGGACCCAAATCTCGAAGTACGGACGCGGGTTCGCGGCGCTTCGCGACGCGGAGATGGCTGCAGGGACGACCGGTGTGAACGTCACACGATTGAAGATCCTCGCCTTCGCCATCAGTTCCGTTCTCGCTGGCTTTGCTGGTTCGCTGTATGCGCACCTTGTTGGATTCATCAGCCCCGACACGTTCACGTTTGAGGTGACCGCGCAGGTGCTCAGCATGGTACTGATCGGCGGCATGGGAACGACCTTTGGCCCCGTACTCGGCGCTGCGTTCATCATCGCAATGCCGGAACTGCTGCGCGTTTCGAAGGAGTACTATCAGGTCATCTATGGCGCAGGTGTCGCGTTTGCCGTTCTCTTCCTGCCTCAAGGTATCCTGGGAATGCTCCAGCGCAAGAACGCCATGAAGGTGCCGTCCATTACCGAGGGCGGGAAGCTGGACGAACTGAGCATCGACGATCCTTCCATCAACTTGCTGCGCCCGGCGAAGGCTGCGCCACAGGGGCAGAACGCAAGACACGTCATCCTGGCGATCAATCATCTGACGTGCCGCTTTGGCGGGCTTGTGGCGATTGGCGATCTGTCCATGGACGTACAAGCAGGATCGGTTCACGCGCTAATCGGCCCGAACGGCGCCGGCAAATCGACCTTTATCAATCTTGTTTCGGGTGTCTATTCGCGCCAGCAGGGAACAATGACCTTCGACGGGCAACTGGTCGAGGACACCGCGCCCTGGAAGATCGCCGATCTTGGTATTGCGCGCACCTTCCAGAACCTGCGGTCGTTCCATTCGTTGAGCGTCATGGACAACGTTCTTGTGGGATGCAGAACGCAGAAGCCGGTCAACTGGGGATCCGTCATGCTGGGCACGGGATCCGCGACCGCCGAAGAGCGATCGCTTCGCGCGACAGCGGAGGCAGCGCTTCGCTTTGTCGGGTTGTGGAGCGTGCGGGATGTGCTTGTCAGCGCATTGCCGCACGAGCAACAGCGTCTCGTGGAAATCGCACGGGCATTGGCGATGCGTCCGAAGATGATCCTGCTTGATGAGCCTGCGGCCGGCATGAACCCGACCGAGGTCGAGCGGCTGATTGCCTACGTTCAGAAGATGAAGGCCATTGGCATCACCGTTCTGATCGTCGAGCACAACATGCCGTTTGTGATGCGGATCGCGGACCGGATTACTGTACTAAACTTCGGCAAAAAGATCGCCGATGATGTGTCTGAGGCCATCCGCAAGAATCCTGAAGTGATCAGCGCTTATCTCGGCAAGCGCGGCGTGGCGAAGGACGTTCAGAATGCAGTTGCTTGAGGTCCGGGACGTAAGTGCCGCGTACCCCGATGGGGTCGAGGTGCTGCACAAGATCAACATCACGGTCCGTGAGGGCGCGATGGTGACGCTGATTGGCGCAAACGGTGCAGGTAAGACCACGACTCTGCGCGCGATCATGGGGCTTGTTCGCGGTAGTGGCTCGGTCAATTTTATGGGGCAGGATATTCTCGGGCGCGAAACGCCTGATATTGCCCGGGCTGGAATCTCGATGGTCCCCGAGGGACGAGGCGTATTTCCGGGTCTCAGTGTCTATGACAATCTCCGGGTTGCCACCACGCCTTGGTTTGGCCGCGGCAAATCGATGGCGGATGATCTGGATCGCGTCTATGCGCTGTTCCCCATTCTTGCGGAACGGCGCAAGCAACTCGGCTGGTCGCTGTCGGGTGGTCAGCAGCAAATGCTGGCGATTGGCCGCGCAATCATGGCACGTCCCAAGCTGATGCTGCTCGATGAACCTTCGCTCGGACTCGCGCCGAATCTCGTTGAAGAAGTCTTCGAGAAGCTTAAAAGCATCAATGAGCAGGGTGTTTCGATCCTACTGGTCGAACAGAACGCGTTTATGGCCCTCGAATACAGCAGCCTCGCTTATGTCATTGAGCGAGGTACCGTATCGCAGCAGATGACGTCTGCAGCGCTGTTACAAGACGAAAGCATTAAAGCCGCGTATCTGGGAGGCTGATCTGGATTGTAATGATCCAGGTTGGCGCAGGAGACGAGCATGAATTTCACCGGCATCGGCGTAAGTGTTCCGCGCAAGGAAGACAGACGCCATCTTCACGGCCAGAGCACCTTCGTGGGAGACCTGAGTTTCCCTCGGATGCTCGACGTGGCGTTCGTTCGGAGTCCAGTTGCTCACGCCATCATCAAGGATGCGGAGATCGAGCTCGAAGACCGTGCGCGTGTGTTCACGGCTGCCGACCTCGACGGAATTTCACCGATCGTGGCCGAGGGCACCATTCCTGGCTACACCACGACCGCATATCCGGTGATGGCGAAAGGGAAAGCCAATTTCGTCGGGCAGATTCTGGCGGCGTGCCTCGGGCCTTCGCGCGCGGAGGCGGAAGACCTCGCGGAGCGCGTATTCTTCGATTATGACGAACTCGCCGCGAACACCGATGCGATTGCTGCGACTGCGCCGGATGCGCCCGCGATTCATCCCGAGTTAACGGCCAACATCTTTCACCAGATGGAACTGGGGCAGGATTTCGCGGATGTGCGCGCCAGCGCTCCCGTGCGACTGACCCGGACCTACAAGCTCGCGCGCCAGGCCATCGTCCCGCTGGAAGGGCGTGGCATCGTTGCGCTGTGGGATGAGCGCGCGAACCAGCTCGTGGTCTACTCCTCGACGCAATCGCCGCATCTCATTCGCAACGGGCTCGCTGATTTCCTGAAGCTTGATCAGAACCGTATCCGCGTGGTCGCGCCCGATGTCGGAGGCGGATTCGGTTACAAGGCGATCCTGCATCCGGAAGAGCTTATTCTGGGATATCTGGCGCTGAAGCTGAAGCGGCCGGTTCGCTGGCTGGAAGACCGCCGCGAGCATCTCACCGCCGGTGCTAACTGTCGTGAGCACATCTATAATGTCACGGTGTTCGGCGACGAGCAAGGTCGTCTGCTTGGCCTCGATGCGGAAGTCATAGTCGATGCCGGAGCCTATTCGATTTGGCCGCATACCTGCGCGTTCGATGCGATCCAGGCAGCTGGCATTCTCCCGGGTCCTTATCAGCTCAGGAACTATCGTGTTGTCGCGAAGACAGTTGCGACCAACAAGCCGCCGATCCAGGCCTATCGTGCCGTCGCGCGTCCCGGCGCCTGTTTCGCCACTGAGCTGACGATTGATGCGCTTGCACGTGCGGTGAAGCGTGAAGCCTATCTGGTAAGGCGCGAAAATCTCGTGCCGGTCGAGGCGATGCCTTACCGGTCCGTCACCGGCAAGCTCTATGACAGCGGCGATTATCGCCAGAGCCTCGATGCGGCGTTTGGGGCGATTGATCTCGCCCAGTTGCGTAGTGAACAGAAGGAGCGGCTTGCTGATGGCCGGCCGCTGCTCGGCGTCGGCTTTGCGACTTACACCGAGCACACGGGCGTCAGCACCTCGGTTCTGGCGGGGATGGGAACTCGTCTAATGCCGGGGCATGAACAGGCCGCAGTGCGGATCACGCCGGATGGCGGCGTCGACATTCGGACCGGCGTGCAGTCGCATGGCCAAGGGATGGAAACGTCGCTGGCGCAAGTCGCCTCAGACGTCCTCGGTATCCACACAGACAAGATCCAGGTGACGCACGGCGATACGGCGCTGACGCCGTATTCGACAGGTACCTATGCGTCGAGGTGCATGATCATGGTCGGCGGCGCGGTGGCCGACGGATGCGACCGGCTGATCGCGCGTCTGCGCGTGGCCGCGGCGCATCTGATGCAGCGTGCGCCCGGCGATCTCATTTTCCGCGACGGCGCGTTTCACGCAGACTCGGCGTCCATGAGCGTGCGGGACATCGCTCATGTTCTTTATTTCGCCCCGGCGGAGTTGCCACCGGAGATGGACTCTGCTGGTCTCGAAGTGGTCGGCGGCTATCGGCCGAAAACCGATTCGGGTGCGTTCGCGTACTCCACCCACGTTGCGGTGATCGAGATCGATCGTGACTTCGCCACGGTGAAGCTGCGCGACTACGTGGCGGTTGACGATTGCGGTACTCAGGTCAATCCGATGATCGTCGAAGGTCAGATTCTCGGTGGTATCGTTCAGGGAATCGGCACTGCGCTTTATGAAGAAGTTCGGTACGATGAAGCCGGCCAACCTCAGGCATCGACTTTTGCCGATTATCTGTTGCCGGGCTGCGGCGACGTGCCGAACATCAGGCTGTTCAAGACCGAGACCGCGTCGCCTTTCACGCGTTTCGGAATCAAGGGCGTCGGTGAGGGCGGGGCGATCGCGCCACCCGCTGCGATCGTGAATGCGGTCAACGACGCGTTGATTCCGTTCGGTGCGGAGGTTGCGGAAGTACCGGTTTCGCCGTCGCGGATTCTGAGCGCGCTCGAAACCGTAGGGCTTGGTCCCGGCTTCACCGCGGAGGGCGCGTCGTGAAGGCATCGAGCTTTGATTTCGTTCGCCCGTCGAGCATTCAGGAGACGACGGAAATCCTCGCGCTGCATCAGGGCGACGCCCGGGTTCTTGCGGGTGGGCAGTCGCTGGGGCCGATGCTCAATCTTCGGCTCGTGCGGCCGTCCGCGGTCGTCGATATATCCAAACTCGACGAACTGAAAACCGTTGACGTGTCGCCGTCGGAGATCTCCATCGGAGCGCTGGTGACGCACGCAACGCTGGAAATGTCGAAAGAGGCGGGGTCGACCTTCGATCTGCTGCGCAAGGTCGCTGGTGGTATCGCCTATCGCGGCGTCCGCAATCGCGGAACCATGGGTGGCAGCGTCGCCCATGCCGATCCCGCAGCGGACTGGCTGTCATGTCTGCTTGCGCTCGATGCCAGGGTCGGCATCGCGGGACCGTCCGGCACGCGGCAATTGCCGATTGGTGAGTTTTTGATCAGCAGCTTCACGGTCGCACTCGAACCGGGTGAATTTCTTACACGGCTACACATCCCGGTTCTCAGCGCCGCTGCGCGTTGGGGCTATTACAAACACAATCGCAAGGTCGGCGAGTTCGCCGAGGCGATAGGTTGCTTCATCGATGATGAAGTCCGTGGTGTGCGCCGCGTTGTGGCTGGTGCGCTGTCGTCTCCTCCGGTGCTGCTGTTCGCGGCGAAGGGCGGCTGGCCGCGGCAGATCTCGATCGGCGAGATCAGCGCGGCAGTGCGTGAAGCGGCGCCCGCGGTCGAAGGCGCTCACGTTCATTTCCATGCGGCCGCAGTCATGCGCGCCCTTCAAGGCGGTGCACGGCCATGATCACAATTTCCCTGACCGTAAACGGCGAACACGTGGAAGCGTCCGTTGAGACGCGGACCTCACTGGCTGATTTTCTGCGCGAGCAACTGCATCTCACCGGCACGCATATCGGCTGTGAGCACGGCGTCTGCGGGGCCTGCACGGTTCATCTCGACGGTGTGTCGGCGCGATCCTGCATCACATTGGCGGCGGCTTGCGATGGACGCGATGTGAAGACGATCGAGGGTTTCGAGACGGATCCGCAGATGGAAGCAATCCGCGTCGAATTTTCCAAGGAACACGCGCTTCAGTGCGGTTATTGCACGCCGGGCATGCTGATGACGTCGCATGATCTTGTGACGCGGTTTCCGGGGCTGGATGAAGCTGATATTCGACGCGAGATGTCGGGGAATGTTTGCCGCTGCACGGGGTATCAGGGAATCGTCCGTGCCCTTCAAAACGTCTATGCGGCCAATCGTAGTGAAGGCTGAGGAGAATACGCCTTGCAGTTAGAGCAATCCTTTGAAGTTGCGCATTCCCTCCAGGCCGTCTGGCGGGCGCTGGAAGATTTGCGCGCGACGGCCACATGCATTCCCGGCGCCGAGATCACCAATGTCGAGGACAATCGCAAGGCCAGCGGCGTATTCCGCGTGCAACTCGGTCCGATCAAAGCCGCATTCGCAGGCGAAGCCGAAGTCACCCGCGATGATGCCACACATTCCGGCACCATCAAGGGCGCAGGCCGTGACGGCAAGAATGCCACGCGCGTCAACGCCACGGTCGAATATCGTCTCGTGCCAGTGAGCGATCCCACCACCCGGATCGAGCTGAAGGTAGATTACAGCATCACCGGACCGCTCGCCCAATTTAGCCGCGCCGGCATCGTCAAGGAAATCGCCGGCAGCATCACCAAGATGTTCGCCACCAACCTTGGGAAGATGCTGGATTCCAGCGCTGCGCCGGTCGCGGCCAGCGGCACGGCCGAGGCAGCCGCTGCCGCACCCGTGCCGCAGATGCCTGCCACCGAGCCGCAATCGCTGAATTTTGCATCGCTGATGCTGTCGCTGATCTGGCGACGCATTACCGGCATCTTCAAGTCAAGAAAACAATAACGACGACACGTCAGTCCGAGGGACGCTTATGAAATTTTCCTATTGCACGATTCCGAACCGCTCGACGAAGACGCTGGTGGACATTGCGATCCGGTCCGAACAGGCCGGCGTCGATCTGTTGTGGATTCCGGACGAGGAATTTTACCGCGACCCCTTCGCCGTACTCGCCGCTATTGGTGCCAAGACCAGCAAGATGAGCCTCGGGCTTGGTATCACCAATCCCTATACCCGCCATCCTGTGCAGGTCGCCCGCGCGATGGCGACGGTGCAGGATTATCGTGATGAGCCTGTGATCGTCGGAATTGGTGCCGGATTGAAGCCCACGCGCGCTGCGCTTGCCGCGCCTGACGGAAAATTCGTTGACGTCACGCGCGACGCGATTATCGCAATGAAGCGGCTGTTCGCCGGAGAGACTGTCTCGGCCGAGAACAGCGTGTTCAAAATCGAGAACGCCAAGCTCAATTTCCTGCCGCACGTCACGCCGAAGTTTTACGTCGCAAGCACCCATCCGGATGCCTTCCGGATGGCCGGTGAAGTCGCGGACGGTGTGATCGTCGGTAACGTCGGTGAGCCTGAGGCGATGCGCGAAGTGATCCGCTTCGTCGAGGAAGGGCTAAAGGCCGCCGGCCGCAAGCGCGAGGATGTCACTATCGTTGCCTGGAACATGGTTCTGTGTGGTGACGATGTCGATCAGCTCGCTGATATCATTCGTGAGATGATCGCGCGCACAATCACGGCCTCGCATTCGAAAATCCGGACGTTGCTCGGTCTCGATCCGGCTCAGGTCGAAGCGATTGTGACGCGGGTCAAGGCCAAGCAGTTCCCCATTGAGCGTGAACTGGTGCCGAATGACCTCGTGGCCAAAATGGCGATCCTAGGTTCCGCGGAAGAGTGTACCCGCCGTCTCAAAGCGCTGCATGAAGCCGGAGCCGATATGGTCGGTGTTCGCCCAGCGGGCGCAATTCTTAAGGCACTCGATTACGAAGGCAATGTGCTGGGGCTGCACGAAGTGTTCAAGAGCGTGATGAAAGAGTAGTAGAAGCGGCGATTGCGCGGACCATCTCGGTCTCGCAATCGCCGGTTGAGGGAAATTGGCGCGATGATCAAGAGTATTACCTATACCGCGCTTCCCGGGCTCCCCTTGGTCGAGCCGGGTGACAGTCTCGTCGCCATCATCGTTGACGGTGTGAGCCGCGCCGGAATCGAAGTCGCCGCCGGTGATATCTTCGTGCTTGCTCAGAAGATCGTCTCCAAGTCCGAAAATCGCTATGTCGAGTTGCGCGATATCACTCCATCGTCGCGTGCGCTGGAACTCGCGAAAGTCGTTGGCAAAGACCCTCGTCACATCGAGTTGGTGCTATCGGAATCCAGCGAAGTCGTACGCACCCGGCAGAACGTGATGATCGTCGCCCATCGCTTGGGTTTCGTAATGGCGAATGCAGGGATCGACGAATCCAACATTGTGCAGAAGGACGGCGAAAAGCGGGTCTTGCTGCTGCCAGAAAATCCGGACGCCAGCTGCGAAGTCCTGAGGTCGGGTCTCAATCAGACTTTCGGCGTCGATGTGGGAATTGTCATGAATGACAGTTTTGGACGGCCCTGGCGCAATGGTGTGGTGGGTGTCGCCATCGGCAGCGCCGGCGTGCCCTCACTACAGAATATGATAGGTGCGCCCGATCTCTTCGAGCGCCCCATGCAAGTCACTGAAATCGCTGTCGCGGACGAACTTGCGGCTGCAGCGTCGCTGGTCATGGGACAGGGCAACGAAGGGCAGCCCATCGTGCATGTCCGTGGCTTCTCCAGTAAGGCGCCGGTCAACTCTGCGTTGGCGCTGGTGCGACCCAAGGAACGGGACATGTTCAGATGAATTCGTCTGACCGGACATTTCAGGCGAAGGGGCGAGTCGTCGCATTATGCGGTGGCGTGGGCGGCGCGAAGCTTGCACTCGGGCTTCAGCATGTCCTAGGGGAGCGATTGAACGTCGTGGTCAACATGGCCGACGATTTCACGCATCTTGGACTGCACGTTTCGCCTGATCTCGATACGGTGCTTTACACGCTCGGTGGCCTGAATGACCTCCAGCGCGGCTGGGGCCGGGCGGATGAGACCTGGAATTTCATGGGGGCGCTGGCGCAGGTCGGCGGCGAAACCTGGTTCGCGCTCGGCGATCGCGATCTCGCACTGCATGTCGAGCGGACACGGCGGCGCTCGAGCGGTGAACGCCTGACAACGATTGCCGGCGATGTTGCTGCGCGTTTCGGAATTTCCGCGAATATCTTGCCTGTAACGGATGACGATATTCGCACGATAGTCGTCACACCGGCCGAAGAACTAGCGTTTCAGCGCTATTTCGTTGAGCGTCGCTGTGAGCCTGTCGTGAAGCAGATCCGATTCGATGGCGCCGCTTCGGCACAGTTGACGGCGGAGGTGCGCGCTGCTCTCAGGCCCGATGGATTGCAACTGATCGTTATATGTCCATCGAATCCCTATCTGAGCATCGATCCAGTTCTCGCGGTGCCTGGACTGACCGACGCATTGCGTGCGGCGGATGTTCCGATTGTTGCTGTGTCGCCGATCTTGGGTGGGCAGTCAGTAAAAGGACCAACCAGAAAGATCATGGACGAACTCAGCATACGGCCGACCACTGCTGCAATTGCCTCTCACTATCACGGGCTGATCGATGGGTTGATCGTTGATTCAGCCGATGCGGCCGAGACGGAGGGCCTCGACGTAGCCGTTCATCTGGCCCCTACGCTGATGACGGATACTGCCTCCAAAGTTCAATTGGCTGAGCAAGTGCTCGCTTTTGGAGAACGTCTCTCGATCGCCTGCGAGCGAGCTTCAAAATGATCGCCTGTTACGGAGACGCATTGTGATCGAACCCAACGCATGGGTGATTGTGCCGGTGAGATCCTTCGATGGCGCGAAGCAGCGACTCTCCCCGCTGCTGAGTGTTTCGGAGCGCGCAAAGCTGGCGTGGACGATGCTGGGCGACGTACTCAGTGCGGCCGTCGGTGTGCCTGGGCTGCGCAATGTGGCGGTAGTGACCAGCGCCGACGATGTCGCGGATTACGCCCGCCAGTTGGGCATAGTCGTTATCGATGATCATGGTGCCAACGGCACCAATGCAGCGGTCAAGGTCGGCTTTCTGGACGTGGCGCGGCGGCGCGGCGGTGCGGTGATTGCGCTGCCAAGTGATGTGCCGAGTATCCTGCCAGCCGATATCGCTGCGCTGTTTGCTGCGGTGAAGAAAGCTGGCGTGGCAATTGCGCCGGCGCCGCGTGATGGTGGCACCAATGCACTAGCTTGCGACGTTCCGGGACGGATCACGCCGTGCTTCGGACCGGAAAGTTTTGCACGTCACGTTCAGGCGGCTAACCGGGGCGGTATTCGTCCGGTCGTCGTTGTGAATGGTCGGCTGGGGCTCGATCTCGATGAGCCGCGTCATCTCGTCGAATTTCTGGATTCGCATACGCAAACCCGAACGGATGCGTATCTGCGCTCACTCGGGTTGAGTGGCCGAACGGAATGGCCTGCCAATTCGGATTGGCATGAGGTTGGCTCCGCGGCGGGAGCGATCTTGTTCGAAGGCAAGACTGCGCCGCTTGCGATTTGGCAATGAGTAGACGACGCGGCGAGGGATTGAGGTGTGAAGATGGCCACTGACCGACAGCTTGCGAGTCTGCTCCGCCGCAGCGACATTTCTTGCCGCGAGGTGATGAATCTCGTCCACGATGTCACGCTTGAGGACCTGATGCGCCTCGCATCGTCGTTGCGCGACGAAGCTCATGGCCACAAAATTTCCTACTCCCGCAAGGTCTTCATTCCGTTGACGCAGCTGTGTCGCGACGTCTGCCACTACTGCACCTTTGCGCATGCGCCGCGCAAAGGACAGCGCGCTTATCTCACGGTGGATGAGGTTCTGACGATCGCGCGCGCTGGCCGAGATGCCGGCTGCAAGGAGGCTTTGTTTACTCTCGGAGACAAGCCGGAACTGCGGTACCGCCACGCGCGGGACGAACTGAATGAGATGGGTTATCCGACGACGCTCGCCTATCTCGAAGATGTTGCGCGTGCCGTCTTCAATGAAACCGGCCTGCTACCACATCTCAATCCTGGACTGATGGAGGCAGATGACCTCGTAGCACTGCGCAAGGTATCGATCTCGCAGGGCATCATGCTCGAGAGCGTAGCGGCGCGTCTGTGTGAGCGCGGCGGACCGCATTTCGGTTCTCCGGACAAGGACCCTGCAGCGCGGTTGCGGACCATTGAACTCGCAGGTCAGCAGGCGGTGCCATTCACTACCGGGCTTTTGATCGGCATCGGTGAGACGCGGGAGGAGCGCATCGAATCTCTGCTCGCGCTGCGCGCACTCGACGAGCGCTACGGCCATATCCAGGAAATCATTGTGCAGAATTTCTGGCCCAAGCCGGACACGCGCATGGCCGATGTCGAAGCAACGCCGCTCGAAGAGCATCTGTGGACCATCGCAATCGCGCGCCTGTTGTTCCGTCCGGATATGAATATCCAGGCGCCGCCCAATCTTAGCCCGGGCGTGCTCGACATGATTGTCGCGGCCGGCATCAACGATTGGGGCGGCGTGTCGCCGGTGACACCTGATCACGTCAATCCCGAAGCGCCGTGGCCACATCTCACCCGGTTGCAAGAGGCGACGGCACAATGCGGCAAGAAACTTGTCGAGCGATTGGCGATTTATCCCTCTCATGCCCGGCACATCGGGCGCTGGACGGACAAGTCGCTGCAAACGGCGCTGCTTGGCTTTGTCGACGGCAACGGCCGGCCGCGTCTCGATGACTGGTGTCCCGGCGCGACGTTCGAGCCGCCGGCGCGAGACCTTGCTTTGCTGCACGCGGTCCTGCCGTCGCCCGCGGTCCGGACGAGCGGGCTTGATCACCTGTTATCTAAGGCGCAGTCAGGCAAGCGGCTCGACGAAGGCGAAATCGTCTCGCTGTTCGCAGCCGAGGATGCCGACTTCACTGCGGTCTGCCGTGCCGCCGACGAACTGCGCCGCGAGGTAAATGGCGACACCGTCAGCTATGTCGTCACCCGCAACATCAATTACACTAATATTTGCTACTTCAAGTGCCAGTTCTGCGCGTTTTCCAAGGGCAAGCTTGCGGAAAACCTGCGTGGCAAGCCTTACGACTTGCCGCTCTTGGAAATCGGCGGGCGCGTCCGCGAGGCGTGGGATCGCGGCGCAACCGAAGTCTGCATGCAGGGTGGGATTCATCCGTCATACACAGGCGCGAACTATCTCGCGATCTGCCGCACGGTGAAGGAATACGCGCCAGACATGCACGTCCACGCATTTTCCCCGCTCGAGGTGTTCCAGGGTGCCAAGACACTCGGCATATCGGTCGGCGAATTCCTGCACGAACTGAAGCAGGCGGGTCTGGGAACGCTGCCAGGAACAGCGGCGGAGATTCTCGACGATGAGGTCCGCGCAATCCTCTGTCCGGACAAGATCAACACCGCCGAATGGCTGGATGTAATGGACACCGCACATCGCGCGGGCCTGCGAAGCACCGCCACCATCATGTTCGGCCATGTCGAACGCTATGACCATTGGGCGCGGCATTTGCTGCGTGTCCGCGATTTGCAGGCCGCCACCGGTGGCTTTACCGAATTCGTGCCGCTGCCCTTTGTGCACATGGAAGCGCCGATCTATCTCAAGGGCCGTTCGCGCAAGGGGCCAACTTTCCGGGAGGTGGTGCTGATGCATGCGGTCGGGCGGCTGGCGCTTCATACGCAGGTGTCGAACATCCAGACATCCTGGGTGAAACTCGGCGAAGCGGGAATTCGCGCGTGCCTGCAGGCAGGCGTTAACGATCTCGGTGGCACGCTGATGGACGAGACGATCTCTCGCTCGGCCGGTGCGCAGCATGGTCATGAGATGGTGCCGCTAGAGATGGAGACGCTCATTCGCAGCATGAATCGGGTGCCGCGCCAGCGGACAACGCTCTATGGCGACGCCCACGACGAGCGATATCGCGCCTCGCTCAATGCTCCGGAACTGAAGTTGACCTCAACGGGTGCGGGGACATCCGACCTTGGTCCACGGAAGTCGAAGATGCTGGATTTCGCACGCGCTGCTATACTTTGACGCGTTGCTGACAATCCCGGCCGAAAAGCAGGGCTCCATCAGCCGCTGAGCGCTGCCGGAGAAATACTGCGCTTGACCACGTTGCGCATGGCGAAACTGGAATGCAGCCGCGCTAAATATAGTTTATAAGAAGCGTTCTTTTTCAGCGACGCCGATCTTCACATCGAGAAGCGATGCGCTTGAAAGCAGGGCGTCCAGAACCATCGCGCGTGAGGAGCGTACCTGGTCGATGGTGACGCGCTCGGCGGTAGCTGCATCACCCTCGGCGAGGGCGTCGATGAGCGATTGATGTTCCGAATGCATTTCGCTGCCCCGATCCCGGAGCGAAAGACCAAAATGAAACATCCGCTCCAACTCGACAAGCGTCTGGTTCAGCACTGCGATCAATCGATCATTGCCGCTCGCTGCCGCGATAGAAAGGTGGAAGTCGCTGTTGCGCTGAAGAAAAACAGCTTCGCTCTCCTTGTCGCCCGGCTGATAGTCGGTGCGGCACAACCGGTCCAGGCGATGAAGGTCTGCGGAATCCACCCTGCCAGCCGCGAGCCTCACGCAAGCCACCTCGACAATCTCGCGGAGTTGGAAAAGATCGTTGAGGTCTCGCAGCGTAATAGGCTTGACCCTGTAGCCCTGGCGGCGAACGGGTTGAAGCAAGCCGATGAGTGATAGACGATCGACGGCAGCGCGTGCTGCCGCTCGGCCCACACCAAATTGGCCGGCAAGATCCACCTCGGTCACGATGGAGCCGGGCATGATTTCACAACGCACGATGGCTTTGTGAATGGCATGAAAAGCTATGTCACTTTGCCGCAAGCCGCCCTTCGTTTCCTTAGGCGGATTTCCCATTGATACGACATGTCCCATAATGGCATTTGAACATATCAAGACCGGATTTGCAAGCTTGCTAAGGGTGTAGAAGCTTGATCTGCTGCTGGTTTGCGAGCCTTAAAGCACCATCGCCGCGACATATCGAGGGGCCTGCTGGGCGCTTTTACCTACTGCGTCGCAACTACCTTGTGAATAAGAGTGGTCAGATGCACTGGACAGAACATGTTAGGACATCTATAGACCGATGTTAGAACATATCACTGGGAGATAATGAGATGTCGAAGGGAACAATGCGCGCTCTGGTTTTGGAAAGCCACGGTGGCCTGGAAAATCTGAAAGTCGTGAACGATCGGCCGATTCCGGCTGTCGTCGAAGGCCATGTGGTCATCCGCGTCGGTGCTTCTTCTTTCAATTACCATGACGTGTTCACGGTGCGCGGCATGCCCGGTATCAAGGTGCCTCTTCCTGTGGTGATCGGCCTCGATATGGCCGGCGAGATTACCGAGGTAGGCCCCGGCGTGAAGGGCTGGAGCAAGGGCGACCGCGTTCTGGTCAACCCGCTGAACAAGAAAAAGGGATTGTTGGGCGAGATGATGGACGGCGGTATGGCGCAGTACTGCCTCGTCGACGCCGAACAGTTGATCCGGATGCCGGACGACGTCTCCTATGAGGACGCCGCCTCGCTGCCAGTGGCCTATGGAACCGCGCATCGCATGCTGGTGACCCACAACACGGTCAAGAAAGGTGACCGCGTGCTGGTGCTCGGTGCATCGGGCGGTGTCGGCACGGGTTGCGTGCTGCTGGCGAAGCTCGCGGGAGCTGAGGTTATCGCGTGCGCCGGTGGTGAAGACAAGATGCAGCGCCTGCGCGATCTCGGCGCTGACCATGTCATCAACTACAAGGACGTCGACTTCTCGAAGTGGGCGATCGAAAAGTATGGAAAGCCGCAGCGCCGCACATATGAAGGCGGCGTTGATGTCGTGATCAACTTCACCGGTGGCGACACTTGGCTGCCTTCGTTGCGTTGTCTGAAGCGTGGCGGCAAGCTGCTCGTTTGCGGCGCGACCGCCGGGCATGATCCAAAGGAAGACCTGCGTTATATCTGGAGCTTCGAATTGCAGGTCATTGGTTCGAACAGCTTCTACGACGACAATCTCGCCGATCTGATGCGCCTGATTGCGGAGAAGAAGCTCAAGCCGGTTGTCGACAAGGTTCTTCCGCTCGATAAGGCCATCGATGGCCTGCGGCTGATTGAGAACCGGGAAGTTCTGGGCAAGGTCGTAATCACGCCCTGAGCCTGACATTCCGTCAAACAACCAACGCGAAGGATCGATAATGACCGAGAAACTTACTCCTGCCGCCGTCGAAGCGATGTTGACGCGCGGACCTTTCCACCAATGGCTTGGCCTGCGTGTTCAGAAGGTGGACGAAGAGGGTATCGAGTTGACCGCCACCTGGCGAGAAGAGTGGGTGGTTAACCCGGATCGCCGGTATACCCATGGCGGCATCCTTGCGGCCCTGGTCGATCTCACGGCCGACTGGGCTTTGGTGGCCCACACCGGTCGCGGCGTTCCGACCATCGACATGCGTGTCGACTATCACCGGGCCGCGATGCCCGGCGACCTTACGGCGAAGGGCCGTATCGTGAAGCGGGGCGGCCAGTTTTCGGTCGCGGAAGCCAGCGTCTACGACAAGGACGGTGCCCTTCTCGCCAGCGGCCGGGGGGTTTATCTCACCGCTCCGCCCAAGGCCTGAGCGAGGTAACCTCGGTGGCCCCCGAAGGCGCCAATGGTTTCGGGACGGCGGATTCCGCCGTCCCGAAACGCGAGGGAATGTTCGATCACGCGGTTCTTAATCTTCACTACGATCTCGATGCCGGAGAAGAGTTGTTCAACTTGCTCGGCTTCCAGATCGCGCCGCGCGGTTATCACAGTCTTGGTTCGATGAACCACCTGATCGTGTTTGATACGAATTATCTCGAACTGATCGGGCTGGATCCGTCGAATCCCAATCCTCGCAAGGAACTTCTCGACTGGCCTGTCGGCCTGAATGGGCTAGTGTACGGCAGCGACGATGTCGACGTCACACAGGCGCGGCTGCGATCGCAGCAGTTGCCCGTGCTTGAGCCGAAAGCCTTTAGCCGGCCCGTCACGATCGGCGGCGTTGAGACCGAGGCGCGGTTTCGCACCGTTCACATGGATCCCGGATTTTTTCCGGCGTCCCGTCTCTATTTCTGCGAACATCTAACACCGGACCTGGTCTGGCATGATGCATTCATGCAGCATCCGAATACGGCGACTTCCTTGAAGCGTTTGATAGTCGCCGCCGACGATCCGAATGCGCAGTCTGACCGTCTTGCCCGGGTTGTCGGAGCAAAGCCCGGCGCGGACAACCGTGTTGACATCGGCGGAACCCGAATTGATTTCAGCTCAAAGCAGCAGCTCGAGCCTCTCTATGGTGATAGCATTCGCCTGGAAGGATCGCTCCCGCGTGTTGTTGGCATGAGCATCGGCGTCCGCTCGCTGGATTCGCTGAAGGCGAGTCTGGATTCGCGCTGGGCTGGAAAGTTGATCCAACTGGATCAAGATCGCCTGATCGTCCCCGCCGCTGAATGTTTCGGCGTGATGCTTGAGTTTCTCGAACCCAATGTGAGCCTGGCATGATCTCATCACGTAACCTGGGAACCTTGATCGATCCCGCGCGTCCGCAGGACAAGGTCGCAGTGATAGACTTCGACGGCGAGCGTAGCCGGGAAGTGACATATGGTGAGCTCGATGCGCTTGCCAATGGCGTGGCGCGAGCTCTGGTTAATCGCGGCTTCGTGCGAGGCGATCGCGTTGCCATTCTTTCCGCGAATAACTCCGACTATCTGGCGGTTCATCTGGGCATCATGCGCGCCGGCTTGGTGTCCGTCCCGATCAATTTCCGCCTGCCGCGCCATCTCGTTGAGTACATAATCAAGGATTGTGGGACGCGCCTGGTGTTCTGCGATGCCGAGCGTCGTGCCGTTGTTCCCGATGACGTGGACGCGATAAAATTCGACGATGCGAAGGAGTTCGGCTCCTTCGTCGAACCCGGACCTTTTGATGCTGTTGAGCCGCAAAAGGGCGAAGCCGCGACGTTTCTCTATACGTCTGGGTCGACGGGCAGGCCGAAAGGTGTCGTGCTCTCGCATGATGCCCAGCGCTGGGTAATTGAGATGCGGCTTGGCCCGCAGGGCATCGAAAACCAGCATATGCTGATCGCCGCACCGCTTTACCACATGAACGCGCTTGCGCTCTCGCATCTGGTGCTCGCGGGACACGCGAGCATGGTCCTCATGCCGCAGTTCAAGGTGAAACCGTATGTCGAGGCAATCGGCCGTTTCCGCTGCACGTGGCTGACCTCGGTTCCGCCGATGATTGCCATGATGCTCGACGACAAGGAGGCGATGGCAAGCGCCGACCTTTCGTCCGTGCAGAACCTGAGGATGGGCTCTGCGCCCGCGAGCGCCACTCTGCTCGACGAGATCAAGCGGACTTTCCCGAAGGCCAAAATCCTGAATGCCTACGGAACGACGGAGGGGAGCCCGATTGTCTTCGGCCCTCATCCCGAAGGCAAGCCGACGCCAAATCTATCTCTCGGATACAAACACCCGCAGGTCGATCTACGGCTTGTTGACGATACTGACGCCGAAACAAGCGAGGGTGTGCTGCAGCTACGCTCGCCGGCGATGATGAGCGGATATCACAACCGGCCCGACCTGCCGCGGCCTTTCACAGCCGACGGCTACTACGTCACGGGTGACGTCTTCAGTCGCGACGCCGACGGTTTCTATTATTTCGTCGGCCGAGCCGACGACATGTTTGTTAGTGGCGGCGAAAACATCTTTCCGGGTGAAGTCGAACGTATGCTGGAGACCCATCCGGACGTTATCCAGACCTGCGTCGTTCCGATCGACGATCCGATCAAGGGCAAAAAGCCGGTCGCTTTCGTTCGGCTTGCTCCTAGCGCGACCATCGACGCCAGCGGATTGAAGGCCTTCGCACTGGAGCGTGGGGCGGCCTATCAACACCCGCGCTCGATCTGGTTTCTCGATGAATTTCCGCTCGCATCGACCAATAAGGTCGATCGCGCCGCACTTGCGCAGCGCGCCCGCGATCTGTCGCAAGCGCCGCCGGCTGATGCAAAGTGACTTTCGGCTCGTGTGGCGATCTCCGCCGCATGCAAGACTTGCCGTTGAAATAGTAAGGTAAGGGACTCAAGAACCATGGCGAACGATCAGGACGAGATCTTCACGACGCGACCGGAAATCACCGGCTCGTTTGGCGTCGTGGCGGCGACACACTGGATCGCGACAGCTGTCGGCATGGGTATCCTCGAACGCGGAGGCAATGCCTTCGACGCGGGCGTGGCGACGGCCTTCGCTCTTCAGGTCGTTGAGCCGCACCTTAACGGTCCGGGCGGCGACGTTCCGATCATGGTCTACGATGTGCGGCGTGG
This sequence comes from Afipia sp., assembly GCA_051653085.1. Lineage (GTDB taxonomy): Bacteria > Pseudomonadota > Alphaproteobacteria > Rhizobiales > Xanthobacteraceae > Afipia. The sequence goes on along the minus strand of JBOFVL010000033.1, from coordinate 11,136 downwards.
AAAGCCGGAGGTGATCTGTGGGCAGGGGCCAGCTCCCGGCGCCGCGACGATCACGCGTTTTCGCGACATGGGACTCGACCTTGTGCCGGGTTCCGGGTTGCTTGCAGCCTGCGTGCCCGGCGCCTTTGACGCTTACATGCTGCTGCTCAGAGACTACGGCACCATGTCGGTTGAAGATGTTCTCGCGCCGGCGATCGGATACGCCCGCAACGGCTATCCTTTGGTCCAGCGAATCTGCGACACGATTTCGACCGTCGAGAAACTGTTTCGCGAGCATTGGCGCTCGTCCGCCGCAATCTATCTGCCGCATGACGCTGTTCCCAAGGCAGGAACGATCTTCCGCAATGAAAAGTTGGCCGATACTTATTCGCGCATCCTTGCGGAAGCGAAGGCCGTTGGCGGCGATAGGGAAGCCCAGATCGAACGCGCCCGCCAGGTGTGGTCGCAAGGTTTCATCGCCGAAGCGATCGATGATTTTTGCAAGAACAACGCTGTCATGGATGCGACCGGAGTCGCACGCCACGGCCTGCTCACCGGCAACGACATGGCGAAGTGGCGCGCGACGATCGAAGCGCCCATCAGCTACAACTATGGCGACTACACCGTGTGCAAGCCGGGGCCTTGGACGCAGGGATTGGTCTTGCTCCAGCAATTGGCGCTGCTGAAGGGCTTCGATCTCGACAAGTTGGATCCGTGCGGCCCCGAATTCATTCATCTGCAGGTAGAGTGCACCAAGCTTGCCTTCGCAGACCGCGACGTCTTTTACGGCGATCCGAATTTCAGCGACGTGCCGGTCGAGCAACTGCTGTCCGAGGCTTACAACGCAGAGCGCCGCAAGCTCATCACCGATCGGGCATCGATGGAGTTGCTGCCCGGCTTGATTCCCGGATTCGGCAAAGCGGTCGGGATGCGCGAGGGTGGTTTGCGCGAATCGGTATCAGCCATCGGAACAGGCGAACCTACGGTCGGCCGGCTCCGTGCCGAACGCGGCGATACCGTACATCTCGACATCATCGACAAGCATGGCAACATGATTTCGATGACTCCTTCGGGAGGATGGTTGCAATCGTCACCGATCATTCCAAGTCTCGGCTTCTGCCTCGGAACGCGTGCGCAGATGTTCTGGCTGGATGAAGAACATCCGGCTTCGTTGCAACCCGGAAAGCGGCCGCGCTCGACTTTGTCGCCGACGCTTGCTCTGCGCGGCGGTCAACCATACCTCGCCTGGGGAACACCCGGTGGTGATCAGCAGGATCAATGGGCGACGCAATTCCTGCTTCGCCATATTCATGCCGGGCACAATCTGCAACAGGCGATCGACGCTCCCGCCTGGCACACCGAGCACTTCCCGGCTTCTTTCTGGCCGCGCCTCGCGCGCCCCGGCGTGCTTGTGCTTGAAGGACGTGTTTCCGATGATGCGATCAAGGACCTGCGCGCGCGGGGTCATATCGTCGAGGTCGGAGAGGACTGGTCGGAAGGCCGACTGACGGCGGCCTCGCGTTCGCACGGCTGGTTGAGAGCCGCAGCAAACCCGAGAGGAATGCAAGCCTATGCCGCGGGGCGCTAGTTCAACTCCCCGATAGCTGCCGCTGTCCGGCTCCGCACTCCTGAACGCGTGTCTTCGGCGTCGACGTGAGCTTCGGAGACCCGCCTGGGGCAGGCGGTTAGAGTTCAGCCTCTCGTGATATGTTCTAGGTCCTACAGGGGAAGGGGTGCACCATCAGGACACGAACCGCTCTTCGGATTGATTGAGCGCGAGCTGAAGTAGCTATCTTATTGATATTTTTTGGTCTCTTCCAAAAGCGGCCGAGACGCGACAGCGATCTTTTCCTGAAGAGCGCGCCTGTTCCTAAAGCACAGTCACCTCATTATCCCCATTGTAGGTTAAAACATGTTGACTCCGACGATTGTTGGGTTGAAGTTGGTATTTATAAACATGTTCAAGACGTATCTGCAATGTACAGAGACGTATAAGCCACTTTCGGGAGGGGTACGAAAAAATGCACGCTAATTACGTCGCCATAGCAATTGTTGCGATCTACATCGTCGGTTTGGCGCTTGTCACAAGCGTCCTTCAACGGTCGGTCAAGTCGGCGAATACCTTCACGTCCGGAACGACCGGTCGCACTGGGGTTCCAGCGATTTTGGTCGGCCTGATGCTGATGTCCGAGTTCATCGGGACATCCGCGAGCGTCGGCACCGCACAGGAGGCGTACAAGGTCGGCATCTCTGCCTCCTGGAATATTCTGGCGCTAGCTGCCGGCTTTGTCTTCTACGGCCTCTTTCTCGCAGGAAAGTACAAGGACTCCGGACACAACACGATCTCGGCGGTTCTTGACGAGGTTTATGGCCGCAAGACAAGGCTCGCCACATCGTTGGTGATGATTTTCGCGCTGGAGATCGTTGCTGTCGCGATCTACGCCGGTGGTGGAACGATTCTCAGCATCCTGCTTGGTGTTGATCGCACGTACGCGATTATCGTCTGCGGCTTTGTATCCGTACTCTACGTGTTCATGGGTGGCATGAAGTCGGTGGTCTACACCAACGTCGTTCACTCGTTCATCAAGTATTTGGGCATCCTGACCGCTCTGTACTTCGGCATCACGAAGCTCGGCGGATTCCATGAGCTTCAAGCGCGCATTCCAGCAGAAATGTTCTCCTGGACTCACGTTGGTTGGGGTCAGATCTTCGCCTGGTTTATCGCGGGTATGGGGGCGACGTTCTCCACGCAATACGTGATTCAAGCGATCAACACGGTGGACGACGCCAAGAGCGCGAAGATTGCAAGTTTCTCCACGGCGCTCTTCCTGGTCCCGTTTGGCATTATCACCGCCCTCGTTGGAATGTGCTCGCTTGCATTGTTCCCCAACATCAAATCGATCAACGCATTCGCTGCACTGATTGGGCAGATGGATGGAGTGATGGCGGGTATCGTCTGCGCAGGCCTTGCTGCATCACTATTCGGTTCGATTGCTGCGTTCGCGGTTGCGACTGCGACGCTGCTCTACAAAGATTTCTATGTTGGCTTCGGTGTTAAGGTTCGCTCTGAAAAGAGCTCCTTAACGTTCATTCGCGTCGCGACTGTCGTCATGGGTCTGCTTCCGATCGTTCTGGCGATCTACACCCCGAACATCCTGTCGATGACGTTCCTCGGCAAGGCGCTCCGAGCCTCGCTGTCGATCCTGGTTCTGTTCGTCTTCTTCGCACCATGGTTCGGCACCAAGCGCGGAGCGTTCCTGAGCATCCTGGCGTCTCTCGTCGCCACGATCGTTTGGTTCGTGATGGGCAATCCATACGGCATCGATAACGCCTATGTGGCGCTGCTCGTCCCGCTGGTCGTCATGGGTGTCAGCGAGATCGTGAAGCGTGTCCGCAACGACGGCGTCGCTGTTGTGCCTGCAGCATCCCCGCGAGCGCTGGACTAGGCGTCATGCAAAGCGATGCGGAAAACACCGATACAGATAGATCCCGGCCGTGGCCGACATGGAGCAGTCAATGACTAGTGCGAAGACATAGATGGCGGGCGAGGCATCGGGCTGTTCGGTTCGGTGTCTCGCCGAGGGTTGCCTGCTACGGACTGTTTGACGGTTCATCACCTGAAGCTGTGAGGTGTCGCTTGCTTGGTTGGTGGAATGCGGATCCGCCGTCGCGCTGAGACGCCGTCACCCCCTGCAGGGTGTCGCTGTCCAGGATAAATCGATCAGACGTATCGAACCGGATCTCGTGACACCGCAGTCGCAGGAAGTGCCGTCGACTGAAATGAAGTGAAGGCTGGCGTCATCTTGCATGACCTCGGTCACTCCCTCGATAGGAAATCGATTCTCCTGTCGTTCTACCCACAACACGCGAATACTGCGGAGATAACCTGTTATGAACATCGTGAGCCAGCATTCTCTGCGAGCAGACGACTTGTTAGCGAAATTCAAGAATGACCTCGTCAGCGGCGATCGCCTCGAGCGTCTCGCTGCGGATTTGATCGGCAATGACGCCGAAGTCATTGGACCGTTCGGACCCAAGACGTTGATTTACGCGGACTACGTTGCATCTGGCCGCGCATTGTCGGTGGTCGAGCGCTTCATCCTCGAGAAGATACTGCCTTACTACGCGAACAGTCATACCGAGGCTTCATACTGCGGCGGGGCGATGACGGGATTCCGGCGCGCGGCTCGCGATGTGGTCGCCAAGTGTTGTGGGGCGGATGAACGCTACGCCGTGATTTTTACGGGCTCGGGCGCAACTGCGGGCTTGAACCGCCTCGTGAATCTGCTTGGCGTGAAGGCGAGTATGCTCGCCGGCATTGTTCCGCGCGTGATCATCGGCCCTTACGAGCATCATTCGAACATTTTGCCGTGGCGTGAGAGCGGCGCCGAGATCGTGGAAATTGAAGAGATCGCAACCGGCGGTCCGGACTTTGCGCAACTCGATGCCGCCCTTGCGGGTGCAGCCGGGCGTCCCGTGATATGTGCATTTTCCGCAGCATCTAACGTCACTGGAATCGTCTCCAACATTGTTGAGGTCACCGAAAGGGCGAAGGCCGCCGGCGCGAAGATCGTCTGGGATTACGCTGGCGCTGGACCTTATCTGCCGATCGCCATGGAGCCCGCCAGGGGTGTTCAAATCGACGCAGTGGTTGTCTCGCCCCACAAATTTATCGGTGGTCCAGCTGCATCGGGCATCTTGATTGTTCGTCAGGATGCCGTGGTCACGACGACGCCGACGTGGCCAGGAGGCGGCACCGTGAAATTCGTGACCCGGACGACGCACGATTATAGCGACAGTCTTGAGGTCCGCGAAGAAAGCGGCACGCCGAACGTGGTCGGAGACATTCGAGCCGCGCTCGTTTTTCTTGTGAAGGAAGCCATCGGCCAGGACACGATGTCCTTGCGCAATGCGGCGCTCCGTGCGCGAGCGCTGTCTGTGTGGAGCAAAATCGAACGCATCGAGCTTCTCGGAAATTTACAGGCGCAGAGTCTGCCGATCTTCTCGTTCCGGATCAGGGACGGAAAGGGTGGGTATATCCATCAGCAACTTGTCACCCGCATGTTGAGCGACCGGTTCGGCATCCAGGCTCGCGGTGGATGCGCCTGCGCGGGACCATACGTTCATCGCCTGCTGAAGATCGACGATGCGGAATCGAGCGCGTTGCGGCTCGCGATTGCCGGCGGGGACGAAATTCGCAAGCCCGGGTTTACGCGCCTGAATTTCAGCGTCCTGCTCTCCGACGACAAGGTGCAGTACATCCTGGATTCTGTTGCTCAACTTGCGCAGGACGCGGCAACCTATGCTGACCACTACACAGTCGATGTGAGCCGGGCGATCTTTTACCCGCGCGAAGGCACCGATTCACACGGGCAGATGCTGTCGAAAGCGGTTTAGAGATACGTCCATGCCGCTCACTCATCCTGATGCTATCGCGTTATGAGCTGGGCGCCATCTCAGGAAATTCAAAGGGTCACTATGGTTGTATCCAATCTCAAAAAGCCGGAGGTCAAAGGGTTCTTCGATCCGAGCACATGGAGCATCCAGTATGTCGTCTCAGATCCGGAAAGCCGAGACTGTGTAATCATTGATCCGGTGCTGGACTTCGACGAGAAGTCCGGCTCGACAGGTAGCGCTAATGCCGATGCGATCCTGTCTTACGTGACTGAGAATGGTCTGAAGATAGCGTACATTCTCGACACGCATCCGCATGCCGATCATTTCTCCGCGGCTCAATATATGAAGAAAAGGACCGGAGCGCCCATGGCGATCGGCGAACACGTCGTCGATGTGCAGCGACTGTGGAAGGATATCTATAATTCACCCACGCAGACGACCGATGGCTCGCAGTGGGATTGTTTGTTCGCCCACAATGATCGTTTCAAGGTCGGTTCGTTAGATGCGCACGTGCTCTTTTCGCCAGGGCATACGCTCGCCTCCGTCACCTATGTGATCGGTGATGCAGCGTTTGTGCATGACACACTGTTCATGCCGGACAGCGGCACGGCGCGGGCGGACTTTCCTGGCGGCAGCGCGACGATGTTGTGGGCGTCGATCCAGGGCATCCTTGCTCTGCCGGACACGACACGTGTCTTCACCGGGCACGATTATCAGCCGGACGGACGCGAACCGCTTTGGGAGAGCACCGTAGGCGAGCAGAAATTGCGAAATCCGCATGTGGCCGGGAAGAGTGAAGCGGACTTCGTCGCCTTGCGTGAAGCGCGTGACAAGACATTGCCGATGCCGAAGCTGATTTTGCCCGCATTGCAGGTGAACATAAATGGCGGCCGACTGCCTCCGCCCGAGGAGAATGGCCGACGTTATTTGAAGTTTCCACTCGACGCATTTCCGGATGCGGTATGGGGCTGATCGTGGTTGTCAGACGAAGCGGCGGCTCCGAAAGAGCATGCGTGATGGGCAAATGGTGATTGCTTATGTAGCAAGCGGCTCGACGGGGCATCACCTGTGGGTGGTTGCGCTTGTTCGAGGTGACGACGCCGAGGTTTCACAATCGTGAGTGCGATCTTGAACCCAGCACTTGGCTCGGGAGCTTTGGTCGGTTTCTCGCTCGGCTTGATCGGCGGTGGCGGCTCAATTCTGGCAACGCCGCTTCTGCTCTATGTCGTCGGCGTCGCACAGCCACATATCGCAATCGGGACCGGCGCGTTGGCGGTCTCGGCAACGGCTTTCATTAATCTGGCCAGTTATGCGCGTACCGGTGTTGTACGCTGGCGTTGTGCGGCTGTGTTTGCGATGGTCGGTACGTTCGGTGCGCTCGTGGGATCGAGCGCGGGCAAGCTGGTCGATGGCAACAAACTTCTGTTCCTGTTCGGACTGGTGATGCTTGCCGTGGGGGGCATGATGCTGCGGCCGCGCAGCGAGACTGCGGCTCCGGAGCGGGATGCCGATCTCAAGACCTGTCTGCTGACCGCAGGCATTGCATTTCTCACTGGCGCAGCTTCTGGGTTCTTCGGAATCGGCGGCGGCTTTCTGATCGTGCCCGGCCTTTTGCTCGCGACCCGCATGCCGATGATCAATGCGGTCGGCTCGTCGCTTCTGGCGGTCGGGTGCTTCGGGCTTGCGACCGCTATCAACTATGCGTTCTCCGGTCTGGTCGACTGGCTGGTTGCCGGCCAGTTTATCGCCGGGGGCATCGTCGGGGGATTTTTCGGCATTGCGCTCGCGAGCCGTTTGTCGCGGGGCAAAGAAACGCTCAAACGCATCTTTGCCTGTGTGATCTTTGCAGTGGCGACTTATGTCCTCTACCGCAGCGGATACGCCATCTTGAACTAAGTTGGTGCGGGTTTCCGTCTTCGCGCAGTGGCAGCTTGTGAAGAGTGGTTCGCATCTCGTTTGAACTTGCGGAGAGTCTGGTTAGGGCTGCAAAGTTCTTCTGTAGGGTAGGGTATATCGGCGATTAACCACTGAGCGCCGCCGGTGAAATGCTGCGCTTGACCACGCTTCGCATCGCGAAGCTCGAATGCAACCGCGCTACACCCGGCATTCTGGACAGATGCTGCTTGTGGATGCGCTCGTAATCCTCCATGTCGCGCGCTTGCACCTGCACGAGGTAGTCATCGTTTCCTGACATTAGATAGCAAGACACGACATCGGGGCAATTCTTGATGCCCTTCTCAAATGCGGCGAGTGCATCCTCGCTTTGACGATCCAGCGTGATGTGAACGATCACCGTCATCAGGAAGCCAAGCCCTGTTGCATCGATTTCCGCTGAATAGCCCTTGATGATGCCAGTCTGTTCCAGTTGCTGCAGGCGCCTCGCGCAAGCAGTTGGTGAAAGCCCGACTTTTTCCGAGAGGATCATCTGGCTAATCCTCGCATCCTGCACAAGTTCACGCATGATTTTCCGGTCGATAGAGTCGGCCGTTTTCGCCATTTTACATCCTTCCAAATACGCAGAAATTCGCTGTCAACGCAGCATTATTTGAAGATTTTGAGCGTTTGATGGCCGTTTTGTAACAGAATTCGCCGAATACCTCTAGAGGCATCGTGTCATTCTGCGGTCGCGGTGTCTGAACGGGATAGTTTTGCAATGACTGGTTCGGTCAAAAGGGATGGCGCCTGGCATGCGGGCGCGGTGCTGACGATCGATATCGAGGCGATACGTTGGAACTATCAGTTCCTAAAGAGGCAGCTCGGCCCGAACGTGCAATGCGGTGCGGTGGTGAAAGCTGATGCCTATGGGCTCGGCGCGCGATACGTCGCTCCGGCGCTATATGATGAAGGCTGCCGAGAGTTCTTCGTGGCGCATTTGGACGAGGGGCTTCGTTTGCGCCCGCATGTACCTTCATCTTCGATCTTTATTCTGAATGGTCTGCAAAGCGGTGGCGAAGCGGATTGTGCTGACGCGGGACTTGTTCCCGTTCTCAATTCCATCGATCAGTGCCAAGCTTGGTCGAGGCACGCGCGGCATCTTGGCAAGACACTTCCTGCCGTTGTTCAAGTTGATAGTGGAATGAATCGCCTCGGCATGTCGGAGCGCGAGGTTGCTGCCTGGGTCAAGGCCGGGTCAGGTGTTGCGGGCGTCGATGTTCAGTTCGTTATGAGCCATCTCGCATGTGCAGATGCACGGTCCCACGTGGCCAATACAGCGCAGCTCGCACAATTCCGGCGTCTTGCTTATCATTTTCCCGGCTTGCGGCGATCATTCGCAAATTCGTCGGGAATTTTTCTTGGTAGCGAATACCATTGTGACCTTGTGCGTCCAGGAGCGGCACTCTACGGCATCAATCCGGTTCCGTCGCGGGTCAACCCGATGCGGGCGACGGTTCGGCTCTCAGCAAGGGTCATCCAAATCCGTGAAGCCGCTAGAGGCGATCACGTCGGTTACGGCTGGGACTTCCGGGCGAGTGCCACGACACGGCTAGCGACGCTTTCGATTGGTTATGCAGATGGCTTGCATCGCGCGCTTGGCAAGAGTGGTCTTGTCTATTTCGAAGGCTGCGCATTGCCGATTGTGGGACGCGTGTCGATGGACAGCATTACGGTCGATGCCAGCGCACTGCAGATCGATCATTTCGGTCCAGGTTCAGAGGTTGAACTGATCGGCGATCATCAGTCGGTCGACGATCTTGCCGGAGCAATGGGCACCATTGGCTACGAGGTGTTGACTGGCCTTGGACGTCGGTATGAGCGGACTTATTTGGGCGCTGCCGACTTGTCGTGGGCTGAGCTTGTTGGAGATCTGCTTTCATGAGGGTTTTGGTTCTGGGGGCTGGCGTCATTGGCGTGACGACAGCCTATTATCTTGCCAATAGAGGCTTCGAAGTGACGGTTATCGACCGTCAATCGGGTCCCGGTCGAGAAACAAGCTTCGCAAATGCTGGTGAGGTATCGCCGGGATATGCTTCGCCATGGGCAGGTCCCGGTGTACCAGTCAAAGCGGTGCGCTGGATGCTTGATCAATATGGACCGCTGGTGGTGCGGCCGCAGGCAGATCCCTTGATGTGGCGTTGGATTATCCAGATGCTGCGCAATTGTACGTCCGCGCGTTACGCTATCAACAAAGCGCGAATGGTTGGTGTCGCTGAATACAGCCGCGATAGTTTGCGTGCGCTACGCGCCGATATCGGTATCACCTATGACGAACGTAGCCTTGGTACGCTGCAGCTGTTCCGCAAACAGTCCCAGCTCGATGCCATCGGTGGCGACCTAAATGTTCTGCGTCAGTACAATGTGCCCTTCGAGGTGCTGGATCGCGACGGTTGCGTGCGCGCTGAGCCAGGGTTGGCCGCAGTGCGAGGCTATTTTGTCGGTGGATTACGCCTTCCGGACGACGAGACCGGCGACTGTCAGATGTTTACGGAGCGTCTCGAAAAGGTCGCGACGGCCCTTGGTGTGCGCTTCGTTTATGACACGGCAATCAAGGCGATCAATATCGCTGGTGGGTGCGTTGCCCAGGTCACGACAGACAAGGGCGTGTTTTCGGCCGACAAATACGTGATGGCGCTCGGTAGCTTCTCGCCGTTGCTGCTGCGGCCACTGGGCATCAATATTCCGGTTTATCCGGTCAAGGGATATTCGATTACCGTGCCGATCATCGATGAGGCCGCGTCACCGCAGTCGACGGTGATGGATGAAACCTACAAGGTTGCGATCACGCGTCTTGGGGACCGTATTCGTGTCGGCGGCACGGCTGAAGTGGGGAGCTACAAAGTGAATCTTCTCCCGGAGCGCCGCGCGCCGCTCGATCGCTCCCTGAACGATCTGTTTCCGAAAGGCGGCGACATGTCGCGCTCGACCTTCTGGAGCGGCTTGAGGCCGATGACGCCGGATGGCCCTCCGATCATTGGTCCGGCGTGTTTCAACAATCTCTTTCTGAATACGGGGCATGGGACGCTGGGTTGGACGATGGCCTGTGGCGCCGCCCGCGTCGTGTCCGATCAAATTGCCGGCGTCACACCAGAAATTCCCACCGATGAGCTGTCGATCCGGCGTTATCAATAGTCGCAGCCCGTTGGCGCAGAAAAGCATCGGCTGACAAGAGAGCGATGCTCCAATAAGAAACAAGGATGGCTTGCTATGAATACGGTAGAAACGAAGTTGCGAGATCGCGGCTTTGAAATTCCTGCGCCGGCAGCGAGTTTGGCCAGTTACGTCCCGACGCTTCAGGTGGGCGATCTCGTCTACATCTCCGGGCAGCTTCCGGTGAAGGACGGGAAGTTGGCCGTCCAGGGCGTTGTCGGAATGGATCTGAGCGTGGAAGACGCGAAGAAGGGCGCCGAGCTGTGCCTATTGAATATTATCGGGCAATTGAAGGCGCACCTTGGATCGCTGGAAGGTGTGCGATGCGTCCGGCTTGGAGGCTTCGTGCAAAGCGGAAGCGGCTTTAAGGAACACGCAAGCGTCGTGAATGGCGCGAGCGATCTTCTGATTTATGCCCTTGGTGATCGCGGCATGCATGTCCGTGCGGCGGTCGGATGCAGTTCGTTGCCGCTGGGCGCCGCCGTCGAAGTGGAAGCGATCTTTCAGATCATTGATGCCAAGAGTCCGGCGGTGTCGCTGCGGGAGGCGTCATGAAGATTGCGATAGCGAAGGAAGTGGATGCGGCGGAGCCGCGGGTTGCGGCGACGCCCGACACGGTGAAGAAATTCAAGGCGCTGGGCATCGATGTCGCGATCGAGCCGGGCGCCGGCATCA
>JBOFVL010000032.1:0-12948 GCA_051653085.1 Afipia sp. | reverse complement strand
TACGGCGGCCGCTTCTTGTTTGAACCCTTCACCTTCCGCGTGGCGAATAGTCCTCTCGAACAAGAAATCACAAGGCAAACTCGATGAAATTTACCGGCACCAAGAATTACGTCGCCACCGATGATCTCAAGGTCGCGGTCAATGCCGCGATCGTGCTCGAACGTCCCCTGCTCGTGAAGGGCGAACCCGGCACCGGCAAGACCGTGCTGGCCGAGGAAGTCGCGAGCGCGCTCGATGCGCCGCTTTTGACCTGGCACATCAAGTCCACCACCAAGGCGCAGCAGGGTCTTTACGAATACGACGCCGTGTCGCGTCTGCGCGACAGCCAGCTCGGCGATCCACGCGTCTCCGACATTTCCAACTACATCAAACGCGGCAAGCTGTGGGATGCTTTCACCAGCGAGAAGCGCCCTGTCCTGCTGATCGACGAAATCGACAAGGCCGACATCGAGTTCCCCAACGACCTGCTGCTCGAGCTCGATCGCATGGAATTCCACGTCTACGAGACCGGCGAGACCATCAAGGCGAAGCAGCGCCCGATCATCATGATCACCTCGAACAACGAGAAGGAATTGCCGGACGCGTTCCTGCGCCGCTGCTTCTTCCACTACATCAAGTTCCCCGACATCGACACCATGAACGCCATCGTCGAGGTGCACTTCCCCGACATCAAGAAGCGCCTCGTTCAGGAAGCGATGAAGATCTTCTTCGAGGTGCGCGACGTGCCGGGCCTGAAGAAGAAGCCTTCGACCTCGGAACTGCTCGACTGGCTCAAGCTGCTGCTCAACGAGGAGATGACGGTGGAACAGTTGCGCGAGCGCGATCCGCGCAAGCTGATCCCGCCGCTGCACGGCGCGTTGCTCAAGAACGAGCAGGACGTGCACCTGTTCGAGCGGCTGGCGTTCCTGAGCCGCCGCGAAGTGTGACAAGAACCGTCGTCGAGACGGAGTGAGAAACGAAAAGCCGCATCAACGATGCGGCTTTTTTCACACCTGACTCTCAACTGGTCGTCCCCGCGAAAGCGGGGACCCATACTCCCTAGATCATCGTTCTGCATCGAACACTGGGACAACGGAACTGACATCTCGCCTCAACATTAATTCGGGTGGTTATGGATCCCCGCTTTCGCGGGGACTACACCGAATATTGAACACGCGCACGCCGGGACGGTGCGTCGCAAACGCCCCGCAATAACGCGCGACGCCACACTGGCCACCGCAGCCGGGGACGCCTAGACTGCCTGCCTCGGATACGAGGTTGGCAGCATGACCAGGAAACAGGTCGAGCGGCACCTTACGGCTATTCTCGCTGCCGACGTCGCCGGCTACAGCAGGCTGATGGGCGCGGACGAGGAAGGCACCCACGCGCAGCTAAAAGCGCATCGTCACGACCTGATCGACCGCCGGATCAAGAAGCACCGCGGGCGCATCGTCAAAACCACCGGCGACGGGTTATTGGCCATATTTGCCAGCGCAGTGGATGCGGTGCGATGCGCCGTCGAAATCCAGCGCGCGATGATCGACCGCAACGCCGGCATCGCGCCGGACAAGCGGCTCGAATTCCGCATCGGCATCAACATCGGTGACATCATCGAGGATGGCGGTGATATTTTCGGCGACGGCGTCAATGTCGCCGCGCGGCTCGAGAGCATCGCCGCCCACGGTGGCATCAGCATTTCCCGGCAAGTGCTCGATCAGATCGAAGGCAAGCTCAAACTCAAGTTTCGCGAACTCGGCCGCCAGAACCTGAAGAACATCACCCGGCCCATCGAGGTGTTCGCCGTCGAACTGGATAGCGGCGGCTCGAAGGCAGCGCGCATCCTCACCGGCGCCAACCTCAAACAGGACATCCGCTACTGCAAGGCGGCCGACGGCGTTCGGCTCGCTTTCGCAAGAGTTGGCGATGGCCCGCCCTTGCTGCGCACGGCGCACTGGCTGGGACATCTCGAATATGACTGGGAGTTGCCGATTTTCCGGCATCTGCTGCTGCAGCTCGCCTCGCACTTCTCACTGGTGCGCTACGACGCGCGGGGCAACGGCCTGTCGGACTGGGACGTCGGCAATCTCACGCTCGATACATGGGTCAACGACATGGAATGCGTTGCCGATGCGGCGGGGCTTGAGCGGTTTCCCATCCTCGCACTGTCGCAAGGCTGCGCGGTGGCGGTCGCGTTCGCGGCCCGGCACCCCGAGCGGGTGTCGCACCTGATCCTGTATGGCGGCTTTGCCGTCGGCGTCTACAAGAGCCCGAGCGTGTCGGCCGAGGCTCGCGAGCGGTTCGATGCCATGAAGACGCTGATGAAGCTCGGCTGGGGCGCTAACGCGCCAACCTTCCGCCAGCTCTTCACCGACTCGATGATGCCCGATGCGACGAAGGAACAAAACGACGCCTTCAACGAGGCCCAGCGCATCAGCGCGTCGGCGGAGTGCGCGGTGCGATATCTCGACACCGTCGCCAATTTCGACGTCCGGGACCTGCTGCCGCAGGTCAAGGCGCCGACGCTCGTAATGCATGTCCGCGACGACCGCAGGGTACCGATTGCGGCAGGCCGCGATCTTGCGACCGGTATTCCCGGTGCCCGTTTTGTGACATTGCCCGGCAAGAACCATATCCCGCTTGAGCAGGACCCGAGTGTGCCTATCCTTTTGGACGAAATCCGCAGATTTCTCGGCAACGCCTAGCGCAAGCGTAATTGTTTTGGGACTCGTCGATATTGCCGGTGGCGCAAAGGCGCGTCAGAATTTGCGGCGGGCTCGCTCTCTGCGCAAGATCGTCACTTCCGAGCGCAAGCCGTAGCCCGCGATCACGCCGGCGATAAACACCAACAGAAGAATGGACAGGGACCCAGTCATCGCTGCCTCATGGCAGAGACCACCGGCCGTAGTATGCCGGCCGATGGCCCCGCACTCAATTGGCGGACGGGGGCAATTGTCCGCCATGAAAACGATACCGCTCATGCGAATCGATTCAATGGCAGACGCGTTTAAACCTTAATGTCCGCTGCGCGGGTTAATTCTGGAACAAGCGCGCACCGACTTGTTGAGGAAATTCAGTGGCGGGTGCGCTACCGCGCCTTGTCGTTCAACTGATACGTCAGGTGCGCTTTCACCGTCGGCCACTCGCTGGCAATGATGCTGTAGACCACCGTGTCGCGCAGCGTGCCGTTTGGCGCGATCTGATGGCTGCGCAGGATGCCGTCGAGCTTGGCGCCGAGACGTTCGATGCCGCGTCGGCTTTGATGGTTGAAGAAATGCGTGCGGAACTCCACCGCGATGCAGTTCAGCTTCTCGAACGCGTGGGTGAGCAAGAGAAGCTTGCATTGCGTATTGAGCGGCGAGCGCTGAACACGCGTGGCATACCACGTCGAGCCGATCTCGACGCGGCGGTTGGCGGCATCGACGTTCATGAATGTGGTCATGCCGGCGATACGCCCGGCGGAATCCGTCACCGTGAACGGCAGCATCGAACCTGCGGTCTGCAGCCCAAGCCGGCGCTCGATCTCCTGAGCCATGTTTTCGGGACTGGGAATGGAGGTGTACCAGAGCTTCCAAAGCTCCCCGTCCTTCACGGCCTCGACCAGACCGTCGTGATGCGCCGGCGACAGCGGTTCAAGACGCGCATGAGGGCCGCTGAGTGTGATGGGCGAAAGCCAAGACATCTTATACTCCGCAGAGATTCAAGTTGGTGCAACGTCATGGCCGGGCTTGTCCCGGCCATGACGGGATCATGTACCGAGCACTGTCACTTGTTCAAAAAGTTGAGCGGCAGGCCGCCGCGCGGCCAATCCATCGCCACCAGTTCGCCCTTGCCCGACAGCGTGATGGTGGCGGTCTTCAACCCCTCGCCGCCGAACGCGATGTTGGTGGTGACGTTGTCGCCGGTCGGCACCTGCTCGATCAGCTTGCCATCTGGCGCGATCACGGAGATGCAGCCGGTAATCAGCGTGGCGACGCAAATGTTGCCAGAGGCTTCCACCGCCAGCGAGTCGAACATCTGATAGCCGCCGAGGCCGGCGATCGGCTTGCCCATCTCGCCGCGATAGATCGCCGGCGCGGCCTTCAACTCGCCGGGACTGCCGATGTCGAACGCCCAGAGCCGCGCGGTCGGCGTCTCGGCAACATAGACAGTTTTTTCATCGGGTGAGATGCCGACGCCGTTGGCAGGCAGCAGCGGATGCACGGCCTCGACCAATTCCGTCGCGCCCGGCTTCATGTAGTAGAGCGCGCCGACATCCATGTCGCGCGCGCGGCGCTTGCCGAGGTCGGTGAACCACAGCCCGCCCTGCCTGTCGAACACAAGATCGTTCGGCCCCTTTAGCGGATGTTCGCCGCAATGGGTGAACAGCGTCTCGATCTTGCCGTTTGAGAGATCGACGCGCTGCAGCGAGCCGCCGATATATTCCGATGGACGCGGGCTGCCTGGCATGATGTTGCCGCGCGGGCCCGGCGCCCAACTGAAACCGCCGTTGTTGCAGATGTACATCTTGCCGTCGGGGCCGAGTGCCGCGCCGTTCGGCCCGCCCGGAATCTTCGCGATGATCTCCTTGCGGCCGTCGGGATACACGCGCGTCAGCGTCTGACGCCGGATTTCCACCAGCACCACCGAGCCGTCGGGCATCACCACCGGCCCTTCGGGAAATTCGAGACCGGTTGCGATGACACGGACGTTTGACATGAAGACCTCCCGAGACGTGCTTTTGATTTTTGACGCGCGAAACCTATCGCGGGATTTTGCCGATGACCAGCGCAGCAAAGCAGAGCAGGCCTGAGAATCTGTTGCGCTGTCGCCGGCGCTGCGACGTCGCGCCTTGAAAGCATAATCAACCACTGGTCGTCCCCGCGAAGGCGGGGACGACGTGTTTATTGCATCAGGCCTTGTGACCAAAATCCCGATACACCAGTCCCGCCGCGGCGATGTCGGACAGCGCGTTGCCGACCGCCTTGAACATGGTGATCTCGCCGTCGTTCGCCCTGCCCTTGCGTTCGCCCCGGCACAGTTCGGCGAGCGAACCGGCGATATCATCAGCCTTGATGACACCATCGCGGATCGGATCGAGCAGTTCGCCGCTTTCCTTCAACGCGTCATAAGTATCGAGCCAGACGCGGCCCCGGCGAAACACCTCGTCGTCGGCTTCGCGCATGAACGGCGTGAAGCTGCCGACCAGATCGAGATGCACGCCCGGCTTCAGCCACGCGCCCTTGATGATCGGCGTGTGCGCAAGCGTTGCGCAACTCACGATGTCGGCCTCGCCCACCGCACGCTCCAGATCATGCGCCACGTAAGCATCGATGCCCTTGGCGCGCAGGTCGAACACCAGCCGCGCCGCGCCGGCCTCGTGGACGTTCCACACCGCGACCTTTTCGATCGGCCGCACCGCGCGAAACGCATCCGCCGTGAGACTCGCGATCCGGCCGGAGCCTACCACCAGCAATTTTGTCGCGTTCTCGCGCGCGAGGAATGCCGCACCGAGCGCCCCGATGCCCGCCGTGCGCCGTGACGTGATCTCGTTGCCGTCGATCAGCGCGATGTGCTGCCCGGTCTCGCCGTCGCAAAGCAGGTAACTTGAGAACAACCCCGGCAGCAGCCGCTTGCCGTTCTCCGGGAAGATCGTGACGATCTTGATGCCGATGAACGCGCGCTGCCACGCCGGCATGATCAGGATGGTCGCGGTCGAGCCATCCGGCTGCGGCATGAAATGATGATGCCGCAGCGGCACGTCCGCACCAACGGTAAAGGCCTCGCGCAGCGCCGGGATCAGCCGATCGAACGGCAGGCTGGCGCGGGTCTGCACCGCGTCGATGATGATGGGGGATGCTGTGGCTGGATTCATCGCGGCGGTCTTTCGGTCCCCGCCCGCACCGCGTCCATCAGCTTCTTGCGGAACGCGCGGTCGCGCTTGAGATGCCATTCGCGGCTCATGGCCTCATTGCGTGTTTTGAAAGCCTCGGTGTGCAGCAGCGTCCAGGCGCGTCCGCGCGTCGAGCGCGCGCCGGTACCGGCATTGTGCTTTTCGAGGCGCTGCGCAACATCGTTGGTCCAGCCCACGTAGGACAGATAGCGGCCCTTGTGAAAACTGGCGAGTACGTAGACGAACGCGACAGGTTTGGACTTCGCTGCGCGAGGCTTCGTTACCGCTGCGCGGGGCTTGGCCGCAGCCGATTTGCGTTTGGAAGCCGCGCGCATCACTTGGCAGCCGGGTCCTTCGCGGGCTCCTTGGGCGCGTCCTTCGTCGCATCAACCGGCTTCTTGCCCAGCACCTGAACCTGGCCCTGCAAATCCGCGACCGTCTTCTGAAGGCCGATCACAGTGGCCTTCAGCGCGTCGATCTGCCGGTTGGCGGCGTCGATCTTCTGCTGGCTGTCGAGTGAGGCCTTGGTCAGCGAGGCCTTCAGGAAATTGACGTTGCTCTGCAGACAACCAGTGCGGCGCTCCATGGTCTTCTCGGCGGTGCAGATCTCGATGCCGGGCACGTCCTGCGCGAGCGCGCCGCCCGCGGCCAGCGACAGCAATCCCGCAACCATCATCCGCTTCATCATGCCCGCCCCCTTGTCTGTCTTGCCCTCATCCTGCATGTCCGGCGTCCTTCAACGCAAACTGTCTCATAACGCGACGATCCTGCGGCCCAAAGGTTGCGCAATCTTAAACATTGGAACGCGAGTGGAACGAAACGCGCCCGAATCAGCGATTCATACCATGGGCCATGATTCACGCATCGACATCTTGTGTCGCATCGGCAAAGCATGTCCAGATGAAGCGAGATGAACCTGCGAACATCCGCAAGATGTGCTTCAACCGTTAACGATCCGAATGCCAAGAACAGTATCGAGAACAATCTCAAGAACAATATCGAGAGTGAACTGATGACGAACCTGCACGGCGTGTTTCCCTACCTCGTCTCGCCGACCGCCCCGGACGGCGCCATCAAGACCGACGTTCTCGCGAAACTCTGCGACGATCTCATCACCGCCGGCGTCCACGGGCTGACGCCGCTCGGCTCCACCGGAGAGTTCGCCTATCTCGACCGCGAGCAGCGGACCACGGTGGTCAAGACGACGGTGGAAGCTGCAGCGAAGCGCGTGCCTGTGATAGCGGGTGTCGCCTCGACCTCGACTGCGGACGCGGTGGCGCAGGCGAAATCGTATCAGGCGCTCGGCGCCGACGGCATTCTGGCGATTCTCGAGGCCTATTTCCCGGTGAAGGACGCGCAGGTCGAGGCTTATTTCCGCGCCATCGCCGACGCTGTCGATATTCCGGTGGTGATCTACACCAATCCGAATTTCCAGCGCTCGGATCTGACGCTCGATGTCATCGCGCGGCTCGCGGAGCATCCGCGGATCGTCGGCATCAAGGATGCGTCGAACAACACCGGGCGTCTGCTGTCGATCATCAACCGCTGCGGCGACAAGCTGGAAGTGTTCTCGGCGTCCGCGCATATCCCCGCTGCTGTCATGCTGATCGGCGGCAAGGGGTGGATGGCCGGTCCGGCCTGCATCGTGCCGCGCGAAAGCGTGAAACTCTATGATCTGTGCAAGGCTGGATGCTGGGACGAGGCGATCGTGCTTCAGCGCAAGCTGTGGCGCGTCAACGAGGTGTTTGCGCGGTTCAACCTCGCCGCCTGCATCAAGGCCGGTCTTCAGATGCAGGGTTACGCCGTCGGCGATCCGGTCCCGCCGCAAGCGCCGCTGACCGCGGAGGAGCGCAAGATCGTCGAGGGCGTGCTGCGGGATCTGGCGTAGCGTCCGCAAAGAGGCAGAAACAGACAAACCGCTCCTGCGTCATCGTGCGCAAAAGAAAACCCCGCCGAAGCGGGGTTTTTGATCAGTAGTAGTGACGCCTTGGCGCATGGTGGCGGTGCGGCGCATAATAGCGCGGACGCACATGGTGGCGCGGGCGGTCATACCGACGGTGATATCGAGGCCGGTCATATCGGCGCTGATTGTACTTGGGCACAGCGTAATACTGCGCCTTCTCGGCTTGCACGGCGTTCGCCAGGCGGGTGATCTCCACAGGCGCAAGAGGTGCAGCCGTTGCAGCCTTGCCCATGAACAAGGTCGCCATAGCAACGGCAACCAGCATCAAGGTTCGCGTCATTCGCATTCCATATCCTTTAGTTCTTACAACACTCCCCATCGATGCAATTGAATCGCGGCACAACAAAGACTCGCTGCAATGAGTTCGATCTCTATTTCAATGCACAATGTGAAAAGGGTAACCAGTCACCGCTAGCGAACACGGTGCCAGCGAATAATTCTGAATCACGTTGAGTTGAAGACGCAGAACGCGAATTGGCACTGATCGCAGCGCTTGAATGTTGTCGCTACAACCCCGCCGCAGGCTTCCGCTTGTCGAGCGCGGCCAGCGCATCGGCCAGGATGGTGCGGACCCGCTCGGCCTCTTTCGCATCGATCAGCGACGGGTCGAGATAGAAATCGAGCCCCGCCGCGCGTTCGATCACCACATCGCCCTTCTCGCCTGCCGCATCGACCAGACTGTCCACGGAGTACGGGATCACCTCGCGGCTGATACCCTTCATGGTGATCGGCGGCAGCGGGTGCGCAACGACCACGTCACTCACGAGCGCAAATGTCTCGTAGCTGATGACGATGCGGCCGGGCTCCGCGATCGATTGCAGGCGCGCAGCAAG
Source organism: Afipia sp. (assembly GCA_051653085.1). GTDB lineage: Bacteria > Pseudomonadota > Alphaproteobacteria > Rhizobiales > Xanthobacteraceae > Afipia. Next base: position 4,304 of record JBOFVL010000032.1, on the reverse strand, counting down.
GTTCGCCTCGGCGCCAATGATCGTATAGTCCATACGGTCGGCGCTGCCGAAATTGCCGACGTTGCAATAGCCGGAATTGATGCCGATGCGCGTCTTAAACGGCTGCTCGATGCCTTCCGAACGCCATTTCGCGTTCAACTCGACCAATCGCCGCTGCATCTCCCACGCCATCTTGAGACACGCCTGCGCGTCGAGCCGCTCGCCCTTGGTCTCCGGATCGCCAAAGAAGATCAGCATCGCGTCGCCGATGAACTTGTCGATGGTGCCGCCATGCGCCAGCGCGATCGCGGACATCTCGGTGAAGTATTCGTTCAGCAGTTGCGTGATCAGTTCAGGCTGAAGCCGCTCGGTCGTCGCGGTGAAATTCTGGATGTCGGAGAAGAAGATCGTCAGCTTCTTGCGCTCGGTGTGGATCGTCACGTCCTTCTGGCCGCTGAAGATGCTCTTGTAGATCTGCGGCGAGATGTAGCGCGAGATCTTCATCGACAATGAGGCGAGGAAATCGTTGTTGGCTTCCAGCTCCTTGTTCATGCCCATGATCTGCAGCGACTGACGCCGCTGCATACCGAGGAACGACAGCCCGCTCACCGCGGCGAGCGCGAAATAGGCCAGCAGATACTTGAACGAGAAGATGTTGGCGGCGATCGGCTGCGCGATGATCACCTCCTGAATGCCGCGCACATCGCCGACCTTCCAGTCCTTCTTCGGGCTTTCCGGATGCGAGTTGTGGCAACTGACGCAGGCCGCGCCCATGATGATCGGCGCGATGAGGCGGACGCGGTCGCTGAACAGCGAGTGCGACGTATCCTCGATCTTCTGGTTCGGGTTCTCGCGCAGGCTCGCCAGCGCGCCGGTCTCGAATGTGTCGAGCTGATGCGGCGAGCGGTTCTTGAACGGATAGTCCGAGACGAAGCGATAGATGATGTTCTGCTGCTGCTCGCTGATCACCTTGCCAAGCTCAAGCGACAGGGTCGCCGGGATCGGCACCGCGCCCGGCACGGTCTCGTAGTTGTGGATCACCTGCGTCTGCCCGGAATGCGACAGGATGCGGCCGACGACATTGCTGGCGTAGTAGCTGCGCACGCTGGAGACCAGGGAATTGAGGTCGGTCGCCTGCCGCCGCAGCGCGGCTTCCCCCAGATTTGTCAGATCGAGCCAGACCGCCACCGGCAGCAGCGCCAGCAGCAGGGCGATCAGAAAGCCGGTCAAAATTCCGCGCGAGCGCAATTTTTCAGGATTCGCCTCGTTCATCGGGGTCTTCCATTCTTGCAGGAGCCGGCCATATGATCCTAATACAATGGCTTGCGTGAACCAATGATGGCGGTGTCTCAAGCCGCGCAAGCCACAGTCTGGCGGCCGGGACCTCCCGCGCCGCTTTGACGTTGAAACGAACTATCAAGCCGAACCGAGGGTGCCAGCATGGTCAAGGTCGTTTACGAAGTGGTCGAGCACGACGGTGGCTGGGCTTACAAGTTCAACAACGTGTTCTCGGAGACTTTTCGGACCCACCAGGCCGCCCGTACCGCGGCCGAGCGCGCCGCCGCCGAGCAGCGCGTCCCCGGCCGGACCGAAGAAATCCAGTACGAGGACGGCCAGGGCAACTGGCGCGAGGAAACCGCCAAGGGCAGCGACCGGCCTGTCACCGAAGTGGTGGACAAAACAAAATCCTGACCAGGCAGCCATTCCGGGGACGCGCACTTGCGAGCGACCCCGGACTCTCGCGGTTATTTTCCGATGAACTCTTCAGGATTCCGGATCAGTCCGCTTGCGCGGCCTGTCCGGAATGACGCACCGTCGAGCGATTGCAAGACGCGACTGGTCCGTCTAGAAAGCCCGCCATGAGGATGGGGCGGGCGTTACAGAACTGGCTGGATTCACACGGACTGGGCGCGATCATCGCTGCCGTGGTGGGCATCGCTCTGCTGCTCTCGGTGATTCTGGTGGTCGGCGGCTACTGGTTCGTGACGCGCTAGGCACCACACAGCGGATTTTCCAGCACACCCGCTGATATCGCAACACCCACAATCGTCATCACCGGGCTTGACCCGGTGATCCATCCCTTAAAGAGCTCTTCTGAAAAGATGGATGGCCGGGTCAAGCCCGGCCATGACAGCCCTATTGCAACCAAGATACCTGATCGGCTTTTTATTTCTCATCCCGGAAATACGGCTCGACCGCACCGGTCAGCTTGATGGTTAGCGGGTTGCCGAAGCGGTCTTTCGACGAACCGGCGGTCACGCGCACCCAGCCCTCGCTGACGCAGTATTCCTCGACATTGTTCTTCTCGACGCCCTTGAAGCGGATGCCGACATCGCGCGACAGCACCTCGGCGTTGTAGAACGGGCTGCGGGGATCGGTGGAGAGGCGGTCGGGCAGTTGGTCGCTCATGGTCTCATATCCTGATCTTGTATTCTGAATTTCTGGCGCCTTGTTTCACGCGTCCTGATCTACAGGAGTTGTTCGATCTCTTTGGTCAGCGCCTGCGGCGGCGTGGTCGAGCCGTGCCGCGCGACGACCTTTCCGCTGCGATCCACCAGGAACTTGGTGAAATTCCATTTGATCGCCGTCGAGCCGAGGAACCCCGGCTTTGCGTTCTTCAGATGATCGAACAACGGCAGCGCGTTGTCGCCGTTGACGTCGACCTTGCTGAACATCGGAAACGTCACGTCGTATTTCTGCGAACAGAACGCCGCGATCTCCTGCGCGTTCCCCGGCTCCTGGCCGCCGAACTGATTGCACGGAAAACCGAGCACCGAAAAGCCGCGCGGACCGAGCGTCCGTTGCAGCGCCTCAAGCTGTTCGTATTGGGGGGTGAAGCCGCAGGCACTCGCGGTGTTGACGATCAGCAGCACCTTGCCCTCGAAGGCCTTGAGCGGAAGCTCCGTGCCTTCGAGCGTCGCCGCTGAGAAATCATAGACCGTGGTCACTGCAGGCTCCTTATCCGATCCAGAAAATCAGGTCCGAAAACCGCCCTTTTGCTGCTCAGCCAGCCAATCAGAGAGTTTTGCCGGCGCCTCGGCCTTCTTCTTTTTCGCGGGCGCCCGCTTCACCGTCTTGGCCGGAGCCGCGGCAGCCTCGGCGGCTTCCTTGGCGAGGCGCAACGCGCGCAACTTTTCCATTTTGGCGCGCACCGCGAGAGCTTCCAGTTCGTACTGCGCCATCGCCTTATTGCCTTCCTGCACGGTGGTCTGCTTCTGCTCGAACTGCGCCTGATCGGCTGGAGTTCGCGTCTTCTCGTCCATGATCGTCCTTCTTTAGATTCGGCGCTGTCGCCTCGCCACAGCGGCTCCGTTTAGCCGATCCAAACGGCTCTGTCTCGCATTGCGAAAGCCACCACAAAGACCGCAATTTACTTCATATTGGCAACTGTCCGCTAAGCCCTCAGGGTTCCGGATGCCTCGGAAAGCCATATTTGTCTGGCATGTGGAACAGGCATTACACAACCGGGATACGATTTGGCTCTCAGAACGACCATCCTCCTGCTTACATGCGCCGCCGGCATCGCTGCCGGTGTCGGCGGATGGATGCTTGGCGATCAGTTGTTCTTCTTCCAGCGCGCGTCGGCATCGCTGACGCCGGATGAACCCAAGAACACGCTGGACTTCGACGGGCGCTATCCCGTCTCCAACACCATGACGAAACAGGACCGCGTCGTCGCCTCCCCGCGCCCGGCGGAGACCCCTGACGCCCCTCCGAACGACATGTATGAGACCGCCCGCGCCTGGATGTCTGCGCCGGTCACGCTGCCGCGCTCGGCGATGGCTCCAAAGCCTGAGAAGCCGTCACGGCTGTTCCTCAACGACACGCAGATCGCCGGAATCAAGAAAAGATTGAACCTCACTGCCGCGCAGCAAAAATACTGGCCGCCGGTGGAGTCAGCGATGCGCGAAGTCACACTGCAGATTGAGGATTATCAGAAGCGCCTGAAACGATCCCGCGACGATTCGTTTGACACCGATAGCGCGGCAATCCAGCGGCTGAAGACCGCGACCAAGGCGCTCTACGCGCAACTCACCGGCACGCAGAAGAACGACATTGCGCTCTTGGTGCGCATGGCCGGGCTTGGTCCCGCATTTGCTGAATTGACAGGGACGAAGGCAGCCAAGAACGAGAGTGAAGATTCGCGCTGAGGCTTGCGCGCGGTGATCAATCACGCATCGCGCTTCACTCACGGACCGTCATCACCGGCCTTGTGCCGGTGATCCCGGTGGGTTGAGCATCGTACCCAAATCATCGGGATGCCCGGGACAAGCCCGGGCATGACATCGGGAAATGCCGCGTCGTCCCCGCTTTCGCGGGGACGA
>JBOFVL010000031.1:0-72511 GCA_051653085.1 Afipia sp. | reverse complement strand
CAGATGATCGCCGAAGGCGTTAGATCTGGCCTTGGCGGGCGATTTGACGGCGCGGCGCGCCGAAGACTGTGGGTTCATCATGCCCAAAACCTATCACGCAGATTTCGTGCGTTCCATTACCTGCCAGGTAATCGATTTGAGGCTCGGGCTGGATCATCTTCCGCATCACAGGAGATGACCCATGACTTCAGAGACAACCACGCGAACGACCTCACGCACGCAACAACCGTCCGCCGTTCAACGGCCGCCGTCAGCGAAGCCCGACACGTCCATCATCGCGACAAGCCCGCTGGCGTGGATCGCGAAGCTCGCCAAACGCTTGCTCGCGCAATCGCTCAACATGCCCGAACCGCTGCTGCACGACACCGGCGCGTTCGTGTTCGCGCATGTCCAGGCCGTCGAGGACCGCGCGTTGAAAACCCTCTGCCCGTTTACGCTGCTGCGCCAGTTTTTCGCCCGCCGCCGCAATTTCTGATCGACCACCAACCCTCACTCAAGGAGAACTGACATGATGAATCCATCTCTCTTCCTTCGCCGCGCCCTGCAGGCCGATGCCATCTTCAGCGGCGTCGCTGCGCTGATGTTCGTATTCGGCGCGGGCCTGTTCGCGTCGCTGACGAATCTTCCCGAGACGTTCCTGCGCAACACCGGACTTGTACTGGTGGTCTATGCCGCGCTGGTGGGGTACCCCGGCACACGCAGCATGATGTCGAAGACGGCCGTATGGGCCGTGATCGCAGTCAACGCGATCTGGGCCATCGACAGCGTCATCCTGCTCGCGAGCGGCTGGGTTTCACCCAACCTGCTGGGACAGGCTCTCATCGTCATGCAGGCGGTCGCCGTCGGCGTGTTCGCGGAACTGCAGTTCATCGGGCTGCGCAAGAGCGCGAGTTCGGCCCACCCGCTGAATGCGTAATCGAGGCGAACATGTGAAGAAAACAATGCCGGGCAGGACATATTGCCCCGCCCGGCTTTCATCCACAGTCACAATCCCCTTGAACCTTGCAACACGGAGCACGCATAGGTTTTATCCCGGCACCTTCGCGGATTCACAAGGGACCGATCATGAACCTCAGCGCGCCGTCATTCCCTATTTTTCTGGTGTCGATCATTCTGGCCATCCTGGCCGCGCTCACGGTGTATGCGCGAGTCAAGATTCCGTTCATCAGCGGTCACGGCTTCGCGACGCTGGGGATCAGCTACCTCCTGCTGCTCGCAGGAAACATGTTCAAGGGACTTTGAGCAGCGAACGCCGATCAGGCTAAAGATGTCAGGTCGATGACGCCCGGTTCGAAAGATCCCGGCTCTTCGACCGCACCGGGGACAGCGGCTTGGTGCGGGCCGCCTTGGTCTTTGTCGGCTTGCCTGAACCCCGCGCATGCGGATTGGCCTTGGCGCTATTGAGCACCACGGTCTTGCGCTTCGGCGCGGCCTTTGACTTCGCTGCCTTGACCACCGTTTTCAAAGCCTTGTCAGCCTTCTTGCCGTCCTTGAGCGCCTTCTTGGCAGCCTTCTTCTCGGCCTTCAGTTTCAGCCGCAGCTTTTCAGCGCGGGCCTCGGCGCGCTTCTTCGCGCGCTTTTTCTCGCAGTGCTCGCACTTGCAGCCGATCGGCTTCAGGAAAATCTTGAAGTAGTCGGTGCCGTAGTCGTAGTTGATTTCCTCGCCCGGCTGGATCGCCTTGATGGCGCGGATCACGACCTTGCGCTTGCGCGAATTGACGTCGGATTCGGCGTTCGGCCGGCAGGCGTGGTTGATATAGCGGGCGATGTTCTTGCGGACCGAACCGTCGATGGTCCAGCGATTGTTGATTTCAAACAGATACTTGTTGTCGATGTCGTCGTGCTTCTTGTTCTTCGAATCGAGCATCGGCCCGAAATAGCGGATGATCTTGGTGCCCTTCTTGATCTTCTCGGTGGCGAAGAGACCGAGGCCGGTCTTGGAGCGGCCGATGCGATAAGGCTTATTCGAGGATATTTCGGGCATGGCTCACTGCAAAACTAAACGGGGAACGACTGAACGAGGACACTGAAGGCTTGTCGGCCGTGGTTCTAATGCGATTCCACCGATCATGACACGGTTTTCGTGGTCAGGACATGAACGATCCACACGCCATACGCGACGAATAACGATACACCGGACAACACAGCCTTTCCATAACAGAGCCTCGCAAAATCGGTTCCAGTTCATGCCCGGCACATCCCCAAACCTTTTCAACTCAAGCCTTTTCAAGATGACGCTGGTGCTCGCCTGCGCCTGTATCGGCTTCATCGGCATGGCCTTAGGGCAGACGGCTCAAAATATCAGCATCTATACATCCACTGCCGAGAAGGATTGCCGGATCGTCGAAGCCGGCACCGCCGATGACAGCGGCGGCACGCGGGTCTGCCGCGGACCGGCTGGGCTTGTGGTGATGGTCAGCGAAGGTGACCTGCGCGAGACGGTGTCGGTCGGGCGAAACCGCAAGGCGGCTGCGAGCGAACCCGCGGCGCAGGACCGATTCGGTCCGTTCAACTCGACAACTCCCACCATCGAGTGGCGCCTGCCGGGCAAGGACAAACCGCCATTCGCCATGATCCAGCGCTGGCACATCGCCGACATCGAGGACGAAGGCAAAGACGGCCGTCCGATCGCCAAGCAGCTTCTGGTGGTGACAAGATTATCTCCGGGTCCCGTGTGCCGCGTCGCCTATGTGGATGTGAAGGCCAATCCAAACGCCAATGATCTGGCCCGCGAGGCAGCGGACACCGTTGCGCGCGATTTCAGATGCGGGACCGACAAGGTGAAGGTGATCGGGGCAAGCGGGCGGGCCGTGGAACTGGCGCTGCCGCGTTAGAACTCGCCTACGACGGCCGATGGTCGGGCATCAGCATCGCAGCCAGCAGCGTTTCCTCGGTGGTGCCGGGCGGCAGACCATCCATGATCGGCGAGAGCCGGCCATCCAGGTAGAGCATCGCGAAGCCGTGAACCAGCGACCATATCCGCGCAATATCGGCTGCCTGCTCCAGCGTCAGGTGGTCGGGCGCGACATCTTCATGACGGCGGGCGGCGACGACGCTGGCGAGTTTGATGAAGGCGGCTTCCGACGCCTCGCGCAGCGCAGGCCTGTCGTGATCGAGCCGCTCGCCGCGGAACATCAGCTGGAACATGCACGGATTTTCGCGTGCGAACGCGACGTAGGCACTGGCCTTGCGAGCTGCCACTGCTTCGGGCGCGGTTTCGCTGCACGTCGCCGCGCCAAGCTGCTCGGAGAATTTCTTGAAACCGATGGCCGCCAGTTCGCTGAGCAGGCCGGTGACATCGCCGAAATGATGGGACGGGGCGGCATGGGAGACGCCCGCCTCGCGCGCCACTGCCCGCAGCGTTAGACCGTTGATTCCCTCACGTTCCGCGACTTGCTTGGCGGCCTTGAGCAGCGCCTCGTGCAAATCGCCGTGATGATAGGGTGTTTCGCGGTCAGCTTTATGTGCGGCCTTGCCCGCGGCAGGCGGCTTTTTCAGCGCAGAAACGCCCTTCTTGCCCGCCACAACGGGCTTTCCGGCCCCCAAACGAGCCCTGGAACCATCTGCAAGCTTTGCCGCCCTTCGACTGGTCATAGACGCAATCTAGGTATGCATTTTGACGCTGTCAAGATTTTGCTTGACGACTCCCGTCGGGTCGCCTAAATCATCTTTACATCGTCAAGATATCACACCGGCAGGCAGCCATGACCCTCTTTCTGATCCTTGCCCCGTTCGCCACCTTCGCAACCCTGATGATGCTGACGACAGTCAAGATCAGCCTCGCGGCAAGCGCGCTGGTCGCCTTCGGCCTGGTTTGCCGAGATATGATCGAGGGCCGCTCGATCAAGATGCTGTCCACGGGGGCCCTCGTTCTTTTCGCATCGCTGGCCGGATACCACCTGATGGCCGCCACCGAACTCAGCCCGACCTCCGTCAGGCTCGCCGTTGACGGCGGCGTCCTCGCCATTGCACTCGGTTCGATTGCAATCCGCCTTCCCTTCACCATGCAGTATGCGCGCGAGGCGGTTGACGCCGAAACGAGCAAGCTGCCCCGCTTCATCCGGACAAATTATATCCTGACCTGGGTGTGGAGCGCGGCCTTCGTTCTGATGCTGGTCGCCGACATCGTATCCATCTATCTGCCGAGCATGCCGCTGTGGGTTTGCGCCGCGATCGCCTTCGCCGCCCGCAACAGCGCCACCTACTTCACCCAATGGTATCCGAAGCACGTTCGCGCCGCGATCACGGCAAGCGCCACAAACACCACGGCCGCCGCCTGATCGCCAGCACCGCTAACGAACATCACCGACACTCAAAGGAGCCGCCAATGGCCCGCACACTTCAGAACATTCTCCTGGGCTTCCTTTCCACCGCCGTCTTCTTCGCTGGATTTTTCCTGATCGGCGATGTGCTGATCGCAGCACTCACCGCTTTCGCGGTTGCAGTCGTGCAGCTGGTTCTCGGGCGGACCACGAAGGTCAATCCTGGCCTGTCCGTCCTGGCAAGCCTCGCAGTGGTCTTCACCATCACCGGATTGAGCCTGAGGGGCGACGATACGTTTTCCGCGCTGGATGCGACGCAGGTGAACGCGTTACAGCAGAATTGTCATTGCGACGCACAGAAGACCACCAGCCCGGCGCACGCCACGCCTGTTCCGTTGCGCGAGGTTCCCAAGGCTCTTGCACCCGCGGGCGGCCGCGTGTGACATTGCCGCCATGGCAACCGTCTTTCGTCAGCTCTTCGTCGACTTCTTTTCCACCATCGTCTTTCTCGCGGTTTACGCCACGACCGGCGACATCCTGATTGCGACCGGCGTCGCCATCGTCGGCGCCATCGGGCAATTCGTCCGCGCGCGGATCAAGCAGCAAAAACTCGATATCATGACGTGGGCGAGCCTCGGGCTCGTTATCGTCCTCGGCGGCGCGACGCTGCTGACCAAGGACCCTCGCTTCGTCCTGATCAAACCCAGCATCGCGCATTTCGCCATCGGCGCGATCATGCTGCGCAAGAACTGGATGCTGCGTTACTCGCCGCCGGTCGTGCAGGAGAACATCCCTCACCTCGTCACCATCGCGGGCTATGCTTGGGCCGTTCTGATGATCGTTCTCGGCATTGGCGTCGTTGCTTTTGCCATGACCGGCGACGTCAAGCTGTGGGCATTTTACGTAACGGTAATTGCCATCGGCGCGAAGGTGCTGGCGTTCGCCATCCAGTACGTCGTCTTCCGCGTCGTCATCACACGGAAGCTGCGCGCGGCAGCGGCGGCGACTTAACCGCCGCTTGTCGAGCACAACCGTGGACCGTATGACTCCGGTCATGATGCGTATTGCCGTTTTCCTTATTGGCTTTTTTGTCACCGCCCCCGCCATTGCTCAGCCGGTCACGCCGCCGCCCGCGCAGCCTGAATGGTATGCGAGCGCCATCGCATCCATGCCGGACAGCTATGTGGCGGGCTCGGGCTTTGGCGTCGACAGTACCACCGGCTACATTGCCGCTTATCCAAAGGGCGCCAACGATCCGAAAACCCCGGCCAGCGCGTTCGATGCCGGACATATGCTGGTGGTGACGCTCAGCCGCGCGGACGGCAAGCTCAAGGCCGTTTCAGGCGAGTTGCGTCCACGCGACGCGAAACTCGCCAGCGAGGCCGAACGTGTCATCAGCGCGGCGCGCGACGAGAACGAATACGACAAACTCAACGCCGAACTGCTGGCGAAAGCAAAGTCGCTCCCCACCGGCACCATGCCATGCGATCTGCGCGGATGGTCGGACGACAAGGATCCGAAGGGACTCAACGTACGTGTGGAGCCAAGCACGAAATCCAAGGTGCTGGGCACGCTGCCGCCGCCCTACAAGTTCAAGACGAAAAGCGAGAACTTCCCCGACGGCGGCTGGCTCACGGAATTCTCCATCATCGGATTCAGGAACGGCTGGTTTCTGATCGAGGGTGCGCAACCGCCCGGCAAGGATTACGAGGGCGACGACTATCCGCGCGATCATCCAAAGCCCTATGCCGGGCGCGGCTGGGTCGCTGCGAACAAGGTTGGCGCCCAATATGCCAATGGCGACACCCGCATGGGCGGCCTTTATCAGGCGCCGCATGTCGACGCTAAATGGACTCCGGCCAAAAATGAGTTCGGCGGCGAGATCAGCGCCGACGGCGGCCCGAAGAAAATTCTCGCATGCAGCGGTTTCTGGGCGCTGGTGGAAAGCCACGACGGCGTGCGGGGCTGGTGGCGGCGGTTGTGCTCAAGTCAGGTGACGAATTGTAGCTGATTAAATTCGCGTGGCCGTCAGGGAAATGCGCTATATCGGCGCTGGCGCGTCTCGCTCCAGAACCAATTCAGGCCTTGCGGCGCGCGGAGAGAGGGAAACACATGGCAGTCGACGGAAACTGGAATATCACCTTGAGCACGCCATTGGGCGATCGCGATGCGACCCTGACGCTGAAAGCTGACGGCAGCGCGCTGACCGGCAAGCAGGCGGCCGATGGCAACGAAGCCGACATCGTTGACGGCACCGTGAATGGCAACGACGTGGCGTGGAAAGCGTCGATCACCAATCCGATGCCGCTGACGCTGGCCTTCACCGGCAAGGTCGACGGCGATTCCATTTCCGGCGATGTCAGCATCGGCCCCATGGGCAGCTTCCCGTTCAAGGGAACAAGGGCGTAAAGACCCTACTCAGCGGCACGATCAAGGCCGCTTACCGATTAACACATTCGATCGTCATCACCGGGCTTGTCCCGGTGATCCACGCCTTCAATTGCCGCGACAGAAGAAAGACGTGGATGGCCGGGTCAAGCCCGGCCACGACGATCTTATGTGTCGAAGCATCGTGCCTAAGTCACGAGCGTGACTTAAATCACACCCCCGGCATCCAGTTACCGTGGAAGCCTTGTGGTACGCGAGCAGGCAAACCGATCCGCGCCACCGGCTTGGACTCGATCTTCTGCGCGTCGAGGATCATCAGATCGCTGGCGTCGCGCGCGCGGTCGTAAACGAAGCCGATCAGCCAGCCATCGTCTTCGCCCTTGCCGCCCTCGCCCGGCACGTGAACAAATTCGCTTGCCATGCCGTTGTCGAAGGAATGCTCTGTGCTCCTGCCGGTCTTCAGGTCGTACTTGCGTATCGAGCCGTAAGAACTGGTCGCCAGATTGTCGCCTCCAGCATCGACCGTATAGACGATGTCGTGACTAAGCCCGGCGCGATCATCGTTGATGCGGGGAAATTCGATAGATCTGTCATCGAGAAACTGTTCCTGCGCCTTGGTCGCGCCGGGCGGGATACGCCAGCGGCGCAGGGCTGCCTTGTCGAACGTTTTGGCTGACGGCCCGCCACGCCAAAGCTCGTTGTACCAGGCCACATCGATCACGATGGTGCCGTCCGCCTCCTCGAACGCGTTCGCGACGTGGAAGACATAGCACGGATCGATCTCGACCCAGCGTAGCGACTCGATGCCCGCGCCGCGCGGCAGAATGCCAAGCCGTGCACCGTAGGTCTCGCTCCACGCGAACGGCATGGTGCCGCGCTGCGCCGCCGCCATGTCGAACACCACCGGCAAATCCATGAACACGATATGGCCGGACGTCATCGCGAAGTCGTGCACCATAGTAGGCGCGCGAACGGGAATCGGGATGCTGCGTATCAGCGTCCCTGCCGCATCCACCGCGTGATAGGTCAGGAACGGCGGCTGAAAACCGTAGCCGAAAAAGTGCAATTCGCCGGTCGTGGGACAGATCTTGGGATGCGCGGTGAACGGCGTGTCGAGCTTGCCGTCGTAATCATAAGACCCGACCGTATCGAGTTCGCGGCTCATCACCACCGGCAGCGCGCTCTCGACCAGGGCCATGATCTTCCCGGCATGCGCCATGACGTTGGTGTTGGCGACACCGGAGCGGATGTCCGGAACACCCGGCCGCCGCGGCGCGCCGTTGAAGCGCGGCGTGCGGACCCAGCGATTGCGATACCACTCTGCTTTTCCATCGCGCAGCGAGACGCCGTGCAGCATGCCGTCGCCGAGAAACCAGTGGCCCGAATGGCCCTCGCGCGGATTGGCGCCGTTGCGTGCGTAAAGCCCGTTCAGTTCGGGCGGGATCGCGCCCTCCACCGGCAGATCGAACGCAGTCACCTCTTCATGGACCGGCGCGAGGTTGCCCCGCTCCCAGAACGGCGTGTCGGTCTTGGTCTCCACCTGGCTCATTGTTGTCCTCCCTTTCATGCTTCTGCTTCTAAGTGAGCAGTGCATACTTTACGGCACGCCCGCGACAATGTAAACACCTGTTACATGAAGCCTGTGAAAAAAGAGACCTATCACCACGGCGACCTGCGCAGCGCGCTGGTGGCGCTGGCGCTGGAGCGCGTCCGCCATGGCGGTGCGGAGAGCTTCAGCCTGCGCGAGGCCGCGCGCGACGCCGGCGTCACGTCAGGCGCGGCCTACAAGCACTTCGCGGACAAGGATGAGTTGCTGGCCGCCGTCGCCGCCGAAGCGCTGGCGCTGCTGGCCCAGCGATCCCAGAAAGCCACGGACGGCCTGACGGGAAAGAAGCGCCTGCATGCCTCGGCCATGGCCTATATCGATTTCGCAGCCGCCGAGCCGCGCCTGTTCCACCTCGCCTTCAGCCGCTTCGGCTCGGACGGCAAAACGGAGAAGGATGGCGTGCCCAGCGCATTCACGCAGTTGCGCGTGGCGGTCGCCGAGCTTCAGAACGACCCCGGCAAGCCGGTCGATCCTGATGCGCTGGCGCTCGCCTGGGCCGTCGCGCACGGCATCGCATCGCTGATCAGCGACGGCATGTGGAAGAAGAACGACCCGCGCGTCGAAGCGGCGCTGCGGCTGTCGTTCAAGGGCATCGCGCCGGGGAAGTGATCACCGCTTGCAACTGACCTCGGCGCGTTTGTTGAAGTCGGCAATGATCGTGTCGATCGAACTGACATTCTGCGCCTGATTCGGGCCGGTGTCGCAGCGCGCCATCATCCCGCGTTGCTCAGTGAGCGCGGCGATATGGCGGCGATACGCCGCGCATTTCGCAGCCTCCGTGCCATCCGCGAGCTTCTCGATGCCGACGCGCGTGCGGCGGACATTCTGATCGGCAGCTATGTGATCCTTACGGCAATCGGCCAGGGCGGAAGTTACGCCGCCAAACATCTGCATCACAATGATTGCCGCGAACAGGCTTGAGCGATGCATTCTATCGGACCCACACCTTGATGATCGGCATTACAATCGTCCTGCGGCGGCCGCGTTTGAAATGATCCGTTTAACGCCCCATTTGTGAAATGGCACGACGAAGAACAGATAGAGCTTTCCGAACAGATTATGCACAGTGCAAATCGTGGTCACGACGACGCTCGCCGTCTCGGCATCCATGACCTTCAGCACCGACAGCCGGAAATCCAGATGCTTGTTGTCACGGCCGGCGACGAGTTCGTTCTCCGTCAGAATGAAGATCGGCCAGACACCGATCTTGTCACCGACGCTGTAGCTGCTCCTGGGCGTAAAATTGAGAATTTCTGAATCCGACGCCGCATCGAGACCGAACAGGCGGACAATCCGGTTTCGCACGATCAGGATGGCCTTCATCCACGCGGGATGGTGGGCGAAGACCGCGATGAAGATATCGGTCACGCTCGCCTGCGGATCGCTCAAAGGAGCGCGATACGAGTCCCGATAATAAGCAGCCTCGATGACACCGCGATCCAGCGCGCTCAACAACGGCGTATCGCATTTCACGACGGTCAAATCGGCTCCGCTGGATGGGCTGGCGCCAGTTCAAAAGTGAACGACGCCAGCGTCGAAGGCTAGCCCAGATTCAGTTCCTTGAAGAAGTCGTTGCCCTTGTCATCCATGATGATGAAGGCCGGGAAATTCTCGACCTCGATGCGCCAGATCGCTTCCATGCCGAGCTCGGGATATTCCACCACCTCGACCTTCTTGATGCAGTGCTCGGCGAGATTCGCCGCCGAGCCGCCGATCGAGCCGAGATAGAAGCCGCCGTACTTCTTGCAGGCATCGCGCACCTGCGCCGAGCGATTGCCCTTCGCCAGCATCACCATCGAACCGCCTGCGGCCTGGAACTGGTCGACGAACGAATCCATGCGTCCCGCCGTGGTCGGGCCGAACGAACCGGACGCGTAGCCTTCCGGCGTCTTCGCGGGACCGGCGTAGTAGATCGGATGGTTCTTGAAATAGTCCGGCAGCGGCTCGCCCTTCTCAAGGCGTTCGCGCAATTTCGCATGCGCGGAGTCGCGCGCCACGATCATGGTGCCGGTGAGCGACAGCCGCGTCTTGGTCGGATACTGCGTCAGCGTGGCGAGAATATCCTTCATCGGCTTGTTGAGATCGATCTGCACCACCTCGCCGCCGAGCTTGGCTTCGACTTCGGGCAGATACTTCGCCGGATTGTGCTCCAGTTCTTCCAGATACACACCGTCTTTGGTGATCTTGCCGAGCACCTGACGGTCCGCCGAGCATGACACGCCGAGACCAATAGGAAGAGAAGCTCCGTGGCGCGGCAGGCGAATGACGCGCACGTCGTGGCAGAAATACTTTCCGCCGAACTGCGCGCCGACGCCGAGCGACTGCGTCATCTTGAGAACTTCCTGCTCCATCTCCAGATCGCGGAAGGCGTTGCCGTCCGGCGAGCCCTGTGTCGGCAGTTCGTCAAGATAGCGCGCGGAGGCGAGCTTCACCGTCTTCATGCAGAGTTCAGCGGAGGTACCGCCGATGACAATGGCGAGGTGATACGGCGGACACGCAGCGGTGCCGAGCGTCAGTACCTTTTCTTTCAGGAACGCATGGAGCCTGTCCTTGGTGAGCAGCGACGGCGTGCCCTGAAACAGAAAACTCTTGTTGGCGGAGCCGCCGCCCTTGGCCATGAACATGAACTTGTAGGCGTCGTCGCCTTCCGCATAGATCTCGGTCTGCGCGGGCATGTTGTTGGCGGTGTTCTTCTCTTCAAACATGGAGAGCGGAGCCACCTGCGAATAGCGCAGGTTGCGGCGCAGATACGCGTCCCGTGCGCCCTCGCTCAAGGCCGCCTCGTCGTCGCCCTCGGTGATGACCCGCGCGCCCTTCTTGCCCATGATGATCGCGGTGCCGGTGTCCTGGCACATCGGCAAAATGCCGCCGGCGGCGATGTTGGCGTTCTTGAGAAAATCGAACGCGACGAACTTGTCGTTGTCGCTGGCCTCCGGGTCGTCGAGGATCTTGCGGAGCTGCGCCAGATGGCCTGGCCGCAGGTAATGATTGATGTCGCCGAAGGCGGCCTCGGAGAGCGCGCGCAGCGCCTCGCGCGTCACCACCAGCATCTCCTTGCCCATCACGGTCTCGACCCGCACGCCATCCGTGGTGATCTTGCGATACGGCGTCTTGTCCGCACCCAGCGGAAACAGCGGGGTGTGCTTGTAGGGCGGAACAGCTTTGGGCGCGGGCACGGGGATCGGGGCGTTCATGGGAAATCTCGCGGGTTGGAAGGCGAAAAGCGCCGGAATTTCAATGGTCCGGCTCTCGCCCGGCATCTAGTTTGAACCGTTCTAATCGCTTTTCCGACAAAGGGAAGATGGCCGAAAGCTGTCCAAGCCCCTTGCAGGGCGGCTGTGCGCGGCCCGCGTGCCGCGCTAGCGTCCGGCCTTTGAAGTTGAATTTTGATCAGGGATTTCAGACATGCCCCCCGCCACGCCGATGACCGCCGATAGCATCGCGCCCGCCGCCGCCCCGCGCCTGATCGGCCTGCGCATCGTGCTGATCATCCTCGCTGTCATCGAAGCGTATTTCGGCTTTTCGGATGTGCCGACCCTGTTCGGCGACATGTCGCATATCGGGGCCGGTATCGGCGGCGGGCTCATCAAGGCGCACCTCGCGGCGCATCCGGTGCTGGCTGTAGCGGCGCTGGTGTTTGCGGCGACAGGCCGCGTGCGTCACGCGATCATCGCGCTGGGCACAATCATTATCATGACCTGGCTGAGCGACATGCCGTCGGTCGTCTCGCACGGGCTCGCATTCAAGAGCACGTTCTCGACTATCGAGACCACGGCGAAGATCATCGCCTTCCCGCTGGTGGCCGCCTGCGCCATCGCCTATGCGGCGCACAACGAACACCTCGGCCGCGCGACCTTGCTGGTCGCCGTCCCGACGCTGTTCAACTTGGTGCTGCTGGTCGGGTTTATCGTCAGCGTGGTGAAGTACGGGTTCTGACGCCCTTGCACTCCCTCCTCCCGCACGCTTCAATGGCGCGGGGGCAATCATGACAAAACGACTCTCATTTCTCAGACTTCCGGCCTTCGCTGCGGCGCTCGTGCTGGCGATGGCCGCGCTCGGCGCCAGCCCTGCCCGCGCCGACCGCTGCGACGATCTGGCGAAAGACCTCGCGGCGCAGATCCCGGGCCTCAAGGTCGGAAGGACGGTCGCGGGTGTGATCTATCTCGAACACCCCGCCGTGACGCAGGCCTCGCTCGGCTGCCAGAGCCGCAACCGCACCAACGACGTGTTTGCCTCCACCGACAAGAAGAAGCCGACGCCCGAGTTCTACGATTTCCTCGCCACCGCAGCGGCGCTCGTCTTCACGATCCCGAAGGGCGACACGCTGAAAGGCACGCAACGCTGCGTAAGCCGCACCAACATCATCCGCGGCTACAATCTGGATTCACGCTACCGCCGCCTCGACATCCACTGCACCGTCGCCAAGACCGGCGTGCGCATCACGGTGTCGCGGGAAAAGGGTGTGTGAGAAATACCCACCCGGCCAATCCTACCCGCGCTTAAATCAAAACTTCTTTTTTGAAAGAGAAACGACCATGCGTTTTGTCGTCATTGCCTTGGGCATGCTGTTGTCCACTGGCGCCCATGCTCAAATCTCGAAAATTGCATCGAGCGGCAGTCCCATCGTGCTGCTTCAGGTTTATGCGACGAACCCGGATTGCAGTGCCGCGGGACGCCCGGTCGTCTGGCCAACACAGTCACCCGAACATGGCCGGATGACCATTAGCAACACGTCGGTGTTTCCGAATTTCCCGCAAGGCAATGTCAGAAGCGTCTGCAACAGGCGGCGCGTGCCCGGCGTCATCATCCGTTACGTTTCACAGCGTGGCTATACAGGAACCGACGCCGCCGCCTTTGAAGTATTTTTCCCGTCCGGTCAGGCCCGGCGCGCATCGTTCTTCATCAGCGTCAGATAGCGTCGGAAATGCGATTCACGCCGCCGTCGTCTCGACATCCACTGCACTGTCGCCAAGACCGGCGTGCGTATCACGGTGTCGCGGGAAAAGGGTGTGTGAAGGATATCTTGCGAAATGGAATTTCGGATACCCTAATCGATGCTTTAAGCTCATGCTTTTCCAGCAGTATCTCCAACGCCGTCACTCGACTATCTTGTTGATGGTGAGGTCCGACCAGTATCGATCTTATTGGCAACCGCTTCTTCAACTTTGAATACAAAGAAATAAACGGAACCACCTCGCCGCTTGGCCGGGCACGAAATTCGATCGGTTTGACGCTACGTCCATCTCCCTCCTCCGACACGGATGGTCGATTACATAACGCTACAATCCGATACTCTTTTTCCTCTTCAAAACTAGGGTTTTTTAGAAAGGGAGCTGTAGTTAGAAAAGGGCGGCCAAAGTCCTCTGTAACTTTTGTACCAAGCACATCTTCAAGCTCGTGGGCTTTATTAGGAAAAAGATTCTTAAGAAGTGCACCAGCGAATCCCGCAAAGTCCTTTTGATCTACTCTGCTTTCGTGATCCCTATAGACGACGGATTCCGTCATCAGTCCTTGATAACGAAAAGTTCGCTGCTCTTCATTATTCAGTTCGTCGAGTTCTTCTTCGCCAAACTCAATTGCGAACCCTCCTCGCGCATAGCCCCGCCATTGACTTAGCAGGCCGTGGGTATAAGTGGGCGTATCTGCTTCATGCACGCAAAAGGACGCAATGAAATACGGAGCAGTATTGTTCGTTGCCTTCATCATTGCGCGCACCATGTTTTCTGCTTCTTTTTTATAAAACGCGCCACTGCTTGAAAGTATTGCAGAATCTAGAAGGCCTCTTTTGATCAGTTTCGGTACGATCTCGCGCAACTCACCTTCGATACGGGGTAACAGAACGGACAATATGCTCCGGCATTCGGTTGAATCATTAAGAAAGTCGAAGTGCGTCGCTCGCAGGCTCCCACTTTCGAGAATACCAATAAGGCCATCAGCGGTTGTATAATGAATTAATCGTCTCTGTTGTTCGGGAGGGCGTTTAATCGCGCTTTCAAAAATGTACGCAGCATCACGCGTGGGAGCTCGTACAGATTTGGGGCTTTTCTCGCCACCGAAAGGATAACTCATCATCGATTAGCCTAATCAGGACTCAATTGAAGATCGTCGTCGTTTAGACAATTTTCCGAACTTTTAACTGCTGCCATTTACTTGACAAGCCACGCCAATATGGATTATATTCCTATTCGTCCCGCCCCGTCATGAGGGGCGTTTCGCGATCGTCACGATACGCGGGGCGGGATGCGGTGGCGCGGCAGCGTCAGGCGCGAGCGAGGATGCCAGGGCGCGTTCCTTGTACAAAGGGCGTGTGAGGCATCGTCACAAGCGCTGACGGACCACGCTGTGCGTTGGCTTGCGACGTGGCAACACATCGCATGACAATGTATTCCGCGCCGGCCCAAGTCGTGTGGTCCTGCGAAATCCGGTCTGCTCTTTTCACCTCCGACCGGAGGAGAAAAGTACCGCGGAGACGACGATGACAGCCTGAGGGCGTTCCCGGGGAGAGCACGAAGCAAGCCGGAGCACCACCGCGTGCGGAACGCCGGATGTAACCGGCGCGACCGTGGCGACTACGCTCGTGTGCTTTTCACTTTTGCACACGGGGCTGCGGATGCGTTGGCGCATCCGGCGTTCCGCGCGCCCTCATTCAGGGCGAAGCGATGAGAGGATTTCGGGCGCCCCCGCGCCGTCACAACAACAGGGGCGATGACGCTTGTGATTTTGCGCGAATGGGGCAGGCCTTACGCGCGCGGGCTGTTTGAAAACTGAATTGGGGTCGTCATCCTGAGGTGCGAGGGCAACGCCCGAGCCTCGAAGGAGGACGGCAACACGCCCCGCGCATCCTTCGAGGCTCGCGCGCTGCGCGCGGCTCGCACCTCAGGATGACGCGCACACCCAGCTATCGCAACGCAAACGATGGTCCAGGGAGTATGGGTCCCCGCCTTCGCGGGGACGACGTGAAGAGAGCGTGTCGGCCGGCCATGAAGATTTTAGCCGAACGCGCTAACAACGTGGAGATTGTTCCCCTCGCCTGCACTCACACCCGCTTAACCAAGCCTGTGCTGCCTGAAAAACCGTCACAATCGGGCATGAACCAAATGGTAACGTCGCGCCACTAAGAGACGGCCTAACCAAGAGACGCTCAAGTCGCACGGGACGGACAATGCTCAAGGACATTCTGGTGACGTCGGACGAGGAAGCGCAGCGCCTGCTCGCCGCGTTCAAGGCCATTCCCAACATGCAGGGACGGCTGAAGATCGTCGAACTCGCCGAGCGCATGGCGCGGGAAAAGTGCGCCGCACACATGCGCGACAGATCGCCCGCTCATCTGGGCCGCTGACCGGCGCTACCGCCGGTTGTTCTTTTGCATGTCTCGCAAAAACGCGCCGAGAAGACGCCAGGCGTGCTGAAAACTCATCCGACATTGCGATGAAGCCCGACCGCCGCGATCGGCGTCGCGTCCTTCGACGTTTCACGAAAAGGTGAAACGCGCCAACATACGAACGCCACGGCAACAGCGTTAAACTACATCACCGCGCATCACCCGGTTGAGCAATCAACGACAGGAGTGGCCGTAATGTGTGACTATAGTTTACACGCCGTCGCAAGCCGGCCCGCCAAGGTGGGCGAGACACTGGTGTCGACGAAATTCCCCATGACCGTGACCCGCGGCTTCGCCGGCGAAGGCGAACCGAATATCGCGGTCTGCGTCCTCCCCGGCACCGAACTTGCGTTCGAGCGCGAGGTGGAATTCGAGGGTGCTTTCTTCAGGAAGAAGGTTCGCGCCACCGTTGCACGGTTCCGGACCATCGATCTCGACAATCCGAACCGGCACCATGACGCGCTGGAGTTTCCTGATGGACAGCTCGTGCTGCTGACCCAGCTCGATCCCGGTCAGCGCGCTACGGTTCTGCAACTTCCCGCAGTGCCGCTTCATGAGCGGGAGCCCTCAGCGGAAACCACGGCTTCGCGCACTGAGGATTCGCTGATCCGTTAAAGATGGATCAGACAAGAGACACGGCGTCTCGACATTCTCGGGTCAAAAAGATGGATGGCCGGGTGGTTTGGTCTGAAAAACGGCGCTTCGCGCCTCTTACCCGGCCATGACGAAGTGCCTCACAGCGAAGCAGCGGCATGGCTACGCCGCGACGCAACTCTTCACATAAACCCTGCGGGCCGCACCGCGCAGCTTTTGGTCGATGGCCTGCTTCAGGCACTCCACCCGCGCCTGCGCCACGCAGAGCTGCATCTGGTCACGCGCCTGATGCTTGCCGAGATGCTTTGGCGCAATGGACTGGCGGCAGGTTTCGCGCCTGCCGACGCGCACCACCGGCGGCGATTTGCTGTCGGTCGGCACAGCGTAAGCGACCTTGGCGCCTTCGGGCGGCGCGGACGCGATCGCGTTCGGCAGCGGGTTCTGCGCAATGGCGATGTAGATGGCGCCCCCAAGCAGGGCGGCGTAGATCGCGGGGGTGACGATGCGCATCGGTCCTCCTGCTCCGTGATTTGCTGATGCCGGACCAGACAGGCTGAATGCGACAGCAATGGGGCAACGCAGGTGATTCGGGAACCCTCCCGCCGCATGTGCGCCCCGCGCTGGAAGTGGTTCTCACCGAAAGCTCGCGCATTAGCGCAAGCGGCGTGGCCCGCAATCGGGCCTCGCGCTGATCAGAGCGAATGCGTGACGATTTACGCGGCGATCGCTGGTGACTGCCGGTGCGGTGCCCGCGGTTCCTGAACATTCGGCACTGGAGATTTCAGAATCGCGATCGTCACGAACTGATAATCGCAAGCCCGGCATGACCAGAGAAAGGAAACGCGGTTGCGTTCGCGCTCGGACCAGAGCGGCGAAGCGATCGGCTTGCCGCATTGAGCACAGGGAATTTTGTTGAGAAGGAAAGCAGACTCATACGCCATGATACGCACCTCCCGAGCCGCGCAAACTAAAGTCGTATGCGGACCAAGCGTCAAGCGCATTCGTCGCTGCGTCGCGCAACATGTCAGCGGTTCAGACATGTTTCGAAATGAAACGATGAGCGCGGTATCGTTCGCGAGAAATGCGCGATACTAAAACGGCGGCGCGATCACTCCGCAGGTTTCTCCGCATACTGCGCGTCGGTGACGTGCTCCAGCCAGGTCGCCGCGCCGCCGTTTTCGGCTTCCTGCATCGCCAGATGCACCATCATCGTCAACGGGGCCGCACCGTGCCAGTGCTTCTCGCCGGGCGGAATCCACACCACGTCGCCGGCGCGGATCTCGCGCACCGGGCCGCCCTCGGTCTGGATGCGACCGCAGCCCGCCAGCACATAGAGCGTCTGGCCGAGCGGATGCGTATGCCACGCCGTGCGCGCGCTGGGCTCGAAGGTCACGCGCGTCGCGGTGATCCGCGCGGGCGCAGGCGCCTCGATCACAGGGTCCTGATACACCGTGCCGGTGAAATAGGACGCAGGCGCGCGCTTGGTCGGCACGGAGCCGGATGGCGTGATCTTCATGGGAAACTCCGGTCAATGGGCCGCCGGGACTGGCAGCGAAAGCTGCCACCAGTGTACGCGGCAATCCATCGCCCGGGGAGCGGTTATTTCTGACGATGCTGTGAGGGCGTGTCATCGTTGCGTTGCGGATAGCGAATACCGCGGATTTGCAGTTCGCGCTGGATGCGGCGAGTCTTGGATTTAGCCAGCGCTTCGATCATCCAGTGCAGGACGGAATCGACGCCGTTCACCACGCGCCGCGCATAGACCTGCAACCGCTTCCAGTGGACCGAGGCGGAGTGATGCACGATCGGCGGCGGATTGCGGCTGATCAGGTAAGCGCGATAATCGTCCTCGGCATAGACGTTGCGGTTCTCGTCGCCGGAAAACAAAGCGGCCATGGCCACCTCCCGAAACATCGTCGCGGCGCAAATGCGGCGTGACAACCGGAAGATGATCGTAGAGCCATAGGAATTCGAGACGGACGCGCCATCTGCGATATAGGAGCGATATAAAGACGCTTTATGCATCCAACGCCTTGTAATGCCGGAAGATGCCGTCCTCGTTGAACGGGATGCGGCGGTCGCTCGCGAGATAGGCCTTCATGTTGGGCCGCGCAGCAACGCGATCGTGCAGCTCGATCACGCGCGGCACCTTGAGCTCGAAGCGTTTCATGTTGTTCGGAAACGCGTAGCGCAGCCCCTCGACGATCTGGAATAGTGAAAGGTCGACATAGCAAAGCCTGCGGCCGTTGAGATACGGCCCGCCGCTGTGGCCGATCAGGCCTTCGAAATAGCCGATGAATTTCGGCACGCGCTCGCTCCAGAATTCGCTGGTGCGTTTCTTCGCGGCGGGGCGCTGATCCTCGTAATAGAGCGTCGGTCCAAGCGGGTGATGGGTGTCGTGAATCTCGACAACGAAATCAGCGATGGTGAGTTGAAGCTGATGCACCCACAGCCGCTGCGCTTCCGCCTTCGGCGCAAGACCGTGACGCGGCCCAAGATAAAGCAGAATGTTCGCGGTCTGCCCGATCACCAGTTTGCCGGCTTTCAGAAACGGCGGCGCGAATGGCGGCGTGGGTCCGCGCCCGCTCATCATGGCCATCATTTTGCTTTCGCCGCCGCCGCGCCGAGCGACATCGACATAGTCCGCGCCCGCATCTTCCACCGCAAGGCGGACATATTCGCCGCGTCCCTGAATGCCCGGCCAATAGTAGAGTTCATAGCGCATGGAGACTCCTTCAATTGTCCGGCGATACTAACAATCTACGCGCCCGGATGTTCAGAAGAGCAGAACATATCAAACAGCCAAACGAAAAAGGCGCCGCGCAAGCGCGACGCCTTCTCATAGTTGAAGCGAACCGGTGAGACTCAGGCGTACTGGATGGCCGACAATTCCCATCCGGTGCCCGGACGCCGCGTGAACGTCCAGATATCGGTGACCTCGGTCGGCGAGTCGCTGCCTTCGACGATCTTGCCGGTCGCGGTTTCGACGGTCTTGTCGACCAGCGAAAAGCGCAGTGCGACGGTGGCATAGTCGGTCGGGCCTTCACGCCAGGCTTCCGCGAGATCGCCCTGCAGCAGCTTGACGCCGGACACCGTGTTGACCACGCCGCGCTGCTTGTTCGCGTTGAGATCCTCGGTGAAGTACGACACCATTTCAGGCGTCGCCAACGTGTGAAGCTTGGCGATGTCCTGATTGGACCATGCCGTGTTCACTTCGCCGAGCAGACGCTCGAACGCGTCGTAGTCGTCCGGCTTGATCTCAAGCGGAGCATCGTTCGATCCCCCGCCCAGGCCGAAGCCGAAGCCCGACCGCGCGTTGGCAAGCGGACCCTGGTCCTGCAAAGGTGCCGGGCCGGGAGCTGCCGAGGCGCTGGCGTAAGCCGGCGCGTTGCGACGCTTCCACCACGACATGGCGAGGCGGACCACGAGGTAGATCAAGCCGATCTGGAGGACCAGACCGATGATCGACGAGAGACCGCCGAGGCCGCTGAACAGGCCACCGCCGAACAGCATGCCCAGCAGGCCAGCGCCGAGGAAGCCGGCGGCGAGACCGCCGAGCATGCCCATGCCGGGACGGTTGAAGAAGCCACCCGCAGGAGCTGCAGCCGGAGCCTTCGCGCCGGGCTGGGTGATGGTGCGGTTAAGCGGCTGCGCGGCATTGGGTGCCGTCGCCGTGGATGGCGGCGCTGAGAATGTACGCGTACCGCGGCTGCCGCCACTGCCTGGCCGAGCGTCCACGGACGACGAGACGGCGATTGCCAGCGGCATCGCCACAGCCGTGACAACGGCCAGCGTCTTGATGAGCGCACTTAGGCGCTTTGGAAAAGTCATGTTCGTTCCCTCTCAGCCCTCATTGGGGCGACGATCCCCGGCAAAGGGGACACGCCCATAACATGGGCACCGGCGGGCGAAAGGGAAGCGCACAGATGCCGCACAGGCTGCGGCGCTCAGTCGCGGGCGGATTCCAAGCGTGTTTTGGCGCCCGATGTCTCTGTTTATGACAGATTTTTTATGATCCCGCCGTCATGGTTTCCTTCACCGCCGCAACGAGTTGGCTCAGCGTGAAGGGTTTTGGCAGGAAGTTGAACTGCTGATTCTCCGGCAGGCTCTTCTCGAAGGCGTCCTCGGCATATCCCGACACGAAGATGATCCGCAGGTCCGGGTTGCGCTTGCGCATTTCGGTCAACATGGTCGGGCCATCCATCTCCGGCATCACCACGTCGGACACGACGAGATCGACCGCGCCTTCTTCACGCTCCAGCGCTTCCAATGCATCCAGACCATTCTCCGCCTCAATGACCGTGTAACCGCGCGAACGAAGACCGCGCGCGTTGAGCGAGCGCAATCCGTCTTCGTCCTCGACCAGCAGGATGGTGCCCTGCCCGGTCAGATCCGATGCCTTCGATTTGGCGGCGACGCTTGCCGCAACCTCGCTGGCGGCCGCAGCCTCCTGGACCGGTTCCGCTTCCGGATAATGGCGCGGCAGGAAAATCCTGAACACCGTGCCGCGATCCGGCACCGAGTCGACATAGATAAAGCCGCCGGTCTGCTTGACGATGCCATAGACCGTGGACAAGCCGAGTCCTGTGCCCTTGCCGACCTCCTTGGTCGAGAAGAACGGCTCGAAAATCTTGTCGACGATGTCCGCAGGAATGCCGCTGCCGGTATCGGCAACTTCGATCGACACATAGTCGGCGGCGGGCATGCCTTTGTACTCGGCGCGCTCGACATCCTTCGCGGAAACGTTGGCGGTGCGGATGGTCAGCTTGCCGCCATCGGGCATCGCATCGCGCGCGTTGACTGCGAGATTGACGATGACTTGTTCGAACTGCGACAGATCGGCTTTCACCGGCCACAGATCGCGGCCGTAGACGAACTCGGGCTTCACCTTCTCGCCCAGGAGCCGCTTCAGCAGCACGTTGATGTCGGACAGCACGTCGCCGATATCGAGCACCTGCGGACGTAGCGTCTGCTTGCGCGAGAACGCCAGCAGTTGCCGCACCAGCGCCGCCGCGCGGTTGGCGTTCTGCTTGATCTGCATGATGTCCTGGAACGACGGATCGGTGGGCTTGTGCGCGTTCAGCAGGAAGTCGTTCGCCATCATGATGGCGGAGAGCACGTTGTTGAAGTCATGGGCGATGCCGCCGGCGAGCTGGCCGACCGCCTGCATCTTCTGGGACTGCGCAAAATTGTTCTCGAGCGTGCGCTTTTCGGTGGTCTCGAGCAGATAGACGATGGCTGCTTCGGCATCGCCTGCATTCTGTTCGACGGACGTGACGAAGAACTGACCCCAGCGCTCCTTGGTGCTGTCCAGCATCGCCTCGACAGGCGGGATGTCGCCCTGCCCGTCGGCGGCCTTGTTGATCGCAGCGACGAGTTCGCCGCGTTCGCGCTCGTTGACGACCGCAAAGATCGATTTGCTGGCACCACCGGCCGGAGAGAGAGACTGCGTGAGCTTTGCAAAGCGGGCATTGGCGCGCACGACATTGCCCGACTTGTCGACGGTGGCGATTGCCATCGGCGTGTGGTCGAAGAAGCGCATGAAGCGCACTTCGGCCGCGCGCTGCGGATCGCCGTGATCGTCGCGCGCGCGATTGATGACCAGCGTGCGCGATGCGCCAGGGGCACCGTCCGCACCGAACGCCAGCTTATGGTAGAGCCGCGCCGGCATGGTCTTGCCGTTGCGCATCCGCAAATCGAGATCGAACACCTCGGTCTTGACCTCGCCCGGCTCGGGCACGATGGACGTCAGCAGCGACGCGCCGTCGCCGGACATAATGTCAGCGACCTTCAGCCCGCCGGAACCGATTTCTGCGAGATCGTAGTCCAGCCAGTTGGCGAGCGTTGCGTTGACATAGACCAATTCACCCCGCGCGTTGACGGAGAAGAAGCCGCACGGCGCGTGATCGAGATATTCGATGGCGTGTTGCAGCTCCTGGAAGACGTCTTCCTGTCGCTCGCGGTCGCGGGTGATGTCGGCCACCGACCACACTGCGAATTTCGACTGCCGCTTGTCGGTGCCAAGCGGCCGCACCCGCATGCGCAGCCAGCGGCCATGGGCATTGTCGGCGCCCGCGACGCGGACCTCCTCCTGCTGGCGCTTGCCTTCCCGCGCAGCCTTGAGCAGGCGGAACACCGCTTCGGACACGTCCGGGTTACCGATGAAGACGCGTTCGACCGGACGCACATCGTTGGGACCGGATGCGCCGGTAAGCGCCAGATAGGCCGTGTTGGCGTAGACGATATGACCGCGTGGATCGGTCACCGCCAGCCCGTCGAAGGCATGATCGGCGATCGGACGTGTAATCGGGTCTTCGGCGAGGCGATCGGCGAACCGGACGATCCCGGCAGCAAACGCAAACAGCGTGAACAGGCCAACCATCGCAAGCAGAGCCAGCAGCGCCAGAATGTAAGGCTGGGCCTGGCTGCGGCCCAGCGTCATGAAGGCAACCGCTGCGGCGATGATCGCGCCTGCGACCAGCAGCACAAGCAGGATACTGCCGCTGCGCCGCGCCGGTTCATGGGCCGCGGCAAAGGGGGAACGCAGATCGCCGTCTGTGTCGGTTGTCATCGCAGCCTGTTGGCGCGCATTCCGCAAAAGTGGGTACCGATTTTGCGATCAGAATACGCGAAAAGTTGACCTCATAAGCCTCTGAGTGCCTGAATCGGGCATCCCGACGCAAGCAACATTACGACCAGGCCAGTATCCACGCCAGAGCCTGCGGGAACTGGTTTACCGGATCAGGTACGCCCGAACACCCCGCGCCGCAGGCGCATCACGTAGCCAATCACCTCGGCGACAGCGTGATAATGCTCGACCGGTATCTCGTCGTCGACCTCGACGGTTGCGTGCAGCGCGCGGGCGAGTGGAACATTTTCCACGATGGGCACGTTGTGGGCAGTCGCGATCTCCCTGATCTTGAGGGCGAGCACGTCGATGCCCTTGGCGACGCAGATGGGCGCGGGCATGCCCCGCTCGTATTTCAGCGCAACCGCGTAGTGAGTCGGGTTGGTGATGATGACCGAGGCGGTTGGAACCGCCGCCATCATGCGCTTCTTCATGCGGGCGAAGCGAATCTGCTTGATGCGGCCCTTGATATGGGGGTCGCCTTCGGACTGCTTGTATTCTTCCTTAATCTCCTGCAGCGACATCTTCTGCCGCTCGTACCACTGCCGGTACTGGAACAGATAATCGAGCGTGGCGACCACGGCCAGCATCGCCGCCACCGTTCCCATCAACTGCACTGAGATCGTCTTGGTCACGGTCAGCAGCGACGCCGGATCGAACCGGACCATGGCGTCGAGGCGGTGACGTTCGGGCCACAGCACCAGAACCATGATGGTTCCGAGCAGGATTACCTTGAAGAGGCCCTTGAGGAAATTCGCGCCCGCCTGCTTGCCGAACAGCCGAGCGAAGCCGGCCGCCGGCGAAATCTTGCTAAATTTCGGGCTCAATGGCTCCGTCGAAAATACCAACCGGTGCTGGATCAGGTTGGCGCCGACGCCTGCGATCAGCAGCAGCAACAGCGGGATGCCGAGAACGCTGACCAGCATCAATTCGAGCTGACTGGTCAACGACAGCAATCCGGGCCCATCGACGCGGATCTGATGCATGTTCATCAGGAGATTGCGCATCGGCACCTCGATGCCGGCGCCGATCGATCCCGAAAAAGACGACAGCAGCAGCGTCGAAGCCGCGATCACGAACCAGGTGTTGACCTCCTGGCTCTTGGCAACGTCGCCCTTTTCAAGCGCATCGTCGAGGCGCTTTTGCGTGGGGTCTTGTGTTTTGGATTCCTTGTCCTCGTCGGCCATGCCCAGCCCTCACCTTGGCGCAAGCTGGTGGAGGACACCGCCGAAGTAGTCGAGGAAGGTGCCCATCATGGTGGCGATGACGAGGGCGAGGATCAGGAAGCCGCCAAGAATCGACAGCGGCACGCCGACGAAGAAGACCTGCATCTGCGGCATCAACCGCGCCAGCACGCCAAGGCCGAGATTGAAGACCAGACCGAACACAATAAACGGCGCGGACAGCTGAATGCCGATCTTGAAAGCCGTCGCAAAAGCTTTGGTTGCCAGTGCCGCGACGTCACCGCTCGACATCAGCTCACCCGGCGAAAAGGCGTTGTAGCTCTCGTTCAGCGCCGCGATCACCAGATGATGCATATCGGTGGCGAACAGCAGCGTCAGGCCGAGCATAGTCAGGAAGTTGCCGATCAGCGCGCCCTGCTGGCCCTGCGTGGGATCGACCGACGTGACGAAGCCGAGACCGAGTTGCTGGGCGATCACCGATCCGGCGACCGCGAGCGCCGACAGCGTCACGCGGGCGGTCGCGCCAAGCACCACACCGATGATGATCTCATGAACCATCAGCACCAGCAGCGGCGCGATCGATGTCATGCTGACGTGATAGTCGTTGCGATGCAGCGGCAGAATAATGAGCGTCAGTGCCAGCGCGATCCCAAGCCGGACCCGCACGGGAATATTGGCTTCGCCGAATCCGGGCAGCAGCATCACCATGGCGCCGATGCGGGCAAAGACCAGCATGAACGTCGCGGCAAGCGCCGGGAGCAGCGAGATATCGATCCGCATGGAAGACTTGCCTTTGGCAAACTTGCGCCGTTCCTGAACATCAAGTCCCTGAACAAGTCTTGGATCATGCGCTAGCCGCCGATGATTCGCGACGATATCCGCAGCATCTGGCTGTTGAGCGCGTCGGCCATATAAGGCAGCGCCAGCACCAGTGTGACGAAAATCGCAAGGATTTTCGGCACGAACACCAGCGTCTGCTCCTGGATTTGCGTGAGCGCCTGAATCAGCGAGATCGCAACACCGACCACAAGGCCCACAACCAGCAACGGCGAGGACACCTTCACGATGGTCCAGATCGCATCGCGCGAGACGTCGAGAACTTCAGCACCTGTCATTTCAATCCCCTGCCCGCAGGCATGTCGCAACAGTTCGAAAAAATCAGATCGGCATCCGCATGATGTCTTCGTAGGACTGAATGACCTTGTCGCGGACCGACACCAGCGTCGAGACCGCGACATCGGTTTCGGCCACGGCGGTCACGACATCCATGACATTGGCCTTGCCCTGCGCCATCGCGATGGTCTGCGCATCCGACTTGCGGCCCGCATCCATGACGTTGCCCAGCGTTTCCTTGAGCAGCGCGCCGAACGACACGCCGCCCGTATCGCCCGCCTTTCCAGCGCCGGTGGCGCCGCCGGTCGACTCCATGATTTTCGCAAGACTTGCATAGGCATTGGCAGCGACTGTTGGCGAAGCCATAATTTAATTCTCCTTGTCAGGCCTTGAGAATGTCGAGGGTGCGCTGGATCATGCGGCGCGTGGCGGAGATGATGTTGAGATTGGCTTCGTAGGATCGCTGCGCCTCGCGCATGTCGGTCATTTCGACCAGCGAGTTGACGTTGGGGTATTTGACGTTGCCGTTGGCATCCGCCATCGGATTGCCGGGCTCGTGCTTGACGCGGAAATCCGAATTGTCCGGCTTGATCTTGCCGAGGGTGACGACCCGCGCCTCGAGCGTGCGGTCAAGTTCGGATGAAAACGTCGGAATTTTCCGGCGATAGGGATCGCCTCCGGCCGTCTTCGCCGTGGAATCCGCGTTGGCGATGTTTTCCGAAATCACCCGCATCCGGCCTGCCTGCGCGCGCAGACCAGACGTCGCGATGCTCATCGACCGGAGAAAATCATTGCCGTCACTCATGATGCATTCCCTCAGCGCTTACCGATCGCGGTTTTCAACAACCCGAGGCTGCGGCTGTAGAGCGAGGTCGCTGCCGCGTAGTCCATCTGGTTGGCCGACACTTTCAGCATCTCATCTTCGAGATTGACCGCGTTGCCCGCAGGCCGCGTCTCGTAGCCGCCGCGATTGCTTGAGGTGAAGTTCTCGCTGACGCCGGTCGCCTGCATGTGCCCGCCGCTGGTGCGCATCATCGCCAGCGACGGCATCGCGCCGGTCACCGGCCCCGTTCCGCTGCTGTCGAATTTGGGTTCCACCAGATCGCGCGGTTTGAAGTTCGGGGTGTCCGAATGCGAAATGTTTTCCGCAAGGACCCGCTGGCGCTCCTGATGCCACTGCATCTTGGTCCGAAGCGCGGACAACATAGGAAGATCGGTGATCGCCATCGGCCTGCTCCGCCCTGAGACCCGAAGCGACGCCTCAGGTAGGCAGAATTTGCCGTGTGTATGGTTAATAAGGGGTTAAGAACCCGATCGGCCAACTTTCGCCACGAATGGCCTTCAACGGGCAAGTCATTGAAGTACCGGCACAAGAACTATTTTGGGCCTGGGCGCTTTATAAGGTACTGGTTCGCAGGCGGCAGCATTTGCCGTCAAAAATTAACGGATAGCGCGCACTTCGCACTCAATTCGTCCCAGGTTGCTTGTTTCGCGGCGGGTAGCCTGCGAATCTGGCATAGATTAGAGTGTGGTTTGACGGGGACAGGACATGCCGCAAACGCTTTGGTTTTTCATCGCCTTCCTCATCGTTCTTGCGTTGATCGGGGTTGCTGCCTGGCTTGTCCGCAGATTTGGCGGAAGCGCCCTTGGCTCTAGCGCCAACCGGGGCCGCATGCCTCGGCTCGCTGTGATCGATGCCGCCGCGGTTGATGGCCGCCGCAGGCTGGTGCTGGTCCGGCGCGACAACGTCGAACACCTGCTCATGATCGGCGGACCGACCGATGTCGTGGTCGAGCCCAATATCGTCCGCAGCATACCCCAGCGCGATCAGGTCCAGCGGTCACCTGCCGGAACCGAATTGCCGCCGCGACTCGCACCGGAAGCCGGATGGTCCGATGCCGAAACGCCTCATGATCCCTTCGAGCATCGCGAGCCGCCGGTTCCTGAATTGCCACCACGTGCTGCCCGCGCACCTTTTGGCGACGACACGCGCCGTCCCCCGCCTTCGCTGCCCGAGCGCCACGGCGCCGATTCGATGGCGAGTTTCACGCCAGAACCGATGGTGCGGCCGCAGCCAGCGCGCGCTGAGCCCACCTTGCGTTCCGATCCGCCTCGCGCAATCCCCCGCAGCGAACGGACCGAACCGTTGTTGCCCCGGATGCCACGCCCGAGCGACACCGCGCCCAAAGCTCCGCCCCTGCCGCCCCGCCCGCCAGTGCGCCCGGCCGATCCTGCTCTGTCATCTGCGGATCAAAATCTCGCCGACATGGCGCAACGGCTGGAAGCTGCGCTTCGCCGGCCCGGAGGCGAGCTTCGCCTCGATGCCGACGAGACACGATCACCGGCGATCGGACCTGTTGAACGTCCGGGCGCACCTCCGGTAGCACCTGAAGCGCCGAGCCGGCCGGTGCCGCGCGCCGCAGGACCATCGGCCCCACCGCCGCCGCCCACCCCGGCGACGCCGTTCGAAAATCTGGAAGATGAAATGGCCAACCTGCTGGGCCGTCCGAAGCCTCCCGCGTGAGTTCGTCGAAATCACCGCGTAGAGTTTTATTTTTTGCCAGTCTTATCGCCGCCGCCGGGTTCCTGATCGATCCGGCGAACGCGCAGGATATCAGCATCAATCTCGGCGCCGGCAACGGCGGGGTCACCGAGCGCGCGATCCAACTGATCGCGCTGCTCACAGTGCTGTCGATCGCGCCGTCGATCCTGATCATGATGACGTCATTCACGCGCATCGTGGTCGTGCTGTCACTGCTGCGCACGGCGCTCGGCACGGCGACCGCGCCGCCAAATTCCGTCATCATCGCACTTGCGCTGTTCCTGACCGGCTTCGTGATGGGACCGGTGCTGCAAAAAGCCTATGACGATGGCATCAAGCCGCTGGTCGCCAATCAGATCAGCGTCGAGCAGGCGTTCGAGCGCGGCACCATCCCGTTGCGCGGCTTCATGCAGAAGAACGTCCGCGAAAAGGATCTCAAGCTGTTCATGGACCTTTCTGGCGAGCCGCCCGCGGCATCGCCCGAGCAGATGTCGCTGCGCATCCTGGTGCCGGCCTTCATGATTTCCGAACTGAAACGTGCGTTTGAGATCGGCTTCCTGCTGTTTCTGCCGTTCCTCATCATCGACCTCGTGGTCGCATCGGTCCTGATGTCGATGGGCATGATGATGCTGCCGCCGGTGGTGGTCTCACTGCCGTTCAAGCTGATCTTTTTCGTGCTGGTGGACGGCTGGTCGCTGGTCGCTGGCAGTTTGGTACAAAGCTACGGCGGATAGGCATGATCCCGAAAAGTGGGAACCGGTTTTCGGATCAGATTATGCCTAAGGAAGAAGACCGCCACCGCACGGCGGATTAAAGCCAGATCAGCGCGTGGCTGCGACCGGCTTCAAACCTTTGATCGCCGGCAATGAGCCCGTCGGATTCGGATCGGTCTTGATTTCCGGCGGCAGTTTGGCGCGGGCCATCGCATCGGGGAAGCGAGCTTTCATCTCGCGCAGGAAGCCGTCGAGCGTGTCGATGGTCGCCGCCATCTTTGCAATCCGGGCAAAGTCTGCGCTGTTCGCCGTCGCCGGTTTCGACGCCAGATCGAAAGCGGCGCGATCGCTTCCGCCGTCCATCTTCGCCGTGTACTTCTCGCGGAAGCGCGCGAGGCCGATGGCGTCTTCCGCCAGCGCGTACCCGATCACGGCGCGGATGATGTCGCTTTTTTCGGCGGCAGACAGCGGCTGGAAGTTGCGCCAGCGGTCGCCGTAAAGCAACTCGATCTGTTCGGCGGATTCGCGCCAGCGCCGCGCCGCCCAGTAAATGTCCGAACGCAGCCGCACCGCTTCACGGCCCGCAAGGTTGGAGATGATGTCCAGCGCGAGATCGTGGCGGCCAATATCCGTCTGCGCCCGCGCCTCGAGGAGCAGGCGCTGCTGGCGGATTTCACCGGCCAGATCCGCGATACGCGTTGTACGCAATGCCGCGATGGCGCGCTCAGGCTTGCGGCTCATCAGATAAACCATCGCGAGCCGTGACGCGACCTGCGCGCGTGCGGAGCCTTCGATCCGGTGATCGATCTGATATTGCAACAACTCGGCCGCCTGATCGAGCAGATCGACCGTGACGAGACGGTCCGCCAGACGCCGGATCATTTCGTCGCCGCGACGGCCGATGGGCGTGAGATCGCGAAACTCGTAGAACATCGCAAGCGCTTCCACGGGCGGAAGATCATCGCCCTTCGCGCCGTTGAAAATCTGCTCGAACAGCGCCGAGGCATCGTCCTGCATTCGACGCGATGCTTCAGAGTTCGGCTGCAATCCCGTTGCGGTGCGCGCGGCAGCGAATGCATCCTGGTAACGCCCTTTCGCCGCGTAGAGCCGGCTCAACATGTCCAGCGTCTTCACCTCGATGGCGTCGCCTCGCCACATGACCGCAATAACTTCAAGTTCGCGCAAGGCATCGTCGTCGGTGATCTCGTTGCGCTTCTGACGCAGCGCGATTTCGCGAAGCTGGGCTTCGACGGCGGCAGGACGATCCGTCGATGCTTTAGCCGCTTTGAACGCCGCCAGCGCATCCTGGTCATGGCCCAGCGCTTCGGCCAACCGTCCGCGCAGCAATGCGATCGACCCGACCTGCTCGGGAGCCAGGCCCACCATATCGAGATCGTTGCTCCGCACCGATGCGCCCGGATAGTCCCTCACCTCCAGCGATGCGCGAAACGCCTCCGCGATCACGATGCGCTGCAGATCGATCGGCAACGCCGTAATGGCGAAGTCGACATTCTTGAATTTCTCGCGCGCATCCGCCCATTTCTGCTGCCGCGCGTAAGCGAGCGCCTTCCAGAGCTGGGAATCGATGTCTGCCGTGATGGCGGGGCTGGCAAGATCCGCGAGCGCAACTTCAGGCCGGCCCGCGAGCGTGCTGGCGACGGCGTGAAGGGTCAGCGACGAGGCCTCCTCCTCACCCGGCTTCAATTCTGAAAAGACGAGATCGAGAATGCCCTTCGCCTCGGAATACAATCCTCGCGCAAGGTAGAAGCGTGCGAGGTTCACATGCGCGGGCAAGCGCGACAGACCGGTGGCCTGCGCCGCCGTGGTCATCAGCTTGTTGCGGAGAGGCATGAAATCCGCGGTCTGGAAGCTGCGCCATTCGGTGGTGTCGAAGATCGGACGGATAGCAGCCGAGGCATGTTCCGGCGCGGTCAGGGCGGTGGAAAGCGTCAAGCCGCCGGGGCGCGTCAGGGTCAGCGTGTCGGAGGAGATGCCGGCGGTCACGTCATCCGATTTCTGCTGGATGACGACGCCGTGGATCGACTCGAGCAGCGAAAATTCCACGAAATCCTGACGCTTGATGAATCCGCGCACGGGGCCGCCCACCGTCATCACCAGCAACGGATCGCCCGCATCGGGATCATTGAAGTGATGAAGCTGTCCGGGTTTCGCCAGGCTGACGCTGACACTGGCGCGGCTTGGGTCGGCCATGTTGCGCGTGGCCGCGAGCGGCTGCGGCGGCGACAACGCCTTGTCGGCGAGAACAAGAGTCCATCCAAGTTCGTTGCCAGTCATCGCTGCGAGTTGCGGACGGTTCAGCCGTATCCGAAGCGCGCGGCCTTTCGGCAGATCGACAGGCGTCGCATCGGCGACGATCCATGCGCCCTCGCGCCGGATGGCGCTGGTGTCGATCGGCTGATCGGTGTCGAAAACCAGCCAGATCGAATCGGAACGGCGAAACACCGCAGCGGCGGTGGGGCTTTTGAATGGAAACGTCAGGCGAAAATCGTCGCTGCTCAGCCGCGCGTCCACGACCACGCCCGGCGCAGGGTTGACCGCCGGAACGTCAGGCGGCGGCGCTTTCTTCGGTGCGGGCGGCGGTTCCGGCGGTGCAGGCACATTCACCGGGGCTTCCGCGACGATGGCGGCCGGTTTCGGCGCAGGCGCGGCTTCGGCTATGACCGGCTTGGTCGTAACCGCATCGGCCTTTTCATTAGAGACGATGGCTGGCGGTTTCGCGTCAGGCTTGACGTCCAGCGCGGCCTCTCGCGCAATCTGCTCGGCGATTGACGGCACGATTTCGCTAGCCTTGTCGCCGGGCGAGGCCCCAGCCGGCGGCAGTGTCTTCGGCTCCGGCGATTTTGCCGTTTGCGGCTTCTGCGCCTGTTCGAAAGCGACGTCGACGACGTAGGTCTTGTCTTCGCGGAAGGCTTTGACGTCGACTTCGCCGATCAACGCGATATCGACGCGTGACGTGTCACCTTCCGCCTTCTGCTTGATCGACTCGATGTTGGCTGGCATCGCGATCTTCGCGTCCGCAAGATCGAACGTCAGCGCAGACGAGAACGACAGCGAGAAAGTGTCAGCATTCAACGATGACGATACGTTCACACCGTCTGGAATTTCAAAAACGAAGCGGATGAAGGTCGGCTGCACCGACGCCCGCACGCGAACAGGCGGCCGCTTCTTGGCTTCGTCCGCCATCTTCTGAAGACGAAGGGCACGCTCCGCCGCGAGCGCCCGTTCGGACAATTCCTTCACCACCTCAGCCGGTAACGCAGGCGGAAGTCCGGTCCATTTCTCGGGCAGCAGATCGATGAACACGCGCTCGCCCGCCGTCATCGTGTTGACGCGCACCTTTTGCGTCAGCGCCATGCGGATCGCCGTGCCGTCGGGATCGCGGCGGATCGCCCCGACATAGGCGGGAACCGAATCCACGAGCAGGTCGATCGGAACGTTGACCGGCTTGCTGAACTGAATGACCAGGATCGCGCCCGCGACGGTGACTTCGGTCGGAACGTCTTCCTGGAATTTCAGAACCAGACGGACGTATCCGGGCTGCGCCGTCAGCGTCGCCTCACCCTTGACGGGTTCAGCGGGAGCGGAATTGGCGACAGAAGACAGACAGAACAACGCGGCACTCAGCGCAAGCACCGGCAGCCGCAGTCCGCGACCAAGCCGGACCGCAAAAGACCGGGCCTTCGACCCGGAAGAGCGGGCGGGCTTGAAGATGCGGGCGGCCTTGCAGGACATTCCCCGAAGTCTTTCTAACCAAGGTGTCTCGAACGCGTTTTCTTCGCCGAGGTTGAATCTAGAATTCGCCTGTTAAGGAGTTGTTAATCACACGCCTCAGTTGCGCATCTGCGCCTGCGGCCTGCCCTCGATTTTCGGCAGATCGCTCGCCGATGACGATTTATCGCCGCCCGCGCGGCGAGCCATTTCCACCGTCAGCCGCTCGGCCGCTTCCGGCTGCATCTGCCCCATGATGTCAGACATCTTGCGCGGCGCGATCTGCGACGCGATCTCGAACAGCACGGACAATTCGAGCCGGTCGAACACCTTGGCGGCGTCCTTCGGCTTCATGGCCTCGTACATCGTGACGAGACCCTTGAATCGCGCGGCGTCGGCGTCGCTCTTCTGCTGGGCGGAGACAGAGATACGCGCCTCGGTCGCCTTCATTTCCTCGATGCGGCCCTCGATCCGTTTCTCGGCCGACTTCATCAGGTTTTCGCGGATGTCGATTTCGCGTGCACGGGTTTCGATCTCCTGCCGCCGCGATTGCAGACGCTCGAGCACCGCACGCTCCGATGCCGACATCGCAGGATTGGGATCTGGATAGACCACCTTCCCGTCCGGGATCGGCGCGACCTCGGGAGCCGCCACCACCGGCTTGTCGTCTTTCTTCTCGACCGAGCCCGTGACGTCCGCATCGAGCATCTTCCCGGGCGCCGGGAAGTTGAACGTTTCCTGCGCCCACGACTTCGGCTTCGGAGCATCGTCGTTCAGGATGTATCCGCCATCCAGAAGCAGGCCCGAAACCTTGAGCACGACCAGGCAGCAGATCGCGATCAGAACGACCGGAACGATACGAATGTCACGAAGAAGAGATTTCATGCAGCGAGACCGGTCGCCTTTCGACGTTCCGAGAAGGCCTGGGCGGCCGCAAGCAGTGCCTTTGCACTTGCTTTCGGCGCGACAGCGGTCGACGGAGCCGGTTCTGCGGCAGCCGCGGGGGCGGCTTCAGGATTGGACGGCCGCGCGGCCATTGCGATCTGAGACAGGCGGTGCAGGATTTCGTCGCCGGCGGTCACCTGCTTTGCAAGCTTTGCCGACAGCGCCGCTCCCATCGAGAGCTGGGTGCCGAGATTTTCGTCGCACTCGCGCACGGTAACTTTCAATCCGCCGATCGCGCGCTCGGCAATTTCCGTCGCCGTGACCAGTTCGCCAATGATGGCGCGCATCGATTGCTCATCGGCCTTGAGCCGCTTGAGGCGCTTGTTCAGCAGTGCGCAGTATCCAATCGTGAGCAGAAGCAGCACCGCAACCAGGCTCTCGATCACAAGTCCGAATGAGTGACTCATTGTGCCTCCATCAGTTTGGTTTGCTCGTCGGCTTTCTCGAACATCGCGTAAGACGTATGCGGCTTGCGCAGCGGCTTGGTGACGCGAATGGCGACACGGTCGCCGACGCGTCCCATCCGCCCTTCGCTGAGCGGCACGTCGCCGCAGCGGACCGAAACCAGCGCATCGGGCCGCACGTTGAGCGGCAAGGTGTCGCCGACCTTCAGGCTCATGATTTGCTTGAGCGGGATATTGGCTTCGTAAAGCACCGCATCCACTGCGATTTCGGCCTGCGCGATCTCGGTTGCCAGATGGCCTTCCCAGATCGGATCGCGGCCGAACTTTTCACCCATGAACATCTGCAAAAGAACTTCGCGGATGGGTTCGATGGTGGCGTAAGGCAGCAGAAGTTCGATATTCCCGCCACGGTCTTCCATGTCGATGCGCAGGCGCACGAGGATGGCAGCGTTGGCGGGACGCGTAATGGCGGCGAAACGCGGGTTGGTCTCAAGCCGGTCGATACTGAAAGTCACCGGCGAGAGCGGCCTGAAGGCCTGCTCGGCGTCCGCGAGCACGACCTCGACGAGGCGCTTCACCAGATTGGTTTCGATCGTGGTGTAGGGCCGCCCCTCGATGCGCAGCGCCGCCTGGCCACGGCGGCCGCCGAGCAGCACGTCGATGATCGAATAGATCAGGCTCGAATCCACGGTGAACAGACCGAAATTCTCCCACTCCTCGGCCTTGAACACCGACAGCACGCAAGGCAGCGGGATCGAATTGAGGTAGTCGCCGAAACGCACCGAGGTGATGCGATCCAATGAGACTTCGACGTTGTCCGAGGTGAAATTGCGCAGGCTCGTCGTCATTAGCCGCACCAGGCGGTCGAAGACGATTTCGAGCATCGGCAGGCGTTCATACGACACCATCGCGGAATCGATGATGGCGCGAATGCCGGAATTCTCGTCGAGATTGAGTTCGCCGTCGCTGAAGCCGAGCAGATTGTCGATTTCTTCCTGCGACAGGACACGCTCACCGCCGCCCTTGCTCAGATCGAGCGTGCGGCCGCCATCGTCGACCATCGCGGCCCACTGCTCCGCCATGGTCTCGGTCAGCTCGTTCGCGGCCGCCTCAGCTGCGGCGGCGGCAGGATCTTCGGAGTCGAGCGCGCCTTCCCATTCGGCGGCTAGCGCATCCTGATCGACATTATCATCGCCCGGAGACATGATTCCAACTTCCGTCCGTCACTGAATGACGATTTCCTTGAACAGCACAGCGTTCACCTGATTGGGGGAGATCGCCGCGTTGACGCGGCGCGTCAGTTCTTCCTTCAGGCGAAACAGCCCGATCGATCCGTTAAGGTCACCGGGGCGCAGCTCACGCATGTAGGTCTGAAACAGGTCCATCACGCGCGGCATGGTCGGCTGGATCAGCGCCACCAGCGGCTGATCCTTGACCTCGAGAACGACCCTGACCTTGAGATACTGAATCCGCTCGCCCGGCGTGTTCGCCAGATTAACCAGCACCTCTGGCACGTCGAGGAACACCGGCGGCTTCGGCGGCGGAGCAGCAGCCTGCTTCTCTTCGCCATGGCCACGCAGGAAGAAGAACCAGCCACCTCCGCCCAGCACGAGCACCAGCGCGAGAGCACCGCCAATCATGATGAGTTTGCGCTTGCTCTTCGGAGCAGCGGCTTCTGCCGCGCCCTCTTCGACCTTGTCGTCGTCTGCCATAGCCCCCGCCCGCAATTCTGGGATGGGCTCGATGCTGCCGAACTGGCTTTAAATGACGCGATACAAAGGCCGCCGGCGCCTGAGCGCCCTGTGTGTCCACCGTACGGACGCAATGGTTAACGAAATCTTTCTTTTGTCCCTCAACTGGGAAAATTTTGCCGGGGCAACATGGTCAACAAGAGGTTATTGCCGCCCTCTTCCACACCATGGAAATCGACAAACATTTGAAAATACATCATTTTTTGAGTTGGCACGACCCTCGCATTGTTGAGGGCGAACCGCGGCTTGGGAGAGCCTCAACGGTTCGCACGATCCGCGTCACGCCTTGGGAGAGGCGCCCGCGGTTCAACAAGGGGAGATTGGCCGATGGAGAATACGCTTCTCGTCGCATTGTCGCGGCAGATGTCGCTTGAGCGGCAGATCGACGTCATTGCCAACAATGTGGCCAACGTCAACACCAGCGGCTTCAAGGCCAACAAGTCGCTGTTCGAGGAATACCTGAACACGGGTGCGCGCGAAGATAACTTCGCGTCCGGCGACCGTCGCGTCAGCTTTGTCCAGGACCGCACCGCCTATCACGATTTTTCGGCAGGCCCGCTGGAGAAGACCGGCAATCCGCTCGACGTCTCGATCGACGGCAAGGGCCTCATCGCGGTGCAGACGCCGGGCGGCGAACGCTACACCCGCGACGGCTCGTTCCAGATCAACGCCCAGGGCCAGCTCGTGACCACCGGCGGCAACGTCGTTCTCGGCACCAACGGCCCGATCGTGTTCCAGCCCACCGACCGCGACATCAAGATCTCGAGCGAGGGCATGATCACCGTTCGCGAGGGCATCGTCACCCAGTTCGACTCCATTCGCGGCAAGCTCAAGCTCGTGAAATTCGACAACATGCAGCAACTGAAAAAGGAAGGCGCGAACCTGTACTCGGCTCCGGCCGGCACCGTCGCCCAGGCCGACACTGCCTCGCGCGTCAATCAGGGCTTCGTCGAAAAATCCAACGTTAATGCGATCACTGAAATGACCCGCATGATGGAAGTCATGCGCACTTACCAGTCGGTCGCCTCGCTGATGCAGCAGCAGAGCGACCTTCGCAAGACCGCGATCCAGACGCTCGCCGACGTTCCGGCCTGAGGAGACTGACCCATGCGCGCACTTTATACAGCAGCGACCGGAATGGCGGCTCAGGAGCTCAACGTTCAGGTCATTTCCAACAACATCGCGAACCTGCGCACCACAGGCTACAAGAAGCAGCGCGCGCAGTTCCAGGATCTCATTTACCAACACGTCCAGCGCGTCGGCGCTCAGGCATCGGATCAGGGCACCGTCCTTCCGGTTGGCATCGACATCGGCGGCGGCGTCAAGACCGTCGGCACGCCGCGCCTCATGACGCAAGGCACGCTCAATCCGACCGGAGGCGATCTCGACATCGCCATCCGCGGCGAGGGCTATTTCAAGATCCAGATGACCGACGGCACCTATACCTATACGCGCGACGGCTCGTTCACGACTGACGGCACGGGCCGCATCGTGACCGCACAGGGCAATCTGGTGCAGCCCACCATCACGATCCCGCAGAATTCATCGCAGTTGACCATCAACCAGCAGGGACAGGTCTCGGTCAACCTGCCCGGTTCGACCACCCCGACCGTCGTGGGCCAGATCAGCCTGACGCGATTCATCAACAAGTCCGGTCTGCAATCGATCGGCGACAACCTTTTCGTCGATACGCCGGCGTCCGGCCCCCCGCAGGACGGCCTCGCCAACGCCGACGGGTTCGGCGACATGCAGCAGCGCAATCTCGAGCAGGCCAACGTCGAAGTGGTTTCGGAAATCTCCGATCTGATCGCCGCCCAGCGCGCTTATGAGATGAACGCCAAGGTCGTCAGCGCCGCCGACCAGATGATGCAGTCCACCACCGGCATGTTCCGCTAAGGGAGAGAATGATGTTGCGCTCATTGCTCATCGCTGCCGTTCTCGCCGGGATTTCGAGCGCCGCGTTTGCGCAATCGGAACAGGACAGCCTGTCCAGTCCGGTGCTGCGCGCAAACATCACCGTCAGCAGCGACATCGTCCGCATCGGCGACGTGATCGACAATGCCGGAACCGCCGCGCAGATCGCCATTTTCCGCGCCCCCGATCTCGGCACCACGGGCTCGCTGCCGGTATCGCAATTGCTCTCGGCGCTGCGCGCGCATCAGGTGATCGGTGTCGATACCCGCGACATCCGCGAAGTCTCGGTCACGCGCTCGTCGCGCATGCTGGTCTCGAAGGACGTCGAACTCCAGATCGCGCGCGTGCTCGAACGCCGCAACGGCCTCGGCGACGCCGCCAACATTTCGGTCACGTTCGAGCGAGATCTGCGCGAATTGCAACTCGACGCCGCCAATACCGGCGACATGCGCGCCACGATCGTGCGGTTCGACCCGCGCAACGGCCGGTTCGACATCACATTCGAGATTGCCAACGACGTCACCTATTCACCTACAAAGCTCCGCTTCACGGGAACGGCGGTGGAAACCGTGGAAGCGGCCGTGCTCACTCGCAGCGTCGAGCGCAATGAAATCCTGAGATCGTCTGACGTGATCGTCGAGCGGCGGCCAAAGGCCGAAGTCGGGAATGACATCGCCCTTCGCGACCGCGCAGTCGGCATGCAGGCCCGCAAGCAGCTGCGCTCCGGACAGGCGCTGAAAGTCGCCGATCTCGGAAAGCCGGACATGGTCTCGCGCGATCAAGCCATCACGTTGATCTATGAAGCGCCCGGCCTCTATCTGACCGGCCGCGGCAAGGCGGTCGACAGCGGCACCGAAGGCGACGTCGTCAACGTCGTCAATCTCCAATCGAAGCGCACCATCCAGGGCGTCGTCATCGGCCCCGGCCAGGTGTCGGTCATGGCCGCTGGCCCTCGTCTCACCACCGCAGCCCTTGCCACCAACGCCACGCCAGCCGCTCCCGCCCCTGAATCCAGAAAAGCCGAGTAACAGTCATGTCGAAGTCGCACGTGTTCAATCGTATCGTTGTCGCCGGCAGTCTACTGGCGCTCGGCAGCCTGGCCAGCGGGTGTTCGTCGCTCGATCGTCTCGCCGCGATCGGCGAAAAGCCGAAGCTCTCGGCGATCGACAATCCGACGACGCAGGCGGGCTACAAGCCGGTCTCGATGCCGATGCCCGCGCCGCAGCCGGCGTCGTTCAATCCGAATTCCCTGTGGCGGAACGGCTCGCGCGCCTTCTTCAAAGATCAGCGCGCGCATCAGATCGGCGACATTCTCACGGTGCAGGTCAACATCACCGACAAGGCCAACATCGCCAACGAGACCCAGCGCAGCCGCACCAACGCCGAGAACTCGGGCGTCACCAGCTTCTTCGGCATCAACAAGATACCCGGCACCAACGCCGCTATCCCGCCTGGCCGTATGCTGACGGCGGACTCCACGTCATCAAGTGACGGCAAGGGATCGGTCAACCGGCAGGAAGCGTTGCAGACCAACGTCGCCGCTGTGGTCACGCAGCTTCTGCCCAATGGCAATCTCGTGGTCGAAGGCAAGCAGGAAATCCGCGTCAACTATGAGGTTCGCGAACTGATTGTCGCCGGCATCGTGCGGCCGGAAGACATCCAGAGCGACAACACCATCGACTCCAGCAAGATCGCGCAGGCCCGCATCGCCTACGGCG
This sequence comes from Afipia sp., assembly GCA_051653085.1. GTDB lineage: Bacteria > Pseudomonadota > Alphaproteobacteria > Rhizobiales > Xanthobacteraceae > Afipia. Next base: position 33,639 of record JBOFVL010000031.1, on the reverse strand, counting down.
GACGCGGTCAGATCACCGACGTGCAGCAGGCCCGCTACGGCCAGCAGGCATTCGACATCCTGCTGCCGTTCTAAACATACACCGAGGGCATGATCCCGGGATCATGCCCTTAAAGGAGACGGCTCCCACCGTTTCTCTCCCAGCTCCCACATCAGGCGGCGAACCTAGGCGCAGCTTGATGTTCCAAGACGCGGCCTCGCATCAGCTCCCCTGATGCGAGGCCGTGTTCGTTGCTGGCGTCGTTGCACGCGTGGTGACAGAACTTGCCAACGCGATGGGCACTGCGATTCTTTAAATGATCGCAGTAACCATTTGATCACCTTGGAGAGCGAATGACACCGCTGTGGTTGGTTAGGTAACGATCGTTGACCTATTTAAAGGCCCCAGGATTTGCCTACGGCGCCGCCACATGCTTCTCGATCAGCTATCGGTTCTCGTTGCCATCGGATTTTCGAGCGCGTCGCTCGGCATCACGCTGTTCGTGATGTGGGCGGTCGGACGATCCGAACCCCATCTGTTGATTTGGTCGATCGGGCTTGCGCTCATCGTCGGCGGCGTCGTTTTCTTCAGCGCCGTTGTCGAACATTACAATTCAGGATTCCTGCTGACGTCCTTCCTGCTCTTGATCGCGGGATTTGGCTTGCTTTACGCAGGCTGCGTCCAATTCTGCACAGGCCGTGCAAACTGGATTTCGGCGGCCACATCCATCGCCATCAGCTTCCTGTTCACATCAGTCGCCTTCGCGCTGGGGTACTCCGGTATCGGAACAATGATCGGAAATGTAGCGATTGGCGTCTTTCTCATTCTAAGTGCCCGTCACTATTGGCTTGCGCGCGCTGAATCTCCTCTTCTGATGACAATCAACGCGGTATTTTCCATCGCCACGGCGGCGTCGTTCATCGCATGCGGTTATGCACTCGCCGAGCAAGGCCAGATCATTCTGACATCGCGGCCCGCGAATTGGGCGGAGGACATAAACTCCATCATGGCAATTGCCGGACTGACCGGCATGGGGGCGCTTTCCCTCACGCTCAACCAGATTCGGATTGCAAACAGCCACAAATCAGACGCGATGAGAGATGCGCTAACCGGTCTTCTGAACCGGCGCGCCTTGTTCGACAGCCACATGGATATCGCGCCGATCGGCGCGGCCGCCGTGATGATGGATCTGGATTACTTCAAGACAATCAACGACCGCTTTGGGCACGATTCCGGTGACCGGATATTGAAGGCCTTTGCCGAACTGATCCATGCGAACATTCGTTCAAACGATCTTGCCGCGCGTATGGGCGGCGAAGAGTTCTGCATCATCATGCCGGACTCAAGCCCAAAAGCTTCGGCTGCTGTCGCAGACCGCATCAGATCGCAGATTGAGGAAACGATCATTCAGACGGCGAATGGACCTATTCGGGCAACGGTCAGCGCAGGAATCGCTATTCGCTCGGCGGAGCCGGAAACGCTCCAATCGCTGCTCAACAGAGCCGATGCAGCCCTCTATGAGGCCAAGGCTTCCGGCCGCAACCGTGTTCAAATCTCTGGGTTCAGTCTCGCTGCCTGACATGAAGGCCGATCAAACGCGGCCACGGTCATTATCACCATTACAGATCGATCGAAGAAAATGAAAAGCCCGGCGACCTTTCGGCCATCGGGCTTCGTTCGATTGATAACGGGATGCGACCTGGATCGCCCTACTCGTCGCGATAAACCTTCTCGCGCTTCTCGTGGCGTTCCTGAGCTTCGACCGACAGCGTCGCGATGGGACGCGCTTCCAGCCGCTTCAGCGAGATCGGCTCGCCGGTTTCTTCGCAGTACCCGTAGGTATTGTCCTCGATCCGCTGCAGGGCGGCGTCGATCTTGGAGATGAGCTTGCGTTGACGGTCGCGCGCGCGAAGTTCGATGGCGCGATCGGTTTCTGACGAGGCGCGGTCGGCGAGATCAGGATGATTGACGTTCTCTTCCTGAAGCTGCTGAAGCGTGGTCTTCGATTCCCGAAGGATTTCTTCCTTCCAGTCGAGGAGCTTTCTGCGGAAATACTCCCGCTGACGCTCGTTCATGAAAGGCTCTTTTTCCGAGGGCCTGTAGTTCTTCAACTTTTCCAAGTGCGGTCCATGTCAGCGTGCAAGGCGGGACAGAAACGGCCGCCCGCGCCGCAGCTTATATAGCGGGGGCTTGTGACAAACAATATCACCGATAAGGCGGAAACCGCCCTTCCGGGGCCCCTTTTGGCGGATCTTCCACAGGGAACCGCGGTCGCCCTTTGTTCAGAAACGCATGTATTTCGGGCCGCAATTGGCCTCGTCTACTGGCCGGCCTTGGCGAGTTCGACTTCCACCCGCAACTCGATTTCGGACAGGACTTGGTCGAGCCCAGGATCGCCGGAGGTGGTTTTCAGGTCGGCCGCCGCGGTGCGCAGGCGGGCGACGGTGGTCGAATCGAACGATCCGGCGAGCAGCCCGATCTTGAGATCGTCGAGGACATCGAGCGCGGTCCGGCCCCGGGCGATGGATCGTCTGCGGCGCTCGGTGGAATCCTCGACGCCCTGCAGTGCCAGTAACGCATCGATGCCGCTGGCGGCGCGCGGCGGTGCGGCAGACCGGGTCTCAGCCGTCGTACCGATGTCGCCAAGGGAAAAGGCCGTCGAGTTTGAGCGCCGGGCGCTTGCCGCCGGCGTGGCCAGACTTGTTCCGTTGGGTCCGTAGATTCGCATCGTGCCTATCTCGCGAGACAGCCTGTCGAGGGAACCGCCAGCCTCATCTCTTCACCATCGTGGCGACCTCACAACCTAAAGTGGCCATTTATGGTTAACGAGAGGTAAACAGCCCGGCAATTTGTGCCGGATACGGCAACTTCGCCGCCCCGGACGCCACGCGCAAAGCGTTGGCCATCCGAAATTACTCAATCTATACAGCCGCTTGATTGCATCCCTGCTCTGGCACGGCCCTCGCATAGTTAACTGCGGACTAACCTCGTGGGGAGCACGGGGTAAGGACCGCAAAGACCTCAGCGGGGAGCAGAGGATGTTTCGGAACCTTCAGGCAGCCTGCATGGCCATCGCCCTGCTGACCGCCTTTGTCAGCGCCTCGGGCGCGCCAGCCCATGCGACGTCGCGGATCAAGGATCTCGCGAACATCGAAGGCGTGCGCCAGAATCAGTTGATCGGCTACGGCCTCGTGGTCGGCCTGAACGGCACCGGCGACACCCTCAACAACATCCCTTTCACCAAGCAATCGCTGCAAGCCATGCTCGAGCGCATGGGCGTCAACATCCGCGGCTCCACCATCCGCACCGGCAACGTCGCCGCGGTGATGGTGACGGGCAACCTGCCCGCGTTCGCCACCCAGGGCACCCGCATGGACATCACTGTGTCAGCGCTCGGCGATGCCAAGAGTCTGCAAGGCGGCACCCTGCTGGTCACACCGCTGCTCGGCGCCGACGGCAATGTCTATGCGGTTGGACAGGGTTCGCTGACGATCGGCGGCTTCTCGGCGGAAGGCGCTGCCGCCAGCGTCACCAAGGGCGTGCCGACCAACGGCCGCATCGCGAATGGTGCGCTGGTCGAGCGCGAAATCGAATTCGCGCTGAACCGCATGCCCAATGTCCGGCTCGCTCTGCGCAACGGCGACTTCACCACCGCCAAGCGCATCGCCGCCGCCGTCAACGATTTCCTCGGCACCAAGACCGCCGAGCCGATCGACCCCTCCACCGTGCAGCTCAGCATTCCGGCCGAGTTCAAGGGCAACGTGGTGGCGCTGCTGACCGAGATCGAGCAATTGCAGGTCGAGCCTGATTTGGGCGCCAAGATCATCATCGACGAACGCTCCGGCATCATCGTGATGGGCCGCGACGTGCGCGTCGCAACCGTCGCGGTCGCGCAAGGCAATCTCACCGTCTCGATTTCAGAGAGTCCGCAGGTCAGCCAGCCCGCACCGTTCTCGAACGGCCGCACGGTCGTTACGCCGAACACACGGATCGGCGTCCAGGAAGACGGCAGGAAGCTCGCCGTCGTCAAGGACGGCGTCTCGCTGCAGCAACTGGTCGACGGCCTCAACGGTCTCGGCATCGGCCCGCGCGACCTGATCGGCATCCTGCAAGCGATCAAGGCTTCGGGCGCCATTCAGGCCGACATCGAGGTGATGTGATGAGCATCATTCCGTCATCCACCAAGGCTCCATCGACATTCGTGGGCGGCCGGCCGGACCTTCTGATGCAGGATGCACTGACGAAGGTGTCGCCGCAGGCGCAGGCGAAGGCAAAGACCCAGGCGCAGGATTTCGAGGCCGTGTTCCTGAACTCGATGTTTTCGCAGATGACCAGCGGCATCAAGGAAGACGGGCCGTTCGGCAACACGCCAAGCACCGGAATCTGGCGCTCGATGATGACCGAGCAATATTCGAAATCGTTCGCGCAGGCCGGCGGAGTTGGAATTTCCAATGACGTCTACCGCACCCTCATCCTTCAGCAGGCCAACGCCGCCAGCTAAGCGCATCGGAAGGGATGCCCATGACACCACAGCAGCAAAACGCCAACGCATCCGCCTCTCCTGCCCCGGCGACAACGCCGGCCGAGGCCCGCAAGCTGGCCGAAGGCCTCATGCAGATCATGAACGCATTGCTCGGCATCGTGGAGCGTGAGACCGAACTGGTCCGTGCCGGCAATGTCCGCGACGCCATGGCGCTCGAAACTGAAAAAGGCGAGATGTCGCGACAGTATGTCGACGCGGTCGCCAGGCTGACGCGCAGCCGCGACTACCTCAAGCAATCGACGCCCGAACTGCTCACCGCGCTGCATCGTCATCACGATACGTTCCGCGCGATGCTGCAGGTCAACCTCACCGTACTCGCAACGGCCCACGCCGTTTCCGAGGGCATCGTGCGCGGGGTCAATGGCGAGATGCAGCGGCGCAGTCTTCCGAATGGCTATACCGCCGCCGGACAGCGCGCGACGCCGGGACCGCGCCACGTCACCCCCCTCTCCGTCAGCCGGTCGCTCTAGATCCAATTCAAAATAAAATATGCCGTCACGCCCGCGCTTGTCGCGGGCGTTCGCGTTTCTCAGAAGCAGCGTGGATGGGCGGAACACGTCCAGCCGTGACGATGGGCCGGCTCGCAGCGCAACCAGAGCATACGATTTGAATCAAATCATCGTCTCTGCGTAAGGGCGCGATTCAGACGAGTTCCGTCATAATCGTCATTGGAGGGTTGGATTTGACTCAAAGGGAAGCCAGAGGCTGCCATGAGTGTGGATTTCAACATCAAACCGGTGGGGGCATCGGTTGCAGCGAATTACGTGGAGCCTGCATCCGATGCAGCGAAGACTGCTGTCCCCACACAACTGCCGCCGGACAAGGCTGTAACGGCGCCTGATCCGTCGCTGCAGGCGCGCAACAATCCGCAGGCAGAAAGCGACAGGCTGTCGCGTCAGGTCGTTATCGATCGCGCCGCGGCCGAAATCGTCTATCGCACGGTCGACAGCAGGACCAACCTGGTGGTCCGTCAGTTTCCGGACGAGGCGCGGCTTCGCGCGCGCGCTTATCTGCGGGCGCTCGACATTGCGCGGCAGGACAACGCGCACAGGAATACAGATCTGAGGGTTTGAAAGTCGTCCCGCCGGGATCAGCTCTGGGTGGCGTAAGCCGTCTCAAGCGACTGGGTGCCGGTGGCTGCGTTGTTCATCACGGTCTTGATCTGCGCCGTGCCCGCCTTCGTCAGCGTGAATTTCGAATCGCCGAACTTGAACGAGTTGTCCTTGATCAGGATGTCCTGATACTTCAGGGTCGAGCCGCTTTGGTATCGTACCTTGGCGCGAAAGCCGACAACGTTCGACACCTGGATCGTGAAGCGGTCGTTGTTGGCGTATTTGCCGCTCCACGTTCCTTCGTAGCTCGGCGCGTCGACCGGAACGTAGGGCGTGTTCGACGTGTTGAACATCGATCCGACGGCGACGTAATTCGACGATATGATGCTTAGAATGTCAGCCATCGCCCGTCCTTGTGTTGGAGCATGTCAGGCGCGGCCGGACAGGCCCGCCGCGAGATTGCAATTGATGTCGATCAGCGACTTCAGCTTTTCGGGCTGCGGGACGAGCTGCAGTTCCGCGGTCTGTGTCAGGACGAAGGTGCCAATATTGGCAATGCTCTGACGCACCTCGATGGTTTGCGGATTCTCGTCGCTGGTCACAGCGCTCAAGAGAATGGACCAGAGCTTGCGGTTGAAAAGCAGCGCTTCGGCGAAGTCCGTATCGGGGTGGTCCCAATTCGACATCACATGCTGAAGCTTGTTCGCGGCCTTCAGAAGAGCCTGCGCCTCTATCTCTCGGGGAGATGCCGTCGTTTGAGCGGTCCGTGCGTAGGCTTGGGCAGCGGCGTTAGACATTCATCACCTCGACAGGAGTTCGTCTTCGCGACTTATCAGTTTCCTGATTTCTCTTAGAGCTTTGTAAAGATAACCGCTTAAAATAAGATTACTTGCGGCTTCCATGTGTTCACGAAAGCTCGGCACAGCTTCCAGCAGCTCCTTGACGAAGCCAAGATAAAGCTCCTGATACTTCGGAATGTCATCTTCGAGATACATCTGCTGCACGCAGAGATAGATTCGCTTGACCGGCGTGTTCGCAGTCTCCGCCGTCAGAATATCCTTCTCGCGCAGGATCGGCACCTCACCATCGATCAGAAACGTTGCACGCGTTTCCGAATTTGTGATGACGCTCTGACCGATGACAATTCGCTCAAACGGTTTGAGTTCGACTCTGAGGGGCACTTTCTGTCTCCCTGAACTCTGCGGCACCGGCCGGACCAGTTTACGATCGGCCCGGTTGCCGCGGAATTAATCCGGCATCTAAGAACTATCGAAGATTACGACATAAAAAAGCAGCGGGGTTTTACTCCCGCTGCTTTGTTCGGCTGATTTAACCGATTACTGCAGCAGCTTGAGCACGCTCTGCTGCGACTGGTTGGCGAGCGCGAGCGCGGACACCGCGATCGACTGACGGGTCGCCAGTGCCTGGCTGTTCGCCGCCTCCTCGTTGGTGTCGGCGATTGTCAGGTTCGTTGCACCGGTCTGCAGCACGTTGATCAGGTTCTTCGAGAAGTCCTGGCGGATCTGCACGATCGACAGGTTCGAACCAAGGGTCGATGCTTGCGAGCGGAGGAAGCTGCTCGCATAGTTCAAGGAGTCGAGCACCTTGTTGGTCGCGACGTTGTCGACGAAGTCAACGCCCTGAGTCAGATTGCCCAGACCGAGGCCAGCCGGATCGAGATTGATGCCGGTGATGTTGAGTGTCGACTTGCCGGTTTCGTTGAACACCAGTTTGAGCTGGTCGCCATTCAAGAGGTTGACGCCGTTGAACGACGCATCCTGCGAGGTCGTCTTGATCTGCTGGATGATGTTATTGTACTGCGACACAAGGTTCGCACGCGTCGACTGCGAGTTGGAATCCGCAACCGGTGCAGAGACAGTCGCACCTGCGAACAACTTGCCTGGCGCAGTCGCCGTACCGCCGATGGCGCCGATCGTCGAAGATGCCGCATCGTTGGACGTGGTGATGGTGATCGCGCCGGTCGAACTGATGCTGGCCTGAAGGTTGTTCGGCAGCAGCGCAGCGTTGAGCTGATTGATGGTGGAAATCTGTCCGACGCCATTACCAAAGACGATATTGGTCGCCGGTCCGCCAGTGGTCGAAGCGATGGTCAGCGTCTTGCCCGAGAACGTGTATGTCGACGGTGTGGTGCCGGTGGTGAGGCCGAGCTTGGAGAGGACGCTGCTGGTACCACCAAAGGTGATGCTGTTGGTCGTGTCAGCCGCTGCATTGCTGACCGTCAGCTTGCTGGTCGCACCACCACTGAGGCTCGATGTGCCGCCCGTAATGCCGTCGATGGCGCTCAGAACGGTGGCCACGGTGTTACCGGTGCTGGCCAGGCTGATCGAGACGTTGCCGGTGACCGGGTCGGTGGTGGATGCAGGGTCGGCAGGCAAGCCAGTCACGAACGAGATCGTCTTGCCGTTGACCGTGAATGAGTCGCCGTTAGCGAAGGTTGCGGCAGCCAACGTGGAGGCGCCCGTCAAGCCGGCGACGGTAGCGCCAGTCACGGTGGCAGCGGTGTCGGGCAATCCGAGCAAGTTGGCGCCCGTCGCGCCGGCGTTCGGGCCGGTTGTCAGGCTCGACTTGGTGTAACCGACGTTGGTCTGGAGGGCCTGGTTGGCGATCGACTTCGCGCTGTCGATCAGCTTCTGCAGCGAGGTGATGCCGGTGTTGGCCGCCTGAAGGACCTGCACACCGTTGCCGATGCCGTCGAGAAGGTTGTTGATGTCGCTGGCGCGGGCATCGAGCCCGGCGGCCGTGAAGAAGTTGGTCGGATTGTCCAGGGCCGAGTTGACCTTTTTGCCGGTGGCAAGGCGGTTCTGGGTCGTCGCAAGGAGGTCGGCAGTCGACTGAAGCGACAGCAGGTTCTGGCGGACTGACGCCGTAAGAACGATGTTGGACATAGTGAATACCTTCCTTGATAAGCAAAAAGCCGGCTGCGAACGGCGTGTTGCAACTTGGAGAACGACCGTCTTTCCCCAATTCTTAGGAGGCACCGTTTAAATTATGGTTAAGAGCCGCTTAAATTGTTTCCTTAATGAAGTGTAAATACGTATTGGCCGCCCTTGCCGGGCACCCAGCATGTCCTGCAATCGGAAAAATCCACGCAAAAAACGGCGGGGTTTCCCCCGCCGTTCCAATGACTTGTATCGCTTTCGAGATCAGCGGAGAAGCTGAAGAACGCTCTGCTGCGACTGGTTGGCCAGCGACAGCGCGGACACCGCGATCGACTGACGGGTCGACAGCGCCTGGCTGTTCGCCGCTTCCTCGTTGGTGTCGGCCAGCGTCAGGTTGGACGAGCCGGTCTGCAGCACGTTGATCAGGCTCTTCGAGAAGTCCTGACGGGTCTGCACGATCGACAGGTTCGAACCCAAAGCCGATGCCTGCGAACGCAGCGTGGTGCTGGCGGTGTTCAGAGACGCCAGAACCTTGTTGGTCGCCGCGTTGTCGACGAAGTCCGTGCCAACGGACAGCGAACCAAGACCGAGGCCAGCCGGGTTGAAGTTGACGCCGGTGATGTTCAGCGTCGACTTGCCGGTTTCGTTGAACACCAGCTTGAGCTGGTCGCCGTTCAGCAGGTTGACGCCGTTGAAGGACGCATCCTGAGCCGTCGTGCGGATCTGGTCGATGACGTTGTTGTACTGGTTCACCAGGCTGGCGCGTGTCGTCTGCGAGTTCGGATCAACAACCGCCTGAGCAGCCGTAGCGCCAGCAAACGCCGCCGCCGTGCCGCCGATGGCGCCGATGTTCGCAGACGCGTTATCGTTGGAGGTGGTGATGGTGAGCTTGCCGCTGGTGTCGATCGACGCCTGCAGGTTGTTCGACGCCAGAGCCGTATTGAGCTGGTTCAGGGTCGAAACCTGGCCAGCACCCGTACCAAACACGATGTTGGTCGCGGTGCCGCCGGCGGTTGCGCCGATGGTCAGCGTCTTGCCGGTAATCGTCGAGGTCGGCGCCGTCGTGGCGGCGGTGAGGCCGAGCTTGGCCAGCGCGCTGCCGCCAAGGGTGATGCTGTCCGAGGTGTTGCCAGCCGTGAGCGTGAGCTGGTTGCTGGCGATCGCTGCGGAAGCGGTGCCGCCGCCAAGAGCCGTCTTGATCGCGGCAGTCAGGTCGTCGCTGGTTGCGGCAACGGTGGCGGTCGTGTTCAGGTTGATGGTGCCGTCCGCAGCAGTGGTGGAAGTAGCAGTACCCACGCCGGCAGCCGTGATCTTGATCGTCGTCCCATTGACGATGATGGTGTCATTAGCAGCAAAGCCGCCACCGCCCGCGGCGGTCAGAGCCGTAGCCGCAGCAAGAGAAGCAATGGTCGTGCCGGTGCGCGTCGCAGCCGTATCGGGGTTGCCGAGCAGGTTGGAAGCGGTCGCGCCGGTGGTCGCAAGCGACGTCACGGACGACTTGGTGTAACCGGTGGGGGTCTGCAGCGCCTGGTTGGCGATCGACTTCGCGGTATCGACCAGCTTCTGCAGCGAGGTGATGCCGGTGTTGGCGGCCTGAATGACCTGCACGCCGTTGCCGATACCATCGAGGAGGTTGTTGATGTCGCTGGCGCGGGCATCGAGGCCGGCGGCAGTGAAGAAGTTGGTCGGATTATCGAGAGCGGTGTTGACCTTTTTGCCGGTGGCAAGGCGGGTCTGGGTGGTCGACAGGAGGTCGGCGGTCGACTTCAGCGAGAGCAGGTTCTGACGAACCGACGACGAGAGAACGATATCGGACATAGGCGTACCTTTCTGGTGTGACGCAAAACGCAACGTGTACAAGCGTGCCGCTGATAGCTTCGATCAGCGAGCCGTCGGACATTGGAACCAACAATCTAAAAAGGTGTGAACCGGATTCGTTCAACTGTCCGCATAACGCCAGTGCCTGCGGCGCGCGGAGATTTGCGATTTCATTGATTTATCAGGGGAATTTTTCAAACACGCCGTCCGGACGATCGCGCCGCCGTTTACCTCGCGTTAACCATGATGGGAAAGGATCGTCACAGTTGTCGGTGAGGCCGACGCCGGCCCGAACGGAGAACTGCCATGGCTTTGAAAGTCGAACTCAAGCCGCACGAGAAGATCATCGTCGGGTCGTGCGTCATCACGAATACCGATCAGCGGGCTAAATTCCTGATCGAAGGAGAGAGGCTTCCCATCTTGCGCGAGAAAGACATCCTGACCCCGGCCACCGCCGACACGCCGGCCAAGCTGATCTATCTGGCGGTGCAGCTCATGTACATCTCGCACGATCCTCAGGAACACCACGGGGTGTACTTCGATCTGATGCGCGACTTCCTGAGCGTCGTACCGAGCGCGTCGGACATGGTTCAGGAAATCAATAACCACATTTTAAGCGGCGACTATTATAGAGCGCTGAAGGAATCGAAAAAACTGATCGCTTACGAAAAGCAGCTTCTCGACGGCGCCAAGGACGAGCAAGCTGCCGCTTGACACCACACGCAGACGAACATGCGAAAAGGCTCCCAGAAGGGAGCCTTTTTCGTTTGTGAGCCTGATGGAAGGCCCGCTAGCAAGTAGAAATTTCTAGTGGAGTGTTGGATTTGACATTCGCGTCGCGAATGCGCGGCTCAGCGGGTCGCGAATGTCAAATTTAGTCCACTAGGGCGGGGGCAGGAATTTCAGCAGGCTTAATTGATAGAGCGATGCCGTCGTCTGGTACGACGCCTGCAAGCTGGTTTGAAGCGCCAGGATCTTCGTGGCGACTTCGTTGTCGTTGATGCCCTCGATCGAATCCAGCATCGACTGGGCGATCGATCCAGTCTGGGTTTGCCGGCTTTTGGCAATGGAAATGGCACTCTGCGCGCCGGCGAAATCGGCCTGAATCTCCTGGATCGATTGCGTGCCGGGATGCACGGCGAGATTATCGACGATCCGCGAGTTCAGCGCGGTCAATTGCCCGTTTGCATTCGGATTGCTCGCGTTGGTCTTGATCGCCGCATAGACAGCGATGTTCTTCAACTGCGTGACGAACGCATCTTCATTGGCGCGCGCACCATACTGCACGGAGATCGATTGATCGATACCAGCGACAGCCGTTCCGCGCGCTGGATCGGTGCCGTTCTCGCCGGTGTACCAGGACACGGTATCGGTCGGCGTTCCGTTCCGCAGCGCGACGGGCGGATTAGAAGAGGTATCGACGCGCAAAGGCGGCGACGAACTGAAAAAATTGTCGGAGGCCGCCATGGCCGAGGCTGCGACCAGCGACGTATTGGCCAAGGTACCGACCGCGGTATTGAGCGCGGCATTGAGATTGGCGGCTGTCGCCGTCGAATTCGCACCGATAGGAAAGCTTCCCGCAGGCGTCGGTGTCGTCGTCGATGCCGTAAGCTCGATCGTTTCCGATGTTCCATCCGGAAGTTTGAACGTAAATCTGAACTTGTCGCCAGCACTCGGATTGGTCGCACCTAAATCGACCGACATTTCCGAAGGCGCACCGGGAGGCGCCGCCGGAGGCGCGGGGCCGGTCACTGTCGCGCCAGCCGATGTCGTCGTAATCGCGCTCAGCTTGAGGCCGAACGGAGATCCCGCGACGTCTTCGCCGATCGTCACCGATGTCGGGGTCGGCGATGTGATCACCGTCCGGCCGAGACCGGTGGTCCCATCAGCTTGAGCGCGTTCGTCGATCAGTTGATTCAATCCGGCGCGCGTCCCGCTGCCGTTGAGAATCACATCGCCCGACTCCGTCGCCGGCGTGTCGGTGGCGCGGCCGGAAAACATGTAACGTCCGCCCACCTCGGTATTGAGCAGTGCGATAACCTGCGTGAACGACGCCATCGCAGTTGCCTGTCCCGCGGTTTGACCGTTGCTGTCGAGCGTCAGCGTCGCACCGGCTGCGGCGGCCTTGACCTGGCTGCCGGCACTGCTGATGCCCTGCAAGGACAGGTTCGCGACATTGATACGCGTGTTCAGGACGGTGCCGGTATTTGTATAACCCGCAATCGACGAAATCTGCGAGCGGAGGCCCGTCGCCGTACCGGAATCGACGCCGAGGCCGGCATAGGTTGTCGACTTCTTTCCCGACGCAAGCTGCTGCGTCAGGGTGTCGAGCTGGCTCTTGATGTTGAGAATCGACGAACCGAGATACGATGTCCGGCCGCTAACGCCATCGATGGTCATGAACCCCTCACAGTATCTGCATCAATGACTGGAACATCGAGTTGACGGTGGACATCACGCGCGCGTTTGCCGAGTAGGCGTTTTGCAGCGCCAACAGGCTGGCCATCTCCGTGTCGATGTTCACACCCGAGGTCGTATCCATTTTCTTCTGCAACGTGTTGAGCACTACGTTTTGACCATCGGAAAGCTGCTGCGCGGACGCCGCGGCATTGGCCTGCAGATTCGTGAACTGCTGGGTGAAGCTGAGCAGCGTTCCTTTATAAGGCGTGGTGCTCGAACCGATGCCGGTCGTCGACGAATAGCTGTAGGTGCCGGTCGTCAGTTGCGACAGGATGAAATCGGAGCGTGTGGTGTCGCCGGCCGGAGTCGTGGGGCTCGTGCTGTAAACGATCAGACGTGACGAGTCCGCCAGCAATCCGGCATTGACCGTGATGCGTCCTGCTAATCCGGTTTGCTGAGAACCGGAAGCCGTGATCGCTCCCGTGTAAGCGTTTCCGCCATCGGTGAATAACGCAACTTGCGGACCACCACCCGTCAACGATGTCGCCGTGGTCGTCACCGATGCCGCGTTCACGTCGGACAAGCCGCCTGCGCCGTCGTCAACCACGCGCAGCGTCGATCCCCCGGGATTCGAGAACTGGATGTTGGCGCCGCCAAGCGCTGCATTGAGCTGAGATACCACCGACGCCATGCCACCCGAAAAATTGACGCCGATCACCTTGTCATTCGGATCGATCGTGGCTGTGTCCTTCAGCGGCAATGCATTCGGGTCGTCTACGCGGATGATCGAAATATTTTTCTGGAGACCCGTAATGTTGTCGGTGTAGGTGAGGTGAACGACGTTGCCGTTCTGAAGACCGGAGAGATCGAGATCGAAGCCCGTTGGCGTGCCGGGCGGCGGAGCCGGCGTGGCCGGCGGATATGCTACGCCGCCTGTCGTCTTGTCGGACAACGCGCTCGCCATAGCCGCTGCAAGCTGGTCGACCTGATCCTGCGCCTGCACCAGCGTCTTGTCGCGCAATTCAAGATAAGCCGCGATCGATCCGGAGCGGATCGCCCCGCTTGCGACGAGATCGATACTTCCGCCATTCGGATAGGAAATGGAGATCGTGCCGAGCGTGCTTTTCGACGGATCGGCATTCCACTGCGAATTCGGCGTAACCGTGCCTTGCGTGTTGAAAGACAACTGCGCGGCATCGGCGCCGCCGACGAGTTGCACACCCGAGGTCGTGTAAACGGAAACCTGATTGCCGTCGCCTTTGACGACGCGCACGTCCATCAACTGCGACAACTGCGAGATGTACTGATCGCGCTGATCCAGCAGCGCGGCTGTGGATGCATCCTGGGTCGTGTAACCCTGCAATTGCCGATTGATCTTGGCGATCTGGGTCAGCGCGTTGTTGGCCGTCGATACGGCATTGGTCAATCCCGTTTCAGCGCTGTTGCGCAGACCCTGGATCCCTTGCGAGGTCGAATTCAACTGCTGCGCCAGCGCCTGCGCCGCGTTCAGCACACCAGTTCGCGCCGACTGCGAGTCGGGACTTGTCGAGAGAGCCTGAAGCGCGGTCGTGAGCGAATTGAATGCCGATTCGATCGTCGCCGACGAACTCGGATCGCCGTAAACGCTTTGCAGGTTGTTCAGGAAATTCGCCCGCACGCTGGCGTAAGATGCGCCGGAGGTTTCCGTCCGCAACTGGCTCTGGATGTAATCGTCGAGGACGCGATTGACGCCAACGGTCTCGACGCCTGCACCGGTGCCGATTGCAGTCTGAACCTGATTGATCGTCTTGCGGACGTAGCCAGGCGTTTCCGCGTTCGCCACGTTGGACGAAACCAGCGCGAGCGCCGCCTGGTTTGCCCGCAAGCCGGACATCGCGGTTGAAAGAGCTTGGCTCAGACCCATGACATACTGTCCATCTCAGATCGCATCGCGCGACCGCGCGGTCGCGATTATCGCACCACGTTCAACAGATCCTGCGCCATCTGGTTTGCCGTCGTGATGACCTTGGTGTTTGCCGAATAGGCCTGCTGCGTGACGATCAGCTTGGTGAATTCGTCTGCGATATCGCTGTTCGAACCTTCCAGCGCCGAGCCCGTGATCGTACCGCCTTTGCCGAAAACGGCCCCGCCGGACTGGTCGGTTTCCTGGAACGCGCCGCCGTCGATGCGTTTCAGGAAATTCGCGCCGTTGAAAGTTGCCAGCGTGATCTGTGCGAGATCGATGTTGCGGCCGTTTGAGTAATTGCCGATAACACGCCCGTTGTCGCCGATCGAAACCGTCTGCAACGAACCCGCCGGGAAGCCGTCCTGATGAATGTCGTTGACCTGCGCGTTTCCATTGGCGTCGGCGAACGAGGTCAGGCCACTCACGCCGAAGTTGACGGTGACGTTACCCAGCGTGATGCCGCTGATCGTCGGAGTGGTAAGGGTGACCGATGCCACCGCCGGTGTGAGCTGGCCGCTTGCGTTGAAAGTAAAATCGGTGCCGACGTTCTGCCAGGCCGTCGCTCCACCCGTCGCATTCGGATCAACCTGATAGAACATATTCCACTTGTCCGTGTGGCCAGGACCGAGTGTCGAACTGTCCATCTTCGCCCAGCGGAACTGGATGCTCACCGGCGAACCGGAGATGTCGTAGCCGGTCGTAGCGCCACCCGCGATCGATTCAGAAACAAATGTCGCGGCGTCGGAGCCGACGACCGTTCCAGCGCCCGCCGTGCCGCCACCAAGGCGATTTACGCTCACAGCACCGGAGAAGCCCAGAGCGGAAAAGGCCGTCGCGTTGCTTGAGCTGACGACCAGATTGTTCGCCAGACCGGTGTGCAGTTGAACGGAGCCGTTAACGACGGTCGAGGACAGCGCCGAGTTACCACTCAATCCGTCGATCTTGTCGAGGAGCTGATCGATCGTGCTCCCGATCGGGATATGGGTCGCATCATTCTGGTTCGGAGGAACGCTGGATGCGTCGGTGAAAGTGATCGGGGTTCCGTTCACCGTGATGGTGTCGCCGGCGGCGAAACCTGCCGCGAGTGAGTTGGTGTTCGCACCACCCGACAAGGCGGTCGATCCATTGATCTTGGTCGGCGCCGTCAGCGCGCTGTTGACCGAGGAACCGCTGCTTGCGTTGTCGAGATAAGGCAGCGGCGGCGTGCCGATCGTGCTGGGGTTGACGGTGAAATCACCGACGTTGAGCAACTCCGAGCCCGGAACGGACTTATCGTGCTTCGTGGTCAGCGGATATGACGCCAGGTTGGCGCGATAGGTTACGACAGTGGTTGGCTGCGCCGGAAGGAAGTCGCTGCCGAATTTCAGAACCTGCGGGTTACTGCCGGTGACGTTGCCGGTTGTCGGATCGATCGGAATGCCTTCGAGGTAGTAACCGGCGCCGTTCACGAGATAGCCGTTCTTGTCGAGTGTGAAGTCGCCACGGCGCGTGAAGTTGTTGACGCCGTTGAAGATCGGATTGTTGTCGGTGAAGCTGCCCGGCTTCTGAACCACGAAGAAGCCATCGCCGCTGATCGCCATATAGGTCGAAACGGCGGCCTTCTGAACGTCGCCCTGCACCGTGTTGGTTTCGCGCGATGCGGTCGCTACACTGCCGGCAAGCTGGTTCGTGTTACCGGTCTGGGGAATCAGGTCGAGGAAACTCGTATCGATGCGCTTGAACGCAGTCGTCTGCGAGTTCGCGATGTTTCCGGAGATGTTTTCCAGCGCGTAGGATTGAGCACGAAGACCCGCGACGGACGTGGTGAGTGCGCCAAAGAGACCCATTACATTATCTCCAACTTCGATCCGGGCGGCCCGCCCGTGTGTCCATAGTCGTGGCCGTGTTCGAAGAAGAGATCGCAAGCCCCATGCCAAGAAATTATTGTCTTAAAATCAATAGCTTAAAAGAAATGCCCCGGTCATGCGACCGGGGCACAATTGCCTAGCGGGCAAGAATTGCCGCTCAATTCAGGTTGTCGAACCGTCCGCAGGTTTGAACGACAGCGCCAGCCCGTTCATGCAGTAACGCAGTCCCGTGGGCTTCGGGCCATCGTCGAAAACGTGACCGAGGTGACCGCCACATCGCCGGCACAGGGTCTCGGTCCGCACCATCATGAAAGTGCGATCGGACTTCTCGAGGATGGCGTTGGGCAATGCCTGATAGAAGCTCGGCCAGCCGGTGCCACTGTCGAATTTCGTGTCGGACGAGAACAGCGGCAGATCGCAGCCGGCGCAGGTGAAGGTTCCCTTGCGCTTCTCCTTGTTCAGCGGGCTGGAGAACGGGCGCTCGGTGCCAGCTTCGCGCAGGACATTATACTGGGCAGCGGTGAGCTGCTTCTTCCACTCCTCCGGCGTCTTCTCGATCTCGAATTTCTCGGCACTTTTCTCAGCTGCATTGGCGGTTCCGCCCAGCCCGAGCCAGCGGAATGCCGAGAACGCCGCGAGAGAGGTGGCGGATGCAAGCAGGATACGGCGGTCGATCATGGTCAAAGCTCCGTGCAGGTCGGAAAACAGGCTGTCCATCACGATCTACGGTCCAGTTCGCGAAAAGTTACAGTCCACACCGGCAACCGGCTCACTTTCCCGCGAGGTCGTTATGCCGATCCCGACTTTATAAGTAACCCCGCCATCAGCGCGTTATTCAAGATCCAACCGGCGGACCGTTCCTGTCCTCACGGCGCTGCATCGCGGCAGAGGTACGCCGCCCGGCCGCTTTCGCCTGCGCCTTCGCAGCCGCCATCCGCGTCTCCTGCGCGCGTTCCCGCACCTGCTCGCGGCCCCGCGCGCGTTCGCGCCAACGTGCCAGCGCGCCAGCCGCCGCGGAATGTCCGCGCGACCACGCATCAATCGCCTGCCCTGCGACACGTCCCGCCGACCCGCCGGCCCAAACCAGTTCGAACGGCGAGAACAACCGCCAGCGATCGTCGCCCTGCTGAATGGCCCGCGCCACAAGCTGACCGCCCATCGCCGTCGTATTCAGGCCCTGACGGCCGAAGCCGCTGAGAACCCACAAGCCAGGCTGCAGTTCGCCAATCTGCGGCATGCCGTGCACCGTCTGCCCGAACATCCCGCTCCAGGCGTCCGCGATCTGGACCGGTCCCAGTTTGGGGAAAATCGCGGCAATGCGATTTTGAATGCGCTTCGCATAACGCTGCGGATCGCCCTGCCACGTCGTCTCCGGGCTCGACCACAAGAGCCGATCATGATCGAC
Organism: Afipia sp.; assembly: GCA_051653085.1. Taxonomy (GTDB): domain Bacteria; phylum Pseudomonadota; class Alphaproteobacteria; order Rhizobiales; family Xanthobacteraceae; genus Afipia. The sequence continues at coordinate 15,750 of JBOFVL010000031.1, read as the reverse complement.
AATTCGGAAATGATCGATGTCGTGCGTGTCGCTCACCGAACCTCGAAACGTAATCGCATCGGCAAGCCGCTCGCCGAGCGGCTCGGTCAGTGCAACGTAACGCCATGTCGGCAGCAGCGTTGCGGTGAGTCGCCGGCCCGGCGCACCGAGATGCGCGTTGCCCGCGAATACAATGTGAGCGCAACGCAATTTCGCAGACGGCGTCGCGACCCGCTTGCGGATGCCGGCCGGATCGATGCTGACGACCGGCGTGTCTTCAAAGATCCTGACGCCGGCGTCTTCCGCAAGCGCCGCGAGGCCATGGACATATTGTCGCCCGTCGATCTGAAACGCTTTCGGAAAATGGATCGCGTGAAAATAACGATCCGTCTTGAGCGTCTCGCGCACGCGATCGATCTGCCAGCCTTCGACCTCTGTGCCGAAATCTTCTCCAAGCGTCTGCAACCGGCTGATGAGTTCATCGCCTGCATCGACCTTGGAGACTTCAAGCGCACCTTCGGTCTGTGCGATCCTGGACATGCCCGTCGCGTTGGCGCGGACATAGTCGGCGCCTTCCTGCGCAAGCGCCCACAGCGCGCGGGCGTCCTCGAAGCCGACGCGTTCGATCAGTCCCGAAACCGGAACACCATAACCCGGCGTGACGGTGCCGAGATTGTGGCCCGATGCATTCCATCCGATGTTGCGGCCTTCAAGCAGCGCGACGCTGGCGCCCATCCTGGCCGCTTCCCGCGCCATTGTGAGACCGGCGAGCCCTCCCCCGACAACGCAGATGTCCACGTCCAGATCGAAGGTCAGCCGTTCACGGACGGACACATCTGTTGAAGAATTTGCCGAAGACCCGTCCATGCCCATTGTTCCGGAAACCGCCTGCCACGAAGCGGATATTTTATGGGTGTAACAGCGCCCATGTCTGCCGCTTTATTCCACGCAAGCTTGTACACTATTTCGGGTCGTGCCCTAGTATTCCGAATCCGAACGTCCACCGAAACGAGATCGCGATATGCGCCGTCTGATCCTGCTGCGCCATGCCAAGACCGAGCGGGACTCCCCCTCGGGGAAGGATCAGGATCGCCGCCTCGACGAACGCGGTCATCGGGACGGTGCGGAGATCGGCCGTTGGCTATCGCTCCATGACTATCGCCCTGACCTCGCGCTGGTCTCAACGGCGGTGCGCACCCAGGAAACCTGGGAACTGCTTCGCGCCGCCTTGCCATCAACGCGAGCCAAACATTTGCCCGCGCTATATGGCGCCGATACATCCGAACTGCTGAGCGCCATTCACAAAGCTACGGCCGCGGACCCGCATTGCCTTCTGATCCTTGCACACAATCCCGGCCTTCATGAGCTGGCGCTGGCGCTGATCGCCAGCGGCGATGCGGCAGGCCGCCGCGCACTGGCCGCCAACCTGCCGACGGCAGGCGTTGCCGTGATCGATTTCAAAACCAAAGACTGGGACGACGTCAGATTCCGCAGCGGACGGCTCGAACGCTTCGCCAGCCCAAAGCTTCTGAAGGAAGAGTCGGATAGCGATTAAGGCATGCCCCCGAATGGGTACCGGTTTTCGGACTGGACCATGCCAAGGAAAAATGTGGGACCGAATCTCATTCCCGCACCATAGCAAGCGCCTTGCATCTTGCCGCCAACGAATTCATCGTAGCAATCGTTCGCCGTCAGCAGTTCTTCAGCAGTCTTCAGCAGTTCTTGGCCCCCGACCGGAGAGACAGATGTTTCAGTCCATCCTCGTGCCCATCGACCTTGCCGACACCGACCTCGCAAAACCAGCCATCGAGACAGCAGCATCCCTGTCGAAATCCTCCGGCGGCACTGTGCGGCTGGTCAACGTGATGCCGATCACGCCGGTGATGCTTGCGGAATATGTGCCGCCCGATTTCGAAATCCAGCAGCGGCAGTCGTCGGAGGAAGCGCTGGCCATCGTGGCGCGCGAATCCGGAATTGAAAGCAAGCGTATCTCGGTCGCCGTGCGGCAAGGCGGCATCTATCACGAAGTGCTTGAGGAAGCCGCCGACATCGGCGCCGACCTGATCGTGATGACATCGCACCGGCCATCGATGCAAAGCTATTTTCTCGGCTCGAATGCAGGACACGTGGTGCGCTACGCGAAATGCTCGGTGCTGGTGGTGCGGCACTAGTGTGGTGGCTCGCAAGTCCGCATTACTTGTGCAGCAACTTCGGTTTGCGGACTTGCGAGCCAAAACCACACTAGAATTATAGGTTTCTAGTGTCCTTTCGAATCCGAAGTTCGATACGGACGATGCGGCAGAATGAAGCGAACTTCGGATTCGGGACACTAGGGCGCTTCCTCGCGCTCCGATAATTGGGTAAATAGTGCCTGCCGCCAGAGGGTGATCCCCATCATCGGGCGGTAAGGTTTGGCCGGGCCGGCCAACGAAGCCCGGCCGAGCTGACCTCTCGCGTCGACTGATTCTGCTAAGACAAAACGTCCCTTTAAGGCAAAACGTCCTTAGGCAGCGCGTCGAACGTATAGCTGCGCGGCCTGTTACGGCGCATGAAGCCGCCGATCTGCCATGTGAACCACGCAGCAAATCCCACCAGAAACAACGCGCCTGCGAATTCGGCAGTGAACAGCGCCCGCACGAACAAGCCGGCGATGGCAAGCCCGATCAGGGCCATCACGACAAGTCCGGCCATATAGAGCACCGGATTGATTCCGGCCGTGAGACTGACGTTGCTGTTTTCCTTTTCCAGCCGGCGGTGCAACTCCACGATAAACGCGCGGTAGTCGTCATCTTGACGCGCCATCTGCGAGATCGAGTGCCACGTGGTCGAGAACACCTTGACGCTCTGGCCGCCCGACGTAGCGATGTCTGCGCGAAAGCGCCACGCCTGCATCGAGGCCGGACGATACGACAGCCGGATCGATGCGATGCTGTCCAGCGGCCACAGTTGCGGCCTGGTCACCTGCACGGTCAGCCCTGCATCGGAGAGCGTGAGCTGCTTCGCGCCCCCCGCAAGCGATGACTTGAAGATGTAGTGCGTGCCGTCGCTGATCCCCGCGGATGCCGCCGGTTGGCGCCAGGATGTGAGCAATTGCGACAACATCGAATATCCTCAGCGGCGCACGCGCCAGTATTGCACCGGCCGCGCTTGCGCCGCGACCTGACTCTACCTTACAAGATGCAGGACGCGACCGGAAACGACTGCGCGCAACCTCGGCTACGGCGAAGTTCGCAACATGGTAAAGCCAGCCTATTTTTCACGCCACATCGTTCTTGCTGGATCGATTCTGTTCGGTGTGCTGCTCGCGCTCGGCATCCACATCATCATCCAGCGCTTCGATCTCAATCTCGGCGACCTGTGGAAATCGAATGTCCCCGAGTTGATTCCTGCGCGCGCGGCGATCGCGTGGTGGCTGATCGCAGCGGTGGCGTTTTTTGCCGGCTTCATCGTCGCGTCGCTGATGCACAGCGCAGTGTCCGGCCAGATTCCGCGGCGGCTGCGCCAATTCCTGATTGCGGTCGGCGTCATCATGCTGATGGCCGCCGGACAGGCAGCCTCTGCGCCGAGCCAGATTCCGACATTGTCCGGCGTCCTGGCAGCCCTCGCTGCGCTATGTCTTGGAGCGGTGATGTCGTTCTGCGGCGCGCAATTCGCACTGCGCCGGACCTGATCTGCGCACAAAAGAATGCCGCACCGCATAAAGCGGCGCGGCTTTTTGCCCCATTTATGACGTAACGAACCAACAGAAGCTGCAAGCTCGCGCGCGGTCCGGAACGAAACAATCTGCCGGCTGTTTGGAAACAATGTCCTCGTTCCCATATGAAAGGAGAGGCGATTAACGTTGCCGCCTGGTGCAAATGTGAAATGCATATGACGCTTATCGACCATCAATTTTCCCTGCAAGATCAGCCGTTCGCACCGCACAACGGCCTATTTTCCAAAGGGAATTTTTCGCGTATGAGTACCTCAGCAGCCGCTTGCTCACTGTCGCCTCAATCGGCTTTTATAGAATTCGCGCCCAGCCGGGAGGACGAATGCAGGAATTTTTGAGCACGCTCAGGCGTGTCTTTCGAGAGAAGATCGGCTGGAAGAAGGTCGGTATCGCCGCCAGCCTTTTGATCGTTTCCATTGCCATCATGCACCTGTTCCGCACCCTGAAGGGTGTGGACACGGCGATGGTGCTGACGGCGCTCGCGGAAAAGTCCGAAGGTCAGATCGCACTGGCCGCGCTGTGCGTGATGTGCGCATTCTTCACGCTTACTTTTTACGATCTGTTCGCGCTGCGGACCATCGGCAAGATGCATGTACCCTATCGCATCGCCGCGCTTTCGAGTTTCACAAGCTATACGGTCGGCCATAACATCGGCGCGACGGTTTTCACCGGCGGCGCGATCCGTTTCCGCATCTATTCGGACTGGGGATTGACCGCGATCGATGTCGCAAAAATCTGCTTCATCTCCGGTCTGACATTCTGGCTCGGCAACACGTTCGTCCTCGGCATAGGGATGATCTGGCACCCCGCCGCCGCCGCCTCGATCGACCTGCTGCCGGAAAGCATCAACCAGTTGATCGGCTTCGGATTGCTCGCAGGCATTGCTGCCTATCTGACATGGATCGCGACCGGGCACGGTCGCCGCAAGCTCGGCAAGGACGGCTGGAAGGTTCATCTGCCGTCCGCGCCACTCACCTTGCTGCAGATCCTGATCGGCGTCGTCGATCTCGGCTTCTGCGCGCTGGCGATGTATCTTCTGGCACCATCGAATCCGGATCTCGATTTCGTCACGCTGTCCGTCGTCTTCATTCTCGCGACGTTGCTGGGATTCGCGAGCCACGCGCCGGGCAGTCTCGGCGTGTTCGATGCGGCCATGCTGGTCGGGCTGCCGATGCTCGGCAAGGAAGAGCTGCTGGCGTCTTTGCTGATGTTCCGCATTCTCTATTTCCTGATCCCCTTCGCCATGTCGATCACGATCCTGGGCGTCCGGGAATTGTGGCTCAGCGTGATCCAGCCGTGGCAACAAAGCCGGAAACTCCGGCCCGCGCCCGCTGTCGCGCAATCGTCACCGCAGCAGGTGAAACCCAAGCAGGCGGCTGAGTAACGCCTTCGCCCAAAGTTGTGACTTGTGAGGCCCCGGCGCGTGTTTTACCGTGCGCGCATGATCCGCCAAAGTGTGTAGCGGTTTGGCGATAAGATCATGCGCTCCTAAATTGAAGAGAGCGCGATCGGACGCAAAACCGGTCTCCACTTTTGCTGATCGCGCTCTACCGCCCCACATTTTGGCCTCATCCGTCGGCTTCAAACCAGCATGATCCTGTCGCGTGCCATTCGCCTGTCGCTGAAGGCTTGCCTCTTGATCGCGACGCTTGGCGTGACGGCGAGCCACGTCGCGGCACAGACACCGCCGCCAGCACAGCCGTCCCCTGAACAGCCATCCGCCGCTCAGCCGCCCGTCGTGCAGCCAGCCATCATACAGCCGGCAGTGGACATGCAGATCGCATGGGAAGTGCGCAACCGCTTCCGCCTGTTTCGCGAGGAACGCGACTTCCTGCTCCATGTGGAATCGCTCAAGGGCCGGAACATCCTCGCAGCCGAACAGGCGCTGGCGACACAGAGCGACGGACGCGGCTGGGCGCGAAATACCATTGGCCGCCTCTGCATTGATGCCGCGGGACGTGTCAGCGAGCCCTGCACGCGCGACAACGTGAAGGAAAGCTATCTCACCCCGCTCGATCATCCGATAACCGTGCGCCTCACCGGCGCAGTACCGGTGGGTGCGACCTGCGCCTGGACATTCAACGACGGCGATCCGCCACGGCAATCGACGCTCGATTGCGCCGAGCCGATCAATCTGCGTGTTCGTTACGGCCGCCCCACCTCCGTCGCCGTCGACGTATCGAGCGGACCCGATGCGCCGCAGCGCGCCACCACAGACATCACGGTGCGCGACATTTTCATCGCGGGCCTCGGCGACTCCATCGCGTCGGGCGAGGGCAATCCTGATCGTCCGGTGACGCTGACCGACGACGGCTTTTGTTTCCGTTCGTATCTGGGCGGCCCCGCCGGAATGTACTTCCGCCCCGGCCGCGCCGGCTTCAAGGGCGCACGCGCATGCGACACGTCCGACGGCACAAGTTTGCAGAACTGGCAGCGTGCCGGCGCGCAGTGGTTCAATCCCGCGTGCCACCGCTCGCTCTACAGCTACCAGACTCGCATGGCGATCGCGCTGGCGGCGCAGAATCCGCAGATCGCGGTGACGTATCTGCCGCTGGCCTGCACGGGTGCTACCATCGACGAGGGCCTGTTCGGATCGCAACGCGCCCGCGAGTGTGTCGTCGGCAAGAACGGCCTGACCTGCCAGGGCACCGTGAATGCGCAAGTCGCGGAATTGCGCGAGGCGCTCCGCGCGGCGACGCAGCGCCAGCCAGGCCGTCAGCTCGATCTCTTGCTGCTGTCCATCGGCGCCAACGACATCGACTTTTCGGGGCTCGTCGCCGACGTTATCATCGACCGGCAAACCGAGCGCGCGCTGTCGCGGCGCACCGGCGTGCTCGGCTCCGTCGATGAGGCGCGCTCAACTTTGCAAAGAGACCTGCCGCAGGATTTCAGCAAGCTGCGTCAGGCACTGAAGCCGCTTGTCGGCGGCGACCTGTCGCGCGTCGTGTACGTCTCCTATGCAAATCCCTCGCTGGTGAACGGCGCGCCCTGCCCCGGCGGCCGCGCGGGCTTCGACATTCATCCCTCGTTCAACGCCGATCCGCAGCGTCTCGCCGAGGTGACGGAGTTCGTGCAGAGCGAATTTCTGCCCGCGCTCAAGAAGCTGGCGCTGTGCACGGGCGGCGTGTTGTGCGGCGACGGCAACCGCGACCGCATGACCTTCGTGGATCAGCATCAGGCGGCGTTCGCCAATCACGGCTTCTGTGCCCGCGCCGAAACCGATCCGCCGTTCGATCGCGAATGTTTTTCGGCAAAGGGTGACAGCTTCGTCGACGACATCATCAACGCAGCGAACAATCCTCTCACCTGCGGAGCAGGTGCCAGCGACTTCCGGGCCTATTCGCCGCGCGCGCGCTGGATCCGCGATGCCAACGACAGCTACTTCGCGGCGATGACCTATCCGCAGGCGCAGAAAGCGCCGAACCAGCCGGGCGACATTCACGACGCGACCTGGGGCATTCTCTCGGCCGTCTATGGCGGCGCGATCCATCCGACCGCCGAAGGCCACGCGGCGATGGCGGACGCCGCACTTCCGGCTGCCATGTCGGTGCTCGGTCTCGGCCTGACTGAAGCGCAGGTGACCAGCGAGCCGATCGCGCCGGTCACGCCGCAGGCGCAGTAAGACCGCACCGGACCGCTGATCCGCGGGGAACGCGCGATCACGGCTGAACCGGAAACTCGAATGTCCAGCTCACGCCTGTCGGCGCGAAATCCAGCGCGCCTGTTCCATTCAGCGCCCGCGGCACGATCTGTTCGATCACGACATGACCGAAACCTCTTCGTTGCGGGGGCGTGACGGCCGGCCCGCCGCTTTCGCACCACAGAACGCGAACCCGGTCCGCGCTCTCGTTCAGAAGCCACTGGATGGAGACTTTGCCATCCGGACAAGACAGCGCGCCGTGTTTCGACGCGTTGGTCGCCAATTCATGAATGGCCAATCCGAGATTCTGCACCGCGTCGGGTTTGAGAATGATGGGAGCGCCGCCTGCATCGATGCGCCCCTCCCTGGCTTGAAACGGCTTCAACTGCGCCGAGACCAGATCGCCGAATGACGCGCCGTGCCAACTGTCCCTGACGAGCAGATCGTGACAATGCGCAAGCGCCGTCAGCCGCTCGGCAAACCGCGCCTGGTATTGCGCCACGTCACCGGCCTGACGCGCGGTCTGGTTGGCGACGGCTATGACGACCGCCAGCAGATTCTTGGTTCGGTGCGAGAGTTCGTCGATGATGAAACGGATATGCTCTTCGCGGCGCTTCTGCTCGCTGATATCGATATGCGTGCCGATCCAGCGGTAGATGATCCCGTTCGGATCGCGCAGTGGAATGACACGGGTCAGGAAGGGGCGATACTGGCCATCCTTGCCGCAGAGCGGCAATTCCATTTCGAATGCCGAACCGGCCTGAAGTGATCGTGTCCATTCCTCTCCGGCCCGGCCGCCCTCCGCCGGATCAAGGATCTCCTTCCAGTCACGTCCCAGAATATCTCCGGCCGGCGTACCCGCGTAATCGTACCAGTGATTGTTGAACCAGAAGATCCCACCGTCCGCTTCCGCCATCCAGACGAGTTGTGGAATGGAGTCGGCCAGCGTGTGGAATTGCCGTTCGCTTGCCTGAAGCGCCGCCTCCGCGCGCTTGCGTTCGGTGATCTCCTCGGCCGCAACATTCACGCCCACGATCTTGCCGTCGGGTCCGCGGAACGGATGCCAGTAAGTCATCCACGAGCGCTCGTCGACTTGATCCGCTCGCTGGCCCGCGACCTCGATGCCCGTGACGGGCTCGCCGGTCTGAACAATCGAACGGACGATGGCCTCGACTGAATCGGCCAATGCAGGCACGCATTCCCGGACGGTGCGGCCCAGATGACCTTCAATTGAAATGCCGCAAATCTCTGTCAGGCGCTGGTTGATTTGCAGGTAGCGGCAATCGAGCGAGAGAAAGGCGAGGCCAATCGGAGCCGTGTCGTAGATCAACTGTAATGCAGGCTGCTGGGAAAGCGGCAAGCCGAAGCCCGGCAACGATTGCGCAGCAACCGCATCGCGGTCTGGATACTCCGACAACGGTCCCTCCTGCCAAGGGTACGGTCTTCGTCGAATGCCGTAATAGCCGGCGTGCGCTGTCGATGAGAACTCCACACCGAACTGCGCCCAGCAGCATGGGCGCGCCAGCCGGATTGATCAACCCCAACTTGTCTCAAACTTGATCGGAAATTCCGGCGAATTGGCGATGCAGTGTCGCCGCATCTCCATCATGCGCCGCTAGCGATCGCCCGACTGCCGTCAGCTCACGCCGAGTTTCTTCTGCAGGCTCGACGATGACGTCGTGTACTGGAATACGACGCGTTTGTCCGGAAACACGTAGCGGCTCGCCTTCTGTGCCATCAAAGCACCTTCGTGGAAGCCGGAGAGAATGAGCTTCAGCTTGCCGGGATAGGTGTTGATGTCGCCGATGGCGAAGATGCCCGGCACGTTGGTCTCGAACGCTTCGGTGTCGACCGGCACCAGATTGTTCTCGAGCTTGATGCCCCAGTTCGCAACCGGACCAAGCTTCATCGTCAGCCCAAAGAACGGCAGCATGGTGTTGCAATCGACCTTGAAGGTCTCGTTGTCGTTGCCCTTCACGAACGCACCCGACAACACACCATCCGCGCCTTCGAGGCCGGTGACCTGACCGATCTTGAGATCCATCTTTCCTGACGCAACGAGCTGACGCATCTGATCGACGCTGTGCGGCGCCGCGCGGAAATCGTCGCGACGGTGCAGCAGCGTGACGCGCTTCGCGAGCGGTTGCAGGTTCAGCACCCAGTCGAGCGCGGAATCGCCGCCGCCGACGATCAGCAGATCCTTGCCACGGAACTGTTCCATCTTGCGCACGGCATAGAACACCGAGGTGCCTTCATAGGCTTCGATGCCCGGCACCGGCGGACGCTTCGGCTGGAACGATCCGCCGCCCGCCGAGATCACCACGACCTTTGCCTCGAACACCTGACCGGCATCGGTGGTCACGCGAAACAGCGGATCGCCGATCTTCTCGATGGTCTCCACCATCTCGTTCAAGTGAAACGTCGGATTGAACGGCTTGATCTGCTCCATCAGGGCATCGGTAAGACCCTGACCCGTCACCAGCGGAATGGCCGGGATGTCGTAGATCGGCTTCTCCGGATAAAGCTCGGCACACTGGCCACCCAGCTTGTCGAGAATGTCGACCAGATGCACCTTCATATCGAGCAGGCCGAGTTCGAACACCGCGAACAGCCCGCAGGGGCCGGCGCCGATAATCAGGACGTCTGTTTTGATGGTGTCGGTCATGCGCGCTCTTCGTCGGTTCGGATGGAAGACGTTTGAAACAACAGAGGCGGAAAACGCCGCTTTAGAGGGGATTTGTCTAGCCAAGACGGCCCCTTGGGGGAAGGGATAATTCGCGCATCCCCTGCCCGCCATAACGTCTTGTGAGGCGGCGATATTTCCCGGTATGCAGGTCGCAATCTGGAGACCGAACACGTGAACGCGCCGATCCGACCGAATCCCAGCTTCCGGCTGGAAGACTACCCATTCCGCCTGACCGACAACGTCCGTTACGCCGACCTCGACCCGAACAAGCACGTCAACAACGCGGTCTACGCGACCTATTTCGAGACCAGCCGCGTGACGCTGTTGCGCAGCGGCGACCGCGGCCTGATGCCGAAGGGTTTGAGCTGGATGCTGGTGCATCTGGCGATCGACTTCCGCTCCGAGATGCACTGGCCGGGTACCTTTGAACTCGGCATCGGCGTCTCGAAGCTGGGCCGGACCTCCGCGAGGTTCGCTCAGGCGGTCTTCGCTGGCGACGTCTGCACGGCATCCGCCGAAGCGGTTACCGTTCTGGTCGATGCCGCGACACGCAAGCCGACGCCGCTCACGCCTGACATCATCGAGCGGTTTCAGCCCTGGCTGCTGCGCGGTTAGCCGCAAGCTGCCCCCGCATTTGGAGTTGCCGCCGCAGCCGTTCGCCTCTAAATCTGAGCCTTGTGACCAACCGGGCAGCCGTCCGTCATGCTCAGCTTCACCACCGACGATCTTCGTCCGCAGGATCGGTTCGACTACTGGTGCGAAGTGCGCGCCCGCAATCTATTTGGCGTGACGATTTCGCTGAAGCCGCAGGAGCGGCTGAATTTCCGGGGGCGGTTCTCCGCCGTGCCCACCGGCGGGGCGATCCTGAGCGAGATGCAGGCGTCATCCTATTGGGTATCGCGGACCGCGGCCGATGTGTCCCGCGCATCGAGTGACAGTCTTTGCATCTATCAGCAGACCGGCGGCGCAAGCTGGTTCGACAGCAAGGGCGGCGGCGAATTCGTGGTGTCTGCCAGCGACATCGCCATCAGCCATACGGATCTGCCTTATCTGACCCGGCCGACAACGGCTCACGGCTTCGATCTGCGTGTTCTGAAAATTCCGTTCACCGGCCGCGAGGATATTGTCCGCCGCGCGCGCGGTCTGGCTCCTTCGCTGCTGCGCCACGATCCGCGCCTGAAAACCGTCATATCCGCTTCGTTCGCGGCCCTGGCCACGGACTGCGCCAAACATCCCGAAGCCGATTTCGATCTCGCCGTCGGCCACCTCGCGCAACTGGCCCTGCTGGCACGGGGCCGTGTACGGCCCGGTTCGCCGGAGACCCGCGCCGCGCTGCGGTTCGGATTTCTGCAGGCGGCCCGCAACATCCTCGCGCGCGATCTGCATCGTCCCCACCTGACGCCCGCGGCGGTCGCGACCGAACTCGGTATCTCGCTGCGGCAACTGCATCTGTTGTTCGAGCCGACGGGCATGTCTTTCGCACGGACCCTGACGGTCATGCGCGCCGGGGAAGCGCGGCGACTGCTTAAAAACGCGCCGATGCAGCCGGTGGCGGAGATCGCGCAGGCGTCAGGTTTCGATAGCTCTGCCACGTTCTATCGCGTATTCCGCAATATCTATGGCATGACGCCGGGCGATGCGCGCGGGGCTGCCTTCAACGACTGATTGTTCCGCTCCGGATGTTAACCTTCTCCACTGACGATCTTCGTCCGCAGGACCGCTTCGACCATTGGTGCGAGGTGCGCGGCAAGAGCCTGTTCGGCGTCACCATTGAACTGGAGCGCGAACGCCGCGCCGACTTCCAGGGCCGGTTTTCCGCGATCCCGATCGGAAACGCCGTGCTGGCGGAGATGACCGCGTCGTCCTATCGCATCAGCCGCACACCGGCCGACATCGCGCGCGTCTCGAGCGACAGTCTCAGCATCGGATTGCAGATCCGCGGCCCGGGCTGGATGAAGATCAAGGGAGATCGCGTCCATTCGGTGCGTGAAGGAGACGTGACTGTCAGCCATTCCAATATGGCGTTCGCGGGAACGCCGGAACGGTCGGACGGTTTCCATTTCCGCACACTGAAAATTCCGCTCACGAACGACCTTACACTCGGCGCTCAGACCGGCGATCTCATCCCCGAACCGCTCAGGCAGGGCGAGCGCCTCACCCGGCTGATCTCGACGATGCTGGGCGCGCTGGAGCGTCACTCGCCTCAGTCGTCAGGGATTGCCAGCGGGATCGAGTCCATCGCCCGGCTCGCCTTGATCGCACGCGGCCGCCTTCCGCAAGGCCTCCCCGAAAGCCGCGCGGCGTTGCGCGCGGGATTTCTTCACGCTGCGCGTGACATCATGGCGCGCGATCTGCACCGTCCCGATCTCACGCCCGCCATGATCGCAACCGAACTCGCGATCTCGCTGCGGCAGGTCCATATGCTGTTCGAGCCGACGGGACTTTCCTGCGCGCGCACGCTGACAACGATGCGGCTGGAGAAAGCACGCCGGCTGCTTGAGACCATGCCGGGCCGGCCGGTGGGGGACATTGCTTATGCCTGCGGCTTCGACAGCATTGCGACATTCTATCGCGTGTTTCGTTCGGCATTCGATATGACGCCGGGCGACGTGCGGATGGCCTCTCTCAACGCGTGAATCCTTGTGGCTCAAGCACCACAGGATTGAGAAGATTCAAACGTCCCTTACTTGGGTACGCGGCTTGCGCAGAGTGAGAAGACGGCTGGTTTCCCACCTGATAACCCTGATCTTTGGGGGACAATCGGATGACCGGGACTGGACTATCGACGCGCGGGCTGTGGCGCGCGGCGCTCGTCGCAAGCACGACACTCGCCGCTGCGCCGGCGGTTCAAGCGGCCGACGGGTTTGATGTGTTGTTCCCGCCGCCGGGCTTCACGTCGCCGCTGATCGTCATCAGCGGCAACGGCAAGGTCACCGTCAGGGACAATCGCGTCGGATTCGATCCGGCGCTGCCGCTTTTGGAGACGAATGGAGCCGTGATTACACTGCCGGGCCTTGGAGATCAGGCAACACCTTCCGCGGTGAACATTGACGGCTCCGCGATTGTCGGGACAGCGGTCGCGGCGAGCCAGCATGCCGTTATGTGGACCGCGGGTGGCACCGTCATCACCGATCTCCACAGCGGAGCCGCATTTGCGCCTGGCGGGTCGCTGGATGGCTACACCCTCAGCTTCGGGCGTGGCGTGAGCAGCGATGGATCAGTTGCAGTCGGCCTTGCAATCGGGCCGGTGGCTCAGGCTTTCCGCTGGACGCAGGCGACCGGCATGGTGGGACTGGGCTTTCTGGCGGGCTACGACGGCAGCAGCGCATACGGCGTTTCGGGTGACGGGCAGACGGTTGTCGGAAGCGTCATGTCGACGGCGGCTTTGAGCAGTCAGGCTGCGTATTGGACACAAGGCGGCGGCTGGGTCGGTCTCGGCACGTTCGCGGGTGGCACGCAAAGCACAGCCAATGCCATCAGCCGCGACGGCTCCACGATCGTTGGGTTCAGCAACGATAGCTCGGTTACCCGCAGCGTTTTCCGCTGGACCCAGAGCGGGGGCATGGAGAACCTAGGCACCATCGCGGGCGGCAACTATTCCACGCCCAATGCCGTGAATGCCGACGGTTCGGTGATCGTGGGTGAAGCCAATACCGCGAATGGTTTGAACGTCGCCATGCGCTGGACCCGGACCGGCGGCATGCAGGCACTCAGCAGCTTGCTGGGCGCCGGCGGCGTCCGCACGGGCGGCATGAGCTTGCGGGCCGCGACTGGCGTTTCCGACAATGGCAAAATCATCGTCGGCTACGGGCCCGATGCGTCCAATGTAAACCAGTATTTTATCGCCCGCTGCGAATCGGCACTCTGCCAAGGACTGGTGACTGCGGAAGACGTTATGCGATCATTTGCCGGACAGTCCGCCGTCGGCCAGACGGCAAACGCCGCAATCGGCGGTACGCTCGGCACGATGCAGGAATACGCCACACAGGCGATGCGATCGCAGGGCAGCCGCAGCACGCCCTACTCCGTCTTCGGTTATGGTGCCTATGACAGCGACCCGATTGCATCGGGCACGCTCGGCCTCACCGCCGATCTGCCGTTTGGTCTCGTCGCCGGATTTTCTGCTTCGGCAAATTATGTGAAGACCGACATGATCTACAACGGCAACGCCAAGATGTCCGGCGGCGCAGTCGGCGCGTTCGTCGCGCGCGTGCCGGATATTGGTTTTCAATGGCTTGTCGGCGGCAGCTTGATCAACCTCAAGGGCGACATCACCCGTGGCTATCTCAACGGCATCACGCCCACAACATCGAGCGGATCGACGTCGGGCAACGGCTACGGCGCGACGGCACGCATCGGCTGGGGATTTGCAGTGATGTCTCAAGTCACCGTGACGCCGTTCGCCTCCTACACCTTCGCCGAGACGCGATTTCACAGCTATTCCGAAACCAGCGGCGTTTTCGCGGCGAACTTCGACGATTTCATCTCGACGTCGCACACGTCGCGTGTCGGCGGTGACACGCGTTACACCTTCGCGCCGAACAGTTGGGTGTGGGGCACGTTCGCGTGGAGTCATCGCCTCGACGGCGGCAAGGGCGCGAATATCACCGGAGCGCTGGTCGATGCATTCGCCTTGACCGCGCCGGGCATCGCCTCGGCGAAAGATTGGGCCGAACTCACCGGCGGCGTGCGCCTGCCCGTGTGGAACAACGGCGCAGTTACCGCCTCGATCACCGCATCGCTCACACCGAACCAGACGACGACTTACGTTTCGCGTCTCGGCGTCAGTCAGGCGTTCTGAGATCACCGGCGTGCATGTGGCCTCCGTGCCACAAGCCTGGAAAGATTCTGCTTTTCAGCGTCCGGACAGCGCGTTTGCGCGCAGTGAGAAGACGGCTTTTTCCCGATTTGGTAGGACCATTACCGGGTTGGGGAGCCGTCAATGGCTGGGGCTGGATTTTTAATGCGTTCACGATGGCGCGCCGCTTTGTTTGCGAGCACGGCGCTGGCCGCGCTTGCCATTCCGTCCACGGCGCAGGCCGTTGACGGGATGGAGGTCCTCACCGGGCTTGCCAGCGGTTACAGCTCGGTCTGGGGTATGAGCCGCAACGGGCGCTTCGTTTTCGGCATTACTGATGGCGGTGCAGGGAATGCTCGCAGTTGGATTTACAGCAACGGCACCTACACCTTGGTGCCGGTGTTCTCCGACCCAACCCTCCAGACCAGCATCTCGGCCATCAACGACATCGGAACGGTTTGGGTCGGTTATGGGCAGTTTCAGGGGCCGAGCTATCCCATCGGCCACGCGATTCGTTATGCAAACGGCGTCTTTACCGATCTTCATACCGGCGCCGCGTTCGGACCCGGCGGCTCGCTCGAGAATTATGTCGAGAGCTTCGGCATCGCCATGAGCGCCGATACGAATGTCGTCGCAGGACTTGCGACGAATAACCTCGGAAATCAGCAGGCCTTTCGTTGGACACAGGCCACGGGCATGACGGGCCTCGGCTTCCTGCCGGGTTATTCGTCGAGCCACGCCAGTGCCATCTCCGCGGACGGGAGCACGATCGCCGGCTATGTGTTCGATCAGAATGGCATGTATCAGGCGATGTACTGGACTCAAGCGACCGGCATGGTCGGCATCGGTTCGCTGCCAACGGCGCCCGGACAAAACAGCTTTGCCAATGCTGTCAGCGCCAATGGCTCCGTGATCGTCGGAAGTGCCGTCGCCGA
>JBOFVL010000030.1:0-1506 GCA_051653085.1 Afipia sp. | reverse complement strand
CTAGCAGGCTGTTGAAGAAGTCGGTAGCGGCGTCGGTTTGGGCATGATTCACTCTCCTGGGTTGGGAGAGGATCTGATGCGCGGAACGGACGAGCGATCGGGGGCGCTGTTCTCATATGTCGACCTTGAGGCGCGGGTGCGGCGGGACCACCCATTGCGGCCGATCCGGGAGATTGCGAACGCGGCGCTTGGGGATTTGAGCGGCGAGTTCGCGGCACTTTACCCGCCGCGTCTCGGCCGCCCGTCGGTGCCACCGGAGCGGCTGCTTCGGGCGATGCTGCTGCAGGCTTTCTACGGCATTCGCTCGGAGCGGCAGTTGATGGAGCGGATGGAGTTCGATCTCCTGTTCCGTTGGTTCGTGGGCCTGGGAGTGGATGATCCGGTCTGGGACCACTCGAGCTTCACCAAGAACCGCGACCGGCTGCTGGCGGGTGAGATCGCTGCGAAGTTCCTGCGTGCGGTATTGGCCCAGCCACGGGTGAAGCGGCTGATCTCGTCGGACCATTTCTCGGTGGACGGCACGCTGATCGAGGCTTGGGCCTCGATCAAGAGCTTCCGGCGGACGGATGGGCAGGACCAGGATCCGGACGGCCCCGGCCGCAATGCCGAGCGCGGCTTTCACAAGGAGAAGCGCTCGAACGCGACGCACCAGAGCACGACCGATCCGGACGCGAAGCTCTACAAGAAGGGCGACGGCCAGCCGGCCAAGCTCTGCTACATGGGCCATGCGTTGATGGAGAACCGCCACGGCCTTGCGGTCGATGGTCACGTCTCGCGGGCGACCGGCACGGCGGAGCGCGAGGCGGCACTCGCAATGCTGGATCGCCGGGCGGGCCGGCGGCGTATCACGCTGGGTGCCGACAAGGCCTATGATGTGCGCCAGTTCATCCATGACCTGCGGGCGCGCCGGGTCACGCCGCATGTCGCCGTCGATGGCCACCTGAGCAAGACGGGCACGCCCCGTTCGACGGCACTCGACGGGCGCACGCGCCGTCACCGCGGATACGAAGTGAGCCAGCGCTGCCGCAAGCGCATCGAGGAGGTGTTTGGCTGGATCAAGACCGCCGCCGGCTTGGCGAAGGTCAAGCTCCGGGGGCGGCGCAAGGTCGAGGTCGCCTTCACCTTGGCGTTGGCGGCCTACAACCTGATCCGCCTGCCTAAGCTCCTGGCGGCCCCAGCATGAGCCTGCTCGGCCGCTGGCGCATCATCGAGATGCCGGACTACGAGGATGACTTCCCCGACATGATGGAGCCCGCCTACATCTTGTTCGAGGAAAATGGCTCGGGCGAGTTCGCCTTCGGCTGTGTCACAGGCCAGATCTTCGGCGGTGCCGAC
This sequence comes from Afipia sp., assembly GCA_051653085.1. GTDB lineage: Bacteria > Pseudomonadota > Alphaproteobacteria > Rhizobiales > Xanthobacteraceae > Afipia. The sequence continues at coordinate 171 of JBOFVL010000030.1, read as the reverse complement.
ACCGGCAGCGTCGAATTCTCTTGGCAGGGCAACGACGAGATGGATGAGGCCGCCGGCCAGGGCCGGGCCCAACTCCGGCCCGATGGCGCACTCGAAGGCGCGATCTCTTTCCACAGTGGCGATGAGGCCAATTTTATCGCCCGCCGCTGGACTTCTTCAACAGCCTGCTAG
>JBOFVL010000029.1:0-36475 GCA_051653085.1 Afipia sp. | reverse complement strand
TTCGCAAGTCCGCATAAGACGCTGCAGTAAACTTGGTGCGGACTTGCGAACCACCACACTGGGATGTTCTCGCTTTTGGTCGAACTTCGGAAACCATGACATGACAATTACCCGGCGCGATTTCATGGCCGGTTCGGCCGCGCTGGCGCTCTCGCCCCTCGGAACGGGTGCGGTGGCGGCCGCCTTGCCGCGTGATGTTGAAATTGCCGTGATCGGCGCTGGCGCTGCCGGCATCGCAGCCGCGCGCCGTATCGCGGCCGCCGGCCGCAAGGTCGTGGTGATCGAAGCCTCGTCCAGTATCGGCGGCCGCTGCGTCACCGACGCGACGTCGTTCGAGGTGCCGTTCGATCGCGGCGCACGCTGGCTCTACAACGCGGACAGCAGCCCGGTCGCGAAACTCGCGCGCGGCGCCGGTATGGAAATGTATCCTGCCCCGCGCGGCCAGCGCATCCGGATCGGCCGCCGCAATGCGCGTGCGGGAGAGAGCGAAGATTTTCTCGCCACACTGGTGCGCGCCAATCGCGCGATGGGCGATGCCGTGCGCGGCAAGGCCGATATGCCGGCTTCCGCCGGGTTGCCGAAGGATCTCGGCGTGTGGGCGGGGACGACGAACTTCCTGCTTGGCGCTTATGCAACCGGCAAGGACCTGAAGGATCTTTCCGCTCTCGATCTTGTGACCATGGCGCAGCACGATGGACCGTCGGCCTGCCGTCAGGGGCTCGGCGCGCTGGTCGCCAAGCTTGGCGAGGGGCTTCCGCTGATCCTGTCCACGCCCGTGACCCGCGTTGTCTGGAGCGGCCGCGATGCGCAGGTCGAAACATCGGCGGGAACGCTCAGCGCGAAGGCCGTCATCATGACGGCGTCCACCAACGCGCTGCTGTCGGGGAAGATCAAGTTCGCGCCGGATCTGCCAAAGCGCCAGCAGGACGCCGCGTCGAAGCTCAGTCTTGGCAGTTATGATCACATCGCGCTGGAACTGCCGGGCAATCCGCTGGGCCTGTCGCGCGACGATATCGTGATCGAGCAGAGCACCGATCGCAGCACCGGGCTGTTGCTGGCCAATCTCGGCGGCTCGTCGCTGTGTCAGGTCGATGTGGCCGGTTCATTCGGCGCAGATATATCCGCGCGCGGCGAAGCCGCGATGGTGGCGTTCGCGACGGAGTGGCTGACAAAATTGTTCGGCTCCGACATCAAGAATCTTGTCAAGCGCACCACGGCGACGCGATGGAATGACATGCCTCACATCTATGGGGCGATGTCGGCGGCCTCGCCAGGAGGACAACCCGCGCATAAGGTTTTGATGGAGCCGCTGGGCAGCCTGTTTTTTGCAGGCGACGCCGTGCATGAAACGCAGTGGGGCACCGTCGGCGGCGCATGGGAATCCGGGGAGCGCGCGGCGGATGCGGCCTTGCGCAAGATCGGCGCGCTGAAGGACGCGCCGGTGGCGGAGAAATCCGGCAAGAAGCCGAAGCGCAGTCAATCGCGTGCGACGGCGGAGCCTGCGTTGCCTCGCGGGCGCGGCCTGAACTGGCCGCGAAACTGATCATGAAGGCGATGATCTCGTGGTCGAGTGGCAAGGACAGCGGATTTGCGCTTCATGAAGTTCGCAAGGCGGGCACGTTCGATGTCGTCGGCGCGCTGACGACCGTCACCGAAACATTCGGCCGCGTCTCGATTCACGGCGTGCGCGAAGAGATTCTCCGCGCACAACTCGGCGCCGCCGGACTGCCGCCGCTGATCGTGCCGATTCCTTATCCCTGTCCCAATGATATTTACGAGCAGCGGATGTCTGAGGCATTGGCGCAGGCCCGCACTGACGGCGTCACGCATATGATCTTCGGCGACCTGTTCCTGGAAGACATCCGCGCATACCGCGAAGAAAAACTTGCCGGCACGGGTATCACGCCGGTGTTTCCGCTCTGGCAGCGCCCGACCGCGCAACTGGCGCGCGACATGATCGCAAGCGGGCTGGAAGCGTTTCTCGCAACCGTCGATCTGGCGAAATTGCCTGCGTCGTTTGCGGGCCGCAGGTTTGACGCCGCACTGCTCGCCGATCTGCCTTCGGGTGTCGATCCCTGCGGTGAGAACGGCGAGTTTCACACCTGCGTTACGGCAGGTCCGATGTTCAGCCGTTCGCTGCCGGTGACGCCTGGAGAGGTCGTCACGCGCGATGGCTTTGCCTATTGCGATCTGTTGCCGGAAGAGCGAGCCGGCTAGACCGGCAGCTTCAATTCCATCAGATCCTTGGCGACGATGATTTTGCCGTTGAAGTGCTTCTTCACGCCTTCGGTCCAGTTGTCGTCGGTCACGGTCGGATCGTCGCCCGGCACGAAGTGACTGAGCACCAGCACTTTGACGCCTGCAGCGGCGGCGATGCGGCCGACATCGTCGGTGGTGGTGTGACTGTCCATCAAATGCTTTTTCAGCGTCGCGCCGTTCTTGGTCTTGAGCACGAGACGATCCACCGCAGGTTCATAGAGCACTTCGTGCACCAGCACGTCGGCGCCCTTGGCGAATTTCGCGAGCTTCGGATTGTAAGCCGTGTCGCTGGAGAACACGATGATGCCGTCCGGCGTCACGAACTTGTAGGCAAAGCTGTCGACGATGGGCGGATGCGGGGTGCGGAATGCGGTCACCGTCACGTCGTCGGTCTTGAGTACGACGCCGTCGTCCTCGATGTCCTTTGCGGACAGCAGCTTGCGGATATCGGGGCGGCCTTCGTCCTCGATGCGCGTCTCGATGTCGAAACGGTTCAGCTCCCAATAGGTGCTGGTCATGCGCACCAGACCCTTTGGGCCGAACGACTGGATCGGCGTCGATAGTCCCGCTGCCCAGGCATTGTAGACGAGGTTTCCGTATTCGAGATTGTGGTCGGAGTGGTGGTGGCTGATGAAGATGTACTTCACAGATGGAATGGGAATGCCGGCGGCGACCAGCTGGCGGCTGACGCCCATGCCGCAATCGATCACATAGGGCGTACCATTCACGACCACGAGATTGGCGGGGTTCGACGCATTGAGGCTGACGCGCGGCCCGCCCTTGGTGCCGAGAAACACGATCCGGGTGCGCGGCTTGTCGGCGGTCTGTGCGGTCGCCAGCGGCGTGCGCGTCACCGCGGCAAGAGTTCCGGCGGCAGTGAATCTTAGAATATCGCGGCGATCGATCATCAAACTCTCCCGGCGAATTTTTCGCCGGGAGGCTAGAACGAAGGTATCTAAATGCAAGAGAAGGTTGTTGCAATTATCCGCGCAACACGCCGCCGGTTTTCTTCGTGACGTCCGCGACGATCTTCGAGGCCACCGCGTCGATTTCCTGATCGGTTAGGGTTTTTTCACGCGGTTGCAACGTCACCGCGATGGCAATTGACTTCTTGCCGTCGTCGATGCCCTTGCCCTCGTAGACGTCGAACACCGTCACATTCGTGATGAGCTTCTTGTCGACGGCCTGTGCCGTGCGCACGATGTCGCCGGCCTTGACGCTGCGGTCGACGATGAAGGCGAAGTCGCGCGACACCGGCTGGAACGGTGAAAGCTCCAGCAGCGGCTTGGCGCGGGTCGGCTTCGCCTTTGCATCGGGGATGCGCTCGAGAATCACCTCGAACGCCACCAGCGGACCGTCGGCCTTCAGGGCTTCCAGCGCACGCGGGTGCAACTCGCCGAAATATCCGAGCACATTCTGCGGTCCGATCTGGATCGCGCCCGAGCGGCCGGGATGCAGCCACGCCGGGAAGTTCTTCGACTCGCCGCTTGAGACAACCTGAAGCCCTTGCATCGGTGCGCCTGCTGCCGCGAGCACCGCCAGCGCATCGGCCTTGGCATCAAGTGCATCGACGGTCGCCGAACCCGACCAGTAGCGGCCGATCCCCTTTGAGGACGCCAGCGCGCGGCGCACGCCGCTGGCGGCCATGAACTGATCTTTCGGCTTGTCGCCCTTGAAGATCTGCCCCACCTCGAACAGCGCCACGTCCGGGAAGCCGCGATCGGCGTTGGCCTGCGCCGCCGCGACCAGGCCCGAAATCAGCGAGGGCCGCATGTCGGAGAGATCCGACGCGATCGGATTGGCCAACGTAAGTTCCGGTTGCCCGCCGCCGAACAGTTCAGCTTGCGGCTTCGAGACGAACGACCATGTCACGGCTTCGGTCATGCCGCGGGTGGCAAGCGCGCGCTTGGCGCGGCGGGTGCGCAACTGCAACTGGGTCAGCACCGGCTTGCGCGGTGCATCGCCGCGTTCGAACGGCGTCAGAGGCACGCTGTCCACGCCGACGATGCGCACAATCTCTTCGACGATGTCGGCCTTGCCGTGCACGTCGCTGCGCCATGACGGCACCGCGACCTTCACGATGGGACCATTGCCCGCCAGCATGAATCCGAGATGGCTCAGGATGCGCCGCATTTCCGGCAGCGGCACCTCGATGCCCGCAAGACGCTTCACTTCCGAAATCGGAAACTCGATGACGCGGTCGTCGCCATGGGTCGCGCCTGCGACCACGATCTCCGACGGCGTGCCGCCGCAAAGGTCCATCACCAGCCTTGTCGCCATCTCGAGCCCCGGCACCATGAAAGCCGGATCGACGCCGCGCTCGAAACGATAGCGTGCGTCGGAATTGATGCCGAGCTTGCGGCCGGTTTGAGCGATATTGATTTCGTTCCACAGCGCCGATTCGATCAGGACATCGGTGGTGTTCTCGTCGCAGCCGGAAGCTTCGCCGCCCATGATGCCGGCGAGCGACTCCACACCATGCTCGTCGGCGATCACGCAGACGCTTTCATCGAGGGTGTAGGTCTTGCCGTCGAGCGCCAGCAGTGTCTCGCCATTCTTCGCGCGGCGCACGGTGAGATTGCCCGTCACCTTCTTGGCATCGAACACATGCAGCGGACGCGCGCGGTCGAAGGTCATGAAGTTGGTGATGTCGACCAGCGCGTTGATCGGGCGCAAGCCAATCGATGTCAGGCGCTTCTGCAGCCATTCCGGCGACGGGCCGTTCTTGACGCCGCGCACCAGGCGCAACGCGAAGCCCGGACACAGCGATGGGTCCTCGATCTTCACCTGCACAGGCGAGGGGAATTCGCCCTTGATCTGCTTCGGCGCGGGGTCCTTGAATTTGCCCATGTCGGCGGCGGCGAGATCGCGCGCGATGCCGTGTACGCCGGTGCAGTCCTGCCGATTCGGTGTCAGGTTGATCTCGATCACCGGATCGCCGAGGCCGGCCCACTCCGCGTAAGCCTTGCCGACAGGTGCATCGGCGGGAAGCTCGATGATGCCGTCGTGATCTTCGGAAAGTTCAAGCTCGGCTGCCGAGCACAGCATGCCGTGGCTCTCGACGCCGCGAATGGTGCCGACACTCAAGGTGATATTCTTGCCCGGAATGTAGGTGCCCGCCGGCGAGAACACGCTGATGAGACCCGCGCGCGCGTTCGGCGCGCCGCAGACCACCTGCAGCGGCTTGTCGCCGTTTGCGATCTGGCCGTAATCGACCATGCACACGCGCAAGCGGTCGGCGTTGGGATGCTGCTCGGCGGAGATGACCTTTGCGATGACGAACGGCGCCAGCACCTTCGCCTTGTCCTCGATATGCTCGACCTCGAGCCCGATCATGGTGAGCTTGTCGGCGATCTTTTCGAGCGGCTCGTCGGTGTCGAGATGCTCTTTCAGCCAGGAGAAGGTGAATTTCACGACGACAACCCTCCCGCCAGCGTCGGGACATCGAGCGGCTTGAAGCCGTAGTGATTGATCCAGCGCGTATCGCTCTCGAACATCTGCCGCAGGTCGTTGATGCCGTATTTCAGCATCGCGATGCGGTCGATGCCCATGCCCCAGGCGAAACCCTGATAGACGTCGGGATCAATGCCGCAGGCGCGCAGCACATTCGGATGCACCATGCCGCAGCCGAGAATCTCCAGCCAGTCATTGCCATCGCCGAAACGAATTTCGCCCTTGTCGCGGCGGCACTGAATATCGACTTCCAGCGACGGTTCGGTGAACGGGAAGAACGACGGACGGAATTTCATGTTGACGTTGTCGACTTCGAAGAACGCCTTGCAGAATTCCGCGAGGATCCATTTCAGGTGGCCGAGATGCGAGCCCTTGTCGATGACAAGGCCTTCGACCTGATGGAATTGCGGCGTGTGGGTCGCGTCGCTGTCGATGCGATAGGTGCGGCCGGGGCAGATCACGCGGATCGGCGGCTTCTGGGTCAGCATGGTGCGGACCTGCACCGGCGAGGTGTGGGTACGCAGCAGCAGGCGCTCGCCGTCTTCTTTGCGGTTGAAGAAGAACGTGTCGTGCATTTCCCGCGCCGGATGGCCTTCGGGGAAATTCAGCTTGGTGAAATTGTAGTCGTCGGTCTCGATGTCCGGACCTTCGGCAATCGAGAATCCCATGTCGGCGAAAATCGCGGTGAGCTCGTCCATCACCTGAGAGAGCGGATGGATGCGGCCCTGTTCGGCGGGCGTCTCGCGCACCGGCAGCGTGACGTCGATGGTCTCGGAAGCAAGACGCGCATCGAGTGCGGCGTTCTTCAGGATGTCGCGGCGCGCGGTGAGCGCCTCGGTCACCTTGTCTTTCGCGAGATTGATCTTCGCGCCTTCGGTCTTGCGCTCGTCGGGCGACATCTTGCCGAGCGTTGCGAGCAATGCCGAGATCGAGCCCTTCTTGCCGAGCGCGCCGACGCGCACGGCCTCGAGCGCGGCTTCATCGGAAGCTGCGGCGATAGCGCCGAGAATTTCGGTTTCGAGTTGAGCGAGGTCGGACATTGCAAGCCCCAGCGGAACGGTTTCGGTTGAGCCGTCCGGCGGGGATGATGTCACCCAGCCGAACGCAGCGGAGCGTTGTTACGCTCCGGTCGTGTCGGCCTCGTGCAAGAGGGGCAAGGTTTAAGCCGCGAGTGCGGCCTTGGCCTTTTCAGCGATCGCCTGGAACGCCGCCGGTTCGTGGATCGCGAGATCCGACAGCACCTTGCGATCCACAACGACGCCCGACTTGGCGAGGCCGTTGATAAACACGCTGTAGGTCATGCCGAACGGGCGCACGGCCGCGTTGAGGCGCTGAATCCAGAGCGCGCGGAACGTGCGCTTCTTCAGCTTGCGCGCGCGGAAGGCATACTGGCCCGCCTTGTCGACGGCAGCCTTGGCGGCGCGGATGGTGTTCTTGCGGCGGCCGCGGAAACCCTTGGCGGCCTTGTAGACTTTCTTGTGCTTGGCGTGAGCCGTCACACCGCGTTTGACGCGAGACATGACCGATCTCCTTGATCTGAAAAGAGGTGGATCCGAAAAGTGGAAACAGACACCGCACGTGCGCGGCGTCGCTTAACGTCAGGCGTTCGGCAAGAAGTACTTCTTGATATTGTCGCCGTCCGTCTTGAACAGGATTCGCGTGCCACGGAGCTGGCGAATCTGCTTCTTGGTCCGCTTGATCATGCCGTGGCGCTTGCCTGCATGGGCGGACACCACTTTTCCGGTACCGGTCACTTTGAAGCGCTTTTTAGCGCCCGATTTGGTCTTCAGCTTGGGCATTTGGCTCTCCTGTGGCCGCAACAAAAATACGCCCCGAAAGGCGCTTTGGCGGCTAAAATGCTCGTTAGAGCGTTGATAATGCTCAACTTAATCCCGTGTGGACAAAGTCAGCACTGGCGTCGCCACGGCAGCCCTTAATCAGCCGGGCGACGAAGGTTGGGCTTATGGCAGACGATCGGCGAATTGGCAACGATTAACGACCGTTTTTTGCGGGGTCGGAGGCATGTCCCGCGCTGCCGTTTCGCCCAGTGGTTGCGGTAAAGCACATGGCGTCCGCTGCAGTCATGCTGCGGCGCACTAGGAGAATTGGTCACTTTCCCCTATATCCGGTCGGCTGAATCACCGAACCCGAGGGGATACCAGATGGCCGCCCGCGCCAAGACGACTGCTTTTTTCGCTAATTCAGCCGCCCGGCTGTTCCTAGGTGCTGCATTCGCTGCCGCTCTGGTGGTCGTCGCGCTGCCAGGCGCTTCCAAAGCCGGCGGCTCGTTCGATGGGTCGTGGCGCGTGACCATCATCACCCAGTCCGGCAATTGCGATCCCGCCTACAGCTATCCTGTGAAGGTCGAGGGCGGACGCGTCAGCTATTCCGGCGATGGCGATTTCGATATTTCCGGTCATGTCGGGGATGCGGGTGCGGTCAGCGTCGCGATTGCGCGCGGCGATCAGAAGGCCAGCGCCAGCGGCAAGCTCTCGGCCAATTCCGGTTCGGGTCAGTGGAGCGGCAAGTCGTCGAGCACATCGTGCTCCGGCCGCTGGGAAGCCACCCGCAACTCGTAATCATCGATCGATCGGCCTGAATGAAAATGGCGCCGCAGTGAGCGGCGCCATTTTTTCGACCGATGACAAAACTGGTTTCGCAGCAACTAGCGCGGAGCCAGAACCATGACGACCTGACGGCCCTCGAAGCGGGCGTCCTGTTCGACTTTTGCGACGTCGGCGACGGCCGCCTTCACCTTGTCGAGCAGCTTGGTGCCGATTTCCTGATGCGCCATTTCACGGCCGCGATAGCGCAGGGTGATCTTGACCTTGTCGCCTTCCTCGAAGAAGCGCAGCATGGCCCGCATTTTCACGTCGTAGTCGTGATCATCGATCATCGGGCGGAGCTTGATCTCCTTGATTTCGACGATCTTCTGCTTCTTGCGGGCTTCGGCGGCTTTCTTCTGCGCCGAATACTTGAACTTCCCGTAGTCCATGATCTTGCAAACGGGAGGATTGGTGTTTGGCGAAATCTCGACGAGGTCCATGCCTGCGTCCATCGCCATTTTCACAGCCGCTACCGTTTCGGTGACGCCAATATTGACACCGTTCTGGTCGATCAGCTGGATTTGAGCATTGCGGATTTCATCGTTGGTGCGCGGCCCGTCTTTTGCTGCGGCGGGCGGGGCTCTGTTGGGACGGCGAATGGGTAAATCTCCGATGTTGTTAACGAAGCGATGAGTTTGAAGGATTAAGGCCCGCCGGGCAAGCACAACGGGCGTGCAGCGCGCTTTTTCCGGCGCAGCCGCAGGAAAACGGGATCGCCATAAAACCGTAAAATGCCCGACAAATGGTCAGCCCTGAGCTTTCCTCAGCCCGCTCCAAATAGAGGCACAAAGCCGCCGCCGCAAGCGCCGGATCGGGGTTCGCGGGCCAAGCTGCCGGAAAAGTCAGCGATTTCCGTCCGCTGTTCCTCCTGCGTTGACGGATCGCGCCACAGGCCTCCATAACAGCTAGGACGGGGCAAGCTTTCATGACGCATTCATCAAACGGTTCCGCGGTGCCGGGGCTCAGTTTTATCGACGTGGGTGACGCAACCGCCAGGCGGCGCATCGCGGTTCGCAAGCGCTCCGGCGCTTTGCCCGGAGTGTTCTGGCTGGGCGGTTTCAACTCCGACATGAAGGGAACCAAGGCGCAGGCGCTCGATGACTGGGCCGCCGAGCAGGGACGGGCCTGCGTGCGCTTCGACTATTCCGGGCACGGCGAATCCGGCGGCGCGTTCGCCGATGGCACCATCGGGCAATGGCACGAGGAGAGCGTGGCTGTGTTCGACGCGTTCTGCGAAGGCCCGCAGGTCGTGGTCGGCTCGTCCATGGGCGGCTGGATGGCCCTGCTGCTGGCGCGTGCGCTGGCGAAGCGCCAGCGAGCTTCTTCGCAAGCAACGCTCGCGGGGCTGGTGCTGATCGCACCTGCGCCGGACTTCACCGAAGATCTGATGTGGAAAGGTTTCTCGCAGGAGATCCGCGACGAGATCATGACCAAGGGTGTGTGGCATCGCCCGTCCGAATACGGCGAGCCATATCCCATTACCCGTAATCTTATCGAAGAAGGCCGCAACCACCTGCTGCTTGGCGGCACTATCGACGTTGGATGTCCGGTGCGTATTCTCCAGGGCGCGCAGGATCCCGACGTGCCGTGGCGACATGCCTTCGCGCTGACGCACTGCCTGCCGAGCGACGATGTGGTGCTGACGCTGGTGCAGGATGGCGATCACCGGCTGTCCCGGCCGCAGGACATCGCGCGTATGCTGGGCGCGGTGAGTGAGCTGGCAAACGGGTAAATCAACAAAACTTCGGCAGAGGGCGAACATCATGCAGAGCGAAAAACTCCTTCATGATTTCTGCCGCACGGTCGAGCAGCGCAATGGCGCGGCCTTCGCCGCGCTGTTCACGGAAGACGGCGTCTATCACGACGTGTTCTATGGCGCGTTCGCGGGCCGCGCGAAAATCAAGGAGATGATCGAGGACTGGTTCTATCGCACGGCGACGGATTTTCGCTGGGATATGCATGAGCCTGTCAGCGACGGCCGCATTCTCTATGCGCGTTACACCTTCAGCTACAGATCACTGTTGCCCGAGGCGAAGGGCGGCCGCGCGATGTTCGAAGGCGTTGCGATCATCAAGCTGCGCGACGGGCTGATCGCCGAATATCACGAGGTTGCCAATACCGCGCCGGCCTTCGTCGATCTTCAATTTGCGCCGGAGCGCATCGTGAAGATTTTTGCCAGGCAGGGTGCGGCGCTAAAGGCGCGTCCGGAGATGACACGGCATATCGCAAATTAAAGTTCGTCATGCCCGGCCTTGTGCCGGCCATGACGCAGACTTTGAAATCGCTGCTGCCCACTCTTCCCTCACGCCTTCGTCGCCGTCTCGCGCCGCTTCGGCAAGCACCGCAAATTCCTCACGCGGCAATAGCCTCGACAAAGCCCACACCGCAGCCCCCCGGACCAGCGGGCTCTCGTCGTCGAGCAGGCGGCGCGCTTCAATCGCCAGCGAGATATCTTTGCTGTTGCCGATCGCAGTGAGCACGTTGCGGATGAAGCGTGACCGCCCGATCCGCTTGACCGGAGATTTCGTAAACATCGCGCGGAACGACGCGTCGTCGAGCCGCGCGAGATCAGACAGCGAAGGCGCGCGCAATTCGTCGCGCGCAGCGAGCTTCGTTTCATGTCCCGCCTGCGCGAACTTGTTCCACGGACACACGCTGAGGCAATCGTCGCAGCCATAGATGCGATTGCCTATCGCTTCCCGATACTCGTGCGGAATCGGGCCTTTGTGTTCGATGGTGAGATACGAAATGCATTTGCGTGCATCGAGCCGGTAGGGGGCGGGAAACGCATGGGTCGGGCAGATATCGAGACAGGCCTGACACGATCCGCAGCGATCGGCGTCGGCGGCGTCGCGCGGCAGATCGAGTGTGGTGAAGATCGCGCCGAGAAACAGCCACGAGCCATAGTCGCGCGATACCAGATTGGTGTGCTTGCCCTGCCAGCCGAGACCGGCTGCATGCGCCAGCGGCTTCTCCATCACGGCCGCCGTGTCGACGAACACTTTCACATCACCGCCGGCATGAGCGATCAGCCAGCGCGCCAGCGTCTTGAGGCGCTTCTTGATGAGATCGTGATAATCGTCGCCGCGCGCATAGACCGAGATGTTGCCGCGCGTCGTCTCCTCAAGAAGGGCGAGCGGATTTCCGTCCGGCCCATAGTTCATCCCGAGCATGATGACCGAGCGCACGTCGCTCCACAGCACCCGCGGACTGGCGCGGCGCGCAGGCTCGTTCGCGAGCCAGTCCATGTCGCCGTGCGAACCATCATCGAGAAAAGTTTGCAGCCGCTCGCGCGCGCCGGCGATAGAATCAGGATCGGCGATGCCGATGGTGCTGAAGCCGATGGCGCGGGCCTCGGCGGTCAGCGCAGCCTTCACCGCAGCCGCGTCGGCAAGATGGGTCTGCGTCAGAAGTCCAGATCCACGTAGTGCGCCGACGCCGGGACGCCCGCCATCCACTCCGCCAGCAGCGGACGGAACGACGGGCGGGATTTGATCCGCGCGTACCACGCCTTCGCTGCGTCGTCCTCGTTCCATGGCACGTCGCCCAGATAATCCAGCGCCGACAGGTGTGCGGCGGCGGCAAGGTCGGCATAGGTGAGCTGGTCGCCGGCGAGAAAATTCCGTGTCCGCGCCAGCCAGCCGATATAGGCCAGATGATAGCGCACATTTGCTCTTGCTGCGCGCAGAACATCGGTCGATGGCGCGCCGCCGCCCTGCTCGGGCTTCATGAAACGCTTGTAGACCTTCTCGGTGACCAGCGGTCCGCTGGCCTCCTCGAAGAACTTGTCGTTGAACCACGACATCAGGCGCCGCACTTCGATGCGGTCGTTCATCGCCCGCGGCAGCAACCGGTGATCGCCCAATGGCGCGCCATGGATTTCGTCGAGAAATTCGGCGGCGATGCTCGGCCCCGGCATCGCCGGTGTGCTCTCCGCAACCAGAACCGGCGTATCGCCCGCCGGATTGAGCGCCAGGAAAGCCTCGCGCCGTTCCCAGACCAGTTCCTCCACAAGCCGCGTGTCGAGCCCGTGCTCACCGAGAGCAAGGCGCACGAAACGCGATCGCGGACAAAACGGATGATGGAACAGCGTGAACATGCAGCTCTTGATAGTCCGGTTAGGTTTAACAAACAGTCTCGAATGGCGGTTAACGCGCCAGTACCGCCTATTGGAAGTTCCTGCATCGTAAGCCGCGAGTCCGGGGCTCAGGAGCTTCCAATAGAAAGCGGTACTGGAATTATAAGCTTACGAGTACCCATAACTTTCCGAAGGTGGTTGCGGAAACGGATCACGAACTTCGGAAAGTGGATACTCGGCGGGGGAGCCTGATAAGCAGGCAAACCGCCGTTTGCCAATACTCAATTTCATGGATTTGCCGTTGCAGCAACACGGCGAATGGGCGACAAGAACGCGGGTTGAGGAACCCTCCAGCATTCCGGATTATCCCCACATGTTAGCCGATCTTTTGAAGGCCATCATCCTCGGTGTCGTCGAGGGCGTGACCGAATTCCTTCCCGTGTCGTCCACAGGTCATCTGCTGCTTGTGGAGCGGTTCATGGATCTCGATCGCGATAATTTCTGGAAGACCTTCGCCGTGATGATCCAGCTTGGCGCTATTCTCGCCATTCTGGTAATTTACTTCGGCAGATTGTGGCGCATCGCGGTCGGCATGTTTTCCGATCCGGCGGCGCGGCGGTTCGTGATCGGCGTGCTGCTGGCGTTCTTCCCCGCGGTGGTTCTCGGATTGATTTTCGGCGGCTTCATCAAGAGCGTGCTGTTCAATCCATGGGTGGTGTGTTTCTCGCTGATCGCCGGCGGCGCGGTGCTGCTCTGGGTCGATCAGCAGGATCTGAAACCTCGCTATCATGACGCCACGACCTTCACGCTGCCGATGTATCTCGGCATCGGCGTCGCGCAATGCGCGGCGATGATTCCTGGCGTGTCGCGTTCGGGCGCGTCGATCGTCGCGGCGATGCTGTTCGGCGCCGATAAGCGTGCTGCTGCCGAGTTTTCGTTCTTCCTTGCGATCCCGACCATGGTCGGGGCGTTCGCCTATGATTTTTACAAGAGCCGCGGTGAGATGACGATGGATCACTCGCTGATCATCGCCGTCGGGTTCGTGGTGTCGTTCATCACGGCGATCATCGTGGTGAAGACGTTTCTGGATTTCGTCACCAAGCGCGGCTTCGCGCTGTTCGCGTGGTGGCGCGTGATCGTCGGCTCGCTCGGACTGATTGCGCTGGCGCTGGGGAAGTAGGCCCTCACGTCATTGCGAGCGTAGCGAAGCAATCCAGAGCGACAGACAGAAGACTGGATTGCTTCGTCGCAATGGCTCCTCGCAATGACGAGGTGCTTTATGCGTTCAATCACGCATCCTTGTGCGCGAATTGCCCGGTCCTGCGGAACCGCCAGAGATAGGACGGCGCGACGGCTTCGAGCGAATCCGGCGTGATCTCGAGGCCTTCCAGCGTCAGCTCCGCGGCCTTCGCCGTCTCCGACACCACGTTGTCGCTGCGCAGCAGTTCGACCTGGTCCGGCGTGAGCTTGAGATCGCCCGGTGCGAACTGGAGAAAGAACGACTGCAGCCGCGCGAGTGAAAACGGCAGCGGCACCAGCATGCTGTTGCGCTGGGTGATTTTCAGAATGACTTCGAGAATTTTCCGCATCGTCATCACCTCGGGGCCGCCGAGTTCATAGGTCGCGCCGGCCTTGGCGTTGCCGTCGACTGCGTTAGCGATGGCGGTGGCGACGTCACCGGCATAAACCGGCTGCAGTTTCGTTAAGCCCCCGCCGATCAGCGGCAGCACCGGAGAGATGCGGGCGAGGCCCGCGAAGCGATTGGTGAAGTGATCTTCAGGGCCGAACACCACCGAAGGACGGAAGATGGTCGCGGATGGCGCAGCCGCCAGCACCGCCGCTTCGCCGGCCGCCTTGGCGCGGGCATAGCGGGATGCCGAATTTGCGTCCGCGCCGATGGCCGAGACATGCACCACGCGCGCGCCGATCTCGCTTGCCGCGCGGGCTACGGTTTCCGCGCCCTTGGCCTGAACCGCATCGAACGTCTGCGCGCCGCTCTCGGACAGAATGCCCACCAGATTGACAATCACGCTGGCACCGCGCGCCGCAGCCTGCACCGAAGCCGGGTAGCGCAGGTTCGCCTGCACCGCATGAATCTGGCCGACTTTTCCGAGCGGTTGCAGGTGACCGGCGAGGTCCGGGCGGCGGACGCCGACCCTGATGCGATAATCCCGCTTGGCGAGCGCCCGGATCACGTGCCGGCCCAGAAAACCCGATCCTCCGTAGACCGTGACAAGCGTATCGATGGGGGCTGACATGCGTGAGTTCCTGCACAATTGAACGATGCGGGGCGGCGGTCCCGCCGATTTCCGCGATACGCCATCAGTCCCGCGCTGTACAGGCCATTCCGGCGGCTTCGTCGCGTTTTCGAGCGAAGCGGGGACCGGTTCGCGTGAAGAAAATGCGTCAAGACAGAGCAATTTGACAAGCGGACGCCCTGTCCTTAGTAACCGCACCCAATGCCCAGGTGGCGGAATTGGTAGACGCGCTGGCTTCAGGTGCCAGTGGCTTAACGGCCGTGAAGGTTCGAGTCCTTTCCTGGGCACCACTCGATGTGATGACGGCCTCTTCCCCGGAGGTCAAAATCTCCCCGGCCGTGCGCCGTACGTCACGCTTCTCCAGATTCTTTCTTGAAAAAGCGGTGACTTCTTGAAAAGCGATGCTTTCGTGAAAAACGCAGCCGTCGTCCTGGTCTTCACGCTATTTTCGGCCGCACCATCCCTCGCCATGGACCCCAGATTCGCCGCGAGCCTCAAGAAGCTCGATCCCGCGACGCGGCTAGAGCAGGTTTGTGATCTCGAGGCCATGAGCCGCATTGCCAAGGATGCGAAGTTGTATCGCCCCGACCGCGCCAAGACCGACGTCGTGTCTCATCCGCAGCACGCAGGGGACACGGTGAAGGGATCGGGCGGTGCGTTCCGCAGCAAGGGGCGCTGGTATTCGTTTTCCTTCGAATGCAAGGGCACGCCCGACCACATGAAGGTGCTGTCGTTCAGCTACAAGATCGGCGCACCGATTCCGGAATCGAAGTGGGCTGCTTACGGACTGTGGCGCTGAGCCTTCGGTCGCTCTTTCGCGCTTACAGCTTGTGCTTTGCGCCGCAATTATCGGTCTCGAAGGGGCAAATTGGCTCCATCCTCCCTCTCGTCGGCGGGGAATTTGGGCGGTAGTTTAAGCCCATCGATTCGACGATCCTGAAACCGAGAGTTTTGCAGACCATGACCATCCGCCTGCATCGCGGCGACCTGCCGGATCTTTCGCGCTACACGCAGTCGGTGGCGATCGACACTGAGACGCTGGGCCTCAATCCGCATCGCGACCGGCTCTGCGTGATTCAGTTGTCGAACGGCGACGGCACTGCGGACGTGGTGCAGATTCCCGCCGGGCATACCGACGCGCCAAATCTGAAAAAGCTGCTCGGCGATCCGAAGATCACCAAGATTTTTCATTTTGCGCGCTTCGATCTCGCCGTGTTGTTCCATGCCTTCGGCGTGATGCCGGAGCCGGTGTACTGCACCAAGATCGTCTCGCGGCTGGTCCGCACCTACACTGATCGTCACGGCCTGAAGGATCTGGTGCGCGAGGTGCTCGGCATCGACCTGTCGAAGCAGCAGCAGTCAAGCGACTGGGGCGCTGCGACGCTGACCGATGCGCAACTCGCCTACGCGGCGTCCGATGTGCTGCATCTCCACGCGCTACGTGAGAAGCTCGACGCCATGCTGGCGCGCGAGAGCCGCGAGGACCTGGCGAAGGCGTGCTTCCAGTTTCTGCCGACGCGCGCCAGGCTCGATCTGCAGGGTTGGGAGAACGACGACATTTTCGCCCATTCCTAATTCCGCCATTTGCAGCGAAGTTTGCCCGGTTTCCGTCACTTTTTTGCTCTTTGCCACGTGTTTGGTTCCTTTCGGCTCCAAGTATCTGGCGCAGCGGTATAAAGTGGCGGGCTGCAAAAGGGTGCCGCATCACGTAGGATGGCCGGATCACCCGGCGTTTCGGAGCAGACTTTGTCTTCGGTTCAGGGCCAGAGCTATCAGGCTGCTGCAGATGCGCGCTACGCACAGGCGAAGCGTCATAGCCGCCGCGTGCGCCAGATGCGTCTGGCGGTGCCCGTGCTAGTGGCCGCTGCGATGCTGACCATCGTCGGGATTTCGCTTTTCAATCCGTTCAGGATTCTTTCGAAGCTGCCGATCGATATCGGCAAGCTCGGAGTCTCCGGGACGAAGATCACGATGGACTCACCGCATCTTGCGGGCTTTACGCCGGATCAGCGCCCCTACGAACTCTGGGCCAAGTCGGCGGTGCAGGATGTGACCCGGCCGAACAACGTCGATCTGCATGAGTTGCGCGCGAAGGTACAGATGGAAGACAAGACAGGCCTGACCATGGACGCGCGCAAGGGGTCGTTCGACACCAAAACCCAGTTGCTTGATTTGACGGAGAACATCTTCCTTCAGTCCTCCACCGGCTATGAAGCGCGGTTGACGCAGGCGGCTGTCGATATGGCAGGCGGCACGGTGTCGTCGGATCAACCTGTGGCAGTGAAACTGCTGAACGGCACGCTCGATGCCAATCGGCTTAAGATTTCGGAAAACGGCGCGGTGGTTCGTTTTGAAGGCGATGTCTCGATGATCCTGATTCCGGCGGAGCCCTCCAAGGATGCGCCGGCGGCGACGACCGCGCCGGATGCTGCCGCAAGATGATCCGCCCCATGACGCAGGTTCTCCATGGTCTTGAGGCCCGCGGTCTCGCACGCGCGGTGACGCGCGTGCTGTCCACCGCAGTGGTTGCGGTCGCGCTGTACGCGGCGACCGACGCTCGCGCGCAGAGTTCGACGACGGGCGTTCCCAATGCGATGCAGGGATTTTCGCAGAATCGCGACAAGCCGATCCAGATCAATGCGGCTTCGCTCGAAATGCGCGACAAGGACAAGGCGGCGACGTTCAGCGGCAATGTGAAAGTCGTGCAGGGCGACACCACGATGCTCTGCAAAACGCTTGTGGTTTTTTACGACAACAATGATCAGTCCGCGGATGCCAAGAAGCCGGCGATGAAATCTGCAACTCCCGGACCGACCGGCAGTTCAGCGATCCGCAAGCTTGAAGCGCAGGGCGGTGTCATCGTCACCCAAAAAGATTCGACGGTGACGGGCGATCGCGGCGTCTTCGACATGCGCGCCAACACCGTCACGATGCATGGCAATGTGCTGCTCACCAAGGACAAGAACGTGCTGCGCGGCGACCGGCTGGTCGTCGATCTGACCACCGGCGTTTCCAGGGTCGAATCGAACAGCGGGCGCGTGCAGGGTGTGTTCCAGGCTGCCCCCCAGCAGGGCGGAAATGCGACCGGCTCCACCCCGGCGCCAACCCCGAACAGCCCCGGAAAGCCGCTCAAACTCAATGGCTTGCCGACCGGGTCGAAGCGCAGTGGTTGAACCGGGTGCCTTGAGCCTGTATCACCCGGCCCCTGGACATTTTGGGATGGGCAATCCGCTTTCGCTCCATCATGCTCGGGCAACAACCCCAAGACCGAAACCCCAAGACTGATTTGAAAAGGCTGATTTGAAGCTGCATGGTGGATCTCCTGCGCATCTTTCGTCGTCGAGGCCCGGCGCGTGGACGGCAGGGCTTTGCCCGTTCGCAGCAGGACGGCTTGCGTCAGGACATCACGTCACTGGCCGCGCGCATGGGGGACATCTTCAGGCCGGCGGCTGGTGAGAAGCCTTTGACGCCACGCGAGGCGCCTCGCGAGAGCGCGCCGGTCAAACGCGAGCCCGTTGCAGCGCAGGCTTCCCGCGCACCTCCACCGCTCGCGCCTCAGGATTCGTCCGCATTCACGCATAATGCGCCGCCGATCCCGCGCAACCTGCCGCGGGATTCCTCCAAGGATCAGCCGCGCGAGAGCGCGCCTCGTGCGCGCGCCGCGTCCAACGGCGCAACACAGCAGCGCGCGCAGCACGCGGGCTATCTCGCCGTTCACGGCGTCGAGAAGAGTTTCGGCACGCGCAAGATCGTGCATGGCGTCAGCCTTTATGTGCGGCGCGGAGAGGCCGTCGGCATTCTTGGTCCGAACGGCGCCGGCAAGACCACTTGCTTCTACATGATCACCGGCCTCATCAAACCGGATCGCGGCCGCGTCGAACTCGACGGGCATGATGTGACGCAACTGCCGATGTATCAGCGCGCGCGTCTCGGCATCGGCTATCTGCCGCAGGAAGCGTCGATCTTTCGCGGGCTGTCGGTGGAAGACAACATTCGCGCGGTGCTCGAAGTGGTCGAGCCCGACAAGCGCAAGCGCGAGCGCGAACTGGATTCGCTGCTTGAGGAATTCAACATCGCCCGATTGCGGAAATCGCCATCGATCGCGTTGTCCGGCGGCGAGCGGCGGCGCGTTGAAATCGCCCGCGCGCTGGCCTCGCGTCCAAACTACATGCTGCTCGACGAGCCTTTCGCGGGCATCGACCCGATTGCCGTCGGTGACATTCAGCAATTGGTGCGGCATCTCACCAGCCGCGGCATCGGTGTGCTGATCACCGACCACAATGTGCGCGAGACGCTGGGTCTGACCGACCGCGCCTATATCGTCTATGCGGGCGAGGTGCTGACCGAGGGCAATCCGGACGAAATCGTCAATGACCCCGATGTCCGCCGGCTCTATCTGGGCGAGGAATTCCGGCTTTAAGCCGAAGGCGCCGCACCCGGAGGCAATTCGCCCTTCATAGGGCTGTCTGGCGGTGAAATTTACCTTGCTGGGCGATACTGCAGTGCAGCGGCCACTACCCTAAATTTTCAAAACGTCAAGGCGTGTACAACTCTTCAGGAAAGGATTAAGCAAGAAACGGACCAATTTTTGGACCGGAACTGATTTTTATGGCGCTGACGCAGAGACTAGAGTTCCGCCAGTCGCAGTCACTGGTGATGACGCCGCAGCTCATGCAGGCGATCAAGCTGCTTCAGCTGTCGAATCTGGACCTTGTGGCGTTCGTCGAGGACGAGCTTGAGCGCAATCCGCTGCTCGAGCGGGCGGACCAGGACGGCGCCCCCGACCGGGGCCAGGAACCCACCGCCCAGACCGAATTTTCTGATGGCGAGGACGGCGGATTTACCCACGGAAGCGATCATTCAGGCGACGGCGAGCGGTCGGACAGCTTCGAGCCCGGCACTGAGGAATGGATGGCGCCTGATCTCGGCACCCGTACCGAGATCGAACAGACCCTCGACACCGGCATGGAAAATGTCTTTCCGGAGGAGCCTGCGGATGCCGCCGCGCGCTCGGCGCAGGATGCTGCTCCGACCGCCTACACCGAATGGGGTGGCGGAGCGTCGAACGACGACGACTACAATCTCGAAGCCTTTGTCGCGGCAGAGATGACGCTCGGCGGCCATCTCGCTGAACAGTTGGCGGTGGCGTTTCCCGACCCGATGCGCCGCATGATCGGGCAATATCTGATCGACCTCGTGGACGACGCCGGCTACGTGCCTCCCGATCTTGGGGATGCGCATGAAAAGCTCGGCACATCGCGCGAAGAAGTCGAGGCGGTGCTTTCGGTTTTGCAGAAATTCGATCCGCCCGGCGTTTGCGCACGCAATTTAAGCGAATGTCTCGCGATCCAGTTGCGCGAACGCGATCGTTACGACCCCGCAATGCAGGCGCTCGTCGAGAATCTCGATCTCTTGGCGAAGCGCGACATCGCGACTTTAAGAAAAATCTGCGGCGTCGATGACGAAGACATCGCCGACATGATCGGTGAAATTCGCCACCTCAATCCCAAGCCCGGCCTGAAGTTCGGATCGGCCAAGACGCAAAGCGTCGTGCCGGATGTCTATGTTCGTCCGGGGCCGGACGGCGGCTGGCATGTCGAACTCAACAGCGACACCTTGCCGAAAGTGCTGGTCAATCAGGTTTACTATTCGCAACTGTCCAAGACCATCCGCAAGGATGGCGACAAATCCTACTTCACCGATTGCCTGCAGAACGCGACCTGGCTGGTGCGCGCGCTGGACCAGCGCGCCCGGACGATCCTGAAGGTTGCGACCGAAATTGTTCGCCAGCAGGACGGCTTTTTCACGCAGGGCGTGGCGCATCTGCGGCCGCTCAACCTGAAGGCTGTCGCCGACGCCATTCAGATGCACGAATCGACCGTTTCGCGCGTTACCGCGAACAAATACATGGCGACCAATCGCGGCACGTTTGAACTAAAGTATTTCTTCACCGCCTCCATCGCGTCCGCGGATGGCGGCGACGCGCATTCCGCGGAAGCCGTGCGGCACCGCATCAAACAACTGATCGACGCCGAAAGCCCCGCCGCCATCCTTTCCGACGACACCATCGTGGAACGATTGCACAGCGACGGCATTGATATCGCACGGCGCACGGTTGCGAAGTATCGTGAAGCCATGCGTATTCCCTCGTCCGTGCAGCGCCGCCGCGACAAGCAGAGCATGCTCGGCGCAGCATTGACGTCTGCGGCTCCCGCCGTGGACAGGTCCCGCGACACAGCTACCGCTTGACTGCGCCGTCAAGAAGCGGAACGCTCCTTCATCCGAACTGCAAGTCCGAAGAAGAAGCAAGTGAGGAACGACATGACACTCCGGGTCTCTGGAAAAAGCATCAGCGTCGGTGAAGCTTTGCGCGATCGCGTCAGCGAACGCACGGAAGAAGTGCTTCGAAAATATTTCGACGGTAATTATTCGGGCCACATCACGCTCAGCAAGGATGGTTTCGGTTTCCGCACCGATTGCGCGCTTCATCTGGATTCGGGAATCACACTCGAAGCCGATTCGATGGCCGCCGATGCTTATGCCAGCGCCGACCAGGCGCTGCTGCTGATCGAGAAACGTCTGCGCCGCTACAAGAGCCGCCTGAAGGATCGCTCCCTGCGCAAGTCGCATGCGGCGTCGGCGGCACTGGCCGATTTGAATGGAGTGAGCCTCGGTGGATCGAATCTCGATGCGCCGAGCTATGTCATCGAGGCGCCGGCCGGCGCCGACGATGTCACCGAATTCAATCCCGTCATCATCGCGGAAGCGGTCACATCGCTAAAGCGCTTTTCGGTGAGCGAAGCTGTCATGGAGCTTGATCTGACCGGTGCTGCGGTCATGGTTTTCCAGCACGGCTCCAGCGGCCGGGTGAACGTCATTTACCGGCGGCCGGACGGCAATGTGGGCTGGGTCGATCCGCCGGCGATTCCCGGGTCGGTTCGCCATTGACGCCCCGTCAGAGCCTAACTATGGTCCGCGACCTTTCAGGAGTGCGGACCAGGTTCTGGTTCGAATGGCCCTTGACGCCGCCCGGTCGCAGACCGATTTACTAAGTTCACCAACGGCTTAACCTCATCCTCGGAACGTTCCATGACGATTACCGATCTGGTCGCACCCGAGGCGATTCTTCCTGCCTTGAAGGTCAACAACAAGAAGCAGGCGCTTCAGGAACTCGCCGCGCGTGCCGCCGTTCTGACCGGACAGAACGAGCGGTCGATTTTCGAGGTGCTTTTGCAGCGTGAGAAACTGGGGACCACGGCCGTCGGTTACGGCGTGGCGATTCCCCACGGCAAGCTGCCGAAGCTCGACAAGCTGTCTGGACTTTTCGCGCGGCTCGATCGCCCCATCGACTTCGAGGCCATGGACGGCCAGCCGGTCGATCTCGTGTTTTTGTTGCTGGCCCCCGAAGGCGCAGGCGCGGATCATCTCAAGGCGCTGGCGCGCATCGCGCGCTTGCTGCGCGATCAGGACATCGCGAAGAAACTGCGCGCATCAAAGGACGCGCAGGCGCTGTATTCCGTGCTGGCGCTGCCGCCGGCAACAGCGGCTTGAATTCGGCATCCCACGCCACTTCGACGGCCGAAGAAAATCCCGAGCAAGCTGAAGTACGATCATCGCCGCACATCCGATGTCGTCCCCGCGCAGGCGGGGACCCATAACCACCGCACGCCGTGGTGATCGAGAAGATCGCTCCAGCATCTCCTTCAAATCGCGAACTCAGGGAATATGGATTCCCGCTTACGCGGGGACGACGTGGAGAGACTCGGAATAACCCTGCAACATTTCGTGATGGGGATACGAATCCCCGCGCTCTGGGCCTCTCTTATGTTCGACATGTCCTGTTCGTGAGGGGCGCTTCTCGAGGGCGCTTTTGAAGCGGAACAGGATGCGGCGTCCGCGCGATGTGGTTCGCACCCACACGTCCGGAAGGCCGGGGTTGACCGTCCGGGCCAACTACGTGGCTCTGCCGTTCGCGGCTGGACGAGGCAAGGACGAAGGCAGGCGAAAGCCCGCCGGATCAGGGGTCGACTAGCTCCCCCGTCCTCACCCGGAAGTACGGTCCCCGGCTCACAAATCGCCGCCAAATAGCAGTCAAGCTTGCGCAGACTGCGTAAACTTGTCTGCGGAGCGTCGTGAGGCGACGCGCTTCCGGAAAATCCACCGCCTCGCCCGCGGTGCCGGAAGCGAAACGAATACAAGGTGCGCCTTGCGGCGCTCCATGCCCCTCGTGTTTTGAGGGGGAAACTAAAAGCACAACTCGCGCGTGGCGCGAGAGCAATGACGCGTGCGTGAATGGAAGTGGCTGTTTGAAAATTGAATCGGAAAGCCGAAGTGATGCAGGCTGTCGCATCACCCACAATCGTCGTCCCCGCGAAAGCGGGGACCCATAACCACCGCACGTCGCGGTGATGGCGAGAAGATCGCTCCAACATCTCCACCAAATCGCCCGCTCAGGGAGTATGGGTCCCTGCCTGCGCCGGGACGACGTGGAGAGAGATCGTCGTGCTCAAACCCCGACCGGCAAAGGAGTGAGCACAAACAAAAACGGCAGCGCATCGCGCTGCCGTTCCTTACGTTGCTCGTCGTGCCGGGTGCCGCGCGTCAGTGGACGCTGACGGTTTCCAGCTCGTTGCTCCATGCATTCGCGATCGCCGCTTCGCGGCTGTCGGTCAGCATGATCGGCGTGCCGTCGGCGGCATGAAGCGCGAACAGCTTCAGACCCGGCGCGATCTGCGGCGCCTGCGGGAAAAGTCCCGGCACGTCTTCCGAGCGAATCTGTTTGACGTAGGCGATATGGCCTTCGCCTAAAGTAGCCAGCGTCTCAAGCGAGACGGCGGGTTCGAAGATGACACTACCTTCAGTCATGGTCTCGACTCCTTGCAGTTGATTAAGCGGTCGAGTCCGCTACTCGTTCCATTATTCGTGTTCATTGATGGCTATCGTCTTAACGACCCGTTCAGGTTCGGGACGAGCCAGATCGATCGACAGCAGGCCGTTCTTCAGGTCTGCGCCGATGACATACATCCCGTCGGCCAGCACGAAGGTGCGCTGGAAATGACGCGCGGCGATGCCGCGGTGGATGTATTGCCGGGTCTTGTCGTCCTGCTGGCGGCCCCGGATCACGAGCTGGTTTTCCTCAGTGGTTACATCGAGTTGGTCACGGGTGAACCCGGCGACCGCCAGCGTGATCCGCAGGCGTTCGGGCTGGCCTTCATCACGGCCGCACCGCTCGATATTGTAAGGAGGATAACCGTCTGCACCTTTCACGACGCGATCGAGCGCACGCTCGATTTCGTCGAATCCCAAAAGGAACGGACTCGATAGCGAAGGAACACGAGACATTTTCACAAAGTCCTCTCGAAGCGACTTTGATGGTTGGAGCCCTTGCGGCGCTCTTTCCTGGTTCCCGGCCGCCTTGCGGCCAACCGGTTGAATTCAATATGGCGATGTTCCCGGTTCTGTTCAAGAACCCCCTAACCGCCTGTAAACAGATAATAATCCGGCTATTGCGCCAGTCGGCTGCGGCCGTCGGCACTGAACAGATGCAGCTTGTCGCGCCCGGCCGTGACCCTGATTCGCTCGCCAATGGCCGGTGCAGCTTCGCCGGGCAGGCGGACGATGATTTCGCCTGGCGGCAGTTCGCCGGGTTTCGCGCTGACGGCTGGACCCGCGCCGTCGCGTGGGCGGGTGCCATAAACAAAAGTTTCTGCACCGACCCGTTCGATGGCGTCGACAATGAGTTCAAGCGCGAGACCTGCCGGCGACGATCCGTCCGTCAGCGCAAAATCCTCCGGACGCACGCCGAGGATGGCGTCGCCGGGCACCTTGATCTGCAGGCCATCGAGCAGCGCGCCGAGATCGTTCGTCTTCACCGGCAGCAGGTTCATCGGCGGAGCGCCGATGAAGGAGGCGACGAAGGTGGTGGCTGGTTTGCGGTAGATGTCGAGCGGCTTGCCGATCTGCTCGACCACGCCGCCGTTCATCACCACCAGAATGTCGGCGAGGGTCATCGCCTCGAGCTGATCGTGGGTAACGTAGATCGATGTGGTCTTGAGACGGCGCTGCAGCTTGCGGATTTCGACGCGCATGGCGATGCGCAGCTTGGCGTCGAGATTCGACAGCGGCTCGTCGAACAGAAACACCTTCGGCTGCCGCACGATGGCGCGGCCCATGGCGACGCGCTGGCGCTGGCCGCCGGATAACTGCCGGGGTTTGCGCTCCAGCATCGGCGTGATTTCGAGAATCTGCGCGGCCTCGCGGACGCGGGTGTCGATCTCCGGCTTCGGCATGCCGCGATTGCGCAGGCCGTAGGCCATGTTGTTGTAGACGCTCATATGCGGGTAGAGCGCGTAGTTCTGAAACACCATGGCGATGTCGCGATCAGCCGGTTCGATCTCGTTGACCACGCGGCCGCCGATGTCGATGGTGCCGCCGGTGATGGTCTCCAGTCCCGCCACCATGCGCAGCAGCGTGGACTTGCCGCATCCGCTCGGTCCGACCAGTACGCAGAACTGTCCATCGCCGACCTCGAAGTTGATGCCCTTGATGGCATCGAGCCCGCCGGGATAGGTCTTTCGGACGTTGTGGAGAATGACGTTGGCCATGGGGTTACCGGCGAATAGCGAGTGGTAAACGATAAGCAGGGAGCGGCACGAAATTCCCTCCCCCCGCGTCTTTCGCGGTGGGGAGGGTGGTCCGAGCGAAGCGGAGGACCGGGTGGGGGGTGAAGTGCTGCAAAGGCCCCCCACCCCCGCCCCCTCCCCACCGCTTCGCGGAGGGAGGGGAGAGACGCGAAGCGCGCACCTCATTATTCGCTATTCGCCATTCGCTGTTCGCCATCTTCACTTTTCCGTCTCGACAAGTCCGCGCACGAACAGTCTCTGCATCAGGATCACCACCGCGACGGGCGGCAGCATCGCCAACACGGCGGTGGCCATCGCAAGCTGCCATTCCGCCAGTTCATCGGTGGTCGTCAGCATTTTCTTGATGCCGGTCACGATGGTCTGCATCGAGTCCTGCGTGGTGATCAGCAGCGGCCACAGATACTGATTCCAGCCGTAGATGAACTGGATCACGAACAGCGCGGCGATGGTCGTGATCGACAGCGGCAGCAGCGTATCCTTGAAGAAACGGAATGGCCCTGCGCCGTCGATCTTCGACGCCTCCAGAAGTTCTTCCGGAATGGTCATGAAAAACTGCCGGAACAGCAGCGTGCCGGTCGCAGACGCGATCAAGGGCAGGATCAGCCCGGCATAGGTGTCGAGCATGTGCAGGTCGGCAACCACCTTGTAAGTGGGATAGATGCGGACTTCGACCGGCAGCATCAGCGTGACGAAGATGATCCAGAACGCCGCTTTCCGGAACGGGAAGCGAAAGTAGACGACCGCGAAGGCTGACAGAATGGAGATGAAGATCTTGCCGACGGCAATGCCGATGGCGGACACGAACGAATTGATGAGCATGTGACCGACCGGCTCGCGGCTGGCGCGGGAGCCGCCGATGAAGATCGCCCGGTAATAATTTTCGAGGGTATGGCCGCCGGAGGAGAGTGGCATGTTTCCGGTGACCACCGTAGCTGCGTCGTGCGTCGAGGCGATCACGGCGAGGTAGACGGGAAACGCGACGATGAAGACGCCAAAGATCAGGATGGCATAGGCGACGACATCGCGCAGCGGACGATGCTCGACCATCAGTACTGCACCTTGCGTTCGACGTAGCGGAATTGAACCGCGGTCAGTGCGATGACGATCACCATCAGTATTACCGACTGCGCGGCGGAGCCCCCGAGATCGCCGCCGAGCCGTCCGTCCGCATAGACCTTGTAGACCATGGTTGTCGTGGCGCCTGCCGGGCCGCCGCCCGTGACGGCGTCGATAATGCCGAACGTATCGAAGAACACGTAGACGACGTTCACGACCAGCAGGAAGAACATGGTCGGCGAGAGCAACGGAAAGACCACTGTCCAGAACCGGCGCAGCGGGCCGGCGCCGTCGATAGCGGCGGCTTCCAGCACGCTTTTCGGAATCGCCTGAAGTCCCGCGAGGAAGAACAGGAAATTATACGCGATCTGCTTCCACACCGCGGCCATCACCACGAGTGCCATGGCGTGGTTGCCGTTCAGCAGCGGATTCCAGTCAAAGCCAAGAAGGCGCAGCGGCCGCGCCAGCGTTCCGAGCGAGGGATGGAACATGAAGATCCACAACACGCCGGCAATCGCCGGCGCCACGGCATAGGGCCAGATCATGAATGTCTTGAAGGCCGGCGCGGCTTTCAGGTCCTTGTCAGCCTGGGTCGCGAACAACAGCGCGATACTCAGCGACAGCGAGGCGACGAGGGTCGAGAACACCGCGGTCGTCAGCATCGCCTTGTAATATTCAGGCTGCGCAAACAGCGTCTGGTAGTTTTCCAGGCCGACGAATTCCGATGTCAGGCCGAAGGCGTCTTCGCGCAGGAACGACTGCCAGACCGCCTGACTGGCGGGCCAGTAAAAAAACACGAACGTGATGATGAGCTGCGGTATGAGCAGCAGGTACGGCAGCAGCTTGTTGTTGAAGACGGCCGACTTTTCCATTCAGGACGTCACGGCTTTCCAGGAGTGCGGCACGCGCTCATTCCAAAAGGAAAATGCGCGCGCCGATTTGTCACTTCGCGGTTTTTTCGAATGTCCGCAACATCGCATTGCCGCGCGTCACCGCGGAATCGAGCGCGTCCTTGGCGGTCTTTTGACCGGCGAGCGCAGCCTCCAGCTCTTCCGCCCAGATGTCGCGCATTTGCACCATGTTGCCGAAGCGCAAGCCGCGCGAATTCTCGGTCGGCTCCTTGTTGGTCAGCTCCTTCAGCGGCGTCTCCAGCGTCGGGTTCTTTTCGTAGAAGCCGTCCGCCTTGGTCTTTTCGTAGGCCGCCTTGGTAATCGGCAGGTAGCCGGATTCCTGATGCAGCTTGGCCTGCCGGTTGGTGTCGGACAGGAAGGCGAAGAATTTTGCGACGCCCTTATATTCCTCGGGCTTCTTGCCGCCCATCACCCATAGCGATGCGCCGCCAATGATCGAGTTCTGCGGCGCGCCGGCAACGTCCGGATAATACGGCATCGGCGCGGAGGTGAACGCAAATTTGGCAGTGCCCTTGGCGGTTGCGTAGTAGCCCGACGAGGTCAGGAAGATCGGGCACTCGCCTGAGCCGAAGCGGCTCTCGCTCGCATTGGCGCGTCCGGAATAATCGTAGGTCTTGTCCTTTTGCAGGTCGATCAGGTTCTGCAGATGCTTGATGTGCAGCGGCGAGTTGAACTTCAGCACGGTGTCGAAGCCGTCGAGGCCGTTCGCCTTGCTGCCGATCGCGACGTTGTGCCAGGCGGAAAACTGCTCGATATGCGCCCAGGTCGCCCACGCATTGGAGAATCCGCACGTGGTGTATCCGGCTGCCTTCAATTTCTTTGCGGCGTCGAACACCTGCGGCCAGGTTTTCGGGATTTCCGCGATGTTCGCCTTCTTCAGCGCGTCGAGATTGACCCACATCACCATCGACGAGGAGTTGAAGGGGAACGACAGCATGTCGCCCTTCGCCGTCGAGTAGTAACCGGTGATCGCCGGCAGATAGGCCTTCGGGTCGAACGGTTCGTTGGCGTCTTTCATGAGCTGATAGACCGGCTTGATCGCGCCCGTCGCGCTCATCATTGTCGCGGTACCGACCTCGAACACCTGGATGATATGCGGTGCGTTGCCGGCCCGGAACGCAGCGATGCCGGCGTTCATCGTGTCCGGATAGCTGCCCTTGAAGGACGGCACCACCTTATAGTCGCTCTGCGAGGCGTTGAAGTCCGCCGCGAGCTTGTTGACGATATCGTTGTTGCCGCCGGTCATGGCGTGCCACCACTGGATCTCGGTGACGGCCTGCGCAGGCGTTGCGAAAGCAACGATTGCCGAGGCTGCGAGACCCAAAAATGCCTGAAGGCCAGCGTGGCGAATTGTCATCGATATATTCCCCCTGAAGCCGTCATTATCGTTTGCGCGGTAACAGCGCCGGATGACGTGCACGTGACGCGGGATGGTAGTCGGGGAGGGTCGCCTGAGGGAAGTCCTAAATGCGTTGAACTTTCGGCGCCCGTTAGCGGGCGCGTGGATTGCCCTTCGCGGCGGGCGCCGCGTCGGCGGTCGGCGGTGACCCAACCACGTCCCCCTTGCTGACCTTGCAGGAAACGCGTTCGGCGGTGAGGGCCGAGATGCTGACCACCTCATTGTTTGCGTTCCGCAGTTCGAAACGGTCTTTGCCGGGCAGCAGCTCATAGGCAATCGTCGCCTGGCAGGAATTTCCGAACGATGTGATGGACGTCATGATCCGGTGCGTTCCAGCCAGAACGAGTTGCTTGAGCTGACCTTGATCATA
This sequence comes from Afipia sp., assembly GCA_051653085.1. Classification (GTDB taxonomy): domain Bacteria; phylum Pseudomonadota; class Alphaproteobacteria; order Rhizobiales; family Xanthobacteraceae; genus Afipia. Next base: position 7,442 of record JBOFVL010000029.1, on the reverse strand, counting down.
GGTCACCTGAACGCCGTGATTGAATCCGCCGAGCGATCCGAGGGCGAAACGCGGTTTGAACGAAGGGTTCTTGCGGATATAGGCGATACGGCTTGCGACTTCGTCCATCGACTTCACGTACACCGCGATCTCGCGCGGGGCGTGCTTGAGGCCGGGGCTGGGCAAAACCTCCTGTTGGCCCTCGAAAAATTCTAGGATGAATGAGCGGCCGGCGTAGTTGTCGAAGCCGGACATAGCTCCGGCGTCGCGCGGCTGAGGCGTGTTGCGGCTTTCGGGCGGCTTGCTTGCGACGGTTGTATTAGAGGGAGATGAATCGAGCTTGGTGCGTGCGGCGCGGGCGAGATCCGCGTAGAAACCTTTTGGGTATGTTTTGATGAAGGCGTCCCACGCCGCAGGAGTGTTGACCGCAGCCGCGAGTTCGTAATCGCGCCGCAGTTGCGAATTGGGATCGAGCGCCGCCACCTGCGCCGGCACGGCAGCAGCGGTTTGCGATTGCGGAACAAGGGTCACATCGTCGCCGCCCAGTGAGCCGTAGACGAACGGTTCCTGCTTGTTGCCGGTCGCCTTCATCACGTCGTCGCGAACGTAGCCCAGCGACTTGCGCAGATCCTGTCCGGGAACGGTGAGTTGCTTGAGAAGGGCGGTGGTGAAGGGACTGTTGGCGCCAGCGCCATCGGAGGCCGTGGAGCCAGCCTTGGCCGCATAGGCGATCAGTGTGTTCGGATTCGACGGTTCGACTTTTGCGAGACCCTTCTCGACCGCGCGCGAGGAAAGACTGCGCTTCATGCTGCGGTCGAATGGGTTATCGCGGCACGCATCGAGAATCACGAGACGCAGTTTTTTTGCCGGGTCGAGAATGCGCACGATCCGGTCGAGCGACACGGTCTCGTCTTCAACGTCGATGTCTCGCTCAAGCCTGGCATCGACAGGAATGAGGTAGTTGGTGCCGTCGACCTCGATGCCGTGCCCGGCATAGAACACGACTGCAATGTCCGCATCGCGCACCTTGTCGGAGAAGTCGCGGATCATGCGCTTCATGTCGGCGGCGGGGACGTCCTCTCTCGCATCGACCACCTCGAAGCCGGCTTTTGTCAGCATCGCGCCGATCGCAGCAGCATCTTTGGCCGGATTGGGAAGCGGCGTTACGCTCCTATAGGCGGAATTGCCGATCACCAGCGCCACGCGCTTATCGGCAAGCGCCGGGTGTGCCGAGAGAAGGCTTAGCCCGACGGCTATTGCCGCAACCGCCAGCGGCGCTGCGATACTGCGCCGACATATCCCGGACATTCTGCGGCTCCGTCCCATCAAATCGTGATGGTATTAGCGTGCCACAAACCTTCTATTTGCGGAAGCGCCTAGCGCTTCCGCTCTCCCGCCACCACGCCGGAGGCGCGAAGGTCTGCGATCTCTTTTGCCGAGTAGCCGAACTCGCCGAGGATCTCGTCGGAATGCTGGCTGAACTTCGGCGGCACGTGACGCAGGCTGGCCTTGGTTCGATCGAAACGGATCGGCGAGGCGACGCCCTTGTACCAGTCCTTCTCGATGATATCGCCGCGATGCTTGACGTGCTCGCTCGCCAGCGCCTTGTCGATGGACTGAACCGGGCCGGCCGGCAGACCCGCCGCAAGCAGGCGGCGGCAGAGAGGCTCGCTGTCGAAGTCCTTGAGAATATCGACGAGGACGGCGCGCAGTTCGTCACGGTGCGCGATGCGATCACGGTTGCGTGCGAAGCGCGGATCGGTGCCGAGCTCGGGCTTGCCGAGTTCCTTCATCAGCTTGCGGAAGGTGCCGTCGTTGCCCACCCCCATGAAGATGTCGCCATCACGTGCAGGGAACACTGCATAGGGCACGAGATTCGGATGCTCGTTGCCGGTCAGCGCCGGCGGCTTGCCGTGCATGAAATAATTGGCCGTATGCGGATGCATGATCGCGAGGCCGGTTTCGTAGAGCGTCGTCTCCAGGAACTGACCCTTGCCGGATTTGGCACGCTCCGCCAGCGCCATCAGAATGCCGACCGTGGCGTAGAGGCCGGTCGACATGTCGACGAGCGCTACGCCAATTCGGGTCGGGCCGCTTTGCGGCGATCCGGTCGAAGCCATCAGGCCAACCATGGACTGGATGATCGCGTCATAGCCGGGGTGCCCGCCGTGAGGTCCGTCACCGCCGAATCCGGAAATGCGGCAGTGGATCAATGCGGGAAATTTCGCGCGCAGAAAGTCGTTGCCGATGCCCCACTTGTCGAGCGTGCCGGGCTTGAAGTTCTCGATCAGCACGTCGGCGGTCTCTAACATCTTCATCAGCACGGCGCGCCCGCCGTCCGATGCAAGGTCGAGTCCGATCGAACGCTTGTTGCGATTGGTGCCGATGTAATACGCCGCGTCATCGTCGTGGAACGGAGGGCCCCAGTCGCGGGTCTCGTCGCCGGCCGGAGGTTCGACCTTCACGACATCCGCGCCGTGGTCGGCGAGAATCTGCGTGCAGTAGGGACCGCCGAGCACACGCGTCAAATCGATCACACGCAGTCCGGCCATTGCCCCGGTCGCGGTTTGGGATGTCATCGGGTCAACCTTCGATCAACGGAAACAAAACAGAAGACGCCGCAGCGTCACGGCTTGTCGTCACATTGAAAGAATTCGGACAGCGCAGTCAATATCGGCGCGGACTGGCATCCATGCGCGCGCGTACGTTCGCAAGTGCGTTGTTCAGTGAGCGAACGCGGGGTGCCGAAGACTCGAATGGCAGACGTCTTAAGCGCCAGAGATGCTGGAGGAGGTTGGTGGAGCCAGGCGGGATCGAACCGCCGACCTCTTGCATGCCATGCAAGCGCTCTCCCAGCTGAGCTATGGCCCCGAACACCTCACCGCGCGGTGGGACAGCGCGGTGTCTTGTTAAATCAGCACGTATGCTTGTCGCAAACCAGTATCCGCTTTGCGAACACGCGCCAAAAATCACACTTGAGAGTTTATCTCAAGTCTCTTCGTCGCCTGACACGTCGCCGATGATGTCGGTAACGTCCTCGTCGTCTTCTTCATCTTCGGCGATGAAGGTCGAATCATCGTCATCGTCGTCGGTGAGGGTCTCATCGACTTCGATATCGTCCTCGGATTCCGGCACCACGGCCTTGACCTTGCCGGTGTTCTCCTCGGCGTCGGCCTCTTCCAGCGACACCAACTCTTCCGCCTCGGCCGGTTCCGGCACGATGCTGGCGGCGCTGGCCGCTGCGGCCCGTGCGGCTGCGTCGGCGCGCGTACGCGGCGGAGGGATCGGCGCAATTGGCACGACCTCGCCAGTGTACGGCGAAATCACCGGTGTCTTGTTGAGGTCGTAGAACTTCTTGCCCGTGGTCGGGCAAATGCGCTTGGTTCCGAGATCGGCTTTGGCCACGGCTTATAGTCCTGAGAATGTCTTGAAAAAGCGGTGCTTCACTTGGCTAGTTGCGCCGCCGCTGTCAATAGCGGTTTGAACGATAAATGACCGGCCCGTGACGTGCTGTAAAGCGCGTGGTAGGAGCCCGGCCAGCATAAGGAAAGTGCCGTCTTGACCCATTCCGACCACCCCACGCCGCTGGAATCGCGTGCCGCAGGCGCCCTGAGCGGCCGCGTCCGTGTTCCAGGCGACAAATCGATCTCGCACAGGGCCCTGATTCTGGGCGCTCTGGCAGTGGGAGAGACACGTATTTCGGGGCTTTTGGAAGGCGAGGACGTTCTCAATACCGCCAAGGCCATGGCCGCGCTCGGAGCCCGGGTCGAGCGCACCGGCGAAGGGGCCTGGTCGGTCCGTGGCGTCGGCGTCGGCGGCTTTGCCGCACCTGATGCGCCGCTGGATTTCGGCAACAGCGGCACCGGATGCCGCCTCGCCATGGGCGCGGTGGCGGGATGCCCGATTGCGGCGACCTTTGATGGCGACGTGTCGCTACGCGGGCGGCCGATGCGCCGGATTCTCGACCCGCTGGAATTGATGGGCACCCGTGTCACGTCGAGCGCGGACGGCGGACGGCTGCCGATGACGCTGCAAGGCGCGCGCGATCCGCTGCCGATCGTTTATCGCACGCCGGTGGCGTCGGCGCAGATCAAGTCGGCGGTGCTGCTGGCGGGCCTGTCGGCGCCGGGCATCACCACGGTGATCGAGCAGGAAGCCAGCCGCGATCACACCGAATTGATGCTGTCCCATTTCGGTGCGCAGGTCGTCACGACGAAAGAGGGCACGCATGGCCGCAAGATTTCGCTCACCGGTCAACCCGAACTGCACGGCGCAAATGTCGTCGTGCCGGCCGATCCCTCGTCGGCGGCGTTTCCGATTGTCGCGGCGCTGATCGCGCCGGAATCGGATGTCACCCTCACCGACATCATGACAAACCCTTTGCGGACAGGGCTTTTTACGACATTGCGCGAAATGGGCGCCTCCATCGAGGAAAGCCATCAGCGCAACGACGCGGGTGAGCCGATGGCGCAATTCCGCGTGCGCGCGTCGCAACTGCGTGGCGTGACCGTGCCGCCGGAGCGCGCGCCGTCGATGATCGACGAATATCTCGTGCTCGCAGTGGCAGCCGCTTTTGCCGAGGGCGTCACCACCATGCGCGGGTTGCAGGAATTGCGCGTCAAGGAATCCGATCGCCTTGAAGCCACCGCCGACATGCTGCGCGTCAACGGCGTCGAGGTGCAGATTTCCGGCGACGACATGATCGTGGTCGGCAAGGGACACGTGCCGGGCGGCGGTTTCGTCGCCACCCACATGGACCATCGCATCGCCATGTCGGCGTTGGTGATGGGCACAGCATCGGATGCGGCGGTGAAAATCGACGACACTGGATTTATCGCGACCAGCTTCCCGGATTTCATTCCGATGATGCGCGGTCTGGGGGCGGATTTCTCATGATCATCGCCATCGACGGACCTGCAGCTTCCGGAAAGGGCACGCTCGGCAAGCGCTTGGCCCACCACTACGGCTACCGGCATCTCGATACCGGCGTGATCTACCGCGCGGTCGCTCAGGCGCTGCTGGAAGCCGGTGCCGATTTGACCGACGAGGCGCGCGCCGTTGCAGCGGCGATGGAGCTCGACCCCGAGAAATTCGGCAATCCGGTCCTGAAGACCCAGAAGGTTGGTGAGGCGGCCTCGGTCGTCTCGGCAATTCCCAAGGTGAGAGAAGTACTTATCAACTTTCAGCGGCAGTTTGCGGCGGACCCGCCGGGCGCGGTGCTCGATGGCCGCGACATCGGAACCGTGATCTGCCCGGATGCCGATGTGAAAATCTTCGTGGTGGCAGACCCCCATGTCCGCGCCCGTCGCCGAACTTTGGAGGCGCTTGCACGGGGCGAGGTTGCGGATGAGGCGGCCGTGCTGGCGGACATCCTCAAGCGCGACGAACGCGACCGAAACCGGGCCGCAGCGCCTTTAAAAGCAGCCCCGGATGCATACTTGCTGGATAACTCTCAGTTGGATATAGAGAGCGGCGTCCGGGCTGCCATCGACATTGTCGAGGCCGTCCGAGCGGGCCGGCCGAGGGCATAGTCCCCGCCGTCATTGGAGGAAAGCCCGCTCCCGGTCTTTGAGGTCGATCTTCGTCTCAGATCCGGACAGCAGATCACGCGCTTTCGGCGCGTTAATCCTCGTATCGTTCGTGCAGGCACAAGCCGGCCCATTTTCGCAAAGCCTCCTTTGCGGAAGCGGTCGTCAAAGGTTGCGGACCTTTGGCACTGGATGCGCGATACGCCCCTTAATCTCACTGCCGGCATTCCGCATTTGGAGAACAAATGGCTTCGACTGCTACTTCTTATAATCCTTCCCGCGACGATTTCGCCGCGATGCTCGACGAGTCCTTTGCAGGCGGCAACCTGCAGGAAAGCTCCGTCATCAAGGGCAAGGTTGTTGCAATTGAGAAAGACATGGCCGTCATCGACGTCGGCCTGAAGACCGAGGGCCGCGTGGCTCTCCGCGAATTCAACGGCCCCGGCCGTGAGAGCGACCTCAAGGTCGGCGACGAAGTCGAGGTGTTCCTCGACCGGATCGAGAATGCGCTCGGCGAAGCCGTGCTGTCGCGCGACAAGGCGCGCCGCGAGGAAAGCTGGGGCAAGCTCGAGAAGGCCTTCAACAACAACGAGAAGGTTCACGGCGTTATCTTCAATCAGGTCAAGGGTGGCTTCACCGTCGATCTCGACGGCGCCGTCGCCTTCCTGCCGCGCTCGCAGGTAGACATTCGTCCGATCCGCGACGTCGCACCGCTGATGAACAACTCGCAGCCGTTCCAGATCCTCAAGATGGATCGCCGCCGCGGCAACATCGTCGTGTCGCGCCGTACGGTTCTCGAAGAGACCCGCGCCGAACAGCGTCAGGAACTGGTGCAGAACCTCGAAGAAGGTCAGGTCATCGACGGCGTGGTCAAGAACATCACCGATTACGGTGCGTTCGTTGACCTCGGCGGCATCGACGGCCTGCTGCACGTCACCGACATCGCGTGGCGCCGCGTCAACCATCCGACCGAGGTGCTTGCCATCGGTCAGACGGTCAAGGTCAAGATCATCAAGATCAACCACGAGACCCATCGCATTTCGCTCGGCATGAAGCAGTTGCTGGACGATCCATGGCAGGGCATCGAGGCGAAGTATCCGCTGAACTCGCGCTTCACCGGACGCGTTACCAACATCACTGACTACGGCGCATTCGTCGAACTGGAGCCGGGCATCGAAGGCCTGATCCACGTCTCGGAAATGTCGTGGACCAAGAAGAACATGCACCCCGGCAAGATCGTTTCGACCTCGCAGGAAGTCGAAGTGCAGGTTCTCGAAGTGGATTCGGCCAAGCGCCGCATCTCGCTCGGTCTCAAGCAGACCATGCGCAATCCTTGGGAAGTCTTCGTCGAGAAGTTCCCGGTCGGCTCGACTGTCGAAGGCGAAGTCAAGAACAAGACCGAGTTCGGTCTGTTCCTCGGCCTCGAAGGCGACGTGGACGGCATGGTCCATCTGTCCGATCTCGACTGGAAGCAGCCGGGCGAGCAGGTCATCGACAACTTCAAGAAGGGCGACATGGTCAAGGCCGTGGTGCTCGACGTGGATGTCGAGAAGGAGCGCATCTCGCTTGGCGTGAAGCAGCTCGAGGGCGATCCGTTCGCAGAACCAGGCGACGTCAAGAAGGGCGCCGTCGTGACCTGCGAGATCATCGAAGTGAAGGAAGCCGGTATCGAAGTTCAGATCACCGGCACCGACTTCACCACCTTCATCAAGCGCTCTGAACTCGCCCGCGATCGCGGCGACCAGCGCGCCGAGCGCTTCGCTGTTGGAGAAAAGGTTGACGCCCGCGTCATCCAATTCGACAAGAAGGCGCGCAAGGTGCAGGTCTCGATCAAGGCGCTTGAAGTCGCTGAAGAGAAGGAAGCCATCGCGCAGTACGGATCTTCGGATTCGGGTGCGACGCTGGGCGACATTCTCGGCAACGCGCTCAAGAAGC
>JBOFVL010000028.1:0-23562 GCA_051653085.1 Afipia sp. | reverse complement strand
AGGGGCGCTTCTCGAGGGCGCTTTTGAAGCGGAGCAGGATGCGGCGTCTGCGCGCACGGTTCGCACCCGTTGCGCCCGGAAGGCCGGGGTTGACCGTCCGGGCCAACTACGTGGCTCTGCCGTTCGCGGCTGGACGAGGAGAGGACGAACGCAGGCGAAAGCCCGCTGGATCAGGGGTCGACTAGCTCCCCCATCCTCACCCGGAAGTACGGTCCCTGGCTCACAAATCGCCGCCAAATAGCAGTCAAGCTTGCGCAGACTGCGTAAACTTGTCTGCGGAGCGCCGTGAGGCGATGCGCTTCCGGAGTTTCATCGCCTCGCACGCGATGCCGGAAGCGAAACGAATACAAGGTGCGCCTTGCGGCGCTCCATGCCCCTCATGTTTTGAGGGGGTGAAACTCAAGGCGCAACTCGCGCAAACGCGCGCGAGAGCGATTGCGCGTGCGTGAATGGAAGTGGCTGTTTGAAAATTGAATCGGAAATGTCGTGCGCGATGCCGGACATCTCCCTCCCCCTCCGTGGGGAGGGTCGGCCGAGCGAAGCGGAGGCCGGGGTGGGGGCGAAATGCAACGCGCTCTTTCAGACCCCCACCCGGCCCGTTGTTCGCTTTGCTCACAACGCGCCACCCTCCCCACAAGGGGGAGGGAAAAGAAAGAAAACGCTTTCGCGGGGACGACGTGGGGTGAGAGCGTACGCAAGACGCACCGCCTCACTCAAAATCCTTGCGCGCCTTGTTCACCGCGTCCGCCAGCGACATCTTCGCCGAGCCTGGCTTCAACGGCTTCTGCTGGCTCTCATGCGGCGCCCAGCCGGACAGCCAGACAATGTCGAAGGTTGCGCGGATACGCCCATCGGGATCGGAAAAGCACTCGGCATAGATCTGCGCCATTCTCACAAACGTCGCGCGGCGCGACGGCGTGCGGCGGCGCTCATTGAGAATGTTTGTCGCGCCCATGCGCCGCAAATCCTGCATCAGCGCGAACGCGTTGTCGTAGCGCACGACGATGCGGTCCACATCGGTCACCGGTAATGCGAAGCCCGCGCGCTGCAACAGGCTGCCTAGATCGCGCAGATCGGCAAAGGGCGCCACGCGCGGCGACACGCCGCCCTCGATCTCGGCTTCGGCGGCAGCAAACGACTGCCGCAACTCGGTGAGCGTCTCGCCGCCGATCATCGCAGCGAGGAAAAGCCCATCCGGTTTCAGCGCGCGGCGGATTTGCGCCATCACGCCCGGCAAGTCATTCACAACTTGCAAAGCCAGCGCCGATACGGCGAGGTCGATCGAACCAGGCGTGAGCGCCAGCGGCTCGGCGTCAGAGACTGGCAAAGACACCGCGCGCAATCGTCTCACGCGTTCACTCAGTGCCGCGCGCACCTGATCGCCGGGCGTGCCGAGATCGATGCCGTCGGAAAATTCCCGCAGCACCGCGTGCTGCCGTTCCGCCATATCTTCGGCGACACGGTCGAGCAGGAACGGCGCCGATCCAAGACGCACCGCACGATTCTGCCGCGCGCGCAGCAGCGCGCGATCGAACAGGCGGGGCGGGTTATCGTTCGGGGACGAGATCATGAGCCGTTGGTACGCTTTCCGGGACTAATCTGGCAATTGCCTAACGAGTGAGCTTGAGTCCGGCGGATGCCGGAACTAGCCTCTGAAGGCGAGGGACATATGTCGGGGCTGGAGCAGGCGTCACCGCATCCTTTCACGAACCGGCTGCGCGGCCGGTTTGCCGACGCGTTCACCGCGTGCCGTTCCGCCCTCTCCTCGCTTCCGCGCGTTGCCCTCGACATCGCCCTGCCGACGCTCTGCGTCTCCTGCCGTGAGCCGGTCGCTGGCGAAGGCGTGTGCGCGGCGTGCTGGGCAAAACTGTCATTCATCGCGCCGCCGTTCTGTGCGCGGCTCGGCATTCCATTCGTCTACGATCCGGGACCGGGCCTGCTGTCGATGCAGGCCATCGCCGATCCGCCGGCCTATCAGCGCGCCCGCGCGGCCGTGCGCTACGACGACGTGGCGCGAACCATGGTGCACGCCCTGAAGTATCAGGACCGCACCGATCTCGCCCCCACCATGGGCCGCTGGATGACGCGGGCCGGTCACGAACTCCTGAGCAACGCGGACGCACTGGTCCCGGTGCCGCTGCACTGGCGACGCGGGTGGAGCCGCCGCTACAATCAGTCCGGCGCACTGGCGGGCGTGATCGCTAAATCCACGAATTTGCCGGTCGTGGGTGACGCCCTGCGCCGGGTGCGGCCGACCCTGCAACAGGTCGGTCTTTCCAAAGCGGACCGGGCACTCAACGTTCAAGGCGCGTTCAAAGTGCCGCTGGAGAAGAAATCTGCCGTGCAGGGCCGCCGGATCGTGCTGATTGACGACGTTTTGACATCGGGGGCGACAGTTGACGCCTGCGCACGCGCATTGTTGCGGGCCAGGGCTGCGTCAGTCGATGTGCTGGTGTTCTCGCGGGTTGTGGACACGCTCCAGACCCCCATATAATTTGGGTTCTCTCCATATCCCGTAAAGGCAAGCCATGCCCGCTCTCGTCGAGATCTACACGCGCCCCGGATGCGGCTATTGCAGCGCTGCGAAGTCGCTGTTGACCCGCAAGAGCGCGGCCTTCACCGAGTTCGATGTCGCGATCGATCCGAACTGGCGCGCCGAAATGGTCGAACGCGCCGAGGGCGGCGCGACGTTTCCGCAAATTTTCATCGACAAGGCCCATGTCGGTGGCTGCGACGAACTCTACGCGCTCGACCGCGAGGGCAAGCTCGACGGCTTGCTGACAGGACAAAAGGTATCTTCATGACGGAGACCCCCGCCACCCCCTTCACCGCAGCGATGGTGCAGATGCGCACCGCGATGCATCCGCAGACCAGCCTTGCCGAGGGCATCCGGCTGATCCGCGAAGCGAAGGACAAGGGTGCGGATTATGTCCAAACTCCGGAAGTCAGCAACATCATCCAGCAGAACCGCAAGGCGCTGTTCGAAATACTTGCGAGCGAGGAAGACGATCTTTCGCTCAAGGCCTATCGCGAGCTGGCAAGCGAACTGAAGATCTATCTCCACATCGGATCGCTCGCGCTGCGGGCGACGCCGGAGCGTGCGGTGAACCGGTCGTTCTTGATTGCGCCGACCGGCGACATCCTCGCCAGGTACGACAAGATCCACATGTTCGACATCACCCTCGAGGGCGGCGAGAGCTATCGCGAATCCGCCAACTACCAGCCCGGTGAAACCGCGGTGATTTCGGATCTGCCATGGGGCCGGGTCGGACTGACGATCTGCTACGATGTCCGTTTCCCCGCGCTTTACCGCGCACTTGCGGAAGCCGGCGCATCGTTCATCACCGTGCCGTCGGCGTTCACGGTGAGAACCGGCGAGGCCCACTGGCATACCTTGTTGCGCGCCCGCGCCATCGAAAACGGCTGCTTCATTTTTGCCGCCGCGCAGGCTGGAAAACACGAGAGCGGGCGCGAGACCTACGGTCATTCGCTGATTATCGATCCATGGGGCGAAATCCTTGCGGAAGGTGGCACCGAGACCGGCGTGATCTTGGCCAGGATCGATCCGGCCAAGGTGGAATCCGTCCGCAAAAATATTCCATCATTGCAGCATGGCCGCCGCTTCGGCTTGGCCGATCCGAAAGCCGGACCGGAACATCTGCATCTCGTACGGGGATCGGTATGATCCGCTATGCGCTGCGCTGTGAGCGCGGCCACGAATTCGATAGCTGGTTTCAGAGTTCCGCCGCCTACGATAGTCAGCACAAGCGCGGACTGGTCGCCTGCCCGGTGTGCGAGTCCATCAAGGTCGACAAGGCGATCATGGCGCCGCGCATCGCGCGCAAGGGAAAATCCAAATCGGCGCCGGAGCCCGTGGCCGCACCGGCGGAGGATACATCGTCGGCATCGCTGGTGATGGCGCCGCAGGAACGCGAGCTTGTCGCCAAGCTGAGAGAACTGCGCGACCACGTTCTCAAGAATGCGGACAATGTCGGCAAGAAATTCCCCGACGAAGCCCGCAAGATGCATTACGGCGACATCGAGCATCGTGCGATCTACGGCGAGGCGACGACGGAAGAAGCCCGCGCGCTGATCGACGAAGGCGTCGAAGTCACGCCGCTGCCGATCCTGCCCGGCGACCGCAACTAAACTCTCATCCTCGGTGGATCAGCAATGAGCCCGGAAACATTGTCGTCATGGTCCGGCTCATGGCAGATGTGGGCCGTGCTCTCGGCGGTGTTCGCCGCGCTGACTGCGATCTTCGCCAAGATCGGCGTCGAGGACATCAATCCCGATCTCGCGACATTCATCCGCACCGTCATCGTGCTCGCGAGCTTCGCGGTCATTCTCTTCGCCACCGGCCAATTCAACACGCCCGGCCCCATCTCGACGAGAACGTGGACATTCCTCGTGCTGTCGGGACTCGCCACCGGCGCATCGTGGCTGTGTTATTTCCGCGCGCTCAAGCTCGGCCCCGCGACGCTCGTGGCGCCGATCGACAAGCTGAGCGTGGTCTTGGTCGCGCTGTTCGCCTTCGTGTTTCTCGGCGAACGTCCCTCCGCCAGCGGCTGGCTCGGGATTGCGTTGATTGCCGCGGGCGCAGTTCTTCTCGCCGTGAAGAAATAGCTTAGCCCGCCACCAGCATCGCAACCCCGATCAGGATCAGCGCGATACCGCCAAGTTCGCGCAGCGACAGCGGCTGCTTCATCGAATAGTAAGCCACGCCCTGCGCGAACAGAACCTCGACCAGCGCCAGCGTGCGGACGTTCGCCGCAGCGGTCAACGCGAAAGCGAGAAACCAGAACAGCGAGGCGAACGATCCCATGAAGCCCGCGAACATCGACGGCTTCCACAGCCGGAAAATCGCGATCATGGTGCCCGGAGAGCGTACAATCAGCCAGGCGGACAGAACGATAGACTGCATCAACAATGTTGCGACCAGCGTCACGCTGGCAGCGGTGACGAAGCTCACACCGGTGACATTGAGAATCGCGCCGCGATAACCGACCGCCGACAGCGCAAAGAACGAAGCCGCCACGAGACCGAGAACCGTGGGCTTCAGATTGCCGAAGCCTTTCATGCCGCCGGGCCGCAGCGCTGTGATCACCACGCCGATAGTGGCGATCATGATGGCGGCGACCTTCAGCACGGTGAGATGATCCGACAGGAACACGAAACCGAAGATCGCCGCTTGGATCGCTTCGGTCTTGAGGTACGCCGTCGTCACCACGAACGACCGCTCGTTCATGGCCATCAGCATCAGCGCGGTGGCCAGAATCTGCGCCATGCCGCCAACCACGAGCCACGCCCAGAATCCGGTCTCGGGCCATGACAGCCGGTCGCCGCTGGCGGCGAGGACGATCCCGAGAAAGATCAGCGAGAACGGAAATCCGAACAGAAACCGGATGTGGGTCGCGCCGAGCGTGCCGAGCTGCGCCGTCAGCCCGCGCTGCATCGCGTTGCGCACGACTTGCCCCGCAGCCGCCAGCAGCGTGAATGGAATCCAGAGCCAAATGAACTGGGTCATGATGAAATAGGGAAGCCAGTGCGGCGAGAGCGCCGGATTCAGAGGGGCCTATACCTCACGTGCACGGTCAACCGGCGCGGCCTCATGCCAGTAATGCGCGCCGATCACGTCGCAGCTTCCGCGATCATCATGTAGTTCACGTCCATGTCGGAAGAGATGGTCCACTTGTCGGCCAAGGGATTGTACACCACGCCTGCCTGATCGCTGATGGCGAGCTTGTTGCGCTCGAGATGATGCGTCAACTCGGCCGGCGTGACGAACTTGTCCCATTGATGAGTGCCGCGCGGCAGCCAGCGCAACACATATTCGGCGCCCACAATGGCGAGCGCGAAGCTCTTCCAGTTCCGGTTGATAGTCGACACCACCATCATGCCGGAAGGCTTCATCAACGCGGTGCAACGATCGAGAAACATCCCGACATTGGCGACATGCTCGACCACTTCCATCGCCAGCACGATGTCAAACCGCTCGCGCGGATCCATCTCCTCGATGGTGGTGCAGCGATAATCGATCAGAAGATGCGACCGGTCGGCGTGCAGCTTCGCCACCGCGATATTGGTTGCGGAGGGATCGACGCCGATCACCTGCGCACCGAGCCGCGTCAGCGGTTCGCACAGCAAACCCGCGCCGCAGCCGATGTCGAGAATGCGCAGACCGGACAGGCAGTTCAGGCTTTTCGGGCTGCGGTCGAACTTGCGGCACGCCGCATCGCGGATATAGGCCAGCCGCAGCGGATTGATCTTGTGCAGCGGCGCCATCTTGCCTTTGGGATCCCACCATTCCTCGGACAGCTGCGAGAACCGCGCAACTTCGCCGGGGTCGACCGTGGACGCTGATGGTGAATTCTGAATCATGCCGAGAACTTTGTCCGGTTAGCGAGCGGTGATGTGGTTGCGGAATTCGATTGGCGCGCCGATCATCTTTATCGTCTTCGTGCCTTCTCCGACACCGTTCACCCTGACATCTCCCCATCCAAAAATCCGGCCCGCGATGCTCTGGGTGACGTCGACGCTTTCGATTTTATCCAAACTCATCTCAAAGGTCTGGCGCTTGATAAATCCTTCCTTATGAACCACCCGAAGCGAGGTCACGTCCGTTTCCGTCGTCCAGCGCTCAAACCACGCCTTGAACAAAAGAAAACCGCCAAGGAGCGCAAAGAAGGCGCTCACCGCCAGGAGCGGAAGGATCACTCCGCCTCCCGAGCCGACCAGGCAGATGGCTGCCACCGCAAGGCATGCCAGTCCGGGCACATAGACGACGCCGTGGATCGTGGTGGAATACAGAATCTTCTCGCCCGGCTGCAGAATATCGTCGATATAGCGGCCCATTCCCGTCCTCAACTGTACCTACAGGGGCAACCGGTGTTGCTTGCCCCCGACCTGATGGGTATGTATAGCCGCCTTTTCGGGGCCGTGCTTCCGTTTTGAGCGGAACTGGCTCCTACCTGACAATCAGCCAAACCGGGACAGCGCCGTTCGCCGCGATAAAGAGAAAATGGGCCGCCTAGTAATGAAATTCGGCGGCACGTCCGTCGCCAATATCGACCGCATTCGCAACGTCGCGCAGCATGTGAAGCGCGAGGTCGATGCCGGCCATGACGTGGCCGTGGTGGTGTCGGCGATGTCCGGCAAGACCAATGAACTCGTCGGCTGGGCCACCGAGGCCTCCGCGCTGCACGACGCGCGCGAATACGACGCCATCGTAGCGTCCGGCGAACTCATCACCGCGGGCCTGCTCGCGATCGTCCTGCAATCGCTCGGCATCCAGGCGCGGTCATGGCAGGGCTGGCAAATTCCAATCCTGACCGACGACGCGCATGCCTCCGCGCGCATCACCGGAATCGACGGCGGCGAAATGATCAAGCGCTTCAAGGAGCGCAAGGAAGTCGCGGTGGTCGCCGGCTTCCAGGGCCTCCACCAGCCAACCGGCCGCATCACCACGCTCGGGCGCGGCGGCTCCGATACTTCGGCGGTCGCAATCGCGGCGGCGATCCATGCCGAGCGCTGCGACATCTACACCGACGTCGATGGCGTCTACACCACCGACCCGCGCGTGGTGCCGAAGGCACGGCGGCTCGAGAAGGTCGCGTTCGAGGAAATGCTGGAAATGGCGTCGCAGGGCGCCAAGGTGCTGCAGGTCCGTTCGGTGGAACTCGGCATGGTTCACAACGTTCCGGTGTTCGTGCGATCGAGCTTCGACAAGCCGGAAGACATCGACCCCCACGGCACGCCGCCGGGCACGCTGATTTGCAGCGAGGAGGAAATCATGGAGAGCCAAGTCGTCACCGGGATCGCCTTTTCAAAGGACGAAGCCCAGATTTCCGTTCGCCAGATCGATGACAAGCCGGGCGTCGCCGCCGCGATCTTCGGACCGCTGGCGGATGCCAGCATCAACGTCGACATGATCGTGCAGAACGTCTCCGAGGACGGCAAGACCACCGACCTCACCTTCACCGTGCCAGCCTCCGAATACACCCGCGCCAAGGACACGATCACCAAGGCGAAGGGCAAGATCGGCTACAAGGCGATGGACTCAGCCACCGACGTCGCCAAGGTCTCGGTGATCGGCATCGGCATGCGCAGCCATGCTGGTGTCGCCGCGCAGGCCTTCAAGGCACTGTCGGAGCGCAACATCAACATCCGCGCCATCACCACCTCCGAGATCAAGTTCTCGCTGCTGATCGATGCCGCCTACACCGAACTGGCCGTCCGGACCCTGCACACACTTTACGGGCTGGATCAGGCGTAGACCGCTCGTTCTCGAGTGAGCAGCTGCGGCATCTTGGCGAGGCCGTTCTGCTAGAGAAGGTCTGGTATTTGGCAGGTGTTTTGCTTGGCAAAACGCGCCTCAATTCGATATAGCCTCAGGACAAGGCACACGCGTCCGCGCCTCTGATTCCGGACCGTCGGATACGTTCGGAACCGTCAGAGAGGTGCAGGCGCGGCCTGAAAAGTCGTTATTTTACTTTTAGTTAACGCTATCGCGGCTGCACGGGTGCCGCGCTGGAGTTGCAGGTTAGGGATGTCAACGGATGCGGAGCGCGCTGGGAGGCCCCCGCGTCTTGTTGAGACGGCTCCGCGAAGTGATGGCCGAACAGGTCAGCGCTCAGGAACGACTCGACAAGATCGTGGTGCTGATCGCCGCCAACATGGTGGCGGAGGTCTGCTCGACCTATGTGCTGCGCGTCGACAACACCCTTGAGCTCTATGCCACGGAAGGCCTGAACCGCGACGCCGTCCACCAAACGGTCCTGACCGCGCATGAGGGCCTTGTCGGTCTCGTTGCCTCCGAGGCGACGCCGCTGAACCTGTCGAACGCCCAATCGCACCCGGCCTTCTCGTATCGCCCGGAAACCGGCGAAGAAATCTACCACTCATTCCTCGGCGTGCCGATCCTGCGCTCGGGCAACACCCTCGGCGTGCTGGTGGTGCAGAACCGCGCCCACCGCACCTATGTCGAGGAAGAGGTCGAGGCGCTGCAGACCACCGCGATGGTGCTCGCAGAAATGATCGCGTCGGGCGAACTGTCGTCCATCGCCAAGCCCGGCGCCGAACCGGCCGCACGCCACTCGCTGCACAAGACCGGCGCCGTTCTCTCGGATGGCATCGCGCTCGGCCATGTGGTGCTGCACGAGCCGCGCGTCGTCATCACCAACTACATTGCCGAGGATCTGCCGAAAGAAGTGAAGCGGCTAGACACCGCGATCGTCAAACTGCGCGCCGATCTCGACCGCATGCTGGAACGCGGCGACGTGGCCGATGGCGGCGAGCACCGCGACGTGCTGGAAGCCTACCGCATGTTCGCCAACGACCAGGGCTGGCAGCACAAGCTGCACGAAGCGGTCGCCACCGGCCTCACCGCGGAGGCCGCTGTCGAACGCGTGCAGTCCGACACCCGCGCCCGCATGCTGCGCTCCACCGATCCCTATCTGCGCGACCGCCTGCACGACCTTGAAGACCTCGGCCACCGCCTGATGCGGCAACTGGTTGGGCAGGATCACGCGCCCTCACGGGAGCAACTGCCCGACAATGCCATCCTGATCGCGCGCTCCATGGGCCCGGCCGCCTTGCTCGATTACGACCGCAAGCGGCTGCGCGGCCTCGTGCTGGAAGAAGGCACCGCCAATTCGCATGTGTCGATCGTGGCGCGGGCGCTCGGCATTCCGGCGGTCGGCGAAGTGCCGAACGCCGCAGGCATCGCCGATCCCGGCGACGCGATTATCGTCGATGGCACCTCGGGTTCGATCTACATCCGCCCGTCTAACGAAATCCAGTCAGCCTATGCCGAGCGCGTCCGCTTCCGTGCACGCCGGCAGGAGCAATATCGCGAACTGCGCGACAAGCCCTGCGTCACCAAGGACGGTCAGCCGATCGATCTGATGATCAACGCCGGTCTCGTAATCGACCTGCCCCATATTGACGACACGGGTTCATCCGGCATCGGGCTGTTCCGCACCGAACTGCAGTTTATGGTGGGGCAAAGCCTGCCGCGCACCAGCGAACAGCTTTCGCTCTATCGTACCGTGCTGGACGCCGCAGGCGACAAACCAGTGACGTTCCGCACCCTCGATATCGGTGGCGACAAGGCGCTGCCGTATATGGACACGATCGTCGAGGAAAATCCGGCACTCGGCTGGCGCGCGATTCGTCTTGGTCTGGACCGGCCGGGACTGTTGCGCGGACAAATCCGCGCGCTGCTGCGCGCAGCAGCTGGCCGCTATCTGCGCGTGATGTTCCCGATGATCTCGCAGGTCGACGAATTCGATCAGGCCAAGCTCGTGATCGAACGCGAACTTACTTATCTGCGCCAGCACGGCCACACACTGCCTGAGCGCGTCGATGTCGGCACCATGGTCGAAGTCCCGGCCCTGCTCTACCAGATGGACGAACTGCTCAAACGCGTCGATTTCATTTCAGTGGGCTCGAACGACCTGTTCCAGTTCCTCTTCGCAGTGGATCGCGGCAACTCGCGCGTCACCGACCGCTTCGACACGCTGTCCGCGCCGATCCTGCGCGCTCTGCGCGATATCGCGAAGAAGGCCGATGCCGCCGGCAAATCCGTTTCACTGTGCGGCGAGATGGCGTCGCAGCCACTCGGCGCACTGGCGCTGATCGCACTCGGTTATCGCTCGCTGTCGCTGTCGGCGACCGCGCACGGCCCTGTGAAGGCATTGATTCTCGATCTCGACGCCAAGAAAGCGGAAGCCATGATCACGCCGTTGCTGAATGCGCCGGCCGGAAGCGTGTCGATCCGCAGCAAGCTGATGGAATTCGCCGAAGCCGAAGGGCTTTCGTTGTAGCGAGGCTTCCGGACTTTTCCGAAGCTCGCCGTTGAATTCACCCTTGACCGATCGACACCAATGACCACGCTGCCTGAAGCCAAACTCGATACATTGCTGGCGCGTCACGCCTCGCTTGAAGCCGAATTGCTCGGCCAGGTGAATTCGGAAACCTATGTTCGCATCACCCGTGAACTGAGCGAACTGACTCCGGTGGTCGATGCCGTGAAAGCGTATCGCGCGGCGTCTGCCGAGATCGCCGACATAGACGCACTGATCGCCGATCCCGCGACCGAATCCGACATGCGCGCCATGGCGGAGGGCGAACGCCCGCAGCTTGAAACGCAGCGCGATGAACTGGCCCAGAACATCCGCGTTGCCTTGTTGCCCAAGGACGCGATGGACGAGCGCAACGTGGTGCTGGAAATCCGCGCCGGCACCGGCGGCGATGAAGCCTCGTTGTTCGCCGGCGACCTGTTCCGCATGTACGAGCGCTTCGCGTCCCTGCAGGGCTGGAAGGTCGAACTGATCTCCGCCTCTGAGGGCACTATGGGTGGCTACAAGGAAATCATCGCTGAGGTGCAGGGCCGCGGTGCGTTCGCCAAATTGAAATTCGAATCCGGCGTGCATCGCGTGCAGCGCGTGCCCGATACCGAAACACAGGGCCGCATCCACACCTCCGCCGCCACGGTCGCGGTGTTGCCGGAGGCCGAGGAAGTGGACGTTGCGATCAAGAATGACGATCTGCGGATCGAAACCATGCGCGCACAGGGCGCCGGCGGCCAGCACGTCAACAAGACCGAGTCGGCGATCCGCATCACGCACATCCCGACAGGCATCGTCGTCATGATGCAGGACAGCCGCTCCCAGCATAAGAACCGCGCCAGCGCGATGAACATCCTGCGCTCGCGCATCTACGACGCCGAGCGGCAACGCCTCGACTCCGAACGCTCGGCCGAACGCAAGGGCCAGGTCGGCTCCGGCGACCGCTCCGAGCGCATCCGGACCTATAATTTCCCGCAAGGCCGCGTCACCGATCACCGCATCAATCTGACGCTCTACAAGCTGCCGCAGGTGATCGCCGGCGACGCCCTGGGCGAATTGATCGACGCGCTGACGACCGAGCATCAAGCGGCGCAGCTTGCGGAACAGGGCAACGCTGCGTGAGCGCGAACGTACCGCTCGCCGGATTGACGATCGAGGCCGCCCGTCGCACGCTTGCGGTGCAACTCAAAGACAATGGCATCGAATCGCCCGACCTTGATGCCCGGCTGCTCATCGGCGCGGCGCTCGATCTCGATCACACCGGCCTTGCCACGCAGGCCGCGCGCAAGATCACTGACGAAGAAGCGATGATAATCGATCGTTCCGCACAGCGCCGGATCGCGCACGAGCCGGTCGCGCGCATCCTCGGCCATAAGGAATTCTGGGGCCTCGATCTTCGCCTCTCGGAGGCGACGCTGGTCCCCCGCCCCGACACCGAAACGGTGGTCGAGGCCGCGCTTGATGTTCTTCGCAGCAATCCCCAAGCGGCCAGGGCGCCCCGCATCGCCGACATCGGCACGGGATCCGGCGCTATTCTGCTCGCGCTATTGTCCGAGCTTCCGCAAGCGACCGGCATCGGCACCGACATCAGCGCAGCCGCACTGGCGACTGCGGAAATGAACGCCCAGCAGCTCGGCCTCGCCAACCGGGCATCATTCGTCCAGTGCGACTACGCCACAGGGTTGTCCGGTCCATTCGATCTTGTTGTTTCGAATCCGCCCTACATCCGCTCAGCGGACATCGCGACGCTCGATCCCGACGTACGCGATCACGATCCGCATCTCGCGCTGGACGGCGGCGCTGATGGGCTGACAGCCTATCGCACGATCATACCGCAGGCGGCCGGACTGCTCGCGGGTCGCGGTTTTCTGATCTTTGAAGTCGGGCACGATCAAAGCACCCCGGTCAGCGAAATCATGCGCGCGGCGGGATTAACCGTCTCATCAGCGCCAAGGGCCGACCTGGGCGGGGTTCATCGCGCCGTCATAGGGCAAAAAGGGGCGTTTTAAAGGGCTGCATGGAACAAAAAACCTCTTGGAATATTGCCCCGGAGCGACTACGTTCCGGCCACAGCATCGGTTCAGGGTGTGGCCCCGTTAAGGAATACGGGTCGAAGCCAGAAGTCTCGCGAGGGACGCCCGCCGGGTAAAAGGTTCCTAAAAGACGGATCATGACGAGCGCGAAGGCTGAAAGAGCTGCGCTGCTTGAGACCGCGAAGCGAACGAAAGCCTGATATTGCGCTCGAACATTCAACCGCAGAACATGACGCCTGTTTGTTCAGGCTGATCCGGCCCAGAAGCTCATTGCCTTCGGGCATTTGGAGAACGCGTCCTTGTTGAACGCGAAACACGGCAACTACGATCTGAAACCTGGCGACATCGCCGCTTGCGCGAATGCACTGCGCCGTGTCCTGCACACCCACCACCACGATCCAGAATCGGTAAAAGGCACCACATGAGAAACGGCCCGAATAACAACAAGCGTATGCGCAGCCGGAATAACAACAACAATAATAACAATAACAACAACCGGCGCGGTCAGAATCCGATGACCCGGGTTTTCGAGTCCAATGGACCCGACATCAAGATTCGCGGCACCGCCTCTCATGTTGCGGAGAAGTATGTCCAGCTCGCGCGCGACGCGCGCAGCTCGGGCGATCCGGTCGCCGCCGAAAACTACTACCAGCACGCTGAGCACTATTTCCGCCTGATCGCAGCGGCGCAGGAACAGTTCCGCCAGAACCAGCCGCAGCAACAGCAGCCGATGCCGCGCAACGACAGCGATGCGCTCGACGACAACAGCGATGACGGCGACAGCTATTCCAACTTCGGCGCGGAGCCCGGGTTTGCCCCTGGACACCAACAGCCGCAACAGCAACCGCAGTTTCAGCCCCGTGAGCAGCAGCCGTTCCCGCGCGAACAGCAACAGCCACGCGAGCAGAATTTCCGCGATCGCGATCAACGCGATAATCGTTCGCAGCCGCAGCCTTCCATGCAGCCTGTCGAGAGCGAACCAGTCGATCGTCTTCCGTCATTCATCACAGGCGGCGCGCAACCGCAGCCGAACGGAAATACCGCAGAGCCAAATGGCAATCAGAACGGTGAGCGCTTCGGTCATCGCCGGCGGCGCCGCCCGCCCGGCCCGCGTCCTGAAGGTCAGGCCGCGCCTTCATCGGAAGATTTTTCGGCCGGCGAATAAGCCAACGCAATATAACTGATTAAACTGCCCGCCGAGCGTCGCTCCGGCGGGCAGTTTTTATTCACGGACCTGTCTTCTTATTGATTCTGGTCGCGGCGCGTCGGTGTCGGCAAAAGGACCGGCGGCATCGACGGGATGAGCCGCGTGCGTTCGCGATGCGCAGGAAGCGCACGATAGACCTGCTTCGAGGCCTCGACGATGTGAACGCCAGCGAACGGCGACGACACCGCTGCGCTCATGCGCTCCCAGGCCACTGCGGATTTCAGAACCCATCCGCCTTGGAACGGCGGCACAAACAGCGCTTCGCCCCATGCCGTCGGCGTAAACCAGGTCTGCCGCAGCAGTTGCGTGATCTGCGACCGCGAATAAGGACGGCCGTGACCGAACGGCGTATTGTCGGTCCGTGTCCACACGCCGCGGCGGTTGGGAATGATCGCCATCATCCGCCCCGATGGCGCCAGCACGCGCCACACCTCGCGTAGCAGCCCTTCCGGATCGTCGCATATCTCCAGCGCATGAACGACCAGAATGCGGTCGACCGCGGCATCGGCCAGCGGCAGCGCGAACTCGTCCACCAGCGTCGACAGCGTCGGACGCGCAGTGGGCCATTTCAGAACGCCCTGCGCGGCCGGCATCAGCGCGATGCAGCGTTCGGCGTCCTCGCGAAACAGGCCGAGATAGGGCGTCGGATAACCAAGCCCGGCGACGCGCAGGCCGTCCGCATGCGGCCAGTGCCGCTGGATGCCGCGACTGATCAGCCGCCGCGCCACGGTACCGAGGCGCTGCGAATAGAAGTTTCGCAGATCGATCACGTCGATTGTCATGGCGCTAGCTTATCATGTTGGAGTGCCACATGCAGCGGCCCGCAGACGATCCCGGGAACGGCGTTAACGTATTTCACAGCCGATAGGGCCGTGTTAGCGTGGCCGCATCCTCGACAAACGGAGCTGTCATGACTGCCGAGATTCGCCTGTTTCCCTGCCTGTCCGACAATTTCGGCTATCTCATTCACGATCCGGTCACCAAGGCCACCGCTTCGATCGATGCGCCGGAGGCCGGGCCGATCATCAAGGCGTTGCAGCGCGAGGGCTGGACGCTGACCGACATTCTCGTCACGCATCACCACAATGACCACGTCGGCGGCATCGCCGAACTCAAGACAAAATATGATTGCCGCGTGGTCGCGCCTTACGACAAGGGCACGGCGATCCCGCAGGTCGATGAGCGCGTCAAGGAAGGCGCCACCGTGAAAGTCGGCAACCTCACCGCGCGCGTGCTGGAAACGCCCGGTCATACACTCGATCACATCAGCTACATGTTCGATACCGACCATGCGCTGTTCTGCGCCGACACGCTGTTCTCGATCGGCTGCGGCCGTGTGTTCGAGGGGACCTATCCGATGATGTGGGAATCGCTGCTGAAGCTGCGCGCGCTGCCCAACGACACGCGGGTTTATTGCGGCCACGAATACACCGCCTCGAATGTCAAGTTCGCGCTCGGCATCGAGCCGAACAACCCAGCGCTGAAGGCGCGCGCCGAGGAAGTGGCGAAGCAGCGCGCCGCTAACCAGCCAACGATCCCGACGCTGATCCGTGACGAGAAGGAAGCCAACGTTTTTCTGCGCGCCGATGTTCCGGCTGTCGCATCCGCCGTCGGCCTCGCGGGCAAAAGCCCCGCCGAGGTGTTCGGCGAATTGCGCGAGCGCAAGAACAAGGCGTGAAGGTTGTGCCGGACCTCACTGCTGCCGAGATCATCGCGCGTCTCGACCTGAAGCCGCATCCTGAAGGCGGGCATTACCGCGAGACGTTTCGCGATTCCCGCACCGTTGATGGCGGCCGCGCCGCGTCCACTGCGATCTACTTCCTGTTGGCGCGGAGCGAGAAATCGCATTGGCATCGCGTCGATGCCGTGGAGATCTGGCATTACTACGCCGGCAGCGCGCTGACGCTGCGGATCGCCGATAACAGCGGCGAACGCACGATCAGGCTCGGACCCGACATGAGAGCCGGCGAACAGCCGCAAGCCATCGTGCCGGCCCATGCCTGGCAGGCAGCGGAGAGCAGCGGCGACTGGACGCTGGTCGGCTGCACCGTCGCACCCGGCTTCGACTTTGCAAAATTCGAGCTTGCACCGCCGGGCTGGTCGCCCGTGTCAGTTTGATTGTTTAGGCTTGCCGAACACCATGTCCTTCGCGGCAATCAAACCGCCGACAGCGATCAGCGCCGCCGCCGCAGCAAGTGTGGCCGCGGGTTTCGCAAATCCCGCAAGGATGAGAAACGCGGTTGACAGCAGCGGCGTGGCGTAGGACGCCGCCCCCAGCACGCGGATGTCGCCGCGCTTCATGCCGATGTCCCACGCAAAGAACGCAATTCCGACCGGCCCGATGCCAAGCGCCAAGATGGTAAGCCATTGTGCGATCGTCTCCGGCCAGATCGTGACTTCAAGCGCGAAGTGACACGTCGCCGCCAGTAATGCAGTGGCAAGACAGAACCCGGCGACTGCATCGGTCGGTACCGCCGCGAATTTACGCGACATCACCGAATAGCCGGCCCAGACGAACGCTGCGACAAAGGCCGCGACGAAGCCCGGGATATGAGCCGGATTGAATTGCGATCCGCCATTGCCTGCAAATAGCAGAACCGTTCCCGCGAACCCGAGCACAGCACCTACGATGTGATGCGGCGCCAGGCGTTCGCCCGGCAGCATCGACGAGAACAGCACGATCAGCAGCGGCCAGAGATAATTCACCAGACCTGCTTCGGCTGGCGGCGCGAGCCGCAGCGCCAGGAAATACAGTGCGTGATAGCCGAACAGGCCGCCGATGCCGACCAGCCACACAATGAGAGGCTGCCGCAAGGCGCGGATCGCCGCGGGCCGCCACAGCCACGTCACCGGGCCGACACAGGCGCCGATAGCGAACGTCATCGCCAGCAATTGGAACGGCGGAACGCGGCCTGTCGCGACAGTGAGCGCGGCAAGCAGCGACCACATCACAATGGCGGTGAGGCCGACAAGAGTAGCAGTTGAAGACGTCATCGCGGATCAATGCCACTCAATCCGCGATAACGCCATATCCGAAAAGCCGATCCCCGCTATTCGGGGATCGATCTCTTATTGCAGATATTGTCCGCCGTTGATGGTCATCGTCGACCCCGTGACAAAGCCGGAGTCGTCGGAGGCAAGGAATACCACGGCGCGCGCGATTTCTTCCGGTTCGCCGAGGCGGTTGACGGGGATCTGCGGAATGACATTCTTCTCAAGCACGTCCTTGGGCACGGCCTGCACCATCTCAGTGTTGATATAGCCGGGACAGATCGCGTTCACCGTGATTCCGCCGCGCGCATTCTCGAGCGCCAGCGCCTTGGTGAATCCGATATCGCCAGCCTTCGCTGCCGAATAATTGACCTGACCGAATTGGCCCTTTTGGCCGTTGATCGACGAGATATTGATAATGCGTCCGAACTTGCGGCCCCGCATGCCCTCGATCACCTGCCGCGTCATATTGAACAGCGAACCAAGATTAGTGTTCATGACCGCATTCCACTGGTCGAGCGTCATCTTGTGGAACGGCACGTCGCGAGTGATACCGGCATTGTTGACGAGCACGTCGATCGGCCCGATATCGGCCTCGACTTTCTTCACACCGTCCGCGCACGCATCGAACGCACCGACATCCCACTTGTAAACGGGAATACCCGTCTCGGCCTTGAATTTCGCGGCGGCCTCGTCGTTGCCGGCGTAACTCGCCGCCACCTTGTAGCCTGCAGCCTTCAACGCCTTGCTGATCGCAGCGCCGATGCCGCGGGTTCCGCCTGTTACCAATGCTACGCGTGCCATCTCAAGTATCCCCTCCGCAGTCCGCTCTAGTGTTTTTGGAGGGTAACTATTTCAGACCATCTGCGATAACAGCAAGAAAAAATGCCCGGCAATGAGCCGGGCATTTCGATTTTATATTGTGCAGTGCGCTCAGGAAATTCCTATCGCTCAACGCACAGTGCGATGCCCATGCCGCCGCCGATGCAAAGCGTGGCGAGACCCTTCTTGGCATCGCGCTTCTGCATCTCGTGCAGCAACGTCACCAGCACGCGCGCGCCCGATGCGCCGATCGGATGGCCGATGGCAATCGCGCCGCCGTTGACGTTGACCTTTGCCGGATCCCAGCCGATTTCCTTATTCACAGCAGAGGCCTGAGCGGCGAAGGCTTCATTGGCCTCGATCAGATCGAGGTCGCCGGGCTTCCAGCCGGCCTTCTTGAGGGCGGCGCGGGACGCCGGGATCGGCCCCGTTCCCATGATCGACGGATCGACCCCCGCCTGCGCCCACGACACAATGCGCGCGAGCGGCGTCTTGCCTTCCTTGGCGGCCTGCTTCGCCGTCATCAGCACCAGCGCCGCAGCGCCGTCGTTGATGCCCGAGGCGTTGCCGGCGGTCACCGAGCCGTCCTTTTCAAAAGCCGGCTTGAGCTTGGCCATCGCTTCGAGCGATGCCCCGTGACGCGGGCCTTCATCGGCCTCCACCACGATATCGCCCTTGCGGGTCTTGACGGTGAACGGGACGATCTCGTCCTTGAACTTGCCGGCCTTCTGCGCAGCCTCGGCCTTGTTCTGCGAACTGACGGCGAACTCGTCCTGCTGCTGGCGGGTGATCTGGAACTGCCGCGCGACGTTCTCGGCGGTGTTGCCCATGTGATAGCCGTTGAAGGCATCCCACAGGCCATCCTTGATCATGGTGTCGACAAAATCGAGCGCGCCCATCTTTACGCCACCGCGCAAATGCTGGGCATGCGGCGACATGCTCATGGATTCCTGGCCACCGGCAACCACGATCTCGGAATCGCCGTTTATCAGCGCCTGATAGCCCAGCGCCACGGTGCGCAGTCCGGAACCGCAGAGCATGTTGACGCCCCAGGCCGGGCTTTCCACCGGAATGCCGGCCTTCACGGCGGCCTGGCGAGCCGGGTTTTGCCCCTGAGCTGCGGTCAGAATCTGGCCCATGATGATCTCGGAGACGCGGGCAGGCTCTATGCCGGCCCGCTCCAGCGCGGCCTTGATGGCAACGGCACCCAGTTCATGGGCGGGGGTGTTGGCGAATGCACCGTTGAACGTGCCGACCGGGGTGCGGGCAGCGCTGACGATGACGACATCGTCGGACATGGACATCTCCTGCTTTTTGAAGTCGTTGGACCTGAGGTCGCGGGGAAGCCGCCGGAGGATCGGCTGGCTTTGGCTGTATCCTGTTAACCTAGCCGTTTCGTGTCAATCGGCATTCTGGCCTTTTGCTGCATTTGCGTTCTTATCATGCCCGGACATTAACCGTCCTGCACAAAACGGTAGCCGTACCATTCTGAAAGTGCTTAGTTTATTGCGATGCATTGTTTGCACTGCCCTCGGCGACGTTCGCCGGTTCCATTCCTCGCTAAGTAGGTATGTGTAGTCCATGGCAAAATCCGATCAGCCAATTACCATTAAAAAGTACGCCAATCGGCGCCTCTACAACACCGGCACCAGCACCTATGTGACCCTCGAAGACCTCGCGGCCATGGTGAAGGAGGGCGAGGATTTCCTCGTCTACGACGCGAAGACCGGCGATGACATCACCCGCTCGGTTCTGGCGCAGATCATCTTCGAGCAGGAAAACAAGGCCGGGCAGAACCTGCTGCCCACCACGTTCCTGCGTCAGCTGATCCGCTTCTACGGCGACAGCATGCAGATGGTGGTGCCGAAATATCTCGAACAATCGATCGACACGCTGACGCGCGAACAGGAAAAATTCCGCAAGCAGATGACGAACACGTTCAGCAACACGCCGTTCGCTCCGCTTGAAGAACATGTCCGTCGCAACATGGAAATGTTCGAGCGCACGTTCGCGATGTTCAAGCCGTTCGCTGCACCTCTGCGGAAGGACACGCCGTCGGCAGAATCTCCGCCGACCGCGAACGAGGCGCCAGAAGCTGACATCGACGATCTCAAGCGTCAGATGAAAGAGATGCAGGAGCGTCTCGAGCGGATGTCGAAAGAGCCTGAGAACAAGAGCTGAGGCTCCGGACGTCGCCGCGTTCAGCGCGGCGACAGACCTCTCGCAGACGGATTGGCGTCAGTTCAACGCCACTTCGGCCGCGGGCGTCGTGCCTTGCGGTAGCGCCGCCGTTTTGGCGGCCCACGGCTTCGTCAATGAAGCCAGTCCCGTCAGCCGCCCCTGAATGTAGTCGCAGCCCCAGCCCTGCAGCAGCCTAGCGGATTCCTCGTCCTGCACCCACTCGGCGACGGTCTTGATATCGAGCCGATGCGCGAGATCGATCAGGGTCTGCACGAAAGCGCGGTCATCCGAGGAGCGCACGATGTTCTGCACGAAGGCGCCATCAATCTTCACGATGTCGACGCCGAGCTTTCGCAGATTGCGGAATGAGGTATAGCCGGCTCCGAAATCGTCGATCGCGATCCGGCTGCCGAATTTTTTCAGCCGCGTGACGAAGCCGCGAACATCATCCAGATTCTGAATCGCGACGGTTTCGGTGATCTCGACGATCAGCCGTTCGGCAACGCCGAGATGAGTCTGCATCAGCGATTCGATGCTCGCAAACCAGTCCGGGTCCATCGTGGTGCCGGGTGAAATGTTCAGGCTGAGCTGCGCTTGAGGCGCTGCCGCCAGTTCCGCCACCACCAATTCCAGCACGCGGTGATCGACAAGCCGGATCAGGCCGAGCTTTTCGGCGACCGGAACGATGTCAGGCGACAGCGAATACTCGCCGTCTTCCTGGCGCATCCGCACCAGGCATTCGTGGAAGGCGGGTTGCCGCGTGTCTGTGGTTACGACCGGCTCGTAAGCCATCACGATACGGCGCTCGTTCAGTGCCGTGACGATTTCATCGGTGACGCGGATGTTGACCCGGCGCTGAGCGTCGCGCTCGATATTCGGCTGCCAGACCATCAACGAACCCCGGCGCCGCACCTTGGCGAGATTGAGCGCCTCCTGGGTCCGGCTCATTGCCTCTTCGACCGTCTGCGCATGCCTGAGCGCGTTGATGGCGCCAATCGTTGCAGTCAATGCAACCGGACCGGACCGCGTCGGCACCACTTCATCGCGGATCCCGGACAGAAAACGCTCGGCGGCAACATTCATGTCGTCGACAGAACAATTTTTCAGGATCAGTCCGAATTTGTTGCCGGAGAAACGGCCGAGCACATCGCCACCGCGCAGCCGCACTCGAATTCGCTGCGCAACCTCGCGGATGACCTCGTCGGCAACCTCGTAGCCGAAAGCATCGTTGATCTGCGCAAGATGATCGATGCCCACCAGCATGAAGGCGAAGGACGAACGGAATCGGCCCGCCTCCTCGATGGCTTCGGCCAGCGCGGCCACGAGACGCGTGCGATTGAACTCGCCGGTCAGCGGATCATCCTGTGACAATTTCAGAAGCTGCTCGTCCCGGGCGTGCAGTTCGTTGTTGATGCGAACGATGCCGTGGGCATGGGACGGCTTGCCGTCGGGGCCGGCGAACCAACGGCCGCATTCATCGACCCAGAGCACCGGCGTCGATATGTCCGCGCGCAGGCCGTATTCGATCTGGTACGGCACGCCCTCACCATGGTCGAACGCCGTTGAATTCAGCACGGCGTCGTTGCGGATGCCACGCATCGGCTCGATCAGTTTGGAAAATTCGGCAGCTTTCGAGAGCGACGATTGCGGAATGTCGCGAAGCACGGCGGCGACGTTGTCACTCCACTGCAGGGTGTCGCCCGCAATGTCCCACATGAAGCTTGCTTGGCCGAGAAGAGCGAGAATATCCGTGCCTGCCGCCGGAGGATGATCGCGGCCGACGGATGCGGCCTCTCCCGGCGCAATTGCGGGCTCCGAATGGCGCGAGACTTGGACCGGCGTGACTGTCAAAGATTGCCTCGTTCCGGGACGATGCGGGGTGATTCGACAACGGAGTGAAGTGTCAGGTGCCCGACAGTCTAGG
Organism: Afipia sp.; assembly: GCA_051653085.1. Taxonomy (GTDB): domain Bacteria; phylum Pseudomonadota; class Alphaproteobacteria; order Rhizobiales; family Xanthobacteraceae; genus Afipia. The sequence continues at coordinate 1,554 of JBOFVL010000028.1, read as the reverse complement.
TCAACTTCCTGAACAATCCGGCAAACAGCTTGATTCCCAATGTCTTAAAGGAGGTAACTTGCTGCCAACCACATCCGGCACAACCCTTGCGATGCTGCATTGAGGGGACGCATTGCGTCTCAAAACGAAACAGGCAGCTGACAGACAATGACCGTTTACAAGATTGCATCGGCGACCGGGCTGGATACGCCTAAAATGGAAGCAGCGGCGCTCAACGCTCCCGCGCATGAACCTGCCGCTGGTCGCGCTCTGGTGTCCCTGGAACGCGCGGAGCGCATTTCAGTGTTGCGTTCGGCTCGCCCGGAGGCATCGTTCGTCGCGCACCTGATTGCGACGGCTGAACTCACACCGCAGACGCGCGCCTTGCGGCAAGCAACCCCGGCCACCGCGCAGGCGACGTATGATCGTGCAACGGTGAAGAACGCAGACGGCTACGGCAGGATGTTGTCGCAGATCGCTTAGAAAGCGATCAGGACTTCGGCGGCGCGTGAGGTCCACGCTCCGGCTCGTGATCGGACACCAGATCGGCGACACTCCAGTCCGCGACCTTCCGCTCAGTCACAGGGGCGGCAGCAGGATTCTCAGAGTTTCGGATTACCGCGAGCGACGGCACTGGCTTGGGTGCCGCTTCGAGCTGCGGCTCCGGCGCATGTTCGAACACCGGTTCGACCGGCTTTGGATCCTGCGGCGTGCGATCGAAGGACGGTTCGGACGGAGCACGACTGGCCGGGATCGGCGCAACGTCTGCGGGCGCAGCTACAGGAGCAGGTGCCGGCGCACGGCGATGCCGGTTGCGGAAACCGATGGACACGCCCGCAAGAAACTCCACCGCCATCAGCACCGTCAGCAGGAAAAATGTCGAGGTGCCGAACGGCGCGAGCAGAAGAAACTCCGCTACGGCAGCGCCAAATACGATCAGCGACAGCAAATGATCGGTGAGGTACCGCGCACCAGGCCGCGCAGCCTTGATGACTTCGAACAACAAAAGAAGCGCGCCAAGCGCCAGCAGCGCATCGCCGAACGTCGGCGCCCATGTCACGCCCGACATCAACGTCACGCTCGCGATCGGCGCGGTGAACGCCACGCCCGGCATCAGGAACACGAAGATGTTGTAGATCGCGAACGGAATCAGAAGCAGCGGGAAACCGATCATCACCGGCAGCTTTCTCTGAACGACTTCCTGTGAGGCGCTTGTCGTCACATAGGTGTGTGGCGTTCTTGTGAAAGGCGTTCGCCAGCTTTCCCGCTAACGACCTTTCCGCCGACATCACTGCGTCCGCGCTGCGCGAGGCAGCGCGAACGAAGAAGGACGTCAGTCCTTCTTGACCTTCAGGACCTGGCGGCCCTTGTACATGCCGGTCTTGAGGTCGAGGTGGTGCGGACGGCGCAGTTCGCCCGAGTCCTTGTCCTCAACATAAGTCGGCTTCTTGAGCGCGTCCGCCGAGCGGCGCATGCCGCGGCGTGACGGCGAGGTTTTCCTGCGTGGAACGGCCATGGGATCGTCGTCCTCTAAATCAAGGCTCACCCGCCGGGCGGGGGCTCTCCAGAATTCGG
>JBOFVL010000027.1:0-30049 GCA_051653085.1 Afipia sp. | reverse complement strand
GCCTTCGGAGCAATTTAGCCTGCCTATCCTAAATGCACGACAGGGCACGCTACAATGCGATATGTAACTGAAGATACTAGACAATTCGTATTTCCGCGCCGAACTGTCTATCCAGAATTTCGCTCCGATATCCATCCGGTTGCTTCCGTGGTGCTTCCGCGGAAGCAGCCCCTCACTAGCGAGGGGAACACCTCATGGCAAAGCTGACCAAGCGGATCGTGGACGCTGCCGATGTTCGCGAGAAGGACTATTTTATCTGGGACGACGAACTGCCCGGTTTCGGCCTCCGCGTGTTCGCCTCCGGCAAGCGCAGCTACCTCATCCAATATCGCGCTGTTGGACGCACGCGACGCTACACCATCGGCCTGCATGGCGTGTGGACGCCGGAGACAGCCCGGCAAGAAGCGAAGGTCCAACTCGGGCGCGTCGCGCGCGGCGACAACCCTTCCGAAGAACGTCAGCTCGATCACAAGGCCATCACGGTCAAGGAGCTTTGCGCCCTCTATACCGCTGATCTGAACGCGGGCCTCATTCTGGGTAAGGGCGGGCGACCGAAAAAGCCCACCACCATCGTCACCGACACTGGCCGTATCGAGCGGCACATCATCCCGCTGATCGGCGCGCGCCGGGTCAAGGATCTCACCAAGGCCGACATCAACAAGGTCTTGAAGGACATCATGGCCGGCAAGACGCGCGTCGCCGTCAAGACGAAAAAGCTGCGAGGAAAGGCCATTGTTCGTGGTGGCGCGGGCACCGCCACGCGCACCGTCGGCCTATTGGGCGGAATCCTCACCTACGCTGTCGATGCTGGGATTATAGAGGTCAATCCGGCGCACGGCATCAAGAAGCCCAAGGACAATGTTCGGAATCGTAGGCTGACCGAGGCGGAGTATCGCACCCTCGGGCAAATGCTTCGCGATGCCGCGGCGAACGAAAAATACGCCATGACCGTGGACATCATCCGGCAGATCGCGCTCACCGGCTGCCGCCGCTCGGAAATGATCTCGCTAATGTGGATCGAAGCTGACACCGACGCGAGCTGCATGCGCCTGGTGGACAGCAAGGAAGGTGAGTCCATTCGTCCAATCGGATTGCCCGTCGTCGAGTATCTGGAGGAACGGCGCAAGACCGCAGCGGGCACCTATGTCTTCCCAGGTCAGGGCGAGGACCATGCGTTCGGCAGCTTCCCGAACCATTGGGAACAGATTTTCAGCGACAGTCCGCTCGCCGGCGTCACCCCGCATGTCCTGCGTCACAGCTTTGCCAGCATCGCCAACGATCTCGGTTTCACCGAGGTGACCATCGCGGCGCTCGTCGGCCACTCCAAGGGCTCGGTGACGAGCAAATACATTCACACGCTCGACACTGCGCTCATCATGGCCGCCGACACGATCTCCGGTTACATCCAAGGGCTACTCGAGGGGATCGAATTCAAACAGACGGCCTACGCATTGGATCGTGATTCTCGTCGAGCTGCGCTTGACCTCTTCCTGACCAAAGCGGTTGGAGAGCCGGGGAACGAAGCCGAGGACGAGGAGCGTCGCTTGGCAGCTTGAGGCTTGCGATCAGCCACTGGTCGGCGAGCAATTCATCGCCGCCCACGATGCAGTCGAAAAAGCTTTTTGAAGAAATCGACGATCTTCGGTTTGGCGCCATCGGCGACCAGGTCATTTGCTCCGAACCGGCAGACCATCCTGACACTCCTGCACACCGAGCGCAGCCGTAGCGGCGCGTTGTCTCGTTCGACCGCTTGATCGCCCGCTGCCGCATTGGCTCCGCCAGCATTGGAGACTTTCTGAGGCAGGAACGTCTCGCAGAGGGGGCATCTGACGCAATCGCCTCACGCCCCCGTTGCGCGCAATTTAGGGCACATATACTTCAAGGATCGGGGCGGAAGGCGCCACCGCTTCGGCCCGACGCTTGGCAACGCGCTTCGCCGCATCGCGGACAAGTGCAAGCTTGCGCCTGTCCTTGTCCACGCATGCCAGAATTTGGTCATCAGTTGCGGCGTCGATCTGTTCGGGCTCACAGAGCTGCGCGGCGGCCAAGCGGCAATAGTCGCCCCGCAGCAAATCGGCTCCAGCGAATTGGGCGAGGTCGACGGCGGCGCTGGGCACGCCATATGTCAACCGGATCGCCAGACGTCTCACACGGTCACCGAGATCGAGCGTGGGGTGCAGGATCTCGGCGACGCGAGCCGCGACCGGCATCAGATCGCAAGTCCGCGCTGCGACCGCGCGTATGGGGCCGGCGGCGCCGCCAAACGCACCACCGAACTGCGTCAGCACGCGCTCGATCTCGCTCATGGCACGACCGGACACGAACAAAAGACAAGCGACCGCCTTCTTCGCACGCAGGGTCGCCTGATGATCTTCTGTTGTCCCGCGCTGAAGCGCGTTCAGGACGTGCCACGGCACATTCTGCCTCTGCAGCTCGTTGGGCCATAGCTGAGGCTCTTTCTGCGTGCTTTTTCGGTTGATCGGAAAAAGGAGTTGATCGACCTCGACCGTCGTTTGAGCTGCGGCAATCAGGACGGGATCGCTGATTTCTTGGGGCTGAAGCGAGCCGAGGCAATCTACGAGCGCGACGATGGACCCGACCTCTGCCGCGCTTTCGCCAGCGAGACGGCCCAGCTTGGTCAATTCATACGCGCCTGTAGCGTTCTTCTGCACCAGGCCGTGGCGTTCCAAATCCGCTAGGGCCGAAAGCAGATCCGGCCGGCTCCACTGCCACGCGCTATGGGCGCGCCGGGCTTGGAACGCGCCGAAGCTCGATTCCAGAAATTCGACAATCTCCTCGCTCGGCACGCCTTCGCCGGCCGCTCGTTGTGCCGCGACTAGGACGCGGATAATCAGGGAGCGTGGGTCGGTTGTACCGTCGAGGAAGCGGGACACCAAGTCTTCCGGCTCCGCGGTCACGTATCGCGACCACAGATCATGCTCGGCGCGCGGATCGAGCGCCAGCAGATACGAAGCTCCCTTCTCGGCGAAGCCAAGCCTTCCCGCGCGACCGACTAGGTTCTTGTATTCGGCTACCGAATAGGGCTCGTCGCCGGGATGATTCAAGCCGGCGATGATGACCGATGACGCGGGCGTGTTCACGCCCATCGCCAGCGTCGTCGTGGCTGCGATGACGCGCAGGCCCGAGCCGCTACGGCGAAATTCTTCCTCGATGACGCGCCGCTCTTCGCGGTCGAGATCCGAGTTGTGGAAAGCGACGCCGCGCCCCAGCGCGCTCCGCAAGTCGGCGCTGGCCTGCGAGGGATCGCCGCCGGGCATCTGCGTCAGCGCCTCGGCAGCCGGAGGCAATCCGAGCGACTCTGCGAGATAGTTGGCGCAGCCGCGGGCTTCGCCCTTGGTTTCGCGAAACACGATCACCTGCTGGCCTTCGGCGACAAGCTTGCGCACCAGCGGGATGATCCAATCCTGGCTGGATCCTTTGCCGCCGACAAGACGCCGAACGAGCGGCCCCTCAACCTGCTCATTGCCATTCTCCGGGTCAAGAAAGCGGAAATGCCCGGTGCCGAGCAACAAGCCCTCCTCAAGCGGAACGGGCCGCTCCGTGCGCCGCAAGAGCCGCGCGCCGAGCCATTGCTCAAGGCCGTTCGTGTCCCCGATCACAGCCGAAAGCGCGATCAGTTGGGGCTCGATCCCCTCACGCCGGCGCATCCGGATGAGCGTCAAAATGAACTCCAGATTCGCGCCGCGGCCACGGTCGGCGATCATCTGCGCTTCGTCGATCACGATCGCGCCGACCTGCGCCAGCACATGAGGGAATGTCAGCGCGATCGCGGCGAACTTCTCATAGGTCAGGAGACCGACATCGTATTGGCCCCGCAGCAGAGGCGCGATGTCGTCCGTCTCGCCCGTCGCTTCCACCGTGCGGACCCCGAAACCGCCATAGACGCTCTCGAAGTGCCGCCGCTTGTCTGCCACAAGGGCCTTAAGCGGCAGCAGAAACAAAGCCCGTTTGCGATCCAGCACGTTCCGGAGCGCCGCGAGCTCGCCCACCATCGTCTTGCCCGAGGATGTCGGGGCCGACACCACCAGGTTCTCGCCGTCCAGCACGCCGAAGTCGGTGATGGCGGAGATCTGAAGCGCATTCAAGGACGGGATCGCTCCAGCCCAGGCGGTGACAAGCGCGTCGGGGAAACCGGCCGACGAGAGGCTGGCAAGATCGGACGTCACCTTGGCAGGCAGACGCGCCGGGAAGGCCGCCCGATACTTAGCGCCCGGCACGAACACGGGCCACGCGACATCGCCGTCGATGCTCCCGCGCATGGTCGGGTTCTGCTCTTTGCCGCCCTGCAGCGCGGCCGCCCGGACGCGGCTCGTGACATGCTCGAGGAGGCGGTAGAGCGAGAGCTTGCCGCCGCTCACGACTTCCTCGGCGCCACATAGCGCCTCAAGCAGAAAGTGGGTCAGAAAGCCGTGCCCGAACCGGCGGTGCTCATAGGCGGGCTCGGTCGCCGCGGAGGCGGTGAAGATGATCCGACCAGCGCCGCCAAGCTGAGCCAGGCGCGCTTCGGCGGACAAAAGGCTGCGCGGCTTCGCATCGACGTGCAGAACCTTCGCCCCAATGCCGCCGGAAAAACAACAGTCGAGGAACAGGATCAGGCGCTTTGCCGGTATCCGCGAGAACCATTCCTGCAACAGCTCGAGCGGGATCGCGGAGCCGGCGAGATCATCTGGATTCGCGTCGTGGGTGACGAGCTCATGTGTCTCCGACCCATGGCCGGAGAACGCGATCACCACCGTATCCTCGGGGCCGCAGCCGGCCAGGTCGGCAAATGCGTCCTCAATCCGCTGCCGCGTGGCCTCCGCATCTGCCAGCAAGACTGTGCTGCCGCCCAGCGTGTCGAAGAACAGTGCCTCCAGCGCCGTCGCGTCGCGACGCGCGCAGGTCAGCTCATCAATGCCGGTCGAGCTATAACGGTCGATGCCGATGAACAGGCCGCGAAACGGCATGAGGCACCACGCTACGCCCGAACGACGCCGACGGAGAACGCGGCTCGTGGCTTCTCAGCCTTCTCCAGCACGACCGGCGCGAACGTGTCTTTCCGCGCGACCTGCTTGTTGCCCACCTTCTCGAACCAGACACACCAGACGGCATCCTCCTCCAGCATGGCCGTCTTCCCGACCTGCTCGACCGTCATGATCGGCCCGCCTGACTTCACCCGCACAAGATCGCCGGGCTTGAATTCGGTAGCATCCATTCTCCACGCTCCTTCTCGATGCCTATCTGTCCTCGCCAGGCACCGGAGGAGGTCGCAAGAAGCTCGCCCACGTCCCCACCACCATGAGTGGAGACGCGCACGTGCTAGGAGATCGCCCCATGCCTAACATCAATATATGGTGTGTCGGTCATTCCTTGCACAAGGATTTCGGCGAAGACCGTGTAAGCTCCTGATAGATGTTCTTGATTTGTCTCTTAGGGCTGCGCTGCGTTCCGAAGCGGGATAGCCCGACGGCAACCTGCCGTCGGGCCTATCGTCACGATCTGCCAGATAGCCAACGCCAGGCGCGGCGCCAGAAGCCGGGAGCCGCCTTGACGGGAGCGGGCTGAACGGCAAGTTCGATCGCTGGCGTCTGCCCGTAGAAGCGCGCTTTGGCAGCGCGGTCACGACGACGCTCGGCTTCGACCTGCTCGTCACTCCAGGGGCCGGCCTCGATCACCTTGCTGCGGTCGATCACATAGTGTGACCGGCATTTCAGCGTCCAATTGCCGATCGACGGCCGAAGGGAGACGGTCTCGCCATCGAACGTCATCTTCCAGTCCGTCGGCGTGAAGGGGGCGACGACCTCCTCGCCGCAACCGCAGCAGCAGCTGTGGGCTGATGTGGCATATTCCATCGAAACATAGAGAATGCCTGCCTCAAGGCGCTCAGGGATGTGTTCGACGAAACGATGTTCGAGTCGCTTGTGCCGTATCACGCGAGATCCCCGTTGATCAGCATGTTGCCGTCGGTGGTGTAGGTGCAGTGATGCTCGCGCTCGAGGTCGCGGTAGAAGCCGCGAATCTTCTTCCACTTGACGACCGCGAGGACAGCATTCAGGGCGTTGAGATCCGCGACCTGGATGTTGGAGGCGTAGATGTCCTTGGCGCCGCCGCCGACGAAGGAAATGCGCTGCCGCGCGTGATCGCGCTTCTCCGGCGTACTGGCGGTGACGCGCAGGATGCCGCCCAGCGACCCCTCGTCGAGCTCGAGCCCCATGCCAACATCGACGAACGCGGCGCCGATCGCCTCGAGCTTCTCTACGATCAGCCGCTTAGCGTCACCCGCATCGAGGGACAGGAACGCGAAGGTGACGCCGTCGAGAAGGTGAATGTTGTCGACGCCGAGCGCGACATCGTGCGCCACGATGTTCCGGTGCATCCGGCTGTAGATGCGCTTCAGGTATTCGACCTTCTTGGGCGCTTCCCGCAATTCCTCCAGGCTCGGAGCGCCCGGCGCGCGAAACGCGTTATGGGTCAGGAACTCGTCGCTGTCGAACAGCCGGATTTCCCGGACAGGCGTCTTGGCGACGAAATCCAGGATGTAGCCGCCGGTCCCCCCGACGCCGATGATGGCGACCCGCTCGTTGACGAGTCGCTCGGTCAGGACGCCGATCCCGACACGGTCGGAGGCGGTCTCGACATAGTTGAAGACGCTGTCCTCCTCCTCTTCCGGTTCGCGGAAGGTGCGAGGCGTCGCGCCGGACTTCAGCACTGCGGCCGGGCCCGCGAGGATATTCGCGTAGCTCGTCATCTTGTGGTGGTAGTCCGAGTAGCCGCCGTCTGGCTTGCTGGAGAAGCTGTGCGTCGCCTTCAGGCCGTGGCCGAGATCGAAGGCGCCGGCCGCATGCGAGATGCCCTGGATGGGCCTGCCGTCGGCGTGGCACGGGAAATCGCCGTCCCAGTGGATGACATGGGTGTCGGGCGGGCGCGTCTGATCTCCGGCCAGCGTGAGGCTGGAGATGAGGGTGCCGATGCGCACCTCCCGGCGCGCATCGACATACGGCACCTCGCGCATAACGAGATACCCGCCCTGCTGCTGGACGAAGTAGCCTTCGTCCCGCAGCCGCTTGAGGTCCGGATTACGACTGAACAGTGCGCGTGACATTGAACACCGTGCCCTTCTTCTTGACGTCGACGGAGCCGCCAACCCCGAGCTCACCGGCGGGCGGCGTCGACGCCGCGTGCCGATAGGTCATCGAGAAGACGACGTTGGGTTCGTGCTGGCCCGGGAAGGCGAGCTGGACGATCTGTTCGAACGTCACCGTGCGGGCGTTCACCGTGCGCGGCCGCGAATTGACGATGATCTCGAACGTCAGCCGCGCGGTGATGAACCGCTCGATGCCGGGCTGGACCAGATCGATCAGCTCGCCATGCTCGATCAGGCGATCTTCACCGCCGGGAACCTCGAGGAAGACGGCCTCCCCCTCGCCGGGCTTGGCGAGGCCGTAGAGCACCGTGCCGCTGATGACCGGCTTGCCCCAGAGCAGCTCGTGGTCGTTGAGGGTCAGCTTGAAGTCGCGGTCGGTCTGGAAGGCGATGAACCGCTCGGCGCCGCGCTCACGCAGGTCGAACGGCTCGTTGAGCCTCACATCCTCGAAATCGCCCGAGGGCAGGATCGCGATGAGGCTGTAACCGTCCCGCGGGTCGAGTGCCGCGGCTTCCAGCAACTGGCGGCCGAGCGGCACGGGATCGCTCACCACACGGGACTGGAAGTTGAGATCGCCCTGCGCGAGGAGAAAGCGATACCCCCGCGCCGGACGCAACGCCCGGCCTTCGCGCAGGGCGTTGCCGAGATCGTCGTAATCAAGAAGTTCTTCGGTGTTCATAAGATTGGGTCCTTAGGTTCGGCCGAGGCAGCGCCGCGGCTCTAAGGGTCCAATCGGAGCGAGGGAGGCCGACCGGTAAGGTCAGACGAACTTTTTTTGCAAGGGGCCGTCGGGGGTCTGCCCGCAGATGAAGAAGGCCGGGCAGTTCGGGCAGGTGCGCGACGAAACCTCGGCCGGAAACCGTCCGGCGCGGATGTCGCCGAGAAACTTTGCGAGCTTGTCCTTGCGCCCCTTCAGCTCCCGATCGGACAAGGCAAGCGCATGTGCCTCGCCGTCGGAAAGATGGACGAGCTCTGCGACCGCGCCGGGAAAGGACTGCCTGACCGCCAGCATCAGCGCCGCCGCGCCGACATCCTTGCCCTCGGCCGACCGCATGTGACCCGTGCGAATGCGGCGCACGGCGCGGATGCCGTCCGGCCGCACCAGCACCTCGTCCGGCCGAACGATGATCTCCTCGCCGCCGAAACTGAGGCTGAGCGCGACCGGCGCTTCGGGGACTGCTTCGGCGCGGTTCGCCAGGAAGAAGCGCAGCATTGCCAGCGCCAGATCGCGGAATTCCGCGCGATAGCCGTGCTCGCCGAGCCCCTCGCCGGCGAGCGCCGCATCGATGCGATCTTGCAGCGCCTGCTCGGACACGGGTCCATCCGACGCGATCACCGCCTCGACCACCACGCGAACCGCCTCATGCAGATGCATGAAGGCGGTCGCGGTTCGCCGGCCGCCGACCTGCAGGACATGCGTGTAGAAGAAGCGACGCGGGCAGGATTCATAAAGAGCGATCTGCGGGGCGCCTAACCGCAGCCGTCCGTCGACCACCAAATCGATATCCCGAGCTTCCGCGGCCACGGGAAGCGGCCGTGCCGGCACGAGCGAACGGCGTGTTAAGGTCGCCCCGAGACGGTCGAGGAATGGCGAAAGCGGTCGGTTGTGGCCGTTACTCTTCTCGGTCGGCGCATAAAGGATCAGGCGATCGCGGGCGCGCGACTGCGCCACGTAAAATAGGCACTCCTGCTCCTCGGCCTGACCTGCGCGGAACGCCTCCAGCGCACTGCCCTCCGCCCCCGCGATCATCCCGTCGGGCGCCGGACAGGGCGGCGCCGGCGGCGTGCGTGGGATCGTGTCGCTGTTAAGCCCAGGAATATGGACGCCACCGAACTCTAGGCCCTTGGCGCCATGGATGGTCATCAGCCGCACGGCGTCGAGATGCTGGGCGGCCGCCGGCAATTGGCGCAGGTCGCGGTCGTCGCCGAGCCGCACGAGCCTGCGCACACGATCGAGCAGGCGCGTGATGGGCAGCCCGCGTCCGGCCGGTTGTACCCGCACAAAGTTGAGGAATTGCCAGATCGCGATGCCCCGTGTGCGGTCGGCGAGATCCTCCGACGCGCCCAGGCGCGCGGCGATGCGTGTGCGATCGAGCAACAGCGTCGCGAGCACGGTCCAGGGCGAGGCCGTCTGATCGAAACCATCGAGCGCAGTCGCGAGCTTGGCAACGGTCTGCCGCCCCCTGTCGCTCAAACCGGGGATCGCCTCGCCATGCCGCAGCCAGCCCGCCGGCGCGTGCTCGGCCGCCCGCAGATGGTCGAAGACCGCGACCACATCGGCAAAGGAGGTGGCGAAGTCTCGCCAGCAGGCAATGCGCACCAGGCCCATGGCGCGCCGATCGACCAGGATCGAGAGGAGAGCCAGGAGATCCTTGACCTCACCCCGCTCGAACAGACTTCCCAGGAAGAGGACCGGCACGCCGAGCCGTTCCAGGTCCTGCCCGATCGTCGACAGCTTTTCGTTGCCGGTGCACAGGACCGCCTGGTCACGATAGGCGTAGCCGTCACGCCGCAGCTCCTCGATAGCGTCGGCCAGGGCGACCTGCTGCTGCTCGGCGCGCTGGACCGTGCGCAACTCGGGCCTATGTCCATTGGCGTCGCGGTCCGCGTCGAGGCCACTATCCGCATCGCCGGCGCGCATCGTGATCGCGAAACTGGAGAAGCTGGCGACAATCTCCGGCACCGAACGATAATTACGCTTCAATCGACCGCGATTGCCACCGGCGAAGTCCTCCTTGCCGAACCGGGTTATGTTGAAGGATGAGGCACCGCGAAACCGGTAGATCGACTGCTTGGCGTCGCCGACCATCCAGAGATTGCGGCCGTCGGGCCGCAGTGCGCTCAGCAGCCGCACGCTGCTGCGGTTCACGTCCTGATACTCATCCACCAGGACATGATCATATTGCGCCTGCAGCGCCGCGCAGATGGCCGCCTCCTTTTCGAGCAGTTGCACCGGCAAGGCGACAAGATCGCCGAAGTCGATGCAATGCGCGTTGCGCTTGAGCTGTTCGTAGGCCGCGTAGACGCGGGCAACCTCGCCGGCGCGTTCCGCCGCCTCGCGCGCATCCGAGTCCTGGGCTTTCGCCTGCATGGCGTCGGCGAGCGCGGCGTAGGTTTCGGCGTCGACCACCTCATCCTTCGCCCGCGATACGGCGGCCAACATGTCGGCAATGATCTGGGTCGGATCGTAAAGATTGCGGTAGTACGCGAGCCTAAGCCGCGGGAACTCCCCCTCGAGGAGTTCGACCGCTTCGGTCCGGTCCATCATCCGCGGGTCCTTCGGCAGGCCGAGCTCCGCATGGAAACGACGGATGATATCGAGGCCGAAGGCATGGAACGTGCCGATCCACATCGCGGCCGCAGCCTCGGGCCGCTTGCGCGCGATCCGCTCGGCCATCTCGCCCGCTGCCTTGTTCGAAAAGGTCAACAGCAGTATGCGCCGTGGATCGACGCCCTCGCCTAGAAGGCCCTCGACGCGCGCGATCAGCGTCTGCGTCTTGCCGGTGCCAGGCCCCGCCTCAAGCAGATAGGCTTCGCCGCGATGCGCCGCAGCGGCCGCTTGCAGCGGATTGAGCGGCCGTTCGACATGCGCCGCAGTCGCGGCGGGAGGCACGGGCGGCAGCAGCAAAGCATCGAACAACTGCTGCGCGACGACCTCGAACGGCGCGCCGAGCTTCGCGGCGATGGCGGACGCGGCGAGCCCTTGGTCGACATGGAGCGCCCGCGCGACGGTGCGCGGAAGCAGCAGTTCGCGCGCGAACAGGTCCATCTGGACTTCGCGGCGTTGCCGGCGTCCATAATCGACAACCCGATCCATTCCGACTGGTGAGGGCTCGGCCGGGCGTGCCGGATCAATCATCGGCGCCGCTTCGCCACCAGGATCGTCGCCCAGCTCGACATGGCCGATCTCATGCGCCACGAGGAAAGCTTGCTCGAACGGAGAGCCCATATTCTCGTGAAGAATCAGATCGTCGGCGGCGACGAAAGTCGCGCGGCCGCCATTGAGGACGGCTGCGCCGGCGGCAGTCCGTTCGACATCAATCCCCCGCCGCTTGGCCTCGGCGACAGCAAAGTCATAGGGCGACCAGGGATCGGCGCCGGATGCAACGAGGCGAGCGTGAAGCTCGGCGGCGACTTGCCTGGCGAGCTCCACACTGTCCATGTCAGTCCGCCTCCGCCAACAGCCGGGCGCGCTTCTCGGCCGGGACGCCGGCATCGATCAGCACTTGCTCGAAGGTGACCTGCTCGCCGGCCACCGGTTTGCTGTCGGCCTTATAGCTGCGCGCGACAATCAGGTGCGCTGGCCCCCAGGACGACTCCAACTGTGCGACAGAGCTGCGCATCGCATCCGCCAATATCGCCAGGAAGCGTCGCGGGATACTGACGAGAGAGACCCGCCGTTCGCGCAGTGCGGTCACGACCTGCCGGGGCACGTCCAGACGCTGCGCGACGGCGCGCCAGTCATCGACCGTCAGCGCCGCGAAAGGGTCGGCTGCTGCCGCCGGCATAACCTTCGCGTGTTGCGACCAGGCAGCGTCGATCAGCGCCCGATCGGTAGCAGAGAGGGGTGCGGCATCTTCATAAGCCTCGCGGCTGAGTTCGCGCGAGAGGTCGATGAGCTCCCCGGCATATTCCGGGTATAGCCGCAGATAGCGTTCCAAGGTCGACCGGCCAGGCTCGCTCTCGACCGCGAACGCGTCGAGCACGGCCTCGCGGGATGGACGTCCGCCGCCGGGGCTCACCGCTCGTCTCCGTCGGCCATGGCAGCTCGCAGGGCGGCGAAGGCCTTGTCGCGGTAGGTTCGGACGGTCTTTTCGGAGCGGCCCAAAGCCTTGGCGATGGTCATGACGTCCGGCTCCTTGGAGTCGATGGGGAAGCCCTGTCTCAACATGTGAATGATCCTGCTTTGTTCTGTCGGTAGAGCTTCAATCGCTGCATCCAGGCGCGACCGGTAAGACGGGTCGTCGAAATCCGACACGGCGAAGGGATCGTGGGTCCCTGCGGCCGCCTCGACCTCCGGTGACAGTTCTCCGCTCTCCTCGTCATATTCGAGGGGCTGGGAACGGTTTTCGTCGCGCCAGGCCTTTTCCTGCGCATCGCGCCGCAGGCTCGCTAGCGCGCCATCGAAGCGCACCTCGAAGTAGTCGACCTTTTCGTCGTAGGCGGCGCGGTCCGCCGAAAAGAGCTCGACGAACCGGCCGAACACCTTGTCGCGCACGACCCCGCGCGTCAGCGATTCCGTCTTTCCATCGGAGCTTTCCGCCCTGGGCAAACTGCGCAGCACCCGTTCGGTCAAGATCCGATAGAGGCGCTCGAACCACACCTCGTTGTTGTCGCGACGGCTCGCGCGAATGAAGTAAACGAGACATTCGCTCGGGACGTAGCCCGGGTCCGAGCGCTTGGTGATTTCCGCCCTGGCGATCAAGCCATCACGCGGCAGGACTGCCAATTCGGCGATGAGGGCTTCTATCTTCGGGTCGCGCTCGTAGAGTTCGCCGCTGAGGCGGCGTTTGCGCAGCGGGGTTACGATCGCTTCGCCCGCGCCACGCGCGTCTGCCTTTTGCCCGGTGTCGAAAGCTCCCTCCAACTGGTTCATCGCGCGGCCCCGCCTCCCGTATCGCCCTTCTTGTTGAGACGCGTCTCGAGCGAGCCGATGCTGTCGAGCACCGCCTCGAAATCCGGTGGATCGCCAAAGATCATGCCCTGCATGGCCCTGTAGTCGACGCGCAGTTGCTCGATCATCGCGTCATGCGGGGCGAGTGCAAACGAGCCAGGCGCAGCGCTCGCGAGATCGAAGTCCGGTCGATTGAAGAACATCCGGGCGTGCGCGACGCAATCCGCACCGAGCGCCGGATCAGCGATGGCGGCGGCGCCGACGCGGGCCGCGGCGAGCTGGTGCAGGTCATAATAGTGACGGGAAACGCGTTGGCCGCCCCCGCGCAGCTCGCCGCGCTTGTCGAACCAGCGCCGCAGCCCATGGAGGATGACAACCTTGTCCCAGAAGGTACGTTCCGGATCGACCGTGCGGACGGCCGGCACGGTCAGGTCGAGCGCCGGCAGATCATCATCGACATAGGGTTTGATCGGCACTTCGCTGTTCGGATCGAGCGCGGATTTCGCGCCCGACTCGATCTTGATCGCTGCCCGCACATAATCCGATCGCGGCGTCGCCGCGGGATACCAGATCAGAAGCGTCTGCCCGTCGGGATCAGCGTCATCGGCTTCCACTCGGGCCGCGCCGGCATCGAGGCCGGCAGCCTGAAGCCGGTCCTGCAGGATCTGCGTCAACTCAGCCCGCAGCGGGCCGTTGATGTAGGCTTGGCAGGCGTCCTTGATCGCATCGAGGCGCGCCCGGCGCTTTTTGCTACTCAGCGCTTCGAGCTCCTCGATGGTCGCCGGCTCGCCGATGTCGTCCCGAAACACCGTGACATCAATGTCTTCGGAGAAGCGATTGATCAAACCAAACCCTTTGGACAGGGAGGTTCCACCTTTGAAGAGGAGGCGGGGTCCGCCCTCTTTCAAGCCATTGAACAAGGCATCCAGCGTCCAGCAGACCCAGAAGTCCTTCTCGATATTCTGAGACGCCGTGCCGAGGCGTAGCGCCGTCGTATCGAAGGCGCTCAACATCGCGTCCGACCCGGCCGCGAGAACCTCGTCGAAAGCCGGATTCATGTCTTCACCGCCCGGGCTGCACCGCGCTTGGCAGTTTGTGCCTTCTGCGGGGAGAGCGGCTTTCGCTTGGGCCGGGCGACGGCAGCATGACGCTGATCATCGGCATCGTCCGCCGTTCTTTGTTGATGACGATCATGATCAGCATCATCACGATCATCATCGACGTGCCGACGACGAACGCCGGCGTCGCTTTCAACGAGCGGCTTGAGAAACACCCACATCCATGTCGGAAGAGCTGTCATACCGGCAGTGAGATCCGCTTTGAGGGGCGGTCCCACCGTGGGATCTTCGAAAAGATTGGCGAGCTTGCGCCTAACCTGATCACTTTCTCCTTCACGAACCAGGAGATCGCGCAGCCAGTGAAGCGCTTGGACGACGCGCATCGCTGGTCGTCCGGCCCAGAATAGCTTGCTGGCCGCGGTTGGACGGAAGGTGATCGTTACGTTGCCGAGCTTGATCGCGCGGCGCCGAGCGTCGGTGTGCACCACGATTTTGGCGGGGACGGCGTCAGTTAGGCCCAGATCGTTCGCCGCGGTCATGCCGTCGACAAGCATCCGGGTTTGGTCACGTCGCCCGACGGCGTCGATGACTGAGCGCGGATCAGGCGGATTGGGTTTCTGGGTGAGTTTGTTGAAGCCAGGCTGATCGTAGAGCCCACGATCAATCCGCCTAAGGATTTCGACCTTCGTCAGCCGCTGCAACGCCTTATCGACCGCGTCCCGCGAGGCGAGATCGACGAAGTCACTGGGCGTCCAGACCTTGCGTGGCGCATCCGCACGGATGCGCTCGAGCATGGCTTTCTTCAGATCGGGCGAGTCGGTGTTCATGTCCGAAAATTGTAGTCCTTTTTCGGACGCGAACCAAGTGGATTGTCCGAAATAAATATACAAATTTCGGACAATCTAAATAGGTAGGCCGCCCACCTGAGAATGGCTCCTTCGGCCGTATGCAACTTTGCCGACCGTCCTGGCGAGCCAGCTCGGTAGCTGGGGCGCGACCGCGACGAGTTCGCCGAACGTGGAAGACGGCAACTTGCGCTTCAACGTCATCAAGGCGGCTTCTGCCTTTTCCGGCCCCAGCCAGGCGAGCGCTCGCACCGCCTGTCCGGCGGGCCGATCGGCCAGCGCCAACTGCCAGCGCGGCGCATGCCGCAGCTCGACGACCTGCTGGCCCAGATTCATCGTCCGGCTACGGCCCGATGTCAGATAGACCGACCGGACCGGCACCTGTGTCGTGAGGCCGAGCGCGTTAGCGGCCGCGGCACCGTTCGACACGATGGTTTCGCCGCGCTGGAGCGCGAGGGCTTCGACGGCCTTCTCGACGGAGGGCGCGCGGACGCCGAACCGACTCGAAACCGGGCGCAGATAGACGCCGCGCCCGGCACGCATCAGCCGGCCACGTTCAGCCAGTCGCGACAAGGCTTGATCCACCGCGGCGCGATTGCCGAGATGGAGCAGGCTCTTCGCCGCGATCGGAGCGCCCTCGGGCAAGCCCTCGGTGTGCGCCAGAATCTGTTCGGTCAGTCGTTGCACGGCACTTCTCCTGTCAGAAATATATGCGGTTTTCTGACAGTTTTCAATCTCCCCCAAACCGACTGGAAGGGCCAGCGATTGAGAGGGGGCCTGGAGGGGAAAGCCTTCCCCTGCGGCCGAGCCCAGGGTCTCGGCCGACCCCTTCTGCGGGGAGACCCCGCAACGCCCTCATTAGAGTGAGAGTGTGGACCGGATTTCCGTGACGGGTTGAGGGTCGGGAGAGAGTCTTCCGGCGCCCGTCATGGAGTTTGATCCCATGAACATGCAGGTTCTCGATGCCCGGCGCGACGTGAGTGGCGGCTGGAAGGTGGACATCAACCGCGGCGAGCGCATCGGTCGGGTTTCCTCGGAGTGGTTCTCGCGACCCGACGACGAGCGCTATCTCTCGCTCGCCGAACTCGGCCGGACCGTCCGCGAGCGCACCGAGCGCAGCCGAACGCGCGTTGTCGAATCCGCGCTTATCCATGTCGAAGCCAGCCGCACCGATCCCGAACGGCTTGCCCTGATCCTACCAGGCGCCGACAAGCCCATCGCTCCGACGCACTGGAGTTTCGGTCAGCTCGCGAGCCAGGTCGGCGCGCCGGCCGCCTATCTGCGGCAGCTCCCCGCCGCGCTCGCCGGCATCAACCTGCAATATGGGCTGACCGCCCACCGCGCCGAGCAGATCAAGACCCTCGAGACCGACGACGGCCGCGTCGAGCTGCGCGCCGTGACCGGCCCCGACTACGGCCGGATCTACGACCACGAGCTGGTCGAAGCCGTGCAGCGCATCGCCGGCAACGGCACCGGCGACACCCGTTGGAAAGTGCCCGGTGTCCTCGACTGGTCGACCGGCGTCTATAATCCGCGCGTCGACATCACCAAGGACACCACGACGCTCTACGCTTCCGATCGCGACGTCTTCCTTTTCCTCGTCGACGATCTGAATCCGATCGAAGCCGGCAAGCTCGCGGATGGATCGCCCGATCTCTATTTCAGGGGCTTCTATGCCTGGAACAGCGAAGTGGGCGCCAAGACCCTTGGTATCGCGTCCTTCTATCTCAGGGCCGTGTGCCAGAATCGCAATTTGTGGGGCGTCGAAGATTTCGAGGAGATCTCCATCCGCCATTCCAAATACGCCGCTTCGCGCTTCGCCCATGAGGCGGCGCCGGCCTTGCTCAGCTTCGCGGACTCCTCACCGCAGCCGTTCATCACCGGCATCAAGGCGGCGCGCGAACGCATCGTCGCGCACAAGGACGAAGAGCGCACCGAATTCCTGCGCCGCCGCGGCTTCTCGAAAGCCGAGACGGGCAAAATCATCGACGCGGTGCTGGCCGAGGAAGGCCGCCCGCCGGAAAGCATCTTCGATTTCGTCCAGGGCATCACCGCCGTCGCGCGCGACAAGCCCCACCAGGACGCGCGGCTCGAGCTCGAAGGCAAGGCCAAGAAGCTGCTCGATCGCGCCGCCTGATCCCCGCAATGCCGGAGATGCGGTTGTCCGTGTCTCCGGCTTTGCGTCCCCTAGCCATACTGTTTCCGGGCTGTCTTGTGGCCCAGATCCAGGTCACCTATTCAGTGGTGCGGCATGGAGCACAATCGCCAAACGAGCGACTGGATACAGAATGCTAGAGCAGGCGCCTGCGGAATATTACATCGATGAAAGCGGCAATACCGGCGACCTGAGCACGGTCAAAATCGACTCCTACTTCGTCGAACAGCGCATGTTCGCCTTGGCTGCATTCGGCTGCACGCTCGACCAGGACTTCACCGATAAATTGGGCGCACTAAAAAAGGCGCACCGCATCCAGTCGTCGGAGCTCAAATCAAAACAGGCTTATGACAAGCCGCGCTTCATCTTTGATCTTCTGGACCTCCTTGAGACGCGCCGCGCCCCAATCTTTATCGAGCTTGTCGACAAGCACTTCTTCGTTGTCGTGAACATCATCGAGCGAATGGTGGTGCCCTATGTGGGGGAATGCGACACTCAACCTGGCGCCCTTTGGATGAAGGGCGTTATGGCGAACTACATGGCGCTATATGCACCTCCCGAGCTGGCTCACGCCTTTGCCGCATGTTGCCAAAGCAGAGACCACGCGGAAATACGCGAACTTTACAAGCAAATAATTCGGTGGGCGCAGGGAAGCGGAGTTCCGCCTACTGACGTGGCGGCGGGGATCATCCGTTTTGCGCGCGACAGCTTGAAGGACTTCCGCAAGCTGCCGAAAGCCAAGGCCGTCGAGCGGGCATTACCGATTCCCGACAAGAATCCCGCCGGGAAGCTGCTCTGGGTTCTGCCGAACCTGACATCGTTCACCAACATCTACGCCCGGATCAATCGCTTCGCGCGAAAGCAGGTTTCCGGCGTGACGCTGTTCCACGACGAGCAATTGCAGTTCGGAGACATTCTTCTGCACAACAAGAAGCTCGCAGAGGACCTGGCGCAGCTTGGCGTGAAATTGCCCCTGCAGACGGCCGACTTCGAATTCTCGCAGGCGGCCGACCTGCAATTCCAGCGATCGCACGATTCTATCGGCATTCAGGTCGCCGACGTCCTCGCCGGTTTCATCGCGCGATATGTACAGGACGCTGTGTGGGGCGGCGCCCCCATGCATCCTGACAAGGTAGCGATTTTCCGCCGCCTCGTCGCAACAGGCGACCGCAGCTTGGGTTCGGGTGTCAACTTCGTCGCGCCCGACAACATGATCCGCTTCCTCGGCATCGAACCGCGCTCGAATTTCTAGGGCGGCATCAAGCCGTCATGGGCGAATACGAAGGACTGGCGCGGGATCATCGCCGGTTCTGGCAGTGACCTTACCGATGGCGTTTGATGGTGTCGCTGCCCTCCTAGAGTGAGAGGGCGGTGCTTCGCTTCGTGACGGGTTTAGGGTCGAGAGAGAGGCTTTCGGCGCCCGTCGCGGAGTAAGTCTCATGGCAACTGCCATTCAGAAGATCACCCTGTCGTCGGCGCAGGACATCCCCTTCAACAAGCTGGTGCTGAGCCAGTCGAACGTCCGCCGCGTCAAGGCTGGCGTCTCGATCGACGAGCTGGCCGAGTCGATCACCCGGCGCGGTCTCATCCAGTCCCTCCACGTCCGGCCGGTGCTCGATGCCGACGGCCAGGAAACCGGCATGTACGAAGTGCCGGCGGGCGGGCGTCGCTTCCGCGCGCTGCAGCTCCTCGTCAAGCAGAAGCGCCTCACCAAGACCTCCAAGGTGCCGTGCGTGGTGTCGGACGCCAATGCCGACATCCTCGTCGACGAGGTGTCGCTGGCCGAGAATATCGAACGCGCCCCGCTGCATCCTCTCGACCAGTTCCGCGCGTTCCAGGCGATGCGCGAGAAGGGCATGACCGAGGAGGCGATTGCGGCTGCATTCTTCGCGTCCGTCCAGGTCGTGAAGCAGCGGCTTCGCCTCGCGGCCGTCTCGCCGTCATTGCTCGATATCTATGCCGAGGACGGCATCACGCTCGAACAGCTCATGGCCTTCACCGTCACCAACGATCATGCGCGTCAGGAGCAGGTCTGGGAGTCGGTTCGCAATAGCTGGCAGAGGGAACCCTACCAGATCCGGCGCATGCTGACCGAGACCGCCGTCCGCGCATCCGACAAGCGGGCCGTATTCGTCGGCATCGATGCCTATGAAACCAACGGCGGCTGCGTGCTGCGCGATCTCTTCCAGGATGACGACGGCGGCTGGCTGCAGGATCCTGCGCTGCTCGATCGCCTGGTCGCCGACAAGCTGAAAGCCTCCGCCGAAGCGATCGCCGGCGAAGGCTGGAAATGGATCGAGGTGGCGATGAGCTTCCCCTATGGCGCCACCCACGGCCTGCGCGAGATCGTGGGCACGCCGCTCGACCTGACGGCTGACGAACAGGCGACCATCGAGGCGCTCAACGCCGAGTGCGCCAAGCTGGAGGCCGAATATGAGAACGCCGACGAGTTGCCGGACGAGATCGATCAGCGCCTTGGCGAAATCGAAACCGCGCTCGCCAGCTTCGACGAGCGGCCGGTCCACTACGAACCCGCCGACATCGCGATCGCCGGGGTCTTCGTCAGCCTGGACGCCGACGGCACGCTGTCGATCGACCGCGGCTATGTCCGACCCGAGGACGAGATCGCCAACCAGGCGGGCGATGGCGAGGGTGAAGAGCAGGATGGCGGCGACGATGACGCTGACTATCCGGCGTCGCCTTCGGTCCAGCGCGCGGTCATCACCATCTGCGGCAAACCTGCCGAGCCCGAGGAGGAGGACGAGGACGACACGATCAAGCCGCTCCCCGATCGACTGATCACGGAGCTGACCGCCGATCGCACCCTCGCGCTCCGCGACAAGCTCGCCACCGATCCCTCGGTCGCCTTCGTCGCCGTCCTGCACAAGTTCTGCCAGGACGTGTTCTACGGCGGCAGCCAGTACGGCTTCGCGATGGAGGTCAGCGTGCGGGGCACGACCTTCCATTCGCAGCCCGAAGGGCTTCGTGACAGCGTCTATGCCAAGGCGATCGAGGCCCGGCACGATAGCTGGCGCAAACGGCTCCCGGCCAAAGTCGCTGATCTCTGGGATGGGCTGGCCGCACTGACTGGCCCCGAACAGGCCGAACTCTTCGCCCATTGCGCTTCGTTCGGCGTCAATGCGCTTTATGAGCGGGCCGATCGCTACGGTGGCCGTGTCTCGGCGCATAGTGTCGAACAGCGCATCGCCGAAGCCGATCGCCTGTCGCTGGCGGTCGGGCTCGACATGGCCGAAGCCGGGTGGCGGCCGACCGTCGCCAACTATCTCGGCCGCGTCACCAAGCCCCGCATCCTCGAAGCGGTGCGTGAAGGCGCCGGCGAGCGCGCCGCCCAACTCATCGCACATCTGAAGAAGGGCGACATGGCGACCGAAGCCGAACGTCTCCTCGCCGAGACGGGCTGGCTGCCCGAACCGCTGCGCAATTCCGGCGCCGATGCCGAAAGCACCGAGGCGGACTCTGGCGAGGGCGACGAGGCGTTGCCGGACTTCCTCGACGGCGATGACGAGGAGACCAACACCGATGATGAGGAGGAACGGCACCTCGCCGCCGCGGAGTGACGGCGGTCCTCATCTGACTTGACGAGCCCGGCGTCCCTTCGGGGGCGTCGGGCTTTTTTCATGCGCGCCGATCGAGAGGGAGAGTTTGGCCCGGACGTGGCGAGCCGGACATGGAGGAGAGAGCGCCTGCCGGCTCTCCCGTTCCCTGCTCTCCGGGAGTGGCCTCATGGCCGACTATTTCACCCATTTCTCATGCCTGCTCGATGTCGGCACGCCCGAGACCGCAGCCCGCGCGCTCGATCTCTACAACCAACTGTCCGAGGACGGAGCATCCGAGGAACCGCCGTCCGATGGCTTCCTCCTGTCCATCCAGCCCGAGCATGGCGGCTCCAAACTCTGGATGCGCGACGATGTCACCGGCGATCCCGAACGGCTGATCCAGTTCGTCATACGCTGCGCCGCCGAATTCCACCTCACCGGCCGATGGGGCTTTCAGTACGCCAACACCTGCTCCCGGCCGCGTCTCGATGGCTTCGGTGGCGGCGCGCATGTCCTCGATCTCGCGACCGGCGAAACTGTGGCGTGGATCTATACCAACGGTTGGCTCGCCGAGGTGATCGATGGCGGCGATGGTGCCTGACATCATCGAGACCATTGTCTGTCGCTTGATGGCGCGGCCGGGCCGCGCCCCTTGAGAGCGAGAGGAAGGCCGGGACGGGTTTGAGCCCGTCCGGTCCGAGAGAGAGCGCCGGCGGGCTTTCCCGCTCCGCTCTCCCGAGGACGTCTCCCATGAATGCTCACACCCTTGCGGCGGCGCTGCCGACCGCCGCCGATCAGCCGACCGACGCTGCCGCCATCCATGCCGCGGCACTTCTCCTCCTTCCTCACATCGAGCGCGGCGAGCGCATCGACGCCGCGGTCTTGCGCACCGCCATGGAGACCGCCTTCGGCGCGTCCGATACTGCCGGCGCCTGGGACTGGAAGGACGCCTATGACGCCTGCGAAGCCGCAACCGTCCTCATGCTCCGCAAATACGGAAAGGCGCTTTTGCGCAAAGCCGGGTCTCCGGCTGCGGCGGTTCCTCTGTTCGGCAAGATCGCGGGACTTCTGCCCACCCACACGCGCCGCTCCGAGGAGGCGCAGGCCTTCCAGCAATTCTCGACGCCGATCCCGCTCGGCCTGGCCGCGATCACTGCGGCCGCCATCACACCCGCCGATCGCGTGCTCGAACCATCGGCCGGCACCGGCCTGCTCGCCATCCTCGCCGAGATCGCCGGCGGCACGCTTGTCCTCAACGAACTCGCCGAAACCCGGGCCGCACTCATCTCCTCCCTCTTTCCGGCCATTCCCGTGACCCGCTTCGACGCAGCCCAGATCGACGATCATCTCGACCCGGCGACCGTCCCAACAATCGTGGTGATGAACCCGCCATTCTCGGTCCTCGCCAATGTCGAGGGGCGTGTCGCCGACGCAGCCTATCGCCATCTCGCATCCGCGCTCGCGCGGCTCGCCGATGGCGGGCGCCTGGTCGCGATCACCGGCGCGAATTTCGGCCCCGACATACCGGCCTGGCGCGACGCCTTCGTCCGCCTGCAGGAGAGGGGCCGCGTCGTGTTCACCGCCGCCGTCCATGGCTCAGTCTATGCCAAGCACGGCACGACCGTCGAAACCCGGCTGACCGTGATCGACAAGATCCCGGCCGACGAGCCATCCGCATTTCCGGCGTCCCCCGGCACCGCTCCCGACATCGCCACGCTGATGACGTGGATCGCCGAGCATGTGCCGCCGCGCCTGGCTGTCGCGCCTGCTGTTCAGGTCATGCCGACCGGCGCCACGCCGCGCACCGTTCGCGGCTATCTCGCGCGCACCGCGGCGACATCGGCGACCCGCGTGGGCCTCGCCGATCCCGAGGGCGTGCCGCTCGCCTATGAGACCGTCGACTGGACCCCGGCCGAGGGCGCCCGCCTCAGCGACGCGATCTACGAGCAATACGGATTGCAGACGATCCGTATTCCCGGCTCTCAGGCCCATCCCACCAAGCTCGTGCAATCCGCCGCCATGGCCTCGGTCGCCCCGCCCAAGCCGAGCTATCGGCCGACGCTGCCAGCGACCATCATGGACTCGCTCTCAGACTCCCAGCTCGAAACCCTGATCTTCGCGGGCGAAGCCCATTCCGATTTTCTCGCAGGTTCCTGGACCATCGACGACACTTTCGATGTCGTGGCGGCCGCCGCCGATGATGCAAACGGCGTCGTCCGCTTCCGCCGCGGCTTCTTCATCGGCGACGGCACCGGCGTCGGAAAGGGGCGCGAGTCGGCCAGCATCGTGCTCGACAACTGGATGCAGGGCCGGCGCAAGGCGGTCTGGATCTCCAAATCCGACAAGCTGATTGAGGATGCGCAGCGCGACTGGTCCGCACTCGGCATGGAGCGCCTGCTGGTCACGCCGCTCTCGCGCTTCCCGCGGGGCAAGCCGATCGCTCTGCCGGAAGGCGTCCTATTTACAACCTATGCCACGCTGCGTTCCGACGACCGCGGCGAGAAGGTTTCGCGGGTCAAGCAGATCGTCGAATGGTTGGGCTCCGATTTCGACGGAGTGATCATTTTCGACGAGGCGCACGCGATGCAGAACGCTGGCGGCGGCAAGGGAGAACGGGGCGATGTCACGCCCTCGCAGCAAGGGCGCGCGGGGCTTCGCCTGCAGCACGCCTTGCCCAATGCCCGCGTCGTCTATGTCTCCGCCACCGGCGCCACCACGGTCCAGAACCTTGCCTACGCGCAGCGCCTCGGTCTGTGGGGTGGCGACGATTTTCCCTTCTCGACCCGCGCCGAGTTTGTCGAGGCGATCGAGGCCGGCGGCGTCGCGGCGATGGAGGTGCTTGCCCGCGACCTTCGCGCGCTCGGCCTCTACACCGCCCGATCGCTGTCGTTCGACGGCGTCGAATATGAGCTGGTCGAGCACGAGCTGACCGCCGAGCAGCGGCGCATCTACGATGCTTATGCCGGCGCCTTCGCCATCATCCACAACCATCTCGATGCGGCCATGCAGGCGGCCAACATCACCGGCTCGACCGGGACGTTGAACCGCCAGGCCAAATCCGCCGCGCGCTCCGCCTTCGAAAGCGCCAAGCAGCGTTTCTTCGGTCATCTGCTAACATCGATGAAGACGCCGACGTTGATCCGCTCGATCGCGGCGGACCTGGAGGCCGGGCATTCCGCGGTCATCCAGATCGTCTCGACCGGCGAGGCGCTGATGGAACGGCGCTTGGCCGAAGTTCCGACCGAGGAGTGGAATGACATTCGCGTCGACATCACGCCCCGCGAATATGTCCTCGATTATCTCGCCCATTCCTTCCCGGTGCAGCTCTACGAGCCCTTCAGCGACGGCGAGGGCAATATGTCCTCGCGTCCGGTCTTTCGCGACGGCCAGCCGGTCGAGAGCCGCGAGGCGGTCGCCCGCCGCACCGAGCTGATCGAGAAACTCGCGAGCCTTCCGCCGGTGCCGGGCGCGCTCGACCAGATCGTCCAGCATTTCGGCGCGGACGTGGTGGCCGAAGTCACCGGCCGCTCGCGTCGTATCGTGCGCAAGGGACAGCGCCTTGTGGTCGAGACCCGCGCGGCGTCCGCCAATCTCGCCGAGACCCAGGCCTTCATGGACGACATGAAGCGCGTGCTCGTGTTCAGCGATGCCGGCGGTACGGGCCGCAGCTACCATGCGGAGCTGTCGGCACGGAACACGCGGCTTCGCGTCCACTATCTGCTTGAGCCGGGCTGGAAAGCCGACGCCGCGATCCAAGGCCTCGGCCGCACCCACCGCACCAACCAGGCGCAGCCGCCGCTCTTCCGTCCGATCGCGACCAATGTGAAGGCGGAGAAGCGCTTCCTATCGACCATCGCGCGCCGGCTCGACACGCTGGGCGCGATCACGCGCGGACAGCGCCAGACCGGCGGCCAGGGCCTGTTCCGACCCGAGGACAATCTGGAGAGCCACTATGCGCGCGATGCGCTTCGCCAGCTCTACATCCTGATCGTCCGCGGCAAGATCGAAGGGTGCTCGCTCCAGCGGTTCGAGGACACGACCGGCCTGAAGCTGATGGACGACAACGGCATCAAGGACGAGCTCCCGCCGATCACAACCTTTCTCAACCGCCTGCTCGCGCTCACCATCGACCTGCAGGACGTCCTGTTCGCCGCCTTCGAGCAGCTTC
This sequence comes from Afipia sp., assembly GCA_051653085.1. Taxonomy (GTDB): domain Bacteria; phylum Pseudomonadota; class Alphaproteobacteria; order Rhizobiales; family Xanthobacteraceae; genus Afipia. Next base: position 5,508 of record JBOFVL010000027.1, on the reverse strand, counting down.
TGACCGCCAAGGTCGAGGGCGCGATCGCCGCCGGCATCTACGACATCGGACTGGAGACGCTGCGCGCGGAGAGCTTCGTCGTCACCGATCGCCAGACCATCTACACCCATCCCGGCACCGGCGCGGAAACCAGCCTGCTGACCATCCAACAGCGCGAGCGCAACCGGCCGATGACCGCCGAGGAGGCGATGGCTTGGCTCGACGATCCGGTCGCCAAGTTGCTGGTCAACGAGCGCTCCCACCGCGCCGCGGTTCAGCTTCCAGCGCCTTCGCTGATGCTCGACGACGGGGAGATCGAACGCCGCGTGCGGCTGATCCGGCCGATGGAGCAGCATCACGCCTCCATCCGCATGATGGACGAAAGCCATTGGATCGCCGCCAGTCGCGCCGAGTTCACCGCCGCCTGGAACGCCGAGATCGCGGAGGTGCCAGCCTATTCCGATTCCACGATCCACATCGTCGCTGGCCTGCTGCTGCCGATCTGGAAGCGGCTGCCCAACGAGTCGAGCCGTGTCTATCGGCTCCAGACCGATGACGGGGAACGGATCATCGGCCGCCGCGTGTCGCCCGCATGGGTCGCCAACGCCACGACAGTCGGAACGACGAACCTGTCCGCCGACCATGCCTATGCCGCGCTCATCGAGGGCAAGACAATCCTCGATCTCGCCGAAGGCCTCCAACTCCGTCGCGTGCGCGTCATGGGCGCCGATCGCATCGAACTCTCCGGCTTCACCGACGCGATGCGCGAGCGCCTGCGCGCCTTTGGCCTCTTCAGCGAGATCATCTCGTGGAAGCTCCGCTTCTTCGTGCCCGTCGGCGCGGACGGCGCGACCATCATCGGCAAGCTGATCGGCACCTACCCGATCCAGCGCGTCGGCGAGCGGGAGGCAGCGTGATGGCCCGTCTCGACGCATCCGATCTCGCGCAACGTCTCGGCCGACAGGCCGAGGCGGTGTGCCGCCATTATCTCAGCAATGGCCACCGTCAGGGCAACTACTGGCAGGTGGGCGACGCCCGTAACACTAAGGGCCGCTCGATGTACGTCCGGCTCAAGGACTCGCCCAAAGGCCCCGCCGGGAAATGGACTGACGCCGCTACCGGCGAGCATGGAGACCTCCTCGACGTCATCCGCGAGAGCTGCGGCCTCATCGACTTCAAGGATGTCGCCGACGAGGCTCGGCTCTTCCTCAGCATGCCACCACCAGCGCCGGAACCCTCCGCCTTCCAGCCGCTGGCGCCCGCACCACATGGATCGCCCGAAGCCGCACGGCGCCTCATCCGCATGTCGCAGCCGATTGCGGGCACAATCGTCGCGGCGTATCTCCGGCAACGCGGCATTACGGATCTCCGTGGAGCCGGAAATCTGTATTTCCACCCGCACTGCTATTATCGCCCGGACGAGCATGCGCCGACCGAGACTTGGCCGGCCATGATCGCCGCTGTCACTGACCTCGACGGCATGATCACCGGGGCGCATCGCACCTGGCTCGACTCACGACGCCACGACAAGGCGCCATTCGAAACCCCGCGCCGGGCGATGGGCGATCTCCTCGGCAACGCGGTCCGCTTTGGCGCTGGTGGCGAAGTGATGGCAGCCGGCGAAGGCATCGAGACGGTCCTTTCAATCCGCCAGGTCGTGCCCAACATGCCGATGGTGGCGGCGCTCTCCGCGGCACATCTCGCCGCCATCCTGTTCCCGGACACGCTGCGGCGGCTCTACATCCTGCGCGATGACGATCCGGCAGGCGATGGTGCGCGTGACAGCCTGATCGAACGGGCGAACGCGGCCGGGATCGAGGCGATCGTGATCTCTCCACAGCTCGGGGACTTCAACGAGGATCTCCGCACCCTCGGCATCGCGACATTGCGCAGTCAGACTCGGGTACAGCTCGGGCCGCAGGACGTCGCACGCTTCATGGCGCTGGCGGCATAGCCGGTAAGGAAGCGGCAGCGGCCCCGCCGCCGTACTCGCTCAGACGCAGCGGATCGGAGAGGACCGCGCCTCGGCCTTCGAGAGGGCGATCGGCCCACAGGCAGGCCGGCCCGGCAATGGCTGCGGCCGACTATTTTCCGGCGCGGCCCCAAGGGGCCGCTTTCCATCGCGAAACAAAATAGCCGGCCTCCGCCATCCTCCGCTGACGCTCCGGCCCTCGCTCGCGCTCCGGGTGCAGGGCCGCCCCGCCGGTGTGCTTCGTCGCCATGAAGGCCGCGACGGTCGCGGTCCATCCGACGGAGCATCCGATGCGCGATCTCGACGACTACGAACCGCACCACGAATCCTCACCGACTGACCACGTCCTCAACGAATTGCAGCTCCACGGCTACCGGCCTTTCGCCGACGAACCCGATCAGCGGCTTCTGCCGGACGGCAACGCGGTCGCGGGCGCGGTCGCCGACATCTTCGACGCCCTGATCGTGACCCTGGAGGACACGCGCCTCGAACCCGACCTCGACGATCTCCTCTGGTCGACCGTGAACGTCTTTCATCGCGCCGCCGAACGGATCAACCGCGAGCTCGACGACAACGAGCAGGCCCAAAAGCGCTCCCAACGCGAACAGGACGGCAGCGAGGTGAAGTCGGTCGATCTCGAGCGCCTGATCGCCGAGGGCAAGACACAGGTCGAACGCCAGACCGCCTTCGAACTGATGCGCGACCAGGCCGCCGAGCACTACGAACGCCAGGTCGGCAAAGCCTGGCTCCCGCGGTCAGGATCGAAGGTCAATCATCGCAACCTCACCTCGGCGATGATCGACAGCCGCGACTTCATCATGGCGAAGAAGCGTGCCGAGCAGGAAGTGCTCCTGCCGCCTGGACCGAAGATCGCCGTCACCGGCGGGCTCGATTTCGACAACCATCACCTCATCTGGGCCAAGCTCGACCAGGTTCACGAGAAGCACCCCGACATGGTGCTGATCCACGGCAAGTCGCCGAAGGGTGCCGAGAAGATCGCTTCTCTCTGGGCCAGGAATCGCAATGTCCCACAGATCGGCTTTGCACCCGACTGGACGAAGCACGGCCGGGCAGCACCCTTCAAACGCAATGACGAGATGCTGCAAATCCTGCCGAAGGGCGTGCTGCACTTCCCCGGCACCGGCATCAATGACAACCTCGCCGACAAAGCCAAGAAGCTCGGCATCCCGGTGTGGAAATTCGGCGGCGCGTAAGCGCCGCCGCATCGGGCACCTGCTAAACGGCCAAGCCTATGGCATAACGCAACGAATGCAGCGACTGAAGCCACTCCCGAAACCGGCACGTTCGGACGCCGTTCTCGCTGCGGTTTTCCTGGAGAATGCCACCGTGAAGGCTGCAGCCGCCGAATGGGCGGCGGATCAAGGATTCGACAATCAAGCCCTTCATGCGATTGCAATTGCCATCGAACTCCTCCTCAAATCCTATCTGCTTAACGTCGCGACCGATGATGTTTGGAACCGCGCGAACATCGGGCACGATCTCGCCAAGGCACTCCATTATTCGGCTCAAGCCGGCTTGGTGCCTCCTTCACGCATCGAGTGGATTATCAGCCACCTCCATCCGCATTTTCAGCGTGGCGGGTTTCAGCGCGAGCCGTCGAGGAAATGGCCACCAGGCTTTGCGGATGACGCAGGTGAGGTCGCACGGCAGCTCGCGCAGACAGTACGGCTTCACCAACGTCACGGCCACATCGACTCGGCTTCCAGCCCGGAGAAGACCACTCCCCGCTGAATGGCGCTGGTCCTTGGTCCAGCCGATGGCCTGACGCCATCAACCCGTAAAGGGTCGGACTACGCATAGCGTGCCGCCGCGCCGGCGTTGCCTGCGCGGTGATTGCGGCCATCGGCCGAACACATCGGGCGCCTGTCAGCGGGGGGATGGTCCTCCGCTCGAAACAGGAGCCGGATCGATGTCCTTCCCCGACGCACACGCCTTCGCCTTCAGCCTCGCCACCACGCTGATGGCCGTCATCGTCATCTTCCGCGCGGGCGACGGCACTCTCTCGGTGACACCCGCAAACGAATACGACGGCGACGTCTCGGAGATCGTCCACGAGGTCGATCCCTTCGCGCCATGACGGCGCGCCACCCTTCCAGGCGACGCGGAGACCCCTGCGGTTTCCGCTCCCGACGGAGCACAGCTTTTGCTATGCTCCCGAATGCGCCGTGGTGGTGGTGGAAGGCGCGACCGTCAGAATTTGCTCTTTCGGAGACACCACCATGATTATCCTCGGCATTGTCCTATCCTTCGCAGCCATCGGCATCTTGTGCTGGTTGCTGTTCACGCTCGCGGTGTTCGCACTGCCATTCTTCGCGGGCGTGACCGCCGGCACCTGGGCCTATGACACTGGCGCGGGCTGGCTCGGCGCCATCCTTATCGGCATGCTCGGCGCCGGCCTGACGTTGGGCGTGGGGCAGCTCTTGCTTGGAATTGTCCGCCCGCTCTGGGCACGCCTGCTGATCGCGCTGGCATTTGTCGCACCCGCGGCGATCGCCGGCTTCCACGCCACGCATGGCATCGTGAAACACACCATGCCGTCGGAGACCTGGCAGCTCGTGTTCTCCGTCATCGGTGCGGTCGCGGTCGGCGTCACCGCGTTCGCGCGCGTCGCTGGGATGGCAAGCACCGGCCCGTCCAGCCAGGGCATTGCACCAGCCTGACACCACGACGGAACCGTCGCCGGGACGACCAGTCGGGGGTTTCAGCCCTCAGCGTTGTGCAGTTGGAGAGGGAGCCGCGTCACCGGAACCTGACTGAAGCCCATCGTGCGGCCGCCTCAACAGCGCCCGGATTTCTGCTCGGCGCCTCTGTGCGCGGGAACGGTGCAACACGAAGTCGAGGGCGTCATCTCCACTGGCCGACTTCGAAACGAAAGCTCGACCCTCGCCTGTACAAGGGGAGGACGGGTCGCAGATGATCTTCAGCTTGCGCCGTCTGCTGGTTGCGACCGGGTCGCCATGATCTTCCGTTCCTGATTGTCTCCAGACCGCTCCGAACGGCCTCTCCAATGGCCTGATCTGACCGAAGGACGGCTGCGCCTCGACCGCCTATGCCGCAACGGCGCGTCCCGACTTTCTTCCCCTGCCGGCCAAGGCCGTCATTCCTCGCGAAACAACAAAGTCGTTCCTGCCATCCTCCGCGTTGCTCCGGTCGCAAGCGATGCGGCGTCGGTCGCCTCCGGCCTGTCGATCGCCATCGAGGCCGCAATGGAGCGGTCCCGAAAACGAAACGGAGACTTACAATGGCGACCATCGGCACCTTCAAGAAGACCGGCTCGAACGAGTTCACCGGCGAAATCGTAACCCTCAGCGTCCAAGCCAAGGGCGTGCGCATCGTCCCCGACACCCGCGCCACCGGCGAGAACGCCCCCAGCCACCGGGTTCTGGTCGGCCGCGCGGATTATGCGAAGCGTGGCGTTATGCGGAGTGGTGGCGTCTGAGTGCAGGTTTTCCGCGGGTTTCGGGACCGCCGCGCTCCGCATAATATCGTGAGAGAAGCAGCGGCGCCTCGCGCAGGGCGAGGCGCCGCAAGCTTGC
>JBOFVL010000026.1:0-65654 GCA_051653085.1 Afipia sp. | reverse complement strand
GAGGTCCTCGCGCTGGGCGTGGGCGACCTCACCGATCTTTTCTTCGGTCGCCGGATTAACCACCGGGATTGTCTTCCCGGACAGGCTGTCGCACCACTCGCCATCGATAAAGAGCTGAACTTTCGACACGTGAATCCTCCATTTGCGTTTCTTGAGCTTCAGCCGGTGAATAACCGAGCCACCATCAACCAACAAGGTCTGACCATCGGCGATAGCTGCTCCCCTGCGATGCAAAAATATGATGCGCGGCGAACAGGCACATCGCATCGGAAGAGACTTGACTCGCCTCACTCCTAATCGCACGATCGTGCAAATAAACCAATTGTTGTAGGGGAGGAAGGAATTGTCACACTGTATCAATCGGAAGAAATCGTCTCTGCTGAAACTCGCGGTTGCGGTTGCAAGCAGCCTTCTTGCTACAGCAGCAACCGCTCAACCGCTTGAAGTCGTTAAAATCGGCTGGCCAGCCGGCTTTGCTTCCAACATGGCGCACCTGACTTTCGGCAAAGAGCTTGGTCTCTTCAAAGACGAAAACCTCGACTACGAGGTTGTCTCCATGCAGGGCACCTACCCCGTCATTCAGCAAATACTCTCAGGCGGATTCCACACCGGTTATGTCGGCGTGGAAACCGTGGTCAATGCGCTTCAGCCAGGCGCGACACCCATTCCGTTGCGGTTTGTTTTCAATTACACGCGGCAGTCGATCTGGGAGATCGTGGTTCCAGAAAACAGCCCGATCAAAACGCTTGCCGACCTTAAAGACAAGACGATCGGAATCGCCGGTCCGACATTCGGCAACGTTCCCGTCACCAAGGCAGCATTGGGCGTTGTCGGTGTACAGCCAAATCAATTCTCCCTTTTCACCGTCGGTACGGGCGGTCCAGCATTCCGGGCGATGACGACAGGACAGGTGGATGCCCTGAACCTTTGGGACACCATGCACGCGACTCTCGAAGCCACAGGCTTCAAACTGCGCGAGATCAGCTTTCCAGCTGAATTCGAAGGAAATCCAAGTCACGGATTTGCGGTTACAGACGACCTGATCAAAACCAAGCCCGAATTCGTTGCCCGCTTTGGCCGTGCCATCGCAAAGAGCATCGTCGCCTGCGACGCCAATCTGGAAGAGTGCATCCGATCGTTCTGGCGGGCCTATCCGGCACAAAAACCGCAGGGGCCTGAAAGCGAGGCCATGGCGAAAGAACTGAAGATCCTGTCGGCGCGCATGAAGAAGCTGCTGTACTTTGGACCGGGAGAAAAACCGCTGCTGGGCAGCTTTACCGATGCCGAGTGGCAGGGCGTCATTAAGTCTCTCAAGCTCGGCGGCGTGATTACAGTCACCGACCTGCCGATGGACAAGCTTTACACGAACCGCTTTGTGGCCGACTTCAACAAATTCGATCGTGCGGACGTCATCAAGCGAGCCAAGGCGGCTACCAAATAGCCGCATCTGGATTCCTTTCACGAAAAAGCCGCCGACAGTTGTCGGCGGCTTTTCTTTTAGATCGGTCGAAGCGTTAGCTTCGATGACGCAAGCTTATGCTGGCTCGAACACCGGATAGTTCGAAGTCCCAGCCAGCACCCATGCAAGGCGAACCGGCATGTCGATCTTGAGGGCTTTCGGATCGCAGTTGATGATGTTGGTCAGAACCCGCACGCCTTCTTCAAGCTCAACGCTCGCGATAATGTAAGGCTTGACGTCCTTGAACGGAGGCGGCGCCTTGTAAGACAGGGAGAACGAATAGATGTGTCCCTTCCCGCTCGCTTCGCGCCATTCCAGTTCGCGCGTGCCGGTGTAGACACTGACCGGCCGCGGATAGAACTGGTACTTGCCCGATTTCGGACAATACTGAAGCATCAGCTTCTTGTCCTTCGCACCGTCCCAGAACGGCTTGCTGAAGTTCAACGGAATCGGAGCAGGACGCTGTCCCGCCAAGGGATCGGATTCGATCGACATTATGCAGCCTCCAAAATCAATGCAGTGCTTGAACCCCAGTTGCGCCCGTACGGTATCCAGCCGATGCCGGTAACGATCGCGTTAGCATGATCCTTGATCTGGCGAGCGCCGGCCTCACCAAACAACTGACGCAACGCTTCCGATAGATTATGCGCACCACCCGCCAGTCCGGCTTGCCCCGCTGAAATCTGTCCGCCGCCGGTGTTCAACGGCAGATCGCCGCGATAGGTCATGTCATGCTCATTGACGAACTGGCATCCGCGCCCTGTTTCGCAGAAGCCGAGATGTTCGAGCTGCATGACGATAGCGATAAGGAAGTCGTCGTAGGGCTGGAACATCTTGATGTCGGAAGGCTTCATGCCCGCCCGTTCAAATGCCCGCCTGCCCGCTGCGCGGTGACCGCCCTCGGTGATATCCGGAGTCGGGTTTGTCTCCATGTAGTTTACCCGTTCGCCATAACCGATCGGATGAACCATCTTCTTTGCGCCCATCTTCTTCGCGCGCTCAGTCGTCGTAACGATGAAAGCGCTGGCGCCATCGCACACCATGACGCAATCCAGCATCCGGATCGGATCGGAAATCATCGGCGACGCGAGATAGTCGTCGACTGTGATCGGCTTTTTCAGTTTCTCGCATGCCAGATCGTTCATCAGCGCATGGTTGCGCTGAGTCACCGCGAGCTTGCCAAGCGCCTTGGGATCCAGCCCGTACTGATGATCGTAACGCTGGCTGATCAGGGCAAAGTATCCCGGAGGGCCCATGATGCCCATCGGGTACTGGAATTCGCCGCGGAAAGCGCCGATAGCCTGTTTGTTCTCGCTGGATTGCGGGTCGGATGCGATGACGACAACAGTTTCGCAGAGCCCGGCCTTAATTGCCGCGGCAGCGCGGGCGATGTTGCCGGACGCCGAAGCCCCGCCGAGATCCGTCACCTGGCACCAGTCCAGCTCAAGCCCAAGATAGGCAGACAGAATGGGCCCATAGAATGGATTGCCGGCGTCTGCGAAGCTGGAGGACACCGCCATGCCATCGATCTCGGACTTTTCAATCCCGGCATGCGCGAGCGCGCCGGCCATGGCTTCACCAGCCAGATCGTAGACGCTGCGCCCAGACCGGAATTCTATCTTTGTCTCGGCAAAGCCGATAATTGCGATATCGCGATTTATCATTGATTTTCCTCGGAGTTCCTCGACGTTTTATTTGCCTGCGAAGGCGGCTACGCGTTTTTCCGTGAATGCCTTGACGCCTTCCCGCATGTCCGCAGTACCGAACATCAACTGGTAGCCGCGCCGTTCCAGCTTCAGCCCGGCGTCAAGCGACGTATCGAGACCCGCATTCACGACTTCCTTGATCTGCTGGGCAGCCAGCGGCGCAAGCGTTGCAATCTGCGCAGCAATCTCAAGAGCACGCGGCTCGCAATTGCCCGGAACAACTTCGCTGACGAGACCCATGCGATGAGCATCACTGGCGTTGATGAATGCACCTGTGAGCAGCAGGTACATCGCGTTGTATTTTCCAACTGTTCTCGGCAGGCGCTGCGTTCCGCCGGCGCCGGGGATCAGACCTAACTTGATTTCAGGCTGGCCGAACTTGGCTTTGTCATTTGCGATGATGATATCGCACTGCATCGCGAACTCGCATCCGCCGCCAAGCGCAAAACCGTTGACCGCCGCGATAACCGGCTTTGGGAAATCCATGACGGCGCGGGTCGTATAAGCTTCGATCGCGCCGACGACGTCGCGACCTGCCTGCTCCTGAATATCCGCACCGGCGGCGAATGCCTGTTCGTTGCCGGTCAAAACAACGCAACGGACATCCGGATCATCCGCCAGTTGGGCGAAGTGTCCGTGCAAAAGACGGCGCACCTCCGTGTTGAGTGCGTTACGCACATCCGGGCGATTGAACCGCACGACAGCGACGTGCGGAGATGGTCTTTCGACAAGGACAACAGGCATGCGGACTATCTTTCCTTTGATCTTGCTATCGGCAATCCCGGACCGGTTAACATAATTCGCACGATCGTGCAAATAATCTCCAGATACAAAAAACCGCCGGCTTTTATGAGCCGACGGTCTTTTATTATTGCGCCGCTGAGCTTTTAGTTGATCTCGGACAGTTCGCGGACCGATGATCTTGAAACCTTGCCGCTCGCTTCAGGCTTACTCCGCTCCAGAGCCTCGAAGTATTCTTCGAGCAACCTTTCGCAATGCTCACGATTCTCTGCATCTGCGCGCAATATCTGACGCATGACGAGTCCGTGGACGAAAATCAGAAGATGCTCGGAAGCGCGCTGCGCCTCAAGATCGGCGGGCAACTCCCCGGCCTTGATGGCGCTCTCGATCAGCTTCTTCCAGAAGCCGAGCTGCTTCTCGAATCGCCGATTTTGATGTTTTCGCAGTTCAGTGCTTCTGGTGCCTGCAGCAGCGTAGTTAACCCAAAAGCGCCAGAACCGATCGTTCGACGACCGGAAAATATGGCTGAAGGCAAACACCTTGAGCTGCCCCAAGGGCGAGGAACTGGGCTCCTCTTCCGACGGAGTTTCATAGGCAGCCTGAAGTGCCGCCATGATCAGCTTCTGCTTGTTTCCAAAATGATAATTGATTGTTCCGGTGCTGACCTCAGCCCGATCGGCGATCTGCCGCATGCTGGCGCCATCGATGCCGGATTCCGAAATGACTTCGTAAACAATGCCCAGCAAGTCCTTGCGTCTCTGAACTCGACCAGGCCGCTTTCCAGCAAGGGCTTTCGATTTACTTTTCATGTTGTGGGAATCCAATTCCGAGCATTGTTCGCAATCCGATGTCGCAAATTATCGGGTCCTGCGCATAACGGCAATGATAGCAGTTTTGCTCCGCAAAAAATCACCCGCAATGAAATTATTTGCACGATCGTGCGAATTGTGCACAATGGGGCCTTGCACTGCCGCCGAATGGCGGACCAACCTGCAACGGGCGCAGACCCGCACCAGAAAAACACAACGATCCGCGGACGCCGTGGATATCTCGCGAGGGACCCGAGGTCGCACCAACCATGTTGAAATCTGATCAAGCAAAACAAGTACATGGTGATTCCCTGAATCCCGTGCTCTCGATCAACCAGATGGACCTGATCTACAACTCGAGCCGCGGCCCGATTCCCGCCATTCGCGACTTGTCGTTCTCGATCCGGAAGGGTGAATTCGTCTCGATCCTCGGGCCGTCCGGGTGCGGGAAATCGACCTTGCTTCGGATCGTCTCCGGCCTGCTGCGCCCGACTTCAGGCAAGGTTGTTCTGGCTGATGTCGAGGTCAAAGAGCCTCGGCCCGATATCGGAATCGTCTTTCAGCAACCGACCCTTCTTCCGTGGAAAACCATTCTGGAGAACGTTCTCGTGCCGATCCGCGCCATGCGGATGCCGATCGCCGAGTACAAGGATCGCGCGCATGATCTTCTGCGGCTCGTCGGCTTGGGGGACTTCGTCAATCACTATCCGTACGAACTTTCCGGCGGAATGCAGCAGCGGGTCGGCATTGCGCGGGGTCTTATTCACGATCCCGCAATGCTGCTGATGGACGAGCCATTTGCAGCACTCGACGCAATGTCCCGCGAATTCATGATGGACGAATTGCAGCAGATATGGATGACGACCGGAAAATCCGTTCTGTTCATCACTCATTCCATTCCTGAGGCCGTGTATCTATCGGATCGCGTCCTCACGCTGTCGCAACGTCCCGGTCGCGTCATCGACGACCTCAAGATCGACCTCCCCCGTGTCCGGGACGTCGAAACTATGGGACAGTCCATGTTCGGGGAATATGCAACCCACCTCAGGGCGCTGTTCAAATCAAGCACCACGCAATCAGCGAGGACCGCATGACAAAATTTCGCTGGGCCGAAATAGCGATTTCGATCGCGTTTTTCGTGACCACCCTGTTGCTGTGGGACCTGTCAGTCCGGTTCTTCAAGGTGCCCGCCTATCTTGTTCCCTCGCCGCTCTCCGTCGGCACGGCCCTTATCGATGGCCTGGTAGGAGGCACCTTTTATCCACATATCGCCGCAACGCTCTATGCAGTGGTCGTTGGCTATCTCCTCGGCTGCTTTCTCGCCATCGTTATCGGCGCGCTTCTGGCTGAGATTCCGCTCATCGAGCGCGCGCTGATGCCCTATATCGTCGCACTCCAGTCGATGCCGAAGGTTGCTCTCGCGCCGCTCATCATCGTTTGGTTTGGATTCGGCATGTCTTCCAAAATCGTTCTGGTTGCGCTGATCTGTTTCTTTCCTGTCTTCATCAATACTCTGGTCGGCATCCGCTCGGTCAATCCGGACATCGTAAATCTGTACCGTGCATTCAGCGCGTCGCGATGGAACATCCTGCTGAACGTCAAGCTTCCCGCGGCCGCTTCATCCATCTTCGCCGGCTTGCAGATAAGCGTCGCGATGGCGCTGATTGGCGCGGTCGTTGGCGAATTCATCGCATCCAAGGCTGGGCTAGGGAATCTGTTGCAGGCCTCCTCAATGACGATGGATGTGGCAACGATGTTCGCGGTGGTGATCGTCCTCGCCGCCATCGGCGTGGCCGGGAATGAAATCCTGCAATACTTGCATCGCAAGGTGGTCTTCTGGGAAAACAGAAGCCATCTCGCGGCAGAGAGCGCGTAGCCGCGGCGCTTGAGGAAGACCCATGTCGTCAACAGTAAAAATAGCCGCAGTGCATGAGACGGAGTCAAGCACGACAGATTCCACGCAGAATGTGTTCAACGGCGGCAGTGCAGAGACATTGCTGGCGTCTATGCCGTCGCGGCTCGCAGGACTGGTTCAACGGCAAGCCTTGACTGCGCCGGATCGGCCCGCGCTGATCTCGGCTGGCAAGACCGTCACATATCTGGATTTGTGGCAGGCAATCGGACGCGCCAAGGCATTATTGACAGCCGCAGGCGTTGTCGGCGGCGATCGCGTCATGATCGTGAACGAGAACTCTATTGCCGCAGTCACGTTCATTTTTGCCGCAAGCGATCTCGATGCATGGGCGAGCCCCATCAACGCGCGAATGTCGGCGCGGGAGATCGACGCATGCCGCACATACAGCGGATGCCGTACTGTCGCTTATACCACTGGCGACTCACCGGCCGCGGCGGATCACGCCGCGCAGGCACAAGCTCGTCCACACGAAGATCCTGTTTTTGGCAAGGTCGCCTTCGGGCCCACGAACGAGAGCGCACAACCTGAACCGGTCTACGCAGACAAGGAACGCCAGACCGCCGTTCTGCTGTTTTCGTCGGGCACCACGGGCGCGCCGAAAGGTGTGATGCTGAGCCATCAGGCCATCATGTACATGGGCGGGAACATGGCCGAACTCCGCAACATCACGCCAGACGATGTGTTCTACAATATCACTCCGGTAAGTCACGTCATCGGGCTCGGGGCGATGCTGACGACGGCGATCTGGGCTGGCGGCACAACCGAACTCGTAACCCAGTTTCGTCCCGACAATTTCGTGGCTGCGCTCAAGGCCGATCGCATCACCTACGTCATGGGTGTGCCAACGATCTTTGCGAGGCTGCTTGAGTACGCCGGAAGCAACAGCATCTCGCTTCGGTCCAATCGATTGCGCTTCATTGCTGTCGGTGGAATGCCGCTCGACCTGACATTGAAGGCACAAATTGAAGAGGCCTTCGGGCTTGAGCTTGGCAACTCGTACGGGATGACAGAGATCGCGCCGGTCACGCGGTCACGCGGTGCCACAATCGGTCGATCCGTCGGCGTGGTACAGCCTGGAATTGAAATCCGTATCGTTCGCGAAGACGGCGAGGCTGCCGCGATTGGCGAGCCCGGCGAGATATGGGTCAAAGGCCCCAACCTCATGCTGGGATACTACAAGAACGAACTTGCGAACGATGAGGTCAGACGACCCGGCGGCTTCATGACAACGGGAGACATCGGGTCGATAGATCAGGACGGCAATCTGTCTCTGGTCGGTCGAACGAAGGACGTTATCATCCGCAGTGGATTCAACGTGTACCCTGTCGAGGTCGAAGCGGTTTTATCGCAAGTTCCAGGCGTTGCACTGGTGGCCGTGGTCGGCCGCGCTGTGGATGGCAACGAGGAAGTCATTGCCTATGTTCAACCGACGGCAGGCCGCCAGCTCGATGTCGCTGAACTTGATGCCTGGGCGAGGGAGAATCTCACCGCTTACAAGCGGCCAAAAGAGATCATTCTGACCAACGAATTGCCGATTGGCCCGACGGGCAAGATCCTGAAGTCGAAGTTGAAAGCTGATCTCGCCGCCAACAAGTAGTGGTAGCAGACCCTCTCACTCGAGAAATTCCGCGAATCTACACCGGGCCTATCTGGGCGCGGACCATAGGGCGCCACCGGCAAGACGGAGAGCCGCTCCAAAGAATTGCGTCGAGAGCCCGATCTGTGAAATCGGCCGCCGGACGAACCGCTGACAAGGTAACAGGTAACGCGGCGGCTTGGCCGCGCGGCCGGACGAGCGGGCACTTTTGTTGGTACCAACGGCAGTACAGACACGACAATCGCCCAGCGCAAGGCGTCGCGGGGTGCGAGAATGCCCCTTTTTGGGGCTCTGTCTGCGAACTGGGTCTAGTCAAATGGCGGAGAGGGAGGGATTCGAACCCCCGATAGGCTTGCACCTATGCCGCATTTCGAGTGCGGTGCATTCGACCACTCTGCCACCTCTCCGGGTACCAAAGCGGCGGTTTCCCGCCGGGTCGCGGGCGAGTTCTAAGCGAGGACGCCGATCCAGACAAGGCGCTGGGCGTTTTTTAAGCCTTTAGAATGCAAGCCTTTGGAATTAGCCTATCGGAATGCGCTAGGGGCGCTGCTTCGCCGCACCTGACCTACTGGGGTGCCCATCCTGGAAGGAACAGCATTCGCCGCCGCTGCAGGCTCGCAGCAGCCAAAGCCACTTCCCGGACCGCGGCTGCCAGCCTCACCCTTTTTTCTCTTTCGTATAGCGCATGGTGAAGCGCGCATTGCCCAAGCCTGTTCCGATGGTGAGGATTCCCCAGCGCTTGTAATCCTGCATGAAGGGAATCTCGCTCAAGCCCTGCACTACGCCGTCATTGTGCATCAGCACTGCAGTGTCGTGATCGCCAATAGTCGGGATCGCCTCGATCAGGCTCGCGGGCAAGTTGAATTTGCTGCTTTCCCAATTGCCCGGCGGGTTCTGCGCGCCCTTTGCAATCGAACCGTCGGCCTCAATCGCGCCAGGACACGATACGCCAATGAATGGCGCGAGCTTGATACCCTCATCCTCAGCCCGCTTGATGAAGTTCTTCAGCATTCCTGCGAGCTTCTTCACTGCGCCTTCGCGCGTCGGCTCGTCGTCGGCATGACGCCAAAGCTCGGACTTCCAGACCGAAGCCTTCGACAAATCCGGCGCTTTCTTCTGCCGCGTTTCCACAACGCCGCAGCGGATATTGGTGCCACCGATGTCGACGGCAAGGATGCTGTCATGCGCCTCGAAAATCCACGACGGAGCGAGGTGCGCGCACCCGATCAGCGCAGCCTCATCGGGATGAAAGCGGATCGGAAACATTTCAACCTTGTGGCCTTCCGACCGAAGTATGAGGCCCGCCCGGGCGATAGCCAATTGACCAATCCGCCGCTGACGGAAGCCGCCACCGACGATGATGGCCTCGGTCTTGTCCCACGCCTTGGTCTTGAGAAATCGCCGGGTCACGAAAGCCAGTTCCTGCGCAAAATCCTCGATCGCTCCGTGCAGCACAGCCGCCGCCTGAATGTCGTCACCGACCAGAATCTGATCCAGTTCCTTTTTGCTGAGGTCCTCGCTCGCCTTGTCGCCAAGCGGATCATCCCCGTCCTTGCGTAGCGGCTTGCGCAGATTCTCCAGGATGTCGTGAAACGCGCCCTTGCTGGCGCGATCGCCCAGAAACCCGTCGTCGTCCTTGAGCTCGATATTGTAGCTGTCGATGTCCACCGACAGCAGGCGCGCCGCCCCGTGATTGCCGATCCCGGCGGTCGTCAGCGTGTCCTCAGCCATATTCGGGAGCCTTTACCTGTTGCCGGGTATAACGGCCGGGGAACCGGATGGTTTCGAGGATCAGATGCCGCTGCCGCCGCTGGACCCTGCAAAATCACGAAAATCGGCTCAAATGGCTTATAAATGGCCCGTTTTCGGGCTGCTTTTTCTTGACTCGCCGCCTTCTGCAGCTATAACACCCGCAACCCGGCGCGGGAGTTTCTCGCGCCGTTTGTTTTTGCGCAGCTCTGGCCAACGAGTTGTAGCGGCGCAGACAATTGAACCCATAGCGACTGAATAAGAAGCCGGCCCGGATTCATCCGAGCGCCGGGATCGAACACGAAGGAAAAAAACGATGTTCGCAGTCATCAAAACCGGCGGCCGGCAGTTCCGTGTCGTTCCGGATGATGTGCTCGAGATTGGCAAGATCGCCGGCGATGTCGGAACGATCGTGCAGCTTGGCGAAGTAATGGTGGTTGGCGGCGACACGCCGGTCCTCGGATTCCCGTTTGTTGCGGGTGCATCCGTGGCCGCCGAAGTGCTGGACCACAAGCGCGGCCCGAAGGTGATTTCCTTCAAGAAGCGCCGCCGCAAGAATTCGAAGCGCAAGCGCGGCTATCGCGACGAAATCACGGTGATCCGCGTCACCGAGATTCTGACCGATGGCAAGGCCCCGACCGTGGGTCCGCGCCCGAAGAAGGAAAAGAAGGTCGAGGCCGCTCCGGTAGACGGCGACGAGACTCCGGCCAAAGTTGCCAAGAAGGCTCCGGCCAAGAAGGCGGCTCCAAAGGCTGCAGCGAAGGCCCCGGCAAAGACCGCAGCCAAGAAGGCCGCGCCGAAAACAAAGAGCGACAAAAAGTGAAATGATTCCGTCAAGGAATCGGTCTATAGCTTAAAGCGAATTTTGGAGACGGAGCCATGGCTCACAAAAAAGCAGGCGGTTCATCGCGCAACGGACGCGACTCGGCAGGCAAGCGCCTCGGGGTCAAGGCGTACGGCGGCGAGCATGTGATTCCGGGCAATATCATTGCGCGTCAGCGCGGCACGACCTGGCATCCCGGCCTCAACGTCGGCATGGGCACGGATCATACCCTGTTCGCCAAGATCGAAGGCAAAGTTGAATTCCGCGCCAAAGCCAACGGCCGCACCTTCGTCTCGGTTATTCCGACGGCGGAAGCGGCTGAATAAACGGTAGACACATCGCGTCTGCCGGGTCTCGTTGAACCGGCAGAGCACTGGAAGGCTCGAAGGGGAGACGGGTAACCGGCCTCCCCTTTTGTTTTGCGCTCGTTTTGGGGACGAGCACATCAAGGAGCCTTGCCATGCTGCTGGAAAAGCCAACGCCCACGTTGCGGGAATCAAGAGCCGTCGTCCTCGAGACCGATCGGCTGGTGTTGCGTCAGCCGACGCTCGCGGACGTAAAAGCCATCGCGCAGGTCGTGAGCGACAAGCGCGTGTCGATCAATCTGCGGCGCGTACCGCATCCGTACACCACGGACGACGCCATCAGTTTCGTGACCACCATCGCGGGCACCATCGATACCGTTTTCCTGGTCGAGCGCGAGCGCGCTGCCGTCGGCCTTGTCGGCGTGAGTTGGGAAAACGAGAATGCGCCGGAGCTCGGCTACTGTTTCGGCGTCGAGCACTGGGGCAAGGGTTATGCGACCGAAGCCGCACGCGCCGTGATCGATTATGCGTTCGAGGAATTCGCCATCGATCAGCTTCTGTCGGCCGCGCGGGTGCTCAACCCGGCATCGCGCCACGTGCTGGAGAAGTGCGGCTTCCAGTGGACCGGAGTCGAACTGCATCGCTTCCTGGCACTTGGATCGTCGACGCCGGTCGACTGCTTCAAGCTGGAACGCGGTGTCTGGTCGTCGATCAAGAGCTGGAGCAATTCGACACGGCGCTGATCTGGTTGATCAGACCACCGTCGGCGGATTGGGCTCGGGCTCGCGGTGCATGACCTTGTGCTCGCGCAGGAAGATGTAGATTCCCGCACAGGCAACAATGGCCGCTCCTATCATGGTGTTCGGTGACGGCACATCACCGAACACCAGAAACCCAAGCACGATCGCCCATACGATCATCGTGTATTGAAACGGTGCGACCACGCTAGCGGGCGCCAGAATCAGCGAGCGGTTGAGGCAAAGCACAGCCGCCACGTTGACCATGCCGCTGATCAGCAACAGCACAACGAGAAACCATGTCGGCGGCACAAACAGAAATGCCGATACGATCCCGCCGAACACAAACGATCCCACCACCTGGGTCGTCGCCAGAAAGATGTTTGACGTGCCGCGCACGTAACGGGTGACGATCATGAAGATCGACTGACACAGGCATCCGGCCAGCGCGATCAGCGCCGGCCAGGACACGGTCGCACCGGTCGGCCGAAGCGCAATCAGCACGCCAACGAAACCGATGACGACAGCAGCCCAGCGCCGCCAGCCGACATGCTCGCGCAGGAAGATCGCCGAGAACGCCGTGACGAAAATCGGCGCGGCGAGATAGCAGGTCGTGGCATCAGCCAGCGGAATGTACTTGATCGCGGTGAAGAACAGCATGCCGTCGGAAACGGACAGGGCCATCCGCAACACCTGCAAGCCGGGCCGCGGTACGTTGCGAGCGGCTGCGAAATTGTCCCGCGCCAGAAACGGCAGCAGCGTTGCGATGGCGCCAAACCCGCGGATGAAGAACAGCTGCGCGGGCGGGTAAGCGGCCACCATCATCTTGCTGAAGACGTTCACCAGCGAAAAAATCGTCATCGCCGCCAGCATGAACAAAATGCCGGAGAGCGCAGACGAGAGCGGTGTCGTGCGACGCAATGATTTGAACGGAAGATTCATCGGCAATGGGCTAGCGGGGGAAAATGGCGGGATGGAAGTTTATTTGAAACGGAAACGGCGGCGCACCGAATCCTGACCGGGCGTGACGCAATCGATCTTGCTTAGAAAGCAACCAGCCGGCGCGCAACAGCCAGAAATGCAGGCCATTTTGCGCGGCCATGCTTGATACTTTTAGAGCGTCACCCCGGCGGAGGCACTACCACCGGCTCGTCGCGCACGAGGCTCTGCTCGCGCAGGAAGATGTAGAGCCCGGCAATGATGATCACCGCCGCGCCTGCAAGCATCGCCACCGACGGCACGTCGCCGAATACGAGATAACCGAAAATTACCGCCCAGATGATCATCGTATACTGATACGGCACGACGACGCTGGCCGGCGCGAGCTTGAGCGAGCGGTTGACGCCGAGCGCGGCGGCGATGGAAATGCAGCCTGCCGCTGCGAAAAGACCGAGATCCGGCAGACTCGGCGTGATCCAGCCGAACGGTGCCGCGATCAAACCGAACAGAAGCGTGCCGCAGAACTGCGCGGATGTCAGGACGATGTCCGGCGTGCCGCGCAGCGAACGCGTGATGATCATGAGCGCGGCAAACGACGCGCTGCCCGCTAGCGCAATCATTGCCGGCCAGCTCACAGCCTGCGTGGACGGCCGCAGCGCGATGATGACGCCGATGAAGCCGACGACGATGGCGCTCCAGCGCCGCCAGCCGACATGCTCGCCCAAAAAGATCGCGGACGCAGCGGTGACGAAGATCGGCGCGGCGAGATAATAGGTGATGACGTCCGCAAGCGGCAGATAGACCGACGCCGCGAAGAACGCCGCGACCTCAAGCGTCGAGAGCACGACCCGGATCACTTGCAGACCCGGCCTCTGAATGTTCCGAAGGGCCGCGCGCTGGCGCCAGATCGCCGGGGACATCAGGATGAGGCTCGCGGCGGCGCGCAACAGCAGCAGTTGACCGACCGAATAGGTCGCAACGATGTACTTGCCCAACGCGTCGCCAAACGAAAACAGCCAGACGGCCAGCAGCATGAGCGCGATGCCCGCAAGCGTGGCCGAACGGTTGCCGGCCTCGGCCGAGATTTTTGCGAGCAGGGTCATGAGACGTCGCCAGTAACGTTAATTCGACAAAATGTATGCCGAGAACGTCGTTTAGAAGGTGCTCGACGGTTCGGCAACCGCCGCAAATGCGGCCTTCCCGGCGTTATTGCGCATGAATGGGTTGCCGCTCCGGGACCTATGGCGCATATATCCGGGACGCGACAAGCCGCCAAAAGCCGGGCTTTTGCCAATCGCGGCGCAATGGAAAACCGATGAAATTTCTCGACGAAGCCAAGGTCTATATCCGCTCCGGCGACGGCGGCAACGGCTGCGTGGCATTTCGCCGCGAGAAGTTCATTGAGTTCGGCGGACCGAGCGGCGGCAATGGCGGCCGCGGCGGCGACGTCATCGTCGAAGTCGCGGACGGTCTCAACACGCTGATCGACTATCGCTACCAGCAGCACTTCAAGGCGCCGAAGGGCGTGAACGGCATGGGGTCGGATCGTCATGGCGCCAACGGCAAGGACGTCGTGCTCAAGGTGCCGCTCGGCACTCAGATTTTCGACGAAGACCGCGAGACGCTGATCCACGATTTCACCGAAGTCGGTGAAAAATTCGTGCTGGCAACGGGCGGCAACGGCGGCTTCGGTAACGCGCATTTCAAGACCTCGACCAATCGCGCACCGCGCAATGCCAATCCCGGCCAGCCCGGCGAAGAGCGCTGGATCTGGCTGCGGCTGAAACTGATCGCCGATGCCGGCTTGGTCGGATTACCAAATGCGGGCAAATCCACATTCCTTTCCGTGGTCAGCGCAGCGAAGCCGAAGATCGCAGATTATCCGTTCACGACACTGCATCCGCAGCTTGGCGTCGTCGGCATCGACGGACGCGAATTCGTGCTGGCGGATATTCCGGGACTGATCGAGGGCGCGCATGAAGGCGCGGGACTCGGTGATCGCTTTCTCGGTCACGTCGAGCGCTGCCGCGTGCTGCTGCATCTCGTTGATGCGACAAGCGAGCACGCCGGCAAAGCCTACAAGACCGTGCGCGCAGAACTCGAAGCCTATGACGAACATCTCGCCGAGAAAATCGAGATCGTGGCGCTGAACAAGATCGATGCGATCTCGCCGGAAGACCTCAAGGAGCAGAAGGCGCGGCTGAAGCGCGCGGCGAAGAAAACGCCGTTGCTGATTTCCGGCGTCTCCCGCGAAGGCGTTCCGGAAGCGCTGCGTGCGCTTGTGAAACTGATCGACGAAGCGCCGGTGTCCGCGAAAGCCAAGAAAGCCAGTGAGAGCGCCGGATCGTCGGAGCCAGAGCCGGCAGGCTGGACACCGCTTGGTCACTGACGCCTCTCCGCCTGTTCAACTTATTCCTGTTAAACGCTGATTTCTGATGTCGCACCCGAAGCTGAAGAATTTCCGCCGCATCGTCGTCAAGGTCGGATCGTCGCTGCTGATCGATTCCGCTGCGGGCGAGGTGCGCGCGAACTGGCTGGCCGCGCTCGCCGCCGACATCGCGAAACTGCATCATGACGGCAAGGACGTGCTGGTTGTCTCATCCGGCTCGATCGCTCTTGGACGCAGCCGCCTGAAGCTGCCGAGCGGCGCGCTCAAGCTCGAAGAGAGTCAGGCCGCCGCGGCGGTCGGCCAGATCGAACTGGCGCGCATCTGGTCGGGAGTGCTCGGCGCCCACGGCATTGGCGCGGGACAGATTCTGGTGACGCTGCAAGACACCGAAGAGCGGCGGCGTTATCTCAACGCACGCTCAACCATCACCAAGCTGCTTGAGTGGCGCGCGGTGCCGGTCATCAACGAGAACGACACCGTCGCCACCAACGAAATCCGTTACGGCGACAACGACCGCCTCGCCGCGCGCGTCGCCACCATGACCAGCGCCGACCTGCTCGTTCTGCTCTCGGACATCGACGGGCTCTACACCGCGCCGCCGTCCGCGAATCCGAATGCGAAGCTGATTCCGATCGTCGAATCCATCACCGCCGATGTCGAGGCGATGGCGGGTGCGGCCGAGTCCGAACTGTCGCGCGGCGGCATGCGGACCAAGATCGAGGCCGCGAAGATCGCGACCAGCGCGGGCACGCACATGTTGATTGCCTCGGGCAAGATCGAACATCCGCTGCAGGCGATCGCCGATGGCGGACCGTGTACCTGGTTTCTCACACCGGCCAATCCCGTCACCGCGCGCAAACGCTGGATCGCCGGATCGCTGGAGCCGAAGGGCACGCTCACCATCGATGCGGGCGCGGTGGCTGCGCTGCGCGCGGGCAAGAGCCTGCTGCCGGCCGGCGTGATCCGCGTGGACGGGCAGTTCGCGCGCGGCGACGCTGTGGTGGTGCGCGGTCCGGACACCCATGAGATCGGACGCGGCCTCGTCGCCTACGACGCCGAGAACGCCGAGCTCATCAAGGGCCGCTCATCGTCCGACGCAGCGCAGATCCTGGGCATCAGCGGCAGGGCGGAGATGATTCATCGCGACGACCTCGTGGTCGGCGGCCCGCGGGGCACCGACAGCGCCAAGTAGCCACGTCCAGCAAAGCGCAAGCTCGGCCAATGGCCTAGCGGCGGGTCTGACAGGCCGTTGGCCGGCCCGCCGGTCTGCCATGTTGCCGGCGGCTCGCGGGATCAGAATTTCTGTGCTACGGCATGGTCTTACAAGCGATCCGACACCAGATAAGTTGCTATGTCCGCTCCGCTCAAAGCCCTTGATAGCGCGCCCGATCTGACCGCGCTGATGACCGACCTTGGCGCCGGCGCGCGCCGCGCTGCGCGGGTGCTGGCGCTTGCCCCGAGCGAGCAGAAGGACGCAGCCCTTGCCGCCATGGCCGCCGCCATCCGCGCCAGCGCGCCTGCAATTCTGGCTGCCAATGCCGAGGACGTCGCCGAGGCAAAATCGAACGGCTCGAGCAGCGCCTTTGTCGATCGTCTTGCGCTCAATGACTCGCGCATCAAGGCGATGGCCGACGGCATCGAGGTGGTGCGGGCGATTCCCGATCCTGTGGGCATCGTCACCGAAACATGGACACGCCCCAACGGCATGACCATCGAACGCGTGCGCGTGCCGCTCGGCGTGGTCGGCGTGATCTTCGAGAGCCGCCCCAACGTCGCGGCCGATGCCGGTGCGCTGTGTTTGAAATCCGGCAATGCCGTCATCCTGCGCGGCGGCTCGGACAGTTTCCGCTCCTGCCGTGCGATCCATTCTTGTCTCGTCGAAGGACTCCGCAAAGCGGGCCTGCCCGAAGAATCCATTTCGCTGGTGCCGACCCGCGACCGTGCGGCTGTCGGTCTGATGCTCTCCGGACTCAATGGTGCGATCGACGTCATCGTGCCACGCGGCGGCAAGAACCTCGTCGCACGCGTGCAGGACGAAGCGCGCGTGCCGGTGTTCGCGCATCTCGAAGGCGTCAATCACGTCTATGTCGACAAGGCGGCTTCGCTCGACATGGCGAAGACGATTGTTCTCAATGCCAAGATGCGCCGCCCCGGCGTCTGCGGCGCGGCCGAGACGTTGCTGGTCGACAAGGCCGCCGCAGATAAGCAGCTCAAGCCGCTGGTGACCATGCTGCTCGACGCCGGCTGCGAAGTGCGCGGTGGCGACGACATCCGCCGTGTCGACGCGCGCGTAAAGCCCGTCTCCGAAGAGGACTGGGCCACCGAATACGAAGACGCGATCATCTCAGCGAAGCTTGTCGACGGCGTCGACGGCGCGTTGGCGCATATCGCGCGCTATGGCTCGCACCACACCGACGCCATCGTGACTGAAGACGAGAAGGTTGCTTCGAGGTTTCTCAACGAAGTGGATTCCGCCATCGTGCTGCATAACGCCTCGACGCAATTCGCCGATGGCGGCGAATTCGGCTTTGGCGCGGAGATCGGCATCGCCACCGGCAAGTTCCACGCGCGCGGTCCCGTTGGGGCCGAACAACTGACCAGCTTCAAGTATCGCGTTCACGGCACGGGACAGACACGTCCGTGATTGCGCGCCCGTGAGCGACGTGCCCGAAGAAGCAATCCATTTGCCCAGCGCCCTTCCGCGTCATGCCGACGGTATGCGCATCGGCTTGCTTGGCGGATCGTTCAATCCGCCGCATGAGGCGCATCGCGCCATTAGCCTGTTCGCACTGAAGCGATTGCAGCTCGACCGCATCTGGTGGCTGGTGTCGCCGGGTAATCCATTAAAGGACAACGGTTCCCTGCACGCATTGCGCGAGCGCATGATCGCCGCCGAGAACGTCGCGCATCATCCGCGCATCGACGTCAGTTGTCTCGAAACCGTCATCGGCACCCGTTACACTGCGGATACGATTTCTTACTTGCGACGCCGCTGTTCCGGCGTGCGCTTTGTCTGGATCATGGGCGCAGATAATCTCGCGCAATTCAACCGCTGGGAAAGCTGGCGGCGTATCGCCGACATGGTGCCGATCGCCGTGGTCGACCGGCCATCCGACAGCCTCCGCGCTCTATCATCCGTTGCCGCGCAGACCCTGATGCCCTATCGCATCAATGAGCGGAATGCCGGGTCACTCGCGAGTCGGCGAGCGCCAGCCTGGACTTTTCTCACCGGATTAAAATCCAGCCTGTCTTCGACGCGATTACGGAACCCGGACGGAAGCTGGAAGGACGAGAGTCCGCGATGACGCTTTCCGGCAACAGAAACACCCAAATCATCGCGGCGACATCTGGAAGATTGAAACCGTTAACCCCACATGCCTATTATGATGGTGGGCGCCAGGATTCGGCGCTCGCGATACAGTGAAAGGAATGGTCCCTGACCACATCTGTATTGTCCAAGGCTAGCTCGCTAAAGCCTCGTGTTGAAGCGACGCCTGTCCCCGTCCTGAAGGCGCGACCTGACGCCGACAAGACGCTGAACCTGATCCTCTCCCGCCTTGACGACATGAAGGCGGAAGAAACGGTCACCATCGACCTCCGCGGCAAATCCTCCATCTCCGACTACATGATCGTCACTTCCGGGCGGGCCAACCGCCATGTCGGTGCGATCGCGGAGAATGTCGCAAAAGGTCTCAAAGAGAGCGGCATCGCAGCCCCTCATATCGAGGGATTGCCCAATTGCGATTGGGTGCTGATCGATTCCGGCGATGTGATCGTGCACGTGTTCAGGCCGGAAGTCCGCGAGTTCTACAATCTCGAAAAGATGTGGACCTCGGACAAACCGGCGGCAAAGGCCCGCTGAACGGCACTTGAGGCCGTGCGTGTTCATGTGCGTGCGCGCATGATACTTTGCGCGCCATGCGCATTATCGTCATTGCCATCGGACGTCTGAAGCAAGGCCCGGAACGGGATCTGGCCGAACGCTATCGCGAGCGATTCGACGACATCGGCCGGAAGCTTGGATTTCGCAGCCTCGAGATTCATGAAATTCCGGAAAGCCGCGCACGCGACGCTGCCGCACGAATCAACGAGGAAGCCGCGGCGATCTCCGCACTCATTCCTGACAAATCGTCCATCATCGCGCTCGACGAGCGCGGCGAGGCCATCGACAGCGCTACATTCGCACGGCATCTTGGCCGATGGCGGGACGAATCGGTTCCAAACGCCGTTTTTTTGATCGGCGGCGCGGACGGACTTTCGCCCGATTTGAGGCGCAAAACAAAACTCAGCGTTGCGTTTGGCAAGGCGACCTGGCCGCATCAGATGGTACGCGTCATGCTGCTGGAACAGATTTATCGGTCCGCGACCATTTTGTCCGGCCACCCTTATCACCGCGCATAATAGATCTCGAAAGATCGACCCTTACGTGACCGAGAATACACCCCCGCTGACGATACGTACGCTGACGCGCGGCGCGATGTTGTCGCTGGTACTTTCGTCCCTGAATGTTGCGGGACCAATCTTGCCAGCCCATGCGCAGGGCGCGGTCAAACAGATCAGTGCCCCAAATCCGGAAGCGATCAAGCAGCGCACGCAGGAACTCGAAGCCGCGCGCGAACAGCAGAAGAAAGCTGCCGAGCTCGAACAAAAATTAAAGGCCGACATCGCGACCATCGGCCAGGACCGCACCAAACTCAACCAGCAACTGATCAGCATCGCCGCACAGGTGCGCGACGTCGAAGGCAGAATGGCCGACACTGAAGGCCGGTTGCGCCCGCTCGATGCGCGCGAGCTTCAAATCCGCGCCTCGCTCGAAACGCGCCGCGATGAAATTTCCGAAGTGCTCGCGGCCTTGCAGCGCGCCGGGCGGCGCGCGCCGCCGGCGCTGTTCGTGAGACCCGAAGACGCGCTGCAATCGCTGCGCACCGCGATGCTGCTAGGCTCTGTGGTGCCGGAGATGCGCGCGCGCGCCGCCAAGCTCGCC
Organism: Afipia sp.; assembly: GCA_051653085.1. Lineage (GTDB taxonomy): Bacteria > Pseudomonadota > Alphaproteobacteria > Rhizobiales > Xanthobacteraceae > Afipia. The sequence goes on along the minus strand of JBOFVL010000026.1, from coordinate 45,501 downwards.
AGCGACCTCGGCGAACTGGTCAGCCTGCGCAAGAACATCGCGGAAGAGCGCGACCGGTTAGCGGTCGACCGCGACAAGCTGAACGACGACCGCACACGCCTCGCCGCGCTTGTGCAGGAGCGCCAGAAGCAACAGTCGGACACTGAAAAGAGCATGGAAGCGGAGCGGCAGCGCGCCATCGCGCTGTCCAAACAAGCCGAAACCCTTCAGGACCTGATCGCCAAGATGGAGCAGGACGTGAAGGCGGCCGCGAAGGCTGCGGCGGAGGCGGAACTGAAGGGCACACCCGCCTCGCTGAATGGCAAACCGAACCTGGGGGCGCTGAAGGATCCTGCGCGCTTGAGCCCGGCGATCGCATTCGCGTCCGCCAAGGGACTTTTGCCAATCCCGGTTAATGGCACCCGGATACGCAGTTTTGGCGGTTCCGACGGCAGCGGTGGTCAGGAAAAGGGCATTTCCATCGCCACCAGACCCGGGGCACAGGTCACAACACCTTGTGATGGCTGGGTTGTTTACTCAGGACCGTTCCGGAGCTACGGACAACTCTTGATCCTCAACGCCGGCGGCGGGTATCATGTTCTAATCGCCGGGATGGAACGTATTTCGGTCACGATCGGGCAGTTTGTTCTGACAGGAGAACCGGTCGCGACCATGGGGACCACGTCTCAGGTCGCGTCAATTCTGGCGGCAGCGTCTAGCCAGCCTGTACTCTACATCGAGTTCCGTAAGGACGGCACTCCAATCGATTCTGGTCCATGGTGGGCCGCAAGTGAAGGCCAAAAGGTTCGCGGATGATGCGCAAGACTTCCCTGGTTCTCCTCAGCGTCGCAGCAGGCGCGGCGGCAACACTCTTCCTCACGCAGCCTCGCTCGGCGCTTATTGGATCGACGGCACGTGCCGCGTCGTCCGACACTTACCGACAGCTCAATCTGTTCGGCGATGTGTTCGAACGCGTGCGCAGCGACTATGTCGAGAAGCCGGACGACAGCAAGCTGATCGAAACCGCCATCAGCGGCATGCTCACCGGTCTCGATCCGCATTCCAGTTACATGGACGCGAAAAGCTTCCGCGACATGCAGGTGCAGACGCGCGGCGAGTTCGGCGGCCTCGGCATTGAAGTCACGATGGAAGACGGCCTCATCAAGGTCGTCTCGCCGATCGACGAGACGCCAGCGTCCAAGGCCGGCATCATGGCCAACGACATTATTTCGAATCTCGACGATGAGCCGGTGCAGGGCCTGACCCTCAACCAGGCCGTCGAGAAAATGCGTGGCCCGGTCAACACCAAGATCAAGCTCAAGATCATCCGCAAGGGTCAGGACAAGCCGATTGAAGTCACGCTGGTGCGCGACAACATCCGCGTGCGTTCGGTGCGTGCGCGCGTCGAGAGCGACGACATCGCCTACATCCGCATCACCACCTTCAACGAGCAGACCACCGAAGGCCTGAAGCGGGAGATGACGAACCTGACCACCCAGATCGGTTCGGACAAGATCAAGGGCTACATCCTCGATCTGCGCAACAATCCCGGCGGATTGCTGGAGGAAGCCGTATCGGTGTCCGACGCATTCCTTGATCGCGGCGAAATCGTCTCGACCCGTGGCCGCAATGCCGAGGAAACCCAGCGCCGCACCGCCAAGCCCGGCGATCTCGCCAAGGGCAAGCCGGTGATCGTGCTGATCAACGGCGGCTCCGCATCGGCGTCCGAAATCGTTGCTGGCGCTTTGCAGGATCACAAGCGTGCGACGCTGCTCGGCACCCGCTCGTTCGGCAAGGGATCAGTGCAGACCATTATCCCGCTCGGCTCGGGCAACGGCGCGCTGCGACTCACCACCGCGCGCTACTTCACGCCGTCGGGCAAATCGATTCAGGCCAAGGGCATCATCCCGGATATCGAAGTTCAGCAGGATGTGCCTGACGATCTGAAGTCGAAGACCGACACCAAGGGCGAAGCTTCGCTGCGCGGCCACCTGAAGGCCGAAGGCCAGGAAGAGACCGGCTCGCAGTCCTACGTGCCGCCGGATGCGAAGGACGACAAGGCTCTGAAGATGGCTGCAGATCTTCTGCATGGCATCAAGCAGACCACCTCAGCGCCGACACCCACCGACAAGGCATCGAACAAGGCCGCGAACTAAGCCGCGGACCAGGCAATCGTCTCAATCGGAAAAGGGCGGCCTTCGGGCCGCCCTTTTCCTTGGCCTCGAAACTCGGCCGGCCCGCGCTCAGCACCACCGAAACGCGAGCCTTTCCGGCCCATAGCTAAGGTGCCGTGGTAGGATTCGCAGATTGATTCGCGAGGTTGAGGGCTGTGACCACCGACGATCTGAGCGCCCCGCTCGGACAGGACCGGCCGCGCAAGCGGCGATACCGGCTTCCGTTCACGGCACCGCAGGCGATTGCGGGGCTGTTTGGACTGTTTCTGGCGACCTTTCTCGGCTTCGCTATTTTCAACAACAATCCCATGGGCGGCGAGCCGCTGGCGAAGGTCTCCTACGACCCCGCCACGCTGCCCGGCGACAAGACTGCGCAGCAGCCAACCAGCACGGCGGCAGCCCCCAAGGAAGCCTCCGCAGCCGCCAGGGAGCCAGCCGCAGGGCAACAGACTGTAACCATCATCGATGGCTCCAGCGGCTCCCGGCAAAGCGTAATTGTTGGCACGGCCGCGGATGCTCCGGTGAAGGCGGACGCTCCGCCAGCCGTGATGGCGGGCATCAATCCAAAACTGCTCGAAAGTTCGCGCTATGGCATGATCCCCGTGGCCGCCGACGGCCTCAAGCCGTTCCGCGCCTATGCCGCCAGCAGCGACGCCGAGCGTGCCGCCATCGGCAAGACGCCCATCATCGCCATCGTGGTCTCCGGCCTCGGCGTCGGCGCTGCGAAAACCGCCGATGCGATCACCAAGTTGCCCGGTGCGGTGACGCTGGCTTTCACACCGTACGGCTCGGACCCCGGCAAGCTGGTCGAGCGCGCACGCGCACAGAAGCACGAAGTTCTGCTGCAGGTGCCGATGGAGCCGTTCGACTATCCCGATAACGATCCCGGCCCGCAGACGTTGCTGACCACGCTGTCCGCCGATCAGAATTCCGACCGCCTGGCGTGGCACATGAGCCGGTTTCAGGGCTATGTCGGCATCGCCAATTTCATGGGCTCGCGCTTCGTTGCGACCGACGCGGCAATGCAGCCGATCGTCAAGGAAGCCGCCCGCCGCGGCCTTGCCTATCTCGACGACGGCAGCGCTCCGCGCAGCGTCGCAGGCGTGATCGCGGAAGGTCAGGCGATGCCGTTCATAAAGGCCGACGTGAGCATCGACACGGTGCCGACGCCAGCCGAGATCGACCGGGCGCTGGCGCGGCTGGAAACGCTGGCGAAGGAGCGCGGGTCGGCGGTCGGCATCGCGTCGGCGCTGCCGATTTCGATCGACCGGATCGGAACCTGGGCAAGGCAGCTCGAAGGCCGGGGTCTCATGCTGGTGCCGTTGACAACGGCGATGCTGAAACCAAAATCTAGCTGAGCATGGTCGGGACGGCGGGAACCGGTGGTCCCGCACAATCATGCGGACGAGAGGATTGAGTGCGATTGGCGCGCTCTGCGTACCGGTCAGGGACCGAGGGTTTAAGCAGTATGGCGCGTTACGACGATCTGCCCTACCGGACCTGCGTCGGGATCATGCTGATCAATGCGGATGGACTGGTCTTCATCGGGCGCCGCGTCGGCGGCCCGGAGCATGTCGATCAGACCCACGTGTGGCAGATGCCGCAGGGTGGCGTCGATGCCGGCGAGGACACATGGGCCGCGGCAAAGCGTGAGCTTTACGAAGAGACCAATGCCCGTTCGGTGGAGAAACTCGGCGAGGTGCCTGAGTGGCTCACTTACGATATCCCGCGCACTGTCGCGGGCCGCGCCTGGAAGGGCCGCTTCCGCGGCCAGAAACAGAAATGGTATGCGCTTCGCTTCACCGGCAAGGACAGCGAGATCAATGTCGCCTCGCCAGCCGGCCACAAGGCCGAGTTCATCGACTGGCGCTGGGAACCGATGAAAAATCTTCCCGAGCTGATCGTGCCGTTCAAGCGCCCGGTCTATGAACGCGTGGTCCAAGAATTCACAAAGTTCGCGGGAAAGTAAATCCAGCTCCCATGAATACAAAAAAGCCCTGCTATTGCAGGGCTTTTTCAAATCGTCCGCAGCACTGCGGTTAATGCATCGCGGTGGAAACGATATACTGCTGGATCGTCTTGAAGTGATCGAGGCGCGCGATGGCGCGGTCGAGCGCATCGCCCTCTTCTTCCTTCAATCCTTCTTCCATCTCGGAGATCTTGTCCGCAAACGCTTCGCGGTCGAGTTCCTGCACCGAGGTGGCGGTGTCGGCGAGCACTGTGAGGCCCTTGTCCGAAATCTCCGCAAGCCCGCCGAGCACGATGATTTTCTCGTGCTTGCCGCCGACAGTGACCGTCATGATGCCGGGACGAACGCTCGCCACCAGCGGCGCATGACCGGCCATCACGCCGAAATCGCCTTCTACGCCGGGAATATCGACCTGCTCAACTTCGCCCGAGAAGGCAATTTTTTCAGGCGATACGAGATCGAAGTGGAAGTTCGCCATGATGCTTACGCCGCTTCCGCTGCGAGCTTCTTGCCCTTCTCGACGGCTTCTTCGATGGTGCCGACCATGTAGAAGGCGGCTTCCGGCAGATGATCGTACTTGCCTTCGCAAAGGCCCTTGAAGCCCTTGATGGTGTCGGCGAGGTCGACGAACTTGCCCGGCGAACCGGTGAAGACTTCAGCAACGAAGAACGGCTGCGACAGGAAGCGCTCGATCTTGCGGGCGCGGGCCACGGCGATCTTGTCCTCTTCCGACAGTTCGTCCATGCCGAGAATCGCGATGATGTCCTGCAGCGATTTGTACTTCTGAAGAATTTGCTGAACCATACGCGCGGTCGCGTAGTGCTCCTCGCCGACGATCAGCGGCGACAACATGCGCGAAGCCGATTCGAGCGGGTCCACCGCCGGATAGATGCCCTTTTCCGAGATCGCACGATTGAGATTGGTCGTTGCATCGAGATGGGCAAACGTCGTCGCCGGCGCCGGATCAGTGTAGTCGTCGGCGGGGACGTAAATCGCCTGAATGGAGGTGATCGAACCCTTGGTGGTGGTGGTGATGCGCTCCTGCATCGCGCCCATGTCGGTGGCCAGCGTCGGCTGATAACCAACCGCCGACGGAATACGGCCAAGCAGAGCGGACACTTCAGAACCCGCCTGTGTGAAGCGGAAGATGTTGTCGACGAAGAACAGCACGTCTTGGCCCTGATCGCGGAAATGCTCCGCGACCGTCAGACCGGTGAGGCCGACGCGCGCGCGTGCGCCCGGAGGCTCGTTCATCTGGCCATAGACCAGCGCGCATTTGGAGCCTTCGCCGCCGCCCTTCTTGTTGACGCCGGATTCGATGAACTCGTGATAGAGGTCGTTACCTTCGCGGGTTCGCTCACCAACGCCTGCGAACACCGAGTAGCCGCCGTGGGCTTTCGCGACGTTGTTGATCAGTTCCTGGATCAGCACGGTCTTGCCGACGCCGGCGCCGCCGAACAGGCCGATCTTGCCGCCCTTGGCGTAAGGCGCGAGCAGATCGACAACCTTGATGCCGGTGACGAGAATTTCAGCCTCGGTGGACTGATCGGTGTAGAGCGGCGCTTCCTGGTGGATCGCGCGGGTGTCTTCCGCCTTGACCGGGCCGGCTTCGTCGATCGGCTCGCCGATGACGTTGATGATGCGGCCGAGCGTGCCGACGCCGACCGGCACCATGATCGGCCTGCCGGTGTCCGTGACTTCCTGACCGCGCACCAGTCCCTCCGTGAGGTCCATCGCGATCGTGCGGACGGTGCTCTCGCCGAGATGCTGCGCGACTTCAAGCACCAGACGGTTGCCACCGTTAGTGGTTTCGAGCGCGTTGAGAATGGCGGGCAAATGGCCATCGAACTTCACGTCGACGACGGCGCCGATAACCTGCGAAATGCGTCCGGTCTGATTGGCGGGGGATGCCATGGGATAGTCTCCTTGAAACTCGTATACGGCGGTCGGCCTTAGATGGCTTCAGCGCCAGAGATGATTTCGATCAGTTCCTTGGTAATCATCGCCTGGCGGGTGCGGTTGTAGATCAGCGTCTGCTTGCGGATCATGTCGCCGGCGTTGCGGGTCGCGTTGTCCATCGCGCTCATCTGCGCGCCGTAGAACGACGCATTGTTTTCGAGCAGTGCGCGGAATATCTGCACCGCGAGATTGCGCGGCAGCAGGCTCGAGAGAATTTCGTCCTCAGCCGGCTCGTAGTCGTAAACCGACGCGGCACCGGCCGCGGGTTCCCTCTCCTCAAGCACCAGCGGGATGATCTGCTGGGCGGTCGGAACCTGCGAAATCACCGACTTGAAGCGCGAATAGAACAGCGTGCAGACGTCGAACTCGCCCGCCTCGAACATCGCAACGACCTTCTTGGCGATGTCTTCAGCGTTCTTGAAGCTGAGCACCTTCACCGAGCGCAACTCGACGTTGCCGACGATGTTCTTGTCGAACTGGCGGCGCAACTGCTCATAGCCCTTGCGGCCGACGCAGAAAATCTTGACCTCTTTGCCCTGATTGATCAGCGACAACGCGCGCTCACGCGCCAGGCGCACGATGGACGAGTTGAATGCGCCGGAGAGGCCGCGCTCGCCTGTGCAGACCAGCAGCAGATGCACCTTATCGTTGCCGGTGCCTACCAGCAGTGCCGGCGCGTTGCCGGAACCAGCCGCGGCACCCGCGATGTTGCTGATCACCGCATCCATGCGCTCGGCATAGGGACGCGCGGCTTCAGCCGCAGTCTGGGCACGGCGTAACTTCGACGCCGCAACCATCTGCATGGCTTTGGTGATCTTCTGCGTCGCCTTGGTCGAGGCGATGCGGACACGCATGTCCTTAAGAGACGCCATTCTTTATCTCACCCTGACGATCCAGCCTCACGCCGGACCGCAAACCCCAGTTTCGCCGCGCGCGAAATCACCGGCGCGGCGATGATCTTTTTAAGCGAACGTCTTGGTGTAGCTTTCGACCACGCCCTTGAGCTTGCCGGCAACGTCGTCCGACAGATCGCGCGAGTCGCGGATCGCGTTGAGAATGTCGGCGTGCTTGCCGCGGAACAGCGACAGCAGACCATCTTCGAACCCGCGCACCTTGTTGACCGCAATGCCGTCGAGGTAGCCGTTGACGCCGGCGTAGATCACCACGACCTGTTCTTCCATCTTCAGCGGCGAGAACTGCGGCTGCTTCAGGAGTTCGGTCAGGCGCGAACCGCGCGCAAGCAGGCGCTGGGTCGAGGCATCGAGATCGGAGCCGAACTGCGCGAACGCCGCCATTTCGCGGTACTGCGCCAGCTCGCCCTTGATCTTGCCGGCGACCTTCTTCATCGCCTTGGTCTGCGCCGACGATCCGACGCGCGACACCGACAGGCCGACGTTCACCGCAGGGCGGATGCCCTGGAAGAACAGATCGGACTCGAGAAAGATCTGACCGTCCGTGATCGAAATCACGTTGGTGGGGATGTAGGCCGACACGTCGTTGGCCTGGGTCTCGATGACCGGCAGCGCGGTCAGCGAGCCGTTGCCGTGCTCGTCGTTGAGCTTGGCGGCGCGCTCGAGCAAACGGGAATGCAGATAGAACACGTCGCCGGGATAAGCTTCGCGGCCCGGCGGGCGGCGCAGCAGCAGCGACATCTGGCGATAGGCGACGGCCTGCTTGGACAAGTCGTCATAAATGATAACGGCGTGCATGCCGTTGTCGCGGAAGTATTCGCCCATGGTGCAGGCGGTGAACGGCGCGATGTACTGCATCGGCGCGGGGTCCGACGCGGTCGCGGCGACCACGATCGAATATTCCAGCGCGCCCTGCTCTTCGAGCACCTTCACGAACTGCGCGACGGTGGAACGCTTCTGACCGATCGCGACGTACACGCAATACAGCTTCTGGCCTTCCGGCGCGCCCGCGACATTGAGCGGCTTCTGGTTCAGGATCGTGTCGAGCGCGATCGCGGTCTTGCCGGTCTGACGGTCGCCGATGATCAGTTCGCGCTGGCCGCGGCCGACGGGGATCAGGGCGTCGACGGCCTTGAGGCCGGTCGCCATCGGCTCATGCACCGACTTACGCGGAATGATGCCGGGCGCCTTGACGTCCACGCGCTTGCGTTCGGTCGCCTGGATCGGGCCCTTGCCGTCGATCGGATTGCCGAGCGCGTCAACGACGCGGCCGAGAAGTCCCTTGCCGACAGGCGCGTCCACGATGGCGCGGGTGCGCTTGACGGTCTGACCTTCCTTGATCTCGCGGTCAGCGCCGAAGATCACGATGCCGACGTTGTCGCTTTCGAGGTTGAGCGCCATGCCGCGCGTACCGTTCTCGAACTCGACCATTTCACCGGCCTGGACATTGTCCAGACCGTAGACGCGGGCAATGCCGTCGCCGACCGAGAGAACCTGACCGACTTCCGAGACTTCGGCTTCCTGGCCGAAATTCTTGATCTGGTCCTTGAGGATTGCGGAAATTTCCGCGGCGCGGATGTCCATCAGCCTGCCTCTTTCATCGCGTGCTTGATCGAATTGAGTTTGGTGCGAAGCGAGCTGTCCACCATGCGGCTGCCGAGCTTGACGACAAGCCCGCCGATGATCGACGGATCGACCTTCACGTTGAGATCGACGTCCTTGCCCGACACTGTTTTCAGCGCGGCCTTGAGAGCGTCGAGATTCTGGTCGCTGAGCGGTTCAGCGACGGTGACTTCCGCGGTGGCTTCGCCTTTGAACTTGGCGACCAGAGCACGGAACGCCCTGATGACATCAGCTACGGCAAACAGCCGGCGATTGGCGGTCAGGACCTTAAGAAAATTCGCGGCAATGCCGCTGATGCCGGCCTTGGTCAGCACGGCGCCGAGTGCCTTGGCCTGCGCGTCGGCGGTGAACACCGGGCTGCGCACCAGCCTCAGGAGATCAGGGCTGTCGGCCAGCAAAGCGGAAAACTTGTCGAGGTCCGCCTTGACGGCATCGATGGATTTCTGGTCGCGCGCCAGTTCGAAAAGGGCCGTCGCATAACGGCCGGACACGCCAGACACGGAGGGATCTTCAGCTGCCACAAGTAAGCTCTTCTAGCTGTCGAATGCCCAAGAAAAAGACCATCGCTGCCAGACTGGTGTCATGAGGACACCAAGCGATCCAAGTCCTTGGAATTCAAGCGGGACTTCGATTTCTGGCCGGAGCGATCTACCCAGCAGCCCAAAATCGCGGTTTTGCTAACATAGGGCGCGCGCAGGTGCAACATGACGGCGATTGCCAATGCGTTTTTCGCGGCGCCGGTTTGTCGCAGCAACGGCTGCGCAATATGCGCGTCGCGCGGGATGAATTCCTGACTGATCGAACCGAGCTGTTGAATGGCGGAGCCATTGCAAAACGCCGTCGCGCAGCCGCACCCGATTGTCCCCAAATCGCCGGGCGCACTTTCGTTTCTTAAGCGGAACAATCAGTCGTAGCCCTGCCCAAATTTGAGTCCAAAAGCCCGGAAAAGCGGCACAAATATCGTCTAACTATCTGAAATTACCAGATAATTTCTAATACGCGATTGTACTTATACCTGGATGCTGCATCATTGACGCATCGCACAAAAGCGATTCGGGCAGGCAATGGCGCCAATCCAGTCAAGATCCAGGTGAGCAATGTCGCTTCCAAAAACACTGTCAGCCGGCCCGAACGCCAGCGGCGAGAATCCCGTTTCCCTTCCCGAGTTGATCGAACTCACCAACACCATTCGCGCCACCACCGCCGACAAGATCAGCGGCATTCAGCGGGTCACCGGGATGCTGCGAATGCTGGCACTGAACGCGATGATCGAAAGCGCGCGCGCCGGCACCCATGGAAGGGGATTTTCTGTGGTCGCCTCCGAAGTGCGCGAAATCGCGGCGGGCGTCGGATTGATCGCCGAACAATTGCAGAAAGAGCTTGCGACGCAGATCGATTCGTTGAGCGGGCGCACGCAATTGATGGCGAATGCCGCGATGGGATCGCGCATGGTCGATCTCGCGCTGAACGCCATCGAGATCATCGACCGCAATCTTTATGAGCGAACCTGCGACGTACGCTGGTGGGCGACCGACAGCGCCGTCGTCGATTGCGCGGCAAGCGTCACGCCGCAATCGGTTGCTTACGCCTCGAAGCGGCTTGGCGTGATTCTCAATGCTTACACGGTCTATCTCGACCTGTGGCTCTGCGACCTGCACGGCAAGGTTATCGCCAACGGACGGCCTGATCGCTATTCAGTCGCAGGCCTCGATGTGTCGCGCGAGCCATGGTTCGTGCAGGCCTCGCGCCTGCAGTCCGGCGACGATTACGCCGTCGGCGACATCAGCGTCGCGGCGGGGCTGAAGAACGCCGAGGTCGCGACCTACGCAGCATCCGTGCGAGCCGGCGGCGAGAGCCATGGAGCGCCGCTGGGGGTGCTGGCGATCCATTTCGATTGGGCCCCTCAAGCCCAGACCATCGTTCGCGGTGTCCGGATCGAACCGGAGGAGCGGGATAGGACCGCCGTCCTGCTGGTGGACGCCAGCCGCCGTATCATCGCGTCCTCGGAAGAGACCAATACCCTCGACCGGCACTTCCAGATCGATACAGCGGGCCGTTCCCACGGCTTCTACACCCGCAGCGACGGGATCACCGTCGCGTTCCACGCCACCCCCGGCTATGAAACCTATCGTGGACTGGGCTGGCACGGCGTGATCGTGCGTCGGCCGGGCTGATTCGGCCTCTCCGCTGCTTGGAAAGTCTGCGATTCGGCGACGGAAGCCGACGAATCGGGCCCCGAGATGCCCATTCTCCGCATGCAGCCTTGCGCCAGCCGCATCACAGGAACGATTTGGGCGATTTCAGGTTTACTTCGCGAAGCCAATAGTTTTGAAAACTATAAAGTATTCGTATGTATAAAATCGTCGAGAATCTATTCATTCGAAATATTATGGAAGAAACCGAGATTAGTTTTTATTTCCAGCCAAATTTTCAATGATATCGGAACCAATCCCCTCGCCGCGCTTATGCCTCATTATTGGATGAACCGTCCCGCCACGTAACTACTGGCCATAATTAGCCAGCCACCGGATGGATATACCAAGAAGAGGGACAACTATATGATCACCGCTATCAAGCGCGTGCCGGGGCAACCCGTGAAGAATCGGAATGCCTCCATCGCTTTGATTGCCATTGGCGTGCTCGCACTCAGCGCTTCCGCAGGCGAAGCGAGTTCCCGCAAGCACAGCTGGCGCGACGCCAATGCCTCCGTCGGCACCGGCCGCAGCTTCTCTGGCGTGGCGTCCTATTACGGCAACGAGTCCGGCAGCAAGACCGCCTCGGGCCAGCGTTTCAACCAAAACGCCATGACCGCCGCCCACCGCTCCCTGCCCTTCGGCACCCGCCTGAAGGTCACCCACAGCGGCCGCAGCGTGGTCGTGACCGTTAATGACCGCGGCCCCTTCATTCGCGGCCGCGTGCTCGATCTGTCGACCGGCGCCGCCCGCGCCATCGGCCTGACCGGCCGTGGCGTCGGCCACGTCGTCGCAGAAGTACAGTAAGCGCTTGAGAGCTCAGTAAGCCCTGGATGCCGGGCAGCGGGGCATCGCTTTCCGCATCCGGATCCACTTGCTGATGTGTAAGTAGCGTATGCGTTGAGTTGCGTTGAAAGGGCCGGTGCCGATTGCGCCGGCCTTTTTCATTGAAGGTTTTAGAGGAAACTCTGCGGATCGATGTCGACCTCGAGCTTGAGATTGCCCTTCGTCTTCGGACCCGCCGCGAGCCAGTCGCGCATATAGGCGGACAGGTCGATGGTGCGCACAGCCTTCACCAGAATACGAAAGCGATAACGGCCCTTGATGACTGCAAGCGGGGCTTCCGCAGGGCCCAGCACCCGGACGCGCTCGTCCAGTGGCGCGGCTGACGCGAGCTTGCGCGCGAAGCCTTCCGCCGTCGGCCGATCGCCAGCCGAAATAATCAGCGACGCCAGCCGGCCGAACGGCGGATACAGCGCGCGTTCGCGTGCCTCGATCTCGCTGGCGTAAAACGCCTCGCGGTCGCAGGCCACCAGCGCCTTCATCACCGGGTGTTCCGGCTGATGGGTTTGCAGATAGCCGACGCCGCGGCCCTGCTCACGCCCGGCGCGGCCGATCACCTGATTGAGCAACTGGAACGTGCGCTCGGCGGCGCGCGGATCGCCGTTGCCTAATCCCAGGTCCGCATCCACCACGCCCACCAGATTGAGGCGCGGGAAATTATGCCCCTTCGCCACGAGCTGCGTGCCGATGATGATGTCGACGCGCCCCTCGGCGATTTCATTCAGCTCCGACCGCATGGTCTCGATCGACGTGATGAGATCGCTCGACAACACCATGGTGCGCGCATCGGGAAACAGATTCGCAGCTTCTTCCTGCAGACGTTCAACGCCAGGGCCGATGGCCGCCAGCGATTCCTCTGCGCCACAGTGCGGACACTGATGAGGGCGCGGCATCGAGAAACCGCAGTGATGGCAAACGAGGCGCTGGCGGAAACGGTGATCCACCAGCCACGCATCACAGATGGTGCATGCGAAGCGATGCCCGCAGGCGCGGCACAATGTTAGCGGCGCGTAGCCGCGACGGTTGAGGAACAGCAGCGCCTGCTCCTTGCGCTCCACCGCGATCTTGATTTCTTCCGCGAGACGCGGCGAGATGAATCGACCACGCTGCGGTCCTTCGAGCTTGAGATCGATAGCCTCGATATGCGGCATGTGCTGGCCGCCGAACCGCGACGGCAACACCACGCGCTTGTAACGTCCTTTACGCGCATTGACCTCGCTCTCGACAGACGGTGTCGCCGAGCACAGCACTACGGGAATTTTCGCAATCGACCCACGCACCACCGCCATGTCGCGCGCATGATAATGCGCGCCTTCGTCCTGTTTGTAGGCCTGATCGTGCTCCTCATCGACGATGATGAGCCCGAGATTGGCGTAAGGCAGAAACAGTGCTGAGCGCGCACCGACCACCACCTGCGCATCACCCGACGCCACCGCCGCCCAGTTGCGCGCGCGCGTACGCGGCGTCAGCTCTGAGTGCCACTCAATCGGCCGCACGCCGAAGCGGGCGGCGAAACGATCGAGGAATTGTCCGGTCAGCGCGATTTCCGGCATCAGGATCATCGTCTGCTTGCCACGGCGGATGATTTCCGCGACCGCCTCGAAATAGACTTCTGTCTTGCCGGAGCCTGTCACGCCGTCGAGCAGCGCGACCCGAAACTCGTCTTTCGAGGCGAGCTCTTTCATCGTGTCGGCTGCGATGCGCTGCTCCGGCGAAAAGTCCGGTTCAGCAAAGGACGGATCTGGCGATGGCGGAGCGAGATCGCGCGGCATCGACTCGGTGACGAGCGTGCCTTCATCGACAAGGCCGTCGATCACGCCGGCGCTGACGCCCGCTTCCTTCGCGGCTTCGGATTTCGCGTGCAGCAGGCCGTCCGACAGAATTTCGATCAGGCGGTGCCGAGCCGACGTCATGCGCTGCGGCGGCGCGCCGACCAATCGCACGCCCATGCGGACGCGTTCGGGACCGAGATGCTCACCCATACGCAGCGTCATGCGCAGCACCATGCCGCGCGCCGACAATGTGTAGTTAGCAACCCAGTCGACGAAACTGCGCAGTTCGGGCTTCAGCGGCGGAACGTCGAGTTTCTCGCCGGTGTCCTTGAGGCGGTTGTGCAGCCGCGGGTCCGGATTCGGATTGTCGGCCCACACCACCGCGGTGACATCACGCGGCCCCAGCGGCACGCTCACCACGTCGCCGGGTTTCAGGTCCACATCGTCGGGAACGCGGTAAGAATAGGTCTGGTTCAGGGCCACCGGGACAAGAACGTCGACGACTCGTCTTGCCATGGTGAGAGGGGCCCAGATTAAGAAGGATATAACGAAAAGGGTGCGATAAACCGATTCCTGTCAAGGATCGGACAGTCAAGCACCGGACATATGATGGCCAAAGCCGCCGCTGCAACCGAAACCGCCGCGTCTGGAGCGCAGTTGACCTGCGCCGCGCCAGACCTGCTGGCTGAGATCACGCATTGGCTGTCGCATCTGCGCGCGGAGCGCCGGCTGTCGCCCAAGACCCTGGAAGCCTATGCGCGCGACCTGCGCCAGTGCCTGGTTTTCCTGAGTGAGCATTGGGGCGGGCTCGTCACGCTCAAACAGTTCGCCGCCATCGAGGCCACGGATGTACGCGCCTTCATGTCATCGCGGCGCTCCGATGACATCGGCGGGCGCTCGTTGATGCGGGCGCTGGCGGGGCTGCGCTCGTTCGGACGATTCCTGGAACGCGAAGGCAAAGGCAAGGTCGGCGCGTTGTCCGCGATCCGCGCGCCGAAGATCGGCAAGAGCCTGCCGAAACCGATTCAGATGACCTCCGCGCGGCAGATGACCGACGCAGACATTCGCGCCGGAGAAAATCGCGAACCGTGGATCTGGGCGCGCGACGCCGCCGTGATGGCACTGCTCTATGGATCGGGTCTGCGCATCTCCGAGGCGCTCGGCCTGATCCGGCGCGACGTACCCCTGCCAGGCAAGGGCGACGTGATTGTCGTCACCGGCAAGGGCAACAAAACGCGGATGGTGCCGGTGCTGCAAAATGTGCTGGCGCTGGTGCAGGACTACGTCGCGATGTGTCCGCACACGATCGCGCCGAACAGCCCCATCTTCGTTGGCGCGCGCGGCGGTCCGCTCAGCCCTCGCATCATCCAGTTGACGATGGAGCGGCTGCGCGGCGCACTGGGGCTGCCCGACAGCGCCACGCCCCACGCGCTGCGTCATTCCTTCGCCACGCACCTTCTGACACGTGGCGGCGACCTTCGCGCCATTCAAGAATTGCTCGGCCACTCATCGCTGTCGACGACGCAGATATACACTGGCGTCGATGCCGACCGCCTGCTTGACGTCTACAAGACGGCTCATCCAAGGGCGTGACATAAATAAGTCGTGTCTTGTCATGCGGACGCCCCTTGCGCCCGCATCCCAGTTCGGTCAATCGTGGCACTCGTTTTGGACCGAAAGGGATCTGACATGAGCGCCCACGAAAGCATGGAACAAGCCGAGCACGCCGAACATGCGTCCGGCTCCAACAAGAAGATCGCACTTCTCATTGCGGTGATCGCGCTGTTCCTGGCGTTGTCGGAAACCCTCGGCAAGGGCGCCCAAACCGAATCCATCAGCAAAAATGTCGAAGCTTCGAACCTGTGGGCGTTTTTCCAGGCAAAAAGCATCCGCCGCACGGTGGTGCAATCGGTGTCCGAACACGCCAGGCTCAGCCTCGGGTTGTCTGGCGATGACGCGCAGAAGACGGCGCTCGCCAAGCAGATCGACGACTGGACCAAGACTGCCGCGCGTTACCGCTCCGAACCGGAAACCGGCGAAGGCTCGGAGCAACTCGCCGCCCGCGCCAAGAAGGCAGAGGAAGAGCGCGATCTCGCGATGGCACGCTATCATCACTACGAGGTGGCTTCGGCTGCGTTTCAGATCGGAATCGTACTCGCCTCGGCGACCATCATCACCGGTATGATCGCGCTGGCATGGGTGTCGGGCGCTCTCGCGCTTGCGGGGATCGCCTTCACCGCCATCGGCCTGTTCGCACCGCATGCCGTGCATCTGATGTAGCTGCTCGCCACGATAAGCGATGCAAAGCCTCGTCCTTGGTGCAACCGGACTTGTAGGCCGTCACATCGTGAACCGATTGGTCGCGGCGGGCGAACATCCGTTTGCCCTCTCGCGATCATCGCAGGCCGATGCACGCATTCGATGGTTCGTCGGCAACCTCGAGAACGCGAGCGCTCTCACATTTCCTCCCTTCCAGACGCTTTATTGTACCGTGCACTGTTATCTGCTCGCGACCGCGCTGCCTTCGCTGGCGCATTCCGGCTTGCAGCGAGTGGTCTTTTTTACATCCACCAGCATCCTGACAAAGCTTTCCTCCGCCATTGCGCTGGAGCGCGCGCAGATACACCTCCTCGCGAACAGCGAGCAAAGAGCCATCGCCGAATGCGAGAAACATGGCATCGCATGGACGGTGCTGCGGCCAACCATCATCTATGACGAGGGACACGATCCGAACATCTCGCGGCTGGCGCGGCTGATCGAGAAATTTGGCTTTTTTCCGCTGGCAGGATTCGGCAAGGGTCTGCGGCAGCCGGTTCACGCCGAAGATCTCGCTATCGGCGCACTGCAAACGGCGGCGAGTGAAGCCGCGATCAACAAGATCTACAACGTGCCCGGTGCAGAGACTGTGACTTATCGAGAAATGATCGGGCGCATTTTCGACGGTCTCGACAGACCGCGCCGGATCATTCCGCTGCCGCCCATTCTGTGGCGAGCGGCCTTCCACATCGCGCGGCGTTACTTTCCCAATGCGAACGCCGAGATGGGCAGGCGGATGTCGAAGGACATGATTTTCGACGCCTCCGCGGCTGCGCAGGATTTTGGCTGGAGTCCGAGGCCGTTCCATCCGCGGTTCGACAGGACGGAGCGAAGCGCCCGCGCCTCACGATGACGATCGCGACGCCTGCATGCGCCGGCGCAAACGCTGGATAAATCCCGGCGATGCGCCGCGAAAGCGCGCCATCCATTGCTGAATGGCAAGCTTGAACGGCGCAACAATTTCCGACGCCTTGGCGCGCAGATCGACGACAAATTCATAGAGCCTGCGGAACCAGTCCATCCGCAAGAGTTTCTCGCGTGTCACGTCGAACACGAAGGCGATGATGCCGACGCCCACCACTTTCTGAAGAATGATGAGGGTCGTTGCGCTGACAAAATATTTTTTTGTCAGCAGCCAGGCCTCGGCCAAACTCAGCGGAGCCAAAAGAATAAACGGTACGGCGAACACCAACAGTGTCGCACCCGGCGACAGATGTTCGATGCGCTCGGCAAACCACCTTTTAAACCGAGGCAGCGGGATCAGCGCGACAACGCGCGCGATGATCGGCTCGACGCGGTCCCACAACCACGCTTCAAGCAAAAAGATCAGCGCGAGCAAGACCCATAGCGGACGCAGCAGCCGGCGCATTCACCCTCATGCATCACGCCCGGCTGAAGCGCCGGACTATGTTACATATGGATAGCGCGCTTTCCGACCGCAAGCGCGGCTTCCTTGACTGCTTCCGAACGGGTCGGATGCGCGTGGCAGGTGCGCGCGAGATCTTCCGCGGAACCGCCGAACTCCATCAGCACAGCGGCCTCGTGGATCATCTCACCGGCTTCCGCGCCGATGATGTGAACGCCATAGACGCGATCGGTCTTCGCATCCGCGAGAATTTTCACGAAGCCATCGGTGGTCTGGTTCACCTTGGTTCGCGCATTCGCGGTAAAGGGGAACTTACCGACGTTGTAAGCGATGCCCGCCTGCTTCAACTCTTCCTCGGTCTTGCCGACGGAAGCGACTTCCGGGAACGTGTAGACCACGCCAGGAATTACATCGTAGTTGGTGTGGCCGACCTGGCCCGCGAGAATTTCCGCAACCGCGATGCCTTCGTCCTCGGCCTTGTGCGCCAGCATCGGTCCGGCGATCACGTCGCCTATGGCGTAGATGCCTTTTACATTCGTCGCGAAGTGAGCGTCGGTCTGCACCCGGCCGCGCGGATCAAGCGCGACACCGGCTTCCTTCAATCCAAGACCTTCGGTGTAAGGAATGCGTCCGATCGCGACCAGCACCACGTCGGTCTCGATGGTCTCAGCCGCACCGCCCGCGGCCGGTTCAACACTTACCTTCAATCTCTTGCCGGACGTATCGACGCCAGTGACCTTGGCGCCGAGCTTGAACACGATGCCCTGCTTTTCCTGGATGCGCTGAAAGGACTTTGCGACCTCGCCGTCCATGCCGGGAAGAATGCGGTCGAGAAACTCGACGACCGTCACCTGCGCGCCGAGACGGCGCCACACCGAGCCGAGCTCGAGTCCGATTACGCCCGCACCGATCACCAGCATCTTCTCCGGCACCTTGTCGAGCACCAGCGCACCGGTGGACGATACGATGCGCTTCTCGTCGATCTCGACGCCCTTGAGCTTGGCCACGTCGGAGCCGGTAGCGATGACGATGTTCTTGGTCTCAAGAACCTGCGTCTTGCCGTCGCCGCCCTTTACCTCGACCTTACCGGCGGAGACGATCCGCCCGGTGCCTTCGTAAGCGTCGATCTTGTTCTTCTTGAACAGAAAGCCGACGCCCTTGACGTTGCCGTCAACGCCGTCGGTCTTGAATTTCATCATGGTGGCAAGATCGAGCTTCGGCTTGCCGACACCGATGCCCATCTTCGGCAGCATGTGGGTGACTTCCTCATACCGTTCCGACGCCTGCAGCAGCGCCTTGGAAGGGATGCAGCCGACGTTGAGGCAGGTGCCGCCGAAGGTCGGCCACTTCTCGACCACCGCGACCTTCATGCCGAGCTGCGCCGCGCGGATCGCGCAAACGTAACCGCCGGGACCGGTGCCGATAATAATGAGATCATAAGAAGCCATGAGGATTGTCCTGTACTCACAGAGAAATGGAAACTAGCGGCCGCCCGACACATCGACGATCGTGCCCGTGACGTATGACGCCTCGTCCGACATCAGCCAGACGACAGCGTTGGCGATTTCATCCGCGGTGCCGACACGCTTCATCGGCACCATGTGCGCCAGCCGGTGCGCGCGATCCGGCTCACCGCTGCTGGCATGAATATCCGTATCGATCAGGCCGGGGCGGACGGCGTTGACCCGAATGCCTTCGGCGCTCACTTCGCGCGCGAGCCCTACCGTGAACGTATCGATCGCGCCTTTCGAAGCCGCGTAGTCGACATACAGTCCCGGCGATCCGAGCGTCGCAGCGACAGAGGAAATATTGACGATGACACCGCCCGCGCCGCCGTGAGACGTCGACATCCGCTTCACCGCTTCGCGCGCACACAGGATGCTGCCGACGACGTTGATATTCATCATACGGGCGAGCCGCGCCGCGGACATCTCGTCGACGCGCGCGGCCTTGTCGATCACGCCGGCATTGTTGACCAGCGCGCCGAGCTTGCCGAAGCCGTCCGCTTCCTTGAACAGATGGAGAATGTCGGCCTCGACGCCGACATCGCATTTTACCGCGATGGTCTTGCCGTTGCTGGCTTCGATTTTCGCGACGACCTCATCGGCGGCAGATTTGTTGCTGGCGTAGCCGACGACGACCTTGTAGCCGCGCTTGGCAGCGGCCAGCGCGGTGGCGCGGCCGATCCCACGGCTTCCTCCGGTGACGATGGCGACGCTATCCATGCTCGCCTCCGCGATCAGAGGTCGAGTACCAATCGCGCCGGATCTTCGAGGCTTTCCTTGACACGGACGAGGAAGGTCACCGCTTCCTTGCCGTCGATGACGCGGTGATCGTAGGAAACCGCGAGATACATCATCGGGCGAATTTCGATCTTGCCGCCGACCGCGACAGGGCGCTCCTGAATCTTGTGCATGCCGAGAATGCCCGACTGCGGCGCGTTCAGGATCGGCGTCGACATCAGCGAACCATAGATGCCGCCATTGGTGATCGTGAAGGTGCCGCCCTGCATCTCTTCGATCTTGAGCTGACCGTCACGGGCGCGACGGCCGTAATCCGCAATGTTTTTCTCGATCTCGGCGATCGACTTCTGGTCGCAATCGCGCACCACAGGCACCACAAGGCCCTTGTCGGTGCCGACCGCGACGCCGATGTGGTAATAGTTCTTGTAGATCAGGTCGGTGCCGTCGATCTCGGCGTTCACGGCGGGAATGTCTTTCAGCGCCTGGACGCAGGCTTTGACGAAGAAGCCCATGAAGCCGAGCTTGCTGCCGTGCTTCTTCTCGAACGCATCCTTGTACTGGCTGCGCAGAGCCATGACGTGGCTCATGTCGACCTCGTTGAAGGTCGTCAGCATCGCCGCGGTGTTTTGCACGTCCTTGAGACGGCGCGCGATGGTCTGGCGCAGACGCGTCATCTTCACGCGTTCTTCGCGTGCGGCATCGTCGGCAGGCGACGTTGCACGCATCTGAATGGCGGCGGCTGGCTGACTAACCGCCGTCGGAGCGGCTGCAGCCTTCTCGATGGCGGCCAGCATGTCGCCCTTGGTGACGCGGCCATCCTTGCCTGAACCGGGAACAGTCGATGCATCGATGCCGCTCTCGGCGGAGATCTTGCGCACCGAGGGAGCCAACGGCGCGTCAGCCGGCGGCGACTTCTGAGCAGGCGCAGGCGCCGCGGCAGCGGCTACTACTGGTGCGGCCTTGGCGGGAGCGGGTTCGGCAGCCTTCGCAGGCGCAGCCTTGGCGCCACCCGCACCTTCAGTGATCTGGCCGAGCAATGCGCCGACCGCCACCGTCTCGCCGTCCTTCGCGACGATCTCGCCCAGCGTTCCCGCGAACGGCGCCGGCACTTCGATGGTCACCTTGTCGGTTTCGAGTTCGACCAAGGGTTCGTCGACGGCGACAGCGTCACCAGCCTTCTTGAACCAGCGGCCGATGGTGGCTTCGGTGACGGATTCACCCAGTGTCGGAACGCGAATTTCAGCCATTTCTTCTTCCCCCTGCGTCGCGAGCGGCTCACTTGGCCGTCAGCGCGTCAATCAATTCAAAACAACAAAGCGCAAAGACCCGCGACGCGCGCGGGCATCTGCGTCATGTCAGCCGAGAGCTTCGTCGAGCAATGCCCGCAATTGCGCAAGATGCTTCGACATCAGACCGGTGGCCGTCGCAGCAGCAGCCGCACGTCCGGCATAGCGCGGACGCTTGTGGGTCGCGCCGATCTGGTTGAGCACCCATTCCAGATAGGGCTCGATGAAGTGCCAGCCGCCCATGTTGCGGGGCTCTTCCTGACACCAGACCACTTCGGCCTTCTTGAAACGCTCGAGCACCTGCACCAGCGTCTTCAGCGGCACCGGATAAAGCTGCTCGACGCGCAGCAGGTAGATGTCGTCGATGCCGCGCTTTTCACGATCCTCGTAAAGGTCGTAGTAGACCTTGCCCGAGCAGATTACGACGCGGCGAATCTTGGCGTCCGCGGCGAGCTTGATTTCGCCGCCCTTCTCCGCGTCATCGAGCAATACGCGATGGAACGACGTGTCGGGTCCGAACTCTTCGAGTTTCGACACCGCCCGCTTGTGACGCAGCAGCGACTTTGGCGTCATGATAATCAGCGGCTTGCGGATTTCACGCTTCAACTGGCGGCGCAGCGCGTGAAACAGATTTGCAGGCGTCGTGATATTCACAACCTGCATGTTGTCTTCTGCGCACATCTGCAGGAAGCGCTCAAGGCGCGCGGAGGAATGCTCCGGTCCCTGCCCCTCATAACCGTGCGGCAACATGCAGACCAGGCCCGACATGCGCAGCCACTTGCGTTCACCAGACGAGATGAACTGGTCGAACAGCACCTGAGCGCCGTTGGCGAAATCGCCAAACTGCGCTTCCCACATCGTCAGCGCGTTCGGCTCCGCCAGCGAGTAACCGTACTCGAAGCCGAGCACCGCTTCTTCCGACAGCAGCGAATTGATGACCTCGTAGTGGCCCTGATTTTCGCCGATATGATTGAACGGCGTGTAACGGCTTTCGTCTTCCTGGTCGAACAGCACCGAATGGCGCTGCGAGAAGGTGCCGCGCTCGGAGTCCTGCCCCGAGAGGCGGACATGATGCCCGTCCTTCATCAGTGTACAGAACGCCAGCGCCTCGCCGGTCGCCCAGTCGATACCTTCGCCGTTCTCGATCGCCTTCATGCGGGCATCGAGGAAGCGCTGCACGGTGCGATGAAGACGGAAGCCGTCCGGCACCTTGGTGATCTTGCGGCCGATGTCCTTCAGCTCGTTGATCGCAACGCCGGTGTTGCCGCGGCGGGGATCTTCGCCAAGGTCCGCGGACTTGAAGCCAGCCCATTTGCCGTCGAGCCAGTCGGCCTTGTTCGGCTTGTAGCCGCCGCCCGCCTCAAGCTCGGCATCGAGGCGCGCGCGCCAGTCGGCCTTCGCCTTTTCGACTTCACCCTCGGTCATGATGCCGTCGGCGATCAACCGCTTGGCGTAGATGTCGAGCGTCGAGGGATGGGTCGCGATCTTCTTGTACATCACCGGATTGGTGAACGCCGGCTCGTCGCCTTCGTTGTGCCCGTGACGGCGATAGCAGAACATATCGATGACGACAGGCTTGTGGAATTTCTGCCGATATTCGACCGCGACCTTGGCCGCAAACACCACTGCTTCCGGATCGTCGCCGTTCACGTGGAAAATCGGCGCGTCGATCATCTTGGCGACGTCGGACGGATAAGGCGACGACCGCGAGTAACGCGGATAGGTCGTGAACCCGATCTGGTTGTTGACGATGAAATGCAGTGAACCGCCGGTGCGGTAGCCCTTCAGATCCGACAGCGCAAAGCATTCCGCCACCACGCCCTGGCCCGCAAATGCCGCGTCGCCGTGCATCAGCAGCGGCAGCACAGAGATGCGCTGGTCCGGCGGATCGCCGTTCTGATCCTGCTTGGCACGCACCTTTCCGAGCACGATCGGATCGACGATCTCGAGGTGCGACGGATTCGCGGTCAGCGACAGATGGATCTTGTTGCCGTCGAATTCGCGATCCGACGACGCGCCAAGATGGTACTTCACGTCGCCCGACCCCTCGACTTCGTCGGGATTGGCAGAACCACCCTTGAATTCATGGAACAGCGCGCGATGCGGCTTGCCCATCACCTGGGTCAGCACGTTGAGACGTCCGCGATGCGGCATGCCGAGCACGATATCCTGCACGCCGAGATTGCCACCGCGCTTGATGATCTGTTCGAGCGCCGGGATCAGCGCTTCCGCGCCGTCGAGACCGAAGCGCTTGGTGCCGGTGAATTTCAGGTCGCAGAATTTCTCAAAGCCTTCGGCTTCGACGAGCTTCATCAGGATGGCGCGGCGGCCTTCGCGGGTGAAGCTGATTTCCTTGTCCGGACCTTCGATGCGTTCCTGAATCCATGACTTCTGCGCCGGATTCGAAATGTGCATGAATTCGACGCCGAGGGTCTGGCAATACGTGCGCTGGCAGATCGCGACGATCTCGCGCAGCGTCGCCGTCTCCAGGCCGAGCACATGATCGAGGAAAATCTTGCGGTCGAAATCGGCGTCGGTGAACCCGTAGGAGCGCGGATCGAGCTCTTCGTGATCCTTCTGGCCTTCGATGCCGAGCGGATCGAGATTGGCGTGGAAGTGACCGCGCATGCGGTAGGCGCGAATCAGCATCAGCGCGCGGACCGAATCGCGGGTCGCCTGCTGCACATCAGCCGAGGTCAGGTTACTGCCGGGGGCCTGCGCCTTGGCGGCGATCTTGCCGCCGACCGCCTTCTCGACCTGGGCCCAGTTGCCGTCGAGCGCCGAGGTCAGATCATCGTTCGGTGTGGCCGGCCAGTTGGCCTTTTCCCAGGACGGGCCCTGCGCGTTCTTCGCAACGTCCGCCGGCTGGTCTTTCAGGCTTTTGAAAAAATCGACCCAGTCCGGGTCGACCGACGACGGGTCTTTCTCGTAGCGGGCGTAAAGTTCGTCGATGTAAGTGGCGTTGGCGCCGTCGAGAAAGGAAGTGAGAGCGAAATTGGCATTCGCGTCCTGGCGAGACATGATTGCGTCCTGATGATTGCTATCGCGCGGGGAAATCGGGAGAAATCGCCCGATTTGGTATCGGCATCGTGTTTGGGCCGCACCTTTTACCCTATTTGGGGCAAAACTTCGCGCTGAAAAGAACCAAGGACTGAATTAGCCTTTCAATTTTTCGACAAGGGTCGTTCCGAGCCGCGCGGGCGACGGCGATACCGTGATTCCGGCAGCTTCCATCGCCGCGATCTTGGATTCCGCGTCGCCCTTGCCACCCGAAACGATCGCCCCGGCATGGCCCATGCGGCGGCCCGGAGGGGCGGTGCGGCCGGCGATAAATCCGACCATGGGCTTCTTGCGGCCGCGCTTGGCTTCGTCCTTGAGGAACTGAGCGGCGTCTTCCTCGGCGGCACCGCCGATTTCGCCGATCATGATGATCGACGTGGTCTTGTCGTCAGCCAGAAAAAGCTCGAGCACGTCGATGAATTCGGTGCCCTTCACAGGGTCGCCGCCGATGCCGACGGCCGAGGTCTGGCCAAGGCCGACCTGGGTGGTCTGGAACACCGCTTCATAGGTCAGCGTGCCGGAGCGCGAGACAATGCCGACATTGCCCGGCTTGAAGATGTTCGCCGGCATGATGCCGATCTTGGATTCGCCGGCAGTAACGACGCCGGGGCAGTTCGGTCCAATGAGTCGCGACTTCGAGCCAGACAGCGAACGCTTCACGCGCACCATGTCCAGCACCGGAATGCCTTCGGTGATGCAGATGATGAGCGGCACTTCCGCATCGATGGCTTCGCAGATCGCATCGGCCGCGCCCGGCGGCGGCACGTAAATCACCGACGCGTCGGCGCCGGTCTTGTCGCGCGCTTCCTGCACCGTGTCGAACACCGGCAGACCGAGATGCGTGGTGCCGCCTTTGCCCGGCGACGTGCCGCCGACCATCTTGGTGCCGTAGTCGATGGCGCCCTGGGAGTGGAAGGTGCCGTTCTTGCCGGTGAAGCCCTGGCAGATGACTTTGGTGTTCTTGTCGATCAGGACGGACATCGGCTTACTTTCCCTTCACGGCGTTGACGATCTTCTGCGCAGCGTCGTCGAGATCGTTCGCCGACAGAACGTTGAGGCCGGATTCGTTGATGATCTTCTTGCCTTCTTCGACGTTGGTGCCTTCGAGACGCACCACCAGAGGCACCTGAAGGCCGACCGCCTTCACCGCGGCAATGACGCCGCGCGCGATGACGTCGCACTTCATGATGCCGCCGAAGATATTGACGAGGATGCCCTTCACGTTTGGATCGGCGGTAATGATCTTGAATGCCGCTGTGACCTTTTCTTCCGACGCACCGCCACCGACGTCGAGGAAGTTGGCAGGCGATTCGCCGTAGAGCTTGATAATGTCGAGGGTGGCCATCGCAAGGCCCGCGCCGTTCACCATGCAGCCGATGGTGCCGTCGAGCGCGATGTAGGCGAGATCATACTTGGACGCCTCGATTTCCTTGGCGTCTTCTTCCGTGGTGTCGCGCAGCGCGACGATGTCCGGATGACGGTAGAGCGCGTTGGAATCGAATGACATCTTGGCGTCGAGGCACTTCAACTCGCCCTGCTTGGAGACGATCAGCGGATTGATCTCCAGCATCTCCATGTCCTTGGCGAGAAACGCCGTATAGAGCTGCGCCACAAGCTTTTCTGCCTGCTTGGCGAGATCACCCTTGAGGCCGAGCGCCTGCGCAACCGTGCGGCCGTGATGGCCCATGATGCCGGTGGCCGGATCGACTGAGAACGTCACGATCTTCTCGGGCGTATCGTGTGCAACCTTCTCGATGTCCATGCCGCCTTCGGTGGAGACCACGAAGGAAACCCACGACGTTTCACGATCGACCAGCAGCGAGAGATAGAATTCCTTCTCGATGTCGGAGCCGTCTTCGAGATAGAGGCGGTTGACCTGCTTGCCGGCGGGACCGGTCTGGATCGTCACCAGCGTCGCGCCAAGCATCTGCTTGGTGAATTCCTTGACCTCATCGACCGATTTGGCGAGACGGACGCCGCCCTTGTCGCCGGCAGACGCTTCCTTGAACTTGCCCTTGCCGCGGCCGCCGGCATGGATCTGGCTCTTCACCACCCAGAGCGGTCCGCCCAATTCCTTCGCCGCAGCTTCGGCTTCCGACGCCTTGAGAATCGGCACGCCGCGCGAAATCGGCACGCCGAATTCCTTCAGCACCGCCTTGGCCTGATATTCGTGGATGTTCATGGATTGCCTCAGGGAGCGAAAGAGGGAACGAAGGAAGAAACGGATGAGGGAATTTCAGCGCACGATCCGGCAGAGATTTGCCGGATCGTTCCGCGGATAGAGGCAGACGCGCCGCTTTACTTGCCGAGCAGGTCGGGCGCGATCTTTTTGCAAGCGTCGACCAGGCCTTGCACCGCACCGACCGACTTATCGAAGCCTTCGCGGTCCTTGGCAGCCAGTTCGATCTCGACGATACGCTCGACGCCCTTCGCGCCGATGACAACCGGCACGCCGACATACATGTCCTTCACGCCGTACTCGCCGTTGAGGTAGGCGGCGCAGGGCAGCACGCGCTTCTTGTCGCGCAGATAGCTTTCCGCCATCGCGATGGCGGATGCGGCAGGCGCATAGAATGCCGAGCCGGTCTTGAGCAAGTTAACGATCTCGGCGCCGCCGTTGCGGGTGCGGTCGACGATCTCGTCGATGCGCGCCTGGGAGGTCCAACCCATCTTGACGAGATCCGGCAGCGGAATGCCGGCCACCGTCGAATACTTGGTCAGCGGCACCATGGTGTCGCCATGACCGCCGAGAACGAACGCGGTGACGTCTTCAACCGAGACGTTGAACTCGTCGGCGAGGAAGTAACGGAAGCGCGACGAATCCAGCACGCCGGCCATGCCGACGACTTTCTTGTGCGGAAGGCCGCAGGCCTTCTGCAGCGCCCAGACCATGGCATCCAGCGGATTGGTGATGCAGATGACGAAGGCGTCGGGGGCATATTTCTTGATGCCCGCGCCGACCTGCTCCATGACCTTGAGATTGATGCTGAGAAGATCGTCGCGGCTCATGCCAGGCTTGCGCGGCACGCCGGCGGTGACGATCACGACGCTGGCGCCTTCGATCGCCTCGTAGGAGTTGGCGCCGGTGAAGCTGGCGTCGAACCCATCGACCGGGGAAGACTGCGCGATGTCGAGCGACTTGCCCTGCGGCACGCCTTCGGCGATGTCGAACATCACCACGTCGCCGAGCTCTTTCAGTCCGACAAGGTGGGCCAGCGTGCCACCGATCTGACCTGAACCAATCAAAGCAATCTTGTCACGCGCCATGGGAAATCTGTCCTTTGATGTCGACGGAAGCGGGTGGGAAACTCTGCACGGCTGGTTAGACCTTTCGCGAACCGCGTTCAAGTCGCCGTTCGCCCAATGGTGAGGCAGTGCCCAGCTCGGAGGCTTCTTTCACACCGAGGTTTCGACAGGGCCGGAGACGAAACATAAAGCGAACTCCAATTACGAGCGTCAGGTCTCGACCAGACCCGTTGTCGAACCGCTGGCGGAGGAGTCGCTGCGGCCGTGAGGCAGCGCCAGATAGGATTCCGACCCCATCTCGATCAGCCGCGACGACGTGCGCTTGAACTCGTTGACCTCGACGCCTTCGCTCGCCGTGTACAGCGACAGCGGGTCGGTCTCGGCGGAGGCCATCAGCTTCACCGCATTGTCGTACAGCGTATCGATCAGCGTGATGAAGCGTTTGGCGTAGTTGCGCTGCTCGTATTTCATTGCCGGAATGCGGTCGATGATCAGCGTGTGATAATCATGCGCGAGGCGCAGATAGTCCGATGCCCCAAGGGGTTTCTCGCACAGATCTGCGAACGTGAACCGCGCCACACCATGTGCGGAATGCGGGACGTGCAGCACGTGTCCCTTGATCGTGATGTCGCGCGGCTGATCGGTCGCGCCGCCGGTGAGCTTGGTCCACGCCTTGTCGAGCGCAGCACCGGCTGCAGCATCGGCCGGCACCAGCCACATCTTGATGCCGGCGAGTTTCTCCAGCCGAAAATCCGTGCGCGCGTCGAGACGCAGCACATCCATGCGGTCCTTGAGCTGCGCGATGAACGGCAGAAACAACGCGCGATTCAATCCACCCTTGTAGAGATCGTCGGGCGCAACGTTTGAAGTCACGACCACCACCGTTCCCAGTTCGAACAGCCGGCTGAACAAACGCCCGAGGATCATCGCGTCGGCGATGTCGGTGACGTGAAATTCGTCGAAGCACAGCAGCCATGCTTCCTCGAAGATCGACGCTGCGGTCAGCCGCACCGGATCGCTGTCGGCGATTTCCTGACGCGCGATCTTCTGGCGGAAGCCGTGAATGCGCTCGTGAACGTCGGCCATGAACTCGTGAAAATGCGCACGCCGCTTATGCTCGACGGGACTGTCGTTGAAGAACAGATCCATCAGCATGGTCTTGCCGCGCCCGACCTCGCCGTGAACGTAAAGACCGCGAAGCGGGACAGCGTCCTTGTCGGAGAACAGGCGATGCAGCAGTCCGCCGCCGCGTCCGGGCCGGTATCCGACCAGCCGCTTCTCCAGCGCCGAGAAGGCCTCGACAGCCTTCGCCTGCGCCGGATCGGCTTCGATGGTGCCGGCAGCAACCAAAGCCTGATAATGCCCTCGGAACGAGGTGCGGGACGGAGCGTTCATGCTCCGCTAACGGCCAGAACGACGGGGAAAATGCAAGAGCCTCCCGACGGGACGACGTCAGGCGCTCAGCGCATAGGCATCTTCGACAATGTAGGGACCGCCGCCGACCGAGGCGCGTGACGAGAACAGCACGAAACGGGATGCCATGAAGCTGCGGGTCGGGAAATAGCCGCGCACCGATAGATAATCCGCCACATCCTGGTTGGAGGCATCGCGCAACCGCGCCAGCGTGACGTGCGGGATAAACTTGCGGCCTTCGGGATCCAGCCCGAACCGCTGCATCAGCCGTTCGAGTTCCGCCTGCAATTCCATCAGAGGACGGCTTGGCACTACAGATGCCACCACCGCGCGCGGCTTCTTGCCGCCGAAACTGGACAGGCCTTGAAGCGCGACCTCGAACGGCTTGCGGTTGATCCGCTCCAGCGTCGAGGCGATCTCGTTGGCCGCGGGGCCATCGATGTCGCCGATGAAGCGCAAGGTGACATGATAATTTTCGGGATCAATCCAGCGCGCTCCAGGCAATCCGCCGCGCAGACCCGAGAGCGTGTGGCTGATGTCCGGGGGGATTTCCAGCCCGGTGAACAAGCGAGGCATCACGAAACTCCTCGATGCAGGAGAGGATCACGAATCACCTGAGTCCTTTTTAGCGCAGCACGATGACAGTGCGAAGCGGCCATCTCGTGACTAGCGATAAAGTCCTCTTAGGGCTTGCTTAATTGCGACGCACGATCTTTCAGAAACGCCTCAACCGTGGGCAAAATCCGCTCGACCACAACATCGACGCCGGCGGCGGTCGGATGCAGTCCGTCGGGCTGGGTCAGCTTCGCCTCAGTGGCCACGCCGTCGAGAAAGAACGGATAGAGCGGGACTTTGTGAGCCTTGGCGAGGTCGGGATAGATGCTGTT
This sequence comes from Afipia sp., assembly GCA_051653085.1. Lineage (GTDB taxonomy): Bacteria > Pseudomonadota > Alphaproteobacteria > Rhizobiales > Xanthobacteraceae > Afipia. The sequence goes on along the minus strand of JBOFVL010000026.1, from coordinate 16,262 downwards.
GAACTTCGCGGTGTACTCCGCGCCATAATTCGGCGGCGCGTACATGCCGCACAATAAAACAGCGATGTTGCGCGCCTTGAGCTTGTTGAGAATGTCGTTGAGCGCGCCGCGCGCCACTTGCGGATCGACCCCGCGCAGCGCGTCGTTGGCGCCGAGCTCGACGATCACGGCTTCGGTGCCGGGCGGGATCGACCAGTCGAGCCGCGCCAGCCCGCCGGTCGTGGTGTCGCCCGACACACCGGCGTTGTGGACGTCGGTGGCGATCCCCTTGTCGGCAAGGGCTTTCTGCAAGCGCACCGGAAAGGCCGCGGGAGCTGGCAGGCCGAAGCCCGCCGTTAACGAATCGCCCAGAACGGCGAGCTTGATCGGCTTCACTTCTTTGGGATTGTCCGTTTGCGCCGAGGCCGGCCCTGACATCGCCATCATTGCCCCCGCTGCTGCGACGATGAATGCCCTCAAGAGCCTCTCGACCGCGGCGCCGGAACCCCCATATGAAAGATCCATGGACAGTCTCATTGAACCCTCGCCGCGCGCCGGTCTCGAACCGGACACCATTTCCATCTCGAACGTCAATCTCTCGCTGGGTAGCGGAGCCGCGCGCGTTCACATCCTCAAGGATGTCGGGCTGCGCGTCGCACCCGGTGAAGCTGTCGGCCTGATTGGCCCCTCAGGTTCGGGCAAGTCCACGCTGTTGATGGTGATGGCGGGGCTTGAGCGTCCTGACAGCGGAGAGGTGGTGGTCAACGGCGTCTCGTTCAATGCCCTCGACGAGGACGGCCTCGCACGATTCCGTGGCCGCCATGTCGGCATCGTGTTCCAGTCGTTTCATTTGATTCCCACCATGACGGCACTGGAGAACGTCGCCGTGCCGCTGGAGCTCGCCGGCCGAGCTGACGCGAACGCGCGCGCGGCGAAAGAACTCGAAGGCGTCGGTCTCGGCGAGCGGCTGCATCACTACCCTTCGCAACTCTCCGGCGGCGAGCAGCAGCGCGTGGCGCTGGCGCGCGCGATGGCGCCGGACCCTGCAATTCTCGTGGCCGACGAGCCGACCGGAAATCTCGACGAAGCCACCGGCAAGCAGATCGTCGATCTTCTGTTCGCCAAGCATCTCGAGCGCGGCATGACGCTGGTTCTGGTGACTCACGATACTGCGCTGGCGCAGCGCTGCGACCGCGTGGTGCGGTTGCGCTCAGGCCGCATCGATGGTCCGGCCACCGACCGGCACTGGATCGAGACGGCATCCCGGTGAGCACGATCACGGACACCACACCGCGCAGCGACGCCTCGTCGCTGGCGATACGCTATGCGCTGCGCGAATTGCGCAGCGGCTTGCGCGGCTTTTACGTTTTCATCGCCTGCATCGCGCTCGGCGTCATGGCGATTGCCGGCGTCGGCTCTGTCGCCGGAAGCCTCAGCGAAGGTCTCGACCATCAAGGCCGCACACTGCTCGGCGGCGACATTTCCTTCGCACTGATCCAGCGCGAAGCCAGCAAGGAAGAGCGCGCCTTTCTCAACGCGCACGGCAAGGTCTCGGTCACCGCGATGATGCGCTCCATGGCGCGCTCGCAGAGTGGCGAGTTTGCACTGGTCGACCTGAAAGCGGTCGACGGCAATTATCCGATGCTCGGCAGCATCAAGCTCACACCGCAAATTCCGATGAGCGAGCTCTTGGCGCACCGCGACGGCGCATTCGGCGCGGGCGCCGATGCGGTGCTGCTGGCCCGGCTCGGCCTGAAGATCGGCGACCGTCTGACCGTCGGAAGCGCCACCTTCGACATCCGCAGCGTTGTCGATTCCGAACCTGACAAGCTTGCAGGCGGCGTTGGTCTCGGACCGAGATTCCTGGTCAGCGAGGAGGCGCTGCGCGCCACGGGTCTTTTGCAGCCCGGCACGCTGGTGCGCTGGGTCTATCGCCTGCAACTGCCAAACGCGTCTGTCGACGACAGCGCGACCCGAACCATCATCGAGCAAGCCGAGAAGGCGCTGCCGGAAGCCGGCTGGGAAATCCGCACCCGCGGCAATGCCTCGCCGCAGCTTGAGCGCAGCATCACACGCTTCACGCAGTTTTTGACTCTGGTCGGTCTCGCGGCATTGCTGGTCGGCGGTGTCGGCGTCGCCAATGCGATCAAGAGCCATCTCGACGAGCGGCGCGACGTGATCGCGACCTTCAAGGCGCTGGGCGCAACCGGCCGCGAGGTGTTCACGATCTACCTCGCGCAAGTGATGGTGCTGGCGATCCTCGGATCGCTGATCGGCCTCGCCATCGGCGCTGCGCTGCCTTTCATTATCGTCGGCCTGTTCGGAAGGATCCTGCCGCTTCCTGTGGAGGCGACATTTCACGCCGGCGAATTGGCGCTGTCGTTTCTCTACGGCCTGCTGACGGCGCTCGCGTTCGGTCTCTGGCCGCTCGGCCGCGTCCATGACGTACCGGTGGCGGCGTTGTTTCGCGAAGGTGTGACGTCGGAATTTCACTGGCCGCGCCGCCGTTACCTCGTCTTGATGGCCGCCGTGATCGCATTGCTGGTCGCGGTTGCGATTGGTCTCGCCTACGACAAACGCGTGGCTGCGGTGTTCGTCGTCTCGAGTATCGGCGTGTTCGCGCTGCTGCGCGGCATTGCCTCTCTGCTGATGATTGCAGCGAGAAACCTGCCGCGTCCGCGCTTCACCATGCTGCGCCTGGCGATTGCCAACATCCACCGACCCGGCGCGCTGACACCGTCGGTCGTGATGTCGCTTGGTCTCGGCCTCGCGGTGCTGGTGACGATCACGCAGATCGATGGAAATCTGCGGCGACAGTTTCTGGCGGCGCTGCCGGATCATGCGCCGTCGTTCTATTTCATCGACATTCCCGCAGCCGAAGCCACCCGGTTCAAGGATTTCCTGCAACAAACCGCGCCGGCTGCGGCCGTGGAAACTGTACCGATGCTGCGCGGGCGCATCGTCGCGGCGAAGGGCATCAAGGCCGAAGACCTCAAGCCTACCTCGGACACCGCGTGGGTGCTGCAAAGCGATCGCGGCCTGACCTACACCGGCGAAGTCCCGCGCGGCTCGAAAGTCGTTGAAGGCACCTGGTGGGACGCCAGCTACGACGGCCCGCCAGTGGTGTCGCTCGAAAAGAAAATCGCCGACGGGCTTGGCTTGAAGGTCGGCGATGAAATCACCGTGAACGTGCTCGGCCGCGACATCGTTGCGAAGATCGGCAACCTGCGGACGGTGGATTGGCAAAGCCTCGGCATCAACTTCGTCCTGGTGTTCCCGCCAAAGACCTTCGCCGGCGCGCCGCATACCGACATTGCAACGCTCACCGAGACCAGCTCCAGCGTCGCGGGCGATGCAAAGCTCATCAAGGACGTCGCCGCAGCATTCCCGATGGTGACCAGCGTGCGGGTACGCGAGGCGCTCGATTCCATCGGAAAGGTCGTCACCAACCTCGTGCTGGCGATCCGCGGCGCTAGTTCCGTCACGCTCGTTTCCGCAATACTGGTGCTGGGCGGCGCGCTGGCCGCCGGCCATCGGCACCGGGTCTATGACGCGGTGATTCTCAAGACGCTCGGCGCCACGCGGGCACGACTGCTCGGCGCCTATGCGCTGGAGTATCTGCTGATCGGCCTCGCCACGGCGGTCTTCGGGGTGGCGGCAGGCTCGATCGCCGCCTGGCAGATCGTGACCCGGCTCATGACCCTGAGCTTCGTTTGGCAGGCTGGCAGTGCAGCAATCGTGGTGGTGGCGGCGCTTGCCGTCACGGTCGGATTGGGGCTCGCGGGAACATTACTTGCCCTTAACCAAAAGCCCGCTACCGTATTGCGTGACTTATGACAATTTGTAGCAGCGAATATTGGGTTTTGCGACATTCAGCCGCGCGTCTGCCGTTGCACTGAATGTGTTAGTTTCCCACATACCGAGCGGGTTCAGATTCCGTCTTGATGGCATCGCTGAATGGTCTATCAATTCGGTCCTCTGGGAAGAACTTATAGCTGGCGGCGCTGACCCTTCGCCATCGCCAGTCAAACACGAGGTTTCGACAATGTCGGACATGGACCGCAACTACGCTTCTCCTTTCGGCCGGGCCGCCGGTCGTGCGGACGCTGCGACCGTCGATGCCGGTCTGCGCTCGTACATGCTCAAGATCTACAACTACATGGCGATCGGCCTAGCCATCACGGGCCTGGCTGCGCTGGGCGTCTACATGGGCGCGGTTACGCCTGACCAGACCGCCGCCGCTGGCCGGATCGGCAATCAGTACCTGACGTCGTTCGGCGTCGCGATGTTCGTGAGCCCGCTCAAGTGGGTCTTCATCCTCGCGCCGCTTGTGATGGTGTTCGCCATTTCGTTCGGCATCAATCGCCTGCAGCCGGCGACCGCTCAGCTTCTGTTCTGGGTGTTCGCAGCGCTGATGGGCGTGTCGCTGTCGTCGATCTTCCTAGTCTACACACACACGTCGATCGTGCGGGTGTTCTTCATCACGGCTGCCTCGTTCGGTGCGCTGAGCCTGTACGGCTACAGTACCAAGCGTGACCTGACCGGGATGGGCTCATTCCTGATGATGGGCTTGTTCGGCATCATTCTCGCCAGCCTGGTGAACCTGTTCCTCGCCAGCTCGATGCTGCAGTTCATCGTCTCGGTGATCGGCGTGCTGGTGTTCGCGGGCCTCACCGCCTGGGATACCCAGCGGCTGAAGAACGACTACATCTACGGCTATGCCGCCCAGGGTGGCGACGTGGCGGAACGCGCGGCGATCACGGGCGCGCTCTCGCTCTACCTGAACTTCATCAACCTGTTCACGCTGCTGCTGCAGCTACTCGGACAGCGCGACTGACGGTTCTACATAGGTGATACAAAGCCCCGGCCAAAAACCGGGGCTTTTGTTTTGCGACTTTTGTTTTCCGTGGGGCGAATTATGCTGCGCCGCCATGTCAGCCCCCACCATCCGGTCCGCCATCCCGGCGGACATTCCCGCCATCACTGAGATCTACGCCGAGGCCGTGAACCACGGCACCGCGACGTTCGAGCTCGAACCGCCGGATGCCGGCGAAATGCGGCGGCGGTTCGACGAGTTGCACTGCGGCGGGTTTCCCTATCTCGTCGCTGAGGTCGATGGCCGTATCGCGGGCTATGCCTATGCGGGGCTCTATCGCGCCCGGCCGGCCTATCGCTTCACTGTGGAAAATTCGGTGTACCTGGCGCCGGCCGTCCACCGGCGCGGCATCGGTCTGGCGCTGCTGACGGAGCTGATCGCCCGGTGCGAAACGCGCGGCTACCGCCAGATGGTCGCGGTGATCGGCGATTCCGCCAACGCCGCGTCGATCGGCGTCCACGCCCGCGCAGGTTTTGAGATGACCGGCACGCTGCGGCATGTCGGGTTCAAGTTCGGGCGCTGGCTCGACACAGTCCTGATGCAGCGCGCCCTCGGCGAGGGCGGGGCCAGCATTCCCAAAGACTAATCAAACCAGAGCCAGCTTGCGGTCGATCACCAGCAGCACGCGCTCAAGGTCATGGCCGCGGCGCAGGATCTGACCGCTGGCCGCAATCACGCTGTAAACGCCCTGCTTACGCGCGAGCCGCGGATCTTTCTCGATGCGGTAGATCGGAACTTCCGAAGCACGGCGGAAAATCGAGAACACTGCCCGCTCTTTCAGAAAGTCGATGGCGTAGTCGCGCCACTCGCCATCGGCGACCATGCGCCCGTACAGATTGAGAATGCGATTAAGTTCAGCACGGTTGAAGGTTACGCTTTGGGGCGGGAGCGGGGCCGTGTTGCGCTCCGGCCCCCGGCTCTCGCTTGGATCAGCTTCGCCCGACAGTGAACTCATCGGCGCCTCCTTGTCACTTGGCTGACATGATCCTCCTGTCCGGCCATGGCTGCAAGCGGGATTTCAGGTTCATCGATGCCCGATCCCGTGGCAGCCCAGCATCACGCGGACGTTAGGCGAAATCATAATGCCGCCTGAATTCGGTCAATTCGTCGCCCTGCTGAATGGCGATAAAACTGAAACTGCGTTGACCCGGTCCTTTCGGCACCGGATTCCTCAGCCCCCAGCCCCCCGGGGTCGTCAGGATCGGGTCGAGTCTTTTGCAGTCAATTTAGATCCCCAATCCTTCCGGTCAGCGCGAGCTGGCCGTTTTTGTTTGTGGCCACGCCAGATAACCATGCGTTACAGGCACGCACATGCTGCACGCCATGACGCGTACGCATGAGGCGCGCGGGGACGCGCAGTCACTCTCGATGATCGGGAATTCAGTTCAGCGACGTGAAGGCCGCGCCCAGCATCGGGCCGGGCTTCTCGCGGTTGCCATCCTGAACGTAGACAACCGCCGCATCGATGCCGTCGCGGGTGATGTTCTCCAGCGGCACCGTCCAGCTGCCGGCCTTGCCGTTCCAGTCGCCCACCTTCAGCATATTGCGCACCACGTTATGGTACGTGACCTGCTGTCCGCGGTTCTCGCCACGCGCGATGGTGATCGGCACCTGCTTCGATACCGCGCAGATCCAGATTTCGCCGCTCTTGCCGCCGGCTTCCGCCACCGACACTTTGATCTGGCCGCCGGACTGAGTCATCGTCACCGGCACCGACATCACGCCGTCGGTCTTCTGCGTGCGATTTGCCGCGCTTTCAATTCCCGCACGGTCGCTGCCGAGGACATTGGTGGTGCCATTGACGACGGCCTGCGGTGTATAGACGCCGCGATCGCCACGCATATGCGAATATGCTTTCTGACGCGCGCTGAAGCGCGAATCCGCCAGCGTGTCCTTCCAGCCGAGATAATCCCAGTAATCGATCGGCAGGCTCAGCGCGATCACGGATGGATCCTGCGCGAGTTCGCCGAGAACCTTGTCCGCCGGCGGACACGACGAACAGCCTTGTGACGTGAAGAGTTCGACCACGGCGCGCGGATCGGCGCATACCGGCGTGATGACCGTGAAAATCGCGCAAACGCCAAGCGTGCGCGACAACCGCGACGCAATGGCGCCGGCGGTTATCGTTTTCGAATTCAGCGAATCAGACATCACGCCTGTCCCCACGATGTATGATGCCTTCATCACCAAGAAGGCGGCCCATTGATAGGCCGCCCACTGGTAGCGCGCTACTCACGTCGCGGTGAGCCTGTTCACGGATGCGTTTTCAGGCCGTTCGTTACGCGGCCAGCTTGCGCAGCACGTAGTGGAGAATGCCTCCGTTACGGTAGTATTCAAGCTCATCTAGCGTGTCGATGCGACACAGCAGCGAAACGTTTTTCCGCGAGCCATCGGCCGACACGATCTCCGCCGTTAACTTTTGCCGCGGCTTCAGGTCGCCCTGCAGGCCGCGAATCGTGACCTTTTCGTCGCCTTTCAAGCCAAGCGACGCCCACGATGCGCCATCCTCGAAGGTCAGCGGCAACACGCCCATGCCGACGAGATTCGAGCGATGAATGCGCTCGAAGCTCTGGGTGATCACTGCGCGCACGCCAAGCAGACGCGTGCCCTTCGCCGCCCAGTCGCGCGACGAGCCGTTGCCATATTCGGCACCGGCGAACACAACCAGCGGAACCTGCTCCGCCTGATACTTCATCGCTGCGTCGTAGATCGACATCTGCTCGCCGTCGGGCCAGTGCTTGGTGAGGCCGCCTTCGGGAACGTTGCCGTCGGCGCCCTTGAGCATGAAGTTCTTGATGCGGATATTGGCGAAGGTGCCACGCATCATCACTTCATGGTTGCCGCGCCGCGTGCCGTACTGATTGAAATCGGCGGGCCGCACCTGATGCTCCGACAGATATTTGCCGGCAGGCGAGGTCAGCTTGATCGAACCGGCCGGCGAGATGTGGTCGGTGGTGATCTTGTCACCGAACATCGCAAGGATGCGCGCGTCAACCACGTCGACGATCGGCTCCGGTTGCATCTTCATGCCTTCGAAGTACGGCGGGTTCTGCACGTAGGTCGAGCTCATATTCCAGGCGTAGGTATCGCTGGTCACGGTCTTGATCTTGCGCCAGTTGGTGTCGCCCTTGAACACGTCGGCGTACTTCTTCTTGAAGATGGTCGAGGTCACGTACTTCTTGATGAAGGCGTTGATCTCGGTCGACGTCGGCCAGATGTCCTTGAGGTAAACCGGCTTGCCGTCCTTGCCGGTACCGATCGGCTCGACATCGAGATTCTTTGTCACCGTGCCTGCGAGCGCATGCGCGACGACGAGCGGCGGCGAAGCGAGATAGTTCGCCTGCACGTCCGGCGAGACGCGGCCCTCGAAGTTTCGGTTACCCGACAACACAGCGGCGGCGACGATGCCGTTGTCGTTGATCGACTTGGAAATCTCTTCGGGCAACGGACCTGAGTTGCCGATGCAGGTGGTGCAGCCGAAGCCGACGAGGTTGAAGCCGACCGCATCGAGATCCTTCTGCAGACCGGAATTCGCGAGATATTCCGCGACGACCTGGCTGCCCGGCGCAAGCGACGTCTTCACCCACGGCTTTGCCTTGAGACCCTTCGCCGCCGCCTTGCGCGCCAAAAGGCCCGCGGCGATCAGCACACTCGGATTCGAGGTGTTGGTGCAGGAGGTGATCGCGGCGATCACGACGTCGCCATGACCGAGATCGTCGGGGCGGCCATCCACCGCAAAGCGCTGCTTGTGACCTTCTGGTTTCTTGTATTCGCCGGTCAGCGCGGTGTCGAAACCGCTCGCTACCAATTCCAGCGCCACGCGGCCTTCCGGACGCTTCGGGCCTGCGAGCGAGGGCACCACGTCCTTGAGGTCGAGAACGAGCGTTTCGGTGAAGACCGGATCCTTGCTGTCCGAGGTCCGGAACAGGCCTTGGGCCTTGGCGTATTTTTCAACCAGTGCCACGCGCGGAGCCGCGCGGCCGGAGGTCTTGAGATAGTCCAGCGCAGATTTGTCGACCGGGAAGAAGCCGCAGGTCGCGCCGTATTCCGGCGCCATGTTGGCGATGGTGGCCTTGTCGGCGACCGACAGATGGTCGAGGCCGGGACCGTAGAATTCCACGAACTTGCCGACCACGCCGAGCTTGCGCAGCATCTGCGTCACGGTCAGCACGAGATCGGTCGCGGTCACGCCTTCGCGCATCTTGCCCTTGAGCTTGAAGCCGACCACGTCGGGCAACAGCATCGACAGCGGCTGGCCGAGCATCGCGGCTTCCGCCTCGATGCCGCCAACGCCCCAGCCGAGAACCGCGAGACCGTTGACCATGGTGGTGTGGGAGTCGGTGCCGACCAGCGAATCCGGATAGGCGACTTCGAACGTGCCCTTCTTCTTGCCGACGGTGAGCTTCTCTTTCTTGGTCCAGACTGTCTGCGCGAGGTATTCGAGATTGACCTGATGGCAGATGCCGGTGCCGGGCGGCACCACGGAGAAATTCGAGAACGCCTTCTGGCCCCACTTCAGGAATTCGTAGCGTTCCTGGTTCTGCTTGTATTCTTCCGTGACGTTCTTGCTGAAGGCTTTGTTGTCGCCGAAGAAGTTCACGATCACCGAGTGATCGATGACGAGATCGACCGGCACCAGCGGATTGATCTTCTCGGCGTCGCCGCCGAGCGCCTTCATGGCGTTGCGCATGGCCGCGAGATCGACCACCGCCGGCACGCCCGTGAAGTCCTGCATCAGCACGCGCGCGGGGCGGAATGCGATTTCGTGTTCGAGGGTTTTCTTCTTCGCCCACTGCGAGAACGCGACGATGTCGGCTTTCTTGACCGTGCGATCGTCTTCATTGCGCAGCATGTTCTCCAGCAGCACTTTCATCGAGTAAGGCAGCTTCGAAATGCCCTTGAGGCCGTTCTTTTCAGCGGTAGGCAGGCTGTAATAAACGTAGGTCTTGCCGCCGACCTTGAGGGTTTTCTGGCATTTAAAGCTGTCGAGTGAGGGCATATGAACGGTCCCAGTTCAGGAGTTGAAGATACCAGCAAAAGGTATCAAAACACCGTCGAAGACAGAAGAATCAGGGCTGACCGTGCTGCTTCAGGCGGCTGATTGTGTGCTGCACCAAGTTCCGGTTTTATAGAATCTTTCCAGTCTGTCCACCACACCCGCTATGGATTGTCTGCCAGCCATGCCCGAGACAACTGGAACAACAACTCCCCGCCAAAGGTCATCGGTCAATCAATCATGAGACTTAAGGGTCAGAGTCTCGGATGTGTGAGGGGTGGGAGAAATATCTTTTCAGGGCTCGATTTCGAGGTTCCGGCGGGCCAGGCGCTGGCAGTGACGGGCGTCAACGGCGCTGGCAAATCCTCCCTGCTGCGGATGATCGCGGGCCTGCTGCCGATCGCGGGCGGCGCGCTCAGGCTTGAGGGCGGCGGGACCGACCTCACCCTGTCCGAACAGATGCACTATCTCGGCCACCGCGACGCGCTCAAACCGTCGCTGACCGTGCTGGAAAATCTTGAATTCTGGCGGGATTTTTTCGGCGGAGAAACTGCCGATGGAACCGCCAGCCTCGAGAAGGTAGGGCTCGGCCATACAGTACGTCTGCCCGCGGCCTTTCTGTCGGCCGGCCAGCGCCGCCGCCTCTCGATTGCACGGCTGCTTACCGTCAAACGTTCTGTCTGGCTGCTGGATGAGCCGACCTCGGCGCTCGATGCCAACGGTCAAACCATGATCGCCGGCGTGATGGCGGATCATCTGCGCAGCGGCGGGATCATCCTCGCCGCCACGCATGGCCCGCTCGGAATTTCCGCGCCGGAATTGCGGATCGGAGCTGCGGCATGACCGCGCTGGCCGCACTGATTAGCCGCGACGTCAGGATCGCGCTGCGCGCCGGCGGCGGCGCGATGATCGGCGTGCTGTTTTTCCTCTCGGTCGTGGTGGTGATGCCGTTCGCACTCGGCCCTGACCTTGCGCTGCTCAAGCGCATCGGCCCCGCCATCCTCTGGCTCGGCGCGATGCTAGCCAGCCTGCTGACGCTCGATCGCTTGTTCACCGCCGATCTGGAGGACGGCTCGCTCGATCTGATCGTCATGAGCCGCACACCATTGGAACTGAGTTGCATGGCGAAGGCGCTGGCGCACTGGCTGGCAGCAGGCGTGCCGCTGATCGTGGCGACGCCGATCATCGGCATCCTGCTCAACCTCGACGCAGCGGCGACATTCGCGGTCGCGCTCACGCTGCTGGTGGGCACGCCCGCCCTCACATTCACCGGCATGATCGGGGCTGCGCTTGCGGTCACCCTGCGGCGGGGCGGATTGCTGCTCGCCGTGGTGGTGCTGCCGCTGTCGATTCCGGTGCTGATTTTTGGCGTCGCCGCATCGAACGCCGCCATCGAAGGACCAGCGTCATTCGGCACGCCGTTTTCGATCCTGTGTGCGCTGTCTCTGATTAGCTTGGTGGTCGGACCGTTCGCGGCGGCGGCCAGCCTGCGGCAGGGGCTCGATTGATGCGACATTGCGCCCGATCAACTCTCGCGGAAGCGACATTTAGGGCTGCCTGCGCGCATTGCCTGCCGCCCCTGTCACGATTATCAGGAACGCCATGAGCCTCATCGACCTCGCCAACCCGACACGGTTCCTCGCGCTCACTCAGCGCGTGCTGCCGTGGCTTGCCGCCGCGACCGCGGTCCTGCTTGCCATCGGCCTCTATCAGTCGGCCATGGTGCCCGACGATTACCAGCAGGGCGCGACCGTGAAGATCATGTTCATTCACGTTCCCAATGCGTGGCTGTCGATGTTCGTGTGGGGCATCATGAGCGTGGCCGCGCTCGGCACGCTGGTGTGGCGGCATCCTCTAGCGGATGTCGCTGCAAAGGCGGCTGCGCCGATCGGCGCAGCATTTACGTTTCTCGCGCTCGTGACGGGATCGTTGTGGGGCCGCCCCATGTGGGGCACCTATTGGGAATGGGACGCGCGGCTGACGTCGGTCCTGATCCTGTTTCTCATGTATCTCGGCATCATGGCGCTGTGGCGCGCGGTTGAAGATCCTTCGCGCGCCGCACGCGCGGCCGCGATCCTGACACTGGTCGGCGCCATCAACATTCCAATCATCAAGTTCTCGGTCGATTGGTGGAACACGCTGCATCAGGGCGCGTCGGTAATCCGCGCCGGCGGGCCGACGATGGACCGTGCGTTTCTGATTCCATTGCTCATCATGGCCGTGGCGTTTTCGCTGTTGTTCCTCACACTGCATCTGGCGGCGATGCGCAACGAGGTGCTGCGCCGACGGGTGCGCACCTTGCAGATGATGCAAGCCAGCAAGCAGGCAGCGTGATCGCGATGTCCCTTCTCTCGTCGCTAGGTCCTTACGCCTCCTTCATCGTCACGTCGTACGCGCTGGTCGCCGTCGTCGTCGCGGCGCTGATCGTCTGGATCGCATTCGACTTCCGCCGCCAGACGCAGACGTTACGCGATCTCGAAGCCAGCGGCGTGACGCGCCGTTCGGCACAGAAACCCGGAAAATCATCATGAACGAGAACGGCACTGCGCGCCCGCAACGCCGCTCGTGGCTGGTGGCGCTGCCGCTGGTCGCCTTTGCCGTATTGGCCGGTCTGTTCTGGTTTCGGCTGGGCGCAGGCGATCCGGCGCGCATCCCCTCTGCACTGATCGGCCGCCCCGCACCGCAGACGAAACTGCCGCCGCTGGAAGGACTCGCCGCTAATGGCGCGCAGGTGGCGGGACTCGACCCGGCCGAGTTCAAAGGCAACGTCAGTGTCGTCAATGTCTGGGCGTCGTGGTGTGTGCCGTGTCACGACGAGGCACCGCTGCTCGTGCAACTCGCACAGGACAAGCGGATTCGCGTCGTCGGCATCAACTACAAGGACACCCAGGACAACGCCCGGCGGTTTCTCGGGCGCTACGGCAATCCTTTCGTCGCTGTCGGCGTCGACGCCAACGGCCGCGCCGCGATCGAATGGGGTGTCTATGGCGTGCCCGAGACCTTCGTGGTCGGCCGCGACGGGAGCATCGCCTACAAGCTGATCGGGCCGATCACGCCGGAGAATATCGACAGCGTGCTGAGGGCCGAGATCAACAAGGCGCTGCGCGTTAACTAGTTCGCGACGGCCCTTAGTTGACGCGGCGCATCAAAAATAATTTTGCGCTTTTATCTGCCGTTCATTTGACAGCCATGGCGCAGCCACGAATTCCACCATAGCTTCGACGTGTTGCAATCACCGTCCTTGGAGGGACACCATGCGTTATTCGAAACTTGCTTCATTGACTGCCGCGACCCTTGTTCTCGGCCTGCTCGCATCGTCGCCGTCGTTCTCTCAGGCGACCCAGCCGGCAACCGGCGGCAAGATGGCCCCCCCGCCTGCTGCAGCAACGGCGCCGAAGGCCGACTCGAAGATGGCGCCTGCAGCCAAAGCCGACACCAAAGCCGCGCCGAAGGCCGATCTGCTCGACATCAATTCGGCAAGCGCTGACGAACTGAAGGCCTTGAAGGGCATCGGCGACGCGTACTCGGCCGCGATCATCAAGGGCCGCCCCTACAAGGGCAAGGACGAACTCCTGCAGAAGAAGATCGTGCCCGAGAAGACCTATGCCGAGATCAAGGACAAGATCATCGCGAAGCAGAAGTAACCTGCTTCACCGATAGATGTATTGAAACGCACCGGCAGCAATGCCGGTGCGTTTTTCTTAGCCCTTCGTAATATCCCCGCGCTCGATGTCGCTCGCCGCGTCGGTCGCGGGCGCAATGCTAAAGCGCTTGATCAGTGAGGTCTGCGCCATGGCAAAGATCGCCGTGATCGGGATGACGCCGAACGCCTTGAACGACACCCAGAAATCCGTGGTCTGTGTGCGCCAGATGACCTCATTCAGCACCGCCATGCCTGCGAAAAAAACCATCCAGCGGATCGTCAGAAGCCTCCAGCCTTCCGGCGTGAGATTGAACATCTGGTCGAACATGATGGCGATGAACGAGCGCCCAAGCAGCAGACCGATTCCGAGCGTGGCGGCGAACAGCGCGTAGATGATGGTCGGCTTGATCTTGATGAAGGTCTCGTCGTGAAAGAACAGCGTCAGGCCGCCGAACACCAGCACGATCACCGCGGTGACGATGGCCATCAGCGGAACATGCCGCGTGACCACATAGGACGCGATGATCGCAACGACGATCGCGACCATGAACGCGCCGGTGGCGACGAACAGTCCGAACTTCGCGTTGGCTCCGAAAAAAATCACCAGCGGACCAAGTTCGGTCGCGAGCTTGAACAGCGGATGCGGCGCGGGTTTCTCCGAAGCGGCCATTAGTTGTCCTGTCCTGCAATCGCGCGCGCGAACTCGCGCGCGGTGAACGGCGCGAGATCGTCGATCCCCTCGCCGACGCCGATGAAATGCACCGGCAGCTTGTATTTTTCCGACAGCGCCACAAGGATGCCGCCGCGCGCCGTGCCGTCGAGCTTGGTCATCACAAGGCCCGTGACGCCTGCAGTTTTCTGAAACACCTCGACCTGCGACAGCGCGTTCTGCCCCACGGTTGCATCGAGCACCAGCAACACCGCATGCGGCGCAGATGCATCGACCTTGCCGATCACGCGGCGCACTTTCTCAAGCTCGACCATCAGCTCGGTCTTGTTCTGCAGGCGCCCGGCGGTGTCGATCAGCAGCACATCCATGTTCTGCGCCTTCGCAGCTTCGACGGCTTCGAAAGCAAGACTCGCCGAATCCGATCCGTGCGCACGCGCCACGACCGGAACCTTGTTTCGCTCGCCCCAGATTTTCAATTGCTCGATGGCGGCGGCGCGGAATGTGTCGCCCGCGGCCAGCATCACCTTGCGGCCTTCCGCGGTAAACTTCGCAGCAAGCTTGCCGATGGTGGTGGTCTTGCCAGAACCGTTGACGCCGACCACAAGAATGACGAACGGCTTTTGCGTCGCATCGACTTCCAGCAGTTTCGCCACCGGCGCGAGCACCTTCTCCACTTCCGTGGCGACGATGGTGGTCACGTCGTCCGCCGACACCGACTTGTCGTAGCGGCCTTTGCCGACGGCCTCCGCGATGCGCGCCGCGACTTCGGTTCCAAGATCGGCGCGCAACAGCACATCCTCGATGTCGTCGAGCATCGCGCGGTCGAGCTTGCGCTTGGTGACGAGATCGGCCACGGCCGAGCCGAGCGAACTCGACGTACGCTTGAGGCCGGCGGAAAGCCTGCGCCACCAGCTTTGTTTCGGTTGATCCTGCGGGCTGTCCGTCATCAATTCTTACTGTCAACAATTGGAGCTGTGTGTTAGCCGGTTCAGGCTGCAAACGAAAGCCGCGCTTTCAGCTAGAAAACCCCACTTTCAAACGAGAAAGCACCTCTTTCAGTTATGGATACGCCGCAACCGACACCGGAAGAAATGCAGGCCCGCCTGCTGCACCGCGACGGCCTGATGCTGGTGATCGACAAGCCGGCCGGTATCGCCGTGCATCGCGGCCCCAAGGGCGGCCCCAATCTGGAAGCCTCTTTCGATGCGCTGCGCTACGGCCTGCCGCGGCCTCCCGTGCTCGCCCACCGGCTCGACCGCGATACCTCCGGCTGTCTCGTGCTGGGACGCCACCGCAAGGCGACAGCCTCGCTCGGCCTGCTGTTCAAGCATGGCAAGATCGACAAGACCTACTGGGCTGTGGTCGAAGGCGGTCCCGACGCCGATGAAGGCGAAATCGACATTCCGCTCGGGCGCTTGGACGCCGAGCGCGGCTGGTGGCAAAAGCCAGATCCGAACGGGTTCCCGTCGCAGACCCGATGGAAAGTGCTGGGGCGCGGCGAGGGCCTCACATGGCTCGCGATGGAGCCGATCACGGGGCGCACCCATCAACTGCGCGTGCACAGTGCGGCGAGCGGCTGGCCGATCGTCGGCGACAACATCTACGGCAACGGACCGCGTTTCGGCGAACCCTCGCTGCATCTGCATGCGCGCGAAATCGTGATCCCGCTGTCGAAGAACAAGCCGCCGGTCCGCGTTGTCGCGCCGGCACCAGCTCATCTGCACGAGCGGCTCAAAGTGTGCGGATGGAATGGCGAAGAGGTTTCCGCGCCCGAGTTAGTGAATTCAGGTGAGTAACCATCGTTAATTCGTCATTGCGAGCGAAGCGAAGCAATCCAGTGACGCAAGCAAGAGCTGGATTGCTTCGTCGCTCCGCTCCTCGCAATGACAACAAACGCGAACAAGCAAAAAGGGCTCCGGAAAATTCCGGAGCCC
The DNA here is from genome assembly GCA_051653085.1 of Afipia sp. Classification (GTDB taxonomy): domain Bacteria; phylum Pseudomonadota; class Alphaproteobacteria; order Rhizobiales; family Xanthobacteraceae; genus Afipia. The sequence continues at coordinate 164 of JBOFVL010000026.1, read as the reverse complement.
TGATTGATTGTCGTTAAGCGGCGAAGCGCTTACTTGTCGCGCTTCTTGAGCGCGTTGCCGAGAATGTCGCCCAGCGTCGCACCCGAATCCGAAGATCCGTACTGCGCGATGGCTTCCTTCTCTTCAGCGACTTCAAGCGCCTTGATCGAGACCTGCACCTTGCG
>JBOFVL010000025.1:0-1544 GCA_051653085.1 Afipia sp. | reverse complement strand
TGTAGACGCCAGATAGAGAAGTCACTGTTGGCCCAGATAGAGATGTCACTCTCCACGGTTTCAGCTGGGGAGTATTGGGCCGATGACGGTGATTGCGATGAGCCGGACGGAGATCGACCGGATGAGCGTGTTGCAGGATCTGGCGGCGAACAGGATCAAAGTTGCGGACGCCGCAGCGCTGATGGGGCTTGGCCGGCGTCAGGTATTTCGGCTGGCGAAGGCCTATGACCAGCATGGCCCGGAGGCCCTGGTCTCCCGCCGCCGCGGCCGGCCGAGCAACCGCTGTTATCCGACAACGTTGCGCGCCGAAGTCATCGGCATCATTCGGGAGCGCTATTGCGACTTCGGACCGACGCTGGCTGCGGAGAAGCTGGCGGAGCTGCACGGGATTCATCTGGCGCGCGAGACGCTGCGGCAATGGATGATGGCGGCGGGCCTGTGGAAGGATCGCCGGGCAAGGTTGAAGCCTGTGCATCAGCCGCGGTATCGGCGCGATTGCCTGGGCGAGTTGATCCAGATTGATGGCTCGGAGCACTGGTGGTTCGAGGGCCGCGGACCACAATGCACCCTGCTCGTCTACATCGACGATGCCACCAGCCGGCTGATGCATCTGCAGTTTGTCGAGAGCGAGAGCACCTTCGATTATTTTGCCGCGACCCGCGCTTATCTGGAGCGCTATGGCAAGCCGGTGGCGTTCTACTCCGACAAGCATGGCGTATTCCGGGTCAACAAGAAGGATGCCGCCTCCGGCGATGGCATGACCCAGTTTGGCCGGGCGCTGCACGCGCTGAATATCGACATCATTTGTGCCAACTCCTCGCAGGCCAAAGGCCGCGTGGAACGGGCCCATGGCACGCTGCAGGATCGGTTGGTGAAGGAGATGCGGTTGGGCGGCATCGATACCATTGCGGCCGGCAACGTGTTCCTGCCGGCCTTCATGGAGACGTACAATGCGAGATTTGCCAAGGCACCGTTCGACGATCGCGATATCCATCGTCCGCTGGCCGGGCATGACGACCTCGACGATGTCTTTGCCTGGAAGGAAGAGCGTTCGGTCTCGGTGAACCTGACGCTGCAGTACGACCAGGTGCTGTTCATGCTGGAGCCGACCCCCATCGCCCGATCGCTCGCCCGCAAGCGGGTTACGGTGATTGACTACCCCGACGGACGGCTGGCGATCCGGCACCACGGCGTCGATCTGCCCTATCGCACTTTCGATAAGCGGCCGCAGGTCAACCAGGCCGCGATCGTCGAGAACAAACGCCTCGGTCCGATCCTGGCCTATATTGCCGAACAGCAGAAGCAACTCGACATGTCCCGCTCGGCCAAGGCGCCGCGCCGCCGCGGCCAGAAGAACCACATGTTCAAGATCGGATAGATCCCGTGACCGTCACCGGCGGCGCGTTGCGCAATATGAAGGCTTCATGCGCCGCCCGCTTCCGCCAGATTTCAACCTCTAACCCGTAGAAAGGCGGCTATCCTGCTCCCCATCGAGTGACATTTCTAACTGGCGCAAATCGTGACTTCCCTAAATGGCGGCGACA
>JBOFVL010000024.1:0-160378 GCA_051653085.1 Afipia sp. | reverse complement strand
GCCGGTCTTGATGCTCAGGAGACTCGCGGTCTCGACGTGATTGGGATCGAAGTTGCGGCGATGGATGCTCTGCGCCTGAAAGATCAGATCCGCGAAGGGGAGATCGTACAGCGCCTGCGCTTCCGCGCGGGTCCAGTCGCTACGCGGTTCGATTTGGATGGCGCCTGTCAGCTCAACTTTCTGGACATAATTCATGAGACCCGCCCGTTGCTCTCAAACACACGCAATATCCACTCGAAATGCCCCAGCTGGGCTTGTTGTTCGCCTAGATCGAGCCGATTTCATCCAGCCACTTGGTATGGATCTCGGCATTTCGGAACGCTGGGTGATTAACCAGCTTTCGGTGAAATGACAGCGTCGTGGGAATGCCCGCGACGTCGAAATCCTTAAGAGCGCAGTTCGACCGATCGAGCACCTGCTGCCTGTCGGCACCATGAACCAGAAGCTTGGCAATCATCGAATCGTAATGGGGCGGAACCGTGTAGCCTTGGTAGGCTTGAGTATCTATCCGGGTGAAAGCGCTCGTGGGTGGGCGCCATCGGCTGATGGTGCCCGGTCCCGGCGCGAATCCACGATCCGGATCTTCCGCACAGATGCGCCACTCAATCGCTGCTCGCGAAGGCAAGGTACGCATCTGTTCAAACGACAGCGGATGTCCCGCCGCGACCCGAAGCTGTTCGACCACAAGATCCAGCCCAGTGATCAGTTCGGTCACCGGATGTTCGACCTGAATTCTAGTATTCATCTCGATGAAGAAGAATTTTCCGGATTCAACGTCCAGAATGAATTCAATCGTGCCCGCGTTCTCGTATCGAATTTTCTCGATAATCGTTAGAGCGGCCTCAGTCATGCCCCGTCGCTGAGCAACGGTCACAATGGGCGACGGTGCTTCCTCGACAAGCTTCTGATGCCGGCGCTGAACGCTGCAATCCCGTTCCCAAAGATGACGATAGTTGCCGTGACTGTCCCCGAACACCTGAACTTCAATGTGTCTTACGTGCTCGAAGAACCGCTCCAGATACATTTCTCCATTCCCGAACGCAGAAAGCGCTTCGGCAGAGGCTTGTTCAAAAAGAGACACAAACTCGGAAGGATTGCGGACAACACGCATGCCTCGCCCGCCACCGCCTGCGCTCGCCTTTAAAAGCAACGGATAGCCGACGTCGGCGGCTACCTGAAATGCGGCTTCGGCTGATAGAAATCCTTCCTGCGAGCCAGGGACCACCGGAACACCGAGAGACTCAGCGGTGCGGCGTGCCATGGCCTTGTCACCCATCGTAGCAATCACCTCAGCGGACGGGCCAATGAAGATCAATCCCGCCTCCTTGCAGGCTTCGGCAAAACTGCTGCGCTCCGAGAGAAAGCCGTAACCTGGATAAATGGCGTCGCACTGCTTCGCGCGAGCGACCTCAATCAAAAGATTCGCCTGCAGATAGCTCTTCGTTGGCGACGGAGGACCGACGCAAACCGCGTGATCAGCAGCCCATACGTGGGGCGATGCACCATCCGCCTGTGAGTAGACGGCGACACTCTCAAGGCCCGCTTTCCGGCAAGCGCGAACGGCGCGCAATGCAATCTCGCCCCGATTCGCAATCAGTACTCTTTTCATCGTCACTCCTTTGGGCTTACCGGATTTTTACCCCGAGCCTTATTGTCTGATCCGCGGCCTCGAGCAACACGCAGCCTGCGCGCGCGTAGTCAATGGTATCTTCAAGAAGCTAGATTGCGGCGGGCGCGGCGGTCAGCTCCTCAACCTCCGCCATGATTGCGGCGCGAAGCGACTGATAGCGCCGCTGATATCCGATGATCTGATGTATTCCCTCGTCCTTCACAAACGCGGTCGTGCCGAACAGCTCATCACTGTCGCCATCGAGAATGTCGAAATGAACATCCGGCAATACCGCCGCGACGTCGTTGCAGAACGATCGAACGGTCGTGTGGTCGCCAGCCAGATTGAAAAACGACTGGTCCGCAAGAGTACCGGGATCGGCGGTCGCAAGTGCGAGGAAGGCACCAACGACATCGTCCACATGAATCGCAGGAAAGGCGGCTTTGCCATTCTGGAGCGTCACTTGCCGCTCCTTCACAGCCATCGCGACGATGTTCGCCACCGTCTTCGCCCGGCCAGTGGTTCTACTGCAACCGATTACAGCGCCCGGTCGAAGCCCACCAACCAACAATCCGTGCCGGCGCGAATAATGCTCAGCAAGCAGTTCGAGGTAGATTTTTCCCGCGCCATAAACCGAAATCCCCTTCGATCCAAGTTTCGGCGCGCGATCACCCAGCGGCAGCTCACTCGTCGCGTAATCTTGCGTCGATCCGAACACCGAGATGGAACTCGCGAACAACAGCCGCCCGACCTTCGCGTCCAAGCAGGCCTGAAGCATCGTCGTGCCGCCAAGCGTGTTGATCCGCGCCGCAGCCACCGGATCGGCGTTGGCTTCCTCTCCCATCAAATAAGCGAGGTGATAGACCACATCGGCCCCTGCCAACTCGGCTTGCACGCCCTGGGCGTTGCCGATGTCGGCAACAACGTGGCGTACCCGATCAATCTCAGCGTCGCGAGCAGGCTGGCGTAGGTCGATTGCGATCACATTGGCCCCGCGTTCAGCAAGGCACCGCACCAGGCGGCTACCTATGACGCCTCCGGCTCCTGTAACCACGACTCGCGCTGATGCAAGCTCACCCATTGACGCCTACACGCCCAGCACATGAATTGAACAGGCACCGTTATCGACGCCCCAGATTCCACCGCCCGTGCAATGAGCAAGTCCAATCTTCGCACCTTCCACCTGGCGCTCTCCGGCCTGCCCCGTCAGGTGCCACATGATCTCGACGACCTGCGCAACCCCGGTTGCGCCGAGTGGATGGCCGCGACACAACAAACCGCCGCTTGGATTGACCGGAATCCTTCCTCCGATGGTCGTTTCGCCTCTTTCCAGAAGTGAGAGTCCTTCTCCGGGTTCGCAAAACCCGAGGGCTTCATAGTAGATGACCTCGGCGATCGACGCGGCATCATGGACCTCGGCAAGATCAACGTCCTGCGGTCCAATGCCCGCCATCTCATAGGCGCTACGCGCCGCACGAATTGAGATCTCGGGAACGGTCAGATCACGAAATCCCTGGGAGAACTTGCCGCTTGTCACGACCGAACTCAGTACGCGAACCTTTTCGCGCGCAGATGATTTCGGCGGCTTACGGGAAACAATAACTGCGGCGGCTCCGTCCGCGTTGGGGCACATCTGCAGAAGTGTGATGGGATCTGCGATGGGGCGCGAAGCCAACACCTCATCTACGGTGCACAGCGTTCGAAACTGCGCATACTGGTTTTTCGCCGCGTGTTTACGGTTCTTGACCGTCACCTGAACAACCTGGTCCATCCGGCCGCCGTGCTTGTCGAGGTACGCCCTGGTGCGCATCGCATACAGCGCCGGCATCGTAAGCCCCTGCTCGATCTCAGGATCGCCCGTGTCAAGCGCCAGAGGTCCGCTGCCGCGTGCGCTGAGCTTTTCCACGCCAACAACAAGGGCCGTATCGACCTGACCAACGGCGACAGCGAGACACGCTTGCGATAGCGCCGTCGCGCCGCTCGAGCAGGCATTCTCAAGATTATAGATCGGAATTCCGGTCATGCCGAGATCCTTGAGAACTCGTTGACCGCTCAGACTGCCCTGATAGACACTTCCAATATAGGCAGCACCGATTTCACAGCGGCCCACGTCAGCATCCTTCAGCGCATCCATCACGGCGGTCTGAGCCAGAAACTCAGCGGACTTGTCAAGATGCTTGCCAAAGGGCGTCATGGCCCCACCGAGAACATATACGTTTGCATCTCCGAACACGGCTTACCTCACTTCTCAAATCTAGTTGATGGGGCGAAAAACGAAGCTCTCGCGGAACGATCCATCTGCTTCCTTCGCGATTGTGCCGCGCTCGATTGTCATCTCGACGCCTTGATGCAGAGAGTTGTCTCCCCAGCCAACAATCTGCCCCAGAACGCGCACGTCACCGGGAAAGTCCACGTATCCCACAGCGTACGGTGGTGAAAACTGCTTCGGGGCAGCGTGAATAATCGAATAGGAGTAGAGCTCTCCGGGCCCCTTCACCGCGCAATCAAGCATCGGTTTATCGTTGCCACATTCCGTGCAGATTGCCCGCTCGGGGAAATATATACGGCCGCACTCTGCACACCTGCACGCCTTTAAGCTGTCCGCTGCGTTCATCGAATCCAACCTCCTGGCATGGTCCGCAACTCAGTCATTCTCATTGTTTTCACGCCACTACCTGCGCTGATCTCAGCTCCGCGATGCGCTGGTCTGAGTAGCCAAGCAAACCGCCAAGCACCTCCGATGTATGCTCACCCAGCTTGGGCGCGGAAACACGGGAAACCTCCGGCATATCGGAAAGACGTACGGGTGCTCGCGCCAAGACCAACTTGCCGACATCGGGATCGTCGACTTCGACGAGCGCCTTGCGCGACTGAAGATGCTTGCAATTGATCAGATCTTCACCCGTCTGGACCTTGCCTGCCGGAACGTCGAACTTGGCGAGCTCAGTAACGACGTCTTCAGCCGATCGCACCGCCATCCAGGCGTTTACGCCCGGCTCCCATACGCCGGCGTTCAGGGCGCGCTGACGGCCCGTTGCCATAAGCGGATCCTTGATCCACTCCTCGCGGCCAAGGGCTTTGCAAAAACGAGCCCAAATCAAATCGTTGGGTGTGATGAGGGCAACATATCCATTGTTGACCGCGAAGGTTTTATACGGCGCCTGATATTTGTCGCGCCCCCGGCTCAGAACTTCCTTGGCAAACGTGTAAAGCATCACGCTCTTTTCGTTCAACGCGACGAGGCTGTCATACATCGCGGCATCGACATACTGCCCCTTGCCGGTTCTTTCACGCATAAAGAGAGCAAGCAGAATCTGGTAGCCGGTGGTTACGCCGGTGAACAGATCGCCAAGCGCAAGAGGATTCACCTCAGGCGGCCCATCCTCGGCACCAAACAGATTGGTTATTCCCGACATTGCTTGAATGACAGGATCAAAGGCTGGCAAGCCGGAATATATCCCATCGAGTTTCTTGGTTCGCCCGTAGCCGCTTATGGCTGCATAAATCAGGCGCGGATTCAGAACACTGAGCTGCTCGTATCCTAGTTTCTGCTTCTCGACGGATCCCGGCTTGAGATTCTCGACGATGACGTCCGCTGTCTTGACAAGATCGAGGTAGACCTCCCTTCCCTTCGGGGACTGGATATCCAGCGCAATGCTCTTCTTGTTCCGATTGTAGCTGACGAATCCGCCGTAAACCGACTCGCCGGATTCACCCTGCAGCGACGGTTGATAGTTTCGTCGCGGATCGCCCGCTCCCGGGCGTTCGATCTTGATGACTTCTGCACCACAGTCCGCCAACCACATCGTGCAGAACGGAGCAGCGATATATTGTTCGAGAGCCACAACACGTACGCCCTCAAGGGGAAAACTCTTCATCTTCTTTGCCTCACTCAATTCGTCATGCTCTGCTCGAAGGTGAGCGGCCCCTTGCTTACGCGGACCCTGCTCACGCCGGGACGCTTTGCCAGCTCCTGCATCAAGCCGACGAGAGGTGACGGGACGTCACCCTTCGTGACACTCTTCAGATTGGCCCGGTACTTATCGACCGTCGCCCGGCTGTTAAACATCCTCAGAAGCAGATCTTCATTGGACGAGACCGGCCCGTTCTCCCGAATAAATTCGGGGATCATCTCGCGACCGAACACCTCAGTCGCATCGACGCGGTCTTCGCCACCGGTCACGCGATCGAGAATATTCTGATCGATCGGTCCTGGCGAGCGACCGTAATACCCGCGCATATAGAGGCGGAGTTCCTCGGGGATCGTGTTATAACGCTTGCCCTCAAGGACATTGAACGTCGCCTGCACAGTAACGAGTTGCGAAAACGGCGTGACCATCACGGGATAACCCATTTCGGCACGCACGCGCCCCGTCTCTTCCAGCACAGCCGGCAGCTTGTCGATCAGCTTCAGATTCTTTAACTGGCTGACGAGATGCGACATCATCCCGCCGGGCACCTGATGGTGAGCAAATGTCTGGAATCCGGCTTCGCTGTAAGCCACAGACCGGCTGAGAGGCTTGCCTTCCTGATAGGCCACCCAGAGGAAATGGTCGTCGACGCGCTCCAGGGCATCCGCCGACAGCCGCGTGCTTCGGCCGAGCTCATTCCCGATCGATACGACATCCTGAGTTGCCGGAATCGACTCGCCATAGGCTACCGGCCGTGCGGCGGTATACACGCCGTCGACACCGACCCTGATCGCTTCACGATAGCATTGCCGCGACAAACCCGTCGCATCGTGACCCGAAAATTCAAGACGCTTGCCGGGCAATTCCCGGCGCAACGTTGCAAGATTCTTCTCGACCGTCTCCGGCGTCAGCAGCCCGCTGGCGTCGCCAAACACAACGCCATCGGCACCGCACGCAAGAAACTCACGGCTTTTCTCGACGAAATGCTCCGGCGTGTGGACCGGGCTGATCGCATAAGTCACGAATCCGAGGACCTTCAGGCCAATGCGCTTGGCACAACGAACGTGGAATTCAATATTCCTGACATCGTTCAATGCGTCGAAAATCAGAATCCAATCGATTCCTATTTCCTTCAAGGTTTGCATGAATAATTCAACGGTGTCGTCGGAATACCGTTTCCAGCCGAACAGATTTCGTCCGCGGACCAGGATGATCGTATCTGTTTTCTTGATACGACTTCGAAGAAGGTGCAGGCGCTCCCATGGATCCTCATACATGTAGACGATGGCCGTCTCAAAGGCCGAGCCACTGATCAAGTTGATGCGATCGAATCCGCACTCATCGACCAGTGGCGCAGCATCGAGCATGGATGCCGTCCGCATCCGATTGGCCCAGACTGACTGAGGCCCATCACGGAAAGTCTCATCCGTAACAGTCAGATGGGAGCTTGAACCAACCGCCTCGCTCACGAGAGCACCTGCTCGCTCGGGCTGATATAGACAAGCGTCTGGTCGAATTGAACGAGTTCCTCGTTTGCAACGCAGATCTCTTTCACGACCCCCTTCACACCAGCTTTGATGTTGTTCATCACCTTCATGACTTCAATAATGCCGACTACAGTATCTTCATCCACCACAGCCCCAATCTCTACGAAAGCCGGGACTCCAGGCGACTGCGAACGATAGAACACACCGGCGATCGGAGATCGCACAGCAGCGACGTCTGCACCGATTTCGACGCCGGCCGTCTTGGGCTCCACTCGTGGTGGCGGGGCGAGCACAGGCGAAGCAGCCGGCGCGGCGGCGACTGGTCTCACCGGCGCGGGTGCCGGCGGCGCGGTTTCAGCATCGCGCGTCACTTCGATCTTCATGTCGTTAAGCGTTATGCGGAGCTCGCGGACATTCGGCGTGGTATCGACAAGGCGAAGAATGTTCAGCGCATCCGCATAGCTGAGATCGTAGCTAATGCTTGTGTTCGCAGCGGCTCGCGCCTCGACGGCTTCAGTGAGCCCGCTCCAATCGTGGACAGGGATGACCATCAATTTTTCCTCTTTCTCTTCTTATTCTTAACGCCACTGCAACAGGCGGTTCTCGAAACGATTCATCGCCCAAAGAAGCGACATTCCCAACAGCGCTAGTATGGACAAAACCGCGAAGACGCCGCTGATCTGAAAGCTTCCTGCCAGGAACGACAGAAGTTGGCCCAAGCCATGCTGCGCGGCGATGATTTCGCCGGCGATGACGCCAAGGAGCGCGTAAATCAATCCCAGCCGCAGACCCGAAAAAATAGTCGGAACAGCATTTGGCAACGTGATCTTTCCAAAGATTTGGCGCTGACTCGCGCCCAGCGTACGAGCAAGGATCAAGTGATCCGAATTTGTGCCGCGGATACCGGCCACTGCACTGCTAAGGACGATGAAGTATGTGAGACTTGCTCCCAGTGCGACCTTCGACCAGATGCCGAGCCCAAACCACAACAGAAAGAGAGGCGCCAGAGCAATACGCGGCAGTGCATTCAGCGCTGAAAGCAACGGATCGCTGAACTTCTCGACTGCCGGCCAAGTGACGAACACCAAGCTCGTCGCGATTCCGGCACCGCTACCGATTGTGAACGCCAGAAACGTGCTCACAAGGGTCCAGAGCAGATCGCGCTCGAGAGTGAACTCAACGAACAATCCAACCCAGAGAAATTTGGCGATCTCCGACGGTATGCCGATGAAGATTGGATTGATGAGCCCTGTGCGGGCGACGTATTCCCATACGCCGAAGAAAACGGCGAGAAAGACTATCCGGGAGATCCCGATAATTACGTTTTCGGACAGCCGATAGGGCTTTTGACTAGGGGCAGATGTCATAGTTGCAAACCCATTTCCAGCTTCGACCACACCAAGCTGTAAAATCGATGATAAGCTGGGTCCTTCTGCAGCGCGGATATCGAACGGGGACGAGGTAGACTGATACGGATATCGTCGATGATTCTGCCCGGACGAGAGCTCATCACGACCACCCGATCGGACAGCGCGATTGCTTCGGCAAGATCGTGAGTGATAAAAACAACCGTCCTGCGCTCCTCCATCCAAAGAGAAAGGAGAACCTGCTCTAGCTGCAACTTGGTTTGTGCATCGAGCGCCCCAAATGGCTCATCCATAAGAAGAAGCGGAGACTCCAGGCAGAAGGTACGCGCCAGCGCTACACGCTGGCGCATGCCGTGAGAGAGTGCCTTTGGATAACTATCCTCGAAGCCCTTGAGACCAACGGCCTCAAGCAGATGACTCGCCCTGCTGCTTCGAAGCCCGCGGTCCACGTGCCGAATGTCGGCACCAAATTCGGCATTTTGCTTCGCTGTGAGCCAAGGGAAGAGGGAATCCCGCGCCAGCATATAGGCGACATCATGCCGCCCCGCGCGCGGCGGCGATCCGAAGATCGACACCTCGCCCGAGCGCACCGGGAGGAGCCCCGCCAGCAGATTGAGGACGGTTGTCTTCCCGCATCCTGAGGGACCCACAATCGAAACAAACTCGCCAGATTCCAACGAAAGCGAAACATTCGAAACGGCATGGAAGTTTTCGCCGAAATGATGATCGAGATTCTGAATCAGAACACTCTTTGAATTTCCGAGCTCGGAACTCCCAGCTGTCATTTTTTCGCTCGATCCGATCGCTTGATTCGCTTTATCGCGGATACCTATGACTTCGCTCATGGCTACGGAGCCTTGGCGTAGACAAAGGTTGACGGATCGACCGGCTTCGTAATGAGCCCACCTTCAATCAGGTAATCCGAGAATGCCTTGACAGCCTTCCGATCGATCTTGGTGCCATACTTCGGAGCCGAACTACGGACCAGTTCACGCAGCACGACATCCGCGCCAGGAATGTCAGCACCCAACTTGAAATGCGCCTTAACCACTTCGAGCAAGGCATCGGAATTGGCCGGATCGTTGACCCAGGCGGTCGCCTCCTCAATCGCCTGAATGAAGGCACCAATTACTTTTGGATTGGCATTGATGTAGTCGCGCCGCGCCACGAAAGTCTCGAACGCACCGTTTAGAGAACTGATGGTGCGCGGCCCCTCGCCCGCTTCAAGATTAACAAGATCGGTACATGTCTTCTGAACCCGGCAAATGGTAGCAAAAGGCTCGAACATCATTGCAGCGTCGATTTGCCGGGCGAGGAACGAGGGGTAGGCTGTTCCTGGAGAACCAACGCCAACATAGGTGACCGAATCTGCAGGCAAACCGGCGCCTGTCAGCAACGCCCTCGCCTGCAATTCCGTACCTGAGCCACGAGCCGTCACTCCGACCTTGAGGTCCTTGAGATCCTGCATGACCGCCGGATAACCCTTCGCCTTATTGGGAAGTGGCACATCCTTGTGAACTGAAAGGACATAGATATTTGCGGGAGAATGACCAACGATCAGTTGGACGTCGTTGCCACGAGACGCCGCCTGCATGGTGACTTCGGTTGAGGCGAAACTGATCTCAAGGCTTCCGGCCGCCAGAGCCTGCAATCCCACCGGACCGCTCGGAATTTGCACCATCTGACATGTCAGGCCATGCGCTTTGCAGAAGCCCTTGTCGGCCGCCACCCAGTGGGTGAAGTGTAGAATTGCCCCGGGGTACTCTTGGATCCGGACAACCTCACCATTTGCGACAATCTTCTCCGCCGCGTTCACAGGACCTGCTGCAAACGCCGTGACAGCCGCCGCTACAGCAAAAAAACGCGCCGATAAACGAAAAGACACATTCACCATTGTTGCTTTCCTCCCAAGGTCACTTCAGTTGCCCGTCTGGTGCGGACTTAAGATGAAATACTGAAACCTAGAGAACCATATCATGCAATAAGAATCTTGCTTATAGAGCAATATATTGTATTTTCTGAGAGAAATATCTCAAAAAATGATGAAGCCGAGGGACCAATGACCAAAAACGGAACAGCAACCGAATCTCAGTCAGACGCCGGCGCATTGAAGCGCGGACTGACAATTCTCGAAGTCCTGGTGGAAGCAGCGCGCCCGTTGACCTCGCACGAGATCGCGGAGACCGTTCAATTGACGGACAGTACCGTACACAGGCTGTTACAGACGCTATGGGAGGCAGGATACGTATCGCGCGATCCTTCGCGAAAGCGATATCACGCGAGCTCTAAGGCGCTTGGTCCGCTCACGATCTATCACCCGCTTCATACGCTTCGTCGCGACGCCTTTGAGCCTCTCCGAACGCTTAGGGAGCAATTCGGCCTTACAGCTTCGATCGTTGTGTTTGTAGGCCTTGAACGGCTTGTGCTCGAAGTATCGGGCGCAAGCGGCGTCCTCACGCCATTTTACGGAACATGCCTGCGGAATCCTCTGCATGTGGCGGTGTCAGGCAAAATCCTTTTACTGACAATGTCTTCAGCAGAACGGAAACAGCTTCTTGGTGATTCTCCATACGAGTCTCTCACGGCGAAGACCATCACCGACCCCGATCAGTTCAAACACGAGCTTGAGCAGACCGCCGCGCGCGGCTTTGCCACGAACATCGATGAAAACTTCGTTGGATTATCGGCAATTGGCGCACCGCTGGTATTTGCCTCGAGCCAAACGTTCGGATGCGTGATGCTTGCCGGCGCCACTGAGAAGTTTACCCCCGCTGCCATAGAAGAAATGGGGAAAAATTTGCGAGAAGTGGCCGCTCTAATTTCATTCTCTCCGTCCGCGAGAGCGATTTCGACAATGTTTTCGAGGTAATATGCCACCGGTTTGCGCTGATGGCCCGAGTTCAGCGAGGTAGTTCGCGTAACTGAAGCCGTGAACGAGCCACTCGTCCTTCGTTTCAAGCATCGGATGGTTCAGTTCTTCGAGCGGCGTGCCGGCCAGATCCTTCTTCTTGTGCAGAATGAACTGGAACGTCCCATAACGCACAACATCACCTATGCTCTATACAGGAAATTGATCTGCGGGCGCTGTGCTTGGCGAACTTGCCACGACAAATACGGCTCAGGTAGCTGTTTCCATTTGAACGGATACTTTCGACGCTTCGTGTCAATCTAGCGACTCGCTTAGTGGATAATGACTTCTGATTTGACCGAATTGTTGATGAAACAACTCGTGTGCGCTTTGTGGTGAATTTTCTTAAGTGTTTCGGCGTCGGGCTGCTTGTCGCCTCCAAAGACTGGCTTAGGATGAAGTTCAATCCTACTCACCCATAGCGCTCCGATATCGTTCTTTTCGACGAAGCCGACAGCTTCGTCCACATAGCTCGATACAGTGTATCCTTGCCCCTCTGCAAAGGCTAAAAAGAAGAGCATATGACAGCTCGAAAGTGCATTGACCAATAGCTGCTCTGGGTCTGCCTTCGTTGCGTCCCCGAGATAAGCACTCGCTGCAGAAACTATCAGACGCAGATCGTGGCCGAAGTCTGCTTCATGATTTCGATCGTACGTATTCGATCGTTGGGGATGCTGCTTACGCTCCCACCGAACCGTGACCCTATGTTCCGACATAAGTATCTCCTTTCAGGTTTCAATTGATTTGATGCTTCGAACAGCGCTCCCGACGGCCTAAGAAGCGGACGAACCGGTTCGCGAGCGAAGCTCCCATGCAACCAATGGGGGCGTTGCCGATCCATCCAATTTTGGATTTTTGGAGAGCGAAGGACGTTAACGGCGATGATCATCTCCGATCCTGCGCACGTCTCCTCTTCCCGACTTCGGCCTTCGCGAGACTTCAGCCCCCGGTTCAATCTTCGATGGCCTAGGGCGCGCCTGCCGAGCGGATGGCCTCTGTCAGCAGGCGGCCAACTTCAGAGCGGATCTCCAGATACGGCATGTGGCCGACATTTGCGAAACAATGAACACCCACTGCCCCGGGGAGTCCTCGCGCATGGGCAGGGGGTATGATCTGATCTTCTGCCCCGAACACGAGCTTCACGGGACATGACGCAAGGCGCAGAGATTCCCGAATGGAAAACGTTTGGGTCCCGTCCGGAAACAGCCGATCTGAGACCCGCTGCAGCATCTCGGCCAACTTCGACCCGGCGCGCGCGCGCGCCGTCGCCCTTACGAAGATCGAAGTGATCAATGATGAGTCCGCTACCAGAAGCCGCATCCAGGGCGCCAGACTGTCCTCGCCTCGAGCGCGAGCAAAGCCCGTGAGAAATGCACCGTTGATGTCCGGACCGAGACCGGCGGAGGACATCAGCACGAGTGACCGAGCCTCAATTGAGTTTCGTCCAGATAGAGCGGCAACGATCGCGCCGCCAAGGGAATGCCCAACCAGATGCGCACGACGGATCCCTTCATCCGCAAATGTGTTTTCGACAAGATCGACCATTTCGTCAAAATTTTTGGCCTCGAAAGCCGTCGATCCACCATGGCCCGGCAAGTCGAGCGCCAAAATGGGATTGTTGAGCGCGACGCTCGATATAAATGGCCGCCAGGTAGCAAGATCCGATCCGAAGCCGTGAACGAACACAATGGGATCGCCGTCGCCAGTGCGGAGCCATTCGCGGTGCAGGTGCGCCGACGATAGCATGCGCGCAACCGGACGCGCCGCGACGGTCGAGGCATTCGGGATATCTTCGCCCCGAATACGACCGCGTGGACCTGTTCCTTGGAGCAACCGTAAGTCGACCCCGTGTTCGCGGGCGAGCCGCCTGGCAAGCGGTGTCGCAGGCACAAGCTTTGCTGTTGGCGCCGCCGCCGTGACGAAATGCTCCGACAACCGATCCGACTCGCGGGCGTACATTTCGGGCATCGGCTTCAGTCCGGATTGCACGGCTTCGCCCGTTGCCTTTGTCGATGGAATCGGACCTGAAGTCGCTTTGACAACGGCGGGAGCTGACATTGCTTCCGAACTGCGAACTTCGTCCTTGGCCCAAATCCAGGCCACTGTGCTTCCGACCCCTGCCATGCCGCCTTCAGGAGCGACAATCCCTCCGATCGTTCCTGCTGCCGGGGCGTCGACTTCCACGACTGCCTTCTCCGTCTCGATTTCAAAAATCAGATCCCCCTTTTTGACCTGAGAATCTTCTTTCACGAGCCAGCGAACAATTTTGGCTTCCGTCGAGTCGTTATCGACCTTGGGCAGCAGGACTTGTGTGGGCATTTCGATCGCCTCTGTAGTTGCGTGTAGTTAAACCTGACGAAAAGAAAACCTTCGCGCCGCGGACCTGATCTGACCGTAGCGACGAAAGCAGCCTCAGGTTCAGCGAAGCATGCTTCCGCTCAATCGCACGTCCCAAAACTGCTCACGCCGCCGCTTACGGCAGCATCACCAACCCTACGATCGTGCCGACATCTCACGACGAAAGATTCGCGGCGGCGACACGAGGAAGCCCGCCATAAGGTGGCCAACCCGCTCCCGCAAGAGTGCCGCCATCGCAGACAATTGTGGCTCCGGTCACTGCGCTCGCGGCCGGAGACAGCAGAAACCAAATGACTTCCGCTATTTCATCTGGCTGCAAAAGACGTCCTTGCGGAGATGCGGCAAGAATAGGCTCCAAGTTTCTCGCTCCATTTTCACGCCTCTTCGCCAGGAAAGGAGTCTCGGTCCAGCCGGGAGCCACGCTGTTCACCCGCACGCCACTCGGAGCCCATTGCACCGCAAGTGCCTTGCTTAAGTTCAGCGTGGCAGCCTTGGCAGCTCCGTAGCCAAGAACTGGCCCCGGATTAAATCCGACGACCGATGCTGTCGTAACAACCGAACCTCCAAGGCCCCCTCTTGCGATCGCACCCCCAAATATCTTGCAGGTAACAAAAGTGCCGGTGAGATGGGTGTCGAGTAGCCCCTGCCACTCTTCGAGCGGCGTCTCCTCTATCCGGTGAGGAATCGGAGGCCGGCCCGCGCAACAGACAAGGCCGCGGAGCGGAGATGAATTATCCGATATGCGATCGAGCGCCCTGACAAGCGACTGCTCGTCGGTAACGTCGCAAGCGGAAAATGTAGCGCGCTCTCCCAAGGCTTCTGCCGTGGCACGCGCATTATCTTCATCAAGATCAAGAATGGCGACACGCAAGCCTGCTTCGATCACGCGCCGCGCGGTCGATGCCCCGATGCCGCTTGCTCCACCCGTCACGGCGACTGTCCAGGATGACCCGTTCTGATTCATTTCCATGGCCTCAATTCCAGGAACTCGATGACAATCCCTTCCGGTCCGTCGACATAGATCGCCTTCGAGCGGCCACCCCGCATTTCGAGCGGCGGAGCATTGGTTCGATAACCTTCGGCGATGACTTTCTCGTACACGCGATCGACGTCGTACACCTCAAAGCAAAGATGCGTGAGACCACGATCGCACTGCCGGATGGAGCGCTGTTCTCCTTCAGGCTGATAGTAGGTGAAGAGCTCGATGTGGAAGCCTTCACGCTCAAGCATCGCCCAGCGGATTTCGACGTTCGTGAGCCCAACCACGCGATCGAGGTTTTCTTCACGGCGATGATCCATCTCGCCGAGCACTTTCATTCCGACGAAGCTCACGAAGAAATCGAGAGCTGTGTCGAAATCCTTGACGCTGACCGCAACGTGATGCGGTCTGACGATTAGACTGGAGATGCCACTGGAGGCCGTTCCCGGCGTCGGATTACCCATCTCAAGCCGCCCTGCTCATGAGCTTCTTGAGGCCGTCAATGACCTCCGGCTTGCCCCCTAGTGCAGCGTGCTCGAGAACCTTGGACACCACTGGCGAGGAATGCGTTCCGGAGATGTGAATGATCTCGTGATCGAGCCATTCAAGGAATCGCTCCTGGATACCCTTGACCAAAAGTGCACCCATCGATGTGCCGCGCGTGGTCTGCTCGGCGATGAGAACTCTTCCGGTGCGCTTCGCGCTCTCACCAATGGTTTCCCAATCCAGTCCGAACGGATCGAGCGTGCGAAGATCAACGATCTCAGCGTCGATTCCCGCTTCCTCGGCCGCGGCGGCGGCCTTCGGCACCATGGCGCCATAGGTAACAATCGTACAATCCTTGCCTGTTCGCGCGATCTTTGCCCGCCCGAACGGAACAACATAGTTCAGGTCCTTTGGAACGGGACCGACGGTCTGAAACAGCTCTTGATGCTCGACGACAAGAACCGGATCATCGCAACGGATAGCGGCATTCATCAACCCGACATAATCGAACGGCGTCGAGGGCACGACAATACGCCAGCCCGGATAGAGCGCGAACAGCCCAACTGCATCCATCGAGTGCTGCGATCCGTAACCCGTTCCTGCGGACACGCGACTGCGAACAACCATCGGGCACGTAAAATTGCCCCCGAACATGTGGCGAACCTTGGCGGCCTGATTGAAGAGTTGATCGGCGGCAACCAGCGCGAAATCCGGGTACATGATCTCGACAATCGGACGCATCCCGTTCAGCGCTGCACCGATGGCAAGTCCGGTGAAACCATTTTCAGCGATGGGCGTTCCGACAAGTCTTTCCGGAAACTCCTCCAAGACCCCGCGAGTCGCGCCGGCCGTGCCGCCGCGTAGCCGATGAACGTCCTCACCGAGGACAAAAATGCTTTCGTCCCGTTTCATATTCGACAGTGTAGCAAGCGGAATAGCATCGACGAACTTCATGTCCGTCATCGCATCCGGCGCCACGTCCTCGACTTCACGCTCGGGAATGCCTGCCAGCTCGGTGAGATCGCCACGAATGCCATATTCGACCGTTTCCGCGCGCGGCCACAACGACGGCACGACGCGACGCCGGTTGGATTGCGCCTCGACTTCCGTAAGACGGCCCGCTGCCCGGTCAACGGCCTCGACAGCGCGCTGATCGATCGCATCCACATCGGCTTCGGTGAGCACCCCAAGACCGACCAGCTTTTTCGGCATCGTCGTAAAGGGATCACGCGCGTTCCACTCGTCTTCCTCCTCTCGCGTGCGATAGAAGAGATTCGAGCCGCGCAACGGTCCCGATTGATGCAAGAACCGATAGGTTTGCGCTTCGATCAAAACTGGACCACCCGACGAGCGGATATGATCCCGAGCCCACCGGCTCGCCGCGCGGACGGCAACAGCGTCCATGCCATCGACCTCGATCCCCGGCACGCCGAGACCGATGCCACGCATCGACAATCTTGTTTCTTTTGTCTGCTCCCGTACGTGAGTTGAAACGGCGTACAGGTTATTTTCGCAGAAAAAGATAATCGGGAGCTCGTAGAGCGCAGCCAGATTCATCGCCTCATAGGAGGCGCCGTTCTGAAGCGCACCGTCGCCAAAGAAGGTGACCGCGATATTCTCGGACTTTCGCATCTTTTCAGCGAACGCATATCCAGCGGCATGGGGCGGATTCCCGCCGACGATTGCGTTGGAGCCGAGGACGCCACATTCATCCCATTTGAGATGCATCGATCCTCCGCGGCCACCCATGTAGCCCGGGCTAAGACCAAGTATCTCCGCCATGGTCCGGTAGATAACGTCATGTCCCCGCTCGCCAATATCTGACAAGCGCGGGTCGCGGCCCTTGTCAGTCGCGAAATTCAACGCTTTCGCCAGGAACTGGTGATGCATGCGGTGCGTGCCGTTGATCTTGTCGCCATCGGTCAGCGTCGACATGATTCCGGCAGCAGCACCTTCCTGCCCGATGCTGGCATGGACCGGCCCGTGCACAAGACCTTCTCCGTGAAGCTCAAGGAGCTTCTTCTCGAAGTGACGAATCAGAAATATCTGCTCCAGCATGCTCGTGAGGCGCACGCCGTCCTCTCCGCGCCAGTCGTCATCCGAGGTTTCAAGACGGAACCACTTAGTGTCAGTTTTCAGATTTGATATCTTGCTCATCGCGAGTTTCTTTTTATTCGGTGCCAAGGGGGTTGATGAAATCAAGCGTTGTTGGTGCCGCCGTCGATATTGATGATTTGGCCAGTCACGTAGGTTGAAAGCGGGCCGAGCAAAAAGATCACCACACCTGCGACCTCCTCGGCTGTACCGAGCCGTCCAAGCGGAATTTCCTTCAGAATATCGTCTCTCCGCGCGGCAATGATGCCGGCCGGCATACCCGTCGCGATCACGCCAGGAGCGACCCCGTTCACCAGTGCTTTCGCCTTGAGATTCCGCGCAAGCGCGCGCACCAGCCCTGCGATACCGCCCTTCGCCATCGAGTAGGCAACGTGACCCAAGCTACCTCTTCGATAGGCTTGGGAAGTCGCCAATACAATTCGCGCTGGTTCAATGCTGGTGAGCCGATCAACCATCGCGCAGACGAGATCGAAAGCGTTGGTCATATTGGCGGCAACCGTGCGGTCATATGTTTCACGAGCAGCCGGTGTAAGTTCGTGAGAGACGAATATCCCAGCCATGTGCACAAACCCGTAGATCGGGCCATCGATGCGCGAGAGCGCATCGGCACACGCCTGTGGGCTATCGAGCGAAGACGGCGCAAGGACGTGATTGGAGCCGGATAAGGTCGCGGCAACTTCTTTGAGTTGCTCTTCGTTCGGATCGATGAGAAGCAGCCGAGCGCCGCGCTTGGCCGCCATTCGCGCCACGGCGGCGCCTATACCTCCAGCAGCCCCCGTGATGACGATCGTTTTGTTATCAAGTTCGTTCATCTTGCCGCACTCTTTTTGATGGATGATGCTTGGGATATCCGCGAGGCCTGGGAAGAACTCCGCGAATGTTTCTCGTTCGGAGGTGTGCCGGTTCGCGCTGGCGCGGTCGATCCGCGAATCAAGAGCGGCGCATCAAGGCAAACGCTTTCGATCGGAGCCGCTTCAGACATCGCAGCAACAAGCGCCAGTCCTGCGCGACGCCCCGTTTCCTTAACCGGCACTGCAATCGTCGTCAGGGCCGGCCGGAAATGGCGGGCGAGCGGAAGATCGTCGAATCCCACGATCGACAAATCCTGCGGAACACGAAGGCCGCGATTCTGAGCTTCGATCAGCACGCCCAGCGCAAGCACATCGTTACCGCAGACGAGCGCATCAGGCAGCCGATCACTCTCGATCAACTCCCCAAGGCTTTCGCGACCTGCCTCAATCGTATAGTTCTTTTCCAGAACAGCATCCCGGAAGGGGCGCAGTCCGCGCTCCGCAAGCCCGTCCATGAATCCCAGATAACGGGCTCTGGCGCGGTCGTTGGCAGCCATGTGACCGCTGATCATGCCGATGCGGCGATGGCCAAGTGCCGACAGGTGGTCTACCGCAGCGCGGCCTCCATCGCGATTGCTGATGCCGATGTTCGGCCGACCGTAGGCTTTGTCGTACGATAGCAAGCTCACGTATGGAAACTCGGCCTGGTCAATCAGAGCGTGGGTTTCCGGTGAATGGTCGTTACCAACAAGGACGAGACCATCGATACCGCGTTCCACAAGACGACGAACCTGCGTCGCTTCCATATCAAGACTAAAATTCGAGATGGATAAGATGAGTGTATAGCCGGATGAGGAAAGGACTTCCTCAAGCGCGTTGATGGTGGCCGCGAATATTTCGTTGTTCACGGTCGGGAAAACTGCTCCGACCGTTCGCGAACGGTTCGAGGCAAGTGCTCGCGCGGCACCATGAGGAAAGTAGCCCAGTTCGGCTATAACCTTCTCGACCCACGCACGCACCTTCGGCTTGACGGATTCCGGATTGTTAAGAACGCGCGAAACCGTCGCCGTCGAAACACCCGCGCGCAACGCAACGTCGCTTTGGGTAGGCGACGGGCTCATCCGAATTTTCGGCAAAGCAAGAGCCTCCGGGCTGTCGCGGCCGCCCCGGGCGACGGCGAATTTTGTATGTTTGCACGAAACAAGCTTGCTGGCTCCGTCAGGCAATTTCGCATGATCAATCCCGCCACGTGACAAAGCGCGTCTCGAAATGCCGAACCGCAAAGTTGATTGCCGCGCCAAGCAGACCGATGACAAACATAGCGCTCAGCGTCAGATCCGCCTGAAGTTGCTGCTGACCCTGAAGAATGAGATAGCCGAGGCCATCTCTGGAACCACTCCCGGCGACAATCTCGGCGGCAATCAACGCCATCCAGCCCGCAGCGAGACCGATCTGCAAACCTGCCACAATAAGCGGTAAGGCTGACGGCAGGGCGACCTCTTTCATAATCACAAAAGGACTTGCGCCGAGGCTGCGGGCTGCCGCGAGCAACCGGCGATCGATCAACTGCATCCCACGGAAGGTGTTCATGAGAATCGGTGGAAAGGCCGCGGTGAAGATCACATACATCTGGGCTTCATAGCCCGCTCCGAACCAAAGCATTGCGAAGGGCGCCCAAGCGATCGGCGGCACATATCGGAACAGTTCGAAGATAGGCGCGACGAACCAGTTTATTGCACGCGCAGAGCCCATCAAAACTCCGAGAGGAACCCCTATAACAACCGCCAGCGCAAAACCCCCAAGAAGACGCTGCAGGCTCGCCAGGACGTGCGTTGCGAGCGCGCCCGCGCCTACCGGCTGATAAATCAGAACAATCGCCCGCTTCAGAACGACGAAGGGGCTTGGCAGAAAATCCGGTGAAACACCTGTGAGTGCGACAGCGGCCCACCACACGAGAATCCAGCCAATGATCACGGCGACCACGCTCATCGGCATCGCAAAACGATTCCGGCGTCGGGTGCGCACGACTGAGGTGAGAGGCGTCGATGGAACTATGGCGCTGTTAGACATCCTGGTCCCTCCACGGCAAGGCATACCGCTCCACGGCCAGGAACACGGCGTTCATCAGGAAGCCAATCACAGCCACCGCAACCATGCCCACGAATACAATATTGGACTCGAGATTCCGGTAGCCGCTCATGATGAGAAATCCAAAGCCCGCTAGCGAAACAACAAGTTCGGCAGCCACAATCGTGGCCCACGCTGTTCCGAGCGCGATACGCATACCCGTGAAAATTACGGGAAGGCCAGACGGCAGGATAACTTCACTCAACACCGTCCATTCCGATGCTCCCAAGCTCCGCGCCGCGGAAATAAGTCCCTCTGGCGTCTCCTTGACCGCAAGATAACCGTTGAAGATGCAGGGCACGACCGCTGCGATAAAGACGATAAAGGCCTTTCCTGCCAAACCTATCCCGAACCAAAGGATGACAAGAGGAATCCATGCTGGAGGCGGAATTGGCCGCAGCACGGCAATTAAGGGGCCGAACAGCCGATCAAGCGCGGAAAACCTCGCCATCGCCAAACCGAGAGGAATTCCGATGACGACCGCGGCGAGATAGCCGGATAGCATGACCGACAAGCTCGCCGTGAAGTGTGCCAAGACAGGAACATCCGAATATCCCGCCCAGATACTAAGAATTGCGTCTTCAACCGCCGCCGGTGAAGGCAGCACAAGCGGCGACACGAGCTTGTTCGCCGTGACGTACCACCAGACCAGGACAAGCACAGCAATCGGCGCCAACCCGGAAACAAATCTCTGAAGCCGAGCGGTACGCATTAGTGTTTCTGTCCGATTTCGTCCTTGACGAGATTCCAGACCCGGGCTCGAAGGTCCTGGAAAGCCGGCAACCGAATGGTGTCGTCGAAGGAGTGTGAACGCCAATGATCGTCACCCACGGTATCCCCGACGTTGATGATCTCTTTGATACGACCGGGTCGCCGCGTCATGACGATGATGCGATCTGCAAGAAAAACCGCCTCTTCAACGCTGTGAGTGATGAAAAGAACCGTCGGTTTCTGCGTCTGCCAGATGCGAACAAGCTCCTCCTGCATGAGTTGCCGGTTCTGCGCGTCCAAAGCTGCAAAGGGCTCGTCGAGAAGAAGGATGCGGGGCTTGAGCACGAAGCTGCGAGCAAGGGCAACGCGCTGCTGCATGCCACCCGAGAGCTGACGCGGGTAATGGTCCTCGAAACCATCCAAACCTATGAGACGCACGTAGTGCGCGATACTCTTCTTTCTTTCGGACAGCGGAACGCCATTTATCCTCAGACCGAATTCGATGTTTTCTCGGACGGATTTCCAGGGAAATAGCGAAAAGTGCTGGAACACAATCGCCTTATCCGGTCCCGGCGCCTCAATTGATTCTCCGCCGAGCAGGACCCTGCCGGTCGTCGGCTTCGAGAGCCCGGCAGTCATCTGGAGAAGGGTGCTCTTCCCGCAACCCGATGGACCAACGATAACGAGAAATTCACTCGGGTGTATGTCGAAGTCGAAGGTCTCGAGTGCCTTGACAGTGCCGGAGCGACTCTCGAATTGCATCGAGACGCGTTCGTACGTTAGGTCGTTTGTCATTTCACCTCCGAAAATTGCGTAGATGTCTCTGCTTGGAATTGTGTGCAGCGATATCAGCGCGATGCAGGTGCGGCAGCCTTATCCAAGAAACTAGTGTCGATCATCGCCGAAATATCCGGCTTCTCCTTCCAGCGACCTATACGAATGAAGAATTCCGCAATGCTATTAAGCGCTCGGTGAACGTAAGGCGTTTTTTCACCAGGCTTGCCCTCCATTTTTTCGAACTGCTGACTAAGCGGCCACAAACCCATTGCAAGAGTGACCTCTTCTGCAAGAATGCTGTCAGACGTTTGGCCGCCGCGGAATTCATCCCACTTTTTGTACACTGCGGTCGTTCGAGCCCTGTCTTGCGATGCCCACTCCGCACCTTCCAAAGTGGCCTTTAGCCAGCGAACCGCCACATCCGGACGTTTCTTTGCAAAATCGGGCGCGACCGCCCATACAGACGGGATCTCGAGCCCTGCTTGCACGCCATCGCAAAGGGTTTTCATTCCCTTCTCGCGCGCAACCGTGGACTGAGGGGCCCAAAGCTGAACCATATCTCCGTTGCCTGCCATGAACGCAGCCAGGGATGCAGGCTGCTCGCTCGGCAACACTTGAATATCAGACATCGAAAGTCCGAACTTCTTCATGCAAGCTTCAACCATGTAGTGGCCGGTCGACGCCGTCGTGATGAAGACTTTTGAGCCTTTGATCTTGGAAGGATCCTTCTTCACAGCTTCGTAGAAGTCTGGCCGCACGATGAGCTCGTGCATGACCGCCTCCTCGCTGATTGCTCCAACAGCCTTGAGGCCCAGCTTCGCTGCAGCCTGCATAAATGGAGGCGCACCGATTTGAGCGACATCCCATTCGTTGGTCGCCGCCGCTTGGGCAATCGGCGCGCCTGAGGGATAAACCTTGAACTCGGGATCAATTCCCCACTTCTTATAGATGCCCGCCTCTTGGGCCGCATACATCGCAAACGACGGGTACCAGACCTGAGCGGCAATACGGACCTTGTCCATTGTTTGCGCTATCGTTGGCGAGGCATTCAGGGTGGCGCAGAGCAGCGCGACGCCCGCGCCAAATCCATGCAAAATACGCATAACTTGCATTTCTTCCCTCCATTTATATTTTTTGTAAGCGCATACAATCATCGTCAAAAAAACTTGTCAAGTCATCCGTCGGCAACGACACAGAAACCGTCACAGAAAAGCACGCACCACCGCGCTCTTTGCGAAACCCGCCACTCGTGCTGTGGAGCCTGCGTCGCGATACCCCGAGCAAGGTGCGATCCTGCGCTCCGGTCATTTTGTCGTCAACGTGCTGCACATAACTCAACTCGATCTAGCACAGCAGTTCGCGCGACCCACCGCCGACAAATTCGACGGCGTCGAGATTTCAACGAACTGTTGGGGCGCTCCATATATTGAAGATTGCATCGCCAGATTCGAATGCAAGGTGATAAACTGCCTGGACGGCGGAGATCACGTGATCTTTCTCGGAGAGGTCGAACACTTTCACCACGAGACTGGAGCACCACCGGTATATTGCCACGGGATGTTTGCATCCGTGTCCGACACCAGACCAAGGGGACAGCCGGGAAATCACCGCTTCTTTATCAAGCCTTGATCTTAATCCGCTGGAGTCAGACATCCTCGAGCTCATTAAGGGTTACATTTCAACATCGAACATCACTTGATTCTTTGATGTTTGTAGACGGTGCCAAGATCAATAGCGTTGGCACCTCGATGATGGGATCAAACTGGATCACATCTGGTCAAAATAAAAATGACCTAGCTGAGCACAAAAGCCGAGCCGCTACAGCTTCGCCTGTACATCACAGGCGTTGTCAACATGACAAATGCGGCTACGACTCACAGCTACGCGTATAATGCGCCTATCAGACTTACGCTGGCTGCTTCACTTGCGTTCCCTGACGGATCGATGACCGCCTCAGGACTTCGCAGGGAAGCGAGACGCGGCCGGCTTATTATAGAGCGCATCGCCGGCAAGGACTTTACCAATCTTGAAAACATTGATCGGATGAGAGAGCTATGCCGCGTAAAGCAAAAAGAGCAAGACTATGGCTGCGTCCAAACGTCAAAGACCGCAAAGGACAAGTTGAACGGCGATCTGCCTGGATCGTCCTCGATCGAGGCAAGTACATTGTCACGGGATGCCTTGCGCACGAAGCTGAGGCAGCAGAGAAGTTCCTTGCAAACTACATCGCGCAAAAGCATCAGCCCATCCGACAGCGGCTAGACATTGAGGATATTGCCGTCGCCGACGTCCTTTCCATCTATGTCGACGACAAGAAGCTTCACGAGAGTGAACGCGCCCTGCAGGCATTCGCGCGACTGGAACGGCTGAATGAGTATTGGGGTGCGCTCAAGCTCGCCGACATCAACGGCGAGACTTGCAGAGAGTACGTGAGGTGACGCGGCAATGAGGGGTCTGCTCGCCGAGACCTCGAGGACCTGCGGGCCGCGCTCAACTATCACGCCCGAGAGGGCTACCACCGTCGCGTCGTATGTGTTGTCTTGCCGCCCAAGGGGAAAGCCCGTGACCATTGGCTCACCCGATCAGAGGCTGCGGCCCTGCTCAACGTTTGCTGGCGTACACGCGAAACGCAGGTCATTCACCGCGGTCCGAACAAGGGTCAGCGCGTGCAAACAGATCGACGGCCGCTCCGCCACCTGGCTCGCTCTATTTTGCTTGGCTTGTATACCGGCACACGAGCCTCAGCCATCGCCAGCGCTTCGGTCGAGCGCGGTGAAGGCAGGTCTTACGTCGATCTCGATAACGGCATTTTCTACCGACTCGCGGAAGGTAGGCGAGAGACCAAGAAGCGCTAGCCGCCCGTTCCAATCCCACCTCGCCTCTTGGCACATTTGCAACGTTGGAAAGCCAAGGGTCTGGTTCGGCGCCATGTCATCGAGTGGAATGGCGAGCCGATTAAATCAGTCAAGACCGCCTTCAAGAGCGCAGCAAAGCTCGCTGGCCTTGGCACCGACGTGACACCTCATACGTTGCGGCACACCGCAGCAACGTAGCTCATGCAGGCCGGCGTCGACAAATGGGAAGCGGCTGACTTTCTCGGGATGTCGGTTCAGATGCTCGACCGGGTCTACGGTCACCACCATCCGCAGCACCTGCGGCAAGCGGCCAATTCGATCGGCTATCGCAGGCGAAACGAAGCATTGTCAGTATCATTGTCAAAGCCAAAACCGGCCGATCCCGCCGTTGCACAAACCATTGATATCGTTGGTGGGCCCGGCAGGACTCGAACCTGCAACCAGACCGTTATGAGCGGTCGGCTCTAACCATTGAGCTACAGGCCCGCCGGCCCGCCATGGTGGCGGGCAACGGTGCAATCACCCCATACAATGACCGCCGCCGTCGGGCAATCGAGCCCGCGCTTATCCCGAAGCATATCCCGGTATTGGCGCTG
This sequence comes from Afipia sp., assembly GCA_051653085.1. Lineage (GTDB taxonomy): Bacteria > Pseudomonadota > Alphaproteobacteria > Rhizobiales > Xanthobacteraceae > Afipia. The sequence continues at coordinate 135,301 of JBOFVL010000024.1, read as the reverse complement.
TTTTCCTCGTTTCCGAGGCGTTTCCGTCCAAAAAGCGGGCCGGGGCGATCCTCAGGCGGTCTCGTCCGCCAACTCATCGATGGCGTCATAAACCAGATCGAGATCGCTCGCGGTGCTGCAATAGGGCGGCATGATGTAGATCGTATTGCCAAGCGGCCGGACCAGCAGGCCGCGCGCGAGAAATCCCCGATACAGGCGTGGGCCGATGTCAGCCAGATAGCCGGCGTCCTTGGCCGTGATATCGAGCGCTGCGATGGTTCCGATCTGGCGCACATTGGTAAAACGTCCGTCAGCGCGAAAGCGCGCAAGCCTCTCTTGATGCAAAGCTGCAATCGAGCCGATGCGTTCCATCACCGGTTCGCGCTGCCAGATTTCCAGATTAGCCAATGCCGCGGCGCAGGCGATCGGGTTGGCAGTATATGAACTGGAATGAAAGAACGTGCGGCTACGATCCGTCGAATAATGCGCATCGAAAATGTCGGCGCGGCAGAGCGTCACGGCAAGCGGCACCGAGCCTCCTGTCAGGCCCTTCGAATAGCAAGCTATGTCCGGCGTAACATCGGCCTGCTCGCAGGCGAACAGCGTACCGGTGCGCCCCCATCCGGTCATCACCTCGTCGGCGATAAAGAGGACGTCGTGGGTTTCACACACGCGCTTCATTTCCGTCAGAACCCGTGGCGGATAGACCAGCATACCACCAGCACCGAGAATCAGCGGCTCGACAATCAGCGCCGCGACATCTCCCCGCTTGCAGGCCGCATCCAGCGCATCCAGTGTTGCTTGCTCGCGCCCCGGAGCAGGAAACGGAATCCGTTCGACATCGAACAGCAGCGGATCATAAGGCGCGTTGAAAACCCCGCGCTCGCCGACCGACATGCCGCCAATAGTATCGCCGTGATAGGCGCCTTCCAGCGCCAGAATGCGACTGCGCTTGCCGCCTCGATGCAGCCAAAAGCCGAGTGCCATCTTCAGCGCGACCTCGACCGAGGTCGATCCGCTGTCGGAGAAGAACACATACTCAAGCTCCGGCGGCGTAATCGCAACGAGATGCCGCGACAGCATCTCTGCCGGTTCGTGGGTAAAGCCGGCGAAGATCACCTGATCGAGACGATCCGTCTGATCCTTGATCGCCTGCACGATGTGGGGATGGCGATGGCCGTGGGTCACCACCCACCACGAGGAGATCGCATCGAAGATGCGGCGGCCATCGGCGGCTTCAAGCCATGCACCTTCGCCTTTCGAAATCATGATCGCTTCAGGCTGCACCGCGTGCTGCGTGAACGGATGCCATACCGGCGATCTGGATGTCATCGGGCGGGATCCTTAAGAAAATCGCCAGCACTGAAATGCTGTGCAAACGCCGTGCACAAGGTCTCCGCCGTCAGCGACGTGAGATGTGGAAGCCGCCCAAGACGCTTCGTCTTCCCCATGCCGCAAATGATCCGCTCGGATTCCGCATTCTCATCGCCGATGAAGGCGATACCGAGCAGCGGAATATTGCGGGTGCGCAGCGCCTCGATTGACAGCAGACTGTGATTGATGGTTCCGAGTGTCGTTCGCGCGCATAGCACCACCGGCGCGCGCCACCGCGCCATCACATCTATATATGTGAGGCTCGGCGTCAGCGGCACGATCAGACCACCCGCGCCTTCCACGATCAATGAGCGGTCTAGCTTCGGCAGAGCGAGCGCGTCGGGATCGATCACGATGCCGTCGATCTTTGCAGCAAGATGCGGCGAGGCCGGTGTCTTTAACCGATAGACCTCAGACAACAACTGCTCTTGCGGAAGACCGGACAGCCGCAGCACGGTCTCGCGATCGGTCTCTTCATCGAGACCGGCCTGGATCGGTTTCCAGTAGAACGCATCAAGCGCGCCTGCGAGCGCCGCAGCAAACACCGTCTTGCCGATGCCGGTATCGGTGCCGGTGACGACGATGCGCGCGTTCATGCGGCCTGTCGCATGTCTTCAGCCAATGCCTCGAACAATTCGGCGACAACAGCCTCATTGACATTCAACGTCAGCGCGATGCGCAGCCGCGCGGTTCCCTCGGGAACGGTCGGCGGACGTATCGCACGAATATCGTAACCCCGGCGCTGCAGTGACGCTGCGACGGCGACGGCCGCGCGATCTCCGCCAATGATCACCGGCAAAATCTGCGAGCCGGACGGCGCGAGGTTACAGCGTCGGCGCAGCTCATCGCCTGCGAACTGAACCAAACGCGCCAACCGTTCCCGGCGCTCCGGATTGGTGCGTGAAATCTCGATCGCCGCGCGCGTGATCGCGGCAGTCAGCGGCGAAGGCGCCGTTGCGAAAATGAAAGGGCGGGCGCGGTTGACGAGGAAATCGCGGATCGTACGCGACGCCAGAATAAAGCCGCCGACCGAGCCGAGCGCCTTGCCGCAGGTATGCAGCGTGATGACATTGTCGCGGCCCTCGAACGCCGCAGCGAGTCCCCGCCCCTGCGGCCCGAGCACGCCGGTCGCATGGGCTTCATCGATCACGACCATTGCCTCGTGCCGATCGGCGACGGCGAACAATCCCGCGATATCCGGGCTGTCGCCGTCCATGCTGTAGAGGCTTTCGACAGAAAGCCACGGCCGTCCCCTACCGCCTGCAGCGCGCCAGCGGACGATCGCGGCATCGAACGCTTCGACATTATTGTGCGCGACAGCGACATGATCTGCGCGGCTGTTGCGCAGACCTTCGTGAACGCTTGCGTGGATCAGTTCGTCATGAACAACGAGATCGCCACGCTGCGGTAGTGTCGAGAAGATCGCATAGTTCGCGACGAAGCCACCACCGAAATAGAGCGCGGTCTCTGCGCCGAAATAAGCTGCGGCCTCATGCTCAAGCGCTTCATGCTCGGCATGGTTGCCGCGCAGCAGGCGCGAGCCGCCCGATCCGACCGGGACACCGCGCGCGATCGCATCGGAAGCAGCGCGCTTCAGCTCATCGGACTCGGCGAGACCGAGATAGTCATTCGACGTGAAATCGATTCCGGTGCGCTCGCGAAGCGAGCGTAGCCGACCCATGCCTGCGAGGTTTTGCAAGTCCGCTTCATATGGTTCATGCATGCATCAAATCCCGATTGTCGCGAAGGATGGATGCGGATACGCCGCACTAGAGCTTCTGATTCTTCTCATTTACGAGAACGACGCGCGGTTGAAACTGCCGCGCTTCGGCCTCATCAAAATTCGCATAGGCGACGATGATAACCTTGTCTCCCATCATCGCCAGCCGTGCCGCCGCACCGTTCAGGCCGATAATGCCCGAGCCCGCAGGTGCTTCGATAACATAGGTCGAAAAACGCGCGCCGGTGTCGATGTTGTAGATGTCGACGCGCTCGTTGATGAGAAACCCTGCAGCATCAATCAGCGTGCGGTCGATCGAGATCGACCCCTCATAATGCAGATCCGCCTCGGTCACACGTGCGCGGTGGATCTTGCCCTTCATCAGCGTGACGTGCATCGACAAGCTCTGGTTGTAGCCGCGCGGATGTTCTGCGCAAAAGTCCGTTAGGACGACCGCCCCCTCAGGTCAAGACTTTAGGATTAGAAGACGAGCGAATGGCTGTCAGGCAAACGCCATGCGCTGACGGGCGCGCAGCAGCAACGCCACCACGATGGTGATATTCAGGGCGTTCCAGCCCACGCCGTTCAGGAATGCGGCGGCGTAAGAGCCGGTTGCATCGAAGATCACGCCGGAAACCCAGCCCCCGAACGACATGCCGATCACGGATGCAAAGATCACGATGCCCACGCGGGTCGCAGCCTCGCTGGACGGCATCGATTCCCGGACAATAATGGCGTAGCTCGGCACAATGCCGCCCTGGAACAGCCCGAACATCGCCGAGATAAGGTACAGTGACGTCAGACCGTCGAAGAACAGATAGAACATCAGCGCGACGCCCTGCGCGATCGAGCCGACCAGCAGCGTGCGCAGACCGCCGATGCGGTCCGCAAGAAAGCCGGAGCCAATCCGGCTGACAATGCCGAAAGCCAGCATCAAAGACAGCATTTCGGCACCGCGCGCCACGCCATAACCGAGGTCGCCGCAATAGGCGACGATGTGAACCTGCGGCATCGACATCGCCACGCAGCAGGCAACGGCCGCGATGCAAAGCATCACGGTCAGCGTATTTGTATTGATCCGCAGATCGACACGCGGCGGCGGCGCATTTTCGTGCGAGCGCACGGATTCGCTGCCGATCTGCCAGCGCAGGATTGCAACCACGATGGCCATAACGATCGCGCAGCCGATGCCAATGGCGATGTGTGTCGCGCGCCATCCGGCATAGGCGGTGCCGCGCTCGACGACGGTCGGCCAAAACGTGCCCGCGATATAGTTGCCGCTGGCAGCGATGGTGACCGCGAGACCCCGGTGACGGTTGAACCAGTGCGACGCCTCGGTCATCAGCGGCCCGAAGGTCGCGGCAGCGCCAAGCCCGATCAGAAAATGCATCAGGTTGAATTGCCAGAGCGCGGCGGCGTAGCCCGCGCCGACGTAACCCAGCAGCATCGCGACAATGCCGATGGAGATCGCCGGCACGATACCGAAGCGATCCGACAGCTTGCCCATCGCCACGCCACCAAGGCCGAAACCGAGCATGGTGCAGGTGAACGCCAGCGACGCCGCGCCTCGCGTCGCGCCGAAGTCGGCCTGAACGATCGGGATAACCACGACTACAGACCACATGCCGACGCTGCCGATCGATCCGATGATCAGGGCAATACCCAGCCTTACCCACGCAGCGCGTGAGTCAGCGGTAAACGGCACTAACGAAGAGGAAGAATCGATGGAGCCCGGCACGGCTGCAACCTCGTCGGCATTGCCATTCCGGTCAAGTCATTCTCCGAATAGGCGTTATGCGAGAATGTTATTCTGCATCGCACACGCGTTTGACGCCCATATCCCCCCGTTAACCCTTTACTAACCATAAACTGGGCAAATTTTGCCGAGTGAAGTCGAGTGTCGTCGGTCGCAGTGCGGGGAATGCCCGTGGATGCCAGTGCGGTGCCTCACTTTAGGAACGGTGGTCCCTTGGCCGCCGCTCAAGTCTTTGGGGCTCGCGAACGACATGCGCGGGGGGAAGCGGCGACGATGGTTGATGTGACGGCGGGCCAAGGTCAGGCGGCAAAAAACTCCGGATTTCCCAGTTTCTCCGACATCGGCACCATGCTCAAGCGCGGCGATCTCGCGCTCGCATTTGGTGTTCTCACCATTCTTGTGGTGCTCATCCTGCCGCTGCCCGCGGTGGTGCTGGATCTGTTTCTGGCGATCTCGATCACGCTGTCGATCCTGATCCTGATGACAGCGCTATTCATTCAGACACCGCTGGAATTCTCGGCATTCCCGACAATCCTGCTGATCTCCACGATGCTGCGGCTGTCGCTCAACCTCGCCTCCACGCGGCTGATCCTGTCGCACGGCCATGAAGGCACCGCCGCCGCCGGCCACGTCATCGAGGCCTTCGGCAACTTCGTGATGAGCGGAAATTTCGTCATCGGAATTATCGTCTTCACCATTCTCGTCATCGTGAACTTCGTCGTCATCACGAAGGGTTCGGGCCGCATCGCCGAAGTCGCGGCGCGCTTCCACCTCGACTCCATGCCCGGCAAGCAGATGGCGATCGACGCCGATCTCTCCGCCGGCCTGATCGATGAGAAGATCGCGAAAGCACGCCGCAAGGAGCTTGAGGACGAAAGCGGGTTCTTCGGCGCCATGGACGGCGCGTCCAAGTTCGTGCGCGGCGACGCCATTGCCGGCCTCCTGGTGGTGTTCATCAACGTGATCGGCGGCATCATCATCGGCGTCGCGCAGCAGGGCATGGGGTTTGCGGACGCAGCCCGCACCTACACGCTGCTGACGGTGGGTGACGGTCTGGTGACCCAGGTTCCGGCACTGATCGTCTCGACCGCCGCGGGCCTTCTGGTGTCCAAGGCAGGCGTCACCGGCGCCGCCGACAAGGCCATGATGAAGCAGTTGTCGGGCTATCCGCAGGCGCTCGGCATGTCGTCCGGCGTGATGCTGGTGCTGGCGCTGCTGCCGGGCATTCCGATGCTCCCGTTTCTCGTTCTGGGCGGTGGCGCGGGCTGGCTGGCGTGGACGGCACAGAACCGCAATCGCGCCGCGAAGGTCGAGGAAGCGCGGATCGCGGACGCGCCCGCGGCTGCGGCAGCGGCGAGCGCTGCGGCCGAAGAGCCGATCTCAAGCGCGCTCAAGATCGACGACCTCAAGATCGAACTGGGTTACGCGCTACTGCCGCTGGTCAACGGGCCGGACGGCAGCGACCGCCTGACCGATCAGATCAAGGCGTTGCGCCGCTCGCTTGCCACCGAAATGGGTTTCGTGATGCCCGCCGTGCGCATTCTCGACAACGTGCAGCTCGAAGCCAACACCTACGTCATCAAGATCAAGGAAGTGGATGCCGGCACCGGCCGGATCTGGGCCAACCAGTTCATGGTCATGGACCCGGCCGGCAATCAGGTCACCGTTCCGGGCACCCACACCACCGAACCGACGTTCGGATTGCCAGCAACCTGGGTCGAGGCCTCGCTCAAGGAAGAAGCCTCGCTCAAGGGCTATACCGTAGTGGATGCTGCGACCGTGCTGTCCACGCATCTTACCGAATTGCTCAAGAACAACATGTCGGACCTGTTGTCTTATGGCGAGGTGCAGAAACTCCTGAAGGACCTGCCGAAGGAACAAGGCGAACTCATCAAGGATATCGTGCCCAACCAGATCACCGTGTCGGGCATCCAGCGCGTGCTGCAACTGCTGCTCGCCGAGCGCATCTCGATCCGCGATCTGTCGACCATCCTCGAAGGCATCGCGGACGCGCTGGCCTTCTCGCGCAATCCGGCGACAATCGCCGAACACGTGCGCGCCCGGCTGGCGCGGCAGATCTGTGCGCAGAACACGTCAATGAATGGCTACCTGCCGCTGATCGCGCTGAGCGCGAAGTGGGAGCAGGCCTTCGCGGAATCGCTGATCGGCACCGGCGAAGAACGCAGCCTAGCCATGCAGCCGTCGAAACTGTCGGAATTCATGACCATCGTGCGCGACCGTTTCGAACAGGCTGCGCGCGAAGGCGAAGCACCGGTTCTGGTTACATCAGCCGCGATCAGACCATTTGTACGCTCGCTGGTGGAGCGCTTCCGCGCCCAGACCACCGTGCTTTCCCAGGCGGAAATCCACCCCCGCGCCCGCCTGAAAACGGTCGGCAGCATCTGACCGGATATTGGATTTCTATAAGAATGCCTGCGACAAAATGGTCACAGACAAGCTTTTCATGAAAATTTGGAAATCTTCACAGACGGCCGCCGCCCCAATCCAACCTCTAAATAATTGAAAATATTTGACTATTTCTGAGTGGTTTACAGCCCTCTCGGAACTTCAAGACATTTCACTCGTTTGTGATCGATGCTTGGAAACGAATCCCTGCCAATTACGTTCTTAACACGTGAGGTTTTGAACCCACGGGCAGGCGAACGAGACGAACGTTCGACCGCATTAAAAGGCGGCGGGAGGTTTGTATGAACCATTCGTTTTACAGTGCCGATCGTATGACACACCTGAAGATCGTTGTTGTGGCGCTTGTCGCCGCCATCGGCGTCGCAGGTCTTGGCATTTCTGCGCGCCTCTCGGATACCGGCATGACCCAGACCGCGCGAGCGACGGGCCCTGCGATCAAAGCCAATAAAGCGGTTGTCCTGACCAGTTCGGATCAGTCGGCGATCCGCTAACAAGTTTTACGAATTCACAAGGCTCTCTTCCCCGCCCCCCGAAGTCGCCTTGTGATTGCTCAGAAGACCCCAAGTCTGAGACCAGAAAACGCCCGCTCCCCACGGGCGTTTTTTGTTGTGCGGAGTTTGGGACGTCAGCGCGGCTGCGCGGGAAGCGCCGGCACACTCTCAACCAGCTTGCCTGTGTAGACGATCGATCCAGTCGGGGAGCCAGTCGGCGAGCCGCCCTCAGGCTCAATGGTGACCGCATAAGTGGCTCTGTTGATCGTGTCGTTGTCGTAGGCTGACAGCGAGGGGCGAATGGTGAAATCACTGCCGCCGATGACGCCGAGCGAGCGCGGACGCTGCAGCCTGTCGGACACCAGCCAGAGTTCATAGCTCTTGCCAGGCTCCGGCGTCGCGCCGACCCTGCGCACGGTAAAGTTCTTCGTGGCCGTATCGACGGTGAGAATGAAAGCAGGCGCGGCAGCGCTCTGCTGGAGCACCGCGACGAACTGAGCAGGCAGCGGCGCGGCAGGCGCAGGCACTTCGACCACCTGAACCTTCGGCTTCACGCGCAAATTTTCCGGCAACACGTCGGGGCGATAGGCCTGAAGCCAGACCACACCGGCCAGGGATGCTGCGACCGCCGTCATGACCCACCCGAACGTGGATCCGCTGCGCTTGCGATCAGACAATGACACAACGTTGGTCGGCTGCGCGGCAACCGGTTCAACAACAATGTCAGGCGCCGTTGCCTGCGCGGTTTCAGCTGTCTGATCCGGCGCGGCTTGGTGCGAGATGTGATCTGATCCGGTTTGATCCAAGGCGGCGGTGATAGCCGTTGAATCTTCAGGCGCCTGCGGAACGACATGCGTGTCGTCGAATCGATCCGGCACGGTTTCCGGCGCGGCGAGGGATTCTTGAGGCTGCGCGACCGGCTCGGGCACCGCGACCGGCTCAATCTTCTTTCCCAGACCAAGCGCCGCGCTGATGTTATCCCACAGGTGCGGCGGCGGCTCGATCGGAGCGACCATCTGGTGCAACGGACTGAGCTTACGATCCCATGCATCGACCACTTCCATGAAACCGTGATCGACGATCATCATGGTTTCGACAAGCGCGCGCTCGTCGGCATCGAGAGTGCCGAGAGCATATTCCGCGGCGAGCGCGATGTGATCTTCGCTGTAGTTCATCTCATACCAATCGAAATCATTTCAAACGAAGTCATGCCAACCCAAGACATTCGCGAATATCAATCATACTGCGCCGCAGCCACGTCTTGACGGTGTTCAAAGGCGTATTGAACTTCTCCGACAATTGTTCGCGGCTCCATCCGTTGTAGTAGGCCAACAACACCAGCTTCTGACGGTCTGGATCGAGTTGCCCCACGCATTCCAGAATCCGCTTCAACTCCTCCGTCATTTCCCGCCGCGCCAGCGGATCTGGCGTGTCAGAAGCCACCAACATGGCCGCCGACTCGTCTTCAATCGACGGCTCGCTGCGTTTACGAACCACGTCAATCGCCCGGTTGCGGGCAATCGAAACCATCCAGGTGATCGGAGAGGCGAGCGCGGGATTGAATTGACCCGCGCTGTTCCAGATCTTGACGTAAGCTTCCTGCACCACCTCTTCGGTGAGGTCCTGACGTCTTAATATACGGAGGACCACGCCGAAGAGTTTCGCCCGGGTAGCCGCATAAAGGCTCTCAAACGCGGCCTCGTCCCCCTTTGCGACAGATGCAAGCAGCCAGATCAATTCAGCCTGCGTCAGCATTCAATCCCCTCAAAAACATTCAATTTCCTCAAAATAAGCCGCTCTACCCTATCCGGACGCATCAAAAACCGAAGCCACGATTTCGCCATTCCGTATCACATCTTGCCTGTATCCGGTCCAGCCTCCGCGGCGACCAGACTAAAGTCGCGGAAAAGCAAAACCCGGGCGTTGCGGCCCGGGTCTCATATCATGGAAACATATTGCGATAGCGGCGCCTCGGGCGGTCAACTGACGCACGGGAAGCAAGACGCACGGGAAGCAAGACGCACGGGAAGCAAGCAGGGAACCGGCCGGCCCTCACATCGCGCTTGCAGGAAGCGCGGATGGCGACCGATCCCTGAAAACCTCAGGCCATCGCGATCCGGGAGCGCATCAAGCCGATGCTGTCGAGATCGGCCTGCTCACGGGCGTTTTCCTCGGCACGTTCCCGCGCCTGGTCGCGCTCATCGAGCAGTTCAACCTTCTTGAGCTCCTCGAACGCCTCGCCCAACACAGCCTTGGCATCCTCGAGCTGAACCCGCAATTCATCCGCGGAACGAGTGAGGTTTTCCCGGCGCTGGATAGCGGCCTTGGCATAAGTGGGATAGGCGAAGTGCGTGGGATCGTTGATACCAGCGCGATCCTGCTCATGCTGGATCTCGCGCTCCAGATCGACCGACATGCGCTGGAAGTCAGCGATCATGCCTTCGATCTGCGCTACCCTTCGGCGCTTGTCGTCGACCTGAAACTTCTTCAGGCGGATCAGCGTTTCACGTGACTTCATCGACTCGTACTCCCCAGAAGTCCCAATCTGAAAGCGGGACGGAACCGGCATCCCCGCAAGGGCCCCTCCGGTCGAACACAGATGGCGGGATCATGGCGCGACAAAGTTAGCGTTCCGTTTCCAAGGCTTGGAGGATTTGCTCCAGTTGCCGGTAGCCCTCCCCCAGCCCGGTCGCCTCGTCCTTGGCCTGGCGCAGGAAATCCTCCAGCGGCTCGTGCAGCCGGATAGCCTCATCGACCTCCGGGCTGGAGCCGGCCCGGTAGGCTCCCAGACGGATCAATTCCTCCATGTCGGCATAAGTCGCCATAGTCTGACGAGCCTTGGTTATGACCGGCCAGAACACCGGATCAGCCGATTTCGGCATGGTTCGCGAAACGGATTTCAGTACGTTGATTGCGGGATATCGCCCGCGCTCGGCAATGGCGCGTTCCATGACGATATGACCATCGAGGATACCGCGAACGGCGTCGGCCACCGGCTCGTTGTGGTCATCGCCATCCACCAGCACCGTAAAAATGCCGGTGATGGTGCCCTCGCCCATTCCCGGCCCTGCCCGCTCAAGCAGCTTCGGCAGCTCAGTAAATACGGTCGGTGTGTATCCTTTGGCGGTCGGCGGCTCACCGGCGGACAGACCGATTTCACGCTGCGCCATCGCAAAGCGTGTCACCGAGTCCATCAGGCACAGCACGTCCTTGTCGTCGTCGCGGAAATACTCGGCAATCGCCAGAGTGAGATAAGCCGCCTGCCGCCGCATCAACGCGGGTTCATCTGAAGTCGCCACCACCACAACCGAGCGTGCCAGACCTTCTTCGCCAAGGTCATCCTGCAAGAATTCCTGCACCTCGCGGCCACGTTCGCCGACCAGTCCGATCACCGAAACGTCGGCGTCGACATTCCGCGCCAGCATCGACAGCAGCACGGATTTGCCGACGCCTGAGCCGGCGAAGATGCCCATGCGCTGGCCACGGCAACAGGTCAGAAACGTGTTGAGCGCACGGACACCAAGATCGAGCGGCGCTCCCACACGCTTGCGGGAATGCGCCGGCGGCGGCGCGTTGCGATAGGGCATCGGCGACGCGCCCTGCGTCAGCGGTCCCTTGCCGTCGATCGGTTCGCCCATCGCATTAATGACGCGCCCGAGCCACGATGCCGACGGACGCACCTGGCTGGCTGCATTGGCGATCACCGCGCGGCAGCCGCGCCGCACGCCTTCAAGTCCCGCGAACGGCATGACCACGGCGTTGTTGCCGGTGAAGCCGATCACCTCACATGGGATGAAACGATTGGTGCCGGTCTCGACCACGATGCGTGCGCCGACCGACATAGCGTGGATCGGTCCCGCGATCTCCACCATGAGGCCGCGCACACCAACGACGCGGCCATAAATATTGACGCCGTCGATATCGGAGATCTGCTCGGCAAGCGCCTTCATTGCGAAAACCTTAAGTTTCGACGATTCCGCGCCTGTCCCTTAACCCCGTGTTTACCCGCATCGTTAATCATTGCGTCACTGTCTTTGGTGACTGAGAGCACTCGGCCTTCAGAAAGAAGGTGTGAGTCGCAGGAGTCGGTTAGGCCCGGTTCTTAATGTGGAACTTGAACGGCAAGGCTACGAAAAGCTGCTTACCCGCAATATCTTAGTGCGATTCGACAAAAATTGCACGATTGAGCTTGCAGACACGAATCAGCATTTGTTAACCATATGTCGTCAGGATCCGAATCAGTTGTTCAAAGGCGTTTCCAGTGCCGCAAGTAGGCGGCCGGCCTGACGCCCGGAGCGGCGACTATAGGGGACTGGCATGCGCGTATTGCTGATAGAAGATGACAGCGCCACTGCGCAGTCGATCGAGCTGATGCTTAAATCCGAGAGCTTCAACGTCTACACGACGGATCTCGGAGAAGAAGGCGTCGATCTCGGAAAGCTTTATGATTACGACATCATTCTGCTCGACCTGAACCTCCCGGACATGTCCGGTTATGATGTTCTCAAGCAGTTGCGTGTGTCGAAGATCAAGACACCCATTCTGATCCTCTCCGGCCTCGCCGGCATCGAGGACAAGGTCAAGGGTCTCGGCGTCGGCGCCGACGATTACATGACCAAGCCCTTCCACAAGGACGAACTGGTCGCCCGCATCCATGCGATCGTCCGCCGTTCCAAGGGTCACGCCCAGTCGGTCATCCAGACCGGCGATCTGGTGGTCAATCTCGACACCAAGACCGTCGAAGTCGGCGGCCAGCGCGTCCACCTGACGGGCAAGGAATATCAGATGCTGGAGCTGCTCTCGCTCCGCAAGGGCACCACCCTCACCAAGGAGATGTTCCTCAATCATCTCTATGGCGGCATGGACGAGCCCGAACTCAAGATCATCGACGTCTTCATCTGCAAGCTGCGCAAGAAGCTCGCAAACGCTTCGGAAGGCCGCAACTTCATCGAGACCGTCTGGGGCCGCGGCTACGTGCTGCGCGAACCGCACGAGGACGAAGTCCGCATTCCAGCCTGATTACTGGTTGTACCGGGGGCCTGTACGGCTCTCTCCTCCCAGACTGAACCCCCGCCGCAAATGGCGGGGTTTTTGTTTGGGAAAAGGCGCAGTCCTGACAAGCTGTAGCCGGCTTTCCGCCATTGCGCGCATAAGGCGAAACGGAGGCGAACTCCAGCCGAAAAGGCAAAACCGAGGCGGATAAGGCAGCCTCAAACCGCGAACTTCAGGACCAACCCCGCAGCCACGCACATCGCGCTGCGTGCCTCATTTGGCCTTCGGTGGCACGTTGGTCTTTTCGAGTGCCGCTCTCAGGCCGCTTGCCAGTTGCACCGCGTCGTCGTTCGCCCAGAAGTGGATGAAGAACGTGCGGGGTTCGTCCATCAGCATGTGATTGTGGATCGCGGTGACCTCGATGCCGTTCGACCGCAACGTGCTGATCAAAGGATTGACCTCCTTGGCCAGAGCCACGAAGTCGCCCGTGATGGCGGTCTTGCCGTTTCCAGTGGGCTGAAAATTGATGGCATGCGCCGAACCCAGAGCGGCTGGCACAACCATGCCATCGTCGCTGATGACGTCGGCGCGCGGCACGCCGAATTGATAAACGCCGCCCGTGGCACGGCCTTTGACCCCGATCGCTTCGTCAAGCTTTGCGGTATCGAGATCGAGCGCCGCAGGCGCACCCGTCGTCGCAGGAACAACCACGCCCGGAGTCTTGCTGAGCACTAGCGCTTCGCGAATTGTCAGCGCCATTTTCACAGGATCGCCATGCCCGCCGATGTGCATGTAGAAGGTGGCGGGTGACGCGCGCAAAAGATGATTGTGAACTGCGGTTACTTCCATTCCGTCGGCGAGTACCCTGGCCATCACCGGATTCACCTCGCTCTCCGTCAGAACGAGATCACCCATCACCATGGCCTGATTGCCCATAGGTTTGAACGCTACCCAGCCGCCGAGCGCGAAAGCCGGCTTGATGGCGACGCCGTCGAGCGTCACATGGAGGTCTGTTCTAGGAAACCCGTAGCGATGGACGTCCTGGGTGACCGTGGCCGTTCGTCCCAGCACCTCGTCCACCTGTGCCCATTGTATTTCCTGACCATGTGCGACAGTGACAAGCGTCGCACCCAACAGCAATAATCCGAGGATTCGCATTGGTTTTCTCCGTCCGGTTTCCCAGCCCCGAACTTTTTCGATACGAATGCGTTGCGTTACCTTTTCGTCATGGCGATTCAGCCCGAGGCGACGTCCGTCAGATCATTCCGGCCACGTAAAGCAGCACTCCCGCCGACGCGCAGGCAGCCAGCGTCTGCAACATTCCTGCGTTGAAGCGGAAGATCGCTGTTGCAGCCGCGATCGAAAGAGCGAGGGCCCACGGATCGACGCTCCTGAGCAGTGGGGCATCGAACGACAGCCCGAAACCATGCACCGGAAATGTTTCGCGAAAGACGGTGTGGATTGCGAACCAGACCGCAAGGTTGAGGATCACGCCGACGACTGCTGCGGTGATCGCAGACAGCGCGCCCGCGATAGCCTTGTTCCCGCGCATGACCTCGATGAAGGGCGCTCCGAGAAAGATCCACAGGAAGCACGGTGTGAACGTCACCCACGTCGCCAACAGCCCGCCAAGCGTACCTGCGACCATGGGCGACAATGTCCCGGGGTCGCGAAAGGCCGCCATGAAGCCCACGAATTGAAGCACCATGATCAGCGGACCAGGCGTGGTTTCCGCCATTCCGAGTCCATCAAGCATCTCGTGCGGCCGCAGCCAGTGATAATTCTCCACTGCCTGTTGAGCGACGTAGGCCAGCACCGCGTAAGCGCCACCAAACGTGACCATGGCCATCTTGCTGAAGAACACCGCGATCTGAGTAAATACGTTGCCCTCTCCAAGCAGCAGAAAGAGCAAAATCACGGGGATCAGCCACAGGAGCAACCAGACCGCCGCAACCCGCAATGAGCGGGCCACGGTGGGACGCGCATGATCGGGCAATTCATCGCCGAACAATGCGTCGATCAGAGCCGTGGATTTCTTGCCGTCGTGTCCACCCCCTGCAGTAAATGCGGCAAGGCCGGCGCGGCCACCGAAAAAACCGATCAGCCCGGCGGCGAGGATGATGATGGGAAACGGCACATTGAAGAAGAAGATTGCGATGAACGCCGCGGCCGCAAGCCCCTGCATGACCCTGTTCTTCAGCGCCCGTTTGCCAACCCGGAAAACAGCCTGGATCACGATCGCCAGCACCGCTGCCTTGAGACCGAAGAACAACGCGGCAACAAATCCAACATTGCCGAAGGCGGCGTAGATGTAGCTCAGCGTCATGATGGCGATGACGCCGGGAAGGATAAACAACCCGCCAGCGATGATGCCGCCGCGTGTGCGATGCATTAGCCAGCCGATGTAGGTGGCCAACTGTTGCGCCTCGGGACCGGGCAACAGCATGCAGTAATTGAGCGCGTGCAGGAATCGGCTCTCTGAAACCCAATGCTTCTCCTCGACCAGAATGCGGTGCATCACCGCGATCTGTCCGGCGGGACCGCCGAAGCTGAGCATTGCTATCCGGAGCCAGACCCAGAAAGCTTCCCTCATACTCGGAAAGCTCGGAGTATTCCGCTCGGTAGCAAGCGTGGACGTAGCCGTCACCTCGGTCATGCTTTGATCTTCACTTTTGCCTTGTGAGACGGCCAGTTATGGGTCTCATCGGTTGCGTCCCGGCACCAACGATAGAAGGCGTCGTAGAGCGCCAGACCTGCATCGAGCTGCTCGAGATCATCCGAATACATCCGCGACAGGCCCAGCGATGCCGCAAGCAACCCCGGCGCTTCCGGCGACAGGTCGAGGCGCGCGGTATCAGCCGCCCGCACGATCGTCGCGAGATGCTTGAGGGGCTCGGTATCGAGGCCGAACTCCTCGACCATGACATCGAACGTGCACAGGTCACCGCGATGGCTCCAGAAAACATTCTCGATATCGAATGGCACAGCAGCAAAATTTTCCGCAACCGCTTGCACTTCAGAGGCAGAAACAAACAGGAAGATTGCCGACGGATCGACGAACCGGCGGATCAGCCACGGGCAGGCAATGCGATCGATCTTCGGCCGTGAGCGCGTCACCCAAACAGTGCGCCCCTGCGGGTCGCGGGGCGGTAATTTCGCGACGGGCACCAATGGAAGCTTCGCGTTTGCCCAAGCTTCATGGCCGCCCTCGAGCACGTCGGCTGAAGCTCCGGCGTGGCGAAGCCATGCGGCAACGCCCTCGCTGAGCTTCCCGCCTCTCTTGCAAATGACAACGGTTGCGCCGCCGGAGAATTCAGCCGCCCAGTCTGCAACTGATGCATGATCCCGGCGAACTGCGCCCGGAACGAATTGCGGCTCGGCGGCAAAATCCTCAGCGGGGCGAACGTCGATCAGAATCGGGCACTTGGGCGTGCCGATCAGCCGGGCAAGTTTGTCAGGTGAGATTGAGTTGATGGAAGACATGGCGCGTCCCTCTTGAAAATGGACGCGATTCTTGGGCATGTCGCCTCGTGGGGAGATCGCTTCCCCATGCATAATTTAGACCTCAGGGCCGGTTGTTTGTCAACGACACATCAGCCTGAGCTAAACGATCTAGCGAGGTTTCAATTTCGCGCCAGAGTCCTGATCATACTTATCGAGGGCACAAGCGACGGTGAGGAACGCATAGGATTGGGCATGTAGACGCCGCGCAGGTCCGGTGCGGCCCGATAGGCGTCCGTTAGCCCGATAACCGTCTCAGCCGCGCCGAGGAACAGAAAACCGTCCGACTCATTCACCCTTTGCATACGGCTGAAAATGTCGATCTTGGTCGCCTGATCGAAATAGATCAGTACGTTGCGGCAGAAGATGATGTCGAATACGCCGAAATGAGAAAAGTCGTGCAGCAGATTGGTCTGCTGATAACGGACCATGGCGCGAATATCCGGATTAAGCTGCCAGACATCGCCGACCTGCTTGAAATGCTTCACCAGCATCTGAATCGGAAGTCCGCGCTGAACCTCGAACTGGCTGTACATTCCCGATTTCGCTTTTTCGAGAACCTCTTGAGACAGATCGGTTGCGACGATCTCCGCGCGCCAGCCGGGCGGCAGCGCTTCCTTCAGGATCATGGCGAGCGAATAAGGCTCCTGCCCCGTGGAAGCCGCCGCGCACCAGATGCGGAGACTGCGGCGGTTGGCCCGCGCCCGCAGCAATTGAGGAAGGACAGTCTCGCGAATATTGTCAAAGGGTATCTTATCGCGGAAGAAAAACGTCTCGTTGGTGGTCATCGCTTCGACGACATCGACGATCAGCGCTTCCGAGCCGTTCCTGATCTTCTGGACCAGTTCGCCGATCCCCGAAAACCCGGCCTTGCGGGCAAGCGGAAGCAAGCGGCTCTCGATCAGGTACTGCTTGTCGGATGACAGCAGTAGTCCGGAACGATCCTTCAGAAGCTTTTGCAGGTACTCGTAATCCAAAGGTGTCACCCGCGAACTCCTGAAAAAATCCGAACAACCTTGGACGCGATCTGATCGAGCGGCAGAACCGCCGCGCACACCCCGGCGTTGGCCACGGCGCCCGGCATGCCCCACACAACGCTGGTGGCTTCATCCTGCGCGATGATGTTGCCACCGGCGGCGGCGATGGTCTTGCCGCCCTTCGAGCCATCCGATCCCATGCCGGTGAGCACCACGGCAAGAATTCCGGCCTGCCAGACATCGACAGCCGACGAGAACAGCGGATCGACCGCCGGCTTGCAGAAATTGATCTGCGGCCCGTCGTCAAGGACAATGACCGGATGGGCGCCTGAGCGCGCCACGCGCATGTGACGGCCGCCCGGCGCAAGATAAATCTGCCCGGCCTTGATCGTCTCGCCGTCGGTCGCCTCATGGGCAGGACGCCCGCTCGTACGGGCCAGATGTTCTGCGAGGATGGTCGTGAACGTCGGCGGCATATGCTGCGTGATCAGAACCGGATATTGGTCGATCACAGGCCCGATGCCGGCCACCAGAGTCATCAGCGCCTGCGGTCCGCCGGTCGACGAACCGATCAGAAGAACGCGCGGCTGTGTGGCGCTGAACGGCCGTAGCATCAGCTTGGGGGCGACCGCCGGCATCGTACCAGTGGACGTCCGTGGCAAGGGTGCGTGCACCGGTTGCGTGGCCGGGGCGAGAGACGGGCTGGCCACCGCCGGGCGGCGCAACCGCGCGCCGAGGTGGCGGATCTTTTCGATCAAGTCCCGCTTGAAGATGTCCGCTGCGGACATCTCACGGGTGCTTTCGGGCTTCGGGATATAGTCCGATGCACCGAGCGAGAGCGCCTTGAAGCTGATCTCCGCGTTCCGGCGGGTCAGCGTCGATGCCATGATGATAACGAGGTTGCGTTTCTTCTCGAGCAGCAGCGGCAGCGCCGTAATGCCGTCCATGTCCGGCATTTCGATGTCGAGAACGACGACATCAGGGTCGACTCGCGCGATCTGATTGACCGCGTCCAGGCCTGTCCGGATCGATGCCGCGACCGTCAAATCTGGCTCCGCCTCGATCCAGCGGGAGATCAGCCCGCGAATGACCGCAGAATCGTCGACGACCATGACGCGCAGTGGCTCGTGCCGCTGTGCGGACGAGCCCGAGGGAGTCAAAACTGCAACACTCATGAGACAACCAACTCTACGCAACCGAACGGCAATAACACTACGCTACTTAACAAACGATCCGGATGCGGCCTCGGGTGACCGTTCCAGCGCAGAGCTCAGATCAGACCGACCTCTTGGAACTTCGCTGTCACGATTTCCTTGTCGAACGGCTTCATGATGTACTCGTTGGCACCTGCGTGAAGCGCGCGCGCAATGTGAGCAACATCGTTCTCAGTGGTGCAGAACACCACCTTCGGCCTGTCGCCGCCTGGCATCATGCGCAGGTTGCGCAGGAATTCGTAGCCGTCCATCACGGGCATGTTCCAGTCGAGCAGAACCGCATCCGGCATTCCACGCTTGCAAACTTCCATGGCTTTTTCGCCGTCCTCGGCCTCGACGATCTGGAAATCGAGTCCTTCCAGGATTCGCCGCGCGACTTTCCGGATGACGCTCGAATCGTCAACGATCAAACATGTTTTCATATTAGCCTCGCGTTTCTCTACCGTTCCCGTCTGGGCCGCTCTCACGGGACTTTTGTGCGTTACTTCCCAATATTTTCGTTTCGAAATTTCTTCAGGCGGCGAGCATGTCCGGAGCAATCTCCAGAACACGATCGACGTCGAGAACCACCATCAGTTGTCCATCGAGCCGGTGAACACCGCCGGCCATTTTCGCCATGCGCGGATCGAGATTGACCGGGTTCACTTCGCGGCTGTCATCCGCAAGCTTGAGAACCTCGCCGATGCCCACCGCCATCGGTGGGCGGCCGTCGTCGTTCATGGGCAAGCCGAGACGGGCGCGCATGTTGATCGCGGTGACGATCCTGCCGCGCAGATTGAGCACGCCAGCGACGTCGCTAGACGCCAGCGGCACCCGCGTCAGCCGCTCCGGCATGAACACGTCCTGAACCCGCGAAATCGGCAATCCGAACAGTTGGCCGCCGATCATCGCCGTCACATACTCTGTGATTCCGTGATCGGTGCCTTCGACACTTACATCCATTGTCATGTTCCTTACGCCGCCTGGCTCATGTCAGCGGTCTGTTCCTTCAGTGCAGCGATCAGTCCGGGCCGGTCGAACTTTGCGACATAGTCATGGAAACCTGCCTGCCGGCCGCGCTCGATGGCCGCCGGTGAAACAAGCGACGACAGCGCGATGATCGGCATTGCTTCCATGCGCCGGTCAGCACGGATCGCTTCCGCAAACTCAAACCCGTTCATCTCCGGCATCTCGATGTCGGTCAGGATGACATCGAACTGATTGCCCGAACGCAGGACGCTGAGACCTTCGTGCCCGCTCTGCGCGACGGTGACGCGGTAACCGGCAGCCTTGAGAACCGGCGCCAGCATGTTGCGGAAGAAGGCCGAGTCATCGACCAGCAAGACGGTCTGAGCGGTCGCTGACGGGCGCATCTCCTTGCGGGTGAACCAGTCTGCAAATGCCATCGGCAGGAAATGCCCCACATCGATCACTTCGGTCGCCTGGCCCTTCACAACGGCCGAGCCCAGCACGCCGTCGCGCGTACTCGTCACCTCAATGCTCAGATGCTCCTCGACGATGTCGATGATCTCATCGACCACGAGTCCCATCGAGCGGCCATCATCTGCGAAGACGAGGATCGGCTGAACGCCGCCTTCGCGAATCGACACGCCTTCGATCTCGACCAGCGGCATGAGTTGTTCGCGGTACTGGACCATGTGACGGCCATTCGAGAACTCGATCTTGTCGACGGCGATTTCTTCGAGCCGTGTGACCAGCGAGAGCGGCACAGCCTTCGGCTGCGACGATCCGGCCCGGAACACCAGCAGCGAGGTCAGTTGCGTGTCGGAGTTCGTGCGCGTCGCAGCACCGTCGTCCGTCATTTCGCTCTGCGATGCGGCCGCTGTGCCGAGCGCCTGGGCGATCCCGTTCGGATCGATGATCATGATGACCGCGCCGTCGCCGAGGATCGTATTGCCCGAGAACATGCCGATATGACGAAGCTTGGTGGACATCGGCTTGACCACGATTTCCTCGGTATGAAAAACGCCGTCGACCACGATGCCGAACGTCTGGTTACCGACCTGCGTGACCACGATGAAACCGTTCTCGGGGTCGCTCGATGCGCCGTCGTCGATCTTCAGAAGCTTCTTGAGATGCATCAGCGGCAGCAGCTTGTTGCGCAGCCGCAGAACCGGCGTGTCCTTGATGCGCTCGATGCGATGCTCCGAATTGGAGCGCGCGCGGACCAGTTCGACCACGGCCAATTGCGGGATCGCAAAACGGTCGCCCGCGGCTTCCACGATCAGCGCGGACACGATCGCAAGCGTCAGCGGAATCTTGATGGTGAAGCTCGACCCCTCGCCCGGCACCGACTTCACGTCGATGGTGCCGCCGATCTGGTCGATATTGGTGCGCACCACGTCCATGCCGACGCCACGGCCCGACACGCTCGTGACCGCAGCAGCGGTCGAGAAGCCCGGCGCGAAGATGAACTTGTGGATCTGCGCCTCGGTCATCTTCTCGACGTCGGCCTCGGTGACCAGGCCGTTGGAGACCGCCTTCGCCTTGATGCGCTCGGTGTTCAGACCACGGCCGTTGTCTGCGATGCAGATGATGATATGGCCGCCTTCATGATAGGCGGACACGCGGATGGTGCCCTGCTCCGGCTTTCCGGCAGCGACGCGATCGGCGGTCGACTCAAGACCGTGATCGGCCGAGTTACGCACCATATGCGTGAGCGGATCCTTGATCAGGTCGAGTACCTGGCGATCGAGCTCGGTGTCGGCGCCGTGCATCTCCAGTTCGATCTGCTTGCCGAGTTCGCTCGACAGGTCGCGCACAATGCGCGGCAGCTTCTGCCAGGCATTGCCGATCGGCTGCATCCGCGTCTTCATGACGCCTTCCTGCAACTCGGCGGTGACGTTGGAGAGCCGCTGCAACGGCACCTTGAATTCGGAATCCTCGTTGCGGCGGCTGATCTCCAGCAACTGGTTGCGGGTCAGCACCAACTCGGACACCATCGTCATCAGGTGCTCGAGGGTATCGACATTAACACGGATGGACTGGTTCGCGACCTTGTCGCCTTCCGCCGTCTCGTTCTCGATGACCGACTTGCGAGGGGCCGGCTTCGCTGCCTTCGAAGCTTCAGCTTTTGGAGCGGGCGCAAGCGGCGGCGATGAAATTTCCGTCTCGGTTTCGCGGAACGCGCGCTCAAGCTCATCGAGCGAAACCTCGCCGGGCCGCAGTTCACGCTCAAGCGTCTGATCAACCATGACACCCAACGTCGCAACAGGCTTCGCGGCTAGTGCGGCAGGTGCATCCATCGCGGACATGCCCTGCTCGACCATATGGTGAAGCGCATCGATCAGATCGGGATCGGCGCCTGCCGGTTCGGCTTCGGTCGCCTCGAGTTGTCCGAGAATTTCCTTGATGCGGTCGATGGTGCTAAGAATCAGCGTGACGGCTTCGCCTGTCACCGGCATTCCATCGCGGAATTTCCCCATCAGCGTTTCGGCGGCGTGAGCCAGCGCTTCCAGGCGCGGCAATCCAAGAAAGCCGCAGGTCCCTTTGATCGTGTGAACCAGCCGGAAGATGTTATCGAGAATCTTCGCGTTGTTCGGATCCTGCTCGAAACGAACCAACTGATTATCGACGGTGTCGAGACTCTCGTTGGTTTCGGTCAGAAATTCCCGCAGCAAATCGTCCATGAAGCCGGCCTTCTGGCAAGGGAGGCATGAACGTCACGCCTCCTAGATTCCGGCCAGTGTCGGTGCAAAGCGTTTAATATTGGTTGAGCAATCAGAAAAGAACGCACTGAATAAACGGCTAACGCGCATGCCTTTTTGCATGCGCGTTAGCCGGCAAAGATCGATCCTTAAGAGTTTATAAAGATGCCGTTAGTGGAGTGGATTTGACATTCGCGGCCCCCGTCGGCCTATTCGCAACGCGAATGTCAAATCCCAAACTCCACTAGAGCCTGTATTTGCTAGTGGTCCTCTGATTCTAACATTCGCAAAGTATCCGCCGAAACGGAGGGCGAATGTTAGAATCGGACCACTAGGCCGCGGTCAAAACCACGGCCTCGGTTTCAGCAGCGAGCGACACCTTCAGTCCGCATGCCTGCGCCAGCAGCGCTGTGTAATAAGGCTGAACCGCATGGGCGGAGACCGATCCCGCGTTATCGAGATTCAATTGCTCTGCGACGTTCTGCGGCTCGCGCGCGTTGGTGCCGGCGGCGCGAATTTTGAATCCCATCGTATCGCCCTCGCCGACCGGATCGACAATCAACTGACCGCCGCGAGGGATGGCCTGCTGCGCGATGACGAACATGTTGAGCAACAGCTTGACCCGGTTTTTCGCCATCAGAACATGCGGCAGATTCCAGACGATCTTGGTCTTCGCGTCCTCGAGATGATTGCGCGTCATCTTCTGCGCTTCGCCGAGATCGATCTGGGAGCCTGCGGACCCCGCAGCTCCGTATGCGATGCGGCAGAACTGCAAACGCGCCGAGGTGGATTTCGCGCTCTTGCGGATCAGATCCAGCGCGAATTCCTTGTCATCTTCCTTGTTGCTGCTGTCGAACACTTCGAGGCCATTGACGATCGCACCGACAGGATTGATGAGATCGTGGCAGACACGCGAACACATCAACGCCGCAAGTTCGAGAGCGTCGGGGGTGGGGCCGGGGGTTGACGTGCCAGACATTAAGTTTCCTTGGAATTTCTGGGGATTTGCTTGGGAATTTCCGGGATTTTCAGCGTTTTCCTGCAACCACACCAGTGTCCTGTATCCGACGTTTGCTTCATTCTGCAACATCTTCCGAGCAAACGTCGGATACAAAAGGACACTAGCAAACTATGATTCTAGTGAACCTTTGGTTCTGATATTCGCAAGATGCCCGCCGAGAGGAAATGCGAATATCAGAACCGGATCACCAGGATGACGAGGCCGCGCGGTACTGACGCGGCGAATCAAGCATGCTTTATGGTTTGATACACTGCGGCTGGTCTCGCTGCCACCGACGCTAGATCAAGAACCACAGCGGATTGAAGGCCGACATGCGCGCAACCGAGACCCTAGTGATCCGGTTCTGACATTCGTATCATATCTTTAGCGGTCACTTTTACGAATGTCAGAACCAAAGGATCACTAGAAACATAATTTGCTTAGTGTCCTTTCGTATCCGACGTTCGCTCGGAAGGCGCTGCGGAGTAAAGCGAACGTCGGATACGGGACACTAGATGACCAAGATCTCCGGCCCTGCGATCGACAGGGACACAGCGGCCACCCTGATGGAGCCGTTGACGGACATCGTCGTGGCGGCCGGTGCGGCAATCCTCGCAGTCAGCCGTTCCACCATGCAGGTCGAAGGCAAGGCCGACGGCTCCCCCGTAACGGAAGCGGACATGGCGGCCGACCGCATCATCGCAGACGGGTTTAAAAGACTTGTGCCGCATATTCCGACACTGTCGGAAGAACGCACCCACCTTGCCGCCCGCCCCTACAAGAATAGCTTTTTTCTGGTCGATCCGCTGGACGGCACCAAGGAGTTCGTTGCCGGGCGTGACGAGTTCACCGTCAACGTCGCGCTGATTACCAACGGCACGCCACTGCTGGGTATCATTGCCGCGCCCGCCTTGGGGCTCATCTGGCGGGGGCTCGTGGGCCGGGGAGCGGAGCGGCTGCTGATGACCAAGGACGGCAAAGCCCGCTCGGCCCAGCCGATTCACACCCGCCCCCATCCTGGTCCTCGTGCTGCCTGGATCGTGGCCGTCAGCAGGTCCCATGGCGACGAACGGACCGAAGCCTTCATTTCGGCCCGGCCCGGAGCGATCCGGCAAGCCTTGGGTTCCGCGGTCAAGTTTGGCCGCATCGCCGAGGGCGGCGCCGACATCTATCCCCGGCTGTCGCCCACGTCCGAATGGGATGTGGCGGCGGGCCATGCCGTCGTGACGGCTGCGGGAGGCAAAATTACCGACAGCAAGGGCGCCGCCCTGTGCTTCGGGGAAGCGCGCGAGGACTTTCTGGTCCCGGAATTCATCGCTTGGGGCGATCCGGCCGCAGCGGATCAGTAACCCGAAAGGGTTTCCACCAGCGCCGGCCATTTGCCGCCAGCCTGCTTCAGGATGTCCTCCGAGCCTGCCGCAAAGGCGCTGAGATTGTCTTCACGGCTGAAGAGGTAGAGGCGCTCGCCGGCAATCAGCCACAGTTGCGCCCGTCCGGCGACGATCTTGCCGCTTGCCACCTCGACGGGGTCGTAGCCTCCGAACTGGGGTCCGTAAATTTCCGGATGGGCCAGGAAAACGGCACGATTGGCGTCGTTCCGGAAGCGCCAGACGGCGCCGCTCTGGACCGCCTCGACATCGGACTGTCCCTTGGCCGCCTCGGCATCAGTGAAATAGGCCACCGGGTCGAAACCGTCGATAGCCAGGCCGCTATGGCGGTTCACGACCACCCGCTCGGTGACGGCCCATGCCTTGGCATACGGTCCAGCCGGGCCGATGCCCGCCGCCAAGGCCACAAGACAGGCGATTCTAAGGTGCCGCACTTGGTTTTCCTGCCGCCGTGCCGTCATAGTTGATGCCGATAAACAGTCGAGTCGGGGACGTGGGAACCACAGCTTAAGCCGATGCCTCTCAGCAAGGCGTTAAGCGATGGCCATGAAACTCGGGCAGTTGATGGTCCAAGGGGTTCTTTCATGACTTTCGCTTCGCGCATTGCGGCGCTGGTATTTGCAGCGACGATTTCTCTGGCGATGCCGGCCTCGGCCCAGCAGCGCACTGGCGGCACCAGCTATGGCCCCGACGAACTGGCCGCCGCAGGTCACCGGTTTTTCGGCGGCGTATCCCGCGGACTGGCGTCGGTGATCGAGCGTGCGGTCAGCCAATGGGGCCTGCCCAACGGCTATGTGCTCGGCGAGGAAGGCAGCGGCGCTTTCGTCGCCGGACTGCGTTACGGCGAAGGCACGCTCTACACCAAAAACGCGGGCGATCTGCGGGTCTACTGGCAGGGGCCGTCCGTGGGCTTCGACTGGGGCGGCGACGGCGCGCGCACCATGGTGCTGGTTTACAACCTTCCGTCGACCGATGCGATCTATCAGCGCTTCGCCGGCATCGACGGCTCCGCCTACATCATCGGCGGGTTCGGCATGACGGCGCTGACGGCCAACGGCATCGTGCTGGTTCCGATCCGCTCCGGCGTGGGCCTGCGGCTGGGGGCCAATATCGGCTATCTGAAGTTTACCCCCCGCGCGACATGGAACCCTTTCTGACACTTTCATGAAAGCATGACCGGGACGTCCATCCGCGCCCTCTTCGGCGGACGGCCGGATTCACGTTAACGCGCTGTCCCGCTAGCTTTTTCCCCGCTCGCCATGGCATGGTGAAAAGGGGCAATTCTGGCGCAGGGGTTTACGCTGATGGTCGAGCCGATCATGTATTTGGCGATCGGTTTTCTGGTCTCGATGCTGTTCGGTCTGATGATCATGCCGCTGGTTCACAACCGGGCGGTGCGGCTGACGACGAAGCGTCTGGAGGCCGCGACTCCGCTGTCGATGGCCGAGATCCAGGCCGACAAGGACCAGTTGCGGGCCGAGTTCGCGATGTCCGCCCGCCGGCTCGAAATGAGTGTCGAGCAGCTCAAGAACAAGACCTCAAGCCAGCTTGCCGAACTCGGCAAGAAATCGGACGCCATCAACCGCCTCAAGATCGAGCTCGGCGAAAAGAACGCGGCGATCTTCTCGCTCGAAGCGCGCGAGAAAGCGCTGAAGGATCAGTTGCGCGCGACGGAGGAGGAATTCTCGTCCAAGACCCAGTCGTTGCGGAACGCCGAACAACTGTTGACCGACAAGCAGAACGAACTGGGCAAACTCAACAGCGAGCTTTCGCAGCGTTCGATGACTGCGGAAAGCCGTCAGGTCGAACTGGTCGCAGTCCGCAGCCAGATCGAAGCCCTGCAAAACCGCGTCAGCGACGGCGAGAAGGAAGTCGCCTCCACCCAGCAACGCCTGACCGATCATCGCAACGAAGCAGAAATCGCGACGCGCGAACTGAGCGATGCGCGCGGAAGAGTCGAGAATCTGAACGGACGGGTCGGCGACCTCGACCGCCAGCTCGTGGTGCAGACCAAGGAAACCGAGATGCTGGCGGCGCGCGTTAGCGATCTCGAAAACCGCCTCGCCTTGCAGGGCAAGATTCTCGCCGAGCGCGAATACGAAAACAATCTGCTGCGCCAGCAGGTGGAAGCCGGAAAACACACCGAGCAGAAATTGCGCGAGGATATGACGTCCGGCACAGGCAATTCTGCCGCGGTGGAAAAGCTCCGCGCGGAAAAAGCCGCGCTCGAAGAACAGCTCACCGTCGCCCGCGACGAGCGCGCCAAGGTTCAGCGCGATATCAATCTCATCCAGCAGCAAGCGGAGAGTTCCTGGTCCACCGAGCGCATGGAGAACGCGCTGCTGCGCGAGCGCATCAACGACATCGCCGCCGAGGTCGCAAAACTGGCCGTGACCCTCGAAGGTCCGGATTCGCCGATCGAGGCCATTCTTGCGTCGGAGGAACAGAAGCCCTCGATCAGCACCATCGTCAAAGCCGCGACGGCAAATGGGGCTGCCGCGAATAGCGCCTCGCCAAACGGAGCCGCGACCGAAGCGCGCGGCACCCTGGCCGAACGCATCCGCGCGTTGCAGGCCCACGCGTCGCGGGCCCGGCAGCCCGGTTAACGCACGATCCAGCACGGTTTGGCGGCAAGATCGCGCACCGCCTGCTGATTTGAACGGAATTCCAGCGCGCACGGGCCGCCGCGCTTGACACCCCTGCCCCGGCTTCTCTAAATCGCGGGCCTGAACGGCCCAATCGGCCGCCCAGGGCGCATAGCTCAGCGGGAGAGCGTTCCCTTCACACGGGAGAGGTCCAAGGTTCGATCCCTTGTGCGCCCACCATTTTAAATCCGTTTTACGAGACGATTTGAGATTGCGCTGACGGCAGCGGCTGGAGAGTGGCAGTGACGACACTGGACGCTTTGCCGCAAGATGGTGTCCAGCCTGCCACCACGTCCCATCCCAAACTGATCATTGCCAGCTTCGAACCGCTTGATCACACAAGCCACTGGTTGAATGAGCTTATATCCTTCAAGGCCGACGGTAGCACACTGGGAAGATCCGTCCGGATTCTCACACTTCGTTCGACCGACGCGCATGTCGCAGCAACTCTTTCTGCGGAAGCCGTTCTCGAACCACTGCCTGCTTTGGACGTCAACGCAGACAGCTATCTCACGCAACTGGTTGCCTTCGCCGATGCGGCAAACATTCTTGAGCCGCTGTGGACTCGACTCGACGCAGAAGAACCAGACCAAAAGGATCTCATATACTTTCCCCGAGGGCACCCGCTCCTCATTCGCGGTATCGGTTCGTGGCTTTCACAACGTCCGCAGGAGAAACGCCCAAGCGTCTTCTTCCGCATTATCGGCGACGAACTGACCGATCTCGACACCGGACGCTACAGAGCCAGAGCCGCCCTCTACCGGCTTGCGTGTTCCGACCTCCGCACGCGCCCCGGGCAGGAGCGCGTGTTTTTTCTGGTCAACTCAACGGCGAAAACCCGTACCGTCTCGCGCGTGTGCGGCCGGCGGCCATTCATGATGCAGCATCATTTCGGTCGCGTTCTGACCGACGTGCCGGTCGCAATGCCGGCGAATCCGACCATCTATGTACACTTGAACAAGAGGTCGGGCAGGCTTGCGGACAATCTCGGCGAGATCGTTCGGCGCGTTGCCGACGCTGAACCGTCCGTCAGGTTTCTGATCAGGGTTCCTGCCGAACTCTCGGAAACAATTGCGAAGTTAAAGCGCAAAGCAGCTTCCTTTGTCGAAATTATTTCTCCCGAGCAGGGTATCGCGGATTACCTGACGAATCTGAAGCACAGCTCCCTGGTTTGGCTGGCCTATGAAGCGCAGCCGTACAAGGCACTGACGTCCGGCGTATTCACGGAAGCTGCGAGCCTCGGCAAACCCGTTGTTGTGCCGCACGGCACCTGGATGGCTGAGAAGATCGCCGAGGGCTACGGCGTCGGCGTTTTGTTCGGCGACTCCACCGCGCGCACTGTCGCGGGGGCGCTTCTGGATGCAGTGCGCAGTTCAGACCAACTCGCCGCCTCCGCCCGGGCGATTGCCCCGCGCCTTGGGGAAGAGACAGGCTGCCGCCGGTTCATCGAAGACATGATCGCGCTTTCCAGAACCACCCCGGACATGGGGCCACGCTATCGAATCGGCGACGAGATTGATTTCAGCAGTGCTCTCGACTCGCGCAGCTTCATGCGGTCGGGTTGGGGAGAAAACGAACCATGGGGTGTCTGGACCATCGATCGCCATGCTGAACTTGAGTTACCGGTTCAGTCGCAAGCTGGCGACCGGCTTGTCCTGAATGTTTTTGCCACCGCATTCCTGGGAAAAAGAAAAGAACCAGTTCGCATCCGTGTTTCCGCCGCAGGCCGACAGATCGCGGAATGGGTTTTCGACGCCCCAAAATTCCGAAGCATTCAACCGCGCTGGTTGACCGCATACCTTCCGCCTGACGCTGGCGAAGCCTCCAGCGGAATCTTGAAGATCTCGTTCGAGGTGGATGCGCCGAGATCGCCGTCCTCTGAGGGAATATCTGCCGATCCGCGAACTCTTGGATTGGGTTTGTCAAAATTGTCCTTAACGACGGCCGCGTAATCGCGGCGCTTCATTACGCATTCGGTGCGCCAGCGTCGCCTATCTGCAGGGGGAAGGACGGATCAGTCGAGGGCGGTCTTGACCGAGGAGTATTTGATCCCGAGGTTGGTCCCGAGGCCGGTGACAGCAGTCACGATCGCGACGGCAATACCTGCCGCGATCAGAGCGTACTCGATCGACGTCGCAGCCGCTTCATCTCGAAAAAAGTAGATCGCCGTCTTCATCGGTCACCTTCACTGCATTTCTTGCACAGGACGGCTTCGCGACACGAGCGCTCGGCAACGCCACGGCTAATCTAACCGCAAGAAGCTGCCGAAGACTTAACTAAAGCTTTCCATAATACCGTTGCGACGCGGCCGTTCAGACGGCCGCGTCAGGCGCACCGGGCGATCCGGGTCCGTTACATAACGACTTCGATCAGCCGTGGACCCTTTTCGCGGACACTGTCGCTCAACTCCGTGAAGAAATCCTCGGCTGTGTGCACCGATCGGCCCGGCACGCCCATGCCCTTCGCCAGCGCCACCCAATCGAGCGCCGGATTGTCGATGTTGAGCATGTCGAGCGCCTTGCGACCGGGTTCGCCCGCATCGACGCCGGCAAATTCGCCCTTCAGGATTTGATAGGTGCGGTTGGCAAAGACGATGGTGGTGACGTCGAGGCCTTCGCGCGCCTGCGTCCACAACGACTGAAGCGTGTACATCGCGCTGCCGTCGCCGACCATGCAGATCACCTTGCGGTCCGGGCATGCGACCGCAGCGCCCGTTGCGACCGGCGTGGAAAATCCGATCGATCCGCCCATGTTCTGCAGCCAGTCGTGCGGCGCAGCGGCAGCCGTAGGCGGAAAGAATCCGCGGCCGGTGGTGATCGATTCATCCACGACAATCGCGTTCTCCGGAATAGCCATCGCGATGGCCTGTGCGATGGATGCGTGCGTCAGCGCGCCGGTGGGCTTGGCCAACTCGACAAGCTGCTGCGGCTTGGCGTCGCTCGCCTTGGCGCCGAGCTTATCCGCCAGCGCATGCAAGGCTGCTACCGAGTTCTCGCCGGATTCGCACATGCGATGAACCTCGCAGCCTTCCGGCTTCAAGAGGCTCGGCTTGTTCGGATAGGCGAAGAACGCCACCGGATCGTTGGTCTCGATCAGAATGATGTGGCGGAAATTCTTCAGGATCGGCAGCGCCTGCTCGATCACGTACGGAATGCGGTCGATGGAGAACCGTCCGCGTCCGCGCGCCATGCGCGGATTATAAGTCTGGCCCATCACCTTGCAGCCGGTCTTGCCGGCAATCCGTGCAGCGAGTGCCAGCCCTTCCTCGGTGAGAGCCTTGCCCGTCAGCAGCAGCAGCGTCTGCTCGCCGCTGCGCAAAACGCGGGCGGCTTCATCGACCGCCTGCGGCGAGTAACTGGCGCGCTGGGACTCTTCAGGCACCTGCGCGATGCCGTCGGCCTCGTTCCAGGCAGTATCCGCAGGAAGAATGAGCGTCGCGATCTGGCCGGGATGGCTCCTCGCTGCTGCAATCGCCGCTGCTCCGTCCCGTGAAATAGATTTTGCATCCGGCGAGGTGCGGACCCAGGCCGACATCGGCCGGGCGATGCCTTCGATGTCGGAGGTCAGCGGCGCGTTGTAATCGATATGGTAGGTCGCATGCTGGCCGACGATGTTGACGATGCCGGAATTCGCCTTCTTCGCATTGTGCAGGTTGGCGAGTCCGTTCGCGAGGCCCGGCCCGAGATGCAGCAGCGTTGAAGCCGGCTTTCCGGCCATCCGGTAATATCCGTCGGCGGCGCCTGTCACGACACCTTCAAAGAGACCGAGGACGCAGCGCATCCCCTCGACGCGGTCGAGCGCGGCAACGAAATGCATCTCCGATGTTCCCGGATTGGTGAAGCAGACATTCACATCGCCCGCGACCAATGTTCGCACCAGGCTTTCCGCACCGTTCATCTATTCACTCCCGTTCGAGATTCTTTTTGGTGATGTTAGATCAATCATCCTTATGACGGTTCGTCAAAGGCTCGGGCCGACCGGGCGGGCAATGCGACCATGCGGGCGGGGTATGTCTTAAGCGAAAGCGGTTCTTGAGCAAAAGCCTTGCCCCATTGCACCATCACGCGTCCGTGGGTTGCGAAAACAACGAAATTGTGGCCTTTCTCGCGAGTTCGTGGCACCTGTGAGCTTCGATGCAACGCGTGACTTGCTGATCTTTCCGGCCCCGTCTGAGGGGCTTTTATGAGGATTCTAATGACGCGCCTTTTGACCGTAATTCTCACCGCAGCGACCATGATCGTCAGCACCGGATTCGCGATGGCGGATCAGGAGTTCAATCCGATCGCCCAGCTCTTCGGTTTCAACCCCGGAGCCGGCCGCGGCGGACCAGGCCCGATTCCACGCACTACCGTGAGCTTCCAGGGCAACTACGCGCCCGGAACGATCATCATCGATACCAAGGAGCGCCGTCTGTATCTGGTTCAGGACGGCGGCCGGGCGCTGCGCTATGGCATCGGCGTCGGCCGCGACGGCTTCCGCTGGGGCGGCGTTCACCGCATCACGGCGAAGAAGGAATGGCCAAGCTGGACCCCGCCATCGCAGATGTTGCGCCGCCGCCCCGACCTGCCGCGCCACATGGTCGGCGGTCCCGACAATCCGCTCGGCGCGCGCGCCATGTATCTCGGCTCGACGCTCTATCGCATTCACGGCTCCAACGAACCGGAGACGATCGGACAAGCCGTCTCGTCAGGCTGCTTCCGCATGGTCAACGACGACGTCATCGATCTCTACGAGCGCGTGCGGGTTGGTGCGACGGTGATCGTCAAGAACTGAAGCCCAGGCCCGCGAGCCGCTGGGCTGCCACAACCAGGCAGACCATGTCCATATTGTTGAAAGGCCGGCCCTTGTGGCCGGCCTTGTCATTTTGTCGTCATCCGGCTGTCGCCTCCCTTGCACGGGGACGACAGCACGGGTAGCTCAGTTGTAATGAGAATGTCTCACACAATGCGGCGGCTTGCAGCAGGCGTCGCCCTGCCGGGTTGTATCGCGCTCACCGCCACGCCGCCTCCGGCATTCGCTGAAATCCCCAGCATCAGTTCGCGTCAGCGTCACGAGAAAAAGGCGTTCACCGACAGCGAGATCATCGACGGCTTCATGAAGACCGCATTCGGCGCGGAGTACCATCTCGCCGGGCGCGTCGACCGCATCCGTAAATACCAGATGCCGGTGCGCATCTTCGTCGATGGCTCCAGCCGCACCGACCGGCAGATGCAGATCGGCAAGATCGTCAGCGACATCGCCATGCGGGTGCAGCACCTCGACATCGCGATGGCGGGCAAGCGTGACGACGCCAATGCCATCATCACGCTGGTCCGCGACCGAGATCTCCAGAAAACGATCGCGTCGTTCTATGGCGCCGAGAAGGCCAACGAAATTCGCGACTCGCTGGATCCTCAGTGCCTCTCGGGGTTTCGCAAGAATGACAACTACGAAATTCAGCGTTCGGATGTGATCCTGACCGTCGACAACGGCGACTTCGTGTTTCTGGACTGCGCCTACGAAGAGCTGCTGCAATCGCTCGGCCCGATCAACGACACGGACTCAGTGCCGTGGACGATGTTCAACGATCAGGTCTCGATGGGCTTCTTCGATGTCTACGACCAGTACATCATGAACATTCTCTACGATCCGCGCATCAAGGCCGGCATGACCGTTGATGAGGTCCGCAGCGTACTACCCATCGTGCTGCCGGACGTGCGGACGTGGGTCGCGAAGGTGAACAATCTGCCGCGATAGCGGTCAGAGAAATTTCACGGTAGTGCATATCGCCTTCAACGACTGCCATTCGTCGGGAGACAACAGCGGCTCCTTGCTTGGCGGACGGTCCTCCTTGCTCATCAGCGCCAGACGGTCCTCCGTCAGCGGATGGCTCGAGAGAATCGAGAGGCTTTTGTCACCTTGCTTCCCGGTAACGCGAAACATCAACTCGCCCATCGGCCTCGGCGAGCGGCCAAGCCCGTGCATCACGTCGATAGCAACCTTATCCGCGTTTTGCTCTGTTTCCCGGGAATACGACGCTGTGACCAGCGAGCGAGAGGCAAAGATCAGCGCGCTGGAGCCGGTGATATCTCCGAACAAGAGTCCAATCAGAAAAGACGTGCCGCCGTTGTAGATGAGATTTCGCATGCTATCGCGATGCTTTACGTGGCCCATTTCGTGGGCAAGGACGCCCGCGATCTCGTCCGCATTCTCGGCCTTTGTCAGCAGGCCCTTGAACAAATAGACCTTGCCGCCCGGAAGCGCGAAAGCGTTCGGGATTTCGCTCGCCAGCACGGTAGATTGCACCGACGTATCGAGGCCTGCCGATGTACGAACAGCATTCACAAGCTTGACAAAGGCAGCCTGCCCCGCCGGGTTCTGGCAAACTGCGCGACCGAACAATCCCTTGACCTGTTTTTCCGCAACATCGCCAAGCCGCCGTTCGAACGCCTGCGGTACCAGCGGCGTCAGCCGATCCGCGGCGAGCGGAACACCGAACAGCACGACCGCGACAATTGAAGTCACCGCAGCCAGCGACCAGCCGATAATGGTCGCAACGCCACGGCTGCCCAGCAAATTTTCATCCAGATGCTGACAATGCGAAAACAACCAGGCTTCAACGGCTCCATCGCGGATTTCCAGCCGGGCCAGCGGCGGCGCACTCACACAGCTTACGCGCAGCGTGCCGAATGGACTGTCGACCCGGCGAATATCGGCGTAGGACCATGTTGCAAGTGTATCGTCATTCTCGCTGATGACGAGCTGATCGTTGAATGAAAGCTCCACGATACGACGCTTGCTCGATGCTCCGTCGAAGAAAATGACCCGGTGTCCGGAGGGAGCTTGGCCATCGCTCGGAGGATCAATCTGCATGGGACGACCGGATATCGGGTTTCATGAAAATTTATGTGACGGGGCGTTGGACGATTGCTAGAAACCCGCAACGTCGAGGCCATCGGAAAATCCCTCGCCGAGAGCGGTTGCCAGCTCTCCTCTGACTTCGACGCTGCTCGTCGCCTCAAATCCGTGGATCGAAATCGAACCTGCCACACGCGCCCAAAGATCGCGAAGCAGATAAACCCGAATAACCACGTTCGCGGAAAGCGCCAGCAGCAGATAACCTATGCCTGTGGCAACCAAAAAGGAGGTTTGGGCTGCGACTTCGCGAGAACTAAGTATTGTCTTGAAATAGTTGCCACTTAGAGAGCCGATCAGAAAAAAAGATGCAGCCATATACGCCGCAAAAATAATCAGCAGCAAGAGAAACCAGCCGATCAATTTCCAGTAAAGGCTTATCAATGCTCCCCGCGACAAATTCGATTCGAGGCGCGCATCACCGAACCGGATTCCCGAAAGCCACCAGCGCCACTGCACAGCCTTGAAGGCTCCGTAGACGAAAGGAACCGATAACGTAAGGAGCAATATGGTTGCGAACAGCCATCCTGATCCACCCTGCTTGAAGAAGAAGCTCCTGCCAAAGTAAGGGGCCAGCAGCATAGCCAGAATCGACGCGATCGCGAACAGCCACAACCACCAGCCTCGCTTGAAGAAATCCCAGCCCCGTCCTTCGAAGCGACCCTGAAGGCTGCCATAATAGGAATGGCGCATTTTGTAGCGTTCGAGCGCTGCTTCGCGCCATGGCAGCGCAAGGCCGAGCGTGAGAACAACGAGGATTGCCCACAGCGAGGCTCGCAAGGTATAGGCCCAGCCCGAACCGTCCATCCAGAAGCGCACGCCGCGCCACACCGTACGGGTCAGGCGGTAACGCCGCGCGCGATAAACGACGAATTGTCCAAAGACATAGAGAAGCGCAACCAGCGGAATACTGGCGAAAGCCTTGATCCGCTCCGCCTCCAGGCCGGCGATAAAATATGCGAGATAAATCGGCACAAGGATCGCCAGCGCGATCAGGAAACCGATCAGCAATTCCTTGCCGCGGCCGGTGTATTCCGCGGCGTCATCGCCAATGATCGTCTGCGACCACAAATGACGCCGGATGTCGGTGGCCAGCCAGAACCTGTAGAAACCCAGCGTGAAAAGTTCGAGTTTTGCGCCGCGTATGACAAGTTCGGAAAACTCGCTTCGATCTCCAACAAACAGAATCTGAGCGGGAGGTTCCGGCGGCCTGACCACCGGGATGTTTAGGTAATTCACAAAAGAACTCCCCAGCGAATGTCGAAAATCGATTAGTCAGTATTGATTGAAAGTGCCGCTCCCAGCATCTAAGCCGTCTTCTCGAACAGCTCGCGGCCGATCAGCATGCGGCGGATTTCGCTGGTGCCAGCGCCGATCTCATAGAGCTTGGCGTCGCGCAGCAGCCGGCCGGTCGGATAGTCGTTGATGTAGCCGTTGCCGCCGAGCAACTGGATCGCATCCAGCGCGCACTGGGTCGCGCGCTCCGCTGCGTAAAGGATCGCGCCGGCGGCGTCTTCACGTGTGGTCTCGCCACGGTCGCAAGCCTTCGCCACAGCATAGACGTAGGCGCGCGACGCATTCAACGTCACGTACATGTCGGCGACTTTTCCCTGCACGAGCTGAAAGGTGCCGATGGGCTGGCCGAATTGCTTGCGCTCGTGAACGTAAGGCATCACCACGTCGAGGCAGGCCTGCATGATGCCCAGCGGTCCGGCCGCAAGCACGGTACGCTCGTAGTCGAGACCCGACATCAGCACGTTGACGCCGCGGTCGACGTGACCGAGCACGTTCTCCTCGGGGACTTCGCAATTCTCGAACACCAGTTCGCCGGTATCGGAGCCGCGCATGCCGAGCTTGTCGAGCTTCTGCGCGGTGGAAAATCCCTTCATACCCTTTTCGATCAGGAACGCTGTCATGCCGCGCGGCCCGGCCGCCGGATCGGTCTTGGCGTAGACCACCAGCGTCTCGGCGATGGGACCGTTGGTGATCCACATCTTGGAGCCGTTGATGACGTAACGGTCGCCCTTCTTGTCCGCGCGCGTCGTCATCGACACCACGTCGGACCCCGCGCCCGGCTCGGACATCGCCAGCGCGCCGACATGCTCGCCGGAAATCAGCTTCGGAAGATACTTCCGCTTCTGGGCTTCGTTGCCGTTGCGGCGGATCTGGTTGACGCAAAGGTTGGAATGCGCGCCATACGAAAGACCCACCGACGCCGAGGCGCGGGAAATTTCCTCAAGCGCAATGCAATGTTCGAGATAGCCCAGCCCCGAGCCGCCGTACTCTTCCTCGACGGTGATGCCGTGCAGACCGAGCGCGCCCAGCTTGGGCCACAGGTCGCGCGGAAACTGGTTGCTTTTGTCGATCTCGTCGGCGCGCGGCGCTATCTCGTTTGACGAGAAATCGCGGACGGTTTCGCGGATCGCATCGGCGGTCTCGCCGAGATCGAAATTGAACATACTGTGCGCGTTCGGAATCATCAGGTTCTCTCCCGGGGACGGCTTTACGAATGCCGGCCGTTATTCGGCCGGACAATGCCACGGGCCGGTTGCGGGGAGAAGAGGCAGAAACGCCAGAACGTTCCGGCGTTTCTCCAAGGGACGCGAAATGTCTTGTAGCTGACATTTCGCCGGATGATTGCGGCGCGCGGGAGGAACCTTACGCCAGTGCGCGTGAGGCTTCCCGGACCTTGCGGGTCGACGCATCGACGGACCGCGTCGCCTCGGCGATGTCAGTCATGCTGGAATTGATGTCCGTCACGCCCTTCGCCGCGACCTGCATATTGGACGAAATGCTCTGCGTCACGGACGCCTGCTCCTCGACAGACGCCGCAATGGCAGCCGAGATTTCGTTGACGCGGGAGATCGTCTGCGTGATCGCCTCGATGACGTTGACAGCGCTGGCGGTGGTTCCCTGAACCTCGGCGATCTGCGCGCTGATTTCGTCGGTCGCCTTCGCGGTCTGGGTCGCGAGGCTTTTGACTTCCGATGCCACGACGGCAAAGCCCCTTCCCGCTTCGCCGGCCCGCGCCGCCTCAATGGTAGCGTTGAGCGCCAGCAGATTGGTCTGCTCGGCAATATTGTTGATGAGCTTGACCACGTCGCCGATCTTCTGGGCGGCGGTCGCAAGGCCCGACACGATCGCGCTCGTCTCATTGGCCTGCTGGACTGCCTGCAGTGAGATCGTGAGCGCATCCGACGCCTGCCGGCTGATTTCACCCACGGAAGCCGCGAGTTCCTCGGCGCCTGAGGCTACCGCCTGCATGTTCGAGGATGTCTGTGTCGATGCGCTCACTGCGGACGTCACGCGCTCGGACGTCGAAGTCACGGCCTCGGTGATCTCTCCCAGATCGATGTCGATGGATTTCTGCAACTCGCCACGGCGAATGCGGTCTTCGACCTGCGCCGTCGTGTCAGTGGCGAATTTGACGACCTTGGCGAGCTTGCCGTCTGCGCCCCGGATCGGATTGTAGGAGGCCTGAATCCAGACCGGCTTGCCGCCCTTGCCGACGCGTTTGTACTCGTCGGCCTGATAGTCGCCGCGGCGAAGCGAATCCCAGAAGTCGCGATAGGCTGCGCTGTCGCGCTCCTTCGGTTCGACGAACATGCCGTGATGCTTGCCCTGGATTTCGTCCAGCCGGTAGCCGAGGGTTTTGAGGAAGTTGTCGTTCGCGGTGATGACGGTGCCGTCGAGGTTGAACTCGATGACGGCCTGCGATTTCTGAATGGCCGCGATCTGGCCTTCGTAATCGGCGCTCCTGAGTTTCTGCTCGGTGATGTCGGTGGCGAACTTGACCACCCTGAATGGTTTACCGCCGCGACCCAGCAGCGGGTTGTACGAAGCCTGAATCCAGACCGGGCGTCCGCCCTTGGCGACACGTGGAAACTCACCCGACTGGTACTCGCCCCTGCGTAGCGCCTCCCAGAATTCGCGGTACTCGGCCTGCTCGCGGAGTTCCGGGGCGACGAACATGCTGTGGTGCTTGCCCTGGATCTCATCCAGCCGATACCCCATGGCATTCAGAAGATTGGGGTTGGCGGTCAAAATTGTGCCGTCGAGGTTAAACTCGATCACGGCCTGAGATTTTCCCAGCGCATCGATCTTCGACTTAAGCTCTTGAGAAGACTTGAACAATTGCATTGTCTGAGTCCTTTCTAGATGGTACCCAGAAACCTTAGGATGAATTCATTAACCAAACTCTATCGGCGTGCAGATGTAAGCAATCTCACCTTTAAATTGTACTCTTGTACCTCTTTTAAAGACGCGGGCACGAAGGAGCAGCAGAACCACCCCCGGGACGTCCCTTGCCCGCACCGTCGATGCGGCAAACCGCCGTCACCCTTGCCTCGTCGCACTCCAGGGGATGTAATTCGCAACAAGCCTCCGGGATCAACCACGGAAGCAGCAGAGAGGGAGAGGCGCGATGCACGGCACGCTCGATCTTGCGCGGCATTCGGAGCTGAACGCGGCGCGCGAGAAGGCCTACTCCACGCCGATCGAGGATTTCAATCCGGGCGATCCCGAGCGGTTTCGCAGCGATACGTTCTGGCCCTACTTCGAACGGCTGCGCAAGGAAGACCCTGTTCACTACTGCAAGGACAGCCAGTACGGGCCCTACTGGTCGGTCACCAAGTACAACGACATCATGCATGTCGAGACCAACCACCAAATCTACTCGTCGGAATCGAGTCTCGGCGGGATCACGATCCGCGATGCGCCGCCGGAATTCCGCCGGCCTATGTTCATCGCCATGGACCAGCCGAAGCACAGCGCGCAGCGCAAGACTGTGGCGCCGATGTTCACGCCGACGCATCTCGATCAGTTGGCCGACACGATCCGCACCCGCGCCGCGCAGTGCCTGGACTCGCTGCCGCGCCACGAGACCTTCGACTGGGTCGATCGGGTCTCCATCGAACTGACGACCCAGATGCTGGCGACGCTGTTTGATTTCCCATGGGAGGACCGCCGCAAGCTCACGCGCTGGTCCGATGTCGCGACCGCTTCGCCCGACAATACCGACATCATCGCGTCCGAGGATGCCCGGCAGGCCGAATTGCAGGAATGCGCCGCGTATTTCTCGAGACTCTGGAATGAGCGGGCCAATGCGCCGCCAAAAAGCGATCTTCTCTCCATGATGGCGCATGCGGAAGCGACGCGCGACATGGACCCCAAGACATTCCTGGGAAATCTCATACTCCTGATCGTCGGCGGCAACGACACCACGCGCAATTCGCTCTCCGGCGGCCTTTATGCGCTGAACGAAAATCCGCACGAATATCAAAAGCTGCGCAGCAACCACGCGCTGGTCGACAGCATGGTGCCCGAAATCATCCGCTGGCAGACGCCGCTCGCGCATATGCGCCGAACCGCGCTGCAGGACACCGAACTGCGCGGCAAACAAATCAAGAAGGGCGACAAGGTCGTGATGTGGTACGTCTCGGGCAACCGCGACGACGAGGTGATTGAGAATCCCGACAGCTTCATTATCGATCGCGCCCGGCCCCGCCAGCATCTGTCGTTCGGCTTCGGCATCCATCGCTGCGTCGGAATTCGCCTAGCGGAATTGCAACTGAAGATCGTCTGGGAGGAGATTCTCAAGCGCTTCGACAACATCGAAGTGGTCGAGCAGCCGCATCGGGTGTATTCCAGTTTCATCAAGGGCTACGAGACCCTTCCGGTGCGGCTGGCGTCATAGCAAAGTCGGCATCCGGTTATAAAAGATTTCAGGCGTCAAACCGCCTCGGGACAAGGGAAGAAAAGATGCACGGGACGATCAGAATGGCCCGCGACGAGCGGCAGAAGGCTGCGCGCGAAAAGGCTTATTCCACGCCGCTGTCGGAATTTCACCCCGGTGCGCCGGAATTGTTCCGTAGCGATACGCTGTGGCCTTACTTCGAGCGGCTCCGCAGAGAAGAGCCGGTGCACTACTGCACCACCTGCCCGGTCGGCGATTACTGGTCGGTGACCAAGTATAACGACATCATGCATGTCGACACCAACGCCGCGATCTTCTCGTCCGACATCAAATATGGCGGCATCAATCTCCGCGACATGGGCGAGGACTATCAGTGGCCGAGCTTCATCGCGATGGACGAGCCGAAACACGGTCCGCAGCGCAAGACCGTGTCGCCGATGTTCACCCCGGTGTACCTCGATCGCCTCGCCATTCTCATTCGTGAGCGCTCGGCGGAAATCCTCGACAACCTGCCGCGCAACGAGACCTTCAACTGGGTCGACCGGGTGTCGATCGAACTCACCACGCAGATGCTGGCGACGCTGTTCGATTTTCCGTGGGAAGATCGCCGCATGCTGACCCGCTGGTCCGATCTCTCGACGGCGCTGCCGAAGAGCGGAATCTACGAGACCGAAGAGCAGCGGCTGCGGGAGCTTAGCGATTGCGCCGACTATTTCATCCGGCTCTGGAACGAGCGCGTCAAGGAACCCGGCAACGATCTCATCTCCATGATGGCGCACAGCGACGCGATGCGTCACATGGATCGCAGCGAACTGCTCGGTAACCTCATTCTCCTGATCGTCGGCGGCAACGACACCACCCGCAACTCGATGACCGGCTCGGTGCTCGCGCTCAATGAGAACCCGGACGAATACGACAAGCTGCGCTCCAATCACGCGCTGATCGACAGCTTCGTGCCCGAGGTGATCCGCTGGCAGACGCCGCTGGCCCATATGCGCCGCACCGCGCTGCAGGACACCGAACTCGGCGGCAAGCTGATCAAGAAAGGCGACCGCGTCGTGATGTGGTACGTCTCCGGCAACCGCGACGGCGAAGTGATCGAGAATCCCGACAGCTTCATCATCGACCGCGCACGCCCGCGCACGCACATGTCGTTCGGCTTCGGCATCCACCGCTGCGTCGGCATGCGGCTGGCCGACCTCCAGCTCAAGATCATCTGGGAAGAAATCCTGAAGCGCTTCGACAATATCGAGGTGGTCGGAGAGCCGACGCGGATCTATTCCAGCTTCGTGAAGGGTTATGAAACCCTGCCCGTCCGCATCAATGCCTGACCACGCATAATGCCATCTCTTCGTGGCGAGCTTCTTGCGGCCACTAGCTGCGCCACGGATGCAAATTCGGAATACGGCTGCGCGTCCCAAACCGCTGGAACACAGGCTGGCGATCTGCCAAACACATTCCCATGACACATCACGAGCAAGATTTTTCTGATATCCGCGAGTCGGTTGCGAAGCTTTGCGCCCAGTTTCCCGGTGAGTACTGGCGCAAGCTGGACCGCGACATGGCCTACCCGAAGGAGTTCGTGCAGGCGCTGATCGACGCCGGCTATCTGTCGGTGCTGATCCCCGAAGAGTATGGCGGTTCCGGGCTGAAGCTTTCGGCAGCGGCCGCGATCCTCGAGGAGATCCAGCGCGCAGGCTGCAACGGCGGCGCCACTCACGCCCAGATGTACACCATGGGTACGTTGCTGCGGCACGGCAGCGAAGAACAGAAATCCAAGTGGCTGCCGCGCATCGCCAGCGGTGAGTTGCGTCTTCAGGCGTTTGGCGTGACCGAACCGACCAGCGGCACCGACACATCGTCGCTCAAGACTTTTGCCAAGCGTGAAGGCGACCACTACGTCGTCAACGGCCAGAAGATCTGGACCAGCCGCGCCGAGTATTCCGACCTGATGATCTTGCTGGCGCGCACGACGCCCAAGGAACAGGCGGCGAAGCGCACCGACGGCCTGTCCGTGTTCATCGTCGACATGCAGGAAGCGAAGAAGGCCGGCGGGCTGACCATCCGGCCGATCCGCACCATGATGAACCACTCCACGACGGAGGTGTTCTTCGACAACATGAAGGTGCCGGCCGAGAACCTGATCGGCGAAGAGGGCAAGGGCTTCCGCTACATCCTGTCGGGGATGAATGCCGAGCGCATTCTGATCGCGTCGGAATGCGTCGGCGACGCCAAGTGGTTTATCAAGAAGGCGAGCGACTACGCCAAGGAGCGCACGGTGTTCGGACGCCCGATCGGCCAGAATCAGGGCATCCAGTTTCCGATCGCGAAATCCTACGCCAACATGCGCGCCGCCGAACTGATGGTGCGGGAAGCCACCCGGCTTTATGAAGCGGGCAAGGACTGCGGCGCCGAGGCCAACATGGCCAAGATGCTCGCCGCCGATGCGTCCTTTGAAGCGGCCAACGCCTGCATCCAGACTCACGGCGGCTTCGGCTTCGCGGAAGAGTACGATATCGAGCGCAAGTTCCGTGAGACCCGGCTCTATTCAGTAGCGCCGATCTCCACCAATCTGATCCTGTCGCATCTGTCCGAGCATGTGCTCGGCATGCCGCGCTCCTACTGAGAGAGACCATGCTGCCGCTCGAAGGACTGACCGTCATCGCCGTCGAGCAGGCGGTCGCTGCGCCATTCTGTACGTCGCGGCTCGCGGATGCAGGCGCGACGGTATTTAAGGTCGAGCGGCCGGAAGGCGATTTCGCCCGCGGATATGATGCCGCCGCAAAGGGCCAGAGCAGCTATTTCGTCTGGCTCAACCGCGGCAAGAAATCCGTTGTCATCGATCTCGCGACCGACGACGGCCGCAAGACGCTTGAGAAACTGATCGCGGGCGCGGACGTGCTGGTGCAGAATCTCAAGCCCGGCTCGATGGACAAGCTCGGCTTCACCCGCGAACGACTGCGCAAGGATTATCCGGGCCTCATCATCTGCACCATTTCGGGCTACGGCGACGACGGTCCCTATGCCGAACGCAAGGCCTATGACCTGCTGATCCAGGCGGAAAGCGGTCTTGCCTCCATCACTGGCGGCCCGGAAACGCCGGCGCGCGTCGGCCTGTCCATCGTCGATATCGCCACCGGCGCCA
This sequence comes from Afipia sp., assembly GCA_051653085.1. GTDB lineage: Bacteria > Pseudomonadota > Alphaproteobacteria > Rhizobiales > Xanthobacteraceae > Afipia. The sequence goes on along the minus strand of JBOFVL010000024.1, from coordinate 92,456 downwards.
CCGCCCACGCCGCGATACTCGAAGCGCTGATCGGCCGCTCGAAAACCGGACAGGGCGCAGACATCCGCATTTCGATGTTCGACGTGATGGCCGACTGGCTGACCGTGCCGCTGCTGAACGCCGAGAACGGCAACAGCCCAAAGCGCATGGGCCTCGCCCACACCTCGATCGCGCCTTATGGCGTGTTCCGCTCCAAGGACGGCCGCGACATTCTGATCTCGATCCAGAGCGAGCGCGAATGGAAGAAGCTCTGCGCCGACGTGCTGAACATGCCGGATCTGCCGAATGATCCGCGCTTCTCCAGCATGGTGGAGCGCGTCAAGAACCGCAAGCTGACCGACGGCACCGTGGCCGATGTGTTCAAGACCATGACGCGTGACGACCTGCTCAAGCGACTGGACGACGCCGACATCGCTTTCGCCGAGGTCAACACCATGGACGATCTGTCGGCGCACCCGCATCTGCGCCGCATCGAGGTCGAAACCCCCAACGGCGTTGTCGCCTATCCCGCGCCCGCCTCCATCGTCGTCGGCGAACAACGTCCTTACGGCGCGGTGCCCGCAGTGGGAGACGCAACCAGCGAAATCTCGCAAGGTAAAAAGTCATGACCGCGAAACTCGACATCGATCATCTGCGCCAGTGGATCGGCCGCACCCAGGAAGCATCCGACGTCATCACCGCGCAACTGGTGAAGGGCCTGCGCGCAACGCTGTTCCTCGACATCGGCAATCCGGTTGAAGGCGACCCGGCGCCGCTCACCACGCACTGGTGCCTCGCGCAGCCGGTCGTGCCGATGAGCGAACTCGGACCGGACGGTCATCCCGCGCGCGGCGGCTTCCTGCCGCCGGTGCCGTTGCCGCGCCGGATGTGGGCCGGCGGCCAGATCGAATTCATCGATCCGCTGCGCGTCGGCGACACGGTGACGCGCTCCTCGCGCATCTCGGACGTCACGATGAAGAGCGGCAGCACCGGCGCGTTGTGCTTCGTCTCGGTCGAGCACGCCATCACCGCGCCGCGCGGCGTCGCTGTCCGCGAACGGCATGATATCGTCTATCGCGATCTCGCGCCCGCAGGTGACGCGAAAGCGGCTCCGGCCCCCGCGGCCGTTCCCGCTGGGAAGCATCGTGAAAGCCACATGGCCGATCCAGTGCTGCTGTTCCGCTATTCGGCACTGACCTTCAACGGCCACCGCATTCACTATGACCGCGACTATGTCACCAAGGTCGAAGGTTATCCGGGCCTGATCGTTCACGGCCCGCTGCAGGCGTCGCTGCTGATCGAGTTCGCCGCACGCCAGCGCGCCGGCAAAGCGCCGGCGAAATTCGTCTACCGCGGTGTGAATCCGCTGTTCGACGGCGCGGAGTTCAGCGTCAACGGCAACGAGACGAGTGCTGGCCTTGAGGTCTGGACGGCGAACGCTGCGGGCGCGCCGACCATGAAGGGCACCGCGAGCTGGTAGTTCACCAACTCTCGTCATGCCCGCGCTTGTCGCGGGCATCCACGTCTTTCTGAGGCACAGTTTAAGGCGTGGATGGCCGGGACAAGCCCGGCCATGACGGATAATTAGTGATCGACCGGAACTCGCCCTACTTCTTGCCGAACATCTCGCGCATGCCGGCCTGGATCTTGGCCATGCCGCCGATCCAGCGATCGTAGTTTTCGGTCTTCGCGCGCATGTAGGTCAGCACCTGCGGATGCGGCAGGATCACGAACGTCTCGCGGTCGATACCGTCGAGCGCGCATTGCGCTACCTCCTCCGCCGAGAGATTGCCGTCGTGGGACTGCGGACCCTTCGGCATGCCCCTCAGCATGTTGGTGTCGACCCCTTGCGGACAGAGGATCGACACGCGGATGTTGTGGGCTTTGTGCGACATCGCCAGATTCTCGGCAAAGCCCACCGCGGCGTGCTTCGTCGTCGCATAGGTCGCGCTGCCAACCTGCGACAGAAGTCCGGCCGCTGAAATGGTGTTGAGGAAATAGCCGCCGCCACGCGCCCTCATGCGCGGCACCAGATGACGCGCTGCGTAAACATGCGCCATCACGTGGATCGCCCAGCTTTTCGCCCATGCCGCATCTGGTGCGCCGCCCGCATTCTCGGCCATCGGATCGAACTCGCCGACAATGCCGGCGTTCGAGCAGAACAGGTCGATGGGACCGAACTGCTTTTCGGTTTCATCGATGACGCGAAAAATGTCGTCTTCCTTGCTGACGTCGCAGGCGAACGACGCGCCACCGATGGAGTCCGCGACGGTCTTGGCCCGCGCGCCGTCGAGATCGGCAACCACGACTTTGGCGGCGCCCTCGCGATGGAAGATTTCGCACAACGCCTGGCCGATGCCATTCGCGCCGCCGGTGACGACAACAACTTTTCCGGAAACTTTCATGCTGATATTTTAGGTGGGAAAGCTGGTGAGATCAATCAATCTCAGGCCGCAACCAGAACCATATCGAGCACAGCCGTGTAGTGCAGTGCGGCAGCCAGCAGCACGAAGGAATGCCAGATCGCATTCTGGAAGCGCAGCCGCTCCCATGCGTGAAAGATCACGCCGAGCGAATAGATCAGCCCACCGGCAGCGATGAACCACAATGTCGAACTCGGCAACGAGGACACGAGGCTGTCGTAGGCAACAATCCCGCTCCATCCCATCGCGAGATAAAGCCCGACCGAAAGGCGATCGAACCGTCCCGGCAGAAATATCTTGAGCGCGATGCCTGCCACCGCCACAGACCAGACGCCGATCAGCAGCGCCATCGCCATGAAGCAGTCGTTCATCTGCGCCAGGAACGGCGTGTAGGTAGCCGCAATCAGAATGTAGATCGCGGAGTGATCGAACCGGCGTAGCACCCATTTGACGGGTGACACCGGCCACAGATTGTAGGTCGCGGACAGGCCGAGCATGGCGAGCAGGCCGGTGACATAAACCGACACCGAAATAACTTCGGCCCTCGACGCATACATGCCGGCGACAACGACGAGCGCGATGGCGGCGATCAATCCAAAAGCGATGCCGAGCACATGGACGACGCCATCGGCGATCAGCTCCGCGCGGTCGTAGTCCCAGCGGACCACGCCTCCACCCGCAACGCGGGCGTGCGAACTGAGCTGCTTCAAACGGAAGATCGTCATGCGTACAATCGGGCCAATTGATCTATCTTGACGTCGAGCACAAAGGATAATCCGGTGACGGTCAATGAATCCTGAAAAGGGGACCGATCAAGGTTCAAAACGGTTTGAAACTTGATTTCCGCTCCAAAAATCTCCAGCTTCACAAAACTGTCGCACGGCGTGTTTTATTCAGTGATCCCTCTGTCCGATAAAGTCTTGATGGAATTATGGCACCCAGCTTTTCGGACATCGTCGAGGAAGCCCGTCTCTCCGTCCGCTCGCTGATCGAGTACGGCGAGAGCCTGTTCAATCCCACCGTGCGGCTTGGCGTCACAGGCCTGTCGCGCGCCGGCAAGACGGTTTTCATCACCGCACTGGTTCATGGCCTGCTGCGCGGCGGGCGTTTTCCGGTGTTCGAGTCGCTGGCGACGGGCCGCATCGCCCGCGCGCGCCTCGAGCCGCAGCCCGACGATGCCGTGCCGCGCTTCGCCTATGAGAGCCACGTCCGCACACTGATCGAGGACCGGCGCTGGCCGCACTCGACCGTGGATATCAGCGAGCTTCGCCTCGTGATCGACTATCAGCGGCAGAACAGTGCGACACGCCAGCTCACCCTTGATCTCGTGGACTATCCCGGCGAGTGGCTGCTCGATCTGCCGTTGCTCAACAAAAGCTACGAGCAGTGGTCTGCGGAAAGCCTCGCGCTATCTCGCCGCGAACCGCGCGCCCGGCTGGCCAAGCAATGGCACGCACATCTCGCCACGCTTGAGCCGAAAGAGCGCGAGGATGAACAGGCGACGCTCACCGCAGCAAAACTGTTCACGGATTATCTGCGCGCCTGCCGCGACGAACGCTTCGCCATGAGTCTCCTGCCGCCCGGCCGTTTCCTGATGCCCGGCAATCTCGCGGGATCGCCGGCACTGACCTTTGCGCCGCTGGATGTGCCGCAGGACGGCACCGCTCCGGATGGTTCGCTGTGGGCGATGATGCGGCGGCGCTATGAGGCCTACAAGGACGTCGTGGTGCGGCCATTCTTCCGGGATCACTTCACACGGCTCGACCGGCAGATTGTGCTGGTGGATGCACTCGCCGCATTCAATGCCGGCCCCGAAGCGCTGAAGGATCTCGAAGGCGCGCTGTCGGGCATTCTCGATTGCTTCAACATCGGCCGCAGCACGTTCGTCAGTTCGCTGTTCCGCCCGCGCATCGACAAGATCCTGTTCGCCGCCACCAAGGCCGATCACCTGCACCACTCCAGTCACGATCGGCTGGAAGCGATCCTGAAACGCATGGTGGAGCGCGCGGCCTCGCGCGCCGAGTTCGCGGGCGCTGCCGTGGATGTCGTGGCGCTCGCCGCCGTGCGTGCGACCAGAGAAGCACTCGTACAGCAGGGCCGCGAAAAGCTGCCTTCCATCCTCGGCACGCCCGAAGAAGGCGAGATGTCCGGCGACGAAGTGTTCGACGGCGAGACGGAGGCCGCGACCTTTCCCGGCGACCTTCCGGCCAAGCTCGACGACCTGTTCAGCGGCGACGGCGCGTTCCGCGGCCTGTCCAACGCAGCATCCGACCAGACCGATTACCGCTTTCTGCGATTTCGGCCGCCTTTACTCGAGCAAAAGGCTGGCGAAGAGCCCGCCCTGCCCCATATCCGCCTCGACCGCGCGCTTCAGTTTCTGATCGGAGACAAGCTGCAATGAGCGACAAGCCGCACCACCGCAAGCCGGCCGCGTTCAAGCTCGACGATCCCCGCGTCATCCTGATGGATGCCGAGGACGATCCGTCGCGTCCCGCGCGAGGCAAGGTCCACATCACGCCGGAAGCGGACCCGGCACAGCTTCCCGTGCCCATCGATGAACCGGCAGTGCCGGTCCGCAAGGGTTTTGGCTGGGCGAGCGTGTTCTGGATTGCGCTGGGTGGACTGGTCGTGCTCGGGCTTGGCCTCGGCATTTCCAATCTGGTCGAGGATCTGTTCAATCGCAGCGCCAGCCTCGGCTATATCGGGCTCGTCTTTGCGGTTCTCGCCGTGGTGGCGCTGGTGGTCATCATCGGACGCGAAGCATTGAGCCTCGCGCGGCTGGAAACCATCGAGAAGCTGCATGCACGCGCCAACGCGGTGCTGCTAAGCGACGACCGCAAGGAAAGCGACGCGATCGTTCGCGATCTTCTCAAAGTCGCGCATGACAATCCGAAGCTCGCGCGTGCCCGCGCGGCGCTGGAAGAACACGGCCGCGACATCATCGACGGCGCCGACATGGTGCGGCTTGCCGAGCGCGAACTGATGACTCCGCTCGATCAGGAAGCGCGGCGGCTGGTCTCGAGCGCCGCGCAGCGTGTGTCCATCGTTACCGCCGTCAGCCCAGGCGCTGTCATCGACATGCTGTTCGTGTTCGCAGCGGCGCTGCGTCTCGTGCGCCAGCTCGCGCTGCTCTATGGCGGACGGCCCGGCACGCTCGGCATGATCCGGCTGATGCGCCATGTGGTTGCGCATCTGGCGCTGACCGGCGGCATGGCGGCCAGCGACAGCCTGATCCAGCAGATGCTCGGTCACGGCATCACCGCGAAGCTGTCGGCGAAGCTTGGCGAAGGCCTGCTCAACGGACTGCTCACCGCGCGGCTCGGCCTTGCCGCCATCGACGTGACACGGCCGCTGCCGTTTGAAGCCTTGCCGCGCCCGGCACTGTCCGATCTCGCGAAAGACCTGCTGCGCCGCGTCGGCGGCGACGATCAGAAGTCCTGAACGGCGCGGAGCCTCGTCGCCACCAAAATCCAAGCTTTTTCAAAACCGAAGGTATCCGTGAACCTGTTTTCCGGGCGGTGCGACCAATCTGCAAGGGGTGGATATCGGTAAACCCGCGCAGATTGCGCTACCCAGGAGAACCGCCATGTTACGCAAACTCGCTCTCGCAATTGCTGCCTCCGCTGCGCTTGGCGCAGCCGCCCTGTCCCCGACCGCCGCTTCGGCCCATGGCTGGGGCCATCACTGGGGCCACGGCTGGGGCTACGGCCACGGCTTTGGTTTCGGCTTCAGCCCGGTCATCGTGAGCGGCGGCTACGCCGATGACGACGGCTGCTATGTGCGGCGCCGCGTCCGCACGCCTTATGGCATCCGCTATCGCACCGTGAACGTCTGCTATTGATCTCAGGCTTTGCCTGAATCGAAAACCCCGGCTGTTTCAGGCAGCCGGGGTTTTTCGTTAGTTCAACAGCCGCCATTTATAAAACCGCGAGTCCGGCGGCGGCGAAAGATCGGGCGTCCACCCGGTGACGGTCTTGAAGACGAACGGCTCGATGACGACGCCGCGCCATGTCCGATCGGCTTTCCCAACCACGCGCAACACCGCAGGCGTGCCAACTTCGATCACGTTGCCATCGTTGGGGGCGCTGTCGACGTAGAGACCGATGCCGGATTTCATCGCTCCACTCGCGGAATCCTTGAAGCCGATAAACCGGCTTCGCTCGTTCACCTGCACCACCGGAATGCTGTCCTTGAGATGCCAGCGCAGCTCCGCATAGATCCGGTAATCGAGCGTCGCGATCCATGTCGCGCCGACCTCGTCCGCGACCGCCTTCGCGCGCCGGGCGATCTCGCCATAGCCCGCCTCCTTCGCGACCGGATCCTTGGTGGCTGCGACCGCGAAATTGCTGACAGCGTAGTAATAGAAAACCGCGACGTTCAGAATGAAACCAAGCGCCACCGCAGCCTTCGCCCATGGCGCTGCCGTGCGGGCAATCCAGCCTGAACTTTGTTCCTTACCGATCTCGGCGAGATTGATCGCCGCGGCGGCAAACGCGAACGGCCAGATCAGCATCGGCCAAGTATCGCCGATCCGCAGCGAGAAAGATTTCCATAAGAAGTACGCGAACGGCACCAGCGCGCAGGTCGAGATGAGGATGAACGCCGGATTCAGCCGCCGATAACCGCGCCATGCCAGCATCAAAGACCCCGCCAGCACCACCGGAAACAGGATAAGCCCGACAAGTGCGAGCTGAAGTCCGAGAAAATCGCCGACGGTGCGTGCGGAAATGCCGTGGTCCGCGCCGGCGCGGATGAACTGGAATTTGAACGACGCCCAATCGTGCTGCCAGTTCCAGACAAGCACCGGCGAAAACACTAGCAACGCAATTCCGACTGCAATCCAGGGATACGGACTGCGAAGCCAACTCGCGCGCCAAGGCGGCGCCAGCAGGAACGCCGCGACGGCGGGCGCTAAAAACACGGCCGTGTATTTCGACAGCAATGCCAGCCCGCCGAACAGCCCGGCGGCGAGCCACCAGCGGCCGTCCTTGCTCTCAGTGAGGCGAACCAGCGACCAGACCATCGCAAGCGAGAACGGAATCAATGCGGTGTCAGGCAATATCCGGGACGCGAACAGGCCATACTCGGGCGCCGCGAACGGCATCAACACAGCGAGCACGACGGCGCCTCTGTCCCGCGTCAGCCGCCAGACAATATCTGCAAGAATCGCCCATGCGATCCACATCCCGAGCAGTCCGCCGAACCGCGCGCCGAAATTGGTATCCCCGAAAATCGCCGTGCCGAAACGGACCAGCCACGCGACCATCGGCGGATGATCGAGATACGACAGCACATGTTCCTTCGAGAGCGTCCAGTAATAGGCCTCGTCGGTGCGCAGGTCGGCCGTCGCGGCGTAGAAGACCTGCAACGCCACAAAGGCGACAATCGCTACCGCCGCGACGACTGTTTCGCGGGATGTCAGGAGTCCGGGCTTCGCCGTCTCGGCTGCAGAGGCTTGGTTCATTGAAGTCAGCGGCTCAGGACGACAGATGGCTGTCGCCAGGGTGATCGTGCGGTCCGCTTTTCCGCGACCCCGATCATGAAGTCAAACGGCTGGTCTTTTGCTGCCCAACGGGCCGCCACCTGCCCATGGCGCGTGACCCAAGTCTCCGTTAAAATTCCGCAGTTTCCGGCGCCACCATCAATCGGACTTCACGGGTTCAGGGCGGTTTCGCAACATGGCAGAGAAAGCCGTTTCATCTCTCAGCCGACGCGTGCGCGGAATCGGAATTCGCCAGGTGCGGCTTGCCACCGGCCTTGTGCTGTTCACCTACATCACCAGCCATTTCACGAATCATGCGCTTGGCAACATCTCGCTCGGCGCGATGGACGACATGCTCACCTATCAGGTGCTGTTCTGGCAAAGCTGGCCGGTTCTGATCGTGTTCTATGGCGCGGTGCTCATCCATATGGGATTGGGACTGTGGGCACTCTATTCGCGCCGGCAATTCCGCTGGACCGCGATCGAGTTGACGCAGTTGATGTTCGGACTGAGCATCCCGCTGCTCATCATGCTGCATTTCGTCGGCACACGCCTCTCCTTGCCTCTGCTCGGGATCGAACGGGATTATCCGCAGGTCTTTTTCGCCTTTTGGGTGGCAAGGCCGAACGGCAGGTGGCTCATGTACGCCGCGCTGGTCATTTCATGGGTGCACGGCTGCATCGGACTTTATTTCTGGTTCAAAACGAAACCTTACTTCCAGAAAATCTCGTCGCTGCTGCTTGCTCTTGCCGTGATCCTGCCCACGCTCGCGCTGCTCGGGCTTTATCAGGGCGGCCGGGTTATCGAGCGCGCCAGCGCGTCTCCGGAATGGCGCGCCGACAATCTTCCGGTGGAGAAGGTCGGTACCGCCGCGGAGCAGGCGCTGCTCGTCCAGATCACCTCCTACGCTGAATACGGCTACCTTGGCCTGATCGGCCTCGTCATCGTCGCTCGCGGCATTCGCGCGCTGCTTGAGCGCCGCCGCGGTCTGATCACGCTGTCCTACGGCAACGGCAAAACCATACGCGTTCCGGTTGGCCTCAGCGTGCTGGAGGCCAGCACCCGCTTCAACATCCCTCATTCCAGCGTCTGCGGCGGGAGGGCGCGCTGCTCGACCTGCCGCATCCGCATCATCGGGGACTGCAGCGCGCTGCCCCAACCGTCAAACCGCGAAACCTTCGTGCTGGATCGCGTGGGCGCCGGCGGCGACCCAGCCATCCGCCTCGCCTGTCAGCTACGCCCGCAATGTGACATTTCCTTTTTCCAGATCTTTCCGCCGCACACGAGCGTGGCGTCGGGCACGACGATCGCAGCCCCTCATCCCGGCAAGGAGCGCTATGTCGTCAGCATGTTTGTGGACATGCGCGGATCGACCAAACTCGCCGAACATCGGCTGCCGTTCGATACCGTCTTCATCATCAACCGCTTTCTCACGGCAGTCTCGCAAGCCGTCGTCGAATGCGGCGGACAGCCGAACCAGTTTGTCGGCGATGGCCAACTGGCCCTGTTTGGACTTTCCGCTACTCCGCAAACGGCTTGCCGGCAGGCAATCAAAGCCGCAGCCCGGATCGCGGTCCATGTCGATGCGCTGAACAAATTTCTTGGCGATGACGTTCCGGAACCGCTGCGCTTCGGGATCGGCATTCACGGCGGCGAGGTCATCATCGGCGATATCGGCTCGCAGGAACACACCGTGTTCACGGCGCTCGGCGACTCCGTGAACGTCGCAGCGCGCCTGCAAGACATGACCAAAGCCCTGTCCTGCGAGGTCGTGTTGTCCCAGGATATCCTGAAAACGGCCGCCCTTCCTGCCGGGGATCTGCCCCGGGTCGAGGTCCCCATTCGTGGCCGGGTCGAGCCGCTGGTGGTCTATACGGTCGCCAAAGCCGGAATGCTGTCGGCCCTCACCGCCGATTTCGCAGTTGCAGCAGCGCAAAAAACACAGGATTCAAGCAAAGTTTGAGCTAAAGCGGCGGGTGCGGCGACCACCCACGGCATTTTTGCTATCAAGGCACACGCTTAACGCGTATCGTGCTGGCCGTTGGCCACGCCACCCGCGGGGTTCGACACTTTGTTATGGTCTTACCCTCTTGGAGACGACGGAATGGCTAAAGGTACGGTGAAGTGGTTCAACCCGACGAAGGGCTACGGTTTTATTCAGCCCAGCAACGGCGGCAAGGACGTGTTCGTGCACATCTCGGCAGTTGAGAAGGCAGGTCTTTCTTCCCTCAACGAAGGACAGTCGGTCGAATACGAAGAAGTTGCAAACCGCGGCAAGACGTCGGCGGAAAATCTCAAGGTTTGATAGGGAGGTCCGATTCAGGAAAGCTGGATCGGACCTTTGCTTACTCTGCGGCGCGTGATCAGCCCCAAGGCCCACGCGACCCGCCCCACGGACCGCGCGCTCCGGCCGCATCTGCCGGCGCGCCAGCGAAATCCCTGCGCGGCCCGAGTTCGCCAGCAAGGCGCTGCAACTCCCGGACACGATTCTCGGTCGACGGATGGGTCGAGAACAGATTGTCCATGCCCTGTCCCGACAATGGATTGATGATAAACATGTGCGCCGTCGCGGGACTGCGCTCCGCATCCATGTTCGGAATATGATGCGCGGCATTGTCGATCTTGACCAGCGCCGACGCCAGCCACATCGGCTGTCCGCAAATCCGCGCGCCCAGATTGTCGGCTGAATATTCGCGCGTCCGGCTGATCGCCATCTGCACAATCATTGCCGCCAGCGGCGCCAGGATCATCATCGCCAGCGAACCGATAATACCCGGCCCGTTGTTGTTGCGATGGCCGCCGAAGAACATCCCGAACTGCGCGATCATCGAGATCGCACCCGCGATGGTCGCGGTGATCGTCATGATGAGCGTGTCGTGGTTCTTGATGTGCGCGAGCTCGTGCGCGATCACGCCGGCAAGTTCTTCGCGGCTCAGCGATTGCAGCAGCCCCGTCGTCGCCGCCACAGCGGCATGATGCGGATCGCGCCCGGTCGCGAATGCGTTGGGCTGCGGATTGTCCATCAGGTAGACCTTCGGCATCGGCAGTTGCGCGCGGCCGGCGAGTTCAGCCACGAGCCGCACGAAATCCGGCGCGCTGCGCTCGTCGACCTCCTGCGCACCGTGCATCGACAGCACCATGCGGTCCGAGTTCCAATAGGCGAACATGTTGGTTGCAGCGGCGATGATCAGCGCGATCACAGCACCGCCCGACCCGCCGATCAGATAGCCGACGCCCATGAACAAGGCTGTCAGACCAGCCAGCAGCACCGCCGTCTTGAAATAACTCATTACCGCCTCCTGACGAGCGCCTGATTTGAGAACATCATTCCCTCCCAAATGGTGAGGACCGCTGGCTTATTTCAAGATCGCCATCCTGCGTCGCCGCGTCGCGTCGCACAACCGTCATCACTGGAACCGGGCGCTGCCCATTGCTCTCCTCCGCATGGGAGGGCTGCTCGAACAAGGGCAGTCCAAGACCGATATTCGTTTGAAATATGATGAACGTCATATAAAAGAGCCCAAAAGGGGCCAGCCAATGACGATCCAGAATATCGACGAAAATAGCGAGATCGCCGCACCGACCGCACGCTCATCCATGTCGACGCGGATCATCGTCCTCGCGGCACTTGCCGCGGTCGGATCGTTTGCCACCAACATTCTGCTGCCATCCCTGCCCTCGATGGCGAAGGCGCTGAACGTCTCGACCGCCGCCGTCTCGTCGACCATCAGCGTCTATCTCGCGGTGTTCGCCATCGGCCAGTTGATCGTCGGCCCGCTGTCCGATCGCTACGGCCGATGGAAACCGGTGCTGTTCGGACTCGGTATCTTCGTGCTGGGAAGCGTGTGGTGCCAGTTCTCGAACGACCTGCCGACGATGCTGGTCGGCCGGACCATTCAGGCACTGGGCGCATGCGCCGCCTCGGTGCTGTCGCGCGCCATCGCCCGCGATCTGCTGAGCGGCGAAGAACTCACGCGCGCACTGGCCTTCATCATGGTCGCGATGTCCGCGGCTCCCGGCTTCTCGCCGCTGATCGGCGGACTGCTCGACGCCACCTCCGGATGGCGTTCGGAGTTTTTCGTGGTCGGCCTGTTCGGCGCCATCGTCGCGTTTTCCTATTACAGATATGTCGGAGAAACCCATCAGGCCGATGGAAAGATGTCGATGCAGCCCGCCTCCATCGCGCGCGGCTATTGGGGATTGATCACCGATCTGCGTTTCATCGCGCCGGCCGGAACGATCGGGCTTTTCATGGGCGCGATCTTTGCGATGTTCTCGGTCTCGCCGCGCGTCCTGATCGATGGACTAGGCTTCTCGCCGATTCAGGTCGGGTTGTTTTTCGCCACAACGGTCTTCGCGGTGTTCGCGTCAGGAATGGCGGCGCCGCGCATCGCGATCAGACTGGGACACGCCCGCGCAACCGTTATCGGTCTTTGCATCGCGGCGCTGGGCGGCCTCACGCTGCTGCTGGCGCACTGGGCCGATCATTCGATCTGGACTTATTTCATTCCGGTCATGATCTTCCTGACCGGGTTCGGAATGGTGAGCCCGCTGGTCACGGCGACGGCGTTGCAGCCATTCGGTGACAGGGCCGGTCTTGCCTCGGCGCTGCTCGGGTTCCTGCAGATGGCCGGCGCCGCCCTCGGCGTGGTGCTGACCGCATCGATTGCGAGCGCGACGCTTGCCATCGGCGCCGTACAGGCCGCGCTAACCATGCTTGGATTGATTTTGTATCTGACCGGCTCGCGCAGGGCATGATCCCGAAAAGTGGGAACCAGTTTTCGGAACAGATCATGCCCAAACAAAAGGGCAAACGACGAGTCTGGATCAGACTCTCGTTCCCGCTTAGCAGGACGCGCCCCACCCTTTGGGAAACGGAACCATCGGCCAGGCGCCGGAACCAGAACAATCGGAAGCCTTGTCGCCGGGCTCGAGCACACCGCCGCAATACGGGCAGGTATTGTCATTCGCTGGACGCGGCGCATCCCCCACGTCGTCGGTGACGTCGTGAGCGAAAAAATTAACCACAGGGAGGCGCGGGGTCAGTCGATTTACTGGCATGCTCATTCCTCTTCATCAGAGGCTGCATCATGCCAGCGAGATCATGCTGGTCCGTTCAAGTGAACGCTCAAATTTTAGCATTCAAAGCGCGTTAAACATCGCGGATTGATAGCGTTTTCGAGCGAAGTGGGTACCGGTTCGCGTGAAGAAAACGCGTCAAAACAAAAAGCTGAGCTCCGCGATGGTGTCGCTCAACGCGCGACGATCAGGCCCCGGCTGGTGACGACAACCCAGCGGCCATCTTGTCGGCGGATCGCATCGACGCGTCCAACGCCCGGCAACGGATCGCCCGGAATGACGTCGAAGATTCCTGCGCGGCCCACCACCGTTGCTGTGCCGTCGAACACGTCGCGAAGTGTCCAACCATCGACAACAGGCAGCCGGCTTGGCTGCGCAGCAGATGGCTTGATCGAGCCGGTGGTTTCCGGCGCGGGACTTGCGGCAGGCGCACGCAGCTTGTCGACGGCTTCGCTCAGCTTCGCCAGTTTCGCGGCGGGCTCAGCCTGGGCCTTCTCGACTTTCTCGATCCGTTCGACAATCCTGGCGGATTGTGCAGCGCTGTTGCTCTTGAGCGCGGCGATATCGGCGTTGATCTTCGCAATGGCACTATCGACCGTCCGCGCTTGTTCTGCAGCCGCAGTCGAAGCTGCGAGAGCGGCAGTCTGGTCGGCTTTCAAGTAATGCCCGACACCTGCAGTTGCCAGTGAGCCTCCGATCGCGCCGACAGCAGCGGCGATGGCGACGATGGCCGCAATCGACATGCGGCGGTTAGCCGCTTGCGGCGTGGCAGCGTTGGCGGCCTGATCGATCGTGGCCTCGTCGCGGAAGGCGTAGTCTTCCCACGAACTGTGCGGCGTCAGACGCTGCAGCGTGATTTCCTTGGACGGCTGTTTCGCAACATGAGTCGAAGCACTTTCGTCTGGTGCGTCCGCCGCCTTCGCTTCATGCTGAACCATGTTGCTTGATTCCGGCGCCGGCGACGCTTCGCCGTGATTGCCGGAACCCTTGATCTCGCCGTCGGCATTGTGGTCGGTCATGAGCGCGAACTCCGAATGGGTTTACTATTTGGTAACCACGAATTGGTTGAAAATTCGTTACCCGGAGAGCGCCTCGCTTGGCGAGAGATCGAAACTCACGTCGGGGCACGCGCTCCGTCCGTGAGTTTTGTATCAATCAGAAAATGAACCCAGTATTTATGAAGTTCGACTTGTGGTCGCGCACGATCTCGTCGAGCAGGCGCTTGGAGTCGTCGGTCTGCTTCGCCGCGATCATCGAGCGGATCGAGAACGAACGCAGCGCATCAGTGACAGAGAGTGTGCCTTCGGCAGAGTCCTTGCGGCCGGTGAACGGGAAAACGTCCGGCCCGCGCTGGCACTGACAGTTGATGTTCACGCGGCAGACCTGATTGACCAGCGGATCGACCAGACGCCCGATCGTTTCCGGGTCTTCGCTGAAGATCGACACCTGCTGACCGTGTTCCGACGTGATGACATAGTCGAGCGCGGTATCGATGTCGTCGAACGCCATGACAGGCACGATCGGTCCGAACTGCTCTTCGCGATACAGAGCCATGCCTTCCTTCACCGGATAGACCACGGCGGGATAGAACAGCGTGCCGTTACTGAGGCCGCCGCCTTCGTTGATGACTTTGGCACCCTTCTCCTTGGCGTCTGCAACCAGCCGCGTCATGTGCTCGACCTTGCCGAGTTCAGGCAGGGGCGTAATCGTCACGCCCTTGTCCCACGGCATGCCGGCCGTCAGCTTACCAAGCTCCTCGGTGAAGCGCGCGAGAAATTTGTCCACAATGGAGCGATGCACGATCAGCATCTTGAGCGCGGTGCAGCGCTGACCGTTGAACGACAGCGAGCCGAGCAGACATTCCTTCACCGCCAACTCGACATCGGCATCCGGCAGCACGATGGCAGCATTCTTGGCATCGAGGCCGAGAATGGCGCGCAGCCGGTTGACCTTCGGATGCATCTTCTTGAGATGGTCAGCGACACGGCTCGAGCCGATCAGCGTCAGCACGTTGACCTTGCCGGACTCCAGCAGCATCGGCACCACTTCCGAGCCCTTGCCGTACACCGTGTTGATGACGCCCTTCGGAAACGCGCTGCGGAACGCTTCGAGCAGGGGCTGGAACAGTAACACGCCGAACTTCGGCGGCTTGAACACCATGGTGTTGCCCATGATGAGCGCCGGGATCAGCGTCGCAAAAGTCTCGTTGAGCGGATAGTTATACGGCCCCATGCAGAGCACGACGCCGAGCGGCGTGCGCCTGATCTGGCCGATAGTGCCCTCGACAATCGTGAATCGCGAGTTGTCGTTGTCGAGATGCTTCAGCGCATCGATGGTCGCCTTGATGTATTCGACGGTGCGGTCGAACTCCTTCTGCGAGTCCGGCAGCGTCTTGCCGATTTCCCACATGATGAGTTGAACGATCTGCTCACGACGGGCCACCATCTGCTTGGTGAAGTCCTGCATGCAGGCGATGCGCTGCGCCACCGTCATGGTCGGCCATTCGCCGCGTCCGCTGTCATAGGCGGCGACGGCAGCATCGAGCGCTATCTTCGCCTCCGGGATGCCGCCGACCGGATAGCTGCCGAGTTCGACCTGCTTCAACGAACCATCGGCCTTGCGCACGCAGATCGCCGAACGCACCGTCTCCACAGGCCCGGTCCACGGCACCAGCGCGCCGTTTACCAACGTCTCGCGCTGATGGATGGGCGGCGGCAGACCGCACTCCTTGAGACGGCTTTCCTCCGGGAACAATTCCTTCAACTGCTGCGACGTGAGCATCATGTCCTCATCGATTGCGAGTATCCGCGGCCTGGTCCTGGGAAAACAGCAGACCAACGCGCGCGGATGGGACCGGCCTCAAACAGGCCGACCTTTGGGATGGTCAGTCTAGTGTGCCTGACGAATGAGTCGAAATGATAATGTGGCAGGCTTTTTTATGTACATGCCGCCCAAATGGGTGTCATTGCGAGGAGCGCAAGCGACGAAGCAATCCAGTCCTTGCTAGCCCAAGACTGGATTGCTTCGCGGAGCCTGTCGTCGGGCGGCGTTATGCGCCGACCCGTTGGCTCGCAATGACGTCCGAGGAAATTCGCCCGCGCGCGGCAACTTGATCACCGCGCGCGGGAACCATTAGCTTCTCATCAGGTGCGATAGATCCGCTTGAACTGGCGTTCCGCCCCCGCCATCGCGCCCTTGATGTCCTCACGGCCGGTACAATAGTTCGCGAACATATCGACCACGACGAAATCCGAGATCGCCGCCGCGGCGCTCTCGTTCAAGGTGCCGATGCCAGCGGGTGTCGATGCCAGTTTGGCGACATCGCGATACGGCGTGTTCTTCGGATCGACCGTCCAGATTGGGTTCTTGTCGTAGGCCAACAGGAAGTGTGACAGATAACCCTGCGCCGCCTCGATCCACGGATTGAATTGAGGTCCTTCCATCAGGAAGGCCGTGAATGCTTTGCAGGCCTGCGGATACTTGGTGAAGTTGAAGATCAGGATCGGGAAGCCGAGATGCTGCTCCCGAACCTGGCCGCTGATCCCGACCGGCAGATGCGCGTGATCCATGTCTTCGGCGATCGCAGGATTTTCCTTTTTCGCCGCGACATAGATCGAGATGCCGTTGGTGGTGAGATGAAGCTGACCAGCGAGGAACGCCTTGTTGTTGGAGCTGTCGTTCCACGAGGCCGTGCCGGGAATAAAATTCACATACAGCGACTTGACGTATTCGAGCGCCTTCGCCGTCTCCGGCGAGTTGATGATCACCTTGTTGTTCTTGTCGACCGTGTAGGCGTTGTGAGCCCAGAGCGACCACGCAAGCCATCCGTTCGCATCACCCGTTGCGTGCCCGAGCGCCATGCCCGCAGGCGTGCCGTTTTTGTTGAGACCCTTGATGAGATCGTGAAATCCGGCGAGATCCTTTGGAAATTCCTTATGGCCGGCTTTCTGCATAGCGGCGATACGATAGTTGACCAGACCTCCGCTCGCGGCGACCGGAATGCCGAGCCACTTGTTGCCGCGCTTGCCATACGCCTCACCCGACGGCGCCCAGCCGCCGTACTTCTTGCCGAGATATTCCGCGACATCGGTGACGTCGGTGCATTTCTCGGGAAACAGATGCGGCAACGAATAGAGACCCCACACCATGTCGAGGCCCTGCCCGGTATTGGCCGCGACCGAAGCCTTGGGCTGGATGTCGTCGAACGACTCGTTTGAGATGTTGACCTTCACTCCAGTGGCTTTCTGGAATGCGTCCACGATCTTCATGAAAGCGACGTCCTCGGCCTCCACAAAGCGTTTCCATCGCAGCATGTTGATTGTGGCGTTGGGCTCCGGCTTCCATTGGGCGGTCTGCGCCCAGGCCTTGGCGTGACCCAGCAATTGATCGGCGGACATTGTCGCCGCCGCGGCCAGCGTCATGGCGCTCGCCTTGAGTAGAGATCGTCGATCCGGCGTGAACTCGGTCATTAGCGTCTCCTCCCTTTTGCATCGGCCGTTGATCGGCCGACATTTTCAGATGATCGTTTGCGTGTCGGATGTCCTTCTTGAAAAGAGCCGGCGAACGATGTGCCGGCAGCGCACGATGTAATCATCTGCCCGCCGAGCAATCAATGCGCGCGGGGCGAGAGTGCAGAGCAACAATCCGGCCAAACCGAGCGATCTACGTGGTGAATTCAGTGACCCGTATGAACGGGGCCGCCAAGCTTGATGTTACGAAGCATCAGTGCAAGCGGCACGGCTGAAAGCGAGATCAGCATGAGAACCAGGAAAGCATCCATATAACCAAGGAAAGACGCCTGGGCCTGCACCTGCTGGCCGATCCACTGGATGGCCTGAGCGTGCGCTTTAGCGGAAGAACTGCCGCTGGCGGTGAAGAAAGCCGTGATCTGTTGCAACGCATCCTGATACTGGGTGCTGGATGGGATCACCTGCTCGATGAGACGATTCTGGTGAAATTGCTCGCGGTGCGTGAGCACGTTGGAGACGATGGAAACCCCGATCGAGCCACCGGTGTTGCGGGCCGCGTTGATCAAGGCTGACGCTTGATCGGTTTTGGCCGGATCAATGCCGTCGTATGAAGCCGCCATGATGGGCACGAAGATCAGGGGCAGCCCGACACCGAACAGCATGCGCGACCGCGCCATGAACCAGAAGCCCAGGTCGCTGTAGACGTTCGTCATGAGGTACATCGAACAGGCGATGACCACAGCACCTGCGACGATCAGATATTTCGGTTGAATCTTCGCCGCCAGACGCCCGGTCACGAACATCATGACCATGGTCACCACGCCGCCGGGCGAAAGCAGCAATCCAGCCCACGTCGCGGTATATCCGAAATCCTGCTGGACAAGTTGTGGCAAGGATTGTGTCGTCGCCAGCAGGATAGCGCCGGTTGCGAGCATGACGAGGAAACAGGCACCGAACTGACGAGTCGCCAGCATTCGCAGATCGATGATCGGATTGGGACGCGTCAGCGCCCAGGGAATCATCAGGATGAACGCGGAAGCACAGATCACCGTGGAGGTGACAATGAACGAGGATCCGAACCAGTCGTCTTCGAGGCCGCGATCCAGCACCATCTCCAGTGCGCCAAGAAAAGTCGCGATCAGGATAAAGCCGATGACGTCGAACCGGGTATCTTGCGGCGTTCGAACGGTGGCTTGTGCGGACTCATGCAGGACGACCGAGATCAAGGCCAATGCGAGCAGGCCGACTGGAACGTTGACCAGAAAACACCACTCCCAGGAGAGATTGTCGGATAGCCAGCCGCCCAATGTCGGCCCGACGACGGGCGCCACCACCACAGCAATCCCGAATACCGCGAAGGCCTGACCGCGCTTCGCAGGCGGAAACGCATCCGCCAGGATCGATTGAGCGACCGGCACCATGCCGCCACCGCCGAGTCCTTGCAGTACGCGACACAGCAAAAGTGCATTGAGGTTCGGAGCAAACCCACAGAGCAACGAGCTCAAGGTAAATAGCCCAAGACAGATTAGAAAGAAGCGCTTTCGGCCGAACAAACGGGCAAGAAAGCTCGACGCCGTCAGGATGATGGCGTTGGAGACGAGATAGGTGGTGACAACCCATGATGCTTCGTCCTCACTGACGCCCATCCCTCCGGCGATATACGGGAGCGCGACATTGGCGATCGTGGTGTCGAGCACTTCCATAAAGCTCGCAAGCGCGACCACCATGGCGATCAGCCAGGGATTTGCCGCCCCGCTCACGGCAGCCGGTGATCCCGTCGCGACTGCCTTTCCACTCATCACAGCCTCCCCAGACGCTCGAACAACGACGGGGTGGCGTCAACGCGGACAGTGGGCACCACCGACATGCCCGGCCCGAGCGCGACGTCCTCGGGCGGATCGTCCATGACGATCTTCACCGGCACACGCTGCACGATCTTGACGTAGTTGCCAGTCGCGTTCTGGGCCGGCAGCAGCGAGAACGCGGTCCCGGATCCGGGCTGCACACTATCGACATGGCCATGAATGGATCGTCCGGGGTAGGCGTCGATCCGGAGCGTCACGGCATCGTTCGGCCGCATGCGATCAAGCTGAATCTCCTTGAAATTCGCCGTCACCCAGATTTCATCGGGGACAAACATGGAGAGGTTCGTTCCCGGTTGCGCGAACTGGCCGACCGCTGCTCCGAGATTGACGACGCGGCCGGATTGAGCCGCTCGCACCGTCGTATAAGAGAGATTGAGTTGCGCCTGATCGCGCTGCGCTTGCGCCTGCGCGAGATTCGCGACCGCACTGGCGCGTTGCGCTTTCAGCGCCTCGATCTGGCGCTCCGCCAGCCTGAGTGTGGCCTGCGCGCTCGCAAGCGCCGCCTGTTGTTGATGAAGCTGGGATGAGTATTGCTGCGCGTTCTGGACGGTCCCGGAGCCAGTCTGCTCGAGCCGCTCGTAACGCTCGTTCTGCTGCTGTGCAAAGACCAGCCCCGCTTGCGCTTGATCCACCTGCGCTTTGTTGGCGCTGATCTGAGCCTGTTGCACATCGAGCTGCGCGTCGACGTTTTCGATGCTCGCCTGAGCTGCACCGACCTGCGCCAGCGCCTGCTGAAGCGCGATGCGGTAGTCGCTATCGTCAATGCGCGCAATCACGTCACCGGCGGCGACATGCTGATTGTCGGTCAAAGGCACGGAGGTGATATAACCGGCGACCTTCGGCGCCAGCGTGGTCTGCCGAGCCGCGACGAAAGCGTCGTCGGTTGATTCGAAATGACTTGAATAATCCACGTAGAGGTAACTGCCGCCGATCACCGCGCAGAGGAGCACAGCTCCGATTGCGGACACGACTGGCCGACGACGTAAAAAGCCTGGTCGACCCGACGCCTTCCTCTCCTCGCCGTTTTTGATGGGCTCGACGATCGGTCTCGGCGTCTTATCCCCGGAGTCGTCTCTACTGAACGGCCGCACATTGTCGTTGCGGGATGGACCATCCGGCTCTGACACCGGCGGCGCGGCCGGTTCCACGCTATCGTGGCTGGGATCGAAGGGGGTATTTTCCCGGTCCTTGTCTTCCAACATGATGATCGCTCCATCGCGATGCGCGGCACGGGGTCAAGCGTCTCAAGATCGTCCGCACCAAAACGATACTGTATCGTTCTATTAATTTATAGGAACGGTATTGGCGCCCGTCAATGAGAACGGAACCGTTTCGTTCTATTTACTTGCGGACCAGATATGCATATTAAGTTGAGCGAGCGGTCGCGGGAAAACCGCTGCCATGGAAGGTTTCACGAGCAAAATGAGCAGGTTAAAGCCAGTTTCAAGAACGCGACGGCCCCCTGCGAGACCCGGCCGCCCACCGAAAGAGCTCGCTGGCGATATCGAAGCACGGGTGCTCGATGCCTCGCGCGAGGTCTTCCTTGCACGCGGATTCGAAGGTGCGAGCGTTGATGAAATTGCCGAAGCCGCGCGCGCGGGAAAGCAAACGATCTATAGCCGTTTTCCGAACAAGGCCGCCTTGTTCACGGCCATGGTCATGCGTGACGTGGCCAGCCGTATGACCGAGTTGCGCCACGTGGTGCCGACCGGTGAGACCTTTGAAGAGCGTCTCGTCGAGATCGGGATCACTGTCGTGCGCGGCGCGCTCGACGAACAAAGGATAGGCTTGTTCCGATTGGCAATCGCGGAGGCGCAGCGGTTTCCAGAGGTCGCGAGCGCGGTGAGCCACGAAGCCTATGCGCTCAGCACCGAAGCCGCAGCACAGGTGCTCGGCGAGATATCGAAATCCGAAAACCTTCAAGCTTTCGCTCCGGAGCGCCTTGCAACGACGGCGCGCTTCTTTCTGAATCTCGTCGTCGTGCCGTTTCTGTTTCGCGCAGTCTTTGAATCGAATCTCAACGATTTACGTGCGGAGGTCGACGGGCACACGAAACGGAGTGTCGCGTTTTTTCTGACAGCTTGCCGAAATGCAGATGCTGCCTGACTTCGGTTGGCAGGTTCGGCAATTGATACCTGCCAGATTCAAATTAGGCCGGGGCCAAGCGACTTAGCCGCACCAGTCACCGGGCCCATCCGCGACGATGGGCAACTCCGGGGTTCGCTGATGAGTGCTGAATGGCGCTCCCTAGGGGAATCGAAGGGCGCTCGCAGAAACAACGATAAATCAGGCACAAATCAGCTCGACTGCTGCGCGAATGCTACCACCTGAGGCTACCACCAAGCAACAATTTGGTGCAGTCGGCGGCAAACCACTAACGATTAACGAAAGCGCTGAAAAACTCACGCTTTTGCCGGGCTAGTTGCAAGATTAGTACTACGAATTTGCACGCAAGAATCCCGATGTCGATTGTAGCCCTCGGATGACCGCGAGGCGGGCTAACGCTCCAACTTCATCAGCATTTCATCAATTTGATCAAATAAAAAACCATTGTGATCTTGTGCCCCATCTCTGAGCGCGAGCAGCTTACACACATCATCAATGCTTAGATTCACGATCAACTTTCCATGCTCGCGAAGAGCGCCGCGAGCCGCAGCCAGTGCGTTTTTATGTGCGCCGTTGCGTGAAATAATAAACGCTACACCTCTGAGAGCCTTCAGGTAGAGATATTTCTCGGTGCTATAGATTTCACCTTGCCGGATTTTGTCGACGTAGTTTTTGCATTCGAAGATAATGTACTGCGACTGAAAACGTTCTTTGAGCATTTTCCAGACTTCGTGATCTGAAGAAACGCGCGCGATTAGGTCAAATCGGGACATTCCCGTGTCTGTCACGGGTTGGGGTGACCACGCAGTGAGATCCGTGTCGAAAATGTACCTAAGCGCACTTTCGATCTTTTGTTCAAATTTTCTAGCGTGCTGGCGGCCCGATTTAACTTCTCGAATTTCGGCGCAAAGGCTTGCCCCGATGGGCGCCTCAAAATTGACAGATGAACTGAGCGACGGCCCTCTCGGCGTATCGTTCAAAGTTTCCGTTGAATAAGTCTTTCCCTCTTCCGGTACGACTTGCGGGTCTACCGCTATCATCGTTTCACGGAACAAATTCTCCAATTGCTTTGCTAAAGGCGGATGATTTGAAGCAATTGCCCGCAGCGAGTCGTAATCGTAGATAACCAAACGGGGGTTATCGGTTTGCAGACTTCGCTGCAGTAATTGAGGAACTCGAGCCGACGTTACCAAAACACTTCTATCCGATTTGGTTTCCCGTCGCAAAAACTCGATCCGCAAAACCACCTCCAATATGACCGACGGAGAAAGTGAGCGCGAGCGGAAGAACTTTACCTCCACAACAGCAGTTCTTCCGGATTTCGACTCAAGAGTTAGATCAGGACGATGCACAGCGCCCGCGTGCGGAACGCTAATTTGCTTTGCAACGAACCCTTCCGCCTGGAAAATATCTGAAACTAACTTTTCGAACTGGTAAGCAAGCCGGCTTGAATCAGCACCGATACCAACCATCATAATTCACCCCCAAATCGTTCACCCGTAAACCGTTCTCGTCGGCTGGTCCGCGTCACTCAGTTACCAGTAATCCCCGCACGCCAAGCGCGGGGAAACCAACTTGCACTCGGCCCAAAATCTCCGTGTAATGAGCCAATTAAACACAAAAATATTGGGGAAGTCTTATGCCGAGAGCCGAGCCAAGTGGAATTTCGTTGACTGAAGCTGAGGCAGCTGTCGGTAAATCTTTTACCAAATTTCTCGACCCACGTTCGTGCGACTTGTTATTGGGCGATTTGCGCAATGGCAGAATAGGGTCGCTACCTATTTCCCTTCTGTACTTTCAGCTTGATGCCTTTCTGCGCAGCGCAGAAAAAACTTACGCGCCCGAAGTCGGGTCCATTCCGCGCCAGCTCCTAGAGCACAATCGAAAGACTGACAGGTCGTTTGCTGTCTCGGAGATGGCGGCAATAGATGCTGACGTGGTGTTTCAATACGATGCAGCGAAAAAGAAATCGGACATAGGGTTCAAAGCATATTTTCAGAATCCCGGCTTTGAACGTCCTGAGGGACAACACCGCGTTGTCCTGCACATTCATGTGACTGAGTCAGATAACATCGCGAGATCCATCAGCTTGCCACTACAGCCGTTGTTAGATGGCTGGGGTGACGTTGCGAGCGGCCATCAAGGATACAGTCACTCGATAACGTTTAGGGATGAAAGCGGGAGCATTCTGGAGCAATGGTACTACATCGGAATTACTTCCCGAAATTGGCTTGAGCGTATGGAAGAACATCTTAGGGAAATGCGCTCGGGTAGCGGCAGACGCTTTCATGCGGCGTGGCGAACCTATGCAGGCAACAGTCGGGTCTTACTCGGCTCAGAACTTATTGTGCTCAATCATTCTTACGATGGAGTGATGGCTTGGGAGGAGGAACAAGTTGACATCACGATGGCCGCAGGCACATCGCTCAACATGATTCCCGGCGGGTTCAAGGGATTGCGTTTTCTTCACGAACACAGACTTACAACTGGAATTCGAATATCGTTGGACGAGCGAGAAGAAGCAATTGCCGCTTTTGTGCGACAAAACGGCCCACGTGTCGGCGTACCAAATCTGCTGCTCGCTAAACTTTGGCGGGACGACGAGTTCTATTTGAAGGTACTGGCTGGCCGCGACGATGTTCTAACGCCGGCCCAAGTCGTTGAGATTCGAAGGCTCGCGGTCGAAGGCAAGGACGAGGGGTCGATATTAGAAATCGTCGGAGCGCGGAACGTCGAGCAGATACGGCGCATAATCGCTGGAAAGACTTACAGACGGATTATTTAGTCCGATCAGCGAACGCAGAGCGAACAGTGCATGTCCCACCTGAAACGTTGGTGGGGCAATTCGGTAAAAAGATCAGGCAAATCAAAGTCGATTGAATGAAATGGCGCTCCCTAGGGGAATCGAACCCCTGTTTCAGCCTTGAGAGGGCCGCGTCCTAACCGCTAGACGAAGGGAGCAAGCGCGGGACAGGGAATAACCTCGAAACGCCGGACCTGCAAGGCTTGAGAGCCGGCGAAACCCGTATATGCACCCGCTTCACGGTCATCATCCGCAGCCAGCACGCGAACGAATGGAACGACGGTTAACGCGCCCAGTGCGGAACGCTTAAGGCTCGTTGGCGAATTTCAGCCGTCCCACCGGCTTCAGGGTCTTGGCGTCATAGGTGCGGATTTCGGTCGCGCCGCCGATATCGACAGTCACCGCAAGCCTGTCGCCGACAGCGGCGGTGGAGACGATCCGCGCTCCTTTCGGCAGCGTGGCGGTCACATCGGTCACCTGGACGCTTCCATCGGTGCGGAAAAGGCGGTAGCCGATGGCGATCAGCAAGGCTCCCACGCCAATCGCCGTGGTCAGGCCTGCAATCAACATCATCCGGCGCACCCGCGCGATCAGCGCTGCTTGCTCATGCGTCGGTTCGGGCGCAACAGTTTCAGACATGCAAGACTCTTCCGATCAGAACGAAAATGAGCGCGACGAGACTTCAGGGCTTCTCACCGTCACGGTCGAGGGCGATGAAGGATCGACGCGGCTGGACCGCGTGCTGGCCGTGCGCAGTCCCGACCTGTCGCGTTCGCGCCTGAAGGCGTTGATCCTCGCGGGCCAGGTCAGCATCGCCGCCGCCCCGGTTCGCGACCCCGCTTATCATGTCAAAGCGGGCGATACGATCACAATCGACGTGCCGCCCGCCGCCCCCGCCGAGCCCGAAGGCGAGGACATTCCGCTCGATATCGTGTTCGAGGACGACGACATCATCGTCATCGACAAGCCGAAGAACCTCGTGGTGCATCCCGCCGCGGGGCACGAGAGCGGCACACTAGTGAACGCGCTGATTGCCCACTGCGGCGCAAGCCTTTCCGGCATCGGCGGTGTCCGCAGACCCGGCATCGTGCACCGCCTCGACAAGGACACCACCGGGCTGATGGTGGTCGCGAAGAACGACCGCGCCCACCAGTCGCTGTCGGCGCAGTTCGCCGACCATGGCCGAACCGGAGAGATGCGGCGCGGCTACATGGCCTTCGCGTGGGGGGCTCCGAACCGCAAAACCGGCACCATCGACCAGCCTATCGACCGGCACCCTTACACGCGGGAGAAAATGGCGGTGCGCCAAGGCGGCCGCGACGCAGTCACCCATTGGGAGACGATGGAGACCTTCACCGGACGGGACGGCAAACCGGTCGCCTCCCTGCTCGCCTGCCAGCTCGAGACCGGCCGCACCCACCAGATCCGCGTCCACCTCGCCCATCTCGGCCATCCCCTCATGGGCGACGACGTCTATGGCGCCGGATTCAAGACCAAGGCCCGCCAACTCGGCCCGCATAGCCAGGCTGCTCTGACCGCCCTGGGACGACAGGCGCTCCATGCATATTTGCTGGTTCTGGAACATCCGGCGACCGGAGAAATTCTCCACTGGGAATCGCCCCTGCCGGAGGATTTAGTTCTGCTTGAGGCAGCCTTACGTAGAATAGACTAAAGGGGCTGCGCTAAAAAGCCGCATGGTTACAGACATTTAACCCGGGTCACGCCTTCGTGACCCCGTTTTGTTCTTCCCTTGGCCGCTCGTTTTGGGGTATGTTGCACCTGCGCTGGGATCCTCCCGGCGCGGAACATTGCAGCGCTTCTGGCTTTGACACAGCAGATGGCCTGCCTCGCCCGCCGCTGTCGGGGGCGTGAACACTGGAGGGCGCAACATGGCCCGTGCCGCTACCTTGCCGGTTCTCAATGGAGAATCCGGTCTCTCTCATTACCTGTCCGAAATCCGCAAATTCCCGATGCTTGAGCCGCAGGAGGAATACATGCTGGCCAAGCGTTGGCGCGAGCATGACGATCGCGATGCGGCGCACAGGCTCGTCACCAGCCATCTAAGACTCGTGGCCAAAATTGCCATGGGCTATCGCGGCTATGGCCTGCCGATTTCCGAGGTTGTCTCGGAAGGCAACGTCGGCCTGATGCAGGCGGTGAAACGCTTCGAGCCCGAAAAGGGCTTCCGTCTGGCCACCTACGCGATGTGGTGGATCAAGGCGTCGATTCAGGAATACATCCTGCGTTCGTGGTCGCTCGTGAAAATGGGCACCACCGCGAACCAGAAGAAGCTGTTCTTCAACCTGCGCAAGGCGAAGAGCAAGATCTCCGCGCTTGAAGAGGGCGATCTTCGCCCCGACCAGGTGAAGCAGATCGCGACAAGCCTCGGCGTCACCGAGCAGGACGTTGTCGACATGAACCGCCGCCTTGGTGGTGATGCGTCGCTCAACGCGCCGATCCGTGACGACGGCGAACCCGGCGAATGGCAGGACTGGCTGGTCGATACCTCGCCCAACCAGGAAGCCATTATGGCGGAGAGCGAGGAGTTCGATCATCGCCGCAGCGCGCTGACCGGCGCGATGAGCGTGCTCAACGACCGCGAGCGCCGCATCTTCGAGGCGCGCCGTCTGGCCGAAGAGCCGATGACGCTGGAAGATCTCGCTGCCGAGTTCGGCGTGTCGCGCGAGCGCGTGCGTCAGATCGAGGTCCGTGCCTTCGAGAAGGTGCAGGCTGCCGTGAAGACCACGATTGCCAAGCAGGACCACGCCGCGCTGGAAGCGGCGTACTAACTTCTTCTGCACAACGAGATACGAAAGCCGGCCTTCGGGCCGGCTTTTTTGTTTCTGACTCACCCTCTCCCCTTGTGGGAGAGGGGGCTGAGCCACGAAGTGGCGAAGCGGGTGAGGGGGACAAACGGTGCCGTGAGGCTTCGCCCCCTCACCCGGCTCAGTTTCGCTTCGCTCAACTTCGCCACCCTCTCCCACAAGGGGAGAGGGAAAGAACAAAGCGGCGTCGCTCTCCACCGGAATAAATCTTGCAACAGCGGTGATGGCGGCATCATGCTGCGAACACGAATGCAAGGAGCAGCGATGACAAGAGGATGGCAGATGCAGGCACACCTGAAGCGGTTCACGGTTTTGACGTGCCTGCTGATATCGGCGTCCGCCGCCGCGCAGACGTGGCCATCGAAGCTGATCAAGGCCACCATCCCCTTCGGCGCGGGCAGCGCGACGGACGTCGTGCCGCGCATGTTCTTCGAGCGTCTCTCCGCCGAACTCGGCCAGCCGATCGTCATTGAAAACCGCGCCGGCGCCGGAGGCACGGTCGGAACCGCCGCCGTGGTCCGCTCCGATCCGGACGGCTATTCGATCCTCGCCCATTCGTCGGCGATCACCATTGCGCCCGCGATCTTCACCGACCTCACCTACGACGCCACCAGGGACCTCTCGTCCGCATTGATGATCGGCTACAGCGCGAACGTGATGATCACGTCTCCGTCGAAGCCATGGAAGACGGTGCAGGAGTTCATCGAGGCTGCGAAGAAGAAGGACGCCTCCATCACCTTCGGTTCGGTCGGGATCGGCAGCGCCGTGCACATCAACGCCGAAAAATTCCGCCTCGCCGCCGGTATCGACGCGACCCACGTTCCCTATCGCGGCGGTTCGGAAGTGATCACCGACATCCTCGGCGGCCGCATCGATTTCTATTTCTGTCCGCTGGCCACCGCGCTGCCGCTGATCCAGAGCGGACAGGTGCGTGCGCTCTTGGTCTCGACGCCGAAGCGCATCGCGGACCTGCCCGACGTGCCGTCGCCGGCGGAAGCCGGACTCAAGGACGCCGACAGCGCGATCTGGTTCGGCGTGTTCGTTCCGTCGAAGACGCCAAAGGAGATCGTCGACAAGCTGTACGTGACCGGCACCAGAGTGCTGGCTGCTCCCGACATGCAGCGCGACCTGAAAAAGCTCGGCGTCGAGCCGTGGCCGATGAGGCCCGAGGAGATGGATGCGCTCGTCGCGCAGCAGACAATCGCCAGCGCTGCGCTCGTCAAGGCCGCGGGGATCAAGTAAGACTTCCGGCCAACATGCTCCGGAAGACAATGGACAGTGCAGGAATGCTCTCAGTGAAGGCGCGGATCGTCGATCCGGTGGCGTTCGCACCGTTCGGTGAGTTGATCGCCAGCCCGAACAGTCTGCCGAACATCGACTTCTCGGGCGCGCTGGAAAATCAGCGCGACGCTGCGAAGACCACGCTCTACACGACCATCGTTGAGCCGGTCGCGTTGCCGCTGATGCTTGAAAAGATGGAGCGTCATCGCTTTTCTTCGCAGACGTTCCTGCCGCTGGATGCCAGCCGCTATCTCGTCTGTGTCGCGCCCCACGACAAGGACGGCAAGCCTGATGCAGCGCTCATGCAGGCATTCAT
The DNA here is from genome assembly GCA_051653085.1 of Afipia sp. Classification (GTDB taxonomy): domain Bacteria; phylum Pseudomonadota; class Alphaproteobacteria; order Rhizobiales; family Xanthobacteraceae; genus Afipia. Next base: position 63,828 of record JBOFVL010000024.1, on the reverse strand, counting down.
CGTTCCGGCCGGCGTCGGCATCACCTACCGCGCCAATGTGTGGCACCATCCGATGACGGCGCTGGACCGCAAGGCGAGTTTTGCAGTCGTGATGTGGCGCGACGGCAGCGCGGGCGACGAGGAATTCGTCGATCTTACGGAGCCGTTGCAAATCGAGATGTGATCGTCGCATCAACGTCATTGCGCCGCTCTGCGCTTTCGGCCTTCGCGCCGGCGGCGCAGCAAATCCTGATAGACATGATCGATCGCGACGCCCTGCTGTTCATACGACAGCGGAATGCGTTTCATCGTTGTGAGGCAATCGAGCGAGGCCACGCCGCAGCGCCGCGCGCGGCGGCAGACGCGCGAAGGACAGGTACGATAGGCGCGCACCAGATTCGACATCGCGCGCATCACGGCGTTGCGGCAGCTTGTGTAATCGCGGTCGGCTTGCTCGGCCTTCGCATCAGCAGGCGAGAGCACGCGGCGCGGATCGCAACAGGAATCGGAAGAATCGAACATCGTGGTCATGCGAAAAGCTCCATGATGAAAAGGATTTTGGACATGCGCCTGCGGTCCCCGCTTGTGCGTGGCCGCCGCCTCAAAAACTGGCCCCCACTGAGGGGGCGGAACGCCGAAAGGCGCACAGTAGTGGGAGTGACGCGAAGCGGGCGAGCCGCACCGCGCATCGCCTTTCGGCGCTCCGCCGCGGCGATTTTTGGCGACGGGATCGTGCTTCCGGGACAGGACAAGCGCGCGTCGCGCCCTTGATCCGGCAGGCTTTCGCCGCCTTCATCCTGTCCTCGTCCAGCTCATTGCGAGCAGAGCCACGTAGTTGGCCCGGACGATGACCCGAGGCCTCCCGGACGCGAGGGAGAACGTCTCTCCCGCGCGCGCAGGCGCCGCATCCCGCCCCGCGCTATCAAGCGTCCCTGGCAACGCCCCTCAGGTGAGGCGGGATGGCGTGAAGATGGATGATGTGGAGGGAGATGTCAAGGAATATTTTCCTAGCTAGACTTTTCATCTCGATCGAAAATGGAATTCCAAAAATTCGCGTAAAAGTTGAGTTAGGTCAGCAATGCTGACTCAAATAGTTCCATTGCGATCACCACTTCGTGACTCCCGCCACAACTTAGGAGTCTTGGATGCCCCGCATTACGGAAGCTGAGATCGCCGATTTGGTTGAAGCTATTCTTAAGGTCAGCCCCGAAGGACATGCGACGATCGCTCAGTTGATTTCTGAAATCCCGGAACACGTCACACTATCGGCTGAGGATCTTGCTCCATCGCCAACCCGACCTAACGAAGCGATCTGGGAGCAGCAGGTTCGCAACATTACCTCTCATAAAAAGTCGCCCGGTAACGCCATCTATGATGGTCGCTTAGAGGCGATTCCTGGTGGCTTGAAGCTGGCGCGCAAGGCCGCTTAAGCAAACTTGGATTTGTAGCCGGGCTTGAACCATTTCAATTCGGTCGAGCCCGGCGCGTCCTTATCCCAAACAAACCACGCATATGCCGTCGTGCCGCTGCCCTTGGGTTCAACGCCACTGGGGTAGAACGTGATGCGCTCGCTAAAAACCCACACGCGCGAAGGCGGCGTTTTAGCGAAGATGGTGTTGGCGCGGTTTGCGCCCTCAAGAAACGCCAACCTTAGCAGCAAAGCGAATTTTTTATTTGAATGTTTTACGCCGCTCGCCACGAAGCCTTCGGCGCAATTGTAAGGCGGATTGGTGACAATATTATCAGCCATCGATCGAGGGGAGAGAAAATCAATTCCGGCTTCGCCATAACCGCGCTCATAGAGATCAGAACTGCGAACTGGTTGACCGGTTTCTTCAAGGACGCGTGACATGGTACCGTCACCGCACGCGCTCTCCCAAATCTCTCCATTAAATTTTTCATTCTCAATCAGTGCGAACGTTGCCCATCGCGGCGTCGGGAAGAAGTCGGGTCCGTTGAGATCGGCAAAGCGCTTCATGGTTGGCTTGAAGCCGCCGTTTAGATTGTATGTTGCGTCTGCCATTCGAATCTCCTCGATCTCTGCACACTAACAGAATCGTGGATTCCGCAAGCAGAGAAGATGAGTCAAATTGACTCATCTCTTGCCACCTTCAATTGCACTGAAACCAAGCCGACCGCCGGATAACGGTTTCCTTCGGTATCGCAGAGGCTAGAGCCGTTGAGTCCTGCTCAAGTCACGCCACTCGCCCCTCAATCCACCCTCGCCCCGGCGAACTTGACCACCTTCTCCCACTTCTCCGTCTCCGACACGATGATCTTGCCGAAATCCTCCGGCGGGCCGACCAGCGTGACGCCGCCGAGTTCGGCGATGCGCACCTTCATCGCGGGCTCGGCAAGGATCGCATTGATCTCCTTGTTGAGCTTGTCGATCACCGGCTTCGGCGTGTTCTTCGGCGCACCCATGCCGAACCACGCGCTGGCTTCATAGCCCTTCACGGTGTCCCCGACGGTCGGGACGTCCGGCAGTTCGGCGGAGCGGTCGGCGGTCGTCACCGCCAGCGCACGCAGCGTGCCCGCCTTGATGTGCTGGATCGCCGACGGCATGTTGTCGAACATCACCTGCACGCGGCCGCCGATCATGTCGGTGATCGCAGGCGCCGAGCCGCGATAGGGCACGTGCTGCATCTCGACGCCGGTCATCGCCTTGAACAATTCACCCGACAGATGAATCGAGGTGCCGTTGCCGCTTGAGGCCATGTTGACCTTGCCGGGATTTGCTTTCGCATAGGTGATGAATTCCGCCACCGTCTTCGCCGGGAAATCGTTCGGCACGATCATGACGTTCGGCACGCGCGCGATGCCGGCCACCGGCGCGATGTCGCGGATGAAGTTGAAGCTGAGCTTGGCGTAGAGCGAGGCGTTGATGCCATTCGCGGGATTGACGAGCAAAACGGTGTAGCCATCCGGATCGGCATTCACGACGGCCTCGGTGCCGACATTGTTGCCCGCGCCGGGCTTGTTCTCGATCACGAACTGCTGCCCCAGACGCTCGGACAATCGCTGGCCGATCAGCCGAGCGAGAATGTCGGTCGCGCCTCCGGCGGGATAACCGACCACCCACTTCACGGGACGTGACGGATAGTCTTGCGCGACGGCGCTATAGGTCTGGACGTATGCAGCAAAGCTCATCGCGATCAGGCCGATCGCGGCGCGACGTAAAGCCATTTCGTTACCTCCCGGCTGCCGCGACTTGGCGCGCGGTCAGCGTGTGTTGATGGACAACACGCGAACGTAACAAACAAAAACAGCGGCGAACAAGGCGAAGGATGCGCGCGGCCGCTTATGGCAGCGCACAAGAGCCGTACCGGGCTACAGATAATCGCGGAAGTAATCCGCCAGGCTGTCGTCGTCGTTGGTCATGCCGAAGTCGATCGGCTGCTCCATCAGCAGCGCACTGGCTTCCGTCTTATAGTCCGGTGAAACATCGGCAACGCCGGGGATCGGCTGGCGCAGGATCGACAGATAGGATTCGTAGTTATCGCGCGTGCCGGTGAAAATGCAGTTGCAGACTCCGGGATCAGCATAGACATAGCGCGGCGTGCTGCCGAACTTGTGAATCACAAAGCGATGGGGCGGCAACATCTTCAAGGCGCGCTCGCCCGCCGGATTCTCGTTGGCAAAGCGAATGTTGAAACCGGCCGAACGCAGATAGAACGCGGTCTTCTCCAGGAACGGCTTGCTCGGCGTGTGTTGCGCGGCCAATGGCCACGCCAGCAGCGCGAAAACAGCAGCAACAAATGAGGCGAACGCGACCCGCGAGGACCAGGTGACGGAGAACTTTGGGATGCTCAAATTCATCGATCAACCTCGCATTAAATTATTGTCATGAAGAGGAACTTCGCAGCGCAAAAACAAGTCTCTTCACCGTTTCGCGCGGCCAGTTAACACTTACGTGAAAATCATGTCCTGCCATGCGCGATTTGTCGAATCGCTCACACAAGATGTGGTGCGATTTCAATCATCTCTTCAACGCGCAGTACATTCCATCACGTGAAAGAAATGTGACCTGAGTTGTTAAAGAAACGTGACTGGAGCGTTTCCAAATTCACGTCGTCGTATCTTCGCGTAAGTGACTCAGATCTGCCCCATTGCAACGGCATGGTCCCGCTCGCTCGCGACGGGCGTGATCGAAAAAGCAAACGCCGCTTTTGCCTCATCGCCCCGAACGACAGAAGATGGAATGGAGATGCACATGATCAATCAGCCACCGGGAAAATTCGATCCAGATTATGTTGCCACGCTCAGACGGATTCTCGACATCGCGGTAGAGAGCATCGCCGAGGAAAACCGTACCCCTGCGACCAAGGCGAAGATGGCGCAGACCATCGTGCAGGAGGCCGCGGGCGGCGTCACTGACGCGTCCGATCTGGTGTCGCGCGCCGTGCGCGTTGGCGGGACACGCGCGGCGTGACTCTTCATCCCTCCCCCTTGCGGGGAGGGCCGACCGGCGAAGCCGGTCGGGGTGGGGGTGCATTGCATCACCCCATCCAGCATCGGGAGTATGGGTCCCCGCTTTCGCGGGGACGACACCGAAAAACTTCACAGATGAAATTGCAGAAAAACTACGATCCTGCCGCGCTCTTCTTCGGCACGGCATGCGGCTTTTCAACATCGAGCCGTTTTTCCACATCAAGTCTTGGCGCGTTGGTCGCGAACTGCTCGTCCTGCGGCATCGACGGCAGGTTGCCGCTGGTCTTGGCCTGATCGATCACCTGCGCAAGCAGCCGCAGGCCGAGCGGCGCCAGTGCCCGCTCCCACAATTCGCGCGCGGTCTCGTTCTTCTTCACGAACACCCAATCCTGCGCGGCGATCGCGCCGGCGTCGAGCCGTTCGGACAGATGATAGATCGTGCCGCCCGCGATCGCGTCGCCTTCCTTGATGGTCCATTCCACCGCGGCGATGCCGCGATGGCGCGGCAACAGCGACGGATGATAGCCGATGCCACCGTGCTTCGAAGCTTTGAGCGCTTCCTGACTGACAAGCGCGTGGCTGTGCGCGGTCACGATCAGATCGGTGCCAGGTGCGATTTCCGAAGCGACGATAAGCTTCGGCTTCGCCTGCACCACGACCTCGATGCCCGCGGCGCGGGCCGCGGCCGCGAGCCGGTCTTCGCCGTCCGCAACCACGACGCGGATCACCTCGATGCCATGGCCGCGCATCGTGTTAAGCGTCTCCACGCCGAAGTGGCGTGAGCCGGCAAGAGTGATTTTCATGAAGTTACTGCCCCCAGGCCGTGAACGCTTCATTGAAGGCGCGCTCGCCCGGCGCGCCCTTTTCGATGGCGATGATGGAGCGGCGCTGGTTGGCGTAGACCAGCGGAATATCGAACCACGACCGTTCCTTCAGAAGCTGCAGGTTGCGCGACTTGTCGGCTTCGACATTCGACAGCCCGACCAGGAAGAACCCGTCGGTGACCTTCACCGCGAGCCCGGCCAGCGGCGTGCCGCGCGCCTGCTCGTTGGATTTCATCAGCACGCCCGGAACGTTGGCGACGGTGGTGCCGAAGTCGGGCGGCAGCACGAAGGTCAGCTCGGCGGTATGGCTCGCCGGCAGCGACGCGTCGGTGTTGCGGCGGATCGAAAGCGACATCTTGAGCTTGCGTTCCGGAATATCGATGTCGGCGCGCACGCCGATGTCCGGCGGCTGGCCCGGGGCCGTCTTGACGGGTTCGGTGCGCCAGATCACTGAGCCGACATACTGCTTGCCCTGCGGCGCGGACGGATCTTCATCATAGAGCACCACACGCTGCGCCACCGGCGCGATCTGCGTCGAGCCGGGCTGTCCCACACGATCAGTGATCTTCGGCCGTGTGCCCGAGGCATCCTTCGGCGCAGTGTCCGCCTGCTGCGACGGCTTGGTGAGCGACTTGAACAGCGAATAGGCTTTCGGCCCGCCCCAGACGGCGGCGCCGATGGCGATGATCCCGACACAGACCGCGATAGCGGTCTTGAGCGGGAAGCCCCGCTTGGCTTTCTCGGGTTCGTCGCGCGTATTGATACGCGCACGCGGCCGGTCGGATGGCTGATAGCGTCCGGCCTCTTCGGCGGATTCGTCGTAGCTGTAAGGCGCAGGTCCGCGCACATCAGCGTCTTGCTGGTTGTAACTGCGCCGCGCCGAGCGAGTCGCTCCGCCGAGATCGTTGGCGTCCGCGACAACATCGCGCATACCCGATCCGGGCGGGCGGCCTTCGGGCGGACCGCGGCGTCCTGGCCGGGCATCCTGCGTGAATTCATCCAGACGCGGATCGTCGATGCGCTGGTCCCTCGCCCGGACATCGCGCATCGATGACGGCAGACCGGGCGGGACCGGTGGCTGCCCGCGCGTCAACGGCGGCGGCTGATCGCCGCGCAGATTACGCGGCGGCCGCTGTTCGGGCGCGGCCGGAGGAGCGTCGGGACGCGGCTGCCGGTCGCGGCTGGTGGCCGGCGGCGCTGTCCCGGTTCGCGTATTGCGCGCGCTTTCCCGCAGGGCGTCGCCCGGACGCGGACCTTCGCGCTTGGCCTGCAATGGCGCTCTGGAGGATGAAGATGGCGGCGGTGCAGGCGGCGGGGCAGCCGGGCGATCGCCCGGCGCTTCCTGGGATGCGGCCTGATGCGCGGCGGCGCGGCGGACAGCATCGGCCTCCACCCTGCGCACGGCATCCTCGAGCGCCAGACGCTCGCGCGTGATTTCGGCTTCGCTCAAGGCGGGCTGCACGCCGCGCAATTGGGAAATCAGCGCGGTCCGCGCGCGCTCATAGAGCGCACGCCGCTGCTCGCCGGGAGCACTGGGGTCCAGTCCGGCGATGGCGCGGGCTATGAGCGGGTAGTAATCAGCCATCTTTGACTAGTGTCCCGAATCCGACGTTCGCTTCCTTTGCCGCACCTTTCGAACGAACGTCGGATTCGAAAGGACACTAGCAAATTGCAATTCTAGTGTGGCTTTGGTTCGCAGGTCCGTAAATGAGCGCACCGGAGAAATCATACGGACCTGCGAACCGCCACACTAGTCTGAAGGATTCTCGACGAACCCTGTACTTAAAAAACGTCAATCCCCCCAAGACAAATCTCAAGACAAATCAGGTTCACGCCTCAAACGGATTCTGCACGAGAATAGTATCCTCACGTTCGGGGCTGGTGGAAAGCAGAGCGATCGGGCAGCCGACAAGTTCCTCGACCCGGCGGACATACTTGATGGCCTGTGCCGGCAGGTCCGCCCATGAGCGGGCATTGGCCGTCGGCTCCTTCCAGCCTTCGATGGTCTCGTAGATCGGCTCGACACGCGCCTGGGCGCCCTCGCCCGCCGGGAGATGATCGATCTCCTTGCCGTCGAGTTTGTAGCCGACACACACTTCGATGGTGTCGAAGCCGTCGAGAATATCGAGCTTGGTGAGCGCGAGGCCGTGAATGCCGCAGGTGCGCGCAGTCTGCCGCACCAGCACGGCATCGAACCAGCCGCAGCGCCGCTTGCGCCCAGTGTTGACACCGAACTCCTTGCCGCGCTGGCCGATCAGTTCGCCGATTTCGTTGGTGAGTTCGGTCGGGAACGGTCCCTGTCCGACGCGGGTCGTGTAGGCCTTGCAGATGCCGAGCACGTAGCCGACCGAGCTCGGACCCATGCCGGTGCCGGTCGCGGCCTGAGCCGCCACGGTGTTGGACGATGTGACGTAAGGATAGGTGCCGTGATCGACGTCGAGCAGCGCGCCCTGCGCGCCCTCGAACAGGATGCGCTTGCCTTCTCGGCGCTTGTGGTCGAGCAGATTCCACACCGAATCCGCGAACGGCAGCACGCGCGGCGCGATCTCGGTCAGCTCCTTCAAAATCTCCGCGCCATCGACCTCCGGCAGATTGAGGCCGCGGCGTAGCGCGTTGTGATGCGCCAGCAGACGATCGATCTTGTGCGGCAGCGTCTGCGGATCGGCGAGATCCATCAGCCGGATCGCGCGGCGGCCGACCTTATCCTCGTAGGCCGGACCGATGCCGCGCTGCGTGGTGCCGATGGCGGTGGCCTTGCTGGCGTTCTCGCGCACCGCATCGAGTTCGCGATGCAGCGGCAGGATCAGCGTGACGTTCTCGGCGACGCGCAGATTGTCCGGCGAGATCGCAACGTCCTGAGCGCGGAGCTTGTCGAGTTCGGCGAGAAACGCCTGCGGGTCGAACACCACGCCGTTGCCGATCACCGACAGCTTCGAGGGCCGCAGCACGCCTGAGGGCAAGAGCGCAAGCTTGTAGGTCTTGCCGTTGATGACGAGCGTATGGCCGGCATTGTGGCCGCCCTGAAAGCGAACGACGATGTCAGCCTGCTCCGACAACCAGTCGACGATCTTGCCCTTCCCTTCGTCGCCCCATTGGGCGCCGACGACGACAACATTGGCCATTTCCAGACAATCTCCCGCAACCCGCAAATCCGCTGATGTGCCAGCGCCTTGCAGCAGGGCGCGCGCTTGCGAGGCATGTCATCGGATAACGGATGCGCGCATGGGACGCAAGCGCCAACGGATGTTGACGGGTGCCTGATACACAAGGCAAATCATTGATATTTCCCGCAAATCCGGATGGCCGCCGCTGCCCGTCCGAAGCCTCAAATCCGCCCCTGACATGAACAGCCCCGCGCCGCCGTCCACCTCATCATGGCTGATGAACCAGCCATATGTGCTGCTGACGCTGACCCCGCTGTTCTGGGCGGGCAACTCCGTGGCGGGCAGATTCGCAGCGGGGCAAATACCGCCGGTGACGCTGTCGTTCATCCGCTGGACCACGGCGCTCCTGATCGTGCTGCCATTTGCGTGGACCGGCCTCGTCCGTGATTGGCCCGCGATTCGCGGACGCCTGGGCACGATGGTGCTGCTGTCGTTCACCGGCATCAGCATCTTCAACGTGCTGCAATACTGGGCGCTGGAATACACCCAGGCCCTGAATGCCCTGCTGATGCAGTCGTCGGTACCGCTGTTCATCGCCGCATGGTCGCTGCTGTTGCTGGGGATCCGGCTGACCTGGGCCCAGGCCGCCGGTATCGCCATTTCGCTGTGCGGCGTGTTCGTGATCCTGCTGCGGGGCGATCTTGGCACGCTGGCAAGCATCACCCTCAACAAGGGCGACATCATCTTTCTCTTTGCACTGGCGATCTTCGGTTTCTATTCGACGCTGACAGCAAAGCGGCCCGACATCGACCATCTGTCGTTTCTCGCGTTCACCTTCGGCTGCGGCGCGCTGTGCCTGATCCCATTCCTGATATGGGAACTGATGGCCCGGCCCGTCATGCGGATTACACCGTCGAATCTCGCCGTGCTCGCCTATGTCGCGATCTTTCCCTCGATCCTGGCGTATCTGTGCTTCAATCGCGGCGTGCAGCTGATCGGCGCCAACCGCGCAGCGCCGTTCTTTCATTTGATCCCGGTGTTCGGATCGGCCATGGCGATCGTCCTTCTGGGCGAAAAGCCGGCGCTGTTTCATCTGGCCGGCTACGCCCTGGTACTCACGGGCGTGCTCATCGCAGCGCGCAAACCGGCGGCAGCCAAGCGGTAAACGCATCAGGCACGATGGTCGCGTAGCGCAAGGTAGCAATCCGGGATTGTCGGTTGTGAAGCCTGTAAATATCGGCACAACTTGCGCATCCTCTTTCCCAAAGATCCATGACCGTCGCCGATCCGCCCTTGCGCAAGCCCTCGCCGGCCACCTGGCTTTTCAATCAGCCCTATCTGATGCTCAGCCTGATGGCGCTGTTCTGGGCGGCGAACATCGTGCTCGGCCGCTACGTGGCCGGCCATGTCCCGCCGTTCGCGCTGACGTTCTGCCGCTGGGCCGGAACATTCCTCGTGCTGGCGCCCTTCGCGTGGCCCTACATGCAGCGCGACTGGCCGGTGATCCGAAAGAATCTGCCGCTGCTGCTGCTGCTCGCCTTTACCGGCTTCGCCTTCAACAATGCGCTGTCTTATTGGGGCCTGCAGCACACACAGGCGCTCAATGCGCTGCTGATCCAATCGTCGGGACCGCTGTTCGTCGCGCTCTGGTCGCTGATGCTGTTCGGCGTGAGGCTGTCATGGATGCAGGCGGCCGGCATTCTCGTCTCGTTGCTCGGTGTGCTGGTCATCATCCTGCGCGGTGATCTCGCCGCGCTGGCGGCGATCCAGGTCAATTCAGGCGACATCAGCTTCGCGGCGGCGCTGTTCGTGTTCGGACTGTACTCAGCGCTGATGCCGAAACGTCCGAAGATCAATCCGCTCTCGCTGATCGCCTTCACCACAGGCGCCGGCGCCGTGATGCTGATTCCGCTGGTGGGGTGGGAAATCTCCAGCGGCGACCTTTTGAAATTCGACACACTCACCGTCTCCACACTGATCTTCGTCGTGATCTTTCCCTCGACGCTGGCCTATATTTTCTTCAATCGCGGCATCGAGCTGATCGGACCCAACCGCGCCGCGCCGTTCTTCCATCTGGTGCCGGTGTTCGGTTCGGCCATGGCTATTCTTTTGCTCGGCGAAAAGCCGGAGCTGTTTCATCTGGTCGGCTACGCGCTGGTGCTGGCCGGCATTTTCACCGCGTCCCGGCGCGGCTCGTCACGGACACCGGTTTCCGGCCGCTGATACGCGCGATTTGATGCGCCGCAGCGTCGATCTGGGCCCTCTCGCATTTTCTTCCGACTTCGAGCAGTCTGTTTCATGAACGGACGGCGCAGATCACCGCCTGGCTGATCTGACGACCGCGCGTCACAAAAAACGACAGGGCGGAGACACCGGAATGATGACATCGAAAACGGCGGCACTGGCCGCCGCGCTTGTTATGACGAGCGTTCTGACTGCGACGGCACAAACCCACTTCCCCGCGCCGGGAAAGAACATCACGCTGGTGCTTCCGTTCGCGGCCGGCAGCGGCACCGACAGCACGACACGCCTGATCTCAAAGGAATTGGGCACGGCGCTTGGCGCCAACATCGTGATCGACAACAAGCCCGGCGCCAACGGATCGATCGCGGCGAGTTATGTCGCGCGCGCTGAGCCCGACGGCTACACGCTGTTCGTCACAACGAACACGTCGCATTCGGCCAATCCGTATCTTTTGAAAAACATGACCTACGATCCGATCAAGGATTTCACGCCGATCGCGCGGACCGGCGACCTGCCGTTCATGCTGGTGATCAATCCCGAAATTCCGGCAAACTCGGTGGCCGAACTGATCGCGCTGGCGAAGAAAGATCCCGGCAAATACTCCTACGCCAGCGGCAGTTCGTCAGCGATTGTTTCCGGCGCGACGTTCGCCCACCTTGCCGGGATCGATCTTCTTCATGTGCCCTACAAGAGTTCGCCGCCCGCGCTGACCGACGTCATCGCCGGCCGGGTCTCCATGATGTTCGTCGACGTTCCGACCGGCCTGCCGCACGTCAACGGCAAGGTGCTGAAGGCGCTGGCGGTCACGACCATGAAGCGGTCCGCACTGTTGCCGGAGCTTCCCACCATGGATGAAGCAGGCGTGAAGGGCTTCGACATCACATCATGGCAGGGCTATCTCGGCCCCGCCAACATGCCGAAGGATGTCGTGACCAAACTGAACGCAGAAATCCGCAAGGTCGTGGAGCGGCCTGACATCAAAAATGAACTCGCCACGCGCGGCATGGAAGCCTTTTCCGGCACGCCGGAGAGCTTCGACAAGTTCCTGAAAGAGCAGCTCGTGGTGTGGGAAAAGCTGATCCGCGACGCCAAGATCGAGAAGCAGTGAAGCTTTGAAAATGCGCGACGCACAAGCACCCACGATGTCGTCCCCGCGAAAGCGGGGATGACATTTTTATGCGGACTTTATGTAGACGGATGTTACGCCGCGCGCCGGCTTGCTGGCGATCTCGCGCTTAGAATGACGTCGCGCCGGGCTGCGAACCCAACGCGTTGCGCTCACGAAATGGATTTCTGAGCGCGGTGCGCGTGGTGTCCACAGGCGCTGCACCGGGCACCGGAAAGCCGTAGCCGATGATCGTCTTGAACACGATGCGATCGGAGGCAGGTGTCAAGCCGTAGCCCACACCAAAGTTCACATCGAAATCGCCAACCTTGAAATCGGTTACCGCAAAAACAGTGTGCTGCTGATCGCGAAGCGCCGCGAAGTGCCCGATCTGGCCCAAGTCTGCATAGTATTCGAGGCCGAGCCGGACATCCTGCGCAACCTTCTTCGCCGCCCGAAACGCCGGCGCGAAATCCACTTCGCCCAGGCGACCGAGCCCAATGTCGACGATCGGATTGACGATGAACTCGTAGTCGCCCTTTCGCATCCCGATGATCGGGCGAATCTCGAGCCCCCAACGGGTCTGCGCGAATTTCGGCATCTCATAGCTCAGCTCGAAATTGACGCCGTAAAAGAAGTCCCGCTGACCCGCGTTCGGCGAGACGAACAACGATCGCAGTTTGAAGCCGTCGGAGAGGAACTGACGGTCTTGCACGGCAAACGGCAGATAGAGGCCGAGCTCCCACCACTCCGTCATGCCGAAGGCGAACTCCGGCGTGCCGTTGAGACTTCCATCGGACTTGAAACCACCCGGGAAGGGCGGCAGCGGCTGTCCGCGCGCGACATAATTCAGATGTTGCTGGATGGTGAATTGACCGACGGCAGCGATGGACGCGTCGTAGACTTGGATCTCATCGGTCGCGTGGGCAACCGCGCAGGCGTAGCCGAGCACAACCACTACGCCAGCGAGTGGCCGCCAAACCGTGCGATGAGACCAGCTCATGGTAGGGCAACGCGCCCCGTTCGCTCCCGCCACCACCCGCACCGCAATAGTTTAGAATAATTCTAAACTATTGCACCGCCGCCGCTTCTGTCAAACGCGAAAGGCGGCCGCAGGACTGCGGCCGCCTTTCAGAAGTGAAGCATCCTTCAAGACAAAACGTCTCTCAGAACTTCAGCGCCTTGGCCTGCTTGACCTGCGGCAGCGCCGAAACCTTGGCGAGAACATCGGCCGGCACCGCGCCGTCGACTTCGACCAGCGCGATGGCGTCACCGCCCTGTTCATTGCGGCCGAGATGGAAGGTCGCGATGTTGACCTTGGCATCGCCGAGCAGCGAGGCGAACTTGCCGATGAAGCCCGGCTTGTCCTCGTTGGTGATGTAGATCATCGACTTGCCGAACTCGGCATCGACGCGGATGCCCTTGATGTCGACCAGGCGCGGCTTGCCGTCGTGATAGACCGTGCCGGACACCGACCGCTCCTGCCGTTCGGTCGTGACGGTGACCGTGATCAGGCTTTCATAGTCGCTCCGTGCGGCACGGGTCACCTCATCCACCACCATGCCGCGCTCCTTCGCCACCACCGGCGCGGAGACGACGTTGACGTCGCCGAGCATCGGCCGCAGCAGGCCGGTCAGTGCCGCCGAAGTCAGCGCCTTGATCTTCATGTCCGCGACCACGCCTTCATAGGTGATCGTGACCTTGGCAATGCCGGTTTCGGTGAGTTGCCCCGCGAACGAGCCGAGCTTTTCGGCCAGTTCAATAAAGGGCTTCAGCTTCGGTGCTTCTTCCGCGGTGATCGAGGGGAAGTTGACGGCGTTGGAGATCGCGCCGGTTAGCAGGTAGTCCGACATCTGTTCGGCGACCTGCAATGCGACATTCTCCTGCGCTTCCGTGGTGGAGGCACCGAGATGCGGCGTGCAGATGACGTTGGGATGACCGAACAGCACGTTGGTCTTGGCCGGCTCTTCCACGAACACATCGAAGGCTGCGCCCGCGACCTGCTTGGAATTCAAGGCGTCGACCAGCGCCGCTTCATCCACCAGACCGCCGCGCGCGCAATTGATGATGCGCACGCCCTTCTTCATCTTCGCGATCGAGGCCGCGTCGATGATGTTCTTGGTCTTGTCGGTGAGCGGGGTATGCAGCGTGATGAAATCGGCGCGCTTGAACAGGTCATCGAGATCGACCTTCTCGACGCCGATGTCCTTGGCGCGCTCCGGCGACAGGAACGGGTCGAACGCGATCACCTTCATGCGCAGGCCGAGCGCGCGATCGGCGACGATCGAACCGATGTTGCCAGCACCGATGATCCCGAGCGTCTTGCCCGTGATCTCGACGCCCATGAAACGGTTCTTCTCCCACTTGCCGGCCTGGGTCGAGGCGTCGGCGGCGGGAATTTCGCGGGCCAGCGCCAGCATCAGCGTAATGGCATGCTCGGCGGTGGTGATCGAATTGCCGAACGGCGTGTTCATCACGATGATGCCCTTCGCCGTGGCGGCGGGGATCTCGACGTTGTCGACGCCGATGCCGGCGCGGCCAATCACCTTGAGCTTTGTCGCCTTCTCGAGAATCTTCGCGGTCGCCTTGGTGGCGGAGCGGATCGCGAGGCCGTCATAGTTGCCGATGATTTCGGCGAGCTTGTCCTTGTCCTTGCCGAGGTCCGGCTGGAAATCGACTTCGACGCCGCGATCCTTGAATATCTGCACGGCGGCGGGAGACAGCGCGTCGGAAATGAGGACTTTTGGTTTGGTCATGGTGCTCTCCTCCACCCTCCCCTTAAGGGGGAGGGTCGGCCTGCAAGGCCGGGGTGGGGTGAAAGATTTTGAGACTGCTGAACGGCGGTGTGGGAAGTCGTGAATTCACCCCACCCCGCCGCACCTACGGTGCGTCGACCCTCCCCCTCCAGGGGAGGGTGAAGAAGTTACGCCGCCTTTGCGAGCGAGGCCTTGGTCTCGGCGAACGCCCAGTCGATCCATGCGGTGAGGATTTCGACGTCCTTGGCTTCGACCGTCGCGCCGCACCAGATGCGAAGGCCCGCAGGCGCATCGCGATAATGCGCGAAGTCGTAACCCGCGCCTTCCTTCTCGACCGCAGCGACCAGCTTCTTGGCAAAGTCAGCCTGCGCGTCGGCGGAGAGCGACGTGATCGCCGGATCGATGACCTTCATGCACACCGAGGTGTTGGAACGGATCGCAGGGTCCGTGGCCAGGAAATCCACCCACGGCGTCTTTGCCTTCCAGTCGGCGAGCACCTTGGTGTTGGCATCGGCACGCGCGATCAGCGCCTTGAGACCGCCGACAGATTTCGCCCAGTTCAACGCGTCGAGATAGTCCTCGACGCAGAGCATCGACGGCGTGTTGATGGTTTCGCCCTCGAAGATGCCGGCGTTGAGCTTGCCGCCCTTGGTCATGCGGAAGATCTTCGGCAGCGGCCACGGCGGCGTGTAGCTCTCGAGCCGAGCGACAGCGCGCGGAGAGAGAATGAGCATGCCGTGCGCGGCCTCGCCGCCGAGCGCCTTCTGCCAGGAGAAGGTGACGACATCGAGCTTCGGCCAGTCGAGCGGCTGCGCGAACGCGGCGGACGTGGCGTCGCAGATGGTGAGACCTTCGCGGTCGTCCCTGATCCAGTCGGCATTCGGCACGCGCACGCCGGAGGTGGTGCCGTTCCAGGTGAACACGATGTCCGAGTTCTTGTCGGCCTTCGACAGGTCCGGAATCTCGCCATAGCCCGCGTGGAGCTTGACGACGTCCTTAAGCTTCAATTCCTTGACGATGTCGCTGACCCAGCCTTCGCCGAAGGATTCCCAGGCGATGGTGGTGACGGGGCGCGGCCCGAGCAGCGACCACAGCGCCATTTCGACGGCGCCGGTGTCGGACGCAGGCACAATACCGATCTTGTAGTCGGCGGGAACTTCAAGCACTTCGCGCGTCAGATCGATCGCGAGCTTGAGCTTGGCCTTGCCGACTTTCGCACGATGCGAACGGCCGAGGGCTGCGTCTTTGAGATTTTGGGGGTTCCAGCCGGGGCGCTTGGCGCAGGGGCCGGAGGAGAAGTGCGGCACGTTCGGCTTTGAGCCGGGCTTCGCTACAGTCATATTCTATCCTTCCAGATAGCTAGCCTCCCGTTGGGGGGAGGTGTCCCGCCGCCGTCAATATGGAAGGTTTCCATTTTCGTCAAGGAACATTGCCGGGCGAAAATCACAACTCCGGCATGCGGAGCGGCAGTCACTCGGGCGCGGCGCCGACCGGAGGGCCACCGGGCGGGCGGTGCAAAAAGGTGATGGTGGCGAATGCTCCGAGCCAGGAACCCAAAGCGGCGAAGGCCACATAGACCCAGTTCTCGGTGTAGCTGATCACGGCATAGGACGAGAGCAGATACCACAGGCTGCTCCAGTTCGCTGCGGGGATGCGCTTACGCGAGACCACGGCCGAGGTGAACATGACATAGACGGCGTCGGTCAAAGCGGTGGCGAGCAGAACGGCACCGGCGGTCAGAGGATTGATGGCCAACATGACGGGCCTTCCAGGGCTGGGGTGACGGAGATCGTCGCTACCTTACCCTGCGCCGTGGCATCCGGGCTCCCGCACCGGATCAAAGTCCGAGGATTTTCTCCGAGTCCCCGATCCACCGCTTGACGGCGTCATAACCGTCGAGATGAAAGCCGCCCTCGTGCGCGACGCGGGTATAGGCCAGCAGCGATACATCCGCGAGCGACAGCGCATCGCCCACAAGGAACCGTCTATCCTTGAGCTCATGCTCCATCCGCGCCAAGGCGGCGTATCCCCGCTTGACCTTTTCCGGATCGAGATCGCCCAGCGATTTGCCGAGATAAACCAGCTGGGCCCGACACACCGCGAGGTACGGTTCGTGGCTGTATTGTTCCCAGAACAGCCACTCGTCCATCTTCGCCGCCAGGAAAGCCTCCGCCGGGATGAGGTCGGTGCCGCGCGCCAGATAGCGGATGATGGCGTTGGACTGCGCCAGCGTGCGCCCGTCATCGAGTTCAACCACTGGCACCTGCCCCGCGCCATTGAGTTTCAGGAACTCCGGCGTACGGCTTTCATTCTTCGTGGTGTCGATGTCGATCCAGGTATAGCGCCGCGAGAGCTTGTCGCAGACCCACTTCACCTTCAGGCAATTTCCGGAGTTCAGATCGCCATAAATCTTCATGACAGGATCTTTATGCTGAGCGGTTCGGTCTCAAGCACAACAGGCAAAACGGCCCCTGTCAACGACAGAGGCCGCAAGAAAGAATTTCAATGGCCGTTTAATCAGAACCTGTAGCCGAGGCCGCCGCGCACCGTGTTGATGCTGGTGTCGATGGGGCCGGCGAATTTGAGATATTCCCATTCACCACGCACGAAGAGGCCCCCGACGAGCATGATGTCGACGCCGACACCGGCCGCGTAGCCGTAGATGAATCGGTTGTTCTGCGACTCCGTCGCGCTGACCGAGAATGGAATGGTCTGGTTCGGTGGATTATTGTTGACCTGCGTTCCGGAAACCGTTGCCGACTTCATGACGTTGGCTTGTCCCAGCGATACGCCGCCAAACACGTATGGCAGGAAACTGCCCCAGGCATATCCGGCGCGCGCGCGCACCGAACCCATGTCCGTGATCTTGAACTGGGCCGCGGCCGTGTAGTCCACAAAATCGGTGAAATTGTTCGAGTCCGTGAAGAACCGCGACATCGTGCCCGAGGTACTGCCGCCGAAACTGCCGTGCATGTAGTTGGCTTCGAGGCCGAGCACGACATCGTCCCATTGCGAATTGTAACCGACGAAGCCGCCGAAGCCGTTGCCCTTCTGCGACGTCTTGCCGAGCACCGGCCATTGCGATGCGTGGCCGTCGCCTTCGATCGTGGTGTTGACCAGGAGCTTCGCCACCATGGCGCTGGTCGCGTTCGAGAAGTTCATGTCGGATGAGCCAGTCCCCGCCTGCCCGCCGACATAGACACCCTGCCAGCGCGGGACGCCGGTATTCACCCCGTCGCGAAAGCCTCCGCGCAGGATCGGAAGATCGGTCAGGTCGGGTAAGTCCGCGGCATGTGCGCCGTGCGCCGCCGCAACCACAGCCATCGCCAAAACGATCCGACGCATCACCGCAACTCCATAAACGCTTAACTACGTTCGATCATGCCGCGTTAACCTTAATCAATCGTTCTCGCCGCACCGCTCGCGCAAAAGAAAACGGCGCGGAAGATTCCGCGCCGTTGAAGTTTGTCGTCTGGAGGGAAGAAGAAATCAGCCCTTGCGGATCAGCGGCGGCGGAGGCGGCGCATAGGTCGGCACCGGATCGATCGCCCAGCGAATGCCGAACTTCAGATCGTGCGAGGTGATGTCCTTGAACTGATAAGGTCCTGGCGCAACGGACAGTGCAGGATCGATGTTGTGGAACCAGCCTGACTGCGCATCGCCCAGATTGATGTAGCGATAGGCGAGTTCAAACGTCAGCCCCGGAGCGACCTGATAACCCAGACCGGCATGCAGCGCCCACGCCAGATTCCATTTTGAACCAGTGCCGTCGGCAAGAGCCGTGAGCTGGCCCGCGCAAGCACCAGCGCCGCACGTGTCATAGAA
Organism: Afipia sp.; assembly: GCA_051653085.1. Classification (GTDB taxonomy): domain Bacteria; phylum Pseudomonadota; class Alphaproteobacteria; order Rhizobiales; family Xanthobacteraceae; genus Afipia. Next base: position 45,560 of record JBOFVL010000024.1, on the reverse strand, counting down.
ATCATGGATGCGATTATAGCTGAAGCCGACGCCGGCACCCACGAACGGGGTGACGTGCCACCATGTACCGAGATCAGCATAAACGTTCACCAATCCCGTGATTTCAGACTTGCTTCCTGTAAAAGTATCGACCGATCCCTGATTGCCGATCGCTGTCGCATGCAGATTGGCACGTCCCCGATATTCGCCAGTGATGTCGAAGCGCAACCAGCTGTTATATTGATAACCGACACCGAGGCCGAACAGCGGCGAACTATCGAAACTCTTGCTCGGATAGGTAAACTGCTCCGCCACGACGTCCTGATAACGCTGGTGCATTTTGCCAACGCTCTGGTTGGTCATTCCGATGTCGCCGCGCAGATACCAGCCGCCGAAATCTTCGACCGGAGGCGGAATGTAGGGCGGCGGCATGGGAAGATCGGCCGCGAGAGCCGCCGTGGAAATCAATGACGCCGCGCCTGCAGCAATCAGATTCTTGAGAGTACGCATTGGTTCCGGTCCTTTCGTCCGGTGAGGCAGACGCAAGGCCTCACACACAAAACTCACGATCGGACGATGGCACCAAATGCTTAAGCGGCACTTAACCCTAATTCTTAACCGTGATTTTTAATGCGCGTTAAGCGAACCGGTAAATATTTACATAACGCGCGAGGCCGCGCGTGCCGCAATTCCTAACGATGCGTTGATGAGAAGGTCAGCGGCTCTGACGTAATAACGCAATGACGGCCGTGGCCGCTTCATCGCGACTTGCGTTCGTCATTGCGAGGAGCACCTGCGACGAAGCAATCCAGAATCTGTGACAAAGACTGGATTGCTTCGCTTCGCTCGCAATGACGAAGAGAGCCTCAGAGCTTGTGGCGCTTCATCTGCGGCAGGAGGACTGCGAGCAGGCCGATGGCCGGCAGGAATGCGCAGACCTGATAGACGAAGTTGATGTCCCTCCAGTCCGCGACCTGACCAAGCACAGCGGCGCCAATGCCGCCGAAGCCGAACGTCATGCCGTAGAACAATCCCGAGATCATGCCGAGACGATGCGGCATCAGTTCCTGCGCATAGACGATAATCGCGGGCGTCGCCGACGAGATGATGAAGCCGATCAGGATGCTCAGCACCGCGTTCCAGTAAAGACCGACATAAGGCAACACCAGCGTGAACGGCAGCGCGCCGAGGATCGAAAACCAGATCACGTATTTGCGGCCGAAGCGATCGCCAAGCGGACCGCCGAAGAACACGCCGACCGCGCTCGCTCCCAGGAACAGGAACAGATAGATCTGCGACGCCTGCGTGGTGACGCCGAACTTCTGCATCAGGAAGAAGGTGTAATAGCTGCTGATGCTCGCGGTGTAGAACGTCTTCGAGAACAGCAGCACCATGAGAACGCCGAGCGCAACCATGGTGCGCGCCGAGGACGGCCCATCTTCCGGCAAGGAAGTATGCGTGCTCTTGCGCTGCGCGATCCGCGGCTCGTACCAGCGCCCGATCTGCCACAGCACCATGATGGCCAGCGCCGCGACCAGCGAGAACCAGGCGATGCTGCCCTGCCCCAGCGGCACGATGATCAGCGCCGCCAGCACCGGGCCGATCGCCGTGCCGATGTTGCCGCCGACCTGAAACACCGATTGCGCCATTCCGACGCGGCCGCCGGACGCCATGCGCGCGATGCGCGAGGATTCCGGGTGGAAGACCGCAGAGCCGGTGCCGACGAGGCCGGCCGCGAGCAGGATCACCCAGTAATGCTGCGCGATGCTGAGCAGGATCAGCCCGGCGAAGGTGAAGCCCATGCCGAGCGCCAGCGAGAACGGCTTCGGATACTTGTCGGTGTAGGCGCCGACGAACGGCTGCAACAGCGACGACGTGAACATGAAGGCCAGGGTGATGAGGCCGATCTGGCCAAAGTCGAGCGCGTAGTTGTCCTTCAGGATCGGATAGACCGAAGGGATCAGCGACTGCATGAGGTCGTTGAGAAGATGCGAGAAGCTGATGGCGCCGATGACGGCGAAGGCCGGGGCAACAGGCGTGGCTGGGGTCGCGGGCGCATCCACGACGATCGGCGCGACGAGGGTATCCTCGGACAGGATGACAGGCTTGTTCACGGCGGCTTCCCGGCAAAGCTCACAATCGAATGGTCCCGAATACAAATTCGGCGACGATCTCACCAGCCGCAATTGACCATGGCTGCGTTGCCATATTGGTCAGACTGCGGTTGGCCGTGCCAGCGGGACAGCAACCAGTATTTGGTGAATTAAGCCGCCGCTGACGCCAGCCCCAAGGCGGAGACGATCATGTCGACGGCTTCCTCGACGAGATCGCGATTTTCGCCCTCACCCATCACGCGGATCACAGGCTCGGTGCCGCTTGAGCGAACCAGCAGGCGGCCGCTGCCGTTCAGCCGCTTTTCCGCATCGAGGATCGCGGATTTCACCTGCGGATTATCGAGCGGCTTGCCGGTGCGGTAGCGCACGTTCTTGAGAATTTGCGGCATCGGCTCGAAGCGATGGCAGACTTCCGATACCGGACCGCCAAGCTTCTTCACCACCGCGAGAACCTGCAGCGCGGCGACGAAACCGTCGCCCGTGGTGGCGAAGTCGGACATGATGATATGACCCGACGGTTCGCCGCCGAGGTTGTAGCCGCCCTTGAGCATCTGCTCGAGCACATAGCGGTCGCCGACCGGCGTGCGCAGCAGCTCGATGCCGATATCCTTGAGGTAACGTTCGAGGCCGAGATTCGACATCACGGTGGCGACGATACCCGGCTTGGCGAGGCGTCCGTCGTCCTTCCAGCTTTGCGCGATCACGGCGAGAAGCTGGTCGCCATCGACCAGATGGCCGCGCTCGTCCGTGATGATGACGCGGTCGGCGTCGCCGTCGAGCGCGATGCCGATGTCGGCGCGCATCTCGCGTACCTTGCGCGACAGCGCTTCCGGCGAGGTCGAGCCGCAATCCTTGTTGATGTTGAAACCGTCCGGCTCGACTCCGATGGAGACGACGTCCGCGCCCAATTCCCACAGCGCTTCCGGCACCACCTTGTAGGCCGCGCCATTGGCGCAGTCGACCACGACGCGCAGTCCGTCGAGGCTGAGGTCGCGCGGCAGGGTGCGCTTGGCGAATTCGATGTAACGATCATGGACGCCGTCGATACGGCGGGCGCGGCCGAGGCTGGCGCTCTGCGCGAGCTTCTTGTCGAGATTCTCGTCCATCAACTGTTCGATTTGTTTTTCGACATCGTCGGACAGCTTGAATCCGGCGGGGCCGAACAGCTTGATGCCGTTGTCGTCGAACAGATTATGCGAGGCGGAAATCATCACGCCGAGATCGGCGCGCATGGACTTGGTCAGCATCGCGACGGCCGGCGTCGGCATCGGGCCGAGCAGCAGCACGTCCATGCCGACGGAGGTAAAGCCCGCGACCATGGCGTTCTCGATCATGTAACCGGACAGACGGGTGTCCTTGCCGATCACCACGCGATGACGATGTTCGCCGCGCTGAAATACCAGCCCCGCCGCCTGACCGATCTTGAGGGCCAGTTCCGGCGTAATCAGACTGTTGGCGCGGCCGCGAATGCCGTCGGTGCCAAAATACTTGCGAACCATAAATTCCCCTGCTCCGCCGCGTTTCCGGTCAGATGCCGGATAGGCGCCTGCATGGCTCTGGCGAGCGCCGATTGTAGCGTGGAGCTGGTTATAAAGCGTCTGCGGCCGGAAGACCTTCAAAAAATATGATGAATCATTACTGCCGCCGGGAAGCGGCGACAGCATGTATCTTATTGAAATAAAGAGGATTTTATCTGGAAGCTTGAGAGCGAAACCGGTTTACTACCCCGTTTTAGTCTTTCCGCTTGATGTGTTCGTCGTGCCTGGAGGGCGCGGGCTGGGTCACACTGACCGGGTCCGACCCCGGAAAGGATTCTTCGAGTCCCTCGTTCAGGGCGTCGTCGAGCTCGTCCTTGTGGAGCTTCGAGCCCTTCTCGTCCTTGCGTTGATCCCCGATCTTGTGATCACGCGCCTTGGTGCCTGCGTCGGCCATTTTCAACTCCCGTGCTGTCACAGGGATAACGTCCGGGAACGACCCGTGTTCCGGCAGCGATAGCCGATCAGTCCTCGGGATCAGGCTCCACATGTGGATCGGGCTGGGTCAGCTTGACCGGATCAGAGGCCGGGAAAGTCTCCCGCAAGGCTTCGTCCAATTCCTCATCCAGCTTGCGCTTTTCGGCTTCCACCTCTTTGGCGGATTTGGGATGGACGCTTTTCCGGGTCATGACGCTCTCCACCTTGAGGCAGCTATTTGCACGCACCTCAACCATGATAGATGATTGCCCCGGGGCATTTTCGCAAGAAAATGCCCTAACAAAAATGCGCGTATTCCGATCGCAAAACCGGTGCCCACTTTTGCGGAATACGCGCCCAAGAATGCAATGACCCGAGGACGCGTCCAATGAAGAACATTACCTGCATCGAGGACCTGCGGCAGATTCACAAGCGCCGCGTGCCGAAACCGTTTTTCGATTACGTGGACGGCGGCTCCTATGCGGAAGAAACGCTGCGCGCCAACATCAGCGACATGCAGAAGTTCAAATTTCGCCAGCGCATCCTGGTGGACATCTCAAAGCGCCAACTCAACACCACCATCCTCGGCGAGCCCGTGGCGATGCCGCTGATCCTTGCACCAATCGGCTCGGGCGGATTGCAATATCAGGACGGCGAGATCTACGCCTGCCGCGCCGCGCAGAAGGTCGGCATTCCCTACACGCTTTCGACCATGTCGATCTGCTCCATCGAAGATGTTGCCGCGAATGTCGACAAGCCGTTCTGGTTCCAGCTTTACGTCATGAAGGACCGAGGCTTTGCGAAAGCACTGATCGAGCGTGCTATCGCCGCGAAGTGCAGCGCGCTGGTGCTCACGGTCGATCTGCAGGTGCTCGGACAGCGCCACGCTGACGTCAAGAACGGCCTGACGGTGCCACCCAAACTCGCGACGTTGAGAAACCTCATCGACTTCGCCACCAAGCCCGGCTGGGTCGCAGGTATGCTCAAAGGCAAGAGCCGGAATTTCGGCAATATCACAGGTCATGTGAAGGGCGCCGGCGATCTCGGCTCGACCTCCGAGTGGGTCGCCTCGCAGTTCGACCAGTCGCTGAACTGGAAGGACGTGGAATGGATCCGCTCGATCTGGCCCGGCAAGCTCATCATCAAGGGCATCCTCGATGTCGTCGATGCGCGCGAGGCGGTGAAGACCGGCGCGGAAGCCATCGTGGTCTCGAATCACGGCGGCCGTCAGCTCGACGGCGCGCCGTCGTCGATCTCGGTGCTGCCGGAGATCGTGCAGGATGTCGGCTCGCAGACTGAAATCATGTTCGACGGCGGCATCCGCACCGGTCAGGACGTGATGCGCGCGCTGGCGCTCGGCGCGAAGTCCTGCATGATCGGCCGCGCCTATATCTACGGCCTCGGCGCCGGCGGACAGGCCGGGGTAGAACTGGCGCTCGATCTGATCGGCAAGGAACTGAGCACGACCATGGGCCTCACCGGCATCAACCACATCCACGAGATCGATCGCCACGTGCTGACGGATTACATGCAGACCAACGCAGTGAGCAGCCCGCGGAATTGACGTCATTGCGAGCGAAGCGAAGCAATCCAGAAATTATGGGCTGGATTGCTTCGTCGCTACGCTCCTCGCAATGACGAGTTACAATCATCGCACTCACATCGGCGGCGCGACGCCGTCGCGGCCGATGCTGAGGCGCGCGACATCGAGCGTGCCGTCCGGTTTCTTGGTCGCGATTGCGAAGACCGGTGTGCCCGCCTTGATATCGGACCGCGTGGCCGGAACATAGGTGACCACCGTCGTGTCCGGCGTCACCAGAACTTTCCGCTCGCCGCCCTTGTACTTCACCGTCAGCGTGTGGCCGTCATTGCCGGCGACGGTGCGATCGTCGACCGCGCCGTTGGTCATGCTGCTGTTGGGCTTCAGATCCCATGGCCGGTCGCCATCGCCGGTGCCGCGCATGGCTTCCGGAAAAACGTGAACCTCGACAGCTTTCTGGTTGCCGCCCGAATCCGGCACCGAAGTTACGCCGATATAGGACCCGACCTTGACGTCGGCGAGCGACATTTTCGCGACGCCGGCAACGCCCGCGTTCCCCGGCAGATGAAGCGTCACATCCGCGCCATCGCGCGATTTGACGAGCAGCTTTTCACCGTCGAGGCTTTCCACAGTGCCGCGCACGCGCGTGGTGTTGCTGACGGGCGATTGCTGCGCGAAAGCGCAGGACGATGACAGAACCAGCGCGGACATAGCGACGACGCGCAGTGAAGCAAGGCGAGTAAAGGTCATGTTGATATCTCCGGAGAGGCCCCACCCTACTTACGCATGAGCCGCCGGATTATTTCGCTTGTCACGCAGGTGTGACAATCATGCGGAGAGCTCGCCGAATTCTGTTACTGACAGTTCCAGGACGTGGTCGCCTTGTCCTCGGCCATCGTAGCGGTGCAATTGCGTTGCTGGATCTCGTCCGAGCCGGGCAGCTTCAGTTTCACGAACCCGGCGAGATCGCGCGGCCCGCGCCGGAGCATACTGATCTCCGTCACCGTAATTTTCTTCGCGGCGAAATCATCCAGCATCCGCTTCTTCACGTCTTCAATAAACGCCGGATTGAAACCCTGCGCGCCTTGATACGTCGTATAGGCGCTGTAAATCACCAGCGCGAGCGCCAGAAGCACCACGAATTTCCCGAATTTATTCACCGCCGGTCCTCATTCTCACTTGGCCAGATCCGCCTCGACCAGCGCGCGCAATTCCGGCGTCACCGTTGGCCGCTTGCCGAACCACAATTCAAACCCGCGCACGGCCTGATGCAGCAGCATGCCGAGGCCGTCGGCGGTTTTGAGGCCCCGCGCTTTCGCAGCTTTCAGCAAATCTGTTTCAAGCGGCACATAAACCAGATCGGCCACCGCCGCAGCAGCCGGAAGCAGCGTCACGTCGATGCCGAGCGGCGGCTGGCCTTTCATACCGAGCGACGTGGTGTTCACGAGCAACTTCACACGAGGCAGTACGCTGTTGACCGCGTCCCATGCCAGCGGCTGCACCTGCGCGCCGAATTGGTCCGCGAGCAGTTGCGTACGCGATGCGGTTCGATTGGCAAGATGCACACGCTTGATGCCACGCTCCATCAATCCGAAGATCACCGCGCGCGACGATCCGCCCGCGCCCAGCACCAGCACGTCCTCCGCCGCATCCCAGCCCGACGCGCTGGCGTCGAGATTGTTGATGAAGCCCTCGACGTCGGTGTTGGTCGCGCGCAACGCACCGCCGTCGAAGTAAAGCGTGTTGGCTGCGCCGACCGCCCGCGCGCGCGCATCGGGCGCCGAGAGCGTAAGCGCCTGCTCCTTGTGCGGGATGGTGACGTTGGCGCCGCTGTAACCTTGCGCCGCAAGACCCGCGATGAAATCCGCGAACGCCGAAGGCTCCACCGCCTCGATGCGATAATCGCCATCGATGCCGAAGCTCTTCAGCCAGTATTTATGGATCAGCGGCGAACGCGAATGCGCCGCAGGCCAGCCGATCAGACATGCGGCGGGTATAACGCTCATGAGAACTCCGGTTCGACCAGATCGGCATACACCAAAACGGCGTGAGCCGCCGGGTCAAATCACGCGATGCCCGGCGCTGTCAATCGCTTGATCTCGGAGACTGCGCTTGCAATATCGGAACGGTATTTTGCCTGCGGCGGTCGCGCGCCGTAGGATAGCAGCGTTCGCCGCACCGCTGGCGACGCGCCGGTGATGAACACCCGCACGCCCTGGCGCCGCGCCTTGACCGCGATCTGGGCGATGGCGTTGGCGGCGGTGGAATCCAGCAGCGGCACCGCCTTGAAATCAATCACCAGCGCCTTGTAGCCGGAAAGGCGATCGAGCACCGACGCCACGGCAGCCACCGCGCCGAAGAAGAATGCGCCGCTGATGCGATAGATCATGATGTCCGGATCGGCGGCGAGCGCGGGATCGTAGCGTTCGCGATCGCCGTTCGACGCGTCAGCCTTGTCGTCGACGGCGAGCGGCGCGTAGCTGTCGATGCCGGTGATCTGAGACATGCGATGGATGAACAGCAGCGTGCCGAGCGCGAAGCCGACCACGATACCTTCGGTGAGATCGCGGAATACCGTGAGCAAAAATGTCGCGAGCAGCACCACCGCATCGCCCCACGACGAGCGGACCAGCGTGACGAACTCGTGCTTCTCCGCCATGTTCCACGCCACCACGGCGAGCACGCCTGCCAGTGTCGCCAGCGGAATGTAGCTCGCAAGCGGCGCTGCCAGCAGCATGAATGCCAGCAGGAACACCGAATGCAGCATGCCGGATAACGGGCTGCGCGCACCGGCGCGGACATTGGTCGCGGTGCGCGCGATGGTGCCGGTGACGCAGATGCCGCCGAACAGCGCCGAGCCGATATTGGCAAAACCCTGCGCCACCAATTCCGAATTGGAGCGATGACGGCGGCCGGTCATGCCGTCGGCGACGACCGCGGACAACAACGACTCGATGGCGCCGAGCAGCGCGAAGGCGGCCGCATCGGGCAACACGGCCTGGATTTTCGCCAGCGTCACGGCGGGAAACGACGGCATCGGAAACGATTGCGGAATGCCGCCGAAACGCGTGCCGATGGTTTCAACCGGCAACGACAGCAGCGCCGCGACGACGCCCGTGATGACGACGGCGATCAGCATGCCGGGCCAGGTCGGGCGCAGTTTCCGCAAGCCTGCGATGATGGCGATGGTCGCGATCGAAATCGCCACTGCTGCAAAATTCGTGGTGCCGATGGCGCGCCCGAGCGCTTCCAGCTTTGGAATGAGTTCGCCCGGCTCCCTGCCGGCCAGCGTGATGCCAAGCAGATCGCGGATCTGGCTGGCGAAGATGATGACGGCGATGCCGGCGGTGAATCCCACCGTGACGGGATAGGGAATGAACTTGATGTAGGTGCCAAGCCGCAGCAGTCCGGCGGCGATCAGGATCAATCCGGCAATCGCAGTCGCCAGCAGCACACCGTCGATGCCGTGACGCGCGACAGACGCTGCGACGAGAACAATGAATGCACCCGCAGGTCCGCCGATCTGGAAACGGCTGCCACCAAGCAGCGAGACGAGAAATCCGCCGAAGATCGCGGCATAGAGTCCGCGGTCAGGCGTGGTGCCCGAAGCAATCGCTATGGCCATGGACAGCGGCAGCGCGACAATGGCGACAGTGAGCCCCGCGACCACGTCGGCGCGAAATGCATTGAGGCCGTAGCCCTCGCGCAGAACCGTGATGGATTTCGGCGTGAACAGTTCGGCGAATGTCGGCGGCTTCGACTGCGCGCTCGATGTGTCCATGTGTCCTGCGCCTTCACCGGCGCGCCGCCGGCCTCTAGCCCTGAGGCGGTTCTTTCAACCGCACGCCACGACCGCCGCCTTCGCTGCGCGCGTTGTCGCCGATCAGTTCGACGCCCGCGCGGTTCAGCGCGTCGACGACCTTGGTCAGCGAGTCCACGATGCCGCGCACATTGCCGTCGCTGGCTTCCATCCGCTGAATGGTCGGAAGCGATACGCCGGCCAGTTCGGCAAGCGTCTTTTGGTCGAGACCCAGAAGTGCGCGAGCCGCCCGCATCTGCGATGACGTGATCAATGCCAAAATTCCATGTTGAGCGAGCATAATGCAAGTAAAAAACGGTTTCAATGATGTATAATACATCACTGAAACCGTCTTACACCTGTCCGAAGCGAATCTTCGGTATCTGCCTACGCCGCCGCGCGGTGAGCGGCAATAATCTGGTCCGCCGCGCGGCCGGTCACTTCGTTCATGTGGTCGAACTGCCGGGTGAAGCCGCCCGCGCCGGCCGTGGCCGAACGAATCTCCACGATCAGATCGCCGATCTCGGCTTCCGGCATCATCGCCCGCACCAGATCCCAGCCGGTCCAGCCCTCGCGGGTGTCGAAGCCGAGAATCTGGCCGCGACGTCCCGACAGGATGGAGTTGATCTTCGCGGTCGCATCCGTCGGGCAGACGATCTCGACCACATGGATCGGCTCCAGCAGCACCGGCAGGCAATGCGGCAGCGCCTCGGTGACGCCGATCCGCGCGGCGGTACGGAACGCCTGATCGGAGGAATCGACACTGTGATAGGAGCCGTCTGTCAGCGTCACTTCCACATCGATCACCGGGAAGCCGAGCGGCCCGCGCGTCAGACCGTCGCCGACACCCTCCTCCACCGCACCGATGTAGTTCTTCGGCACCGCGCCGCCGACGATCTTTTCGCGGAACACGAAACCGCTGCCGCGCGGCAACGGCTTGACGTCCAGCACCACATCGCCGAACTGGCCGTGGCCGCCGGACTGCTTCTTGTGGCGTCCGCGCTGGGTGATCGTCTTGCGGATGGTCTCCTGATAGCCAACCGGCGGCGCATGCTGCTTGACGCTGACGCCGAAGCGATCCTGCAAACGCTCCACCGCCACGCGCAGATGCATTTCGCCCTGCCCCCACAGCACCATTTGATGCGTGAGCGCATTGTGGACCACGCTGAGCGACGGATCTTCCTCGGTGAGACGCGTCAGCGCCTGCCCGAGTTTGACGTCGTCCTTGCGATCCGTTGCCGCGAGCGCCGTCGCCAGCACCGGCGGGCTTGGCAGAACGTCTATCAGCGCCGCAGGCGCGGTCTTGGCTGTCGTCAGCGTGTCGCCGGTCTTCACAGCGTCGAGCTTGCCGAGCGAAACCGTGTCACCCGCGGCCGCCGATGTCCGCTTGATGTCACTGCCGCCATTCGGCGCAATAATACCCGAGACGCGGCCGGCGCCGCCACCTGAGGACTGCACGGTGTCGCCATCGGTGATGTGCCCACGCAGAACACGAGCGAGCGAGAGCTTGCCGCCATGCTGGAGATGCGTCGTCTTCATCACGTAGGCGAGCGCGGTCTTCTCGTCGTCAACGCCGAGACGTTTGGCGGTCGTGGTCACGTTCGGCGCTTCATGCCGCAAGGCTTTCATCAGCCGCAGCACGCCATTCTCGCGCGTGGCGCAGCCGAGCAGCACCGGACATATCTGGCCTTCGCGCAGCTCGCTGGCAAGATCGTCGAACACCGCGTCGCGCGGCGGCGGAATATCTTCGAGCAACTGTTCGAGCAGCCTGTCGTCATGATCGGCCAGCTTCTCCAGCATCGTCAGCCGTGCTTCCTTTTCGCGATCGAGATCGCCGGGTTCGAGATCGATCACCTCGGACGGCATATGCTCGCGATAGACAAACGCGCGCTCCAGCGCGAGATCGACGAAGCCGGCGATGAGATCGCCCTTCCAGATCGGGATTTGCCGCAGCACCAGCGGCGTGCGCGACGCCGGCTGCAATGTCGCCAGCGTTTCGCGGATGCGCTTGTTCGCCTTGTCGATCTTGTTGAGAAACAGGAAACGCGGAATGCCGAGATCTTCGAGTTCGCGCATGATGAGCTGCAACTGCGGCAGCTTGCGCTCGTCGGCCTCGCACACGATCACCGCGGCATCAACCGCCGGGAGCGCCGCGCGCATGTCGTGCGCGAATTCGACGGAACCGGGACAATCGATAAAGGTGTAGCTGTCGCCCATGAATGTCGTGGTCGCGGCGGTGAGACCGACGCTCATGCGATGATGACGCGCCTCCGGAGACTGGTCCCCGACGGTGTTGCATGCCTCGATGGTGCCTGCTTTGGGAATTGCCCCGGTCCGGGACAGGATGGCTTCAAGAAGTGTGGTCTTGCCACTCTGAAATGGGCCCACCAGTGCGATGCACCGGGGACCACGGGGACTTCTCAGATTGTCTTGTCCCATTTGCCGTCTCCTCATCTGGAGCACGGCCCGCATCAAGCGAGTTCCGGCGAAGTGTCTCCGGTCGCCGCCGGAACGCTCTCACTTCAATGTTGCGCGCATTCCGCTCGCGCCAAGCCCACTTCTGCGGAACGCGCTCACGCGGGTCGGCACGCTGATCGTCTCAAGGAGCGGAGCGGTTGGCAAGCGGGAAACATGCCGCTGCGCAACATGCGCCGATCACCTAAAGTTGCGGTGTGAATTTTCACATTCTCAAAAACAAACGGCCCGCTCAAAAACAAAAGGCCCGCCGAACCGGCGGGCCTTTGCAAAAAAAAATCCTGAGATTCAGAAATCAGAACCGGCCGGGGCGCAGTTCCAGGCTCTGGACGCCACCGGCAACATTCAATCCGGTCTGCCCCTGCACACTGAGCGGCTGCAAGGCGAAGGAATTCTGCGAACCGCCGATCAGGGCGTTACCGCCGACACCGACAACAACGGTTGCGCTGGCGCTGACGCCGGCATAGTTGCCGGACAGATCACCCGGACCAAACTGCACGGTCGGGGCGAACACCGCCCACGACAACGCCGTCTCCGTGGTAATGCCGATATCAACGCCGACGGTCGTGACGCGCGCGGTATAGAGATCGTCCGGGCGCCCCTGCGAGCGGAAGACGCAGCCAAGATTCGCTACCGAACCGACGATCATGCCGATATTCGGACCGCCACGGCATTCAAGCACGCCGACCTGGGTGCTGCCCGGCTGCTGCGCGTAAGCGATAGAGAGAGTTGCAACAACTGCTGCCGAGGCAATGGATAGCAAGGCTGAAAGACGGCGCATGAGGATGTCTCCGGCTGAAGGACGCGAATTAAACGAAAGATTGGAAAAAAGAGCGAGCAAGGCCCGCGCATCTAGTCATATCAGTGTGGTGGTTCGCAAGTCCGCATCATTTCTGCGGCACATTCTTTTGCGGACTTGTGAACCAAAACCACACTGAAATCATAACTTTCTAGTGTCCTTTTAAATCCGAAGTTCGCTATGGAGCCCGCCGCAAAACGAGGCGAACTTCGGATTTAGGACACTAGCGTTGAAATGTTCAATCGCCGCCGGATGAACGGGTATAGCAAATACAAAAAAGGCCCGCGTAAGCGGGCCTTTTTCATTCCGTTTTATTAACTCAACCGTGATGGCGATGCTTGCGGTGATGACGGCCCTGACGGCGCGGAGCGAACTTCACCGGCTCAAGGCCAAGACCGACGATGCCGCCGGTCACGTTGAGGCCGGTCTGGCCCTGCAAGCTCAAAGGCTGAAGCGCAAAGGAATTCTGCGAGCCGCCCCACATCAGATTGCCGCCGCCGCCCAGGCCGAAGGAGACGTTGCCGCCGACGCCGCCGTAGTTGCCGGCGAGGTCGCCACGGCCAATACGCTGGGTCGGCGCATGCACTGCCCACGCGAAGCTGGTGTTCTCGGTCACGCCGAGGTCGACGCCGAAGCGCGAGACGTGCGCCAGATAAGGCTCCGGCCGGCGGCCCTGCCCCCGGAACACGCATTCCAGCGTCGTCGCGGACGTGATGACCATGCCGACGTTCTGGCCGCCGTGGCATTCCAGCACGCCGATCTGAACGGTCTGCTGCGCATTCGCCGTGGCAAAGGAGGCGACGAGTGCCGCAAAGGCGACACCGAGAAGTGATGAAAGACGCATGGAATTGAACTCCAGATTGCTTGTTTTGATTGGCTGGCGGACAAAAGGGAAGCGCCGTGTCAAAAACATGGCGCTCCGTCTCTTTGTTCTCAAAATCTCGTCATTATTTGATGACGTTTTGTTAGCGAAGGTTTCCACAGAACCGCTGGATGCGCTTGCAGGCCTCTTCGAGATCCGACGTTTTCGTGGCGTAAGAGATACGGAACGCCGGGCCGAGCCCGAATGCCGACCCCTGCACGACCGCAACGCCTTCCGTTTCCAGAAGCTCGGTCACGAAATCTTCATCGGTCGCGAGCTTTTTCCCCGACGGCGCCGTCTTGCCGATGGTGCCCGCGCAGGACGGATACACGTAGAACGCACCCTCCGGCCGCGGGCAATCGATGCCATTGGCCTGGTTGAGCATGGCGACGACGAGATCGCGGCGCTCCTTGAACACCTTGTTGTTCGCCGGAATGAACTCCTGCGGCCCGGTCAACGCCTCGACAGCGGCCCATTGCGAAATCGACGACGGGTTCGACGTCGATTGCGACTGGATGGTCGCCATCGCCGAGATGAGCGGCTGCGGGCCGCCCGCATAGCCGATGCGCCAGCCGGTCATACAGTAGGCTTTCGACACGCCGTTCACCGTCAGCGTGCGGTCGAACAGTTTCGGCTCGATCTGCGCCGGCGTGGTGAACTCGAAGTCGTCGTAGACGAGGTGTTCATACATGTCGTCGGTCATGATCCAGACCTGCGGATACTTGACCAGCACGTCGGTCAGCGCCTTCAACTCCGCGCGCGTATACGCAGAGCCCGTCGGGTTCGACGGCGAGTTCAGAATGATCCACTTGGTCTTCGGCGTGATCGCAGCTTCAAGGGCTGCGGGCTGCAGCTTGAAACCGAACTCCGCGGTGCAGACCACAGGCACGCTCTCGCCGCCGGCCAGCGCGACCATTTCCGGATAGCTCACCCAGTACGGCGCGGGAATGATGACCTCGTCGCCCGGATTGAGCGTCGCCATCAGCGCATTGTACAGCACCTGCTTGCCGCCGGTGCCGACCGTGATCTGGTTCGGCTTGTAGATCAGACCGTTCTCGCGCTGAAATTTTGCGATGATCGCTTCCTTCAGCTCGGGGATTCCGTCCACCGCGGTGTACTTGGTCTTGCCGGCCTCGATGGCGTGGATCGCCGCCAGCTTGATGTTGGCCGGCGTATCGAAATCCGGCTCGCCAGCGCCGAGGCCGATGACGTTGCGGCCCGCGGCTTTGAGCTGACGTGCTTTATCCGTGACCGCGATGGTCGCGGACGGCTTCACACGGTCAAGCGCAGCGGACAGAAACGGCATCATGTTCTCCTGTGGGATGGTGATGATCGCGAAGGCCCGGATTCGCGGATTTTCAGGGCGGGGCACCCTAAAACGGGCAACGCTGCATCGCAAGAAGCTTGGGCGGAAACACACGAAATTGCTTGTGGGACTAAGGAAACCTTAAAGCGCCGCCCCTACCGTCGCCGCAACATTCGTAAATCCTGGCGCGCAAATGGCTCATTTTTGGCTGGCCCTTGGTTCTGAGCTGCGGAGCGGCGCCTGGCTGACGCCCAGCCGGATGCGGACTTATGCCTTGATCGTGCTCGGCATCTCGCTGGCCGGCCTGGTCGGCTGGGTTGCCATGTCGGATCACATGATCGACCGCAATGGCAAGCCGATCGGAACCGATTTTGCCAGCTTCTATGCGGCGGGTTCGCTGGCGCGCGATGGCCGCGCGGCGGATGTCTATGACATGGCCGCGCATTATGCGCGCCAGCAGCAGATTTTTGGCGCGGGCGTCCCCCACTACGGCTGGCTCTATCCACCGCTGTTCCTGCTGATCGCGACGCCGCTGGCGCTGATGCCCTACCCTGCCGCGCTGGCCGCTTGGCAGGGCGGCACACTGCTGCTCTACCTCGCCGTCATCGGCATGATCGTGCACGGCTTCCGCGACGCGCAGGCGCGCGTGGGCAAAATCTGGATTCTCCTCGCGCTGGCGTTTCCGGCCGTGTTCGTCAATCTCGGACACGGGCAGAACGGATTTCTCTCCGCTGCGTTGTTCGGCGGCGCCCTGGTCGCATTGCCGAAACGGCCCGTCATCGCCGGCATGCTGTTCGGCATGCTCGCCTACAAGCCGCAATTCGCACTGGTCATTCCCATTGCGCTGCTGGTTGCCGGTCAATGGCGCGCCATCCTCGCGGCCGGACTCACCGTGGCAATACTTTGCGGCGTGACCGCACTGCTGTTCGGCATCGACATATGGTTCGCATTCGCTGCTTCGATGGAAACATCGCGGAAGCTTCTGCTCGAGCAGGGCGATGTCGGCTTTGAGAAACTGCAAAGCATCTTCGCCGCGGTACGGATGTGGGGTGGCAGCGTGCCGCTGGCCTACGCTGTGCAGACAACGCTTTCGATCGTGGTGGTCGGCAGCGCGGCCTGGATCTGGCGCGCGCAGCTCGACCACGCGGTGAAAGCGGCCGTCCTTGTCATCGCCACCTTGCTGGCTTCGCCGCACGTGCTCGACTACGACCTGACGATCCTCGGCATCGCGATCGCATTCCTTGCGACGACCGGCCTCATGCGCGGCTTCAGGCCTTACGAAATCACGCTGCTCGCAGCGGCGTGGATCGTGCCGCTGGTGTCGCGCGGCATCGCCGGCGCCACCGGAGTGCCGCTCGGATTGCTGGCGATGATTGCGCTCTATGCCATCGTGCTGCGGCGGGCATCTTCCGATCTCGAAGGATTGACCGCGCGAACACACGAATTCGCAAAGGCGTGACTCGCGACCGCTCTGCGGCACGGTACGATTTGCTGGCAAAGTGCACTGCGGCAACAGTTTTCAACTATTTCCAGACATCGGCACTTGCAGCATGCCGCTGCGCACATCATTGTCTGACTTGGTCTGGGAAGGCCGCAAACCCACCGCCGGAACCGACGGATTCGGATGTACAAACTCTACTCGATGCAGCGCTCCGGCAACAGCTACAAGGTCCGCCTTGCGCTGGCGCTGTTGAATGCGCCCTACAAAGCCATCGAGGTCGATATTCTGCGCGGCGAAAGCCGCACGCCGGAATTTCTCGCGCGCAATCCCAGCGGACAGGTGCCGCTGCTCGAGGTTGCTCCGAATCGTTATCTCGCCGAATCCAATGCGATCCTGTGGTATGTCGCCGTCGGCACGTCGCTGGCGCCGGAAGACCGCATCGACCGCGCGCAGGCGCTGCAATGGATGTTCTTCGAACAGCATGCATTGGAGCCAAGTGTCGGCGCTGCCTATTTCTGGCTGGTGCTGGTGCGCGGCGGCCGCGACCTGCAAACTCATTCGCTCGAAGACTGGATGGAGCGGGGCTACGCCGCGCTGCGGGTGATGGAAAATCACCTCAAGAGCAACGACTACTTCGCTGCGGGACACCTGACCGTCGCGGACATCGCGATGTACGGCTACACCCATGTCGCCAACCAGTGCGATTTTGACCTGTCGGGTTATCCGTCGGTGAAGGCATGGCTGAAGCGGGTCGAGAGCGAGCCACGCTTCGTCTCGATGGCCTGGAAGCCGGCGGAGATCACGGCCCCCGGCACCGTTCCGGGCGCTGAAACCGACCTGACAGCGGAAGCTTAGCTTTAGTGAGCGTGATCTTTTCCGAAAACCGGTCCCCACTTTTCGGGATCATGCCTGAAATCTGGGGATGGATTGCGGGCATATCGGGGATAACACCCTGATTTCCCTCACGTTGCCCCGCTTCCGCCACGTTTAAGGGCGTCCGCGCCGCAATCTTGACAGCGATTCCTGACAAGTTCCCTGAAGCGGTGATTCGCCGCCTTACGAGGAATCACGACCATGATCCGGTCGCACGTTTCAGGAATTGGTTTCCAATTGAAGTCTGTGCGCGTTGCGTCGTCCAGATTGACGAATGCCGTTGCCGCCTCGCTGGCCGTGGCGGCACTGTCGCTGTGCGTGATCGTCACCCTCACGGCATTGTCGATCAAGGTCGTGGCCGCCATGCCGGTTGCTGGCTAGAGGCCCGATCTAAAACTCCCCTGCGCACCTGTCATGTCCCGTAGCCGCACGATGGCGTGCGAACGGGTGGAGATGCGGATGAAAACATCTGTCGTCATCGTTTCGGCATCGCTGACGCTCGCGATCGTCCTCGTCGCAGGATTTCTGATCGCGACGCAGGCGCGCGGCCATGACTTTTACGACGACGGCCCTCACGACCATTTGTGGAAAATGAAAAATGCGCCGGCAGCGATGAAGGCAAAACCGATGGCGTGATTCCAGCCGAGCGGCTCTTTCAGATACAGCACCGAGAATCCGGCGAACACAACGAGCGTTATCACTTCCTGCATCGTCTTGAGCTGCGCTGCCGAATAGACCGCGCTGCCCCAGCGGTTGGCCGGCACGGCGAGCCAGTATTCGAAGAACGCGATGCCCCAGCTCACCATGATGACCAGCGGCAGCGAGTACGTCTTGAACTTCAGGTGGCCGTACCAGGCGAAGGTCATGAAGATGTTGGAGGCGAGCAGCATCAGGATCGGCAGGAGAAACGGCGACATCGTCGTGGGCATGGAGGTCCTTTCGAAACAACGGGCGAATGCGGGATTGTGCATGGCTCCCGCGATTTAACTCTCAGCAACATCTTACAGTTATGGGTCCCTGCTTGCGCCGAGATGACTAGAATTTTACGGATAACCCGGCATTTTTGGCCGCTGCCGCACTGGTTCGGCTTGATCCGCGCCCCTGTGGATAACCCGCCTGTCACAGCCCTGTAACGGTAGCCACCTAGCTTTCGGGTGCGCACGAGCTGTCCCCCGTCACAGGTCGCGCGTTCCAGCGGTCCCCGGTCGCGTAAATCCCCTCTGCGCCGTATCCGACCGGGGCCGCATCTTTTTTCCGATCAGGAAACGGCCTTCAGTTTGCGTGTTTCGCTTTCGCGGGTTGCGATGCATCCGGTATAACGCGCGTTCACTGCGCCAGATGAGGCGAGCCTCTTTGACATCGACACACTCCTTATCGACACACGCTGCATGATCCGCGCCATTCCCGTCATCTTCATTCTTGTTGTTGTCGCCCTGCTGCTGCTGCCGTTTCAACTGGCCGGCATCCTGCTCAACAATCGTCTGCAGCGCATCGTGCCGATTCTGTTTCATCGCACCGCGTGCGCATTGATCGGCGTGCGGATCACGCATGTCGGTGAGCGCACGCGAGAAAGCCCGGTGCTGATCCTGTCGAACCACGCCTCATGGCTCGACATCATCGTCCTCGGCGCAGTCGCGCCGGTGGTGTTCGTCGCGAAATCCGAAGTGGCGAACTGGCCGGTGTTCGGCTGGCTGGCGAAATTGCAGCGCACGATCTTTGTCGAGCGCGAACGCCGCCACAAGACCGGCGATGCCGCGCGCGCGATGGGCGACCGCCTGCTCGGCGGCGATGTTGTGGTGCTGTTTCCCGAGGGCACCTCGAGCGACGGCATTCGCATCCTTCCTTTCCGCTCCGCGCTGATCGGTGCTGTTCACCACACCATCGGCGATCAGACGCATCACGATAGCGTCACCGTGCAGCCGGTATCGATTGCCTATGTGCGCTATGGCGGCGTGCCGGTCGGACGCGCGCTGCGCGACAAGGTGGCGTGGTACGGCGAAACCGAACTGGTGCCGCATCTGATGAACGTGCTGTCGTCCGGCGCGGTTGACGTGACCGTGAGCTGGGGCGACGCCGTCAGCTATGGCATGAACGCGGATCGCAAGCAGATCGCCCGCGATGCGGAAGCCGCCGTGCGGCGGATGACGGCACGCGCTTTGCGCTCGCCAGCCGCGCAGCCGTCAGCTACGGAAGGAGCGGCGCCATCTGCCGTTCCGGCGCTCGAACAAACCTGACAGGAAAGATCATGGAAATCAGAAATCTGGGCGGCTCCGGCCTGCGCGTGTCCGCCGTCGGCCTCGGCTGCAACAATTTCGGCCAGCGCACCGATCTCGAGACCTCGCGCAAGGTGATCCACAGGGCGATCGATCTCGGCATCACGCTGTTCGACACCGCCGACATCTATGCCGGACGCGGCGGATCGGAAACCGTGCTCGGGCAGGTGCTCGGCGACCGCCGCAAGGACATCGTGCTGGCGACGAAATACTCCAAGGCGATGAGCGACGACGGCACCAAGCAGGGTGCGTCGCGGCGCTACATCATGAACGCGGTGGAAGACAGCCTGCGCCGGCTGAAGACCGACTACATCGATCTCTACCAGCAGCACGACTTCGATCCGCTGACGCCGATTGACGAGACGCTGCGCGCGCTCGAAGACCTGATCCGCCAGGGCAAGGTGCGCTATATCGGCTGCTCGAATTTTCCGGCGTGGCGCATCGCCGAAGCGCAGTTCACCGCGCGCGGCATCAACACCCAGGCCTTCGTGTCGTGCCAGGACGAATACAGCCTGATCGTGCGCGACATCGAAAGGGATCTGCTGCCGGCGGCGCAAGAGTATAACCTCGGCCTGTTGCCGTTCTTCCCGCTGGCCAGCGGCCTGCTCACCGGAAAATACAAGCGCGGCGAGGCTGCCCCCGCCGACACGCGCTTCGCCAAGGCGCCCGCCCTGCTCAATCGCTACATGACCGACAGAAATCTGGACGTTGTGCAGAAGCTTCAGGAATTCGCGAGCGCGCACGGCAAGACCATGCTCGAACTGGCGTTCTCGTGGCTGGCGGCGCGGCCGCAGGTGTCGAGCGTGATCGCCGGCGCGACCCGCGTCGAGCAGATCGAGCAAAATGCCAAGGCAATCGACTGGAAGCTGACGGCGGAAGAGATGTCGCAGATCGACGAGATCACCAAGGGCTGATTAAACCACCAGCCCCTGCACGGCTTTCACAGCACCGCTATCCGGAAACACCGCGTCCGCCAGCACGCGGTCGCCGAGGCCGAGGTGATCATGCAGCAGCCCCTTGATGAGGCCGCGCAGGTCGGCGGTCGGCTTCAGGTCGCGGTTCTCATAGAGATCCGCGACTTTCAGTCCCGGCCAATCCGAAATAACCCGGCCGCCATTCACCGCGCCGCCTGCAAGTAATGCGACGGTGCCGGTGCCGTGATCGGTGCCCGAGGTGCCGTTGATGCGCGCAGTGCGGCCGAACTCGGTGGCGACCACGATCACGGTATCCTTCCAGCGCTCGCCGAGGCCGCGCTCGAATTCCGCCAGCGCGCCGTCGAGGCCGGATAACAATTGCGCCAGCCGCCCGACAGGACCGCCTTCATTGGCGTGGGTGTCCCAGCCGTCGAATGCGAGTGCGGAGATACGCGGCCCGTCGTCCGCCGCCATCAGGCGCGCCGCGCCCTTTGCCGCGAGCAGCATCGCATTCAAGCCGGGCTTCGGTTTCATTTCTTCGTCACGGGACGCGATCTTGTCGATCTGCAGACCTTGCGACAGCGCCGTCGCCAGCGCGGGATCGCGATGGGTATAGAGATTGATGAGACGCATGGCGGTGTCGTCGGCAGCCTGCGGCAATGTTGGCGGCACCCAGCCCACGGTCGGCGCGGCGCCGCGCAGCACCAGTGGCGTCATCGGCCCGACCGCAAGCCCGCTCATGACGCGCTCACCGCGCGGCAGCGCTTCGAGCGCGCGGTTGAGCCATCCGCTCTGCACGCGGCCGGGACCAGCGAAGCCACTCTCCAGCACATCCTGCCCGTCGAAATGCGAGCGCTCGCGATACGCCGTTGCAACGGCGTGAACCACGGCGGCCTTCTTGTCCTTATACATCCGCGCGAATTCCGGCATCGACGGATGCAGCGCGAAAAACGAATCCAGCGGAATGGCCGCGTGCGGGCCATCGCGCGTCAACGCGATCGAACCGTGAAGGTCGGCATAGTCCGGATCGCCGAGGGGCGCGACGGTGGCAAGTCCATCCAGCGCACCACGCAGGATGATGGTGACGAAGCGCGGATCGCGGCCGTCCTTGGCGCGCGCGAATTTCGGCAGATAGGCCCACGCCGCGAACGTCGCGCCGCCCATCAGGAGCGCGCGCCGCGATACGCCGCGTGCGGTGTGGCTTTCGCAGCAATCCATCGGGATATTCGACATGCTCATCTCCTCTGGAATTCCGGCGACATCAGCAGCAGCGCAAAGGCCTGCTGCCGCGATTCTGCGCGCTCGACGGTCTGCCGCGTCTCGGCCGAGGCCGCCTCGCCCGCCACGACATCGAGCAGCGCACGCGGATCGAGCGTCTCGCCGATGCGCGACGAAATCTGCGACGCGATATCGAGTCTCAGCTTAAGTCCTTCCGGCGCGGCCCAAACCGCGTTGGTGTCGGCAAAGCCGTTTGGACCGGCAGGGCTCCACAGCGGCTGGCCGAGCACGTTCAACCCACCGAGATAGCGCTGCGGGTCTTCGGGGATTTGCCCCATCATCCGCCCGGTCGCGATCAGATACTCATACGGCATCCGGATTTTCGTCATCGGCGCGTGCCAGGCTTCGTCTGCATCGACCAGCGCCAGCGTCATTGCACGCAAGTCGCCGTCGGTCTTGCGGAACGTCGATTCAAGCTTCGCCACCAGCGCGGGCGGCGGATCGTCGGCCACGAAATGACGCACGAATTTCGTTGCGATGAACTTGGCGGTCGCGGGATGGCGAACGATATCGGCCAGCGCCGCCTCGCCCTGCCTGACGCCGGTGTCCTCATAAACTTTGCCGAGCAATTTTTGCGGCCCGGGCTCATGCGCGTTCGCATTGAAGGCGAAGGTGCCGGGCGCTCCGACCTTTCCTTCCCTGCCCGCGAACGTCCAGCCGGTGATGATGCGCGCCAGCGAGGTGACGTCGTCCTGCGTATAGCCGCCGTGCACGCCAAGCGTATGCAGCTCCATGATTTCGCGCGCGAGATTTTCATTCAGGCCGCGCTTGCGGTTTTGTCCTGCGCGAGACTGCGGCCCTATCGACTGCTGGTTGTCGAGAAAGAAGATCATCGCCGGATGCTGTTCGACGGCCAGCACCATATCGCCGAAGCGGCCCAGCACATGCGGTCGGATCGCTTCGCGCTCGAATGCGCCGGACCACATCCGCGCAAGTTCACCCTTGTTCGCGGAGGTGCAGAAATGGTTCGACCAGAACGCCACGAGGCGTTCGACGAAACCGCTCTCGGTCATGATCGCGCGCTGGATACGGGCGAGCGCTTCGGCGCGATATGTTTTCTGGATAATGTTGAGCGGTTGCGGCGGCTGCTTGGGCGGGGCGGGGTTTTGCGGCTTCGGCTGCATCGCATTGGGCGAGGCCATGGCGCCGGTGCCAGACGGCGCCATCCCATCCATCTTCGCGTCGGCCTTCATGTTGATGCCAGCGTCAGGTTTGACCGCGGCCTTTGCCGACGCCTGCGCTGACGCATCCGCCGGTTTCATGTCAGACGACGTATCGCCGGATACAGACGCCATCGCCTGCGCCGCTTTCGCCGCCGCCTCACGCTGCTGTTTGACGTCGTTCTGATAGTCGAACACCGCCTGCGCCAGGGCCGGGGTCGGTTGCAGACCGGGCGCGTCGAGCAGCGCCGCATTGGGGCGGCCGAGTTCCGCCTTCACGAAACCGCGCGGATCGGAGGCCGCGCTGGAGAAATCGCTCGCCGCGCCGCCCCGCGCGCCGAAGCCGAAGCGGTTGAGTGCTATAAGAGCGCCCTGAGGATCGCGAGCCATTGCGGAATTCTCACCGTTGATCTTACCAACGCGTTGGCCAACTATGCCCCCTTGGCGCCTGAACGTCACATGAAGGATTCGATAAAATCGTGAACGGCATCGTGACAAAACCGTCAACGAATCCCGCAACGCAACGGGCCTTGAATTGCCCGCGCTGCGGAACGGCGTTCACCTGCGACCTCTCCGGGCATTGCTGGTGCATGGACGAGGCCGCGAAGCTGCCGATGCCCGTAGAGGGCGAGGACTGCCTGTGCCAGGCCTGCCTGCGGGCGGTGGCAAGTTCGATTCAGAAAAGCTGAATCGAACTTGAATTACACCGCGTATCCCGGCGAGTTGCGCGCCATGCCGCCGAACGCATCGAGCAGCCGCTCGCGCCAGGCATAGATCGGATCGTCTTCGGTCAGCAGCTTGAATGCGCTGGTTGCACGCGCCCACTGGAATGGCCCGAACACGATGTAGTCGGCATAGTTCGGTGCCGCTCCGCCGAGATAGGCCTGCGTCTTCAATGTCTGCCGCATTGGGAGGAGACTTTTGCGAAACTCCTCGACGGCCACATCGCGGTTGGCGGCCGCCTGCTCCAGCGTCTTGCCAAGCCGGGCCTCGCGGGTCTTGCGAAAGTACGCCTGATCGACCGGCCGCAGCAGTGAATGAATATCCGCGGCGATCATCGGAAAGATGCCGCCGACAACAACGATGTCGCCCCACCAGTTCAGCATCTGGCCCATGGCGCGGCCGCCCGCGCCGCCGAACAGCGACGGCCGGTCGGGATAGGTGTCCTCCAGATAATTCGCGATGGCCCATGAATCCGCGACGGATGTGTCGCCATCGAGGAACACCGGCACCTTGTCCGACTGATGCGGTGCGATCGCGTCCTTCTCGGTGAAGCGCCACGGAATCGTTTCGTGATCGAGACCCTTGTGCGCCAGCGCCATGCGTATGCGCCAGCAATAGGGGCTAAACACACGATCGGATTCTGTGCCGCACAGTTCAAAAAGTTTCCGTGCCGGTGCCATTGTTTCAGCCTTTCACAACCGCTGCGGTCTGTCCGAACAGCACCTTCTTCTGCTCATCGGTGAAGGTCTTGCCGAGATTCGAGTTGACCTTCGGTCCCAGCTCATAGGCACGCACCGTCGCGGGCCTGGCGCGGATGGCTTCAAACCAGCGCTTGAGATGCGGGAAGTCTTCCAGCTTCTGGCCCTGCCGCTCATACGGCACAATCCAGGGATAAGCCGCCATGTCAGCGATGGAATAATCGCCGGCAACATATTCGCGATCCGCGAGGCGCTTGTTCAGCACGCCATAAAGCCGGTTGGTCTCGTTGACGTAGCGATCGATCGCGTAAGGAATCTTCTCGGGCGCATAGGCGCTAAAGTGATGATTCTGTCCGGCCATCGGGCCGAGGCCGCCCATCTGCCACATCAGCCACTGGATCACGTCGAAGCGCTTGCGCAGATCCGACGGCATGAACTTGCCGGTCTTCTCGGCGAGATAGATCAGGATCGCACCCGACTCAAAAATTTTCACCGGCGCGCCGCCGTCAGCAGGTGCCTGATCGATGATCGCCGGCATGCGGTTGTTCGGCGAGAATTCCAGGAACTCTGGCTTGAACTGATCGCCGGTGCCGATGTTGACCGGGTGGATGCTGTATTTCAGGCCGGTCTCTTCGAGAAACATCGTGATCTTGTGGCCGTTCGGCGTCGGCCAATAATAGAGATCGATCATCTTGGTATCCTCAGGTTGCCCGGTTGCTAGGACCGGCGCAGATCAATGCGACTGCATGAACTTTGCGGCTCGCACGTGCGAAGTCAATGCTGTCGAACGCCGATCAAGCATATTTCATTCGTTCAGATGGGCGCGCCGTGGAACACTTCCACCGCTTGAGCAAAAACAAAGAACAGTCCCTCTCCCGCTGCAAAGCTAGTGTGCGCGCAAATCCGGCGAGAGGATTCCCGGGGCGAAAGGAAACAGGATGACCACAGATCTGGCGCGGCGTGATTTTCTGAAACTCTCGACAGCCATGGGGTTGGCGGCGACCGGCGGGTTTTCCTGCATGGGAGTTGCGAACGCCGCACCGATCCAGGTGCCGACCATCGACAAGCTCTCGATCCGCGTGCTGGTCGATCAGCAGCACGACCAGTTCCTGAAGGGCAGCACCGTGAACGGCGTCGTTCACGAAGGTCCGGGCGGCGGCCGCAGCGCCGATGCGCGCAACGTCCTGCATAACGAATGGGGCCTGTCGCTATTTCTGGAATCACAGCGCGAGCAGGAACAGCGCAACATCCTGCTGGACTTCGGCTACACCTCGCCGGCCATCATCAACAATATCGGTCTCTTGAAGGTCGATCCGGCGAAGCTGAACGCGCTGATCGTCAGCCACGGCCATATCGATCATTACGGCGGCCTGATCGGCTTCCTCGAAAAATATCGCAGCGTGCTTCCACCCGACGTGAAGCTCTATGCGGGCGGCGAGGACAACTTCTGTCACCGCGTCAGTCGCACGCCAAACGGACAATATGGCGAGTTCGGCATTCTCGACCGCAAGCAGATCACAGCGCAGAAGGTGCAGACCGTCCTGTGCGAGACGCCGACCGTGATCGAGGGCCACGCCTTCACCACCGGCAAGATCAAGCGCAACAGCGTCGAGAAAGTTCTCCCCAACAGCTATGTCGATTATAAGCCGGAGAGTGCAGGCTGCGACTACGGCCACTACACCGCCGCTGAACTGCAGGGCAATTTCGTCCCGGACGAACACGTCCATGAACATGCCACCTGCTTCAACATTCGCGGCAAGGGCCTCGTGGTCATCAGCTCCTGCGGCCATGTCGGCATCGTAAACTCGGTACGTCAGGCGCAGGAAGTCTCCGGCGTCCAAAAGGTTCACGCCGTGGTCGGCGGCTTCCATCTCGGCCCTGCGCCTGCCGATTACCTCAAGCAGATCGTCGGCGAGATCAAAGCACTCCAGCCGGATGTCGTCATCCCGATGCATTGCAGCGGGCTGAACTTCCTGCTCGAAGCGCGCACACAAATGCCGGACAACGTGATCAACATCTCCACCGGCAGCAAGCTGATCTTCAGCGCGTGAGCGCCCGCAGCCTCCTCGCGGCATTCATCGCAAAACGCGGCGCGGCCATCATGGCCGCGCTGCTGTTGAGTTTTTGGATTGCTGCTCCGGCATCGGCGCAAAGCTCGACCCGCTCCGCCGCCGAACTGATGGACGCGGTGATGTGGAATCGCGAGCCGATCGGCGGTGCATTCGCGCTCAAGGATCAGACTGGGAAACTCCGCACCGAGGCTGATTTCCGCGGCCAACTCATGCTGGTCTATTTCGGTTTCACCTATTGTCCGGACATCTGCCCGACGGACCTGCAAGCCATCGGCCTGGCGATGGACCAGCTCGGCGCTGATGCGAAGAGCGTCCAGCCGTTATTCGTCACGCTCGATCCCGAGCGCGACACCGTCGACAACCTCGCGCAGTACGTGCCGCTGTTTCATCCCAAGCTGCTTGGTCTCACCGGCAGCATCGATGCCGTTCAGAAAGCCGCGGATGCCTATCGGGTCTACTACAGGAGGGTCGTCACCGGCACCAAACCGGACGACTACACGGTGGACCACTCCGCGTTTATTTACCTGATCGGCCGCAACGGAAAGTATCTCACCTTCTTCCCGCCGGGAACCGATGCCGAGAAGATCGTCGGCATGGTCCGGGCCTATCTTCGCGGCGACGCGGAGCGGTAGCTTACTCCACACTCACCTTCCGCGGCTCCACGATCTCGAATCCCGGCGAGAATTCGTCCAGCAGACCGAACAGCTCGCGCAACTTGAGCGGGTTGCCGCCGATCGAGACGTCGCCGGTCAGCACACTGCCGAGAAACGTGCGCTGCTTGAGCGTGATGGCATCGAGCGCGGCGCGGGTCAGCGTCACGCTGGCGTCGGCATTGGGATCGAGTTTGCCGGACGTATGGGTCAGCGCGGAGTTCTCCAGATTCATCACATAGGTTTCGTTGAGGTCGGTGAAGGTCCAGTTGATGACGATCTTTTTGCCTTCCGCCTTCGCAGCATTGAGCCGGACGCCGAGGAAATCGAAGGCGAGGTCAATGGAAATGCCTTTCAGCAATTCGGCATTGGCGAGCGACGGCCCCTGCGGCGCGACGCCGTTACGCAGTTCGAGTGCGCCAAGCAGATAAGCGTTGCGCCATGTGGCCGCCTCGCTCTGGTAGCCCAACTGTTCGAGCGCATCGGCACCGAGATTGCGGGCCTCCTTGTTGGACGGATCGGCGAACACCACCTGGCTCATGACGCTGGCGACCCAGCGATACTGTCCCGCCTTGAAGTCGTCGCGCGCGCGTTTGATCACGGCGTCCGCGCCGCCCATGTATTCCACCTGCTTCTTCGCCTCCTCCGCGCGCGGCAGCGGATTGAGATCGGCGGGATTGGCATTGTACCAGCCGAGATAGAATTGATAGACGGCCTTGGCGTTGTGGCTCAGCGTGCCGTAATAGCCGCGCGACGCCCAGTCGTTCGCCAGTGACGGCGGCAGCTTCAACTGCTCCGCGATTTCCGTCGGCGTGAGACCATGGTTCAGTAGCCGCACCGTCTGATCGTGGATGAACTTGTAGAGATCGCGCTGCTTCTTGAGGAACGCGACGATGCGCTCATTGCCCCACATCGGCCAGTGGTGTTGCGCTATCACGGTGTCGGTCTTGTCGCCGTAACGCTCGATCGCCTCATTGAGGTAGCGCGACCATAACCGGCCGTCGCGGATCTCCGCGCCGCGCAGTGTGTAGAGATTGTGCATGTTGTGGGTGGCATCTTCCGCCATGTTCAGCAGCTTGAACTGCGGAAAGTACATGATCATCTCGGACGGCGCTTCCGAACCCGGCACCAGATGAAACTCGATCTCGACGCCGTCGACGGTGCGTGTCTCGTAGGACTGCTTGATCAAGTCGTTCGGCGGGATCAGTGAGATGTTGCCCCGAGCGAGCGCCTTGCCGAGACCCGTATCGATCTGCCCCTTGTCGCCGACCGGCAGCACGCTGCCGAATTGATATTGCGCGCGGCGGCCCATCGCGTTGCCGGCGATGACGTTCTCGGCAACCGCATGCTCCATGAAACCGTCCGGCGCGATCACCTTGACCTTACCCTGCTTGGCATCGTCCTCGGTGATGACGCCCTTGGCGCCGCCGAAATGGTCGGCGTGGCTGTGGCTGTAGATCACGGCGGCAACCGGTTTGGCGGGGCGACTCTTCAGATATAGCTCGAGCGCGGCCTTCGCGGTCTCGTTGGAGAGCAGCGGATCGATCAGGATCAGGCCGCTGTCGCCCTCAATGATGGTCATGTTGGAAATATCGAGCCCGCGCACCTGATAGACGCGCTCGGTGACCTTGAAGAGCCCGTTGATGGCGTTGAGCTGGGCCTGCCGCCACAGGCTCGGATTGACCGTCGGCGGCACCTGATCGCGTTTCAGGAAATCATATTGCCTGGTGTCGAACGCCGGCTTGTCGCCGGGACCGGGTACGACGCCGTCCGGGAGCGTTGCGATGAAGCCGCGCTTGGCGTCCTCAAAATCAGCGCGGTCGCTGAACGGCAGCGTCTTGAGAAAGGTGTCGTTGACCGCGCGGCTGGCCGGTTCGGCGTCCTTGGATTGAGCGACTGCGGGTGAAAGCGGCGCGAGAGCCAACAGGGTGACGGCCAGCAGGCTGGCGATGCGCGACGATGGCATAAGAGGCTCCCCGGACTGTCGCGTGGTCCTCGGCGTGTGCCACGCGTTGGTTCCAGCCTATCAGGACAAATGCGTAAGTTTCATCGCAAACTTCGCTGAACGCGGCGAAGAAAATGCCCTTTTCTCTCCGCACTTCGCGCCCCATATTCCGTCCATGGCGAAGAACCCCGATTCCTCGAAGAAGTCCCCCAAAACTCCGAAATCGAAAGCGCATCGTCCCGATGTGCAGCCGATCGGGCCTGCACTGGCGGAATTGCTGAATCCGGCGATCAACCGGGGCGATGCCGGCATGGGATCGGGCACCGGACTGCAGCCGCCGCCCGACAATTCCAAGGACCGGCGCTCTGGCGGCGAGGCCGCGATCCATCGCGCCCGCGCCTCGACGCCGAAGACCGTGGGTGATGACTCCGGTTCGCGACAGGGATTCGAGGAAGCCCCGCAGGCCAATTACGGCACCAGCGCGCCGATCCCGACCCTCGATCCAGAACTGGCGAAGCAGCTCGGCTACACCACCGAGGAAGAAGACGAAGCCGCGATGGCCCGTCCACCGCGCAACAAGATGGAAGCGCTAGGCGTGCAGGCGACCGCAGATGCGCTGGAAGCTCTGGTCCGCGACGGCCGGCCGGAATTTCGCGGCGAGAACGGCGAAGTCAAGATCTGGGCACCGCATCGCCCGCCTCGCCCGGAGAAATCCGAAGGCGGCGTGCGCTTCGAAATCAAGTCCGAATACGAGCCGAAGGGCGACCAGCCGACCGCGATCAAGGAACTGGTCGAAGGCATCAAGCGCAACGACCGCACCCAGGTGCTGCTCGGCGTCACCGGCTCCGGCAAGACCTATACCATGGCGCAGGTGATCGAGGCCACGCAGCGTCCCGCGATCATCCTCGCGCCGAACAAGACGCTGGCGGCGCAGCTCTACGGCGAATTCAAGAACTTCTTCCCCGACAACGCGGTGGAGTATTTCGTTTCCTATTACGACTACTATCAGCCGGAAGCGTACGTGCCGCGCACCGACACCTATATCGAGAAGGATTCCTCGATCAACGAGCAGATCGACCGCATGCGCCATTCGGCGACGCGCGCGCTGCTGGAGCGCGACGACGTCATCATCGTGGCATCTGTGTCGTGCATCTACGGTATCGGTTCGGTGGAAACCTATACCGCGATGACCTTCGCGATGAAAAAGGGCGAGCGCATTGACCAGCGCCAGCTCATCGCCGATCTGGTGGCGCTGCAGTACAAGCGCACACAGCACGATTTCACCCGCGGCACTTTCCGCGTGCGGGGCGACGTCATCGACATCTTCCCGGCGCACTATGAAGACCGCGCCTGGCGCGTGAACATGTTCGGCGACACCATCGAAACCATCGAGGAGTTCGATCCGCTCACCGGCCACAAGCAGGACGAGCTTGAATTCATCAAGATCTACGCCAACTCGCACTACGTGACGCCGCGCCCGACCCTCATTCAGGCCATGAAGAGCATCAAGGCCGAACTGAAATGGCGGCTCGATCAGTTGAACGCGCAGGGCCGCCTGCTGGAAGCGCAGCGGCTCGAGCAGCGCACCACGTTCGATCTGGAAATGATGGAAGCGACCGGAAGCTGCGCCGGCATCGAAAACTATTCGCGCTATCTCACCGGCCGCAAGCCGGGCGAGCCGCCGCCGACGCTGTTCGAATATGTGCCGGACAATGCGCTGGTGTTCGCGGACGAAAGCCATGTCACGGTGCCGCAGATCGGTGGCATGTTCAAAGGCGACTTCCGCCGCAAGGCGACGCTGGCGGAATACGGCTTCCGCTTGCCGTCCTGCATGGACAACCGCCCGCTCCGGTTTGAAGAGTGGGACATGATGCGCCCGCAATCGGTCGCGGTCTCGGCGACGCCGGGCGGCTGGGAGTTGAACGAAAGCGGCGGCGTATTTGTCGAGCAGGTTATTCGCCCGACCGGACTTATTGACCCGCCGGTGAACATCCGCCCTGCCCGCACGCAGGTCGACGATCTGGTCGGCGAGGTCCGCGCCACGGCGCAGGCAGGTTATCGCTCGCTGATCACCGTGCTGACCAAGCGCATGGCGGAGGACCTCACCGAATACCTGCACGAGCAGGGAATCCGCGTGCGCTACATGCACAGCGACATCGACACCATCGAACGTATCGAAATTATCCGCGACCTGCGCCTCGGCGCGTTCGACGCGCTGGTCGGCATCAACCTGCTGCGCGAAGGTCTCGACATTCCGGAATGCGCGCTGGTCGCCATTCTCGACGCCGACAAGGAAGGTTTTCTGCGCTCCGAGACATCGTTGATCCAGACCATCGGCCGCGCCGCGCGCAATGTCGATGGCAAGGTCATTCTTTACGCCGACCAGATCACCGGATCGATGGAGCGCGCCATCGCCGAGACCGACCGCCGCCGCGAGAAACAGGTCGAATACAACACCGCCCACGGCATTACGCCGGAGAGCATCAAGCGCTCGATCGGCGACATTCTCGGCAGCGTCTACGAGCGCGACCATGTGCTGGTGGAGATCGGCGACGGCGGCATGGCCGACGATGCCGTGGCTATCGGGCACAATTTCGAGGCGGTGCTCGCCGATCTCGAGACCCGGATGCGAGAAGCCGCCGCCGACCTCAACTTCGAGGAAGCCGCGCGGCTGCGCGACGAGGTCAAGCGTCTGCGCGCGACAGAGCTGGCCGTGGTGGACGATCCCACCATCAAGCAGCGCGGCGTGGCGGCGAAAGCCGGCGCCTATGCAGGCAAGAAAAAGTACGGCGACGCCGCCAATCTACCGGCGCAACTGGACAAGGCCGCGGCCCGCAACAAGTCACGCGCGCGCAAGCCGACGCTCGACGAAATGGGGCCGGGGATGGAAAGCAAGATCTTCCAGCCGACCAACTCGCGCCAGTCCGGCCCCGAATTCTCGGGCCGCTCCACCGGCGGCGCACCGGGCAAGCGTGGCGGGTGGAAGAAGCGGTAGGACCACGAAGAGGCCGGATCGCTCCGGCCTTTAAGCGGCAACGCGACTAAACGGCTCGCGACCGCATGGCGGTTGCGAAATCTCTCTCCATATAAAGCGACATCAGAACTATCCCGCCTGCTCGTCCTGCTGTGCGCCGCTCCGGCGCATCCTCCTGACGGCCCGCTTCCAGTCCGAGAGTCCTCATGATCCCTCTGTCTATCCTCGACCTTGTGCGCGTCACGGAAGAAACCGACGCGCGCGGCGCGCTCGACAATGCACGCGATCTGGCATCACGCGCCGAGGGGTGGGGTTACCGCCGCATCTGGGTGGCCGAGCATCACAACATGGCCGGAATTGCCAGCGCGGCAACCTCGGTCGTGTTGGCGCATATCGCTGCCGGAACAAAGACCATCCGCGTCGGCGCAGGCGGCATCATGCTGCCGAACCATGCGCCCTACGTCATCGCCGAGCAGTTCGGAACGCTGGAGCGGCTGTTTCCCGGGCGCATCGATCTCGGGCTGGGGCGCGCTCCGGGCACCGATCAACTCACGCTGCGCGCCTTGCGGCGCTCGCCCGAAGCTGCCGACAATTTTCCGCAGGACGTGCTGGAGGTGCAGGCTTTCCTGGCGCCCGCCGGTCCGAGCCAACGCATCCAGGCGGTGCCCGCAGCCGGCACGAACGTGCCGCTGTGGATTCTCGGGTCGAGCCATTTCGGCGCGATGCTCGCCGCCGAACTCGGGCTGCCTTATGCGTTCGCGTCCCATTTCGCGCCCGACCAATTGATTCCGGCACTACAAATCTACCGTGACCGGTTCAAGCCATCCGAACAACTCGACCGGCCCTACGCCATGGTCGGCGTCAACGTGATCGCAGCCGAGAGCGACGGCGAAGCGCGGCGGCTCGCCACGACACAGCAGATGTCTTTCACCAACCTTTTCCGTGGAGCACGCGGCCTGAGCCAGCCGCCCATCGACGATATCGAGACCTATTGGTCGCCATCCGAAAAGGCGCAGGCCACGCGCATGCTGGCGCGCTCCATCGTCGGATCACCTGAGACTGTCCGCGCCGGGATCAATGCATTGGTGAAGGAAACCGCCGCCGACGAGTTGATCGTCGTCTCCGACATCTATGACCATCCGACCCGCTTGAGGTCGTTTGAGATGATCGCCAACGCTGCCCGTTGACATGATGCATCCCGCCGGAAACCGGCGGGGCACGTCCACATGATCGCCTATTTGCAATCCCCCCTCGGCAACTGCTAGTCATCAGCACGATTTCCTGCACGTCAATTGAGGGGGCTGAACAATGGCGGACGCCGATCTGGATGCGATTATCCGGAAACTCGCGAAACAACAGCACAAGACCCTGATGGCCGCCGTCAAAAAGCAGCGCGATCGCCATGCCGCGCTCGCCGCCAAGGCGAAGGATGCGGACGCCCGGAAGCAGTTGAAGCAGATCGCGAAGGACGCGCTGGAGATCGGCACCGCGACCGTGAAGCGTCTTCAGATGTCCGCCGACAACGCCGCTTACAGCTACGCGCGCTCCATCCGGCAGGCGGTTGAAGCGGCCAAGACAGCCGCTGCGAAGAAGCCCGCAAAGAAGCCGGAGGCCAGCAAGCCGAAGAAGTCTTCGAACAAGGCCGCAAAGAAAGCGTCCGGAAAATCCGAGGCCTGAACGATCTGCGCCGCGCGTCCTGCAAGGGTGCGGGGCCGGTCGTGGATGCGCAATCGATCTCGGCGAGACCGTCGAGAAAGAAGCGAGCGCACATCACAAATTACGCCGCCGACGTTTTCGTCGCCACGTCATTAATTTGCGTCTTCAGTTCGCGCCGCGTCATCGCGGGCTTCTCCGAGAAACCTCGGTGCGCCGGACTGGACTTATTGAAGTGATCATGCTGTCGCTGCGTAAGGACAGCAGTCCATCGTCCCGTCGGGAGCGAAAATATATTAGCACCGGACGCAATCCTGTCTATCCCGAACGTCGATGATGGCGCGAACAGGCAAGGACAACCTTGCTCATGTGAATTCTCTCATCGAGACAACAAGATGTTGTAGCGGCGCCGTGCGCCGCGCCTACTTCGCCAGCACGCGGGCGAGTTCAATGAGATTGGTGGAGATCAGCTTGGTCTTGCCGGCGACCTCGGCCAGCGGCGTGCGCGTGAGTTCGCCGCGCTGCTCACCGATCAAGACCCCGGACACGCCTTCCGCCAGCGACGTGAGCGCAGCGACGCCGAGCCGTGTCGCGAGCAGCCGGTCGAAGGCCGTGGGCGGCGCACCGCGCACCACGTGGCCGAGCACAGTGGCGCGCAGCTCGAACCCGACCATGCTCCGGTCTTTCTCGAAGTATGACAGGATCGACGCTGCATTCTCCCTGACGCCCTCGGCGATCACCACGATTGCGTGAGTCTTCCCGCGCTCATAAGCCGCGCGCAGCCGCTCGGCGATTTCAAAGGCCGACACTTCGAACTCGGGCGTCGAGATGACCTCGGCGCCTCCGGCAAGACCCGCCATCATGGCGAGATAGCCGCAATTGCGGCCCATGGTCTCGACCAGGAATGCGCGGTTGTGCGACGAGCCCGTGGTGCGCAGATGGTCGATGGCCTCAAGCGTCACGTTGATGGCGGTATCGCAGCCGATGGTGATGTCGGTGCCGTAAAGATCGTTGTCGATCG
The DNA here is from genome assembly GCA_051653085.1 of Afipia sp. GTDB lineage: Bacteria > Pseudomonadota > Alphaproteobacteria > Rhizobiales > Xanthobacteraceae > Afipia. Next base: position 11,059 of record JBOFVL010000024.1, on the reverse strand, counting down.
TCGATGCGATGCCGACGACAGGAAAGCCCAGATGATGCAGCGCGGCCGAGCCCGTCTGCGATCCGTTGCCGCCGATCACCACCAGAGCGTCGATGCCGCGCCTCACCAGATTGCGCAGCGCCCTGGACCGGCCGCTCTCCTCAAAAAACTCCTTCGAACGCGCGCTGCCGAGGAACGTCCCGCCGATCTGGATGATGCCGCCGACCTCGCGTGCACCGAGCGGGATCATGCGATCGTCGATCAACCCCTGCCAGCCCTCACGCACGCCGAACACTGCGATATCGCGATTGAGCGCACTCCGCGTTACGGCGCGGATCGCGGCGTTCATCCCGGGGGCATCGCCGCCGCTGGTCAGGATCGCAATGGATTTCATGAGGGAACTTTATGACGCCATTCGCGCGCCGTCCATCCGCGTGGACGCCAGCGAACAATCAGGCGTGACCGCATTGCCCCGCCCTCAACCGGATCTTCGGTTGCTCGTGTTCTGCCTCAAGTTGCCGTGCGCGGCCTGTTCGTTGATGTTGTGCTTCTCGTCGTCGCGATGACCCTTTGTGTTGTCCATCATCACCTTCGGCCCGCCGCCGGGGCCCTTCACGCTGCGGTTCTCTTCGGGGACAGGGAGCACAGTCTTGTTCATGCGAATTCTCCTGCTAGGAAGAGATCAACGCAATGGACGCACGACCGTTCCTGACCGGTCCACATCATAATAGCCCACCTGTTCTCGATTCACGAAAGCCGCCGGCATGACCTCTCTTCCCATCACCTATGACGACTTCGCCAAAATCGACATCCGCGCCGGGCGCGTGGTCGAGGTGCTGCCGTTTCCGAAGGCCAGAAATCCGTCATGGAAAGTGCGGGTCGATCTCGGCGAACTGGGCGAGAAATGGTCGAGCGCGCAGATCACCAACTACGCAGCCGAGCAACTGGTCGGCTCGCTGGTGGTCTGCGTCTGCAACTTTCCGCCGCGCAACATCGCGGGCTTCATGTCCGAAGTGCTGATCCTCGGCGCGCCGGACGCCGGCGGCAAGATCATCCTGCTGTCGCCGCGCAAGGATGGTGAGGGCAACGACATCGTCGCGCCGGGTGCGAAGGTGTATTAGCGCGCCCCCGCCAAAGTCATGAGCCGCCGGGCCTTGGCGGATGCGCCGGTTTCTCTTATGACTATGGCTACCCGGCTCTGGACGGACACACGACAATGCATCTGCGACTGGCAAGACTCGGTGCTTTCCTTGGCGCACTCCTTGTCCTGCTTTCTGTTGCCGCGGCTCCCGCAGACGCCGCGAAGAAGGCTGAAAAGCCCGCCAAACAATCGGAGCCGGTGGCACCGGATACGTCGCTCAACAACGTGAAGGACGCGCCGAAGGCGCCGTCCCTCGCTTGCGCGGGTCCGTTCGCCAAGGACACCACGCATACGAAACTGGTGGCCGAGTTCGGCGCAAAGAATGTCGTGTTCAAGGATGTTGTGGCGACCAGCGACGTGAAGACCCAGGCCACCGTGGTTTTCGACGAGGATCCGACCAAGCGTCTCGTGGTTTACTGGAAGGACAACAAGACGCGCACCAGGCCCGCGTCGATTTCCATCGAAGCGCCGTCGACCTGGACCGGTCCGGGTGACGTGCGCAACGGCCTCACCCTGAAGGATCTGGAGAAGCTCAACGGCGGAGGCTTCAGCATGACCGGATTCGGCGGCGTCGGCGGCGGAGAAATTTCAGATCTCAAGGGTCCGTTCGCCGATGTGCCGGGCGACTGTACCTTGAAGATCAAACTCGAGCCCGGCATCGCCAATCCGCTGCCGCCGCGCTTCGCGTCGGTCACCGGCGATCAGCTCATCCCCTCGAAAAATCTAGTCCTGCGCCGGGTCCGTCCACAGGTCTCCCAGTGGAGCGTGAATTATCGGTGATCGCCCCACGCGCCGCGTCCCGACAAATCGCAAATAGATTGGAGAGACTTCGTTAAACCTTGCGTCAAAGGCAGCTTGCTCCCGGCACGGTTCCCCCCTACGGAACCGCCAGCTTGGGGAGACAATGCAATGAATGACGACCAGTCCGAACAATGTGTCCGGACTTTTCTCGACGCCTTCTACACCGGTGACATCGCGCGCGCTCAGGACTGCTGCGACGACGACATCTCCTCCCTCACCTATGCTCCCGTGGAAATCTTTCCGCATCTGGGCTTCAAGCAAGGCAAGGCATGGGTCGCGGACGCAATCCGCATCCAGCAAGAGTACTATTCCAGCCGGCGTTATACGCTGGAGTTCATCGCCGCGAAGGACACGCGGGCCGCGACGCTGGTGCAGACAACACTGATCAAGCGCAACGACGAGCGTGTCATCCTCCTCAATGTCGGGGAGTTCTTCACGTTGCGCGGCGGACGCATCGTGGAGCATCACGCGCTGTTCGATTCCTTCGATCTGGTGCAGCAACTGCTCGGCCGCGATCTGGCCGACGAGTTTGCCATCAGCGTGAGAAGCGCGCGGCGGCACTAGTGATGCGCGCCAACCGGCGGAGTTCAGCGCGCCGCTGAAACGCCAAGCTCCTTGACCAGTCCAAACCACAGCGCCACCAGTTCGCGCGCCGCGGGGTCCTGGCTCGGCTTTAGCCGCACCGCCGTGTGCACCATGACCAGTTTCGAGGCCGGATCGATGAAAATCGCCTGACCGTTGGTCCCGAGCATGGCGAACATCCGCCGCTTCGCCGGGATGATCCACGTCTGATAGCCGTAGCCGTAGAACGGCGTCGCCACACGCGGCGCGCGGAACGATCCTTCCGGCGCGGTGGTCGCCTCGATTACCCACGCTTCCGGAATGACGCCGCCGCCATCATTCGCAAGCAGAAGTCCGAACCGCGCATAGTCGCGCAGCCGCGCGCCGAGGCAGCAGAATGCCTGTTCCTGGTTGTGCCCGTCGACAGTCCAGCTCGCTTCGTCTTCCGCGCCCATTGGCTTCCAGATTTTCTCCGACAGATAATCGGAGAGGCGCTTGCCGGTTGCTGCCGTGAGCACAAGGCCGAGGGTTTCGGTCTGCGGCCCGGCATAGGCGAATTTGGTTTCGGGCGGCGCGGCGCGAGTGTTGTAACGCCGCAGCAGGTTGGCTGCGTTCGGCAGGTCCGAGCGACGCAGATCGCGGCCGAATGACGCGGCATCGTCCTTGCCGTCATAGGTTTCGGAGAATTCGATGCCCGAACTCATGGTCAGCAACGCGCGCAACGAGGTCTGGCCGTAGGCGCTGCCTTTCATGTCGGGCACGTAGTCCTGCGCCAGATCCTCGATCGAGCGAATCTTGCCTTCCTTGATGGCGATGCCGACCAGCATCGCCACCATCGTCTTGACCATCGAGTTGGACAGCAGACGATCGGTGTCGCGGCGGCCGTATTGATAGCGCTCGAACAGGATCGTCCTGTCCTTCGCGATCAGAAGTCCCGTGGTGGGATGCCGCGAAAGATAGTCGTCGATGGTGCGCCGTTCGCCCTCGAAACCGTAGCGCCACTCCGTTCGATCGCAGTTGCGCGCCAGCAGCGACGGCGCGGCTGGCGGCAGGACGACATGGGCCGGCAACAGCTTGTCGAAATTGCTGAAGATCGCGACCATGCGGTCCTGACGGGTGCGATCGGCGATGGTGCCGAGAGGATAATTCTGTCCGGCCCCATAGGCCTCTGCGTCCGGCCCCGTCCTTGAGAACGACGGCCCGCAACTCGCCTCCTTCACCGGGGACGCGTCAGTACCCGCGGCTTCCGCCCCTGCCGCACCGGCGACCACGCACATGAATAATGCTGCGGCACGCGGCCAGCACCAGGCGGAGAATGTCATAGGCGTTTCCCGAAAAGTTCTTGGTGATGTTTTATGACGGCAAGGATGACGCGGGACGCGGCGGCATTCAAGCCAGCCGTCCTGCGGCGCAATCCTTGCATTTTCTAGGATGAACCTGCCGGCCCGTGCGCGCGACGAACCCTTCGCCGGGCCTCGGTCCCGGAGACGAGGATATTATGAAGACGTTTATTTCGGCCGCCCTGGGGACCATTGCCGGTCTCGTGCTCGGCGCGGCGGTCGGCATTCTGACCGGAATTGCCTGGATCAATATTGTCCCGACCAGCGATTTCGAAGGCCAAAGCGCAATGCTGGTGTTCTTCGCCTTCGCTCCAGCAGGCAGCGTTCTCGGCGGACTCATTGGCGCGATAGGAGCCGGTTTTCTCGCCTCAAAGTCGCGGATCCGGATGGAGGGCGACAACTAACTCCCCGTTCGTGGCCGCCCAGAACTGCATTTGTTTTGAGCCAATGCGCCTCATAGTCGAACTTTGAGCGGCAAACCCCGCGTTTTCGGCAATTGTGCGTTGCAATATCGAGAGTTGTCATATGGCAAAAATTCACTACTTCCGGCTCTAACAGTGGGAATTCCAGCATCCTTGCCTGGCGTCAGTGGCGACGCCCTTTGGGCCGTTTGCTGTTCAGTGAAAAACATTTCAGGACCGCAAGATGACAGAGCACAGCCTCTGGCGTTTTTCGCGCGCGTTTCACCGCGCGCTGAACGAGCGTCAGACCGATCAACTCGAATCCGTTCTCGACGATAACGTCGACTGGGCGATTTACGGCCCGATCGACATGTTCGCCTTTTTTGGCGCCAGACGCGGCAAGCGCGCCGTGATGGACGTCGTGCGCGAGATCTCCGGCCTCGTACAGCTTCATCGCTTCGACCGCGAATCGATCATGCTCGCCGAGGAATCCGCAGCCTCGCTGATGCGCTATTCGCTGACGCCGGTGAAGTCGGGCAATCCGATCAGTGTGAGGGTTGCCCTTTTTGCCCAGTTCAAGACTGGGCGGCTGACCAATCTGCGCGCCGTCGTCGATACCTTCGATCTCGTCGAACAGGTGCTGGGCCGCCAGATTCATCTGCCGCAAATCGCCTAAAGCGCCGGTGCCGCTTAAACCGGCGACCGCTTCAAAAATGCCCCGCACGCGCGGGGTATTTTTTGTTTTGCGGCATTCGGTCGCCATCACGGCAGGTTGAACTGGCCGAGCCACAATTGCGACAAACGTCATTGAGAGATGATCATGCGGGCGCGGTGAAGTTAACCGCAGGGGTCATATACGGCGGTCATGCCCGCGACGCCGAAAGGTGATATTAACCCGCGTCGTTCCAGATCGGCTTAAGACCGATTTTGCGAATGTCGCCGGACGGAATGCAATGACGCCGAAAGTGCCGCAGCCCACGCCATCACGAGCCTTCCTGCGGATCGCGCTGTCCGTCGCGGGCAGCCTGTGTCTTGCAACGGCCGGTTTTGCGCAGACGGTGGATCACGCTCCCACGGAAACAACCGAAACCGCCGCGCCGGATTTCGTCGAACCAGCGGATATCGACTGGAGCGTGCTCAACAGCGATCCGACATCGGTCTATGAGACGCCCTCGGCGATCGCCCGCAAGGCGAACGCCACAGTGCCGGGCGGCGATCCATGGTCGTGGAGCCGCACCGACAAACCGGATGGATCGTCGGCGGTCACCATCAAGCAACCGATCACGCCGTTCTGGGATACCCGCGTCGGCGCCGACCTCAACGTCACGACGCGAACCCCGAGCACGTCATCGGAAGTCCTCGCCGAGAGAATCGCGCATGACAATCAGATCTCGCAATCCTCGGGCAGCGCATGGGCGGCAATGACCGCCCCCGGCCTCGGCTCGATCTGGGACAAGACCGCTATCGAGGCGCGCACCGACCCGGCTCAGGAGCAGAGCAAATTCGGAACGTCGCTCAGCAAATCGGTGCCGTTCGGCGGCGATCAATATTCGCTCACGCTGCAGAACGGTTACAACGTCACGCAACAAACGCTGGTGCCGGTATTCGGCCTCGGGGCATCAACGCGCATTTTCGAAACCGATCAGTCCGCCAAGCTCGGCATCGCCGAAACCGGTACGAGTTTCATAGCCGGTCAGACGCATTCGTCCGCCGACAACAAATGGCTGCGCCGGATCGGCGCGGAACAGAAAGTGTTCGGCGGCGTCACCATCACCGGATCGGTCAGCGAGACGCCTGACGGCATCGCCAACCGCAGCCTGACGGCGGGCTTCAAGCATCAGTGGTAAGTTCCACTTAACGGAACGGCTACCATCCCGCGCTTTCCCGTTTTGTCCACGGTATGAATCGGTCCTCGCCCCATATTTGCCCCGTTCTGGTCACGATCGGCTGACCTCATACGGAATTACCATCGTGCGGGGGACATCCGTGCTCGCGCCACTCCAGCGAAAGGGAATAGCCGATGAACGCACTTCCAGCAGAAAAGTCCGAACAGACCGATGAGGACAAGAACCTCGCCGCGGTGTCCGAGGTCGAAGCGGGAATTCGCGACTTCGTCCGCAAGGACGTCGCCTATTTGCGCCGGTCGCCGTCCGCATCGACGACCACTGCTACCGAAGCTCCGGCGGATGCATCTGCCGATGCGGCGGTCGGCAGCGTCAACAATCTGATCAATCGCGTGGCAGGAGCCTCGCTCAGCGAAATCGAAACCCTGATCGCAGAGCTCGAAGGTCTGCGCACACTCATGCACAACGAAGGTCAGCGCATTCAACGCGAGCTGGCGGGCTACGCTCAGCTCGGCCAGACAGCGATGAAGTCGACGCGCATGATCGCCGACAATCTGGCGCAGTGGAGACGTTCGGCTCCCGAGCCGCGCCAGGACTGAACGACTTCTGAAGGAGCATGATTCCTCATCGAGGAATCATGCTCGGGATACCTCCCGGCAAACTTGTCGCCGCCTTCTCCTGCATGGGGTGGGCGGCGATATTTATTTTATTTGACGGATGAACCCGATCGCCGTTGGCGCGACCAAGGACTGACCCGGTTCGCATCGCCGGGCGTTTCTGTGGGACACATCCGTGAAGAACATCAGGCCCGATCAATCCGATCCTATCGCGAGCGGCGATGAGCCGCAGCGATTGGCCACGATCCTTGCGCGGTTTCTCGTGCTGCTGATCGTCGCGATCGCGATTCTCGCGGTTGCGTGGAATCGCCCGTGAACAGCGCTAACCCTTGTCAGCCGGCCGCCGGAGAATGAAGCCCTGCGCGATAAACGAGAACGCAAGTTCGCCGCGCTGGTTGGTGCCGGTGTTCATGAAACTGGCAAGCCCCCACTCGGGACGCGAGTCCAGTGTTCGCTTGGCAATGACTTCCGACGCATAGCTCAGCGTATCGCCCGCAAGAACCGGCCTGAGCCATTTCAACTCACGGAAGCCCGGCGATGGTCCGGACACGACCGGCTTCTCGCCACGCGCGATAGCCTCCTCAGCCTCGCGCTTGAAGCTCGCCACCAGCAGCTTCATGTTGGCCGCGGCGACATGCCAGCCCGACGCGGCGAGGCCGCCGAACACCGACTTGCGCCCGGCTTCCTCATCGAGATGAAAGGGCTGCGGATCGAACTTCGCAGCGAACGTCTTGATATTCTCCGGAGTGAACGTGAACGATCCCATTTCGCGGCGATCGCCGATCTTGATGTCTTCAAAGTATGCCATACTGAACCTCAGTTCGCGCCGGCCGCGACGCGCCGCAGCACCATAAGGGGCAGCGTGGCGAGCATCAGCGTCTGTCCCGACGCGTTGCGCATCTCGTTCTTGATGTGAATAAAACCGATGTCGGGCCGGCTCTTGGATTCGCGGGTTTCGATCACATCGACCGACACCGTGAGATCGTCGCCGGGCCGCAGCGGCGAAACCCAGCGCACTTCATCGACGCCCGGAGCGCCGGCGGAGGCGATGTTGTGAATGAAGCCATCCCAGCATATCCGCATCAGCAGCGCGCACATGTGCCAGCCAGAGCCCGACAGACCCTTGAGCATCGAGCGGTTGGCCGCTTCATCGTCGAGATGCATCGGCTGGGGATCGAACTCGGAAGCGAACGAGATAATATCTTCGCGCGACACATGATGAGGGCCGAACGTGCCGAAATGGCCCGGCTTGAAGTCTTCGAATGTGAGTTTCATTGTTTCAATCGCGTTGTGGATAGGCGCAGTTTGGCCGTTATTTGCAGACACCTCAAGCCGTCCGTTTCGTACTCGTCTTTCGTCTTATTCAGCGATATGCGACAACCGATCCATCCGGAGCGATTCAGTCCGTGGCTGATTCGCCCATCGCCCTGACGGCTCGCCGCCGTCATCTCTCTGCGGCTCATCTGGAGAAAAATCATGTTTCAATTCCAGGATCTCTTCCAGTGGGACAGGTTCATCACGCCCACCATCATCAAGGCATTCTACTGGCTGGTGATCGCGCTGATCATCCTGTTCGGCATCTCCGGTATATTCTCGGCGCTGACGTTGATGGCCGTCAGCCCGTTCGGAGGCTTCGTCCTGCTGCTGTCGGCGCTGGCTGGAATTGTCGTGGGAATCATTTTTTCGCGCATCAGCGCCGAACTGATCCTGATCGTGTTCCGGATCAACGAGCATCTCGGCGCGATCCGCGATCAGGGCCGCGACCGCGAGCGGCAGTTTTGAGGGGACGTTTCTTCTGCCGTCACCCTGAGGTGCCGTAGCGAAGCGAAGGCCTCGAAGGGCGACGGCCCAACAAACTGATCCGCCATCCTTCGAGGCTCGCGAGTGCTCGCACCTCAGGATGACGGATACAGGATTGCAATCTTAGGTATTAAACCGGAAGTGCATCACGTCGCCGTCGGCGACGACATACTCCTTGCCTTCCAGCCGCAGCTTGCCGGTGTCGCGCGCGCCGGCTTCCCCGCCATTCGCGATGTAATCGGCATAGGCGATGGTCTCGGCGCGGATAAAGCCCTTTTCGAAATCGGTATGAATCACGCCGGCCGCCGCAGGCGCCTTGGTGCCCTTGGTGATGGTCCAAGCGCGAGCCTCTTTCGGGCCGACCGTGAAATAGGTGATGAGATGCAGCAGCTCATAACCGGCACGGATCAGGCGATCGAGACCGGCTTCCTCCAGCCCCAGCGTGTCGAGAAAATCCACACGCTCTTCGCGTGACAGTGTCGCGATCTCGGATTCGATCTTCGCCGAAATCACCACCGCGACTGCGCCTTCCTTCTTGGCGTGTTCGAACACGGCCTGCGAGAACGCATTGCCCTTGGCGGCGGAACCTTCCTCGACGTTGCAGACATAGAGAACAGGTTTCGACGTGAGGAGGCCGAGCATACGGAACGCACGCTCCTCCTCCGGCTTGCGCTCGAGGAAACGCGCGGGCTTGCCCTCGCGCAGCAGCTTCAGCGCGCGCTCGACCAGTTCTAGCTGTTCCTTGGCGTCCTTGTCGTTGCCTTTGGCCTTCTTGCTGAGGTTGTCGACGCGCTTCTCGAGACTGTCGAGATCGGCGAGCATCAGCTCGGTCTCGATGGTCTCGATATCGGCCAGCGGCGCGATCTTGCCTTCGACATGGGTGATGTCGGAATCCTCGAAGCAGCGCACGACGTGCGCCACCGCATCGACTTCGCGGATGGTGGCGAGGAACTGGTTGCCGAGGCCTTCGCCTTTCGACGCGCCGCGCACCAGGCCTGCGATGTCCACGAACGTCAGTTGCGTCGGGATGATCTGCTGCGACTTGGCGATTTCAGAAAGCTTGTCGAGGCGCGGGTCCGGCACCGCCACTGCGCCGACATTCGGCTCGATGGTGCAGAACGGATAGTTCGCCGCCTGCGCCGCCGCCGTCTCCGTCAGCGCGTTGAACAGTGTGGACTTGCCGACATTGGGCAGTCCGACGATGCCGCATTTGAAACCCATGACCTGTCCTGATTTTCTAAAGGGCGCGAAAATTACTGATCGCCGCCGTTGTCCTCTTTCGGGCCGAAGCCCTTGGCCTGCATCGCCAGATGCACCTTGTTCTGAAACGTCGAATCCTTGTCGGTCGCGAGCAACCCGGCATTGCCCGTGATGATATCGCACAGCGCCTCGACCCACGGCCGCTCGGCTTTGGCGAAATCGTTGAGCACGTGGGCATGCACCAGTTCTTTCACGCCCGGATGACCAACGCCGAGACGAACACGGCGATAGTCATTGCCGACATGCGCAGAGATCGAACGCAGTCCGTTGTGTCCGGCAATGCCGCCGCCAGCCTTCACGCGCACCTTCGCAGGCGGCAGTTCGATCTCGTCGTGAAACACCACGATGTCCGGAAGGCCGAGCTTGAAGAACTGCGCGGCTTCACCCACGGAGCGCCCCGACTCGTTCATGAAGGTCATGGGCTTGAGAAGAACGACGCGCTCGCGTTCCAGCGTGCCTTCGGAGGTCTCGCCCTGAAAGCGACGGCGCCATGGTGCAAAACCATGACGCCGTGCGATCTCGTCGACGACCATGAACCCGATATTGTGCCGGTTGGCCTGATACTTCGCGCCGGGATTTCCCAGTCCGACGAACAGGCGCATGGCACGGGCTCTCCCGGCCGCTTACTTCTTCTTGTCGCCAGCAGGCTTCGCCGCGGCAGCAGCGGGAGCCTTGGCACCAGCCGCAGCAGCGCCGGCCGCAGGAGCGGCAGCACCGGCCGCAGGAGCAGCACCAGCCGCAGGCGCAGCGCCACCGGCTGCAGCCGCAGCAGCGGCCTTCAGCTCTTCGTTGTAGCCCGACGGCGGAACGATGGTGACCAGCGTCGCGTCGTCACGGGTGAACAACTTCACGCCGTTCGGCAGCTTGATGTCGGTGATGTGCAGCGAGCTGCCGATGTCGAGCTTGCCAACGTCGGCTTCGAGATACTGCGGGATGTTGTCCGCAGGCACTTCGAGGTCGATGGTGTGGGTCACGATGTTGACCGTGCCGCCGCGCTTCACGCCCGGCGCGGTTTCCGCGTTCAGCACGTGCAGCGGAACGCTGACGCGGATCTTCGAACCTTCGCCAAGGCGGAGGAAGTCCACATGCAGCGGGAAGTCGCGCACCGGATCGAGGCTGAAGTCGCGCGGAATCACGCGGTGCTTCTTGCCGTCAAGTTCGATGTCATGAATCGTCGTCAGAAAACGCCCGGCCTGAATGCGCAGGCGCAGTTCAGCATCGTCGAGCGAGATGGTCAGCGGGGGCTGGTTGTTGCCATAGATCACTGCCGGGATACGGCCAGCGCGACGTTCAGCCCGGGCGGCCCCCTTGCCGG
>JBOFVL010000023.1:0-223675 GCA_051653085.1 Afipia sp. | reverse complement strand
CGAGCAGCGAGGTCGCGATCGGCCGATGGATGAATGGTTCCGAGACGCTCATCGATGCGCGCTCACAGGTTCGACGCTATGCCAAGGCTCTTTGTGGCAAGGCTTATTATGGCAAGGCTCATTGCGGCGCTTTCGCGCCGCCGCCCGGTTGTTGTTGCCCGCCTTGCGGCCGAGTCTCTTGTTCTTTTTGCCCCTGTTGCTTTTGACCGCCCTTTTCGCCGCGCTGGCCCTTTTGGCCACCGTTCTGCTTGCGTGGCGCGAGATCCGGCGTCGGCGCCTGATAGTCCTTGCTGATCGCGACCTTCGCGCCATCGGACAGATTGGCGAAGCCGGTCGTGACCACCTGGTCCTCGACCGTAATGCCTGACGCGATCACGGCGTTGGTCTCGGTCTGCTGCGTGACCTTGACGGTCCGCGCAGTAACGATGTTGTCGTTACCGATCACATAGACAAACGTGCCGGCCGGCCCGCGCTGAACCGCAGCCGTCGGCACGACGATGGCCTTGTCCAGCGTCTGCACCTTCAGGCGCACGTTGACGAACTGCCCCGGCCAAAGCTGATAGTTCGCGTTGGGAAATTCCGCCTTGATCTTCACGGTGCCGGTGGTCTGATCGACCTGATTGTCCATGCCGGTCACCTTGCCAGTGTCGATGACCGTCTTGCCGTCATTGCCGAACACATCGACAGAGAGCGCACCGGCAGCCGAGGCCTGATTGACGCGAACGATCTGCTGCTGCGGCAGGCTGAACTGAATGGCGATCGGTTGCAGTTGCGTGATCACCACCACGCCCGTCGCGTCCGAAGTCTGGACGATGTTTCCCGGATCGACCTGACGAAGTCCGGCACGTCCTGCAAGCGGCGCCACGATTTTGGTGTAACCGAGCGTCGCCTGCGCGTTGTCGATCGCGGCCTGATCCGATTTCACAAGCGCTTCGAGTTGCGCAACAAGCGCCTTCTGCGTATCGGCCTGCTGCGCGGAACCGGCCTTGGCGGTCGCCAGTTGCTGATAGCGGATCAGATCCATGCGCGCGTTGGCGAGCGTCGCCTCATCCTGCGCCTTCTTGGCAACGGCCTGATCGTATTGTGCCTGATAGATGACGGGATCGATCTCTGCGAGCACGTCACCCGCCTTGACGTCCTGACCTTCCTTGAAATTGACCGTCAACAGCTTGCCGTTCACCTGCGCGCGGACGGTCACGTTGTTCAGCGCGCGGACGGTGCCGACGCCGTCGAGATAGACCGGCACGTCTTCGATGCGGGGTGTTGCGGCGAGCACAGGGATCGCGAGATCGGGCCGCACGCGGGTCGCCGTCTGATTGCCGGCGAAGTAGGTCCAGGCGAGATAGCCGAGGCCGCCGATAATGAGCAGCCAGACCGCAATCGAAACGGTTCGCCGGCGCGCGCCGGACGCCACGCGCGCGACACCCTCGCTCGCCGCCTTGGCCTTGTCGTTCAGATCGGGCTTAAAGAGCATCCGTGGGCCCTTGTGTTGTCTTTGGCGACCAGCCGCCGCCCAGAGCTTGATAGAGACTGACGACCGCCGTCAGCCGGGCGAGTTGAAACTGCGCCAGCGAATCCTCAGCCTGAAATAGCGTCAATTGCGTGTTTAGCACAGTCACGATGTCAATTGTGCCGGCGCGGAGTTGCCGTTCGGACAGCTCAAACGCGCGTCGGGAGGCCGAGACCACAATGCGCTGCAGCCGGAGCCGCTCGTTGGCCTGCTTCAGGGTGGCCAGCGCCGTGTCCACATCGGAGAAGGCCGAGATGACCGTCTTGCGATAGGTCTGCAGCAACTCGTCCTGCACCGCCTTCTGCAGGTCGAAGTTGGCCTGAATGCGTCCGGCGTCGAAGATCGGTTGCGTCAACCCGGCCGCCACGTTGAAGAACGCCGATTGCGGGGTAAACAGCATCGCAAGTTGAGCGCTCTGGTAGCCGCCCTGCCCGGTCAACTGGATGCTGGGAAAGAACTGCGCCCGCGCGCTCCCGACATTTGCTGTCGCAGACGCAAGCTGATTCTCCTGACGCCGGATGTCCGGGCGCTGCGTCAACAACTCGGACGGCAGTCCAGGCGTCACGCGTGGTATTGTGATCGCTCCCAGCGATCCGCCAGTGAGCCGAATGCGCTCCGGCGGCCGTGCGACCAGCGTCGCGAGAATATTGGTGTTTTGCGCAAGCGTCTGGCGCAGCGGCGGCACCAGCGCCTTCTGGTTGGCGAGAAGGCTTTCCTGTTGGGCAAGATCGAGGTTCGAACTGGTGCCGGCATCGACGCGCGCCTTGATCGCATCATAAATACGCTGCGCGCTGGCGATGTTGTGGGTGGCAGTGTTGATGCGATCCTGCGCGGCAACCACCTGGAAGTAGGCATTGGCGACGCTCACCAGCGTGGTCAGCGCCACCACGTCGCGATCGAAGCGGCTGGCATTGGCGGTTTCTTCCGCAGCCAGCAACGCGTCGCGGTTCTTGCCCCAGAAATCGATCTCATAACTCGCGCTGAGCGAGGCGGTATGATTGGTCACTTCACCGCGGCCGCTGATGGGAGTGGCGCTCGTGATCGTCCCTGTCGTACTCGATGACCGCGAGCGCGAACCGGAGAAGCCGCCCGTGACGCTCGGCAGCAGCGCGGCGCCTGCCGTCTGCGCCTGTGCGTCCGCCTGCCGGATGCGCGCCACCGCGGCGGCGATATCCAGATTGACGGTCTGCGCTTCTTCCATCAGCACGGTCAGCTCCCTGGAACGAAAGCCGCGCCACCAGTCCAGTGTCGGCGGCATCGCGTCCACTGAACTGGTCGCCGATTTATAGGCGCCGGGCACGTCCAGCGCCGGGTCGGGCAGATCGGCCGTGACGATGCACCCGCCCAACGCGGCGGCCATCGCGACTACGGCGCACAGGGCGAGCGAAGGCCGCGGCAAAATTCCACGCCTCAACTGTAGGGGAAGCTCGAACACCGGGGCGCACACTCTCCAAAAGGATCAGAATCTCATTCTAGCTGCCCCTTCCGGCCGCGGACAGGGATGTTCCACCGCAGCCCCCAGGACAACAGCGACCTGTGATCCTTCGGTGTCACCTCCGGAATCGGGTTTAAGCCCGCAAATACGGGGTTCCCTGCATTCATCTGGCTGAACGCCCACAAGCGTTACCAAGATTTCATGTCACGATTCGGTCCTTCATGGCGTCCGGGCCGGTCACGCTCATGGTCCTCGCCGCTCATAAGAATGGGAAGAGCGGGCACCGCCACCGGGTGCGAACGACGTGCACGGGGTGGCCGCCCGCCGCCTGTCATCACCGAGCGTGGACATCACAACCACGCCTCGATGCTGCGGCGCGGGAGTCCGCGAATCGTTGGGGCAATCGATCGCGAGGTCTTGCACCTTCGATTCAAAGACGCGAGACTTGCGCAAGACCAACAACAAAGGACGGTTCGGCGAACGGCCGGCACACGCGAGACAGACAGGTAAGATTTGCACAGAAGATTTGGACACAGAGCCACATCACACTGATGGAATTTCGCGATGTCTGACCCGATCATCCTCACGCCCGACAACGTCGAAGCGGCCCTGCCCGACGTGCCGAAACTGGTCCGGTTCGCATTCAGCTTCGTCTCAAAACTTCGGCGCGGCACACTGGATGTGACGCTGCCTGACGGACGCACCGTACGCTGCGGTGGCCAAGAGCCCGGCCCTGCCGCGCAGATGACAATCCATCACTACAGCTTTGCGTGGCGGCTCGCCCGCAGCGGCGATATCGGAATTGCCGAGGCCTATCTGCGCCGCGAATGGGACACGCCCAACCTGACGCAGTTCCTCTACATTTTCTGTATCAACCACGATCTGATCCAGACGATGCTCGGCGCCAAGCCGGTCGCGCGTTTCATGCAACTGGTTCGCCACTGGTTCAATCGCAACACCAAGCGGCAGGCGCGCCGCAACATCTACGCGCACTACGACATCGGCAATTCATTTTATTCGGCGTGGCTCGATCCGAGCATGACCTATTCGTCGGCGCTGTTCGAGGACGGCACCGACGATCTGACCGCCGCACAGCACAACAAGTACAAGCGCCTTGCGGAAGCGATCGACCTCCAGCCCGGACAGACGGTGCTTGAGATCGGTTGCGGCTGGGGCGGCTTCGCCGAGTATGTCGCCAAGACCTACGATGCCAAAGTCGTGGGACTGACCATCAGCACACAACAGCGCGATTTCGCGCAGAAGAGGATGCAGGCCGCCGGCCTGAGCGACAAGGTCGAGATCAGGTTTCAGGACTACCGCGACGAGCGCGGTCAGTATGACCGGATCGCCTCCATCGAGATGATCGAAGCCGTCGGCGAGCAGTTCTGGCCGCAGTACTTTACCCAGCTTCGCGACCGGCTCGCGCCCGGCGGCCTCGCCGGCATCCAGGCCATCACCATTCAGGACAAGTTCTTCAACGCTTACCGGCGCGAGGTCGATTTCATCCAGCGTTATGTTTTCCCCGGCGGCATGCTGCCGTCGCCGCAGGTGCTGAAATCGCTCGGTGAGAAGTTCGGCGTTCCTGTTATCCGCGAGCGCATTTTTGGAGAAGATTATGCCAAGACGCTTGCGACATGGAGAGACAATTTCCGCGCGGCCTGGCCCAACCTGATGCCGTTGGGATTCGACGAGCGCTTCCGGCGGTTGTGGGAATACTACCTCGCCTATTGCGAGGCTGGATTCCTGTCCGGCAATATCGACGTGCGTCAGGTTGTGTTCGCGAAACCGGGTTAAACCGTCAGCTCAACCCCCTCAAAATTCAAGCAGATCATGTCTGCGTGCCGTCGCCCTTGTCGGCAGGACGGACGCCATCTAGGTTGGCGGCTGAAATCATCGCCTCTCCTTTTGCCTCCTGACACAGCCGGTCCCAGGTCCTTCAATATCATGCTCATTCGCAAAGACGTCATCGACGCCATCGGCAACACCCCGCTCATCAAGCTGAAGCACGCGTCCGAGGCGACCGGGTGCACGATCCTCGGCAAGGCCGAGTTCATGAATCCCGGCCAGTCGGTGAAGGACCGCGCCGGGAAGCAGATGATCCTTGAGGCGGAGAAGCGCGGCGAACTCAGGCCCGGCGGCCTGGTCGTGGAAAGCACCGCGGGCAACACCGGAATCGGTCTTGCTCTCGTCGCAGCCGCGCGCGGTTACCGCACCATCATCGTCATCCCGGAAACGCAAAGCCAAGAGAAGAAAGACGTGCTGCGGCTGTTCGGCGCGGAACTCGTGGAAGTACCGGCCCTGCCTTTCAGCAATCCAAACAATTACCAGCACGTCGGCCGCCGTCTCGCGGATCAGTTGCGCAAGACCGAGAAGAACGGCGTGATCTTCGCGGATCAGTGGAACAACCTCGACAACCGCAAAGCCCATTATGTTTCGACCGGTCCCGAAATCTGGGACCAGACGGACGGCAAGGTTGACGGTTTCATCTGCTCCATCGGCAGCGGCGGCACGCTCGCGGGTGCGGCGACTTTCCTGCGCGAGAAGAAGAAGGACATCATGATCGGCGTGGCCGATCCGCGCGGCGCGGCGATGTACAACTACTTCGATCACGGCGAGGTCAAGTCGACCGAGGGCGGATCGATCACCGAAGGCATCGGCCTCGGCCGCGTCACCCCGATCATCGAGGACGTCAAGGTCGACAAGGCGTATCTCATCGAAGACGCGGAAGCGGTGCCGATCGTATTCGACCTTCTCGAACATGAAGGCATCTGCGTCGGCGGCTCCTCCGGTATCAATATCGCGGGCGCCATTCGTCTCGCGAAGGACCTCGGCCCCGGCCACACCATCGTGACCATCCTTGCCGACTACGGCACCCGCTATCAGTCGAAGCTGTTCAATCCGGACTTCCTGCGTTCGAAGAATCTGCCGGTGCCGGACTGGCTGGAGCACAAGAGCACGATCAAGCCTCCGTTTGTGTGAGGGGCGAGCGGTGCGTTCTGCCGTCATCCTGAGGTGCGAGCCGTTCTTTGCGGCTCGCCTCGAAGGATGACGTGAGGAAAGTTTCAAACCTGTTTTGGCTGTCCGCCGCGTCGGCTTGTCAGATTTTGAACCGTCTCCCAGTCCGATCGTATCAGCGCCTGTTTCTTGGCGCGGCTCCAACCCTTGATCTGTCTTTCGGCAGCTATCGCATCGGTGATCCGGTCGAAATGCTGGGACCAAACCAATTCCACCGGTCGGCGGGAATGAGTGTAGCCGCGAAAGTATCCCTGATTGTGCTGATTGATTCTTACAGACAAATCATTACCAGTTGCGCTGCCGACGTAGAATGACTTGTCGGCACAGAGAAGAATATAGACGAACGCGCCCATCAATCGTCATCCTTCGAGGCTCGCAAGAGCTCGCACCTCAGGATGAGGTACAGCCCATTCTCACCTCAATATCTGACTGAGAAACAGCTTCGTCCGCGCGTGCTGCGGATGTGAGAAGAACTGGTCCGGCGTGTTGGCTTCGATGATCTGGCCCGCATCCATGAACACGACGCGGTCCGCGACCTCCTTGGCGAAACCCATCTCGTGCGTGACCACCAGCATGGTCATGCCCTCTTTCGCCAGATCGACCATGGTGTCGAGCACTTCCTTGACCATCTCCGGATCGAGCGCCGACGTCGGCTCGTCGAACAGCATCACCTTCGGGTTCATGGTGAGCGCGCGGGCGATGGCGACGCGTTGCTGCTGACCGCCTGAAATCTGGCCGGGATACTTGTCGGCCTTGTCCGGAATGCGCACGCGCTCGAGATACTTCATCGCCGCCGCTTCCGCGTCCTTCTTCGGAATGTTGCGGACCCAGATGGGTGCCAGCGTGCAGTTTTCCAGCACGGTCAGATGCGGAAACAGGTTGAAACTCTGGAACACCATGCCGACTTCACGGCGCACGGCATCGATGTGGCGCAGGTTCGGCCCGAGTTCGATGCCGTCGACGACGATGCGGCCCTCCTGAAATTCCTCCAGCGCATTGATGCAGCGGATCAGTGTGGATTTGCCGGAACCGGACGGCCCGCAGACCACGATGCGCTCGCCGCGGCCGACCGTCATGTCGATGTCGCGCAGGACATGAAAATCGCCGAACCACTTGTTGAGGCCCGAGATGCTGACGATGGATTCTGCGGTCATGATTTCATCTCAGACATTCTTGTGAACATTCAGCCGGCGCTCCACGAACAGCGAATAGCGCGACATTCCGAAGCAGAACACGAAATAGATGATGCCGGTGAAGGCAAAGCCGGTGAACAGCGTCGTCGGCGTCGCCCAGTTCGGATCGGCGAACGAGGCGCGCAACTGACCGAGCAAATCGAAGATCGCCACGATCAGCACCAGCGTGGTGTCCTTGAACAGCGCGATGAAGCTGTTGACGAGTCCCGGGATCACATGCCGCAACGCCTGCGGCATCACGATGAGGCCAGTGGTTTTCCAGTACGACAGGCCGAGCGCGCTGGCGGCTTCCGGCTGTCCGCGCGGAATCGCCTGCAAGCCGCCGCGGATGACCTCGGAATTGTACGCACCCGCGAACAGCGCAATGCCAATCAGCACGCGCACCAGACCGTCAACGGTAAAGTTTCCCGGCAGGAACAGCGGCAGCATGTACGTCGCGAAGAACAGCACCGTGATCAGCGGCACGCCGCGCCAGAACTCAATGAAGGCAATCGAGAACACGCGGATCAGCGGAATGGTCGAGCGCCGCCCGAGCGCCAGCACCATGCCGACCGGCATCGACGCGACGATGCCGGTGACCGAGACCACCAGCGTCACAAGCAGGCCGCCCCATGAGCGGGTATCGACGATCGGAAGACCGCCGCGATCGAGCCCCATCACCGCAATGACGATGGCGATGCCGGCGAAGATCGCGAGGCTCCTGAACAGCGCACGCCAGCCGTTGCGCAAGCCTCCGGTCAGGAAGAATACCAGCAGCGAGACGATGATCGCGGTCGCGACAAGATCGGCCCAAAGCGGCGAATGGAATCGCTCCAGATAGTCGCGCAGCCATTCCAGCGGCCACACCAGCATGGCCAGCCCGTCGCCGATCCATGCCACCAGCCTGCCAAGGAAGGAGACGATTTGTCCGAATGCGTTCGTCGTAGCCGTGGAGATCAATCGGCTACCCGCATCCTGAAAGCTGGCGGCCAGCGCCGAGCCGAGATCGGCAATCCAGTGCACGGCGAAGCCTTTCAGGCCGCCGCCACGCAGCAGGAAGAAGCCGACCACAGGATAAGCCGCGAAGAACAGGCCGGAGTTGAGCGCTTTCGCCGGCGCGCGCGGGATCAGCAGCGGCAGCAGCAGGAGGGCGCCCAGCACAAAGGTGAGATTGACGCGCCAGCGTTCCTCAGCGGGATAGAATCCGTAGATGAACTGATCGAACTTCGCCTGCACGAACGGCCAGCACGCGCCGACCACGCGCCCGACATTAGCCTCAAGGCAGGCGTTGCGGTCGCTGCCTTGCCATACCGCGTCAACGAACAAGAACTTGGTCACCGGGACAAGGATCAGCCACAGCAGCACAAGGCCTATGAGTGTGATCATGGCGTTGAGCGGCGAGTTGAACAGCCGTTCGCGCACGAAGCCGATCACGCCTGTCGTCCTAACCGGCGCATGGCGCGGTTCGACGATGTCCTGCCGGACAAAGGATGCAGCCTGCTCCGTCATGTCGCAAGGCTCCGGTTCAAGCGCCACGCGTAAAGACTCATGAGTGCGCTCGTGACCAGCGAGATCAGCAGATACACGCCCATGGTCAGCGCAATGATTTCGACCGCCTGCCCGGTCTGGCTCAACGCCGTGCCGGCGAATACCGAGAACAGATCAGGGTAACCGATGGCGACGGCGAGCGACGAGTTTTTCGTGAGGTTGAGATACTGGTTGGTCAGCGGCGGCAGGATCACGCGCATCGCTTGCGGAATGATGATCTGCCGCAACGTCTGCCCGCGCGTGAGGCCGAGCGACGCTCCCGCCTCCATCTGTCCGTTGGGTACGGACTGGATGCCGGCGCGCACGATCTCGGCGATGAACGCCGCAGTGTAGGTCGACAGCGCAATGGTCAGCGCGGCGAACTCCGGCAGCACCCGCGCGCCGCCGGCAAAGTTGAAGCCTTTCAACTGCGGCACGTCGAATGTCACCGGCACGCCGAAGATCAGTGCCGCCAGTGCGGGCAAGCCGATCAGCATGGCCAGAACAAATGGCCAGATCGTCAGTCTCTGACCCACGGTGAACAACCGGTGCCGCGCATAGGCGCGCATCAGCAGCGAGGCAACAATGCCGACCGCAATCGCCACCGCGACAACGCCGAACGATGGCTGCGGGATTGGATTGGGGACAACAAGCCCGCGATTGCTGAGGAAAACAGTTCCGAACAGCGAGATGCTTTGCCGCGGATTCGGCAGCGTCGCCAGCACCGCCAGATACCAGAACAAGATCTGGAACAGCAGCGGCAGGTTGCGGATCAATTCCACATAACCGCCGGATATCCGCGCCAGCAACCAGTTCGGCGACAGCCGGCCCAGCGCCACAGCCACGCCGATGATCGTTGCGATCACGATACCGATGATGGACACCAGCAGCGTGTTTAGCAGGCCGACCACGAACACGCGGGCGTAGGTGTCGCTTTCGGTAAACGGAATCAGCGCCTGACTGACAGCGAAGCTCGCGGTGTTCGACAAGAAGCCGAACCCGGATGCGATCCGCTGCGCCTGAAGGTTGGCGCGCGCATTCTCGAAGATTTCGTAACCGATCCAGACGACGGCGGCGACGAACAGAATCTGGATGACGACCCCACCCCATCCCGCCTGACCGCCGAGTGCACGGCGAAGCCGTGCGACCAGTTGCAGCGGAGGCTTGCGGGGCTGTTCACGGGATTCTTGGGCCATCGCCGCGCCCGGCAATGTCGTCAACGTATGGGCGGCGCGTATTGTAGACCGCCCTGATTCCAGAGCTTGTTCAGTCCCCGCGCAATGGCGAGCTTCGATCCCGCACCGACGTTGCGGTCGAACGACTCACCGTAGTTGCCCACGGCCTTGATGATGCGCGTCACCCAATCCTTGGTCAGGCCAAGCTGTTCGCCGAGATTGCCGTCGGTCCCGAAGATTCGCTTCAATTCGGGCTTGCTCGACTTCGCCATCTCGTCGACGTTCTTTTGCGTGATGGCGTACTCCTCGGCGTTGATCATCGCGAACAGCGTCCACTTCACGATGTCGAACCACTGATCGTCACCGTGCCGCACGACGGGGCCGAGCGGCTCCTTCGAGATGACTTCCGGCAGGACGGCGTGATCGTTCGGCGCGGCGAGCTTGAGGCGCTCGGCATAAAGCTGCGACACGTCCGACGTGAACACATCGCACCGGCCCGACTCGTAGGCCTTCACCGTCTCATCCGCGGTGCCGAACGCAATCAGTTCGTACTTCATGTTATTGGCCTTGAAGTAGTCCGAGACGTTCTGCTCGTTCGTGGTGCCGGTCTGGACGCAGATCGACGCACTGTTGAGTTCGAGCGCGGAATTGACCTTGAGGGATTTGCGGACGAGAAAGCCCTGCCCGTCATAATAGTTGATGCCGGTGTAGTTCAGGCCCAGCGACGTGTCGCGCGACAGCGTCCAGGTCGAGTTGCGCGACAGCACGTCGATTTCACCAGACTGCAAGGCGGTGAAGCGATCCTTCGCCGACAGCGGCACGAACTTCACCTTGGTGGGATCGTTGAAGATCGCAGCGGCAATGGCGCGGCAGACGTCGACGTCGAGACCGGCCCAGTTGCCCTTGTCGTCGGGTGCCGAAAAACCGGGCAAGCCCTGACTGACACCGCAGGACAGGCTACCGCGGTCCTTCACGCTCTGGAGCGTCCCCCGGTCCTTCGGCTTGTCCTGCGACTGCGCATGAGCCGCTTGGACGAACGCTGCCGCAAGAAGAGGGATGAGAGCGAGCGATACCCGTTTCATAGAAAGACCTTTCCAGATGGTTCGGCACTGGCGACAGACAACGTCGCGCCGGGCTAAACGATCCTGCCCAAACCGAGCTAAATAATTGGACCGCATAACAG
The DNA here is from genome assembly GCA_051653085.1 of Afipia sp. Taxonomy (GTDB): domain Bacteria; phylum Pseudomonadota; class Alphaproteobacteria; order Rhizobiales; family Xanthobacteraceae; genus Afipia. The sequence continues at coordinate 212,658 of JBOFVL010000023.1, read as the reverse complement.
AACGCCAAGCGCGACGGGTCAAGGGGTTGACGCCGGCCATCGCGGTCAGCTTACTGAGCATACCACCGATAGGCAGCGCATTGACCATTGTCGAACGACGCTGCGGCAAGATGTCTTCCACAAGTGAACATCACATGATTTCCCGAAAAGACGATCGACCTTCGCTTGATCCGCAGACCGAACTGGTCACATCGGGCCGCGACACCGTTGCGCAAAAGGGCTTTATCAATCCGCCGATCGTGCGCGGTTCGACCGTGCTTTATCCGACCGCGGACGATCTGCATGCCCATCGCGGCGAGTTTCAGTACGGCCGTCATGGCACGCCGACGACAAAGGCGCTTCAGCAGGCCCTGATGGCGCTTGAGGGGCCGAACTGCGCCGGTGTGGGCCTCGCGCCATCCGGTGTGGCTGCGATTTCCACAGCCCTGCTTGCGATTCTGAAGGCGGGCGATCACTTGCTCGTTATCGACAGCGTCTACCGTCCCACGCGTAATCTTTGTGACAGCCTGCTGAAACGCTATGGCGTCGAGACCACCTATTTCGATCCGCTGATCGGAGCCGGTATCGAAAAGCTCTTCAAGCCGAACACCAAAGCGATTCTCGTCGAGGCGCCGGGGTCGCAGTCGTTCGAGATGCCGGACATTCCCGCGATCGCTGCCGTCGCTCATGCCAAGGGCGCGATTGTTCTCGACGACAACACGTGGGCGACGCCGCTATATCACCGTTCGCTCGACCAGGGCGTCGACATCAGCATTCAGGCTGGAACGAAATACATCGGTGGCCACTCCGACATCATGTTCGGAACCATTTCCGCCAACGCGACAACCTGGCCTCTGATTACCGAAGCAATCCGGTTGCTCGGCGTTTGCGCCGGTCCTGACGACGTGTTCCTTGCCCTGCGCGGATTGCGAACGCTGGCGGTGCGCCTCGCGCATCATCAGCAATCGGGTCTTGAGATGGCGCGATGGTTCGCGGCACGTCCCGAGGTCCAGCGCGTCATTCACCCGGCTCTTGAAACCGATCCCGGACACGCGATCTGGAAGCGCGATTTCACCGGCGCCACCGGCCTGTTCAGCATCGTGTTGAAGCCTGCGCCTCAGGAGGCCATCGATGCGTTCCTGAACACGGTGACGCTGTTCGGTATGGGTTATTCGTGGGGCGGGTTTGAGAGCCTGGTGATCCCGTTCGATTGCGCGTCGTACCGGACGGCGACGACATGGAATCCCGGCGGCCCGACGCTGCGTTTCCACATCGGTCTGGAAAGCATCGATGACCTGAAGGCCGATCTCGCACGTGCCTTCGACGCCTTCAACGCGGCTAAGGCCTGAGAGTTATGTCTTCTCGACCTTGGAGCCTGAACCGCGGCTCTTCACGATCAGCATGATGTTACGGACGTAGATGAGGGTCGCGAGCCCCTGCCCCAGAATGATGACCGGTTCGCGCTTGGCGATGCCGTAGATCAGGGTCATGAATCCGCCGCCCATCGAGAAGAACCAGAACGCCATCGGCACCACGCTCTGGCCCGCGCGTTCGCTCGAAATCCACTGCACGAGGAAACGCGCGGTGAAGAGCAGTTGCGCGATCAGACCGAACGCGAGCCAGAAGTCGAACTTCGCGACGAAGACGTCGTAGAGGTAATCGCCGAGTTCCTGACCGAACTGAATCAGCATCAGCTCACCTCCGTTGCGACCGGCGTCGCCTTCTTGCGGCGGATCAGCCACCACACACCAATCAGATCCATGATCCCGATCCAGAGCCGGTCGAAGAAACCGTAATTGGACACGCCGGAATGACGCGGCCGGTCGATGACATCGACATAGACGATGTCGAAACCTTCCCGCCGCACCAGCGCCGGCAGGAAGCGATGCAGACCATCGAAATATGGCAAAGCAAGGAACACGTCACGGCGCAGCGCTTTCAGGCCGCAGCCGGTGTCGCGGGTGCCGTCGCGCAGGATCACATTGCGCACGCCGTTGGCCACACGCGACTGAAACTTCTTGAAGCCGGTGTCCTTGCGGCCGACGCGCTGGCCCGCCGCGAGGCCGACCTTGTCGCCGCCCTTCTCGATCGCTTCGATCAAGGCCGGAAGGAATGCGGGATTGTTCTGTCCGTCGCCGTCGAGCGTGGCGACGATGGCGCCGCGCGATGCGCGAATGCCGGTGCGCACAGCGGCGGATTGCCCCGATGAGGCTGCATGACGAATCTGGCGCAGGTTTTTCCGCGCGCGCATCTCGGCCGCGAGACGCTCGCCGGTCCCATCCGTCGAGCCGTCGTTGACGTAAACGATCTCATAGGCCCAGCGGCCATCGAGCGCTGCCGCGATCTCCGCGATCAGCGGCACGACGTTGTCCTGCTCGTTGCGGACGGGAACCACAATCGATACGTCAGGGGCCGGCTGGCCGGTGCTTATTGAATGATCGCTCATGTCCCGATGGGTCCGAACGCCCGTCAATGCGGCTAAATAGCCGCACTAGGCGACCGCTTCTTATGGTGCGAACGCCTCGTGGGCAACCCTTTTCAGGCCCGCCGATGAGGGCCCCGCGAGGGGCTCAATGGTGCCATCCTGGCCGATCGAGAACCCGAGGCGGCGGGCCGCGAACCAGTACCGGACGAACATCGCGCCGATGACGCCAACCAGCGCGCCTGCGACCACGTCGCTGGGATGATGCGCGAGCAGCACCACCCTGCTGACACAGATCAGCACCGCATAGATGAACATAACGAGCGTCGCCTTTCGCCAGACCGACGAGACTGCAAAGGCCAGCGCAAAAGCCGTCACGGCGTGGCCGGACGGAAGACTTGCGAACGCTTCGCTTCCGGCGAAATGCGAAAAATTGAAGGCGTTGGCCTCGCCGCCGACAAAAGGCCTGCCGCGGCCGACGATGTATTTCAGTGTTTCGCTGATGAGGACCGCAATCAGCACCGAGAAAAACAGATACTGAACGCGCACGCCGAACGCGATCAGGACCGATCTCGGTATCCCGTTCAATCGTGGCAGAACCAGCAAAATTAGAATGAGCACTCCTGCCAGCGCCCACAGCACATATTCCGATTTTGCCAGATCGGTGAAATGCCGCACCGGCCAGAGGCTCGGCGTGCCGCGCGGCGGCATCAATTTGATCGCCGCCACGTCGACAGCGAACATCATAACTCCGATGGCGACTGCCGTTAGCACCGCCAGTCCCAGCCATCGCCGGGCCATAGCGCGGCGCGCCTCGGCACGCCGCGAGTGCGATGGCGCGTGCACGAGACGCGTCGCCGACTGCCACGCAACCGAGCCGACTTGCACAACATAGTTTGAGCGATGAGCGCCGCCCGTATCGACGGCCATTTATTCGGTGCCTTCGGAACGGAAGATAGCGACGGAAATCGCGCGGCCTTGCGAGAAGTTATAGCCGTCGATGCGCGCGCCGGCGTTATAGCGCAGGCCGATCGCTTCGGCGCGCTGCGCGAAGGCGCGCTCTTCACGCCATTCCACCAGTGCGAACCGGCAGCTTCCCTGCAGCAGGAAATCCGCCGCGCCTGAGCCGTTGGTCAGAACGGTCGATGTGCCCACCATGAACACAAGGCTCGGCTCCTGGAAGCCGGCGGCTGCGGCGGCAGGTCCGACGCATTCCACGCTGCGAAGCGCGCGCGCGATCTGCACGCTCGGAAACAGCGGCGCGAGCGACGGAACGACGACGCCGTAAATGCACACGACCAGAAACCACGATGCGCCGATTGCGTTCAGCAGCGACCGTTCGGCCCGGTAGTCGTCATACATCCACCACGCGAAAAGCCCGAAGATCAGTGCGCCGGCGGCGAACGGCCATGCCAGAAACTCCGGCTGCCGCAACAACACCATCCCGCCGATGATCGATGCGACAGCGAGAATGGCGGGCAACACGAACCACCACGCCGAGCCGCGGACGATCCATGCCGCGCGTGACAATACCCGGCGCTCGAGTGCGCCGACGATCAGAATAGCAATCGCCGGATAAAGCGGCAGCACGTAGTGCGGCAGCTTGGTGATGACGATCTCAAAAATGATCCAGGCCGGCACCAGCCACGCCAGCAGAAACTGTGCGCCCGGCTCGCGGCGCGCGCGCCAGACCGCAGGCGCCGCCATGCCCGCCAGCGTCGCGCCCGGCCAGAACGTCACCCAGAACAGAAGGAAATAAAGGCCGGGCGGCGCGCCGTGCGACTCCTGCGCACTGGCGACCTTGTTCAACATGTCGCTGCCAAGCGAATCCGCGAAGAACGTGTCGCCAGCTTTAAGAAAGATCGCGACGAACCACGGCAGCACCAGCACCAGCGTCCACATCAATCCCCAAACGGGACGCAAACGCCACAGCCATGCTGCGGAGCGGTCGAAGATCGCGAGCGTGATCACGGTCAGCGCGACGAACATCAGGATCAGCGGACCCTTGAGCAGAATGCCCCACGCAACCGCTGTCCAGAAAATCGCCGCCCATCTCCACGGCTGCGGCGAGTCGTCACCGCGCTGCCACGTCAGATATGCGCGCGCCATCGACCCCATGACGGCGGTCGTGGTCAGCAGCAGCATGGCGTCGGTCTTGGCCAGACGCGCTTCGACCCCAAGCAGGATCGAACTGCACATGATGAGACCGGCGAGCAGCGCGCCGCGCCGCGTCACGAAGGCCAGCGCCGTCCAGTATGTCAGCAACACCGCGCCGATCGCGCCGATCAGCGACGGTATGCGATACAGCCAGATGCGAACCTGCGCGCGCGGCAAGCCAAGCTTCGATGCAGTCTCCACAACGGCAGCCTGCGCCCAGTAGATGCCGACAGGCTTCTTGTAGCGAACCTCGTCCTGAAAGCGGATGTCGACGAAATCGCCGGTCTCGACCATCTGCTTGGTCGCCTGCGCAAAGCGCGCTTCGTCGCGATCGACCGGCGGAATGTTGAAGAAGCCGGGCAGGAAAAACAGCAGGCCGACCAGCACAAGCAGGGTGACCGCGCGGGCATGGCTGCCGACCGCGAAGTCGACGACGCGCACAAGTCCGCTGCCGGGATTCTTCTGTTCCACGGGCTCGCGGGGGGCGCCAAATCGGGGTCTTGGGTAGGTCTCAGCCATCGGTTCCGCATACGCTGAAACCGATACCCGGACAACAGCTTGGGCCGGTCCTACTGAATTCTCACGACAACTGTGTCCGCCGCGCCAGTGGCGTCCATAACCGTCAGCCGGACAAAGCCCGGTCCCGGCGGATCGACCAGTTTCTGGCGTCGGCTGTCGATATTTCCGACTGAGACACCGTTAACCATCATCGTCAGCGGCAGTACACCGCCCGCAACCTTGACCGGCATGGCCGACTGGCTGGCCTCCCCGCCGCCATAGGCGTCGATCCGCGAGCCGTTGAGCGGGAACTGGATCCGCAGCGCCTGCTCGCTTCCGGTCCTGACGAAATCGCCAGAGGGCCGGAACCGCCGCAATGGCAGGGGCAACTTGGCGTTGCTCGCCATGAGCGTGCCCTTCGGCGCTTTGGTCAGCGCCACGGGCAGCTTGCCGGTCCGCGCAAACGCATCGAACAGGATCGGCGCCGCCGCGTTCCGGCCTGTCAGCCCCGGAACCGGAGCACCATCCGGGCGGCCGACCCAGACCCCGATGGTCATCCGGCCGTCGAAACCGACCGACCACGCATCGCGGTAGCCGTAGCTGGTGCCCGTTTTAAACGCGAGCCGGTTGTGGGGCGCATTGTCCGGCGGAGGTGTCCCTATCAGCACATTGCCGACCAGCCAGGCGGCCGACGGATCGAGCAGACGGCGCGTTTCCGGCTCGGCCTTGTCGTCCGCGCGCATGATTTCCCGCAGCGGAACGGTATCACCCTGCCGAGGGAAACCCGCATAGAGCCGGACAAGGTCGCTCAGCGTCACGCCGACACCGCCGAGCCCCATGGCGAGACCGGGCGTCTCGTCCTTGGGCAGGATCAGGTTGGCGCCCGCCTGCTTGATCCGCGCCGTCAGACGGCTCGATCCCACGCGATCGAGCAAAGCGATAGCCGGCACGTTGAGCGACATCTGCAAGGCCTTCCGCACGGTGACGGTGCCTTGAAACGTCATGTCGAAATTTTCCGGCGCGTAAGAGCCGTAGCGGATCGGCCGGTCCTCGATCAGGCTTTCCGGATGCACGAAGCCGTCCTCGAAAGCGAGACCGTAGATGAAGGGCTTGAGCGTCGAGCCCGGCGAGCGCACCGCGCGGGTCATGTCCACCTGCCCTGCGCGCCGCGTGTCGAAATAATCCGACGAGCCGACATGCGCCAGCACATCGCCACTCTCGTTATCAACGGCGAGGATGCCGATGGACACATCAGGCCCCAGCGCGAGCGCGCGATCCTTCGCCAGCGACTCCAGAGTTTTCTGAATGGTCGAGTCCAGCGTGAGTTGAATACGCGACTCGTTCTTCATGACGGCGAGCGACTGGTCCGTCGAATGCGGTGCCAGCAGCGGCATCGGCTTGCGCAAGCGCGGCACCGGCTCAAGCGTCGCATGCCTGGCATCGTCAGCCGAGACGCGACCATCCTCCACCATGCGTGCGAGCACACGATCGCGCGCGGCGCGCGCCACATCGGGATAACGGTCGAGCCGGCGCGTTTCGGGCGACTGCGGCAACGCCACCAGCAACGCCGATTCCGCCAGCGACAGCCGCTTCGGCTCCTTGCCGAAGTAAGCGAACGACGCCGCGCGCACGCCTTCGAGATTTCCGCCGAACGGCGCGAGCGTCAGATAAAGATCGAGGATCTCGTCCTTGCTGAGTTTGCGTTCCAGCTCGACGGCGCGCACCATCTGGCGCAGCTTCGCTGCAACCGAACGCTCCTGACGCGGCTCCATCAGCCGCGCCACCTGCATGGTGATGGTCGAGCCGCCTGAGACGATGTGCCCACGCGTGACCAGCTGAAACGCGGCGCGTCCCATCGCCAGCGGATCGACACCGATGTGCGAGCGGAACCGACGGTCTTCGTAGTTCAGCAGCAGATTGAGATAGCCCGGATCGACGTCTTTCACTTGAGCAGGCAGCCGCCAGCGGCCATCCGCCATCGCGAATGCACGCAGCAGCTTGCCGTTGCGATCGACAATGGTCGTGGAGATTTTCCGCGCCTCCGCAAAAGGCAGCGGCGGCAGCGAGGCGATCCAGACGGCTGCGGCGATCATGCATGAAGCGACGGCGGCTGCGGTTGCAGTCGCAAGCGTCCGGAGAAAGCGGCGTTTGCTTTTCACTCCGTCATGGCCGGGCTTGTCCTGGCCATCCACGTCTTGTTGATCATCAGAAAAGGAAGGCGTGGATCCCCGGGACAAGCCCGGGGATGACAATGGAGAGTTATGGGCGGCCTTCTCGCTCATTTCGCCGAACGCACCTCGACTGTTCCGGTGCCGGTGCGGCCGTAGCGCGAGGGATTGTACATGTCCTCGACATAGGCCTGCGGCAGCACGTATTTGCCGGGCGACACCGCGCGCACGATGTAGGCCACAGTGAACACCGCCGTGTCGTTGCTCGCGCGCTCGATGGATGCGTTGAAGCGATCGTCGCGGAATTCGGTGTTCTCCGGTTCCTCGCCGTCCTCGATCCAGTCGAGCGTTCCCGAGTCGCCGGACGACACCAGCTTCGGATTGTCGATCTCCAGACCCGCCGGGAGATAATCGACCACCATGATGTGACCGTATTCCGGCTTGGCCTCAGTGATCTTCAGCACGACCGCGAAGCGATCGTTCTGCTTGGCCTTGGACGGGTCAGCGGGCTTGCCGTCGAGCGTGAAGTAATTGCGCTCGATCTTGAAGCCATTCGCAACTGCGGGCTCCGGCGTGATCGGCGCGCCGGTCACCGAGACCACCGCCTGCACCGGCGTATCGCCGGTGTTGGTGATGGTGATCGGTTTGGCCGCGATGTCGGCGCTACGATAGTTGCGGTACAGCGCATTCTTCGCGACCTCGCCATTGATCGAGACCGCGAGGCTGCTGGCTTCCTTTGCCAACGCGCGAGAGGCCAGCACCATCCACGCATTTTCCTGCGTCGATGTGTAAGGCGTCAGACCGCGTGCGGCTTCGACCCGCTCGACTGCAAGGCTGATCGTTGCCTTCGGCGCGCTACCTTCGCTGGCGAGTGAGACCAGCGCTGCCGCGTCGCGCAGCGACGAGCCGTAATCGCTGCGGCCGAACTCCAGAGCCGGTTTCGGATTGAGGCTGTTCACCGCCGCCGCATAGACGCGCTCCGCGCGGGCACGATCGCCCACCAGTGCCAGCGCCGCCGCCAACTGCGCCTTGGCGATAGGCGTGGCGATGTTGTTCAGCTTGGTGTCCGCGAGATAGCGCAGGTCTCCGATCGGCGCGGTGCCGTTCTTCGCCAACACGTAAAGGCCGTAGGCCAGATCGCGGCCGCCGTCCTTCTCCGGTTCGTCGGCGTTGACCACCGAGTTGCGGATGCGATCCAGCGCCGTCTTGAACAGGATGTCCGGCACCGCGAAGCCCTTCTCCCGCGCACGCGTCAGGAAGTCGGTGACATAGGCATCGAGCCACGCATCGTCGCCGCCGGCCGACCACAGCCCGAACGATCCGTTCGAACCCTGCCGCGCCAGCAATCGATCAATCGCGTCCTTGATGCGCTGATCGACGGCAGTGTCCAGCGCCAGATGGTTTTCCGCCGCGAGGTCGTTGACATAGAGCAGCGGCATGGCGCGGCTGGTGATCTGCTCGGAGCAGCCGAACGGATACCGATCCAGCGCCTTGAGGATGGTAGCGGCGTCAAGCGCAGTGGACAGGCCGACCGACAACTGCACCCCGCCGGTGCCCTGCACGAGATCGCTGAACATATCGGAGGTCAGCGTCAGGCTCTCGCCTTTGGCCAGTGTCCGCACCGAGCGCCGTGCCAGGATTTGCGTCGCGGCCTTGACGTCGAGCGCGTAATGGCGCGCCAGCGTCAGCCCGTTCGGCCCCTTGATATCGACATCGAGCGCCGCCTGCCCTGCACCGCCCGACGCATCGATGGCGAGTGCGACGGTGCTGCGCTGCTTGGCAGCAAGACGCATGGTAGTGGCCGGATTGCCGGTGAGTTTCACCGGACCCGACGTCTTGACGCTGATGACGTAATCACCCGCTGCGCCTTCGACATTGTCGAGGTCGAGGTTCATGGTGCCGCGATCACCGTTGAGCAGGAAGCGCGGCAGCGTCGCGGTCAGCACCACAGGATCGCGCACCGTGACATCGGTGTTGGCGCGGCCCACTTTCGTGGCCGACCAGGCCACCGCCATGACGCGCGCGGTGCCGGCAAACTCGGGAATGTCGAAGGTGACTTCCGCCGTGCCATTCGCGCCAACCGTAACGATGCCCGAATAGAGCGCCAGCGGCTTCTGCGTCGGAGGGCTGCCCTGCAACTCAGCCGCCGCGCCGTCGCCGCCGGTGCGGATCTGGCCGCGCGTGCCCTGCATGCCGTCGATCAACTGCCCATAGAGGTCGCGGATTTCGGACGTCATGCGGCGCTGGCCGAGATAGTAATCGTCCGGCGCGGGCGGCTTGTAATTGGTCAGATTGAGAATGCCGACGTCGACGGCGGCAATCACGATCTTGGCGTCCTCGCCGCGGCTGAGGCCCTCGATCTTCACCGGCAGCTTGAGCGTCGTGCCCGGGCGAACCAGCGCGGGCGGGGTCAGGCTCACCTTGAGCGTGCGCTCCGACTTGTCGATCCCGAACCATTTCAGGCCGATGGCCCGGCCCGGCATACGCTGAGCGGCGGCATCGAGCGGACGGCGCAGCGTGGCAACGACATAAGCGCCGGTGCCCCAGTCCTTGCCGACCGAGATGTTGACCTTGTTCTGACCTTCCTTGATGTCGGCGGACTGCGTGGTCAGCAGACGATCGCCGAGCACGTTGATGGTGAGCTTGCCGGCGCTGCGGGCATTGACGGACACGACCATGGTGTCGCCGGACTTGTATTCCGGCTTGTCGATGGAGGTCTCCAAAAGGTCCGGCGTGTCGGCGCTGCCGTCGGAATACCAGCCGACGTCGAACTGCACCGACGTGATCGGGCCGTCGTTGTCGGTGGATTTCACGTCGAGCCGGTAACGTCCGGGCTGCGGCGCGACCTGAATGCGTGCCGGCTTATCGGCGGCGATGGTGACGTCGCCGTCGGCCACGCGCTTGGTGGATTTCACCGGCTCGTAGTCCCAGGAAGAGCCCTGGCGATACCACTGATAACGAGATTCCATTTTCAGCAGTTCGTAGCGCAGTCCGCTGCGCGCCAGCGACTTACCCTCCGGATCGACGAACACCACATCGAAATTGGCAGGATCGCCTTCTGCGACATTGCGGTCCGAGAACAGCGGCTTGACGCCGATCATGTCCTCGCTCGGTGCAACGGGGATCGTCAGCTTTCGCTCGACCGCGCGGCCACCGGTTTCCACCATGCGGACGAAGATCTGCGCTTCCTGCGGGCGCGTCGAGGACGGCGGCTTCGGCAGGCTGACCTTGAAGGTCGCCTTGCCGTTGGCATCGGCCTCGGGAAGGTTTTCCAGCGGCGTGCGTTCGTTGCTGGACGTTTCCTCGTCGGCGACGCCGAACTTGTAGCCCGCAAAGCCCGGACGGTCGGCGGCCGTGGCGATCAGCATGTCGCCTTCGAGGGCCAGACCGGACGCGGGCGCGCCATAGAGGAAGCGACCATCGACTTCAAGTTCTGCAGGAGCTTCAGCCGTGACCTGCTTCGCTTTGGAAATTAACGAGAATTCGATCCGATCCGCGACATAATCCTCAACCATGAAGGTGGTTTCGCCGACAGACGGCGCCTTCGGATCGGTGAACGCCCGAACCCGCCAGGTGCCGGTCGGCACGGCAGAGTTCAGCGGCAGTGTGAGGCTGCGCCCGCCCGCGCCCTGATCGGGCACCACGGCGCGGCGGAATTCCACGCCATCCGGACGCTCGATGACCAAGGTCAGCGGCGCGCCCACGACGCCATTGCCTTTGCCGTCACGCAGGAGTGCGGTGAGGTACACCGTCTCGCCGGAGCGGTAGACGCCGCGCTCGGCATAGACAAACGCGTCAGGCCCTGCGGGGACGGTACGTCCGGAGACGCCGCGATCGGTGAGATCGAAGGCATTGGATTTGAGGCTGAGGAAGGCGTAATCGCCCTTGTCGCCGGTGACCGACAGCAGCGCCGGAGACAGCCCGCCCTCGCCCCGCGCCAGCCCGGCCTCGAACAGCACATGGCCTGCGCTGTCGGTCTTGCGGGTGGCCAGCACTTCATTGCTGCGGGACACCAGTCGGACTTCCGCGCCGGATGTCGGCTCGGTGGACGCCAGCGAGTTGACGAACACGTGGACGCCGTCGTTGCCGGAATAGGCGGTCAGGCCCATGTCCGACACGATAAACCATTGCGTCGCCAGCGAGTTTGAATCATCGTCGCCAGACGAACCCGGTCCCTTCGCAGCAGCCGTCATCACATAGACGCCCGGCTGCATTTCGCCGACCGCCTGATCGACCGGGAATGCGGTGATGACGTCAGCGTTCAGGGTCTGCGCCGTGGCAACCTCGCCGGTCCAGACCTTGACGCCCTTCTCGTTGCCGAGGTCGGACAACTCATAACTCGACAGGCTGCGCTGGAAGTCGCTGCCCAGCACTGAGTTGATCAGGTTGCGGTCGCCGATCCGGAAGATGTTCACCGACACCGACGGCGTGTTGACGCTGACCAGTGGAATGCCGCGCTGGCCGGTGCGCGGCAACACATAGGCGCGGCCGGTGAAGCGTACGAACGACTTGCGGTCGCGCACATAGATGTTGAACTCCGCCGACTTCGGCAGCGTCTCCTTCACGGTCGACGGGAGGCCGGCGCGCAGGTTGATGGTGTAGCGCTCGCCATGCTTGAGGCCCTCGACGCAAAGCTGCTTCTCTTCCGACGTCAGCGCCGGACTGTCGGTGCCGGCCAGCGCCACGAAGGGATTGAAGTCGGCCCGCTTGGCAAGCTCCTCCGAGAACTGGAAGCAGGCGCGCGGCGACGCCGAGTCCGAATCCACGCTGTAGTCCATCAGCCGGAAGCCGTGATCGTCGCGCAGCTTCTCGTACTGGCCGCGCACCTCGGCGACCTCCTTCTGATCGAGCGACAGGCGCAGCGCATCGAGCGCCGGACGCCACAGCTTCCGCTCGGCCAGGGCATTGCCCAGCACAGCCAGGGCGTCGGCCTCCTCGCCGGCATTGGCGGCGCGCTGGTAGGCAATATAGGCGGCGGTGGAGGCGCGCTCGTAGAAGAACGTCCGCTCCCGATTATCCGCGGGGCGGATCTGGAAAATGGTCCTGGCCAGCCGCAGCCAGTTGCCGCTGTCCTCGGGGGCCACAGCGGCCGTCTGTCCCAGCAGAACCAGCGCGCCGCGCAGGTCGTTGCGCTTGAAGGCTGCGTCTGTATCGGACTTCAGCGTCGCCGCCGTCTTGTTTATGATCCCGGCTTCGGTCTTGATCTGGGTCTCGAGCCGGATGGCCGAGTCAGCCAGATCGTCCCGCTTGAAAGCCTTGTCGGCGGCATGGGCCGAGACGAGGCCGAGCGCCAGCGCGGCGCAAACCGAGATGGCGCGAACCAGACCAATCATGATGAAAACTCCCTGCCGGCGAGCGTGGGTCGCCTTGAAATATAGACAATGCGCGAATCGTGACGGACTCATGGTGGTACCGATAACGGGCCGAAAGATTCTGCGCGACGGTCGCGGCCATACCGGCGCGAGGCGGCGCACCGGACCATTGACCCGGATGCTTCAGGACTTTAGGTCGGGAGGTGCCAAAGGCAACGACACTCCCCCGCCGGTTTGTCGGTCGGGGATGCGGAAAGGTTCAGATATTTCACAGCCGGGGTGGCGGTTTTTTCACGATCAGGGTGATATGAAGGCCCCAACGGTCCCATAGCTCAACTGGATAGAGTAACGGATTTCTACTCCGTGGGTTGCAGGTTCGAATCCTGCTGGGATCGCCAAATATTCCAAGAGTTCTGACCGTTGCAGGCCAGCGTTACGCTGCGCGCGCCGGCCTCGCGAACAGGGAGAGCACTTCCAGCATCGGAATATGAAAGCTGACCGGCTTCAGCTTCAACTGGACAGTCAGGATCGGCTCGTGACAACGAAGCCCCTTCCCGCCCTTCACCAACCCTAAATCCCGAATGAGCTTGTAGGTCTTGCCGTCAGCCATTCGAACGAAACGAACATTCTCAAACTGCTTGAGCATTCGCGCTCTCCTTGCCCCGAGGAGAGCAGCCGTTCGTTACGATTCGGTCAATTCTTGACGGCTGCGGAATCGGTCCCGGAGCGCAGCTTCCATTTCTCTTTCAGGCAGCAGGTTCACGCCCCGTGAGGATCGCCGGTCCAGCCGCAGCTGCGCATCTTCATTGTTTTTCCGTCTCTATGGTCGAGCGCATGCCCTTGCTCTCCACCGCTGGTTGCGATTGGATAGCGCCCGGGTCTGGGGAGATTCACAAAATGCGAGTTCTATGCGTTGCGGCGCTTTGCGCCGCGTTGGGCGGCTGCGCGTCCGTCGCCCGCGGCACGAGTGAGACGATCAGCGTCGCCACGACGCCTTCCGGCGCTGAGGCCACCGTTTCGGGCCTCGATCAGCCGTTGGTTTGCACAACACCGTGCGCCTTCACTGCAGCCCGCAGCGCTGACATCACAGTGTCGATCGCGAAAGAAGGCTATGAGCCTCAAGTCATTCCACTGACGAAAGAGATAACCGGAAGTGGCGGCGCAAGTTTCGCCGGCAACCTCCTGCTTGGTGGTGTCATAGGCATGGGTGTCGATGCCGCGACCGGTGCGGCGCAGGATCACAAACCAAATCCCGTAATCGTTACGATGAAGCCAGTCGCACCTCCCGCCCCGTCACCGCGGCCAGCCGCGAAACCAAAAAGGCCTAAAGCTCCGCCGAGCCCAACATCCTGATCTCTGTTTCTTGGCGTCGCCCGGCGAACAGTCGTTCCTGCTCTGGTGTGAGCGGGAAGGCAGAAGTCCTTAGTGGGACTGCGCATCGGCACGGCAGTCCAAAAGTATGACAAACTAACGGACGAGGAACGAAATGCCTCATGTATTGTTGCAATGCATCATGAGGAGTTCGTTCGATGGCAGACGCTGCAAAAGTACCGCCGCAAAAGGCCAAGCCTGAGCCTTCTCAGCCCAAACCCAACCCGATTTCATACGGGGAAGGCTTGGAGAGTCCGCGGAGCGTCCATTGCTAAAAACCCGCCGGCATGAACCGGCGGGTCTTTAGAGCGTTTGCCCGATCGCGTTTAAACCGCGTCCTTTGCAGCCTTAACAGGCCGTGCCCGGACGATCTTGCGGGCCGGCTTGGCCTTGAAGGTCATCGGCTCACCCGTGAAAGGGTTGGTGCCCTTGCGGGCCTTGGTGGCCGGCTTCTTGATGACAACGAACTTCGCAAAGCCCGGCACCAGGAACACGCCGGTCTTCTTCAGTTCCTTGTATCCGATGGTCGCGAGTGTTTCGAGGACGCCCTTAACGTCCTTCTTCGCGATCTCGTTTTCCGCTGCGATCTTCTCGATCAGCTGCGACTTGGTCAGTTGGGTAGCCATGGTATCTCCCGTTGATTCGTGCGGGCTCACAATACGTTGATCCAGCCCTTTTGGCTTCTAAAGGGAGCGTTTCAGCACAGTTTAAAATACAACAGACTGCCTAGGCTGGGATTTAGGACTTTGCCCCTAGGGTCCGGGGTGGCTGGTTCAATTCATTTGGAGCTTTGCAGATGTCGGATCCGCAGGTTTTGCCGTTTACGCCGGACCAATTTGAAGCACCGGATCACAGGTTGCCCCTCATCTATATGCGGGAGCGCCGCCGTGAACTCGTCCTGGAGCTGCAAGCAGCCGGCCCCGCGGTCAGCATGCAGAAAATTCGGGACATCGCCGCCGTTCAGCAGGCGATTAAAGCGATTGAAACGGTTATCGCCGAATAATGGCGCTATCCGGTTGGCTGCCAACCGTCGTCGTTTTCAAGCTCAAGAAGGGCATCGGTATGTACTTCGTCGCCGGTCTGCTGGTTGTCTTGTCAGGTCTGTTCTATGCCGCCGATCAGCGTCAGCTGGGCAGCCTCGGCAAGACGATGTGCACCTACGGCGACACGTTTTGCCAGCATCCCGGTTATGTGCTGATCGGCGCCGGTATCGCCGCGGTGTGGGCTACGTTCGTCAGCATCCGGTGACGGCAATCGTTGTCGCCCGCAATGAAAAAGCCCGGCGCGAAGCCGGGCTTTGTAGTTTGAAAACTGGAGAAAGTAAGAGATACGTGTCGTGCGTAGATCAGTAGCCCATGCGTTACAGATTAGTATTTGGCGACGACCGGACCGCCCCAAAAGCGATAGTTAATGCCGAACTTGACCGTATGAATTTGCTGATCGATGCGCGCCGATTCAACATATGCGCCAGTTGCGATGCGGGTAAAGTCGACGCTGTGATTGCCGAAATCTGAGAACATGTACTCAACCTTCGCGGACCAATTTGGCGTAAAGCCATACTCAAGTCCGCCACCGACCGTGTAGCCGCTTCGCGTCACATTTCCAGCGGTTTCGTTGGCCGCCGGTGTAAGCGCAAAGCTGACGTTCTGCTTGTCCCCGGCCCAAACTCCACCGCCCTTGGCGTAAAGCAACACGTTGTTCCAAGCGTAACCGAGACGGCCTGCGACACTTGCCATCCATTCGACCTTGCTGGAGCAGTTAGCCGCCGGATTTGGACATGCGCTATTGCCCTTGAGGTCTGTCCAAGAGCCTTCACCCTCGATACCGAAAACCCAAGCACCGACCTGATAGTTGTAGCCAAACTGGCCGCCTGCCAACGCACCATTCACGTTGTGAGCGGTGAACGATGGCGGAACCGGACCGCCAGCGGTTCTATAAAACTCCCAGTCCTTGTCGCCCCAACCACCGCCAACGTGGGCACCGACATAGAACCCGGTCCAATCATAGACCTGCACAATTGGAGGTGCCTTGACATAAGGACGGGCAGCGATGTCTGCGGCGGAGGCCGTACCTGTGGAAAGAGCCGTAAGAGCCGCGGCTGCAATTAGAATATTGCGCATAAAACAATCGCTCCAAAAACAAAATAGTTCAAAATGCTGGCAAACCGCGCCGCGCCCCGATACCACCATTGCCAGGGGTCAAAGTCTGTCACCGGGGGGCCACAGTTACGACCTTTCCGCACGGGCGTGCCCTATTTGGGCAGCCTTGCTTCCCATGCGGGTGGTGCTTCAAACCCCGGACATTCGCCCAAAATCTGATACAAGCCGGTCTATCCAACACCGAACCACAGAAAGAAATCGACCCGATGGGTTTTAAGGAGCCGAGTTTTGCCGACCGCCAGGCCGCAGCGCAAAACGCCAAGAAAAACATTCTCGAGAAGTTCAAGGCGAAGCCTGGCCCTGACGATCCTGCGGTCCTGAAGAAGGCCGCCGAGCGGCAGGCGCAGGCCGCGGCCCGCGCGGAGGCGCAGAAGCTGCGCGAGGCTGCCAGAGTTGAAAAGCTCGCCCGCGAAGCCGAGGCTGCCGCGCATGCTGCCGCTGAGGCGCGCCGCCTGCAGGCGGAAAAGGAAGCAGCGGAAGCTGAGCTGAAGGCCCAGCAAAAGGCCGCGCGCGACGCGCGCTATGCGGCGCGCAAGAAAAAGAAATAGCGCGCGGCGCGTCTCTGCCAACACCAATTCATAAGCAGGCAGGCTCGCCAGATGACGAGCCTGCCGAACAACAAAAAGGACGAGAAGAATTACTTCTTCATCTCGTCCTTTTTCATGCCGTCCTTCTTCATGCCGTCGTGGCTCATTCCATCTTTGGTCATGGCATCCTTCTTCATGCCGTCCTTCGACATGGTGTCTTCCTTTTTCATTCCGTCCTTGGACATCTTGTCCTGAGCGAAAGCGGCCGGCGCAAAGGCCACGCCGAGTGAAAGAATTGCAGCCGCGGTGCCGAGCGCGAGACGTGTGGTGCGTGCCATGGGAAGTCATCCTCTGAAGTCGGTTTCTGATGCGACGAAGGTCGCTTCATCCTCTTCGAGGAGGCTTCGGGTTTGTTACGTCCTGCGGTGAAATAATTTTCGGGTGCGATGCTGGAACGATCCATGCGCTGAAGGGGCTCACGCCGAAAGTATAGGCGCGTTCGCACAGGAGTGCGGTGCAGCAACGGTAGCATTGTGCGGACGGCTCGGTCACAATGCCGGACGCAGATACCCGCTACACTTCTGAACAGCGCAAAGCCGCTGACTGAAAAAACAAGAAACGCCAGGGAGACATTCCATGCTGACGCGACGACATCTTCTCGCCACCACGCTTGCCGCACCCGCCATTCTTCGCTTCGGCCCCGCGCAAGCCGCGACCACGCTGAAAATCTCGCATCAGTTTCCGGGCGGCACCATTGACAAAGGCGACTTCCGCGACCGGCTGACGCGCGTGTTCGCGGCCGAAGTCAACAAGCGCAGCGGCGGCGACATCGTTGCCGAAGTCTATCCGGGCTCCTCGCTCATCAAGACCAATGCGCAGTTCTCGGCGATGCGCAAAGGCGCGCTCGACATGAGCCTCTACCCCCTTCCCTACGCTGGCGGCGAATTGCCGGAAACCAATATCGGCCTGATGCCGGGCCTGGTGTCGAGCTACGATCAGGGAATGGCCTGGAAGGATAAGCCGGTCGGCAAGGCGCTCACCGACTTCCTCGCCGACAAGGGCATCATGCTCATCACCTGGGTCTGGCAAGCCGGCGGCGTCGCCAGCCGCACACGGCCGCTTGTTGCGCCGGAAGACGCGAAGGGTCTCAAGGTGCGCGGCGGATCGCGCGAGATGGATATGGTGCTGCAGACCGCGGGCGCGGCCGTGCTGTCGGTGCCGTCCAACGAAATCTACGCGGCGATGCAGACCGGCGCATGCGACGCCGGCATCACCTCCTCGACCAGCCTGATTTCGTTCCGGCTTGAGGAGGTCGCCAAGCATCTCACCTCAGGCGCGGGCCAGTCCTACTGGTTCATGCTCGAACCGCTGATGATGTCGAAGGCAATCTTCGACGCGCTGCCGAAGAAGCATCAGGACATCATTCTGACTGTCGGCGCCGAGATGGAAGCGTTCGGCCGCAAGGGCGCGCAGGACGACGATGTCGAAGTCGTGAAGGTCTACGAGAAAGCCGGCGCCAAGGTCAGCGCGCTCGATGCCGCGACCGTCGGCAAATGGCGCGACATCGCCCGCGACACGGCGTGGAAGGATTACTCGGCAAAGACCGCGACCTCCGCCACGTTGATGAAGCTCGCGTCCGAAGTCGCGTGATGCACACCTCTGTTGAGGATCGGCGCGAGCTGATCGCCCCGGCCCCGAGCCATCCGCTTGTGGCCGGGCTCTCACATGCACTTGCGCTCTGTAATCGCATCATCGTCGTGCTGGCCGCGATCGCGCTCATTCTGGCGTGCCTGATCCTGAGCTACAGTGTGCTGACGCGCACGCTGTTTCACTCGCCGACCTACTGGCAGGACGAAGCCGCCGTGTTTCTGCTGGTGGGCGCGACCTTCATGACCGCCGCGTTTGTGCAGAGTCAGCGCGGCCACATCGGCATCGAAGCCTTCGTCGGCGTGCTGTCCCCGGTCGCAAACCGGATACGTCTCGTTCTGGTCGACATCGCCAGCCTCGCGTTCTGCGCATTCTTCGCGTGGAAATCCTGGACGCTGGCTCATGAGGCCTGGGTGGACGGTCAGGTCTCCAACTCGATGTGGAGCCCGCCGCTCGCGATCCCGTATGTCCTGATGGCGGCTGGCATGACGCTGCTGTGCGTCCAGATCCTGCTCCAGATTCTTCTCGCATTCGGCAAGGCACCGCGTTCATGAGCGTTCTGGGTATCGGCATCAGCTATGGGCTTGCCACCCTGGCTGCGATGTTTTCCGGCATGCCTATTGCGTTTGCGCTCGGCTCCGTCGCGGTCGTGTTCATGGCGATCTACATGCCCTCTGCGTCATTGGATACGGTGACGCAGAACGTCTACGAGGAGATGGCGTCGATTACGCTGCTGTCGATTCCGCTGTTCATTCTCAAGGGCGCGGCGATCGGCAAATCCCGCGCCGGACAGGATCTCTACTCGGCGCTGCATGCGTGGCTGCACAAGGTGCCCGGAGGCCTCGGCGTCGCCAACGTGTTTGCCTGCGCGCTGTTCGCGGCCATGGCGGGATCATCGCCCGCGACATGCTCGGCCATCGGCTCGGCGGGTATTCCCGAAATGCGCAAGCGCGGTTATTCCGGCGGCTTCGCGGCTGGGATTATCGCGGCCGGCGGCACGCTCGGCATTCTGCTGCCGCCGTCGATCACCATGATCCTGTTCGCGGTCGCCGCAGAAAAATCTCTCGGTCGCCTTTTCCTCGCCGGCATCGGCCCGGGACTGCTGCTGGTCTCGCTGTTCGGCTTCTACGCGGTGTATCGCTTCCGCAAGGAATATGCCGTCGCCAAGACGGCGTATGAAGCGACCGGCGCGACGTCGCCCATTCTGGCGCGCGATGATTTCACCATGGCGGAGCGCTTCAATGCGCTGCCGCGCGTGCTGCCGTTCATCATCCTGCTGACCGGCGTGATGATCGCGCTCTACGGTGGCTACGCCACGCCGTCGGAAACCGCGGGCCTTGGCGGACTGCTGGCGCTGGTTCTGATCGCGCTGATCTACAGCGTCTGGCGGCCGAGCGATCTCTCGCCTATCCTGACTTCGACCATCAAGGAATCCACCATGCTGATGATGATCATCGGCATGTCGCTGCTCTATTCCTATGTCATGAGCTATCTGACCATCTCGCAATCGGCCGCCAATGCCATTGTCGCGATGCATCTGCCCAAATGGGAATTGCTGGCGGCGATCCTCGGCATGGTGATCGTGCTCGGCTTCTTTCTGCCGCCGGTGTCGATCATCCTGATGACAGCGCCGATCATCCTGCCGCCGCTGCGCGCCGCCGGTTTCGACATTATCTGGTTCGGCGTGGTCATGACCATCGTCATGGAGATGGGGCTGATTCACCCGCCCGTGGGGCTGAACATCTTCGTCATCCGCAATGTCGCGCCCGACATTCCGCTCTCTGAGGTGATCTGGGGCACGCTGCCATTCGTGCTGCTGATGTTTTTCGCAGTGCTGTTGCTGTGCATCTTCCCGGGCATTTCGACCACCCTGCCCGATCTCGTGATGGGGCCGGAGTCGATCCGCTAGCCGCGCAAACGGCGGCTCGCGGTCACGCGCTTGGAAGCCGGAGTCTTCTGCTTCGGCTTGGCGGCGCCGGCCTTCACTGTGACAGTCTTGGCTACGACAGCATTAGCTTTTGTCTGTTCAAGCCGAACGACCGGATTTCTCGCGAACCGCGCAAGCACCGCGCGGACATCGATCTGCATATGCTCGATAGCCTCCGGATCACCGGCGAGATGCTTGAGCAGACACTGCTGGAACAAGCCATCAAAGACCGCGTAGATCACAGCCGGCGTCATCTGCTGGGGCTCGCCGGTCAGTTCCGCGAACCGGCTCATGATCCGCCAGATCATGTTTTCCAGGCTCTTGTCGATCTCGAGAACGTCGGCGCGGAACTCTTCCTCGAACAACGACTGCGAGCGCAGATCGTACCAGAGCCGATGCATCTGCGCGTCGTTGCGGACGGTGTCGCTCAGCGCGGCGACAAACCCTTCCAGCAGGTCGTCGTAGGTTTGCGCACGGGCCATGACCTCGTCGTAGCGCGTGACGCACACCGCCTTGTAATGGCGGACGCAGCACGTCATCAGGTCGACCTTGTCCTTGAAATAGTAGTGCAGCACGCCGTGCGAGAAGATCGAATTCTGCGCGATCTCGCGCAGACTGGTCTTTGCATATCCCAGCTCAGACAGTGTCTGCAGCGCGGCCTGCGCCAGCTCTGCGCGCCGTTCGGAAAATTTATCGACGCGCTGCCGGTTGATCCGGTCAACTTTTTCAATCGTGGCCGGAGCCATCTTTCCTCAGCCTTTCAAATCCCCGCAGGGATAACACCGGATCGCATAAGATGACGCAAGGTCTCATGCGCATCCTGTCGGCACCATCGCGAGGTCGTTCGCGCGGGATGCGTAACACCAAAAAGAAGCGTCTGGACACTCGCCCAGCATTTCCTTGACGAGTGTATAAATTTTCTTGACAACTGTCAAAGACGAGCCTCTCATCGCGATGCTCCCCGCCAAGAGGGACGCGAACGAAATGATCAGGGAGGATAAAATGCGGGTTGCGGGCAGCAGCGTTCCTCGAATCCCATCACCGGTGCCTCCCGACATTGCCAATCTCGCGGCGACGCCGCGGCGTAACTGACGATCCGCTGACGCCAACGGCGGCAATTTCCGCCGTACAGCAACAACATCCTTCAATTCACTGAAAGACGACTGAACGGCAGCGATCCCCGCTGCCGCAAGGCGGCGGCTTGCCCGCTCAACAAACACAAAACCTGGAGGAAAATCTCATGAGTGTATTCAGTTTGACTGGACGCAAGGCACTGGTGACCGGCGGCGCGCGCGGTCTGGGCGCAGGCATGGCAGCCGCTTTAGCCAAGGCCGGAGCCGCCGTCATGATCGGCGATATCCTGAAGGAAGAAGGCCAGAAGACCGCAAGCGCCCTTACCGCCTCCGGGGCAAAGGCCGACTTCGTTGCACTCGACGTGACCGACGACGCGAGCTGGGCGGCGGCAGTATCCGCCACGATCTCCAAGCTCGGCGGCTTCGACATTCTCATCAACAATGCCGGCATCGAAATCACGTCACTGCTGGTGGATGTGAAGGCCGGCGATCTGCAGCGGATGTGCAACGTCAATGTGGTCGGCACCCTGCTCGGCGTGAAACATGCCTTCCTCGCCATGCGGCCGGGCGGCGCTGCGGGCAAAGGTGGCGCGATCGTCAACATCGCATCGGTTGCCGCCACCATCGCCTTCCCCGGCATCGCCGGTTATTCCGCGACAAAATCGGCCGTCGACCGCCTGACCCGCGTCGCCGCAATGGAGTCGGGCAAGCTCGGCTACGGCGTGCGCGTCAACTGCATCTATCCCGGCCTGGTGCCGACCGACATGGGCATGCAGCTCGCGGGCGATGTGGTGACGGCCGGTCTGTATCCAAGCGGAGAAGCGGCCATCGGCGATGTCGTCGGCCAGACGCCGCTTGGCCGCCTCGGCGAAGTGACCGACATGGCGGACGCAACCGTCTTCCTGTGCTCCGACGCGGCTCGTTTCATCACTGGTGCCGGTCTTCCGGTCGATGGCGGAATGGGGATGTGACGGCGAGCGCCGTTTGAACTCTCAATCCGCAAAACGAACAGATCAAGGGAACACACATCATGACAACGAAGAAGCCTGTCGTCGTTTACGGCGTTACCGGGTACACCGGCCGCCTCGTTTGCGAATACTTGCGTGAATTGAACGTGCCCTTCATCGCCGCCGGCCGCGACAAGGCGCGCGTGCAGGCGGTGCTGGACAAAGTCCCCGGCATCGAGACCGCCGAATACGAAGTCGTGCAGGTCGAGCACACCGTCAAGGCGCTGACCGAATTGTTCAAGGGTGCGAAGGTCGTCAGCAACATGGTCGGCCCCTTCAGCCAGTTCGGCCCCGAAGTCGTCGAGGCCTGCCTCGCGGCGGGGACCCACTACACCGACACGACCGGTGAGCAGGACTGGGTGCTCAGTTGCAAGGAGAAGTGGGGCGCAAAGTTCGCCGACAAGGGTCTGCTACTGTCGCCCGGCATCGCGCAGATGTACACCACGGGCGAGATCGCCGCGAACATCTGCCTTGAGACGCCGGGTTTAGACTCTCTCGACATTTTGGTGCTGTGGAAGGGCTTCCCAACCTACGCCTCCACGCAGACGATCTTCGCGATCCTTCAGGCCAAATGGTATCACCTCGAACAGAACAAGTTCGTCGAGTGGCCGCAGAACACCCATCTCGATGTCAACGTTCCGGGTCAACATGCGCCCGCGCTGGTGACGCCATGGGCCGGCACGTCGCATCCGGTGTGGTTCAAGGACGATCCCCGCGTGTCGAACTGCAAGGCGCTCGGCGGCGTGTTCGCACGCGAGGTCATGGAAGGCTTCGTTGCGACCCAGAAAATGTTCGAGGAGCAGATCAAGCCTCTGCCGCCCGATCAGCAGCAGGCGGCGCTGGCCAATATCGCGGCCTCGATCCAGGCTGGGATGCCGCCGCGCGAAAATCCCCGCGTCAACATCTCGCTGGATTCCGTTTATGCGTCAGGACCGCTCGGCCGGGCGCACTGCGTGATTCACGGCAATTGCAACTACAAGCAGACCGGCTTGATGCAGGCCTACGCGGCATTCTCTCTGTTGCAGCAGGCACCCAAGAGAGCGGGCTTTGCATCGGGCTGTCAGGCGTTCGGACACCGCGAATTACTCGGCACCCTGCGCAGCTTCGGTCTGGTAATGAATCCGATCCTGACCGTTCATCAGTAAGACGAAGCACACCGGGGCGGCTCTCGCCGCCTCGGGCTTTAACCGCGCGCCTTGGCGTTGAGCGCGGACGCAACGCGGCTCACCGGCGACTTGCCGAGGAACCTGGCAATGTCGTTGGTGGCGGCCACAAGCTGCTTCATGTCCACGCCGGTCGGCACGCCCATGCCTTCCAGCATGTAGACGACATCCTCGGTCGCGACGTTACCGGTTGCGCCCGGCGCATAGGGACAGCCGCCCAATCCGCCCGCAGCGGAATCGATCACGCGCGCGCCCTCTTCCAGACCCGCGTAGAGATTGGCGAGCGCCTGACCATAGGTGTCATGGAAATGCATGCCGAGATTTTTCATCGGCACTTCCGCCGCAACCGCGCGCAGCAGATTCCGCGCCTTCGACGGCGTGCCGACGCCGATGGTGTCGCCGAGCGAGACTTCATAACAGCCGAGATCCCATAGCTTCTTCGTCACCGCGACCACGGCGGACGGTTTGACCTCGCCGTCATAGGGGCAGCCGAGCACACAGGATACGTAGCCGCGCACCTTGATGCCGTCGGCCTTGGCGCGTTCGATCACTGGAACAAAGCGCTGGATCGATTCCGCAACGGTGCAATTGATGTTGGCCTTCGAGAAACCCTCTGAAGCTGACGCGAACACCGCGATCACTTTCGCGCCCGCCGCCTTCGCAGCCTCGTAGCCCTTCTCGTTGGGAACAAGAACATGGAATTCGTAGCCGGGATGGTGGTCGACGGCGCGCAACACCTGATCCGAATTGACCATCTGCGGGATGGCTTTCGGTGACACGAAGCTTCCGACTTCGATGGTGTGAAGACCTGCCTTGACCAGATTTTCGACGAACGCGATCCGCGCTTCGGCGCTCACCGGCGTTTTCTCGTTCTGCAGTCCGTCGCGCGGGCCGACTTCGACGATGCGGACTTGATCGCTCATAGCGTTTAAGCCTTCGGTTCGATCTCGGCGAGTTCGACGCCTTCCTGGACGATGTCGCCGACCTTGCACTTCAACTGCTTCACGATGCCCGCGAATGGCGCACGCAGCGTCTGCTCCATCTTCATCACTTCCAGTGTCAGGATAGCTGCGCCCTTCTCGACGGACGCGCCCTCCTCGACAAGGATCGCAACCACCGTACCCGGCAACGGCGCCACGACGCGATCGGCTCCCGCTTGCTCCTCGTCCTCGGTGCCGAATGGATCGACCCAATGGACTTCAAACCGTCCGTTGCGGGTGCGGACGTACACCTCGTGGCCGTCGAGCAGACCGGTGACGTGATGTTTCACGCCGTCGAGTACAAGGTCGATACCGCCGCGCGGCGACGCCGAACTTGCGAAAGCGAGAATCCGCCCATCGATCGCCAGCGTCGAGGGGCCCTGCCCATATCGCAGCGACACCTTACGCTCGGTGCCATCCGCCTTCCGGAACAAAAACCGGCGATGCCGCGCGCCGACCGCAGCCCAGCCCGCTGCCGCGCGCCATGGCGAATTCACGTCCGCGCCCGCAGCGACGTTCTCACTCAACAGAATTGAACCGACAGCAGCCGCGAGTTCGAGATCGGTCAATTCCGCTTCAGCAGGCGTCAGCTTCGCAAGCTCGCGCTCGATGAAGCTGGTGTCGATGGTGTTGGCGCGGACATCCGGATGCGTGATCAGCGCGGACAGGAACGGGATGTTGGTGACGATGCCGCGGACGTCGGTTTCTTGAAGTCCGCGATTGAGTCGCGAAATCGCGAGGTCGCGCGTCGGCGCCCAGGCGATGACCTTGGCCAGCATCGCGTCGTAGTTGGGAGAAACGGTCTTGCCCTCGCCATAGCCGGCATCGATCCGCAAGCCGTCCACCTCATCCGGTGTGCGCCATGTCCTGATGCGGCCAACCGATGGCATGAAATTCTTGTTCGGGTTCTCGGCGTAGACACGCGCTTCGATGGCGTGGCCGTTGAGCTTGATCTGGTCCTGCGTCAGCGGCAGCTTCTCGCCGAACGCGACGCGCAATTGCCACTCGACCAGATCAACACCGGTGATCAATTCGGTCACCGGATGTTCAACCTGAAGGCGGGTGTTCATCTCGATGAAGAACACTTCCTTTCCATCGGAGACGAACTCGATGGTGCCTGCACCAACGTAATTCACCGCGCCAGCTGCCTTACGCGCGGCGGCACACACCGCTTCCCGCTGCGCCGGATCGAGCGTTGGCGATGGCGCTTCCTCGATCACCTTCTGATGGCGGCGTTGCAGGGTGCATTCGCGCTCGAACAGCGAGATCAGGTTGCCGTGGCTGTCGCCGATGATCTGAACCTCGATGTGGCGCGGGTTCTGGACGAACTTTTCGATCAGCATCCGGTCGTCGCCGAAGGCCGCTGATGCCTCACGCTTGGCGCTGACAATGGCCGGTCCCAGTTCTTCCGCGCTGCGGACGATGCGCATGCCGCGCCCGCCGCCACCCGCCGATGCTTTCGCCAGCACGGGGAAACCAATCTTGTTGGCGGCATCGGCGAGCGTCTTCTCGTCCTGCGCTTCGCCGTGATAGCCGGGCACCAGTGGCACACCCGCCTTTTCCATCAGCGCCTTGGAGCCGGACTTCGACCCCATCGCTTCCATCATCTCGGCGGTCGGGCCGACGAACACGATACCTTCCTGCGCGCAGCGGCGCGCGAAGTCGGCGTTCTCGGACAGGAAACCGTAACCCGGATGAATCGCTTCCGCGCCGGTCTTCTTGGCCGCTTCAAGAATGCGGTCGATGTTGAGATAGCTGTCGCGCGCGCGTGCGGGCCCGAGCAGCACGGCATCGTCGGCCATCGCCACATGCAGCGCGTCCGCATCGGCCTCTGAGTAGACCGCGACGGTTCGCAGCCCCATGGCGCGTGCGGTTTTGATGACGCGGCAGGCGATCTCGCCGCGATTGGCGATCAGCAATGTGTTGAACCGCCGATACAACGGGCTCGCTCCGGATTTGGTGGCTTTGGCGTTCATCGGATCAGGTCCACGACGGTTTGCGCTTTTCAAGGAATGCGGAGAGGCCCTCGCGGGCCTCGGGCTTTGCGCGCACGTCGGCAATCAGTTGCGCGGTCTCGCTCATCAGGGCTTCATCGATCGGACGACCGGCAATATCGCCCGCGAGTTTCTTGGCGATGCTGCGTGCGCCGGGAGCAGCGGATTTCAACTGCTTCAGCATTTTCGCGACGCGCTCATCCAGCGCGTCCGGCGCGACGACCTCGTGCAACAGACCGATGCGCCGGGCTTCCAGCGCATCGAACACTTCCGCGGTCTGGAAATAGCGCCGCGCAGTGCGCTCGCCGATGGCGCGCAGCACGTAGGGACTGATCATGCCGGGAACGATGCCGAGACGGACTTCTGACAGGCAGAACGTCGCTTCCGCTGAACCGATCGCGATATCGCACGCCGCGACCACGCCAACGCCGCCGCCATAGATCGGTCCCTGCACGCGCGCGACCGTGGTCTGTGGCATCCGGTCGAGGGCGGACAGCATCCGCACCAGCGGCAGCGCGTCCTTGATGTTCTCTTCGCGCGTGAAGGTGCCCGCTTCGCGCATCGCGCTGATGTCGGCTCCGGCGCACAGGCTCTTGCCTTCGCCCGCGAGCACCAGCGTCGCGATCGAACGATCGGCAGCGATGCTCTCGAACGCGGAACGCAACGCCTCGATCAGCGCCTTGTTGAGCGCATTGTTCAGCTCCGGGCGGTTCAGCGTGACGCGCGCCACGTCCTGATCGCGTTCGATGCGGACAAGATCGGTCATCGTTGCGATCACATTCTGAACACGCCGAAGCGTGTCGGCTCGGCGGGCGCGTTGGCGGCGGCAGACAATCCAAGGCCGAGGACGAGGCGCGTGTCAGCCGGATCGATCACGCCATCGTCCCACAGCCTCGCGGTCGCGTAATAAGGATGGCCCTGAGTTTCATACTGCTCGCGGATCGGCGCGCGGAAGGCATCTTCCTCCTTCGCCGACCACTCGCCGCCCTTGGCTTCGATATTGTCGCGGCGCAACTGGCTCAACACCATCGAGGCCTGCTCGCCGCCCATGACCGAGATGCGGGCGTTCGGCCACATCCAGAGAAAACGCGGGCTGTAGGCGCGGCCGCACATGCCGTAATTGCCGGCGCCATAAGAGCCGCCGATCACCACGGTGAATTTCGGCACGGATGCTGTGGCAACCGCGGTGACGAGCTTCGCGCCGTCGCGCGCGATACCACCTGCCTCGTATTTCTTGCCGACCATGAAGCCGGTAATGTTCTGCAAGAACAGCAGCGGGATTCCGCGCTGGCAGCAAAGTTCGATGAAATGCGCGCCTTTCAGTGAACTTTCGCTGAACAGGATGCCGTTGTTGGCGATGATGCCGACCGGATAACCCCAGATATGCGCGAAGCCGCAGATCAGCGTCGTGCCGTAGAGCTTCTTGAATTCCTCGAACTCCGAGCCGTCGACGATCCGCGCGATGATCTCGCGCACGTCGAACGGCTTGCGCGCGTCGGCCGGGACTACACCGTAGATATCCTCACGCTCGAACAGCGGGTCGCGCGGCTCGCGCAGGCCGGTCGCAGACGATTTTGCGGGATTGAGATTGCCGACGATCCGCCGGGCGATGCCGATGGCGTGGCTGTCGTTCTGCGCGTAATGATCGGTCACGCCGGACTGCCGGCTGTGAACATCCGCGCCGCCGAGTTCTTCCGCCGTCACGACTTCGCCGGTCGCCGCCTTCACCAGCGGCGGGCCGCCGAGAAAGATCGTGCCCTGGTTGCGGACGATGATGCTCTCGTCCGACATCGCGGGCACGTACGCGCCGCCGGCCGTGCACGATCCCATCACGATGGCGATCTGCGGAATGCCCTGCGCCGACATGTTGGCCTGATTGTAGAAGATGCGGCCGAAGTGCTTTTCGTCTGGAAAGATCTCGTCCTGCTGCGGCAGGAACGCGCCGCCGGAGTCCACCATGTAGATGCACGGCAGATTGTTCTGGCGCGCGATGTCCTGCGCGCGCAGATGTTTCTTCACCGTCATCGGATAATACGTGCCGCCGCTGATGGTCGCGTCGTTGGCGACGATCACGCATTCACGACCCGAGACGCGGCCGATGCCGGTCACGATGCTGGCGGAATGCACCGCGCCGCCGTAGAGGCCATACGCCGCCATCGGCGAGAATTCGAGAAAGGCCGTGCCCGGATCGATCAGCAGGTCAACACGGTCCCGCGCCAGCATCTTGCCGCGCGCCGTGTGTTTTGCGCGCGAGGCCTCTCCGCCGCCGCCGGCCACCTGCGAAAGCTTGTCCTTGAGGTCCGTGACCAGGGCACGCATCGCCTCGGCATTGCGCGTGAAATCGGACGATTTAGGATCGAGCCCGGACCGAAGTGCCATTGTTTCCTGCCGCGTAACGTTTTGATCTTGCTTGCTTCCGCCTGCATTCCGGGCGGCATTGACCCGCAAGGTGTCACTGCTTGGCGGCGGAATGCAACCCCAACTTTTTTGGGGATGCTGACGTGAGGCGAGACGCTTTCATTAGGGCAAGGCACAGAGTCGAAATGTCTTGTTGCCGACATTTCCGTGGGCAATTTCGACAGCGAATGGCGCCTCGTGCCTGAGGGATACGGCCAGTGCCCCCGGGGTGGCGGCTACGCGCCAGTCACTGCGACTTTGAAGCTTACGGGACGAACGCCCGGAGGGCTCAGTGCGTCCAGGGCTCAGGGCGGCGGAACGCGAAATTGTCCGCATAGGCCTTCACGCGGGGCTGCAATTCCTTCGGCTCGAGCACCTGATAAGGAATGCCCTCGCGCTCGCAATAGGCGATGGCCTCGTCCTTGGTGTCGAAACGGAGGGTCACCTGCTGCTTCATGTCGCCGGAGCTGGTCCAGCCCATCAGCGGCTCGATCACACGCGGCTGTTCGGGCTCATAGTCGAGCTGCCAGGCCTTGGTCTTCGCGAAACCGGACTGCATCGCATTTTTCGCGGGTTTGAAGATTCGTGCTGTCATGGAATGAACCGGTCCCTGAACCCTGATTGGTGTGACGTCGGCAACATCGATAAAATGCGTGTGATACTAGTGTGGTGGTTCGCAAATCCGCACGATCTTGCTACACTCTCCTTTGCGGATTTGCGAACCAAAACCACACTAGAATTATGATTTCTAGTGACCCTTCGATTCCGAAGTTCGTTTACGAGCGTGCTGCGAACTCCTACGAACTTCGGAATCGGGACACTAACCTCGACGGAGATCAATATCCGGAGCGTAAGTTCCCAATAGAGACTTTTTACGGCGAACTCTGGTATAGTGCCTTCAAAACGCGGTGACAATGTCGGGCTATTGGGGTTCGGACCGCCGCCACAGACGTCTTTTCAATCCGGCCGAATTACGAAATGGTATTCATGGAAATCCAGGCAACACTTCCCGAAAAAGGCCGCGATCTCCGGCTCGATTTTTTCCGCGGCATTGCGAACTGGTGGATTTTCCTCGACCACATCCCAAACAACGTCATCAACTGGGCCACCCCGCGCAACTACGGGTTCAGCGACGCAGCTGACCTGTTCGTCTTTATCTCGGGTTACACGGCGTCGTTCGTTTACGCCAAGATGATGCTGGATCGCGGGTTTGTCGTCGGCTCGACGCGGCTGTGGAAGCGCGTCTGGCAACTGTATGTCGCGCACGTGATCCTGTTCGTGATCTATATCGCCGCGATCGGCTGGGTCGCGCTGCGCTATGCCGACCCCGACGTCATCAACGAGTTCAACATCGCCGTCGTCGTCGACAATCCGATCCAGACGTTGACGCAGGGCCTTCTGCTGCGGTTCAAGCCGGTCAATCTGGACGTGCTGCCACTCTATATCATCCTGATGGGCTTCTTCCCGCCAATACTGTGGCTGATGCTGCGCAAGCCCGACATGGTCATGATCGCGTCGCTCGTTCTCTACTTCGCGGCCCGCCAGTTCGGCTGGAATTTCTCGGCCTATCCGGTCGGTTCCTGGTACTTCAATCCTTATACTTGGCAGTTGCTGTTCGTGTTCGGCGCCTGGTTCGCGCTGGGCGGGGCTAACGAATCCCGGTCGGTGATCAAGTCGCGATGGCTGCTGATCGCCGGCACCATCTATCTCCTCTTCGCACTGATCATGACGATGGCGGGCCGCTTCGAATCTTTCGGAGCGATGTTTCCGAAGTGGCTCTATGACGCGTTCAATCCCAACGACAAGACATTTCTTGCGCCCTATCGCGTCATCCATTTCGTGGTGATTGCGTTCCTGATTACGCGCTTTATTCCGAAGGACTGGAAACCGCTGGAGGCGAAATGGGCTGAGCCCGTGATCAAATGCGGCCAGCAATCGCTTCAGGTGTTCTGCGTCGGCATCTTCCTGTCCTTCGTCGCACACTTCATCCTGATGCTGAGCTGGGGCACGGTCTGGGCCCAACTGGGCGTCAGCATCGGCGGCATCGCGATCCTGACCGCCGTGGCTTATTACGGAAACTGGTCGAAGAAGCAGGACAAGCCGTCGGCGCGCTCGGCGCCTCCCAAGCCCCCGGCAGCCCAAGCTTCGCCGGCTCCAGGGGCTTGATCCGGGGCTGGATAGTCACACGTTAACTGCGGGCGTTAAAGCTCCCGCAGCCTGTTGTTCCGCCTTGCTGGCATCATGCGAAGCGTGTATCGACTGGGTTTCTCGGGGTATAGCGTAGCCTGGTAGCGCGGCGGTTTTGGGTACCGCAGGTCGGAGGTTCGAATCCTCCTGCCCCGACCAAATTATCTAATAAATCCAGAATCTTATCGGGCAGTCTTGGTGCATCGCATTGACTGCGTTGTCGCCTGACGAATCTCAGCGCGTCCCGAACAGCGGATGAGCCACCCGATCGCCGGCCTGGATGCCGTATTTTTTCGCCGTACCGCCGATCACCTCAAGAACGCCCTTCGCCAGGCCGCCCGACGGGATGATCTTCTCGGACTGCGGCACGGTGTTTTCGGCAATTCGCAGAATCCGGCCATCGCCGCGGATGAAGATCATATCGAGCGGGATGAAAGTGTTCTTCATCCACATGGACACCTGCTGTTCGGGCGAGAAATCGAACAGCATGCCCCGCCCGTCCGCCAGTTCCTTGCGATACATCAGGCCCGTCGCACGCTCCTCGTCGGTCTTCGCGATCTCGACGGAAAAGACATGGACGCCGGACTTTGTAACGATCTCAAGCGGCTGAATCTCGGCCGCGGGCGCGCTGACCGAGGCGACCAGCGTCACGAAGGCAGCCGCGGCAAATGCCTGCAGCACCCCTTTGAGGCTTCGGATGAACGATGGAGAGGACTTCAACAAATAACTGGAATGCATTTCAAACAACGCCCTGACGTTCGACGGCGGCACCCTAGGGCATGATCCCGAAAAGTGAGAACCGGTTTTCGGATAAGATCATGCCAATAAAGATAAGCTAGAGTTGGTCAAACTCTAGCTTATCAATCATGGCGAAGACCAGACGCGGCCCGGCCGTGTCCGTCGGGATCACGCGGATGTGGTTGAAGTCAGGTCAGTGCGACGACAGTCCGGGCGCGCCGGTTTCGGGCTGGATTTCAGCCGCCATCATCCCCTTGGAACCCGGCCCGAATCGGACCAGCACGAACTGGCCGGGGCGCAGCTCGGTCATGCCGTAGCGGCGCAGGGTTTCCATGTGGACGAAAATGTCCGGCGTGCCTTCGCCGCAGGAGAGAAAGCCGAAGCCGCGAAGCCGGTTGAACCATTTGACCTGCGCCCGCTCCAGCCCGCTGGTCGGTGTCACGCTGACATGGGTGCGCGGCGGAAGCATCTGTGCCGGATGAATGGCTGTCGACTCGTCCATCGAGACGATGCGGAAAGCCTGATAGCCCTTCTGGCGCTGCACGCATTCAACGACCAAACGCGCGCCTTCATAGGCGGTCTGGTAGCCATCGCGCCGCAGAACGGTGACATGCAGCAGCACATCGGGCCAGCCATTGTCCGGAACGATGAAGCCGTAGCCCTTGGACGCATCGAACCATTTGATGACGCCGGAAATTTCAACGAGATTGACGGCAGCGCCGTCGGCGGCCGCGAATGAATCGGCAGCCAAATTCCGCTCGACACCGGCAGTCAGTTCGCTCGGTGCGAACCTGTCGGGACCAGCCCCAGCCAATGGAGCGCCCGATTTCTTGGACTCAAATCCGTCCGAACCCATGACCCCCGGACCTCAACCAAATCTGCCGTCGGTCACCTCTGTGACCGAGTACGTTATGCACCAAGCGAGTTTCGCATCTTCACCAAGGCTTAACAGGTGGTGCGTCGCGAATCCCTTGATTCGACGATAACACTCCGGGTCAGGGCTGAAAGACAAAAAAGAAATCAACGGCGACCTATGAACAGCCTTGATCGATTCCGAATCAATTGAGCTAGTGGCCCGACTCCAACATTCGCATCCACTGCTCAATTACCGACGAACGGTCCAAGCGTCTCGCCGATGTCGTGACGGATCACCAGATCGGCGATGTCGTCCTGATCCGTCGGTTCGTTGTTGATAATCACCAGCTTGGCGCCGCTGTTCCGCGCCAGCACAGGAAAACCCGCCGCCGGCCAGACCACGAGCGAAGATCCGATTGCAAGAAAGAGATCGCAATGCTGCGCCAATTCCGTGGCCCGGCGCATTTCATCTTCCGGCATGGACTGGCCGAATGAAATCGTCGCGGTCTTCACCGGCTCACCGCAGGACGTGCACGACGGCGCCAAGCCGTCAGCGGCGTCAAAGCGCTCCTTCACCCAGGCGATCTCGAACCGCTTCTCGCATCCGAGACACCGGGCGTAGGTCGTGTTGCCATGCAGCTCGACCACATGCTCGGAGGAAAATCCCGATGCCTGATGCAGATTATCGATGTTCTGGGTCACGATCGCCGGAACCTTGCCGACCTTGTAGAGCGAAGCCAGCGCGCGGTGCCCCCGTCCCGGCCGGGCTGCCGCGAAACTCGGCTCCATGGCGAACCGGCGACGCCACGCCTCGTCCCTTGCATCCTGGCTCGCGACAAATTCGCCGAATGGAATCGGCCGATTGCGGGTCCACAACCCTCCCGGCGAACGGAAATCGGGGATTCCACTTTCAGTCGAGATACCGGCGCCGGTGAACGGCACGATTGTCCGCGCTTCCGCGATCATGTCGCCGAGCATTTCGATTCCGCTGCGAAGATCGGATGCAATCATTCAATGCGCCCGCGACGCGGCTGCGCCAATGATGGAGTGGCGAAAGGGATAAGAAGCCTGCTGGTCATATCCGCATTATAACGCAACAAAAATGGGGGCGCGAAGCCCCCATTCCGGAACAATCCACGGAGCCAGCAGCTCAGGCCGCCTTGGTGACCTGCGGCTTCGCCGCTTCCTGAGGCTTCGAGACCTCTTGAGGTTTCACAGCTTCGGGCTTCAAGGCTTCCTTGACGTCCTTCATGTCTTTCTTGGGCGCAACGACCTTGGTCTTCTTGCCCAATGCCGCAAGCTTCTCCATCTCGGTGGCAAGCTCCC
The DNA here is from genome assembly GCA_051653085.1 of Afipia sp. GTDB lineage: Bacteria > Pseudomonadota > Alphaproteobacteria > Rhizobiales > Xanthobacteraceae > Afipia. The sequence goes on along the minus strand of JBOFVL010000023.1, from coordinate 178,771 downwards.
GCTGACGCGCGGCGATCTTGTCGGCGAGTTTCTCGCTTGCCTGGTCGCACAGCTTCGCCAATTCATCGATCGACATGGAATCCAGATCTACTTTTTGCATGGCCTTCTCCGTTGACTGCTTCCGGAGGTAGCAAGAAGGCCTCTATCTCGCTAGGCGATGCAGTTTCTTATCCACTGTCATACGGCAAGGAATAGGTCTGCGTCAGCAGCCGGAAAACTCCGGCGGCGAGCTGTCCTGGCGATTGCGCAAATACGCCAGCCCAAACACCGCAAGACGCTTTGGATCGGTCTCACCAGCGGATGAAAGTGTTGCGATGTAGTTATCGACGCTTTCGCGCGCCTCGCGCAAACCCGCTTCGTCAAGATTACGCATCATGCCGAAGGTATGGATAACCCGATCGACCACTTCGTCCATTGAAGACTCCTTCATTGCAAATCTGCGTGAAGGTAACGGCGGGGATGCATTATTGTTCCCTCTGAGCGCTCAAACCAACGATCGTTGGGAGGACTAAAAAGATGATTCCAAATTGGAACGAATTCAGGAACCGAGAGTTGTTTCGATAAGGGCAATCATCTCGCAAGAGGTGAAAGCTCGAAAAGCCCCGTCATATGCTCCGGCAGATGGCGGGGTTTTCAATTAGGAGGACCGGATGCCAGTTTTCAATTTCCATCTCGTCGACGCGACATCGAACACCGACCTTGGCGGCCAGGACTACGAGGATGCCGTGCAGGCAGCCGAGGTTGCAGACATGCTCACCAAAAACTGGCGCTTGAAGAACCGGAGCTTATGGGTGGCGGCTGGGCCATCGTGGTGAAGGATGAACAGGGCGAAGTGTATCGCTCTATGATCGAGCCTGAGCAGGTTCATTGACCCGCACTGTTTCATGCCCCTGCTCTTCAATAAGATATGAACGATCCGGCCGTCCCAGCCTGCACCTCGCGGCTATTTACTGCTATTCAGGGCCGGTTCGGTTCTCAGAAGGATAAGAAAACATGCGTTATCTGCACACCATGCTGCGCGTCCGCAACCTCGACGTGGCTTTGAAATTCTACAGCGATGCGCTTGGGCTGAAGGAAGTTCGCCGCACAGAGAGCGAGAAGGGCCGCTTCACTCTGGTGTTTCTGTGCGCGCCCGAAGATGAGTCCCTTCTCAAGCAGGTCAAGGGCCGCGGCGCCCCGCTGGTCGAACTCACCTACAACTGGGATGAAGAAACCTACGGCGAAGACCGCTACTTCGGCCATCTCGCCTATGAGGTCGACGACATCTACGCGACCTGCGATCGCTTGATGAAGCTCGGCATCACCATCAACCGCCCGCCGCGCGACGGCCAGATGGCGTTCATCCGTTCGCCCGACCTGCACTCCATCGAGTTGTTGCAGAAGGGCGATGCACTCGCTCCGAAAGAACCATGGAGCTCCATGCCCAATACCGGACACTGGTGACCGGCAGCAATCGCGATTTGCGAACAGTAACTGAATTCATTGCAGCGGAACAACCGCATCGGCCCAACGCTCTCCAAAGGCATCAATGAGAGGGAAAAATGGGACGCGGAATTCTGTTGTGGCTGCTGGGCGTGCCGATCCCGGTCATCATACTGCTCTGGCTTTTCTTCGGCCGCTAGCACAACGCCAAATGAAAGCTCCGCACAAGCGGGGCTTTCATAACGATGATCTCACAGTTCACGCTCATACACGGACACTAAGGCCTCCGGCAATCTGCCGTTGCATCCACTAGCTTCAAAAGCTTGTTGCCTGCGGCCTTGAGGATACACATCTCGACTTGCTTGCCGGCGGGCACCGGCTTCGCACAGATGATCTGCGGATTATCGTCGTAGACAGCTGTCGAGAATTTGCAATTCGCCTGACATGACGCGGTGTAATTGAATGGATTGGTCAACGAGACGCTGGCGGACTCCGCACCCGGCAAGATCGTGCAGACAATCGGGACTGGCTCCGCGTGCAGAGCCAACGGCAGAACGCCGGCGAGAGCCGTAGCGAAAATCAAGACCGGTGTGCGCAGCATTTAAGGCAAACTTCGATTCAGGACACTAGCGACACGGTACCAAGGGCAGCCGGCCAAGACGAGCGTTTCATGACATGACCGGCCGACTGAGTCTGCGTCTTAAGTTGCAAAAACCCGCGATCTCTGTTCGAAATCAGCCTGGAGCAATCAGGCGTGGGGCTGGTGCCTTCGAGGCGGACGTCGTGCAAAACATCATCAACGCATTCCTGCTGGTCTATGCCGCGCTGTTTCCGATCGTCAATCCAATCGGCAGTGCACCACTCTTTCTGCGCATGACCAGCGGCCGCAGCAGCGCCGAGCGCAGCGTTCTTGCCCAAAGCGTCGCGCGAAACAGTTTCTTCCTTCTGCTTGGATCGCTGTTTATCGGCTCGCACGTTCTCGAGTTCTTCGGAATTACCTTGCCGGTCGTGCGGATCGCGGGTGGCCTTGTCGTGGCAGCCTTCGGATGGCGGCTGCTCCACGCGGAGGAGCCCGACGCGGATCGCGCAAAAGTCGGTGACTCGGGACCGGCTGTCGATGCCTTCTACCCGCTGACCATGCCGCTGACCGTTGGACCCGGCTCGATTTCGGTCGCGGTTACGCTGGGCAGCCAACGTCCGACCCCGACGTCGGACCTCACCCAGTTGGCAATTCTCGGCGGTGCGGCCGTGGCGGGCCTGGCCGCGATCGCCATTACGGTCTTCGTCAGCTACCGCTTCGCGGACCGCATCATTCTTTTCCTCGGCCCACGCGGAACGGATGTTCTGATGCGGTTGTCGGCATTCATCCTTTTTTGCATCGGCATTCAGATCATCTGGAACGGATGCAGTGTGCTGATTAGCAGGGTGGCCTGACGCCAGCCAAAGGCCCACGCACGCCCCTGTTCCACCCTGGATTTGTGCAGCGCAGCAGCGCGAAACCGCTCTGGCGCGCCAATTTTACCAAGGATTTCAATTAAGCATAAGTTCCCTCAGCCGAACGGCGCATTGAAGAAACTGGTGATTTTGGCTAGTGACTATTTGACGCGGACCGTGAAATGGCCGCCCAGGTCCAGGTCCCGCCTTTGATGCTCAGCCCTGTTCGTAATCGGAAAACTGCTTCGACAATCGCGGCAACGTTCAGCGCGTTTGCGCTTGGCCTGTCGGTTGTCGTCATGTCCCCCGTCGCCTCGCTCGCCGAGCAGGCAACGTCGGGCGCAACGTCCGATGACCTGAACGCCGTCTTCAAAGCGCAACCCTGCGTGCCGTCCAAGTCCCTCGCTCAGCTCGATGCGCCGATCACTCGCCTCGCCAAGCGACTGGATGCCCATGAACCCGTGACCATCGTCGCGGTCGGCTCGTCGTCGACCGGCGGAGCGGGAGCCACCTCACCTGCGTTCTCATATCCCAGCCGCCTTGAGCGCGAACTGCGCCAGAGATTTCCAGGCGCATCGATTACCGTCATCAATCGCGGCATCAATGGCGAAGACGCCGCCGACATGATGGCGCGGATGGATGCAGTCCTCGAGCCGAAGCCGGATCTGGTGATCTGGCAGCTCGGCACCAATACCCTGCTTCGCGACGGCAGCATCCCCGCGACCGGCGAGCTGTTGCAAACAGGAATCGCTCGCATCAAGAAAACCGGCGCGGATGTGCTGCTGATCGATCCGCAGTTTGCGCCGCGCGTGAATGCCAAGCCTGCCGTTAACGACATGGTCGGACTCATCGCTTACGTCGCCAAGCAGGCGCACGTTCCGCTGTTCAGGCGCTACGTCGCCATGCGGCATTGGCATGAAGATCAGGCCATCGCATTCGACCGTTTCATTTCGGCCGACGGCCTGCATATGAACGACTGGGGCTATTCCTGCCTCGCGCGTCTTCTTGCCGAGAACATCGTGAGCACGGTGGCCCGGTCGCGCGCTGTTGCAGATGTGAAGCCGTTGCAATAAGCCGCGCGCTCACTTTCTTCGCGGCTGTGATAGTATTCGTTTTCCGGATGACGCATATCGCATGGAGCAACTGAGCCCCAAAGGGGATCAGCCATTCCGGACGCCGCATGACACAGTCGCATTCCCACGCGCACGACCATGCTGACCATCAGCATGATGACCATGCCCATTCTCACGGGCCGGGCGGGCACGTTCACGCGCCTGCGAATTTCGGGCCGGCCTTTGCGATCGGGATCGCGCTGAATACCGCATTTGTCATTGTGGAAGCGATCTACGGCTATGCCAGCAACTCGACGGCGTTGATTGCCGATGCCGGGCACAATCTGTCCGACGTGCTGGGACTGGTGGTTGCGTGGATTGCGGTTGTCCTCTCCAAGCGGCCGCCTTCTCCGCGCTACACCTATGGCCTGCGTGGTTCGTCGATCCTGGCGGCGCTGTTCAACGCGGTGTTCCTGCTGATCGCCGTCGGCGCGATCGGCTGGGAGGCCATTCTGCGATTGTTGAATCCAGAGCCCGTTGCCGAGATGACCGTGATCATCGTCGCCACCATCGGCATTGCCATCAACGGCTTTACGGCGTGGCTGTTTGCATCCGGCAGCAAGAACGACCTCAACATCCGCGGCGCGTACCTGCACATGGCCGCAGACGCCGCGGTGTCGGCCGGCGTGGTCGTCGCGGCGACTGTCATCATGTTTACCGGCTGGCTGTGGCTCGATCCTGTCACCAGTCTCGTCATCGTCGCAATCATCGTGTGGGGCACATGGGGACTGCTGCGCGACAGTACGGCAATGTCGCTCGATGCGGTGCCATCGGGCATCGATCCGGTCGCGGTTCGCCAATACCTCGAACGGCGCCCGGGCGTATCACAGGTCTGCGATCTGCATATCTGGCCGATGAGCACGACCGAAGTCGCACTGACCTGCCATCTGGTCATGCCGTCCGGTCATCCGGGAGACACGTTCTTGCTGCAAGCTGCGCATCAATTGAATGAAGAATTTAACATTCAGCACACCACCATTCAGGTCGTCACCAGCGCGGTGGCGGGATGCGACATGAAGCCGGAACATGCGGTTTAACCGGCCTTGAAAAGGCCAGCCGAAGAATCTAGTGATACGTCATGGTTAGCAGTGCGGACATGAGCGCAATGATCGGCGCGGGACAAAGCGGACGGCGACGCCGTCTGTCGCTTGTGCTGGCGCTGATGCTTGGACTCCTGGCATCGCTGATCCATTGCGGAAGCTGCGATCTGGCCATCGCCGGCTCGTCATCGATCGTCATCGCTGCAATGGACGGTGACGGAACCGCACCTTCAGATGCGCCAGACACCAAGATGGCCTTTCATCACGGGCATTGCCTGAGCCACGTGACCGGGCAATCGATCTTTGCCGTTCAAATTCCAGCCGATGTGAGCCATCACGCGCCACGCATCGGCCACGAGCAAACGCTGGCGTCCCTCGCCGGCCTGCCGCTTTTCAAACCACCCCGCGCCTGAAGTCCACGCGGCCGTAAAGGCCCGTTCGGCACGTTCGTAGCCTGACAGGCTGCGCGACGGCCAGACTCGATTCAACTCGCAAACATCACTGTTCGCAGACGTTCCTGTGAGCAGATTTGGCGACAGCATGAGCTTCAATGCTCGCGGGATTTTTAACGATGACCAGATTTCGACTGCTTGCTGCGGCAACCGCCTTGAGCGTGATTGCGGCGCTTTTCTTCAAAATGGCCTCCGCGGGCGAGGGCCATGGGCCCGCCACGACGAGTCAGCCCGCTCAACACGATGATATCGCGGTCAAACTCAGCGAGCGTCAGATCGCGGCCGGAAACTTCGCAGTCCAGGACGTTCGCAGCGGCCTCCTGAGCAAACGCATTGTGGTGCCGGGTACGATCGTGCCGAGCGGCGAGCGCATCGCCAAGGTCTCCGTCAGATTGCTCGGTACTGTTGCCGAGCTGCGTAAGCGGCTGGGTGACGATGTGCGCGAGGGCGACGTTCTCGCCATCATCGAAAGCCGGGAAGTCGCCGACGCCAAGAGCCAGTATCTCGCGGCGCGCGTCGCCTTCGATCTTCAGGAAACGTTGTTCGGCCGCTCAAAGAGCCTGTTCGAGTCCAAGGTGAGCAGCGAAAACGACTTCCTGCGTGCGAAAACCGCGTTCGAGGACGTGCGGATCAAATTCGACGTTGCGCGTCAGAAGCTTTTCGCGCTGGGTCTGACCGGCGATCAGATTGCAGCCCTGCCGCAGCAGCCGGTCGAAACCCTGCGGTTGCAGGAGTTGCGCTCACCCATGAGCGGGCGCGTCGCAGAGCGCCGCGTCGATCTCGGATCGCTGGTGGGCCGCGAAGGCCAGGAAAGCGAACTGTTCGTGATCGTCGATTCGAGCGTGGTGTGGGCCGAACTTTCTCTGCAAGCAGCGGACCTTGCTGCCGTGAGCCAAGGCCAGCATATCACCGTCGCGACCGGCTCCGGCGGCGATCCGCTGCCGGCCATCATCATGTTCGTAAGCCCGTTGCTCGACAAGGACACCCGCTCCGCCCGCGTGGTGGCATCGGTCGATAATCCATCGCACATCTTGCGACCGGGGACCTTCGTGACCGCCGAGATTCCATTCCAGCAGATGCGCGCCGACATGGTTGTGCCCAAAACCGCCGTGCAGAGCATCGACGGCCAAAACGCTGTTTTCGTTCGCACGCCGAATGGATTCGAGCCACGCAAGATCGTCACTGGCCGCGAAGACAATCGCTCGTTCGAGGTGACGTCCGGCCTGTCCGCCGGCGACAAGATCGCGACCGCCAACACCTTTGTTCTGAAGGCGGACCTCGGCAAGAGCGCCCTCGAGCATCAGCATTAAGGCCGCCGATATGATCAGTCACATTCTCGGTCTTTCCATCCGCTATCGCTGGACGGTTGTTCTGCTGAGCCTCGGCTTCGTCGCACTGGGCCTGTGGTCGCTCCTGCGGCTACCGATTGACGCCGTTCCCGACATCACCAACAAGCAGGTGCAGATCAACACGACGGCACCAGCACTGTCTCCGGCGGAAATCGAAAAGCAGGTGACCTTCCGGATCGAGACGGCGCTGGCCGGTATCGTCGGACTCGAAAGCACGCGCTCATTGTCGCGTAACGGCTTTTCGCAGGTGACGGCGATCTTCACCGAGCAGACCGACATTTACTTCGCCCGGCAGCAGATCAACGAACGATTGATCGAATTGCGTTCGAGCCTGCCGCCCGGTGCCGATCCGAAGATGGGGCCGATCTCAACCGGCCTCGGCGAAATCTATATGTGGACGATCTCGTTTGCGCCGAAGGCCGGCGGCAACGACGCCAAATCGGGCTGGCAGAACGACGGCTCGTTTCTGACGGCGGAAGGCGAGCGTCTCACGACGGAGATTGAACGCGCCGCATATCTACGAACGGTACAGGACTGGATTATCCGGCCACAGGTCAGAAGCGTTCCGGGCGTCGCGGGCGTCGATGCCATCGGCGGATACGTCAAGCAGTATCAGGTGAAGCCAGATCCAGCGAAGCTGATCTCGCTCGGGCTTTCATTCAGCGATGTCGTTAACGCCATAGAAGCTAACAATATCAGCCGCGGCGCCAGCACCATCGACCGCAACGGCGAGGGAATTGCCGTGCGGACCGGCGGCCGATTGGAGAACCTTGCCGACATCGGCAACGTGACCATCATCACGCGCGGCGCCGTCCCGGTCCGGATTCGCGATGTCGCCGATGTTGCAATCGGCGGGGAAATCCGAACCGGCAGCGCCAGCCGCGACGGACGCGAAGTCGTGATCGGAACGGCCATGATGCTGCTCGGCAACAACAGCAGAACCGTCGCCGCCGCGGTCGATGCCAAAATACTGGACATCCGTCGCAGCCTTCCGGCTGGCGTCGCGGTGGAAACCGTTCTCAACCGCACGCAACTTGTCGACGCGACAATCACGACCGTCGCCAAGAATCTGGGCGAAGGCGCCCTGCTCGTCATTGCCGTGCTGTTCCTGCTGCTCGGCAATTTTCGTGCAGCCCTGATCACGGCGCTGGTCATCCCGCTCGCCATGCTGATGACAGCCGCAGGAATGCTGCAGGGCCGGATCAGCGCCAACCTGATGAGCCTCGGCGCGCTCGATTTTGGCCTCATCGTCGATGGTGCGGTCATCATTACGGAGAACACGCTGCGCCATCTTGCCGAGAGACAGACCGCAACCGGCCGCATGCTCTCGCTATCCGAGCGCCTCGAAACCGTGAAAGCCGCGGCGGAAGAGATGATCGGTCCCAGCGTCTACGGCCAGGCGATCATCATCCTGGTCTATCTTCCGCTCCTCACCTTCAGCGGCGTCGAAGGCAAAATGTTCGAGCCGATGGCCCTGACGGTTATCCTCGCACTCGTCTCGGCATTCGTGTTGTCCCTGACTTTCGTGCCCGCGCTGATCGCCATCGCGGTCACGGGCCGGGTCAAGGAAGCCGATAATCTTGCCGTGCGCAGCCTCAAGACGTCATATGCGCCTCTGCTCAAGCGCACCATCGACAAGCCTTTCGCCGCCATCGCGACCGGACTTGTTCTGTTTGCCGGCGCGTTGCTGTTGTTCCTCCGGCTCGGTCAGGAATTTGTCCCGACGCTGGATGAAAAGAACCTCGCCATGCATGCGCTGCGCATTCCCAGCACCAGCCTGACGCAATCGCAGGCGATGCAGCTCGATCTCGAGAAAGCCATCAGCAAGTTTCCACAGGTGGCCTACGTGTTCTCAAAGACCGGAACGGCCGAGATGGCTTCCGATCCGATGCCGCCCAACACGTCCGATACCTTCATCATCTTCAAGCCGCAGGATGAATGGCCCGATCCGAAACTGGGCAAGGCCGCGCTGCTCGAGCAGATCGCAGAAGCTGTGCGCGAACTGCCCGGCAACAGTTACGAGTTCACGCAGCCCATCCAGATGCGCTTCAACGAACTATTGGCCGGTGTACGCGGCGATCTGGCGGTGAAGGTGTTTGGCGACGAGTTCGAGCCGCTGCTGCGCAGCGCAGGGCAGATCGCAAACATCCTGCGAAAAACCAAAGGCGCGACCGACGTCAAGATCGAACAGGCCAGCGGCCTCTCCGTGCTGGACATCAGCGTGAACAAGGCAGAGATCGCGCGGCGCGGCCTCAACCTCGCGTCCGTTCAGGATGTGATCGGCACGGCTATCGGTGGACGCCACGCCGGAGCGATATTCGAAGGCGACCGGAGTTTCGAGATCGTGGTCCGGCTGCCGGAAACCATTCGCGGCGATCTCGACGCTCTCAAGAACCTTCCCGTATCACTGCCACTGGCGGGATCGATACCTGTGACCGTTCCGCTGGGACAACTCGCAACCTTCAAGATCAGCGATGGTCCCAACCAGATCAGCCGCGAGAACGGCAAGCGGCGCGTTGTCGTCACCGCCAACGTGCGGGACCGGGACATCGGCGCTGTCGTGAACGATGCCCGTGCGCAGATTGACGGCAGCGTCACGCTCCCGCCGGGCTACTGGATGTCGTGGGGCGGCCAGTTTGAAAATCTGGCAGCCGCGCGACAAAGGCTCTCGATCGTTGTGCCCGCGTGTTTCCTCCTCATCTTCCTTTTGCTGATGAGTGCGCTCGGCACCGCGCGGGATGCACTGATCGTCTTCAGCGCCGTCCCGCTCGCCCTGACAGGCGGTGTTGTAGCGCTATGGCTGCGGGGAATGCCGTTCTCGGTGTCCGCCGCGGTCGGGTTCATCGCGCTGTCGGGGATCGCCGTCCTCAACGGACTCGTGATGCTGACCTACATCAAGCAACTGATGGCGAAGGGACAGGAGAAAGCCGAGGCTATCCTGACCGGAGCCCTCACCCGGCTGCGGCCCGTCGCCATGACGGCGCTGGTCGCGTCCCTCGGCTTCGTTCCAATGGCGCTCGCAACGGGTACGGGAGCGGAGGTTCAACGCCCCATCGCAACCGTCGTCATCGGTGGCCTCATCAGCGCGACGCTGCTGACACTCTTTGTGTTGCCGGCGCTCTATGCATGGTTCGGTCGCGCACCGGCGAGCGAAGACATCGGGATGGAGATAAATTCAGAGCCGGTGCAGCAGCGAGCGGGCATCGAACCCTCGCACGGCTGAGGTGTTTGTCACGGTCTAAGCCGCGCCGAGATACGCGGCTTTCACCTTTGGGTCCGACAGCAATGTCGCGCCATCGCCCTCGAATGCAACCTTGCCGGTTTCGAGCACGTAGCCGCGGTCGGCGATTTCGAGCGCGGCGCTCGCGTTCTGTTCGACGAGAAGCACCGTCACGCCCTCGCGCCGGAGGCTGACGATCGCCGCGAGGATCTGATCCACCAGCGTCGGCGACAAGCCGAGCGAAGGCTCGTCCAACAGCAACAGCTTCGGTTTCCCCATCAACGCCCTCCCGATGGCCAGCATCTGCTGCTGGCCGCCGGATAATCCGCCCGCGAGCTGGCGGCGCTTCTCCGCAAGCACGGGAAACATTTCGAATACGCGGTCGCGGTCGCCGTCGATCGCCTTGTCCCGGCGCATGTAAGCCCCGAGACGGAGATTGTCCTCGACGCTCAACGGTCCGAAAATCTGACGGCCTTCCGGCGATTGGGTCATGCCGCGCTCGACCCGCCGATGCGGCTTGAGACGATCGATGCGCTCACCCAGAAAATGAATCTCGCCGGCTGTGATAGGCTGTACGCCCGACAGCGCGCGCAGCAGCGTGGTCTTGCCGGCGCCGTTCGAACCGATCAGCGCCACCACCTCGCCTGCGCGCACGGCAAGGTTCACGCCGTGCAAGACTTCGATACGGCCGTAGGCGCTGCGGAGATTTGCGACTTCAAGCACGCGCGGCCTCCCTCGCTCCATGTTTGCCGAGATAGGCTTCGAGAACAGCGGGATTGTCGCGCACCTCGCGCGGCAGGCCCTCAGCGATGGGCTTGCCACGGTTCAGAACGAGAATCCGGGTCGAAATCTTCATGACCAGTTTCATGTCGTGCTCGACCAGAACGACCGCGATGCCCTTGGTGGCAACGCGCCGGATCAATTCTTCGATTTCCTCGGTTTCAACCGCGTTGCAGCCAGCAGCGGGTTCATCGAGCAACAGCACGCGCGGCTCGGCCGCGAGCGCGCGGGCAATTTCGAGACGCTTGCACGCACCATATGACAGCGAACCTGCCGCGACATCGGCGCTGCCTCGCAGCCCGACCTCATCGAGCAACGCCAGCGCAGCATCCCGCGTTTCGCTGTTTTGCCGCGTTACTGATGGCAGCCGGAACAGATCGGCCAAAAGATTGCAGCGCTCCCGCAGATGACGGCCGACCATGACATTCTCGGCTGCCGTCATGCGCTGGAATATCTGCAGGTTCTGGAATGTGCGAGACATTCCACGCGCCGCGAGTTTGTCCGGCGTCAGCCCGGTAACATCCTCGCCCGACAGTTCAACCCGCCCCTGATCGCGTTCGTACACGCCAGAGACCACATTGAAGAGCGTGGTCTTGCCCGCGCCATTGGGCCCGATGATGGAGAGAATCTGGCCTGGGCTCACCTCGAAGCTCACGCCGTCGATCGCCTTGACGCCGCCGAACGAAATTCCGATGTCCTTGGCCGCGAGGATCGTCATGCCTGCGCCCTCTTCGCCAGCACCCGCGACAGTGTCGGGACGATACCGTCACGCATGAAGATCATCGAAACGATGATGATGAAACCGAGAAGCAGGTGCTCATACTCCTGAAACACAGTCAGAACCTGCGGCAGGGTGATAAGGACCGCCGCGCCGACAATGCTGCCAATGACAGAGCCGAGCCCGCCCAGCACCACCATCGTCACCATTTCAACAGAGTGAAGAAACCCCGCTTGATCCGGATTGATGAATCCGTTCATCAGCGCGAGCACCGAGCCGGCCACTGACGCATAGGCGGCGGCGATGACGAAGGCCTGCAGCTTGAAACGCGCAACGTCGATGCCGGCCACGCGCGCTGCGACCTCGCTGTCATGAAGCGCGCGGAAGGCGCGTCCGGTCGGCGTGTCATTCAGATTGAGCGCGAGCCAGGTTCCCAGCACAAGAAGCCCGCCCGAGATCCAGTACCAGGTGTCCGATCCGCTGACGCGCCAACCGAACAGCATGAGCTTCGCCACGGGCATGCCGTCCGGGCCACCCGTCCATCGGCTTTCCGTGGTGATGACGAGCGCCACCAGCACGCCGAAGCCGAGTGTCGCGATGGCAAGGTAATGCCCTTTCAGTTTCAGGATCGGGCGGCCGACAAGATAGGCCAGCACCGATGAGATGGCGCAGCCGATCAGAAGCGCCGCCCATGGCGGTATGCCGAAATGCGCCGGGCCGATGGCCACGGCATAAGCGCCGATACCAAAGAAGCCTGCATGGCCGAGACTAACCTGCCCGGCCGATCCCATCAAAATGTTGAGACCGATCGCCGCGAAGGCGGACACCCAGACCAGCGACGCCACGCGAAAATAGTAGCTCGACGGAAAGATCAGCGGCAGCACCGCGATGATCGCCGCGAGCACGATCAAGATCAGATAGCGATGACCGATTTTCTGCAGCACCGCTCAGACCCTTTCCACGGTCCGCCGGCCGAACAGGCCTTGCGGCATGGCGAACAGGACGAGAAGAATGGCGATGAAGGCGAAGGCATCCTTATAGGTCGAGCTGATGTAGCCGACCCCGAACGCTTCGAGCAAACCGAGCAACAACCCGCCCGCGACCGCGCCCAGCGGATTGCCCATGCCGCCAAGCATCGCCGCGGCAAATCCCTTCAGCGCGAGCATCGTACCGACGTCGTAGCTCGTCAGTGTAATAGGTGTGATCAGGATGCCGGCAACAGCACCGATGGCCGCCGATCCGCCGAACGCCAGCGCCATCACGGTCGCCGTGTTGATGCCGACCAGCCGCGCCGCAAGCCTGTTCGCCGCGGTCGCGAGCACGGCCTTGCCGAGAACAGTTCGTTCGAGAAACACGTACAGCAGGATCACGATGGCCGCCGTGCCGCCGAGCACCCAGAAGCTCTGCGGTTGAACCGTCGCACCGAGCAGATGGATCGGGGTATCGCCCGAGATGCTGGGCAGTTTGTGAAACTGCTTGTCGAAGATGATCTGTGCTGCGCCGCGCAACAGGATCGAAGCCCCAATCGTGATGATAATCAGCGTGACCGGCGACGCATCGCGCGCTGGCTCGATCGCGAGCCAATACAGCAACAGACCGACTACGACAGACACGCACACCGCAAGCACCGCCGCGAGCGGCAGCGGAACGCCGGCGGCGGTCAAAAAGACCGTCACCATGCCGCCCAGCATCACGAACTCGCCTTGCGCGAAGTTGACGACATCGGACGCGTTGTAGACCAGCGTGAAGCCAAGCGCGACCAGCGCGTAGACCGCGCCGACGGTGAGTCCGGAAATCAGAAACTGGACAAACTCGGGCATTCCGGCTCCGCGGACAAAAGCTGTCAGCCGCTTACGGCAACATTCAATATTTCAGGCAGAGAAAACAGCGCTCCCGAACGGATCAATCCGAACTATCCGGGAGCGCCGATGTTATCATGCAAGGGCAGGTTCGCTTACGCGCCGGGCTTGATCAGCGACCAATCGCCGCCCTTGATTTCCAGCATGCGGAAAGCGGAGAGATCGAGCCCGAGGTGATCGGTCGGCGACATGGTCACAATGCCGCCGGTGCCGACGAATCCCTTCGTCTTCTCGATTTCATCGCGAATCTTCTTCGGATCGGTCGAGTTGGCGCGCTTCATGGCCTCGACGAGGATGTACAGGCCATCATAGGCGTGACCGCCGAATGTGGAGACCGGCTGCTTGGTGGCGTCTTCGTAGGTCTTCTTGTAGTCGACCACGACCTTCTTCTGCGGATCGCCGTCCGGCAGCTTGTCGCCGACCAGCAGCGCCGCTGCGGGCAAGCGCACGCCTTCCGCCGCCGCACCGGCAAGCTCGATGAAGCTCTTCGACGCCACGCCGTGGCTCTGATAGAGCGGCGTCGCCGTCATGCCTAGCTGCGCATAGTTGCGCGTCACGATCGCAGGCCCCTGCCCGAAGCCCGGATTAACAACTGCCTGCACGCCGGGGGTGTTCTTGATCTTGGTGAGCTGCCCGGTCATGTCGCTGTCGCGCGGACCGTAGCTTTCTTCGGTGACGATCTTGATGCCGTAATTCGGCGCGGCCTTGACGCATTGCGCCTTCATCGAAGCACCGAAGCCGTCAGTTCCCGAGATCAGCGCGATGTCGGTGAGCTTGCGCTGCTTCAGATTCTCGAAAATCTTTTCGCAAGCCATCTTGTCGGTATGCGGGGTCTTGAAGACAAACTTCCGGACCGGATCGATGACTTCAACGGCGCCTGCGAACGAAATGAACGGCACCTGTGCTTCTTCAAACACCGGAATCATCGCCATGGTCGTGCCGGTTGTCGAACCGCCTGCCATCGCCACAACCTTGTCGTCCTCGATCAGACGGGTCGCGAAGGTGCGCGCCTTATTGGCGTCGCCGCCATCGTCATAGACCACGAGTTCGATCTTCTTCCCGTTGACGCCGCCGGCGGCGTTGATCTTGTCGACATACATCCGCAGGGTCTTGTCCTCGGGCTCACCGAGAAACGAAGCCGGCCCCGTCACCGAAAGGACGGAACCAATCTTCACGGTCTGCTGCGCGAGCGCAGATCCGCTGAACGCCAGCCCGGCGACGCCGGCGGCCAACACGAATCCCAATGCTGATGTCGGTTTCACTGTTCTTCCCTCCCTGATAATGGGCGCCCGATTTTTTTTGGGCTTGCCCGGCACGTTTCCAACCACAGAGCGGCGATAGTTTCAAGTGCAACTATTGACGCCTCTGATCATCAATATAATTGACCGAACGGTTGGTCAATAGTAATCTGGTTTTCAACGGCTGAGCGTAACGGCCGATCAGGGAGAATATTGTGGACGCTGGCCAATCAATCGATAGCGCCGATGCGAACGCGGTGGCCGAGGCCTGCGCGAAGACAATGTGGCTGGAAGATCGCGCGAGCCAGGGCCTCGGGATGAGCCTGCGGCGGATAGCACCAGGCGAAGCGGTCATCTCGATGACAGTTCGCAAGGACATGACCAACGGTCACGGCATCTGTCACGGCGGTTTCATCTTTACGCTGGCGGATTCGACATTCGCATTCGCTTGCAACACCTACGACCAGCGCACGGTCGCGCAGCAATGCGCGGTGACATTTCTTCAGCCGGTGCGTGAAGGAGAAAAGCTCACGGCGCATGCGGTTGAACGCACGCGTGCGGGTCGCGGCGGCATTTATGACGTGACGGTCCGCGACAGCAGTAACAAGGTCGTTGCGGAGTTTCGAGGGCATTCGCGAACGATTTCAGGCCGGCTGCTCGCATCAGACGGCCAACAAGACAACGAATAAGACTGGGAGAGAACGTTGCTTCAGATACCGCTGCGCAAGCTCGATCGGCTGACACCCGAACGGACCGAACTCGATCGCTACGAGACCGCGTCCCGCGACGAGATTCGCGCGCTCCAGCGCGAGCGCCTGGCGTGGTCGCTGCGGCATGCCTATGACAATGTGCCGCACTATCGCGCGAAATTCGACGCCGCAGGCGTTCGCCCGGACTCGTTCAAGGACCTTCCCGATCTGGCGAAGTTTCCGTTCACGATCAAAACTGATCTGAGGGACAACTATCCGTTCGGCATGTTCGCCGTACCGGAAAAGAATATCGCACGCATTCATGCGTCGTCAGGCACCACAGGAAAGCCGACCGTCGTCGGCTATACCAAGCGCGACATCGAGACCTGGAGCGACGTCGTCGCACGTTCGATCCGCGCGGCGGGAGGCCGTCCGGGCATGAAGGTCCATATCGCCTACGGATACGGACTATTCACCGGCGGCCTCGGCGCACACTACGGCGCGGAACGGCTCGGCTGCACGGTGATTCCAATTTCCGGCGGCATGACCGAACGGCAGGTCCAGCTCATCACCGATTTCAAGCCAGAAGTCATCATGGTGACGCCGTCCTACATGCTCGCGATCCTCGATGAATTCAGGAAACAGGGGTTGGATCCGCGCAAGTCTTCGTTGCAGATCGGCATCTTCGGCGCCGAGCCGTGGACCAATGCGATGCGCGAGGAAATCGAAGAAGCATTCGATCTTCACGCCGTCGATATCTACGGTCTGTCGGAGGTGATGGGTCCGGGCGTCGCCAGCGAATGCGTCGAGACGAAGGATGGCCTCCACATCTGGGAGGATCATTTCTACCCGGAAGTCATCAACCCGGTGACCGGCGAAGTGCTGCCTGACGGCGAGAAAGGCGAACTGGTCTTCACCTCGCTGACGAAGGAAGCGATGCCTGTCATTCGTTACCGGACCCGCGATCTGACGCGGTTGCTGCCGGGAACAGCGCGCTCGCTGCGCCGCATGGAGAAAGTCACCGGCCGCTCCGATGACATGATGATCGTGCGCGGCGTCAACGTGTTCCCGACACAGATCGAGGAAAAGCTCCTCACGATCCCTGCCCTCTCGGTCCACTATCAGATCATCCTCACCCGCGAGGGCCGCATGGATGAGATGGAGATCCAAGTGGAGGCCCGCCCCGAAGCCAACGACAGCATCGTACGAAAGGTGGACGCCGCCCGGCTGGAGCAGGTGATAAAGGACACGATTGGCATCACGGCTAAGGTTCGCGTTCTCGATCCGGGAGCCATCGAACGTTCCGTCGGCAAGGCCAAACGCATCATCGATCGCAGACCTAAGGCATGATCCGGAAAAATGGATACCGGTTTCCGAAAAATCATGCTCGCTTAAAGACCAAGGAATAAAGCGCCACATGGCACGCAGCCGCGCCAACGACTACGACGACAAACGACAAGCGATTCTTAATCGCTCCGCGGAACTTTTCTCGGCGCACGGTTACGACCGCGCGTCAATGAACAAGATTGCCGAGGCCTGCGGTGTGTCGAAGGCGAACCTCTATCACTATTACAAGGACAAAGAGGGTCTGCTGTTCGACGTCATCCGCTTTCATCTCGAAGAACTGCTGGAAGTCGTCGAAGCCGCAGATCACCCCGGCGAGCAACCGGAAGCGCGTTTGCGCGGGCTGATCGCCGCGCTGCTCGAGGCCTACAGGGACGCTGATTCCCAGCACAACGTTCAGATCAGCAGCATGCGGTTTCTGCCTCAGGAGCGGCAGGCTGAGCTCAAAAGGATGGAGCGCGATCTGGTCACCATCTTTTCAGCGGCGGTTGCCGGCGTCGCGCCGCATCTGAAGGGCACAAAGATGCTCACGCCAGTCACCATGTCCCTGTTCGGGATGCTGAACTGGCACTACCTCTGGTTCAAGAGCACAGGATCCGTCAGCCGCGCCGAATATGCTGAGATCGCTACCAGGTTGATCTCCGATGGCGCACGCAGTCTCCTCAAGCCATCCCTGAAGACAGCGAAACGCACGGCCGCAGCTGAATAGAGTCCCGTTCAAACAGGTGCGCTTGCACCCAACATCGAAGTGACCGTCATGAAACTCGAAAGCTACGTGAACGGACAATGGGCCGCAGGGGGCCGCGACCTGATTGAAGTACGCAGCGCCGTCAGCGGCGATGTGGTGGCCGAAGCGACAAGCGGCGGGCTGGATATGCGCAGCATTCTCGCCTACGCCCGCAGCGTCGGCGGGAAGAACCTGCGCAAGCTGACATTCCATCAGCGCGCCGATCTTCTGAAGAAGCTCGCGCAGTATCTGACCGAGCGAAAGGATCAGCTTTACAAGCTGTCGTTCCAGACCGGAGCAACCCGCACAGACAATCTCATCGACGTGGATGGCGGCATCGGAACGCTGTTCGTCTATGCCGGCAAGGGCCGTCGCGAACTGCCGAATTCGACGTTTCTGATGGACGGCGCTGTCGAGCCGCTCGGCAAGACCGGCACCTTCGCCGGACAGCACATCCTCACGTCGCTGCATGGCGTCGCAGTCCACATCAACGCTTTTAACTTCCCGTGCTGGGGTCTGCTCGAAAAGCTAGCGCCTGCCTTGCTTGCCGGCGTCCCCGTTGTCTCCAAGCCGGCAACGGTCACCTCTTATGTCGCACACGCGCTCGCGCGGATGATCGCGGAGTCCGGCATTCTTCCCGAAGGCGCGTTTCAATTCATCGTCGGCTCGACCGGCGACCTGTTCGACCACCTGACCTGTCAGGATGTCGTGTCGTTCACCGGCTCGGCCGATACATCGGAGAAGCTGCAACGCCATCCGGTCATCGCGAAAGAGGCCGTCCGTTTCATCGCCGAGCGGGATTCGCTCAATGCCGCGATCCTGGCGCCGGATGCCACACCCGGCACGCCGGAGTTTGATCTGTTCATCAAGGAGGTTGCCAAGGAGATGACGGTCAAGGCGGGGCAGAAATGTACCGCGATCCGCCGCGCGTTCGCGCCATCCGCCAGCGTCGACGCCGTGATCGAGGCATTACGCGAGCGGCTCGCGAAGGTCGAGATCGGCAATCCTGAACTGGAAAACGTTCGCATGGGACCTGTGGTCGGCCTCGACCAGCGCCGCGATGTTCTCGCCCACGTCAAAACCCTCCGCACCGAAGCGCAACTCGTCGCCGGCGATCCCGATAACTTCGATGTTCAGGGCGCGGACGTGACACGCGGTGCGTTCCTGCCGCCGCTGCTGCTGCATTGCGCCGATCCCATTCGCGCCAATAGCGTGCATTCGGTCGAAGCATTCGGGCCAGTCAGCACCGTGATGGGCTACAGCGACCTCCACGAAGCTATCGCGTTGACCAATCGCGGCGGCGGCAGCCTTGTGGCATCGGTCTATACCCATGATCCGAAAGTGGCGTCAGACCTCGTATTCGGCATTGGCAGCTTCCACGGGCGGCTCGTGATGATCGACCGCGACTGCGCCAAGGAACAGACCGGCCACGGCTCGCCGATGCCGCATATGGTCCACGGCGGTCCCGGCCGCGCAGGCGGTGGTGAGGAACTTGGCGGCGTGCGCAGCGTGCACCATTACATGCAGCGCACCGCGCTTCAGGGCTCGCCTGCGATGCTGACGGGCATTACCCGAAGCTGGATGAAGGGTGCGCCCATCGTTGAGAAGGACCGCCATCCGTTCCGCTATCACTTCGAGGACCTGGACCTCGGACAGACGTTCTACTCGAAGGAGCGCACGATCACGCTGGAAGACATCGAGCACTTCGCGCATTTCACCGGCGATACGTTCTACGCGCACATGGACGAGGAAGCGACCAAGGGCCACCCCTTCTTCCCAGGCCGCGTTGCGCATGGCTATCTGCTGCTGTCGTTTGCCGCGGGGCTGTTTGTCGATCCCGATCCTGGCCCTGTGCTCGCCAACTACGGTCTCGATTCACTTCGCTTCACCAAACCGATCCAGCCGGGAGAGACCATCAAGGTCAGGCTGACCGCGAAAGAGAAATCGCCCCGCAACAAGCAGTACGGCGAAGTGCGCTGGGATGTCGAGATTTTGACAGACAAGGATGAATCTGCCGCTACCTACGAGCTTCTCACGATGAACGCGGTGCGCCCACAAGCCTGATCAGAAATAACGAAAGGGAGAAACCAATGATCCTCGTCACAGTGATGTATCCGGCCGGCGAAAAGTTCGACACCGACTACTATCTCAAGACGCATATGCCGCTGGTGAGGGATCGCTGGGGTCCACTCGGGCTCAAGAGCGCACAGGCCATCAAGGGAATGGGCAAGCCTGATGGAAGCGCAGCCGACTACCAAATGATCGCGCTGCTGACGTTCGGATCGATGGACGACTTCAAGGCCGCCGGAAAGGCGCACGGAAAAGAGATATTCGCGGACATTCCGAACTTCACCAAGGCTCAGGCCACGGTGCAGATCAACGACGTCATTTTCTAAACGTCAGGACGATCCGGTGCCGTCGACGGATCAAACACACGTCGATCCTGCAAGCGCTCCTCGCTCGGCTTCGGGCGAGGACGCAGCGATCATACGCGACTTTACGTTAAAGGACCTTCCGGATTCGTTCTACGACGATCCCTACCCCACCTATCGCGCGTTGCAATCTACCGATCCGATCCATCGCATGCCCGACGGATCGCTGTTTCTGACTCGGCATCGCGATCTGGAAGCAATTTATAAGGACACGACGCGCTTCAGTTCCGACAAGAAAGTGGAGTTCGCGCCGAAATACGGCGACGGTTCGCTGTTGTTTCAGCATCACACCACGAGCCTGGTATTCAACGATCCGCCGCTGCACACCCGCGTGCGGCGGCTGATTGCCGGCGCGCTCAATCCGCGCGCCATCGCCGAGATGGAGCCAGGACTGATCGCGCTGGTCGACCGATTGCTGGACAACATGCAGGCCCGCGGCAACGCCGATATCATTGAGGACTTCGCCTCCGCCATCCCTGTTGAGGTGATCGGCAACCTGCTCGCGATGCCGCACGAGGATCGCGCTCCGCTGCGCGGCTGGTCGCTCGCAATCCTTGGGGCGCTGGAGCCATTCCTGTCTCAAGAGGTTCAGACCCGCGGCGAGCGCGCAGTAGCAGAGTTTCTCGATTATCTGCGGCGGCTGGTTGCCGACCGCCGCAGACGTCCGGGCGATGCGGATCGCGATGTTCTCACCCGCCTCATTGAAGGTGAAGGCGCAACCGGCGAGCGACTGAGTGAAATTGAGCTCTTGCAGAACTGCATCTTCATCCTGAACGCAGGCCACGAGACAACCACCAATCTGATCGGCAACGGACTCGAACTGCTGCTGCGCTTTCCGGAACAACGTCAACGCCTGATCGGCGATCCGGCGTTGATCAAACCGGCGATCGAGGAGTTTCTGCGCTATGAGTCCTCGAACCAGCTCGGCAATCGCCGTGTCGTTCAAGACGCCGAACTCGATGGCGTAACCATTCCACAAGGCACGCTGATCACGCTCTGCATCGGGGCAGCGAACCGCGATTCTGAGGTCTTCGCGCAGCCAGAACGCCCCGACATTGGACGCTCACCGAACCGTCACCTTGCTTTCGCCTCCGGCGCGCATGCCTGTGTGGGTCTCACTCTCGCGCGCCTCGAAGGCCGCATTGCGATCGGCCGGTTTCTCGCCCGCTTCCCGAACTTCGCGGCAGCCGGGCCTGCTCATAGGGCAAGGCGTGTGCGCTTTCGCGGCTTCACGTCGCTTCCCGTCACGCTGATATAAACCTCCGTCTTCAGGACATCACATGCCGACATTCGACAAGCCCGCCGCCGAAGCCTTGCTGACGTCCGTTTTCGCAAAATGGGTGCAGGATCTCGACCTTTCGATTGAAAGCATCGATCGCGAGAGCGCAGTGCTGCGCATGCGCTTCTCCGACAAGCTCTGCCGCGACAATGGCGTCGTGTGCGGTCAGGCGCTGATGAGTCTTGCCGATACGGCGATGGTGTTCGCGGTCTGCTCTGCGGCCGGGGAATATTTCCCGATGACGACGGTGGACCAGACGATCCACTTCATGCGCCCTGCCATGCGCACTGACCTGCTGGCCGAAGCGCGCGTCGTACGGATGGGAAAGACGATGGCTTACGGAAGCATTTCCATCCGGACGGATGCCGATGCGCGGCCCGTGGCAATGGCACAGACCGCCTACGCGCTGCTGCGCGACGGGAAATAGTTACATCTGGTCGTAATCGACAACGACTCGCGACGAGACGGGATGCGCCTGACAGGTCAGCACGAATCCCGCTTCGAGCTCCCACGGCTCCAGCGAGTAGTTCACGTCCATGTGCGTCTCGCCTTCAACAATCTTTGCGCGGCACGTGCTGCACATGCCGCCCTTGCAGGCATAGGGCAGATCCATGCCGGCGCGCAGCGCGGCGTCGAGAATGGCCTCGCCATCAGCAATCGGCACATCCTTGCGCTTGCCGTCCACGATCAGGGACGCGATCGCTTTCGGTGGTGCTTCCGGCACGACCTGAATCTTCGGACGCGGCTTGCCGCCGAATTCCGAGACAAAGCGCTCGACGTGCACATGATCTTTTGGAATGCCGAGATCGATGCAGGTCTCTTCGATCTCTTCGCTCATGGCGACGGGACCGCACACGAACACGTGGTCGACCGCAGCCGCAGGCACCATTGACCGCAACAAGACCTCGATCTTCTGGCGATCGAGACGACCGTACAGAATGGGTAGATCCTGTTCTTCCTGCGACAGCACATGGAACACTGACAGGCGGCCCATGAAGCGGTCCTTGAGTTCTTCAAGAGCCTCGCGGAACAAGATGCCGTTGGTCGCGCGATTTCCGTAAAACAGGAAGAACCGGCTGTTAGGTTCGCGCGCGAGAATGCCGCGCACGATCGAGATAATCGGGGTGATGCCGGAGCCTGCGGCAAATCCCACATGGACTCGCGCCTCACCCGGCGTATGCGCCACGCCGAAGCGGCCTGTGGGCGTCATGACATCCAGCTCGTCGCCGGACTTCAACTCATCCAGAGCCCAGCTTGAGAATGCGCCACCATCCACCTTCTTGACCGCGATGCGCAACTCATGATCGTCGGGACTTGAGCAGATCGAATACGAGCGCCGCACCTCCTCGCCATCCACGGTGGTGCGAAGCGTCAGATACTGGCCGGGCGCGAATGTGTAATCGTTAGCCAGCTCGCCCGGAATGGCGAAGGTCATCGAAACAGCGTCGGAAGTTTCGCGGCGCAGATCGGCGATGGCGAGACGATGAAATTTTGCAACGTGTGACATATGACCGACTTGCCTTAATGGCATTTGAAATAATCGAACGGCTCGCGGCACGCCTTGCAGCGCCACAACGCCTTGCAGGATGTCGAACCGAATTCGGACAGCACCTCGGTATTCACCGAGCCACATTGCGGGCATGCGACCTGCTGCTCGCCGAACAATGCCCGCCGTCCGCCGCCGGCCTGCGGCGGCGCGATGCCATATTCTTTCAGTTTCTGGCGGCCCTGCTCGCTCATCCAGTCCGTCGTCCAGGCTGGCGATAACACCGTGCGCACCTTGGGATTGCGAAAACCTTCGCGCTCAAGCGCCAGTTCGATTTCCAGAGCGATCATGTTCATCGCGGGGCACCCGGAATAGGTCGGCGTGATCGCAACCTCCACCGCACCGTCGGTCACGGTCACATCACGCAGCACGCCAAGGTCGGCGATGGTCAGAACCGGGATTTCCGGATCGACCACCTGCGCCGCCGCGTTCCAGGCGGTCCGGCGCAAATCACGCGTATCGTTGCCGATGGTCACCATGTTGCGTTCGGAAAGGTTCTCTGCATCGATTGCAGTTCGCTGAGCAGATGCCCGAGGTGTTCGGTATGACTGCCGGTGCGACCACCCTTCTGCATCCAGTCGCTGGCCGGACGCTTCAGCGTCGCAACGCTTAGAACATTCGAGACCGTTTCCATCCATCGGCCGCGCAGGCCTTCCGGATCGATTGCAACGCCGGATGAAATCAACCCGGCGTCGCTTTCGTCAGCGTGGAACAGTTCGCCGGTAAACGCCCACAGATCGTCAATGGCAGCCTGCGCGCGGCGATGGCTTTCGTCCGTTCCGTCGCCGAGCCGGATCACCCACTCGGAGGTGTGGCGGAGGTGATAGGCGCTCTCCTTCTCGGACTTCGCAGCAATCGCAGCCAGAGTCTCATCCTTTGAGGGCATCATCGCGCGCCAGTACGGATCGGCAAACGCAGAATAGAGGAACTGCCGCACGATGGTGCGGGCAAAATCACCATTGGGCTGCTCGACCAGCAGCACGTTGCGGTATTGCCGGACGTCGCGCAGGTAAGCGTACTTGTCCTCGTCGTTCCCCGCGCCTTCGACCTTGGCGGCGTAGGTGTAGAGTTCACGCGCCTGACCGATCAGGTCGAGACCCATGTTGGCCAGTGCCATGTCCTCTTCCATCATGGGCGCATGGCCGCACCATTCCGACAGGCGATGACCGAGGATCAGCGCGTCGTCGGCGCGCCGCAGCGCGTAGAGCACCAGCGGACTCTCAGTGACTTTGATCGATGCAACGGTCATCACATATGTCCGACTTCGTCCGGCACGTCATAGAACGTCGGGTGACGATAGATCTTCGACATCGCAGGCTCGAACATCATGCCCTTCTCCGACGGATCGGACGCGACGATCGCATTCGACGGTACGACCCAGATCGAAAGCCCCTCGCCCCGGCGCGTGTAGATATCGCGCGCGGCCTGGAGCGCCAGTGTCGCATCCACCGCATGCAATGAACCCACGTGCTTGTGTGCGAGACCGTTGCGGCTGCGGATGAAGACTTCCCACAACTGAATATTCTGAGTTGTCATGACGTCCTCCCTTAGGCCGCGACCGCTGTGCGGCGCGCCTGTTGTTTCTCGGCATAAGCAACGGCTGCTTCCCGCACCCATGCACCTTCCTCGTGGGCTTTTCGACGCGCGGCCATGCGATCGCGATTGCACGGACCGTTGCCCGAGAGAACCTGCTTGAACTCGTTCCAGTCGATCGCGCCGTATTCCCAGTGGCCGGTCGCTTCGTTCCACTTCAGATCAGCATCCGGAATCGTGAGGCCGAGATAGTGCGCCTGCGGCACGGTCGCATCGATGAACTTCTGGCGCAGATCGTCGTTGGAGAAGCGCTTGATCTTCCACTGGGTCGATTGATCGCTGTGCTGGCTGAGCTGATCCGGCGGACCGAACATCATCAGGCACGGCCACCACCAGCGATCCAGCGCGTTCTGCGCCATCGCCTTCTGCTCCTCGGTGCCGCGCGACAGCGTCAGCATGATCTCGTAGCCCTGACGCTGGTGGAACGACTCCTCCTTGCAGACGCGGATCATCGCGCGCGCATAAGGACCATATGAACAGCGGCAAAGCGGAATCTGGTTCATGATGGCTGCGCCATCGACCAGCCAGCCGATTGCGCCGATATCGGCCCAGGTCGGGGTCGGATAATTGAAGATCGAGGAATACTTTGCCTTGCCGCTCAGCATCAGATCGACGAGTTCCTCGCGCGACGAGCCGAGCGTCTCGGCCGCCGCGTAGAGATAAAGCCCGTGGCCGCATTCGTCCTGCACCTTGGCCAGCAGCGCGGCCTTGCGGCGCAACGTCGGCGCGCGCGTGATCCAGTTGCCTTCGGGCAGCATGCCAACAATCTCGGAATGGGCGTGCTGGGAAATCTGGCGCGTCAGCGTCTTGCGATACGCGACCGGCATCCAGTCGTTCGCCTCGATGCGATCGTCGGCATCGATACGTGCCTGAAAGTGCGCCGCGCGTTCGGCGTCCTCGACGTGAACGACTTCGGCCTCTGATGTGTTGAGCGCTTGGGTGTACATCGCCGTTTCCTCCGGGAGACGGCGATTAATATATAACAAAAAATTCTATCTACAAGTTATTTTTGTAACATATCGCGCTGCACATCCGAGAACCGGCGCCCTAGTTCCGGGCCCGGCGGGCGCAGGGAGCCGGTCACACTCTCCCCGTGTGCGTCCAGCCATGATTCGGAAGCCGGCAGAAGAGCTTGATAAATCCGCGCACAGAACTTGCGAGCCTCGAGCGCCGGCCACGCGGGCGGCAGAAGCGCCGCCGGAAGCAGCGGATCGCGCAAAATGACCCGCCGGTAGTGATGGATCAGAAGGATGCGCGCGAGCATGGCGTCCGCCGGCGATATCTTTTCGGTGCTGCCGATCCAGGCCTCCAACGGCGCGAAGGTTTTCATGAACTCGCGGTACGATTCTGCGGTTCGCTCCAGCGACCAGCTCGCTTCCACCAGCCGCCGCCCCATCGCGTCGTCGGCAGAAACCTCCAGCCGGATCGCGCCGGCAGCCGCCGACGGCAAGGGCACGGCAGATGGCGCTACCCACACGCCTGGCATCGGGCTGCCGAACCCGGCTTCCGTCAAAGCCGTCCGCGCCGCCTCGCGGTCCGCGCCATTTCCGATCAGCAATAGCTCGAAGCGCCCTGCCCAATTCGATGGATGCGGATTGTAAACATGCTCGACAGCGGTCTCGAACCGCTCGCGTCCGCTCTTGGCGAGCTTGTAAAAGCTCTTCCGGCCAACCTTGTCGCGGTCGAGCCAACCGTCTGCGGCGAGCCGCGACACCGCCGTGCGGACCACGCCGCCATCGGTCCCCAGCATGTCGAGAAATTGCAGCAACGTGCCGAGCCAGACCGAACCGCCGCGCGGCAGGATGGCATCGCCGTAGAACGTGATGATGAGGGATCCGGTGCGCGATGGCTCACGCTTGAATCGGCTGACGATGCGGGAAAGCGGATGGGGACTCATGGGCACGCAGCATAGTGCATTCCGTCAGGGCGGCGAGCATGGGCAAATTAGAAGATGTCGCTCTAAACGCACGCGAGCCTTCCTTGCTTCGGAATCAGCCTTTGGAATGGGCCTACAACAGCCACTTTGCTTTCCGCGCAAATATCTTAATCCACTACATCAAGAGGCGACGTCGACACCTTTGGCGCCAGGCTAAGCGTATGAATAATCGCAAGAATTGGTCGCGACTGACCGAATTGAGCCCAACCTTGCAGGAACCTTGGCAGAGCTTCCGTCAGGCGGCTTGCCGCTGTCGCGAAACGCCTTTATACGTTCCCGCGCACCAACCAAATCAGACCTTCGATTTCGGATGCTGCCGCCCCGAGCCATACTAACGTATTGATTCTGGGCGACTAAATTAGCCTTTGTCTAAAGGCGAAAAGGCTGCGGACACGCACGCTTTTCGCTCCCTTCGTCTATCGGTTAGGACGCCACCCTTTCACGGTGGAGAGAGCGGTTCGATTCCGCTAGGGAGCGCCACCACCCCCTCGAAATCACTCCAATTGTCGCACGCTACCTGTTGCCGCCGCCACTGCCGATCTCGTTGCTGGCGTTCGGCCTGTTGGTCGCCTGATTCGCACCTGACGGCCCTCCTCCGGCATACGGATTGCCGGGAATGGTGCTCTGCGACGACATGCCGGTGGTGGATTGGTGTTTCTTCGCATGGTGCTTCGGCTTCGCCGCCGCTCCGCTTATCGAGAGCGCAAATGCACATAGCGACACGATCATGATTTTTTTCATCGACCTGGTTCCCTGATCTCGGTGTGCGATGTCGAAACACTCATCTGTCATCGATGTTCCGGAAATAAAGGTGACAAACGTTCACAAAGCCGCCATTGCCCGCGACACCTGAAATGCGAATGTTGGAATCGGATCACTAGCCGCCGGAGCACCACGCATGACCCGCAAGCTGATCGACATTTCCGTGCCGTTGCAGAACGACATCCCGGCCGACCCGCCCGGCAACCATCCGACAATCCAGTACATCGACCACCAGCAGGGATTGCCGCGCATGTTGCAATTCTTCGACGGATTGAAGAAAGAGGATCTGCCGGACGGCGAAGGCTGGGCCGTCGAGCAGGTGAATCTCTCGACCCACAACGGCACGCATCTCGACGCGCCCTATCACTTTCATCCCACCATGAATCGCGGCGAGCGGTCATGGACGATCGATGAAGTCCCGCTGGAATGGTGCCTGCAGCCGGGCGTGAAACTCGACTTCCGCCACTTTCCCGACGGCTATGTCGCGACCGCCGCCGACGTCGAGACCGAATTGAAACGCATCGGACACACGCTCAAGCCGCTTGAGATCGTCGTCGTCAATACCAGCGCAGGCGCCAAATACGGCCGGCCGGATTACGTCATCTCGGGATGCGGCATGGGCTACGAGGCGACGATGTACCTGCTGGAACGCGGCGTTCGCCTGACCGGCACCGACGGCTGGAGCTGGGATGCTCCCTTTGTCTACACCGCCAAGAAATATGCCGAGACGAAAAACGCGAGTCTGATCTGGGAAGGCCACAAGGCCGGTCGCCACATCGGCTATTGCCACCTCGAAAAGCTGCACAATTTAGAACAATTGCCATCGACCGGGTTCACGGTGTCGTGCTTCCCAGTGAAAATCGAACGCGCGTCAGCGGGCTGGACCCGGGCCGTGGCTATTCTCGACACGTAGCGCCGTCACGAAAAGGACTGCACTTACAAACCAATGCGCCGATTGCCCTTGCCGATATGGCAATCTGCGTAAGCAATTCAGCAGGAGTGTAAGAAACGGCGCTAAATCAATGCTTTAAACGACTAAAAAATAGTCATCACAAAACCTTGAAGACGGAACTTTCCGCCCCCACATGAAGCTGGCTTGAATGTCTCAGGCACAAAACGGGTCGGCAGATGTTAGCGCACCTGCCGACCCTTCACCCCACTGGGTAGCGGGAATATGTGATCACATGGCATTTAATTGGGGATAGTACCAACGTTTGTCAAGCGGCACTTTACGACGCTGCCCGTCCAATCGTCGAAAGGACGAGCACTATGTCTTCCAAGCAACGCATCTACAGACCACAGCTTCGCAGTAAGTCCGGCGAAGCCACTGCACTCAACAACCTCAGCAACCCCGCGAAGGCGCGACTTGCTCCGGTCATCAACATGGTCGCCAAGCCCGCTGCGGGCTTCGCCAACGATATCGTCGCTTCATGGGCCGGTGGTCCGATGGCGCTTGATGGCACCTACAACGTCAGTGCCACAGGCTCGGCGACGGCGTTCAATAACCTGTTCAGCACGATGGGCATGGGCGGCGTCAAGCTGATCCCGTCCATCGAGTTCGGCGAGACCGGCCAGTACCTCGGCGCGGTTAAGGCAATGAACGGCGCTTTTGCGACGGGGCTTGTTGTTAAGGTCGGCCTGAGCGACCTCGCGATGGCCAATGCATATGCAACCGCTCAGGGATGGGCCACCAATCAGATCGATCTCATCGTCGATCTCAAGGAAATTCAGGGTTACGATCCGGCGCTGCTGCATCCAATGGTGTCCACGGCGATGACGAAGAGCATCGCCGCCGGTGACTGGCGTTCGGTGACACTCGCGGCCTCTTCCGCGCCGAAGGATCATGGTGGTTTGCCGGTTGGCCGTTCTGTGGTGCCACGTCGCTGCTGGGATGTCTGGGAAGCCACGTCGAAGGCCGTGCCGTACACACTCGACTTCTCGGACTACGCAACCTCAACGCCAAACCTGACCGATCCGCCGGG
This sequence comes from Afipia sp., assembly GCA_051653085.1. Taxonomy (GTDB): domain Bacteria; phylum Pseudomonadota; class Alphaproteobacteria; order Rhizobiales; family Xanthobacteraceae; genus Afipia. Next base: position 149,857 of record JBOFVL010000023.1, on the reverse strand, counting down.
CATGGCCATGACAAAGGCGACCGTGAGCGTGCGCTATTCCATCGACAAGGAATGGATCATCCGGAAGGGACGCCCGACCGGCGGCAAGACGGGTATCGTCATGCCGACACAGTATCGCGGACACGCAACCGCACTAATCAGTGAACCGCAGTTCGGCGGGCTGAGCATGTGTTGGGGCGATGACCGCATCCTGCAGATCAGCGCCGGCACCGTTGGGTCCGGCAATCGCACCACTTGGGCGTCAATCGGCAATAGCCGCCATCTGTCGCTGGTCTCGGCTCGACTGCCCTAACCAATCCTGACGGGCTTTCAAGATTCGGCGAACGTTAGCGGAAAGCTCATGTTCGCCGAGTTTCTCGGCGACCAACTCGCACAGCCGCTGCACTGGTTTTGAACGTACCCCCTTCGCGGCGCCGATCTGCTCCAAAATCGACAACAGCTCCGGCTTCCAAAGCAATTTCGCCAATTGAACTTTGTCGATCCGCTCATTTTTCTGCGCGGGTCGCACCTGCTTGATTTCGAGTCGCCCGTCGCTGTCGTTAAGCACTGATGTAAGGCCCCACCAGGCCGGTAGCGCTTGCTCAGCCTTGGCAAGATGTCTCTCGGCTGCAACCAAAGTAATCTTGTCGAAGACTAGATTGTACAGCGATATCTGATCTTGGAGCCGCGCAAGTGTGTCACGCTCGCTCTTGATCTCGTAACCGTGCAACTGCCCGTTGATGACGGCCATGTCGATACGGGCCGACCCGTTCCAGACGCACATTTCTTCAACGAAGCGCGAGCTTGGATCGTGCGCGTACTGCGCCGCCAGCCAAGTTCTCATCGCCTCTCGCACATCGGAATCGCGCATGGCTCAGCGTATCGCAAATGGTTAACAACGATGCAAATGGCAAATTTCCTCGCAAACTTGAGTTCATATGCAAATTGCAATAATTGCATAGACTTATGGATCAAGCCTTGTCCCGCGTTAGAGAAGGCTCCACTGACACTTAAAGAAAATAGACGGCGTCCACTCCCGCTGCACAATTTAGAACAATTGCCATCGACCGGATTCACGGTGTCGTGCTTCCCCGTGAAAATCGAACGCGCGTCAGCGGGCTGGACCCGCGCAGTCGCGATTCTTGACACGTAACATCGATGCGAATGCCCCCTTAACAATCGGGCCGGCGCAGGACTAAGCTCGTGGCGCCCGGCGATGCCGGATCAGCAATACGGAGACGGTCAATGACGATGCCTCAGGATGTCGCCCGGCTTGAATCGCAGATGAGGGAAGCTGTGAAGACCCACTGGAAGGCCTTCCTGATCGAAGGCATCGTACTCGTCATCTTGGGAATGGCGGCGATTGCCATTCCGCTGCTGGCCAGTATCGCGGTGACGATCTTCCTCGGCTGGCTGTTCCTGATCAGCGGCATCGTGGGCCTCTATCTGACCTTCACCACGCGCGACATGCCGGGCTTCTGGTGGTCGTTGCTCTCCGCCGTGCTGGCGCTTGCCGCAGGTCTTATCCTGCTCGTGCAACCCATCGCGGGCACACTGACGCTTACCCTCGTGGTCAGCGCCTACTTCATCGCCGAAGGCATCACCACCATCATGTACGCCCTCGCCCATCGGAAAGAATTGACCGGGCGATGGGGATGGCTGCTCGTCTCGGGAATCGTTGACCTGGTCGTGGCCGCGCTCATCATCGCCGGACTGCCCGGCTCAGCCGCATGGGCGATTGGCCTTCTGGTCGGGATCAACCTGGTGTTTGGCGGCACATCCCTGATCGGGATGGCGCTCGCCGCGCGTAACGCGTGATACTGTAAGGGTGGCTTCTCAGCCGCCGCCCTTCTTAGCAGCCTCGGCAAATGCTCTTGATCTTGCGATCAAGTGCCTTGTCCTCGGCCGATTCAGTGTAATTTTTTTCCTGCGCGGACGGCACTTGGTCGGCGCGCGGCTGCCGGTGTCCCACGGGCGCCGAAGGGATACCGCGATCCGATGCCGCCGAGGGAGTTGCGGGACCCGGCGTCCCGCTCTTGCTTTGCGCCAGCACACCCGAGGCGCCCAGCAGCAAGGCGACGACGGCGATTGGGATGATCATTCTCATGTCACATCTCCACCAATGTGATTCCTCAGCACGACATTACTCTACTGAGAACGGGGTGGGTTTTCTATCGTTCCGCAGTTGCGTCTGCCCTGCGCTGCACAATCCTGTGTCTTGCGCAGATCGGCCATCGATCCGAGCAACCAGATACCAGCGGCAGCCAGCACGACGAAAAAACCAAGCATTACTGCGTTCTCAACGGCGCGATTGCCGTCATGATCGGGAGGTTCGGGTTCGCTCGTCACCAAATCATCAGTCCGCGGGTGGATAGAGGTGCACATCGCCGCAATAGTCCACGACACGGTATTGCTGCTCCGCGTCTTCATTTCTCCGCGACAGATACTGAGGACCGATCGGCGCCTTGCCGTGACCGCCGGGAATGTCGAGCACGTAATCCGGCTGACACAAGCCCGATACGCGCCCGCGCAGCGACTGCATCAGCTTTTGTCCCTGCTCCAGAGTCGTTCGCAGATGCGCTGTACCGGGAGCGAGGTCCCCGTGATGCAGGTAATAGGGTTTGATCCGGCACTCGACAAAACCGCGCATCAACGCTTCCAGTGTCGCCGCATTGTCGTTGACGCCGCGCAGCAGCACCGACTGGCTGACCATCGGAATGCCAGCGTCAATCATTCGTGCACATGCGGCACGTGCTTCATCCGTCAGTTCGCGCGGATGATTGGCGTGTAGCGCCACCCATGTCGTGGCGTCGTTCACTTTCAAAGCGGCAACGATCTCGTCTGTCACCCTTGAAGGATCGGCGACCGGCACGCGGGTGTGAATGCGGATAATCTTGACGTGATCGATGGCGGCGAGATCGTCCATGATCTCTTTGAGCCGGCGCGCAGACAACATCAGCGGATCGCCGCCGGTCAGGATTACTTCCCAGATTTCCGGATGGGTGCGGATGTAATCCAGCGCGCTTGCGTAAGCTTCATTGGAAAGAGCCGTCTCCTTCCCCGGGCCAACCATTTCGCGCCGGAAGCAGAACCGGCAGTAAACCGCGCAGACATGCACCAGCTTGAACAGCACGCGGTCCGGATAGCGATGCACGATGCCGCTCACCGGCGAATGGGCATGATCACCGATGGGATCGGCATTCTCGTTGGGCTGTGTCACCAGTTCGTCGGCAGATGGGACATACTGGCGTGCGATCGGGTCGTCGGGGTCCGATGTATCAATCAGCGCGGCAACCTCCGGCGTCACGGCGACCGCGTAACGCGCAGCAACCTTCTCGAGCGCCGACAGATTTTCGGGCGAAGCGAGGCCATGCTCGATCAAGTCGGTCGCGGTTCGCAATGTTGCAGCGGCGCGGCGGGTCATGCATCACCTTCCGGCGGCGTCCAAACCACCTGATCGATGCGGCTTGCGCCGCTCGCCAGCATCACAAGACGATCGAATCCGAGCGCCACGCCGCAGGCTTCCGGCATGTGCGTCATCGCTGCAAGAAACTCCTCATCGAGCGGATAGCGTTCGCCATAGCGCCGCTCCTTCTCGTCCATCGCGTACGTGAAGCGCAGCCGTTGTTCGTCCGCGTCGATCAACTCGCCGAACCCGTTCGCGAGCTCGACGCCGCAGGCATAAATCTCGAAACGCTCCGCAACCCGCGGATCGGACGGCTTGACGCGCGCCAGTGCGGATTCCGGCGCAGGATACTCGTAAAGGATCGTCAAACGGCCCTGCCCTAGATTCGGCTCGACATGCTCGACCAGAATCTTGCTGAAAATATCCGACCATGTATCGTCACCGGTGACGCGCACGCGGCTTGCTGCCGCCGCTGCCAGCGCCTCGCGGTCCGCGCGCCCGTCCGGAATCGTGGCAAGCAGATCGATGCCTGCGAAACGAGTGAACGCCTCCGCCACGGTCAGCAGATCGGGTTCAGAAAATGGATCGGCGATCTTGCCGCGAAACGAGAACGTTCCGATACCGGTCGTTTGAGCCGCATGGGCAACGACAACAACGCTATCGGCCATCACCGCCTCATAACCCTCATTGGCGCGGTACCACTCCAGCATCGTGAATTCAGGCAAATGAAGCGGCCCGCGTTCGCGATCCCGGAACACCCGAGCGAATTCCACGATTCTGTTTTCGCCGGCGGCCAGCAGCTTCTTGCAGGCGAATTCGGGCGAAGTCCGCAGGAAGTATCGCGACTTGTCGCCGGAGGCCGAGGTCAGATCGGCCGACGGGGCATGAAGATGGGTCTCGTTCCCGGGCGATTTTTGCAGGATTCGGGTCTCGACTTCCGCGAATCCCTCGTCCTCAAACCAATCCCGCAAGGCACGGGAAACTGCGCTCCGCGCCTGCAAAAACGGCTTGCGGTCCACATGGCGGTCCGGCATCCACCAGGGTGAAAGTTTCTGCCCCGCGTTCATGCCCGGAACGCCCGATTCCGCAGCAAAATGCTGGCTTTGCCGGGGCAAATCAGTATGTTGCAGCCCGAAACCGCCTTGCCGGACCCGCCAGCGCCGAACCTACGCCGCGACCGGCCCTGAACGTTAGGAAACCTATCTGTGAAAGTCATCGCCAGTTCGATCCGCAAGGGCAACATCATTGAGCAGGACGGCAAGCTATATGTCGTTCTGAGCGCGGAGAACATCCACCCCGGCAAGGGAACCCCGGTCAGCCAGATCGAAATGCGCCGGATCAGCGACGGCACCAAGGTGTCCGAGCGCTACAAGACCACCGATCAGGTCGAGCGCGCATTCGTCGAGGACCGTGACTTCAACTATCTCTATGAAGACGGCGACGGCTTCCATTTCATGAACAACGAAAACTTCGACCAGCTACTGGTTCGGAAGGACGTGGTCGGCACGCAGGCGCCGTACCTGCAGGAAAACATGACCGTGAAGCTCTCGATATTCGAAGGCAACGCGGTGGCGATCGTACTGCCGCAGCGCGTCACCCTTGAGGTTGTCGAGACCGAGCCGGTGACCAAAGGACAGACCGCGTCCTCGTCCTATAAGCCAGCGATCCTTTCCAATGGTGTCCGGACGGGCGTTCCGCCTCACATTGGCACCGGAACGCGCATCGTCGTCCTGACGGAAGACGGCTCTTACGTCGAGCGCGCGAAGGATTAAGCGCGGATCTCGCGAGGATGCATTGACACCGGCGAGGACAGCAAACCGCAACAGAACAGCATCGGTGAAATTCTGGTGCTGCCTTCTCTTCGTTGCCGCGCTCTCCGGCCTTCTCTCGCCATCTGTTTACGCTGACGACTTCAGGACACCTGCCATTTCCGTGGTCAGGGCGGACTGGCCTGCGGCTGTCAGGCAACTCAAGACCGAGATCGATTCACAGCCGTTTGCCGTCAATCAGTTTACCTTCGCCTCCGGACGCCAGCCACTGCGGATTAACCCGCACCGTATTGTAGCGATCTCGCAGCTAAACGCGGTGACCTCGTCGATTTTTCCTGGAGTTCAACTCAGTCCGGTGCCGGTGCTGTTGCCGTTCGACAGCGCGCTCTATCTCTCCGACCGCCAAAGTGGCGCTATCGGCCTGCTCGTGTCCCGCTATCAGGCTGGCTTCAACGCCGCTGCCATGTTCGATGTGGGACCCTCGGGATACGACGCGGTCTTCACGCTCCACCCCGGCGCGGGCGACGGCATGCCATCCCGCGTGTATTCACGGCCGGTAGAAGTCCAGATCACGGCGTCATTGCTGGTCTACGACATCAACGATCCGCTCGCCGGAAAAGGCGAGCCGGTGAAGGCGCTGGCCACGCAATTCCCCAATCTGCGCCGGGTGATCCGTGAAGGTTACGTGCGCTATGCATTCACGCGTTTCGGCGTGCCCTATGTGGTCTCGATCCAGTGTCTCGACAGTGTCGCGCGCAGCAAGCGCCTGTCCTGCCGCGAAGCCTCACCGGTCGCCGAACGGTTCCTGAAGGCTCTGCGCGTCGCCGGCGGCACGCCGCGCAGTCCGCGTTACAATATCGCATCGAATGTCTCTGAGCGGCCGATCGAATATTCCGCAGACTTCACCTATCGCCCGCCTGGTGAGATTATCGCCAACAGCGGATATCGCGGACAAGGCGGTCATCGCGATATGACCGTCTACGCGCAGATCCGCTTTCCGCTCGAGAAGGCACCCGCCTTTGCCAATTCGCAATCCTTCATGAATTGGGGCGACTGCAATCTCACCGGACGAGTGGCGTGGGCTCCAACTAAAGGGGACCAGTATCGTTGCAAGCGCAATGACAAGCCGCTGGTGTTCGACGAATCCGCGAAGGAGAACTACAGCTATCCTTGGCAGGATAACTTCTGCGAAACACGCGATTTCGGAGTCGGCCAATGCGCCAACGGCATGGGCCATCAGGGTCAGGATATCCGGCCCTCATCGTGCTCCCTGCGCAACGACGGCGCCGATCGCTGCATCCCGGATATTTTCCCGGCAGTTGCCGTACGGGACGGCGTGGTGGTTCGCGCCCCAGCGCAGCAAGCGATGCACCTTCTCGTGAACACCCGCAACGAGCATATCCGTTTCCGTTACATGCACATGAACCCGGCTCGTCTCGACGCTGATGGCATGGTTCACGGACGACGCGTCGCCGAGGGCGAAAAGATCGGCGTCGTGTCGAATTATCAGGATCGCATCGGCGGGACGACAGTTCACCTGCACTTCGACGTCCAGGTGTTCACGCGCGACGGCTGGCTGTGGGTCAATCCTTACGTCACGCTGATCTCGTCCTATGAGCGCCTGATCGGCGGGCGCGGACGCGAATACATGCCGCCGTCCCCCGAAGCACCCGCGATGGCGCACGCCATGCCGCCCCGGAACATTGCGCCTGATGCCGCCAAGGAAGGCGGAGGCAAGTAGACACAAAACCGCAGCAGATGGCCTTTGGCCGAACCGGCCAAGCCGCGCTACAGTAACGGCATGACGCAGAGAGATTCTTCGGACACAAGTTCCCTCACACGGCGCTCATTGTTGGGCTCCGCGCTTGGCGCAAGTGCGCTGATGGCGAACCCGCTTCGTGCGCTCGCGGCGCCCCCCGGCTTCGATCAGTGGCGGGAAGGCTTTCGCGCCCGCGCGCTGGCGCGCGGTATTTCCGAGGGCACCTACATCCGCTGCCTCAGCCGGATCGAACCGGACATGAGCGTGTTCGACAAGATGCGCAAGCAGCCGGAGTTCAACGAGCAACTCTGGCAGTATATCAACCGCCGCGTTTCGGATTGGCGGCTCGCGGCCGGCAAGGCGGCGCTGCAGAAATACAACGCGCTGTTCACACGCATCGAAAAGGATTTTGGTGTCGAGCGCGGCACGCTGCTGGCCCTGTGGGGGGTCGAGACCGCATACGGCGATCCCCTGGTGCAGCAAAACCATATGCGGCCGGTGTTTCCTTCCCTCGCCGCTCTGGCGTGGAACGAGCCGCGCCGCAAGGCCTATTGGGAAACCGAGCTCATCAACGCGCTGCGCATCGTCGACAAGCATTGGAGCACGCCGGAGGAAATGCGCGGCTCCTGGGCCGGCGCTATGGGTCACACCCAATGGATGCCCGAAGTCTGGCTCAACGTCGGTTTTGACTATGACGGCGACGGACGTGTCTCTCCATTCGGCAAGCCGGACGATGCGCTAGGCTCCAGCGCGCGCTATCTCGTGAATCGCGGCAAGTACCGGCGCGGCGAGCACTGGGGTTATGAGGTGCGCGGCGCGACAGGAAGTAAAAGCGGCAATCAGAGCTACGCGAAATGGGCAGCGGCTGGCGTCACCCGCGCTGATGGCCAGCCGTTTCCGCGTCCTAACGATTCCGCGCAATTGTGGGTGCCGGTACAAGGCGGGCCGTCGTTCCTGCTGGGACCGAATTTCTACGCGGTAAAAAGCTACAATCCGTCGATGAACTACGCGCTCGCCATCGTGCATCTCGGTGACCGCATTCTTGGCGCAGGACCGTTCGTGCAGCCCTTCCCGGGATCGGAACGCGCCCTGACGCTTGCGGAAGTTCAGGAAGTCCAGACGCGCCTGACCAAAGCGGGCTTTGACACCGGCGGCACCGATGGCCGCGTCGGTAACGACACCATGAAGGCGGTTCGAGATTTCCAGACCAAGGCGGGGCTGCTGCCCGCCGACGGCTATGCCGGCTTGAAGGTCCTGGCGCGGCTGCGGCAAGGCTCTTGATCTCCTAGCGGATCACCGCAGGCCCAAGATCCGGCACCGCGACATCGGTGACGCGCATCTGCACGCGTTCGGAACCCTGCCAGCGATCGACCGTCAACGATCCCGCGACATGCAGCATCTGACCGCGATTTTCGACCAGCGCATTGCCGAGCTTCTGGCCCACGGAGCGAAAAGCGATGCCGTTGACGAAAGAGCCATCACCCGATTTGAAGCGGAGACGGAGGTGCGCCTGCCCCACTTCATCCGCGAAGACGAGTTGGTGTGACGGCAACGCGATCAACGGTTCGGGATTGCCCGCACCGAACGGCCCGGCGCGGTTCAGGGTCGCGACGAAATCCGTCGTCACCGCACGCGCGGTGACCGCGCCATCGATGAACAGCTCGTTGGCGTGCCGCGCGTCCGCGACCGTCGCCGCGAGTGCCGTCTCGACATAGGCACGAAACTCTGCAAGGCGCTCCTTCTTCAAGGTGACGCCTGCCGCCATCGCGTGACCGCCGCCTTTCAGCAGAATCCCATCATGCACAGCCTGCCGCACGACCTTGCCGAGGTCGACGCCCGGAATGGAGCGGCCCGATCCGGCGCCGATGCCGCCGGGCTCAAGCGCGATAGCGAAGGCAGGCCTGGAAAATTTCTCTTTCAGGCGTGATGCAACAAGGCCCACCACACCGGGGTGCCAGCCCTCGGACGCCGTCACAATCACCGCGCCCTTATCGTCCAGCCCGAGCGAGGCGAGCGCCTCGGCTTCGGCTTGCGCTTCCGCCATCTGCTCGATGACGCGGCGCTCGGTGTTGAGGCGATCGAGTTCGGCTGCGATCCGCGCCGCTTCCGAGATGTCGCCCTCCAGCAACAGCCGTACGCCGAGGTCCGCCCGCCCGATCCGTCCACCGGCATTGATACGCGGGCCAAGCATGAAGCCGAGATGCCATGCCTCAGGCGGGCCGCTGAGCCGCGACACATCCATCAGCGCTGTGTGGCCGACATGGTCGCGGCGGCGCAGTGCGATCAGGCCCTTGGCGACAAAAGCGCGGTTGAGGCCAGTCAATGAGGCGACGTCAGCGACGGTGCCGAGCGCGACATGGTGGAGTGCGTCCAGCAGATTCGGCTCGGGCCGCTCGTCCGACCAGAAATTCCGGGCGCGCAACTCGCGATTCACAGCGACCAGCGTCACGAACACGAGACCCACAGCGGCAAGATGTCCGAGGCCTGACAGATCGTCGGGACGGTTCGGATTGACGAGCGCATCCACCACAGGAAGTTCATCGCCGCACTGGTGATGGTCGATCACGACGACGTCCATGCCGAGCTTCTTGGCCTCGGCCAGCGGCTCGATGCTGGTGGTGCCACAATCGACCGTGACCAGCAGCGTCGCACCCTTGTTGGCGAGACCGCGCACGGCTTCAACGTTGGGGCCGTAGCCCTCGAAGATACGATCGGGAATGTGGATCAGCGGATCGAGCCCGCAATGGCGCAGATGCCATGTCAGCAGCGCCGCCGAGGTCGCGCCATCCACGTCGTAGTCGCCGAAGATCGCGACCTTCTCACCGCGCGCGGCTGCATCGGCGATGCGCTTGGCGGCGGCTTCCATTTCCGTCACGGTCAGAGGATCGGGCAGCAGCTTGCGGATGGTGGGGTCGAGAAAGTCATCAACGGCATCTATGTCGATGCCGCGCCCCGCGATGATCCGCGCCAGCATTTCCGGCACCTGATAGCGCTGCGCAATAGCGAGCGCCCGCGCCGCTCCGCGGGGATCGAGCCGATCGCGCCAGATCCGGCCCGTCGCCGATCGTGCCACGCCGAGGAAGGCCGGCAGCGTCTCAACAGGCAATGCGGATGCTGGGAGCGTCATGATGCCTTCCGCAAGTAAGCACGAAGCGCAAAGGTTCAATGATTCGCGAACGCGCGATCAGCAACCCAGCTTATCAGCCAGATCGTTGAAGTCCTTCGCGACAAAATTCCACTCGCCCTCGGGGCCAAAATCGCGGCTCTGCAACGGGCCATATTCCGTCGGGCGCGGCACGAAAGCCGTCTTCAATCCAAAACTCTGGGCCGCAGCCAGATCGTTGTTGTGAGCGGCAACAAGCATCACCTGTTCGGGGGGCAGACTGAGGATTTTGGCCGCGCCGAGATAGGCTTCCCGATCGGGCTTGTAGTGGCCGAACACCTCGGCGCTGAGGACAAGATCCCACGGCAGACCGGCGAACTTCGCCATATTGGTCAGCAGCGCGACGTTGCCGTTGGAGAGCGGACTGATAATGAACTTTGTCTTCAATCGCGTCAGACCGCCGACGCTGTCTGGCCATGGATGGAGGCTGTGCCAGCCGCGCGTGAGATAGTCGAAATCGGCAGATGTCAGTCCAGTGATACCGAGCTTGGCCGCCAGCGGCTCGATGGACTGACGCTGCAGGTCATCGAGAATGACAAAGCCGCGTTCTGGATGCTTCCGCACCTCGTCCATCGACGGCATGTACGCGCCGCGCCAGCCATCGACCAGCGCGGTCCAGTCGCCCTTGATGTTCCTGGCTTTGCCCCAGGCGGTGAAATTGTTGATCAGGCTGGTCCGCCAGTCGACCACGGTACCAAATACATCGAACAGCAGCGCCTTGATCTCAGACATCAAACACCTTCAAAAAATCTTGCGGTACTGCATGAAGCCGGAGCGATCCGCGACTTCGTCGTAGAGAATTTGCGCGCGGGCATTCTCGAACTGAGTCAGCCAGTGCACGCGGCTCGCGCCGGCAGCCTTGGCCTTCTCGTAGACGGCTTCGATCAGTTTCCGTCCGACGCCGTGTCCGCGTGTGTCCTCATTCACAAACAAGTCCTGCAAATAACAATAGTCGCCAATAGTCCAGCAGGAGCGGTGATAAAGGAAATGAACAATGCCGGTCAGGTTGCCGTCCACATACGCGCCCAGCACGTACATCGGCTCCGTGTCATCGTGGAAACGTTTCCATGTGACGTCGGTGGTCGCGGCAGGAACCGTCGCCTTGTAGAATTTCAGATAACCGGCCCACAAAGGCTCCCATGCTTCGCGCTCATCCTCGCGAACGGGCCGGATGACAACGCGCTCGGTCATGGTGACGTCCTGCTCAATCGAGGTGGAATTTCTCGAACTGGCGATGCTCGCCCTTGATGATACGAACCGTGCCGGTCACCGACCGCATCACGACAGTCTCGGTCTCGATCACATTCTTGCGGAACTTGACGCCGGAGAGCAGCGAGCCGTCGGTGACGCCGGTTGCCGAGAACAAACAGTCACCGCGCACCATGTCCTCGATGCCGTAGACCATCGCGTAATCCTTGACGCCCATTTTCGCCGCGCGCTCGCGCTTCTCATCGGTATCGAGAATGAGACGGCACTGCATCTGACCGCCGATGCAGCGCAACGCCGCTGCCGCCAGCACGCCTTCTGGCGCGCCGCCGGTGCCCAAGTAGATATCGACGCCGGTGTTGTCAGGGTCGGCGGTGTGGATCACACCGGCAACGTCGCCGTCGGTGATGAGACGCACGGCAGCGCCGGTGGAACGGATGGCATTGATGATGTCAGCGTGACGCGGACGATCGAGCACCAACGCGGTGATGGCTGAAGGGTGCACGTCCTTGGCGCGGGCGAGACGGCGGATGTTCTCGGCCGGCGATGCATCGAGATCGACCACGTGTTTCGGATAACCGGGACCGACCGCGATCTTCTGCATGTAGACGTCCGGCGCATTCAGCAGCGTACCGCCTTCCGCGATCGCCATGGTCGCAATCGCGCCCGGCATATTCTTCGCGCAGAGCGTGGTGCCCTCGAGCGGATCAACCGCGATGTCGACTTCGGGGCCGCCGCCCTCAGCACCAACCTTTTCGCCGATGAAGAGCATCGGCGCTTCGTCACGCTCGCCCTCGCCGATCACCACTGTGCCCTGAATTGGAATCTTGTTCAGTTCGCGCCGCATGGCATCCACCGCTGCCTGATCGGCGGCCTTCTCGTTGCCGTGTCCCCTCAGGCGCGCTGCGGAGACGGCCGCGCGTTCCGTCACGCGAACGATTTCGAGTGTGAGAATGCGTTCCAGCAAAAGCTGCGGCGGAACGGAAATCGTAACGGACATAGGCTAACTCCTAAACAACGAGCATATCGGTGGATCCGGTCGATCCGGACCCTATCAGTTCTTTTCGATGCGGATGACCTGCGGACGGCCAGTTATCACCCGATCTTGTTGTACGGCGTGCAAGGCGCGGCGCACGGCATCTTCGGTGGTTGCGTAAGTGATGAGGATAACAGGAACCGGAGCCGGTTTGCCGCGCTTATTCAGCACATCCATTGTGCCGTCGGGATGACGCTGCACGATCGATTCAATGGAGATTTTCTGTTCCGCGAGCCGCGTGGCGATGGTCGCCGCGGTTCCGGCGAGGTCTCGCGCCATCAGGCGAATGTAGTAGCCGCCCTCGTGGCGCTTCATCGGCGCTTTGTCCGTGGTCTTGAGTTTTGCCATCGGCCGTCCGAACGGCAGCGCGCGAATGCCCCGCGCCACATCCGCGATATCGGCAAGCACCGCCGATGCGGTGGCCGCGCCGCCCGCACCGGGTCCAACCAACGTGATCGGCGGAATACCCTCACCGTCGATGGTCACCGCGTTGGTCACATCCATGACCTGCGCGATCGAGGATGATTTCGGCACCATGGTCGGATGCACGCGCTGCTCGATGCCGGATTCAGTCCGCACCGCCACACCGAGCAGCTTGACCCGATAGCCAAGCTCATCAGCCGCGCGCAGATCTTCCGGCGCGATGGATGAGATACCTTCGACATAGACCGCGTTCTGGTTCACCTTGGTGCCGAACGCGAGGCTGGCGAGGATCGCGAGCTTTTGCGCGGTGTCGTGCCCATCCACATCGAACGACGGATTGGCCTCGGCATACCCCAGCCGCTGCGCATCCTTGAGACACTCCGCGAAGGACAGTCCCTCGCGCTCCATGCGCGTGAGGATGTAGTTACAGGTGCCGTTGAGAATGCCGTAAACGCGATTGACGCCGGTGCCGGCGAGCCCTTCGCGCAATGTCTTGATGACAGGAATGGCCGCGCCCACCGCAGCCTCGTAGTTCAACGCGCCGCCGTGCTTCTCGGCCAGCGCAGCAAGCCGCGAGCCGTGCCTGGCAATCAACGCCTTGTTTGCCGTGACCACCGATTTGCCGTTCCTGAGTGCGGCTTCGATCGCCGACAATGCCGGCTCACCGGAGCCACCCATCAGCTCGACAAAGCAATCGATTTTCGGATCGTTAGCCAGCGCCAACGGATTCTTCGCCCATTCGATGCCGCGCAGGTCGAGGCTGCGCTTCTTGACCTTCGAGCGTGCGGACACCGCGACAACGCGGACGCCGCGGCCGCACCGTGCCGACATGGCCCTGCTCTGACTTTCTATCAGGCGGACCACCTCGGCACCCACGGTGCCGAGACCCGCTATACCCACCTTGAGTGGTGCGACCATGATGCTGAAAACCTGTCGGAAAACTATCGCCGGGTGGCGAGCGGAACCACGTTGTGCAACGATTCAACGCCACTTTCAAGGAAGCGCCGGATGTTGCGGGCGGCCTGGCGAATTCGCTGCTCGTTTTCCACCATCGCGATGCGGACATAGCCTTCGCCATGCTCGCCGAAGGCGACGCCGGGCGACACAACGACGCCGGATTTCTCGACCATCAGCGTGGCGAACTGCATACTGCCGACGTCGCGGAACTTCTCCGGCAACGGCGCCCAGGCGAACATCGAAGCTGCCGGCGGCGGAATGTCCCATCCGGCACGGCCGAACGCCTCCACCAGCGCATCGCGGCGCTTGCGGTAGGTGTCACGCACTTCCTTGATGCAGTCCTGCGGGCCGTTCAACGCGGCAGTCGCGGCAACCTGCACCGGCGTGAAGGCGCCGTAATCGAGATAGGATTTCACGCGCGTGAGCGCCGCGATGATCCGTTCGTTGCCCACGGCAAAGCCCATACGCCAGCCGGCCATCGAGAACGTCTTCGACATCGAGGTGAATTCCACCGTGACATCGATCGCACCCGGCACCTGCAGCACTGACGGCGGCGGTACGCCGTCGAAATAGAGCTCCGCGTAAGCCAGATCGGACAGAATGAAGATCTCATGCTTCTTCGCGAAGGCGACGAGATCCTTGTAGAAATCGAGCGACGCAACATAGGCCGTCGGATTTGACGGATAGCACGCGATCATCGCGATAGGCTTGGGGATCGAGTGAATGATCGCCTTCTCAAGCGCGCTGAAAAGTTCTGGCGTCGGCTCAGCAGGAACCGAGCGGACCACGCCACCGGCCATCAGGAAGCCGAACGCGTGGATCGGATAACTCGGGTTCGGCACCAGCACCACATCGCCGGGCGCGGTGATGGCCTGCGCGACGTTGGCGAATCCTTCCTTGGAACCGAGCGTCGCAACGATCTGGGTTTCCGGATTGAGCTTCACGCCGAAGCGGCGCTCATAATAGGCAGCCTGTGCCCGCCGCAGTCCCACGATACCTTTCGACGCCGAATACCGGTCAGTCCGCGGCTTGCCGAGGGTTTCCTTGAGCTTTTCGATGACATGGGGCGGCGTCGGCAGGTCCGGATTGCCCATACCCAGGTCGATGATGTCGGCCCCGGCGTTCCGCGCGGCCGCCTTGGCCCGATTGACTTGCTCGAACACATAAGGCGGCAGACGGCGGATACGGTAAAACTCTTCCATGGGTCGGGCTCCGGGAGCCGGAAAAACCGGCGATAACAGCAGGATCAGTAACGTGTTTTGCACCGAAGTGGAATTCGGTACGGCGGTTGGGAGACGCGGAATTTCAGCATATTAAGCGGATTCGGGCGCGAACCGCGTCCGCCCGCGCCAGAATTCGCATTTTTGCGATTGAATCGTGGTCTTTTTAACACCAACCCGCAGTTGCGGCGAAGGCAAATCCTAGGCGGACTTCGGATTCAGGACACTAGTTGCTGCGACGCTGAGCGGCCTGAGCTCCAGAGGCCTGACGGTCACGGGCGGCCAGCAAATCCTTCTCCAGCTTGTCCTGCTGGGACTGATCGAGCACCGTTTCCTGGCGGGGGGCCGGCACGTCATGCACGGGCAGATATTCTCCCGGGGTCGCTGGCCTCGCGGGCGTATTAGCCGGAAGCCCGACGAGCGGCGCGTCAGCCAGCTGGCTGGCGCATCCACTCAATACGAAGCCAAGCAGCATCAAGCCGGCCACGGCCGACGATCGCCCCATCCTACGTATGTGGCTTCGCACAAAAATAACTGCGTCCCCTTGGTTTCAACCGGCACGATTCCTGCTCTGTAAATGCACAACCGAGCCGAACTCAACACCGTTGGAAAGCATTAACCCCCGAACGATGATCGTCCCAAAAAGCAGACCGCGTTCATGAGGCCCTAATATGACGGAAGTATTAATCATGCCGCAACGCAGCACACCCAAATCACCGCACGCATCCGAACTATGCCATGATGATGCTGCGAATTGAGGTGATCGGACTGAGACGAGAGTTCAGAACTGGGCGATGAGTGACATTCTTGTAGGTAACAAAACCGGCGAAACCGGATCTGCGAATGGCTTCAATCCGGAAGCATTCTCCGCAAACCTTGCGCGTGCGCTTGAATCCAGCGGGCGCGCCCTCTCCGCTTACCTGCAGCCGCGCGCAAATGGCGACGCGAGCCAGCCCGGCGAACTCCATGAAGTCGTGAAGACGTTGACGTCGGTGACCAACTACTGGCTTGCCGACCAGCAGCGTGCCGCCGAGGTGCAAACCAAGATCGGCAAGTCGTATCTCGAATTGCTGAACAGCGCGGCGCGCCGCTTGTCAGGTGAAACAACAACGCCGGTTGCCGAGCCTTCGCCACGCGACAAACGTTTCCAGGATCCGGAGTGGAAAACCAATCAGTTCTTCGATTTTCTGATGCAGGCCTACCTGCTGACCACGCAGTTGGCGAACGACCTCGTCAAGAACGCCGAAGGCCTCGATCCACATACTCGCAAAAAGGCGGAGTTCTACATCCAGCAAGTCACCAATGCGATTTCACCGTCCAACTTCGTTCTGACCAATCCGGAAGTGTTGCGGCAGACGTTGGCGAGCAACGGCGACAACCTCGTGCGCGGCATGACGATGCTCGCGGAAGACATTGAGGCGGGACATGGCACGCTCAAGATTCGCCAGTCCGCGGCCAATCTCGAAGTCGGCCGCGACCTCGCGCTGACACCGGGCAAGGTGATCTACCAGAACGAGATCATGCAGCTCATTCAATATGAGCCGACCACGGAGAGCGTTCTGCGCACGCCACTGCTGATCGTGCCGCCGTGGATCAACAAGTTCTACATCCTCGATCTCAACCGGCAGAAGTCGTTCGTCCAGTGGTGCGTCAATCAAGGCATCACGGTGTTCCTGATCTCGTGGGTCAATCCCGACAAGAAGCTCGGCGGCAAGACCTTTGAAGACTACATGCGCGAAGGCCCGCTGACGGCGATGGACGTCATCGAAAAAGCCACCGGCGAGATGCGCGTCCACACCATGGGCTACTGCGTCGGCGGCACGCTGCTGGCAACGACGCTGGCATGGCTCGCCGAGAAACGGCGCGTTCGCGTCACCTCGGCAACCTTCCTCGCGGCACAGGTCGACTTCACCCATGCAGGCGATCTCCTGGTGTTCGTTGATGAGGACCAGATTTCGAACCTCGAGCGCGACATGAAGCAAACTGGCGTACTCGAAGGCAGCAAGATGGCCATGGCCTTCAACATGCTTCGCTCCAACGACCTGATCTGGTCGTATGTGGTCAGCAACTACCTGAAGGGCAAAGAGCCGGCGGCGTTCGATCTGCTGCACTGGAATTCCGACGCAACCCGGATGCCGGCGGCGAACCATTCCTACTATCTGCGCAACTGCTATCTCGAAAACCGGCTGTCCACCGGCACCATGGCCATCGACAACACCCAGCTCGATCTCTCCAAGGTGAAGGTGCCGGTCTATAACCTCGCGACCCGGGAAGACCACATCGCGCCGGCTGAATCCGTCCTTTACGGCTCGCAGTTCTTCGGCGGCCCGGTCAAAT
The DNA here is from genome assembly GCA_051653085.1 of Afipia sp. GTDB lineage: Bacteria > Pseudomonadota > Alphaproteobacteria > Rhizobiales > Xanthobacteraceae > Afipia. The sequence continues at coordinate 132,602 of JBOFVL010000023.1, read as the reverse complement.
ACGTGCTCGCCGGATCCGGGCACATCGCCGGCGTGATCAATCCGCCGGAACTCGGCAAATACCAATACTGGACCAACGATCGCATCCAGAACATCAACCTCGCGGACTGGTTCAAAGACGCCGAGGAACACAGAGGGTCGTGGTGGCCAGACTGGCGGTCATGGCTGGAGGCCATTGATGCCGAGCAGGTTCCTGCGCGCATTCCCGGCTCCGGTCCGCTGGACGCCCTTGAGGACGCCCCCGGCAGCTACGTCCGGGTCCGCGCCTAAGGCACAATTCATCACAGCAAGACCAGCCGCGGCCCGCTAATCTTTTGCGGGCACGTCCGCTTCGGTCGTCGCCTTCCAAGAAAAACAGCCTCCGCGACATTGGCCTTGTATCGCCAATCGTCTATGACTTCGCTTGGTGTTCGTGCGGCCGACTCGGCGCTGAACGATGAAGCGGTAAAAGGCATTCCACCCCGCGTTCGCGCGGGCCTAGCAGAATTGGAAGGGAAACGTCGATGACACGTGAACTGTTCTGGCTGACGCTGACCGTTATTTTGACCGGCCTGCTCTGGGTGCCCTACGTTCTCAATCGCTGTCAGGTTCGCGGCCTCGGCGGCGCCATGGCAAACCCCTCCCGGAATGACAAGCCGCTCGCCGACTGGGCCAACCGCATGCTGTTCGCCCACGACAACGCGGTTGAAAATCTCGTTATTTTCGCGCCGCTCGTTCTGATCCTCAATGCGATCGACTATTCGACGAAATGGACCGTGCTCGCATGCGCCGTTTATTTCTGGTCCCGCGTGGCGCATCTGATCGTTTACACACTCGGCATTCCGGTGCTTCGCACCCTCGCCTTCACGGTCGGGTTCATCGCACAGGCGGTTCTGGCGCTGGCGATTTTCAAAGTTCTCTGATCCTTAGCACTGCCAAGAGTCAAAAAGGGATGGCTCATCGCCATCCCTTTTTCTTTGTTTGTTGGTGCGTGATGCGCCTTACGGAAACATCGGCGGCTGATCGATGCCCGCTGTCTCCGGAAAACCAAGCACCAGATTCATGTTCTGCACAGCCTGACCTGACGCGCCCTTGGTGAGGTTGTCGAGCGTCGAGATGATGATCGCCCGTCCCGCGATGCGATCCGCGACCACACCGATGAACGTCATGTTCGAACCGCGCACATGCCGCGACTGTGGCGCCTTGCCGAACGGCAGGACGTGAACGAATGGCTCCTTCTCGTATTGCTTGACCAGAATCTCGTGAAGATCCTGCGCGATCTTGCCGCGCCGTCCCCGCACATAGATGGTCGAGAAGATGCCGCGGTTCATCGGCACGAGATGCGGCGTGAACGACACGACGACCTCCTTGCCCGCAGCCTTGGAGAATTCCTGATCGAGCTCGGACATGTGCCTATGCTGGCCGACGCCGTAGGCGTTGAAGCCTTCGGACACTTCCGAAAACAGCATCTCTTCCTTCGCCGAGCGCCCCGCTCCCGTCATGCCGGATTTGGCATCGATGACGATTTCATCCGGCTCGATGGCTTTGGCTTTGAGCAGCGGGATCAGCGGCAGTTGCGCGCAGGTCGTGTAGCAGCCGGGGTTGGCGACCAGCCGCGCCTTCTTGATGTCGCGCCTGTAGACTTCCACGAGCCCATAGACCGCTTCCTTTTGCAATTCGAGCGCGTGATGTTCGTGGCCGTACCATTTGGCATAAATGGCTGGATCTTCCAGCCGGAAATCCGCCGACAGATCGACGATCTTGATATCGGGTGCTTTTGCGAAGACGTCTTTCAGCACCTTCTGCGTGGTGGCGTGTGGGAGCGCACAGAACACGAGATCGAGTCCGGCATTCGCCCAATCGACCTCATCGATCGTCACTAAGCGCGGCAGATCGTACGGCGCGAATTGGGGAAACACATCGCCCATCATCTGCCCGGCCCGCCGGTCCGCGGTCAGCAGGGCGATCTCAACGCGGGGATGACGCAGCAGCAGCCGGACGAGTTCGGCCCCGGTGTAACCGGAGGCGCCGAGGATGCCGATTTTCTTCTTCTCAGCCATGATTAAGTCCTTACCCGAGCGAGTTCAAAAACAACGCTACCGGAGCAGGTCTTGCGGCAAGTTTTAAGGAGAAACAAGATGCCGCGGACCATATCCGGCGGCATTGACGACGATCAGACGCGATCAGCCGCCCATACCGCGAAAGCGCGGCGGCGGCGAGAAAACAGGATGGTGGATGCGTCGGTCATGGGCGCGGATATAGGTCCGCGCCCAGTTTCCGTCAAGTCAGAACCCGTAACGCTTAGATGACGGGATTCCAGGGCGTCGGAATCCAGCGGTAACCGTCGCCGTCCTTTTCGATATTGGCGAGGCCGGGGAACGGATAATGGAAGCCCTGCACCCGCATTTTTTCGGCCGCCAGCATGTCATAAACCTTGCGGCGCGTTTTTTCGGCCTGAGGCCCGTCCTGATCGAAGAACGCCTGCCAGCCGGGATTGCGTGCAAAGAGATCAGGATTGTTGGTGACATCTGACTGGATGAACACTTTGTCCGAACCCGAGGACAGGACGTAGGACGTGTGACCGGGCGTGTGCCCGATGGTCTCGACCGCAAGCAATCCCGGCGCGACATCCTTGCCCCACTCATAGGGCGTCACCTTCTTGTTAAGCCCTGCTTCAAAGATGCGGCGGTTGTTCTTGAACAAGCCTTCCATCCGGCCTGCGGGAGCGCGGCTCATTTCACCGTCGTCCATCCAGTATTTCCACTCGACAGCAGGCACGAGAACCTCTGCATTCGGGAACGCCGGCTGGTTGTCGGCGGTGAGCAATCCGTTCACATGGTCGCTGTGGAAATGCGAGATCACCACCATATCGACCGTCTTAGCGTCGATGCCGGCGGCAGCGAGATTGCTGGCGAACTGGCCGGCCGCGCCCTTGCTGCTTGCGAAGGTGGCGGGTCCGTTGCCAGTATCGATCACAATCAACTTGCCGCTGCTATTAATGACAAGCGGGCCAAAATAGATCGTGACCGAGTCGCGCGGCCGAAATGCTTTCTCGAGCGTGGCGTTGACTTCTTCTTTCTTGGCGTTCGTCACGAAATTGTCTGCGAGCGGGAACGTGCTGGCGCCGTCAGAGACGACGGTCACTTCGGCATCGCCAACCTTGTAACGATAGAAACTGGCGTTCTGCTTGCCGGCAACGGGCGCTGCGGCTTTGGCAGGAAGCGCCGGCAACAGAGGAGCGGCCGCGAGACCAGCAGCGCCGGCCAGCGCATCACGTCGTGTCAGTTTCATGAAAGTTCTCCCGGTTATGGAATTGCGTCTGATCTATCGCTCGTTGCAGCTGTGCAGATTGTTGCGAGCTATTTGCAAAGCGCGTGCGTCGTGGACAACGCCTGACGTTAACACGCCTTCACGACAGCTATTCCCGATCACAAAGAGTTTCGATTTGAAAAAGACACGCCGTCACATGAGCATTTTGACGCCGAGGATTCCGGGCGCCATCAAAGCACCAGACCAGACGAATGCCGACGTGAAGTTAGCAAACTGAAAATGCCAGTACGGCATTTCGACAATGCCTGCGACGAGCGGCACCGTCGCACGCAACGGCCCCGAAAAGCGGCCAATGAAGATGCCGAGCACGCCCCATTTCTTCATGAAGCGTTCGGCGCGCGGCAGCATGTCGGGAAAGCTCGACATCGGCCACATATGGGCGATGCGGTCGTGGAATTTGTAGCCAACCCAGTAGGACACCCAATCCCCGAGCGCCGCTCCCAGCCCCCCTGCGATCCACACGGGCCAGAAACTGATGCCGCTAACGCCGATCAGCGCACCGATGGAGACCAGCGCACCCCAGGCCGGAATGATCAACGACAGAAAGGCGAGCGATTCCGCAAAGGCCAGCGCAAAGACGACCGGCATGGCCCACATCTGATGGTCGCGGACGAATTCGGCCAGCCCGCGAGTCATTTCTTCAAAAGTCATGCAATGTCCCGTTCCCGGCTTCTCTATTGAACGCGCCGGTTCCCCCTCAATCCGCATACCACGGCAGCGCCCGCCTTGTTTGGGAACCGCCTGCGTCACATTTACCGCCGCAACCGTGGCATAGTAACAGCCAGCGATTCGCCCTCCGATCACGATATATCAAGATTTAAGAAGCATGCGGAAACCTTTGAAAAAGAAAGAAAAAACAGATACCGACCTGTTCGCCTCGTCGGATCGGAAGCCCCGTGCAGCCGCGAAATCAGCCGCGCGGCCTTCGAGCGCCGAAGCGGGCTACACCGCGCGTGACATCGAGGTTCTTGAGGGGCTGGAGCCCGTTCGGCGCCGTCCCGGCATGTATATCGGCGGCACCGACGAGAAGGCGCTGCATCACCTGTTCGCCGAAGTCATCGACAACTCGATGGACGAAGCGCTCGCCGGCCACGCGACCTTCATCGAAGTCCATCTCAGCGCGGACGGCTATCTCACCGTGGTCGATAACGGCCGCGGCATCCCGGTCGACCCGCATCCGAAATTCCCGAAGAAGTCCGCGCTCGAAATCATCATGTGCACACTGCACGCTGGCGGCAAATTCGACTCCAAGGTCTACGAGACCTCGGGCGGCCTGCACGGCGTCGGCGTGTCGGTGGTGAACGCCCTCTCCTCGCTGCTCGTGGTCGAGGTCGCGCGCAACCAGAAGCTCTACAGAATGACGTTCGAGCGCGGCAAGCCGAAGGGCAAGCTCGAAGAGCTCGGCAAGATCAACAATCGCCGCGGCACCAGCATCCGCTTCAAGCCGGACAGCGAGATTTTCGGCGGCAAGGCCGTGTTCAAACCACAGCGCCTGTTCAAGATGGCTCGCTCGAAGGCCTATCTGTTCGGCGGTGTGGAAATTCGCTGGCGCTGCGATCCGGAATTGTTGAAGGGGGTCGATGAAGTTCCGCCCGATGCGACATTCCACTTCCCCGGTGGCCTGAAGGATTATCTCGGCGCGGCGATTCATGCCGACACCCTCGTGCATCCGGATATTTTCTCGGGCAAGTCGGGCCGCAACGGAGCCCACGGCGCTTGCGAGTGGGCGGTGGCGTGGACCGCGGATGCCGACGGCTTCCTTTCATCCTACACGAACACGGTCCCGACGCCGGACGGCGGCACGCATGAAGCGGGCTTCCGCAGCGCGCTGCTGCGCGGCTTGAAGGACTATTCCGAGCGCATCGGCCAGGGCAAGAAAGCCGCCTCGATCACATCCGAAGACGTCATGGTCGGCGCTGCCGCGATGCTGTCGGTGTTCGTGCGCGAGCCCGAGTTTCAGGGCCAAACCAAGGATCGCCTCGCCACTGCCGAGGCACAGAAGATCGTTGAACAGGCCATCAAGGACCCGTTCGATCATTGGCTGACCGGCAATCCTGTGCAGGCCAACAAGCTATTGGAATTCGTGGTTGAGCGCGCCGACGAGCGGCTGCGCCGCCGCGCCGAGAAGGAAACCTCGCGCAAGACCGCCGTGAAGAAGCTGCGGCTGCCAGGCAAACTCGCCGACTGCACCAACAGTGCCACAGAAGGTTCGGAATTGTTCATCGTCGAGGGTGACTCGGCAGGCGGCAGCGCCAAACAGGCACGTGATCGAAAGACGCAAGCCATTCTTCCGTTGCGCGGAAAGATTCTCAACGTCGCCTCGGCCACCAAGGACAAGCTGACCGCCAACGCCCAGCTTGCCGACCTCATCCAGGCCATCGGGGCCGGCACTGGCGCACAATACCGCGAAGAGGATCTGCGTTACTCCCGCATCATCATCATGACCGACGCGGACGTGGACGGCGCGCATATCGCCTCGCTCCTCATCACATTCTTCTATCGGCAAATGCCGCGCCTCATCGACGAGGGGCACCTCTATCTCGCGGTGCCGCCGCTCTATCGCCTCACCCACGGCTCGAAGACGTTCTATGCACGCGACGAGAAGCATCGCGACGAACTTCTCAAGAAGGAGTTTCATGCCAACGCCAAGGTCGATATCGGCCGGTTCAAAGGCCTCGGCGAAATGATGCCCGCGCAGTTGAAAGAAACCACCATGGACCCCACCAAGCGCACCATGCTGCGCGTGGTGCTGCTGGCTGACGACCGCGAGGGCACGGCGGATTCGGTCGAACGTCTGATGGGCACCAAGGCCGAAGCCCGTTTCGCCTTCATTTCCGACAAGGCGGAATTCGCCAGCGAGGACTTGCTGGACGTGTAAGCGATACAGATTTCCGAACTTGCGGTTGCAAACATTGCGCAGATCAATTACTTATCGATTCGTGATCCATGTTGCCGTGGGGAGGTCTCCACCGGCGTAAAATGGTCACGAATGGAGAGATACAATGACTGCTCACGCTGAGCGGCATAAGCGCCGCATTGCCTTCCCTTATCATACATTGAGAAATATCAGCGCTCCGGAGGATACCGAGGAGCGTCGAAAAGTTTATGCTGGTAACGCACCGGCAACATCTTTCATCCCGCTGCCTGAAGATGAAAACGTCCGTGAATATATTGTCACGGCTGAAGGAAAAAAGCGTCAACGTCTAACCGACGTGCATCGACGAATCCGAAGCACCCTTGAAAATACCCCGGAAGATTTCGTCATTCTCAACAGCGGCGTCGTGATCGTAGCCCGCGACATTGAGATCGATGAAAAAGAGAAAAAGGCGTATCTGAAGGATCCAAGCATCATTAACGGCTCGCAGACACGGGGCGAGTTGGATCACTATCTCTCAACAACACCCGATGAAGATCAATTTGCTGTTTCCTGCAAATTCGAGCTTGTAGTGACCAGCGATGACGATCTTATCGCAGAGGTTTCGATCGCACGAAATTTTCAAAACGATGTAGCGACGCTCTCAATCGTTGGACGAAAGGGGCTACTCGACGAGCTCGAGGAGAAGCTCCAAATCTCGCTGCCAGACCTTCAACTTCGAAAATCAGAAACGCAACGCTCCGACGATTATTACGACACCGAAAAATTGCTCCAAGTGATTACAGCGCTTGTTCCTGCAGAACTTTGGCCAAAACCGAAGGAGTTGGAGGATCCGAAAAAAGTTTACACTTACAGTATGAAATCAAAGTGTCTGAAGGATTTTCAGTCACTCCACGAGCGAGCCAAGAACCCTAAAGCTGAAGGCCATGCTCAGGCTAAACTGCTCTACGATTTCTATTTGGAAATCGCGCCGATCGCTCATCAGTTGTACGAGAAATGGAAGAAACATCCAGGCTTCGCTGGAACGGGATTGCGATCAATTGAAAGAGAGGGTCGCCAGGTGGTTGATGTACCAGACGGCATTATTTTTCCCATCCTTGCTTCACTTTCGGCTTTCGCAAAGAAGGTCCGCGGGAAATGGCAGATTTCCCCCCCCTCCGTGTTCAACGATGTAGAAATCATTCATGCTGCCAAGGCTCAGTACATGAATGTTGCGCACAGCAATCCGTGGAATATGGGAAAGAACCAGGCGATTTACTCGTCCTTGTTCCAAATTACTAATATCTACAAGAAAGTTGGAAGCGCATCTCAATAAGGTATGAAGTCCGCGATCTCCGCAAAATTAGGGATTGCGGACTTCTCTTTTACTACAAGTTGAAACGATCATGCTTGAATTGCGTACAATCAGCATGAGAACGCCCCTCCTTACCGTTGGCATACTCGCGCTCGTCATTGGGCTGCTCTGGATCGGCCAAGGCACTGGTTACGTGAACTGGCCCCAAACCAGTTTTATGATCCGCCAGACCCAATGGGCTTACTACGGCGCGGCATTGAGCCTTGTCGGTCTGCTGCTGATCGTGTTCTCGCAGCGCCGCTAGGCGGTATCGCCGCAATATGATTTGATCTCCATGAGCGGCGAAGACCGCAGCGGAGACAACATGCAAAAATCCCCATTCGATCTCACCGGCAAAGTCGCCATCGTTACCGGCGGCAATGGCGGCATCGGCCTCGGCATGGCGCGAGGTCTGGCCCGCGCAGGCGCCAGCGTCGTCATCGCCGGCCGCAACGAAGCCAAATCGAAAGATGCCGTCCGCGACATCGAACAGCTTGGCGCAAAGGCTGTGGCTATCGCCGTCGACATCACCGACAAAGCCGCGGTAGCAAGCATGGTCGAGTCCACGCTGAAGCAGTTGGGTCGGCTCGACATTCTCATCAACAACGCGGGAATGAGCGTCCGGCATCCGGCCCACATGCTTAGTCTCGATGACTGGCACACTGTCATCGACACCAATCTCACCAGTGCGTTTATCTGCTCGAAAGCCGTCTATCCGGCGATGAAGCAAGCGGGCGGCGGCAAGATCATCAACATCGGTTCGATGATGTCAATTTTCGGTGCCAGCTTCGCCCCTGCTTATGCCGCGAGCAAAGGTGGCATCGTGCAATTCACGAAGTCGATCGCGTTGTCGTGGGCACCGGACAATATTCAGGCCAACGCCATTCTGCCCGGCTGGATCGACACCGCCCTCACCCGAACCGCACGAGAACAGGTTGCAGGGTTGAACGACAATGTCCTAGCGCGAACACCTGCAAAACGCTGGGGCACCGGTGACGACCTCGCTGGGACCGCGGTGTTTCTGTCATCATCCGCATCCGATTTCGTTACCGGCACCGCAATCCCGGTCGACGGCGGATATTCCGCACAGGGCTAATCATCGCGCTTCGATCGACTGCACGTGCTCCGGCCGCACGCCGATACCAAGCAGCCGGGCCGTCAGGCCTTGCAACCACGGCATCGCGTTGATCAGGCCGACGGCAAGGGGCGGCTTCATGTCTCCACCCGAAAGCGCGCGGTTGATGATGCGGTCCTGAATCAGCATTTGCATCGCCTGCGTCATCCGGGCCGGAAACAGGCGGCGCTGTTGAACGTGTTCGAGATCGCCGAGTGAAGGCGCGCCCTTGTCGAATTTGTCGAACAGAATGTTTGCAGCAGCGACCGCATCCTGAACCGCTAGATTCACCCCGACACCGCCGACTGGCGACATCGCATGGGCAGCATCGCCGATACAGAGCAAGCCAGGCAACGACCAGCGCGTCAGCCGGTCGATGCGGACCGTCAGCAGCTTGATATCGTCCCAGCCTTTCACATCGCTCATTCGTTCGCGCAAAACAGGCGCCAGCGACGAAACGCTGGAGCGAAAAGCATCGAGCCCACGCGCCTTGATATCGTCGATCTTGCCCTTGGCAATGACATAAGCGCACTGCCAGTAATCGTCGCGGTCCAGCGTGACGATCATCTGACCGTGGTTCAGGCGAGCGAAGATGCCATCGCTGTCGGTCTTGAGTTTTCCGACGCGAAACCAGAGTACGTCGATAGGCGCGCCGATGTCTTCGATCTCGAGGCCGGCTTGTTCGCGCAAAATCGAATGACGTCCATCGCAGGCCACAGTGAGGTCGGCGGAAATATGAAGGGGTCCTTGCGGCGTGGTGGCGATGACGCCGGTTATGCGCTTAGCGTCTTTGACGAGTTCGGTCGCCTCGGTATTTTTCATCACCTTAAGGCTTGGAAACCGCGCGCCCTTGGTTTCGAGGAAATTGAGAAAGTCCCATTGCGGCATGAGCGCAATAAACGGACAGGCGGTGTTCAGCCGCGACAGGTCGGCGATCCGGACTGGCGTCGTACCAAACACGCCCTGCATATGGGTCAGTTGCTGGTGCGGGACTTTGAGAAAGTCATCGAGCAGGCCAAGCTCCTTCATCACCTGCATGGTGGAGGGATGCACGGTATCCCCGCGGAAGTCGCGAAAGAAGTCGGCGTGCTTTTCCAGAACGACGGTCCTGATCCCCGAACGACCAAGCAAGTAGCCCAGCATCATTCCCGCTGGACCGCCTCCTACAATGCAGCATCGCACCGCGAGCGAGCGTCTATCGGGTTCATGCGGGCTCTCGAAGGACATGAGGCCTCTTATCGCCGAAAATTCTTGATCTCCGAGAGGCTGCCGTCCTGATAAGTCAGTTCGACCGATACCGATCTCGTATTGGCAGGAATCTTCATATAGGACGCTGCGTTTTCCGGAATAGCTGATGGGTCTTTGGGATTGCACGGCGGAATCTTGACAACCTGGTTCGGCACCGTCGTGTCGATGCCAATGCGCATTTCCCGGATCGCACAGCGATACGACAAAATCTGCGAGTAGTAGACGAGCGGGCCGCTGTAGCCGCCGAACGCGAGCCAGCTGTTCGAGGTCATGTCCAGCAGTTTGCGGTGGCTGGCGATCAGCGCCGCCTCGGGATCGAACTTGATCGGGAACGGCCCCTGCATCTGACCGGTCGGATCGACATAGCGCACCTGAATCGTGGCGGCTGGCGCATCGTTCGGCAGTTCGATCGACGGGTTAGGCATCCTCCTGCGCGTGCGCGGGTCGAGCGCGTCGGTAAATCCCGTTTCCTTGAACTCGCCGCTCTCGCCGAGCCGCCAGGAAATTGCCAGCGTCGGATCGGCGATTGAGAACGCGATAGACCATCCGCCGTTGTGACGCATGAAGCTCGCAATCGGCGCGTTACCTGAATCGTTGACGATCAGCGGCGGGGGCGCGATCGATAGCGCCGCGACCTGCGGTTCTATCGCGATGGTGCGCTCGCCGTCCTTCGCTGGCTTCAAAACAAAATCGCCGACAATCTGGTCGTAATAAGCAGGCGTCTGCATCCGGCTCGCCGCGGCCGTCATCTGGCGGACGTCAGACTGCGTTCGCTTGGCGATCTGCACCAGATTGAGCCCGGGCTGCGAAAGCTCTCGCACGAAGCTGCGGGTGAAAACGGAATTCGGATTCGGATCGTTGTCGTTCAGGCGATCCAGCGCAGTCTGCTTGGCGCCCGCGGAAAAGATCACGAATACGCCTTCCGGCGGAGAGATCGGCGCGAGGCCTCCGCTGCCGCCCAGCGCGCGCGTTCCTGTCGCCTCGAAGGGATTGTTGCGGCAGGCATCGAACACGAAGATCGACGTCCGCGCGCCCCGCGACTGAAGCCTTGAAATCACACGCTCGGCCGCGAACGCGCCATCGCGGATCAGTTCTTCCTGGCCTTGAGTGACCGCGGCGATATCCGTCGGCAGTAGATAGTTCTGACCGTTGATCTCGAATCCATGCCCGGCAAAAAAGAAGAACGCCGTATCGCCGGGCTCCACGATCTTGTCGAATGCCAGCATGGTTTCGCTGAACGCCGTGCGCGTCTGGTTTTCCGCGAAGAGCACGTTGAAACCGAGCTGCTTCAGCGTGTCGCTCATGGTCCGCGCATCGTTCACCGCTTTCTGCAAACGCGGCACGTTGCGATAGTCGTTGTTGCCGATCACCAGCGCCACACGCTTCTCGGCATACGCGGGCGCGGCCAACGTTGTCGCGAGCACAGCGAGGCCCAAGACCAGCCAGGTTCCGATCCGAAGCGTTGTCATTGTCCTGTCCCCTCGGCCGCCGACGAGCAAAGGCCCGGTTCCGGCGGCCAGTATGTCATAGTCGTCCAGGACATGGAGGTGGTTCACAGGCCGCCGTTCGGGCGTCTAAAACCCCTTCAACTTATTGTCGTATTAAGCTTTTTCCGCCGTTTAACCCTCAAATTCATTGACTTTCGCGCGATCGAGCCTATGTTCCGCTGCAACGCAGCCAGAATCGAAACGCGATCTCCTGGCCAGCCGTCTGTCGGCAAATATCTCCTCCCCGTGCCCTTAAAGCGTGCCGTTCCGGGGTGAGCGCGACAGCAATTTCCAGAGTCAGAACGGCGATTTCGACTCGAGGCTCAATGTCCTTTTCCAATCTCGGCCTGTCCGACAAGGTTCTCGCCGCCGTTGCGGCCACCGGCTACACCACCCCTACCCCCATTCAGGAACAAGCAATTCCTCACGTCCTTGCCCGCAAGGACGTTCTGGGCATCGCCCAGACCGGTACCGGCAAGACCGCCGCCTTCGTGCTGCCCATGCTGACGCTGCTGGAAAAAGGCAGGGCACGGGCAAGAATGCCCCGCACGCTTATCCTTGAACCCACGCGCGAACTCGCAGCCCAGGTGAAGGAAAACTTCGACAAATACGGCTCCGGCCAAAAACTGAACGTCGCGCTGCTGATCGGCGGCGTCTCGTTCGGCGACCAGGATACCAAGTTGATGCGGGGCGTCGACGTCTTGATCGCCACGCCGGGACGGCTGCTCGATCACACCGAGCGCGGCGGACTGCTTCTCACCGGCGTCGAACTGCTGGTGATCGACGAAGCCGACCGCATGCTCGACATGGGATTCATCCCCGACATCGAGCGCATCTGCAAGCTCGTGCCGTTTACCCGCCAGACCCTGTTTTTCACCGCGACCATGCCGCCGGAAATCCGGCGCATCACCGAGACCTTCCTGCACAATCCCGTCAAGGTCGAAGTGTCCAAGCCGGCATCCACGGCCGTCACCGTGACGCAATCGCAGGTCGCCGTTGGCCGCGAGCCGCACGAGAAGCGCGAAATGCTCCGGCAGTTGCTGCGCGACGCCAAGGATCTCAAGAACGCGATCATCTTCTGCAACCGCAAGCGCGACGTCGCGGTCGTTTATAAATCACTACAGAAGCACGGTTTCAGCGTCGGAGCCCTTCACGGCGACATGGATCAATCGGCGCGAACAGCCTCGCTGGATCAATTCCGCAAGGGTGAGCTTCCCCTGCTGGTCGCCTCCGACGTCGCCGCACGCGGTCTCGACATTCCCGAAGTCAGCCACGTCTTCAATTTCGACGTTCCCCATCATCCGGATGACTACGTACACCGCATCGGCCGGACGGGTCGCGCCGGTCGCCTCGGTACTGCGATTTCGATCGTCAGCCCCGCGGATCAAAAGTCAGTCGCCGCCATCGAGAAGCTGATTGGGCAACCTATCGCCCGTGCAGACGTCGCCCCGGTTGCAAGCAACGCATCACCGTCGCCGGCCCGTGAACAGCACACCGAGCGGGCACCGGAAGACCGCAAGCCACGCCGCGATTCCCAGCGCACTCGTGGTGGCCGCAACAAGTCCCGGAAGCCCGAAGCTGCAGAAAAGCCCGTGGCAGCGGCAGTACAGCCACCATCGATTGGACGCGCCCTGCCGCCGGCCTCCGTCCGCGAGCAGCACGCCGAGCCGGCCGACCACTCGCATCTTCCAGCGTTTCTCCTGCGGCCAGTACGCGCCCGCGGTTAATCGCCTGTTGTTTGGCCCGTCCGTCGTTTACGGGTCATTCATTCTCGTCCCTTAACGTCTCGCCATTAATTTTAGCTATTTCGCTGAAATGGCAAGCAGAAGCTTGCCTCGAAGGGCACGGAACGTGATCGGCCTGCTGGAAGAATATGAACGCACGATGGCGTTCGCCGAAGTCGCTTTGGGTCAAATCCGATCCTTGCGCCAGACGGCCGTACCGCGCAATTACGAGATCTGGTACATCTACGCGACGGGCTACAATTCCGCGCTGAACAAGATCATCAACGAGACGCTGGCACGCAACGGCAAGCTGGCCGAGTCCGATCTCGAGCAGATCTACGAAACTTACCTTTCCCAGAACCGGACCACGGAGCGTATCGACACGGTCGGCACGCGCGTGATCAACGAAATCGATGACGTGATGAATCTCATCACGGATGCGCTGGGAATGACTTCGACTTTCGGGCGCAGCCTTGAAGGCGCCACCCAAAAACTGTCCAATGCCGGGGACCGCGATCAGGTCAAGGCGGTCGTTGAAGCGCTCGTGGCTTCGACGCGCGACATGCAGGAAACGAACAAGGCGCTGGAAGCGCGTCTCGCGACATCCAAACAGCAGATCAGCAGTCTCCAGCACAGCCTCGACGCGATCCGCAACGAGAGCATGACCGATCCCCTCACCTCGCTCGGCAATCGCAAGTTCTTCGATCGGGCGATCGACGGGGCCATCGCGCATGCCGCCGAAACGAGCGAGCCTTTGACCCTGCTGATGCTCGACATCGACCATTTCAAATCGTTCAACGACAACTACGGTCACCTTACCGGCGACCAGGTGCTGCGCCTCGTCGCGATGTCGCTGAAGCAGACGATCAAGGGGCAGGACATCACCGCGCGTTACGGCGGCGAGGAGTTCGCCGTGGTGCTACCAAATACGGCGCTGCGTCAGGCGTTGACGGTGGCGGACAACATCCGCCGGGCCGTGATGTCGAAGCAATTGAAGAAGAAATCGACCGGCGAGATTCTCGGCCGCGTCACCATTTCCGTCGGCGTTTCGATGCTGCAGCCCGGCGACGATCGCGACAGGCTGATCGAGCGCGCCGATGCGTGCCTTTATGCCGCCAAACGCAACGGCCGCAATCGCGTCATCTGTGAAGCCGATCCGGAATACTCTCCCGTGGACCGTATTCAGGTCGCCTAACGCTTCGTCCGGGGGCTCTTTCGAGTAGCCTTCTTGCGGCTCGCAGCCGCCGCTCGTGCCGTTTTCTGTTTCTTTCGCAGAACCGGGCTGGCTTTGGCCGGTTTGGATTTGGCCTTTTCCGGTGCTGACTTCGCGGCCACCACGCGCTTGCCTGACTTCTTCTTGGGCGGCTTTTTAGCTGCGGCACGCTTCGCCGCTCCGACAGCTTCGCGCGCCCATGCCGCCAGTTCCTCTGGATCGTCATAGAGCCGTTCCGGCAGATACCGGTAGGACTTCACGACAACTGTCTTGTTCCGGGTCTCATACTGAAATGGCTTCGCGCCCTCGGCCTCGTAGCGAGGGATCGTCAGGTCATCAACCCTGAAGATGATGCCTCCGCGCAGCGCCATGGCAAAGTTTACGCCGTCGGCGACGATGCCGTAGCCGCTGAACATCCGCCGCAGCACGACGGGTCCGAACTCGGAGAAAAAGTCGATGAGATAGTCGCGGTCCATAGGCGTATTCCGCAAAAGTGGGTACCGGTTTTGCGATCAGAATACGCCAGAACTAAAAATGTGGACCGCTCGGTCAGCCGTCGATTTTGGCAGGCGTGAGCTGAACGGACTCGCCGCAGCCGCAAGCGCCGGTCTGGTTCGGATTGTTGAAGACGAACTGCGCCTGCATCTTGTCGGCCTTGTAGTCCATCTCGGTGCCGAGCAGGAACAGCACAGCCTTCGGGTCGACGAGGATCTTCACGCCCTTGTCTTCAACCACTTCGTCGGTCGGGCGAACCTCGTGCGCGTATTCCACGGTGTA
This sequence comes from Afipia sp., assembly GCA_051653085.1. Lineage (GTDB taxonomy): Bacteria > Pseudomonadota > Alphaproteobacteria > Rhizobiales > Xanthobacteraceae > Afipia. The sequence continues at coordinate 117,523 of JBOFVL010000023.1, read as the reverse complement.
GGATTGACCGGCACAACCGCCATTCTTGATCCCGACGCGAAGGCCGACGATCTCGGAGTCCGCACGCGACGACAATTCCTGGACACGCGATGCCGCAGCCTCCGTCAGACGCATGACCTGCGGACGGGGACGAACTTTCGGCTTGGAAGGCGTAGAAGCATTTGGCGTCATGTCAGTCATTTGGTCACTTCCCGTAGCAGTTCAAGGCTGCCCTGAGTGTCAGATGAGATGCCGAATCGGTAACGTCTTCAAGTCACCACATGTTGAGGACGAGGCGCGCCTCGTCGGACATCCGGTCGGGGGTCCATGTCGGCTCCCAGACCACGGCCACACTGACAGGACCGACGCCGGCAACGCTCGCGACGGCATTCTCCACCATGGTCGGCAGTTCACCGGCAGCCGGGCAATTCGGCGTCGTCAGCGTCATCTGCACATCAACCGAGCGGTCGTCCTTGATGTCGACCTTGTAGATCAGGCCGAGCTCGTAGATGTCCGCCGGGATTTCCGGGTCGAATACCGTCTTCAGCGCGGCAACGATGTCCGTGCCGAGCCGTTCGGTTTCCTCCGGAGGAAGCGCCGACTGGGTATCGAATTTCAGGGCAACGGGTTCGGCCGCCTGGATGGTGTCGTTCATGAGAATAGCTCCCGCGCCTTGATGAGCGCCTGCGCCAGCTGGTCGACCTCAGCGCGCGTATTATACATGCCAAATGAGGCACGGCACGTCGCCGTTACGTTGAATCGCTCCAGAAGCGGCATCACGCAATGGGTGCCCGCACGAACCGCGATGCCGCCCCGGTCGATCACCGTCGCCACATCATGTGGGTGCGCGCCCTTCATCTCGAAAGAGATGACCGGTCCCTTGTTTTTCGCCGTGCCGATGATCCGCAGAGAATTGATCTCGCGCAGCCGGTCGGTCGCATAGGTCAGGAGATCATGCTCGTGCTTGGCGATGCGGTCCTTGCCGATGGAATTCACGTAATCGATGGCAGCGCCCAGTCCGATCGACTCGACGATGGCTGGCGTGCCAGCCTCGAACTTGTGCGGCGGATCGCCGTAGGTCACCCAATCCTTCGCGACCTCGCGGATCATCTCGCCGCCGCCGTTATAGGGGCGCATCGCAACCAAATGATCGTACTTCGCGTACAGCACGCCGATGCCGGTCGGACCGTACACCTTGTGGCCGGTGAAGACGTAGAAGTCGCAATCGATATCCTGCACGTCGACGGGTAGATGCACTGCACCCTGGCTGCCATCGACCAGCACCGGAATTCCGCGCGCATGGGCCAGCTTCACGACGTCCTTGACCGGAACGATGGTGCCGAGCGCGTTGGACATCTGGGTAATCGCGACGAGCTTGGTCTTCGCCGTCAGCAGCTTCTCGAATTCGTCGATCAGGAAGTTGCCTTCGTCATCGACCGGCGCCCACTTGATGACCGCGCCGTAGCGTTCACGGAGGAAATGCCACGGCACGATGTTGGAGTGGTGCTCCATGATCGAAAGCACGATCTCGTCGCCAGCCTTGATGTTCGGCTCGCCCCATGACGAGGCCACGAGGTTGATCGCCTCGGTGGCATTGCGCGTGAAGATGATTTCTTCGTTGCGCTTCGCATTGATGAACTGCGCCACCTTGGCGCGGCCGCCCTCATAGGCATCCGTCGCAGCGTTGGCGAGGTAATGCAGGCCGCGATGCACGTTGGCGTATTCGGACTTGTAAGCCTCGGTCATGCGATCGAGCACCGCAGTCGGCTTCTGTGCGGAGGCCGCGTTGTCGAGATAGACCAGCGGCTTGCCGTACACCTTCAGCGCGAGCGCCGGAAAGTCCTGACGGACACGCTCCACATCGTATGAACCGTTGGCGACTGCCGGGTGCATGATCAGCCTCGCGTCGCCAGCCATCGCTCGGCAGCGGCGACTGCAAAGTCGCGAAGGTTGTCGTCGACGATCGATTCAATCGCCTCACCGACGAAGGCCGCGATAAGCAATGACTGCGCTTCCTTTTCCGGTAAGCCACGCGCGCGCAGATAGAACAGCAGGCTCTCATCGAGAGCGCCGGCGGTGGCGCCGTGACCGCAAGTCACGTCGTCCGCGAAGATCTCAAGTTCCGGCTTGTTGTCGGCTTCCGCTTCGTCGGAGAGCAGCAACGCGCGGGTCATCATCTTGCCGTCGGTTTTCTGCGCGTCGGGACGCACGATGATGCGGCCCTGGAACACCGAATGGGCCTGGTCGTCGAGCACCGCGCGAAATACTTCGCGGCTGGAGCAGTGCGGCACGGCATGATCCACCACCAGCGTGGTGTCGCCATGACGGCGAGCGCCCAATAGGTTGACGCCGTTGGTGGTCAGTTCGCTGCCTTCGCCGCCGAACGTGATGAAGCCCTGATAGCGGCTGATGCTGCCGCCATTGGTCAGATTGAACGTGTTGAGCTTGGCCTTCGCACCGATGGTGACGATGCCGGTCGAAATGTTGGCGGCATCGAGCGCATCTTCCATCAAGCGAACGTGCTGAAGCTCTGTACCGTCGCCGATCCAGATCACGATGGAATCGTGAGTCTGATAGGCCTTCGCGCCTTCCGCGGCGACGAAGCTCTCGACAAGGCTGACGCGCGCGCCCTTCTCAACCTTCAACAACGAGCGCGTGGCGAGCGACGTTCCGGAATTCGTCGCAACGTGAACAATGTGGAGAGGCTTTGTAAGCGCGATGCCTTCGGCCACGTCGATCACGACGCCGTCCGTGGCCAGCGCCGCATTCAACGAAATCATCGCGTCGGAAGCGACACTGGTCCGCAACAGATCGGCACGCGCCTTGTTGCCTGAATCCTCGAGAATCTCGCGCAGGGCACGGACGTGGACACCGGCTTCCAGCGAAGCCATGTCCGAGAGCTGCGGCGTGAAAATGCCGTCAACCAGAACGAGCTTCTGCGTGCCATCGATGCCGAGCGACTTTACAGCCTTCGCGGCGCGGGCAAGCGCAGCCTGATCTGGCGCGGGCGCCAACGGCGCAATCTCGCGCAGAAGCGCGCGCAAATCAGTGTATTTCCATTCCTCGATGCGCCGATGCGGCAGGCCGAGACGCGCGAAGTCGTCGAACGCCTTCTGTCGCAACTCCGCGACGGGGCCCGTGCCCGGCAGGCGGCCGCGCGCCGCAGCGAACAATTCGCCGAACGGCTGCTCCGTCGTCGGTTTGACCAATGCAACGTTCATAGCAGTGCTCACTTACGCTGCCTTGTCTTCGAACTGGGCATAGCCGGACTCTTCCAGCTCCAGCGCAAGTTCCTTGCCGCCGCTCTTCACCACGCGGCCCTTCGACATGACGTGGACGAAGTCAGGGATGATGTAGTTCAGCAGGCGCTGATAGTGCGTGATGACCACCATCGCGCGATCCTTCGACCGCAGAGCGTTGACGCCGTCAGCCGCGACACGCAGCGCGTCGATGTCCAGACCGGAATCCATCTCGTCGAGAATGCACAGGCTCGGCTGAAACAGCGCCATCTGCAGCACTTCGTTGCGCTTCTTCTCGCCGCCGGAGAACCCTACGTTGACGCCACGCTTGAGCATGTCCTGCGGGATGTTGAGCGAGGCCGCGACTTCGCGAACCTTCTTCAGGAAGTCAGGCGTCGAAAATTCGCTTTCGCCGCGCGCCTTGCGCTGCGCGTTCAAGGCGGTGCGCAGGAACGTCATGGTTGCGACGCCCGGAATCTCCACCGGGTACTGGAACGCAAGAAACACGCCCTTGGCGGCGCGCTCGTCCGGCGCCATCTCAAGAACGTCTTCACCCTTGAAAAGAATCTCGCCCGCGGTCACGTCGTAGCCCGGCTTGCCGGCGATGACGTGGCTCAGCGTCGATTTGCCGGAGCCGTTCGGCCCCATGATGGCGTGAACTTCACCCTGATTCACGGTGAGGTCGAGACCATGCAGGATCTCGTTATCTTCCACCTGAACCTTGAGGCCTTTGACTTGCAGTAACGCGGTCATCCAACACTTCCTTCCAGCGAGATCGAGATCAGCTTCTGCGCCTCGACCGCAAATTCCATCGGCAATTGCTGCAGCACGTCCTTGACGAAGCCGTTGACGACCAGCGCCACCGCCTCTTCCTGGCTCAATCCGCGCTGCACGCAATAGAACAGCATGTCTTCTGAAATCTTCGACGTGGTCGCTTCGTGCTCGAACAGCGCCGACGAGTTTTTCGCTTCGATATACGGCACGGTATGCGCGCCGCACTTGTCGCCGATCAGCAACGAGTCGCACGCGGTGAAATTGCGCGCGCCCGTCGCTTTACGATGAGCCGTGACAAGGCCGCGATAGGTGTTCTGCGACACGCCGGCGGCGATGCCCTTCGAGATGATGCGGCTGGTCGTGTTCTTGCCCAGATGAATCATCTTGGTGCCGGAATCGACCTGCTGGTAGCCGTTCGAAATCGCGATCGAGTAGAACTCACCGCGCGAGTTGTCGCCGCGCAGGATGCAGCTCGGATATTTCCAGGTGATCGCGGAGCCAGTCTCGACCTGCGTCCACGAAATCTTGGAATTCTTGCCGCGGCAGTCGCCACGCTTGGTGACGAAGTTGTAGATGCCGCCCTTGCCTTCCGAGTTGCCCGGATACCAATTCTGCACCGTCGAGTATTTGATCTCGGCGTCGTCGTGGGTGACGAGTTCGACCACGGCGGCGTGCAACTGGTTCTCGTCGCGCTGAGGCGCGGTGCAGCCTTCAAGGTAGCTCACGTACGAACCCTTGTCGGCGATGATGAGCGTGCGCTCGAACTGGCCCGTGTTGCGCTCGTTGATGCGGAAGTAGGTCGACAGCTCCATCGGGCAGCGCACGCCCGGCGGCACGTAGACGAACGAGCCATCGGAGAACACAGCCGAGTTCAGCGTCGCAAAGTAGTTATCGGATGTCGGCACCACGGTGCCGAGATATTTCTTCACCAGATCAGGATGCTCGCGGATCGCTTCCGAGATCGGCATGAAGATCACGCCGGCTGCCTTCAGCTCCGCCTGGAACGTGGTCGCAACCGACACCGAGTCGAACACCGCATCGACGGCCACACGGCGCTCGCCCAAATTGTTTCCGTCAGAATCTTGGCGCACAACGCCGGCCAGCATCTCCTGCTCACGCAGCGGAATACCGAGCTTCTCGTAGGTCCTGAGAATTTCTGGGTCGACCTCGTCCAGCGAGGCGAGCGCCTTCTTCTTCGGCGCCGAGTAGTAATACAAATCCTGATAGTCGATCTTCGGATATTCGACGCGAGCCCAGGTCGGCTCTTCCATGGTCAGCCAGCGGCGAAACGCTTCAAGACGCCACTCAAGCATCCATTCCGGTTCGTTCTTCTTCGCAGAGATGAATCGGACGGTGTCTTCCGAAAGGCCTTTCGGCGCCTTGTCGGTTTCAATGATGGTCTCGAATCCATATCGGTATTGGTCGACGTCGATCTGGCGAACCCGATCAACCGTCTCTTGTACGGCCGGCATTTCTATCCTCCGCTCGCGGTTTCAAGGACCGCGGTGGACCGCTTAAGTTGTATCGGGGCTGAGGACACGCAATGCGTGAAGATTAGAACCGTTCAAGCCCGATTGCATGAGCTTTACCTAATACACCTGAGAGCTTTCTCCAAGCCTCTAGACACCAATCTATGTCCGTTTCCGTGGTGTCCCAGCCCAGACTGAGACGAATAGCTCCGGTTATCAGCGCGGGATCGGCCCTCATGGCCTGCAGGACATGGGACGGCTGGACCTTGCCCGAGGAACAGGCCGAGCCCGATGACACTGCCACACCTTCGAGATCGAAACCGATCACAGCGGTTTCCGCCTTCATGCCGGGCGCCGACACCAAGGTGGTATTCGGGAGTCGGGGCACGCTGCTCGAGAAAACCACCGCGCCGCGATGCTCCCTGAGCCCTCTTTCAAGACGCTCCTGAAGGGCCTTCATCCGGACGGCAGTCGCTTCAGCGGAGGCCATCGCGGCCCTCAACGCCGCTCCAAAGCCCGCAATGCCCACGACATTCTCGGTCCCAGCCCTGCGGCCCTGCTCCTGGCCGCCGCCGCGCAACTGGGCCTGCAACCCGTAAAGGCCATCAGCCACGATCAGCGCCCCAACCCCTTTGGGGCCGCCGACCTTATGCGCAGAAACCGTAAGAATATCAGCGCCCAGTACCTTGATATTGATAGGTATTTTTGACAATGCCGGGACGGCATCGACGTGCAGAAGACCGTCGGCCTCGTGAACAAGCACAGCGATCTCGGGAATCGGCTGGATTGCCCCGGTTTCGTTGTTGGCCAGCATGACCGACACCAGCGCGGGCGGATGCCCGCTCAGCAAGTCGGCGAGCCGCGGCAGGTCGATGACGCCCGAGGGCAGCACCGGCGCGATTTCGATCTCACCTTGGTCGAATCGCCCGCCCGCAAGCACGGACGGATGTTCGATGGCTGAAACGATCAGTCGCTGCACTGGGTCCCCGCTGCCTCGGCGAAGGCCGGGCGTCAGCGCCAACGCATTAGCTTCCGTTCCACCGGAGGTGCAGACGACGTTGCGAACATCCCCGCCGACAGCCGCAGCCACGACGCCACGCGCATCCTCAATGAGATGCCTGGCCGCGCGGCCTTCGCTATGAACCGATGACGGATTGCCGCTGACGTCGAACGCAGCCACCATCGCGTCGCGGGCTTCCGCCCGCAGCGGCGTGGTCGCATTCCAATCGAGATAGACCCGCTTACGCATGATGTCCGATGATCCGGTTCAATCTGAAGGCTTTAGCCCACAATTGCATGAAAATAAGCAGCAATTCGGGCCGCGACCACTCGTCCGCATTGCTCAATATGCTTGCTTTTTGCCCCTTGCCCCATGCTAGAACGCGGCACCCGTTCATCGCGCCGCTCCGCGCGGCTGACAACACGCGAGAGACATCCCGTTTGCATCGGCCCACCGGCCTGCACAACGATGCTCCAAAGGAACATTGATGCCTGAGGTTATTTTCACCGGCCCTGCCGGCCGTCTTGAAGGCCGCTACCACCCGGCGAAGCAGAAGAACGCGCCCATCGCGATGGTGCTGCATCCGCATCCGCAGTTCCAGGGCAACATGAACCACCCGATCGTGTATCAGGTCTACTACGCGTTCGTGGCGCGCGGATTTTCGGTGCTGCGCTTCAACTTCCGCGGCGTCGGCCGCAGCCAGGGACAATTCGATCATGGCACCGGCGAGTTGTCGGATGCCGCGTCGGCGCTTGACTGGGCGCAGACCATCAATCCTGAAGCGCGTGCGTGCTGGGTCGCCGGCTTCTCGTTCGGCGCGTGGATTGGCATGCAGTTGCTGATGCGCCGTCCCGAGGTCGAAGGCTTCATCTCCATCGCGCCGGAGCCCAACCGGTACGACTTCTCCTTCCTCGCGCCCTGCCCGTCGTCCGGTCTGATCGTTCATGGTGACAAGGATATCGTGGCGCCGGCGAAGGACGTCACCACGCTGGTCGAGAAGCTCAAGACGCAAAAGGGAATTGTGATCGATCAGCAGGTCATCCCCGGCGCCAATCATTTCTTCGTCGACAAGATGGAGCCGCTGATGGAATCGGTAACGTCGTATCTCGACATGCGGCTCGCCAACGTCCGCTGACGTAAGCATTCCTGTTCAAACAAAATGGCGCGGACGAGAGATCGTCCGCGCCATTTTTGTCACTGGACTTGCGCCTTTAAGCAGCAGCACGCTCGTCCAGTTGGGAAAGATACGATTTGTGCTTCTTCATGAAGGCTCGCAGCAGCGCGGGATATTCGGCGCTCACCGCATCGCGGACTGACGGCCGTTCGCGCAGGCTCTTGCGCCAGCGCGCGATCTTCGGTTTATTTGCGAGAATTCCGAAATCGCCGATCTCATCGATCGTATCGAAGTAACGGAAGACCGGCGCAAACACCGCATCGACCAGCGAGAACTTGTCACCGTCGAACCACGGCGCTGCAACGAGCCGCGACTCTAACCGCGCAAACTTGTCCGTCGCCTGCTTCACCTTCGCTTTGAAAGTCGTTTCATCGGTGGCCGTCTCCAGCCCCCACACATCACCCAGCACGGCCGATCCGAATTCGATCCACGCACGATGCTCGGCGCGGGTCAGCGGATCCTTCGGATGGAGTGGATTCGGTTGGGTCTCTTCGAGATATTCGAGGATGACGGCGGATTCGAAAACGGTCTTGTCACCCACCTGCAGGACCGGGACCTTGCCGAGCGGTGAAATCTTCAGGAACCAGTCGGGCTTGTTATCGAGATCGATATCGATCCGCTCGAACGGAACGCCTTTCTCCGTCAGCGAAATCACCGCGCGCTGAACATAGGGGCACAGCTTATGGCTGATGAGCTTGAGTTTCTCGGTCATTGGTCGCCTCCGGAACTGCGAACGTTGCGGATCGCTTTTGACACCCGGCAGCGCGTCACGCGGACGGCGCCGCGCGCACTGAGAAACAGTTGGGTGGCCAGAAACATGGCCTCGGCGATCTGCATGGGAATCTCGATTAATGCACTTGCATCTTTATAGGCGGCGAGGCACGTCGCCGTCAAGTTTCATGCAAATGCATGCAATCACGGTTTCGCGAGGACGCCCCCGGTGAGCGGTGCAGGCGCCCCGGTGGTTCCCGGAAACGTCAGCGGCAGCCCCTTGAGGCTGCGAACGGCCATGTAAGCGAAGGCTTGCGCCTCGATGGCGTCGCCGGACCATGCGAGATCGGTGCCGCGCATGACAGCGGCCGGTGCCAGGCGCTCGGCTAGCATCCGCATCAGCGTCGGATTGCTCGCGCCGCCGCCAACCACGATCCAGCTTGCAGGCAGCTTGGGCAAGACCGGTGCGATCATCGCGATTGAAGCCGCCGTGAACGCCGACAGCGTCGCAGCACCGTCTTCGGTCGTCATATCATCGACACTCAGCGTCGCGAAGTCGTTGCGATCGAGCGACTTCGGCGGCCGCTTGGAAAAGAACGACCTGCTCAATGCCTGCGCGATCCACGCCACATCTGCGCGGCCTTTCGCTGCCGTGCGCCCATCGCGATCCACGGCCTCGCCCGTTCTGCGCAGCATGAAATCGTCGAGGAGCGCGTTGCCGGGGCCTGTGTCACAGGCGATCAATATCTCGCCATCGATGTAAGTGATGTTGGCGACGCCACCGATATTCACGACAACCGTGGGACCCGTGCGATTCAGCATTCGCACCAGTGCGCGATGATAGACCGGCACCAGTGGCGCGCCCTGCCCGCCCGCAGCAACATCCGCTGCACGCAGATCGAACACCACAGGCATGCCGAGCGCTTTTGCAAGCGCATCGCCGTCGCCGATCTGCACGGTCAGTTTCTGTTCGGGACGGTGCAGAACCGTCTGTCCGTGAAAGCCGACAACATCGATGGCGTCGCGCGACAGATTGTGCGCCTTCAGAAAACTCTCAACGGCTTCGACATGTGCGCGCGTCACCAGCCTTTCGGCATCCGCGAGCGCCCCAAGCCGCTCACCGCGCGATGTCATCGGGACCGCCTCGGCCAACGCCTTGCGCAATAGATCGCGCTCGCCGTCCAAATAGGCGCGATAAGAGGTCGGGCCGAACGCACCAATGCGCTCGCCGTCCGTTTCGATCAACGCAACATCGACCCCGTCAAGGGACGTGCCGCTCATCAACCCAATCGCCTTCGCCAAGGTCTCTCCTCGGTTGAATCCAACGCCGGACCTGATACACCACAGGCCCAAATAAACGCTAAATAGCTCAATCGTTAAAGAGTGCCTTCATGAGCGCCTATAAGTCCGATTTCCTCAACATCCTCGAAAGCCGCGGCTTCATCCATCAGGTGTCGGATGCTGCCGGCCTCGATGCGCTCGCCGCCAAGGGCGATGTGACGGCGTATGTCGGATACGATTGCACGGCCTCATCCCTGCATGTCGGTCATCTGCTCTCGATCATGATGCTGCACTGGCTACAGCAGACCGGCAACAAGCCTATCGTGCTCATGGGCGGCGGCACCACCCGCGTGGGCGATCCGTCCGGCCGGGACGAGACGCGCAAGCTTCTGACCTACGAGCAAATCGACGCCAACAAGGAATCCATCAAGGGAACTTTCACGAAGCTTGTCCGGTTCGGCGACGGCAAGAGCGACGCCGTGATGGCCGACAATGCCGAATGGCTCACGACGCTGAATTACATCGAGATGCTGCGCGATGTGGGCCGGCATTTCTCGATCAACCGCATGCTGACCATGGATTCCGTGCGCATGCGGCTGGAACGCGAGCAGGAACTTTCGTTCATCGAATTCAACTACATGATCCTGCAGTCCTACGATTTCGTCGAGCTGTCGCGGCGCTACAAATGCAATCTGCAGATGGGCGGCTCGGATCAGTGGGGCAACATTGTCAACGGCATTGATCTCGGCCGGCGCATGGGCACGCATCAGCTCTACGCATTGACGTGCCCGCTGCTGACGACATCGTCGGGCGCCAAGATGGGCAAGACCGCCGCTGGCGCGGTGTGGCTCAATGCCGATCTGCTCAGTCACTACGATTACTGGCAGTTCTGGCGCAACACCGAGGACGGCGACGTCGAACGCTTCCTGAAGCTGTTCACCTTGCTGCCGCTCGACGAGATCGCGAAGCTCGCTGCCCTGAAGGGGCAGGACATCAACGAGGCCAAAAAGGTGCTCGCAACCGAGGCCACGGCGCTCATCCGCGGCCGCGAAGCAGCGGATGCCGCATCGGAGACGGCGCGCAAGACCTTCGAGGAAGGCTCCATCGCCGGTGACCTGCCAACGCTGGAAATTCCGCGAGGTGAACTCGATGCCGGTGCATCGGTGCTGGGGCTGTTCGTCAAGGCCGGTCTTGTGGCGTCCAACGGTGAAGCGCGGCGTCAGATCAAGGGCGGCGGTTTGCGCGTCAATGACATTGCGGTAGCCGATGAAAAGATGATCCTGATGCCGAAGGATCTCACGCCGGAAGGCGTCATCAAGCTGTCGATGGGCCGCAAGCGTCACGTCCTGCTGAAGCCGGTGTAGGGCCGCAGCGTTTAGCCCGATACGTTCTGGCGCAGCATGGTCATCATGGTCGCCGACATCGTGGCGATCAGCTTCTCGCTACCCCCATCATTGGCGAATGCCCGACCTTCAGAGACGACGAGCGTGCGACCCGGCTTCACAACGTTGCCGACGAACCGAAACGTCAGCCCTCTGGCAGGAGCGAGCAGATTGAGCTTGAACTCCACAGTGAGAATGTCGGCCTGCGCCGGCATCAGGGTGTAAGACGCGAGCCCGCACGCCGTATCGAGTGCGGCTGAAATCACCCCACCGTGTAGAAACCCATTCTGCTGCGATAGTTTGGCGTCATACGCCATGCACAGTTCAAGTTCTCCGGGCGCTATTTTGGAAAGCATGATGCCCAGGGTGGCCAGTGCCGGCTGGTTTGCGAAGGTGCGTCTTACCCGCGCGTCGTAGTCGGGATCCTGGGCCTGAAATCCACTCATCAATTCTGATTTGGCGTAGCGAAATCCGCAGGCACGTTTTGCTTGCCGGTGTTGAAATCGAAAATCTTGCGGAACACGCCGGGGGCCATCGCGGAAATTGGATTAACCCGGAGAACCGGCGCACCGGGCGTCCCAACGACTTCGTATGTGATGCCAATCAGGCCTTCATTGCTGCCACCGCCAAGAAACAGCCCAACAATCGGAATTTGCCCGAACATGTTGTTCAACCCGTAAAGCGGAACGAACGTGCCGCTCATCTTGACCTGATTCACGGGATAATCGATGACTCCTTCGACGGTCGCACCGATTGTCGGCCCGCGAAGAACGCCGTCCTTGACGCGTAGCTGACCGCTCTGGCGAGTGAATTCCGCGCGCATTCCGGAAAATCCAACGCCCTGCGGATTTACGCCCGGCGCATTAGCGACTGCCCGGTCGAGGGCCGCTTCACCCTTGATCGTAAAGTCGCGGACATTGAGCAGTCCTTCTTGCGGCGACGAGTCTGACGTCGGCGGATCGACCGCCAGCCACATCTTGCCACCATTCATCTTGGCGTAGACATCGTTGAACCGGAAGAACGCACCGGCATCGTTTGTTTCGAGGTAGAGGACGTCGCGGCCCTGCCCTCGTGCGCGCATATCGCCGATCAATGACGTGTCGCGGCCCAGCTTGCCGTTGAGCGAGAACGATTTAATCGCTCCGGCGCGCCGCGAGAGCTTCAGATCCACGCTGCGAACTGCTTCGCCGTAAAAACCCGCGAGTGCCCCGAGCTTGGCGTCGATATCGATGTCGAAATTCTTGGACTTTTCCTTGGTGTTCTGGTCCCTGCCCGACATGACGCTTTTGATAAAGCCGCGGCCGTCGAACACCTCGCCGCGCATCGTGACCTTGAGCGTTCCGTCCGGCGCGCGCTCGGCCTTCAGACTAGCCTTGTCGCCTTCCGAAGGAGAAAACGTCGGGAATGACACATTCACGAGATCATTCTTGTCATCGACCTCGAGCGCGCCCTTGATCAGGGTGCCGTTGCCTTCGATGACGATGTCCTCGAAACGCGTGCCTTGAGGCTTTTGCACGGCGTTGAAGGTCATCTTGGTGGCCCTGCCCGCAACCTTGGTCCAACCAGGCAGCAGATTGTCGATGCGTGCAGCAGTCAAATCGGCCTCGACGCCGAAGCGATTGTCGCGATTGTCACCTTCGCCACCGGCGATCTTTCCAGTCACCTTGATGGGAATGGCGCCGCTGATGCCCGAACCCAGATCGACGCCAAGACGCGCGCGGGCAGCGTCGTCGAGAATAGCCGCGACCCGAACATCGGCGTCGCCCTCGTTGGTCTTGCGATAGTCAAGCGCTGCGGGCTGGCCGCCGATCTTGACGTCGCCCTTGACCCGATAGCCCTGATTGTCGGCCACGACCTTGAGGTTGCTGGCTTCCAGCTTCTGATTCAGCGCAAGCTTATCAACGGCCAGCGCGCCAAGATCGAGGCTGACCGAATACGTCGTATCGGCCTTCGTCAGCGCGTTCTTCAGCGGCATGGCCAGCGTGACGACGGCCGACACCGTGCCCTTGCTGGAGTTGGGATCGATCACTGTGTCGCCAACATCGCGCAGCCGGTCCGATTGCAGAACTTCCGCCGCCGCCGGGACCGGCCCATCAAGACGGAACCGCACGCGGGTCGGCGCAGGCTTTGGAGCGAGATCCGGTATCTCGAATAGCAGGTCGGAAATGTTCAGCCTTCGGCCTGCTGGCGTATCCACGGCACCCTGGCCCACCGTCACATTGACGGTTCGTCCACTGACGCGGCCTTTCATGTCGGCATCCCGGACTGAGGGCATGTCGTCGACGGGCCGGATGGTCAGGCCGTTTGCGGAGAAATTCACCGACAACCCATCATCCGGAATTGGCGGGCCGCCGCGCACGAGTGTGTGAAGCGGCGCGTTCACGGCAATATCGAGCCGCTGGACCGTTCCGCGGTCGACGCGCTCCGTCAGCCACTCCCGCACTTCCGGCACGATGAGCACCGGCCAGATGCGCTTCAACACCGAGACTGGCATCGGTGTCGCCGCCATCCCGAGCGTCAATCGTGCTTCGCCGGAATAGTCGATGCTGCCCGAACCTGCGATGCCAATCTCGCCGTTGCTGATATCGCATTGGGTCATGAGCACGCGGCGGTTTTCGGTATCGAACCGCAGGCGGATTGCGATGCGGTTGAAGATCGAGGGACTCTCGCCGTTCTCTCCTGCCAGCAGAATCGTTCCGCCGCTGAGACCCAATTGCCAGTTCGGTATGCTGTCGTTGGGCGGTTCGAGATGCGCCAGCATGGTGATGCGGTTGGAGCCGGCGTTAATGTGAAACGGAGCGACCATGACGCGGCGTCCCGCATCCCATTCAACACGTGCATCGGCGTGGTCGATCACCATCGGGTAGTCCGGCACATTCAGATCGACGATTGTGCCCTTGCCGACGACGAGTTCGCCGCGGAAAAACGTCGGAAGCCCGTCGCGCCCGATTTCACCCTTGAACTCACCGCTGAGCGGCATGTCCGCGGCGTAGGTAAAATCCTTCAACCGAGCCGCGAGCAGCAGATTGTTTGTCGGGACCTTGTTCGCGCTGATGTCAATCGATCGCACACCGTTCGACGGCGCTCCGACCGCCACCTTGAGTTCCCAGCCGTTCTTTCCTTCTTCGCCGACACTCAACGCGGCGCCGCCACCGAGCGGCCGGCGAAGACTGAGGCTGATGTTCTTGAAATTGAGAATGCCGCCGTTGCGCTGGTCTTCGACCGTCAGCACACCGTTGCGCAATCCGATTTCGTTGAGACTCTGACCGTCGAGACCGTTGGCGCTGAGACTGTCGAGCCAGTCAAGCGCGGCTAGCAATCCACCGGCGCCGTTCGAAGAAGCAGTGGATGTCGCCGGTACTGTGGGTGGTGCCGGAGATGCCTGGAACGGCAACGGCGGCGGGTTTGACGCAGCCTGTACAACAGGTTTGACAGGAACCTTTCCCGTCGCAAGCGGGCTGTTGCTTTGGCCCGTCGAAACGATCACGCGGCCATCAGGCGTGATCCGCACCGCGAGTTCTGCACCGACCAGACGGAGCGTTTCGGCCCGAAGGTGTCCCATGAGCAGCGCAGTGCCGGATAGCCGCACTTCGGCCTTCGGTGCACTCGCTACAATGTTGCGTGCATGATCGCGCACGATGATGTCACGTAGCCGGACAGCAATCCTGATGCGGCCGGCACGCTCGATCTGCGTACCTCCGACTTCGACCTTGTGATCGTGCCCAAGATTTTCCTCGATCGCTGATGCCAGCCACGGCGTCATGATGTCGAGATTCACCGGTCCCGCGCCGAGACGCAGCCAAAGCGCGCCGAACGCCGCGGCGCACACGACGACTAGCGACGCGAGGACAACCGCAGTTCGCCCGAACCACCGGCTGCCGCCGGCCCAGCGGCGCAATCCACGAAACCAGTCTGTGACCCGGTGAATTCCAAGGCTTGGCCGATTGAGGAGTTTGATCGCCCGATCACACGCCGCATCGTCATGGTGATTCCACCCGGAATCATCCCAATGCCGGTGCTCGTCTGCAGCCTTCGCAAAGGCTTTCTGGGGCTCGGAACTCGGCATTGCCTCTCAGTATTGATGTCAGCCTGGCCGCCGCCGGGCATCGAACTGGAGATTCGCTACACCGCAGGCGATACGGCCAGACTAAAGATCCAGTCTTAAGCTTATTATATCGTTCGTCGTTCGACCGGTGGCTGGAGAGAGTCGTAAATCCAATAGATTGGCTATCTATCCACCATACCCCGGGGACGTCGGAATTGCCCAGCCGAAGTAGATAGTTCTGATGCCCGATTGCGGTTCTGGCGATTCTCAAAATACCCTGCTGAAAGCGACGAAAGGAAGGCGTATGTCCAAGAAAACTCGTAAGAAATCGTCCAAATCGGCCTCTGGCCGAGCGTCTTCAAAAACGGGTGCTGCAAAAGCCAAGACAGCCAAGCGAGCTGCGGCAAAAAAGTCCCCCAAATCCGTCGCCGGTAAAGCCGCCAAGAAGGTCGTGAGCAAACGTGGCGCCGCAAAGGGCGCGACGTCAAAGAAGACATCCGCGAAGACGTCGAAGCACTCCGGTACCAAGACTGCGTCGGCCAGGAAGTCTCCCGCGGCTAAGCGTCCGCCTGTTCGCAAGGTCACGATATTGAACGAGGGCGACAGCGCCCCTGCGTTTTCGTTGCCGCGCGATGGTGGACAACTCGTGTCGCTGGCGAACTATGTCGGGCGCAAGCTGGTGATCTTCTTCTATCCCCGCGCCGACACGCCGGGATGCACCCTTGAGGCAGTCGCTTTCAGCCGCCTCGCCGACGCCTTCGATTCGGTCCAGACCGCTGTCCTTGGCGTATCGGCCGATCCGGTCACCGCGCAGGAATCGTTTCGGGACAAGCACGATCTGACCGTTCCTCTTGTCGCGGATGAAACCCTCGGGATGCTGAAAGCGTATGGCGTTTGGGGCGAAAAATCGATGTACGGCAAGACGTTCATGGGAATTGTTCGAACGACGGTTCTGGTGGACGGCGGCGGCAGGGTCACACGGATCTGGCGCAATGTGAGGGTCGACGGCCATGCCGATGAGGTGCTGGAGGCCGCGCGCATTTTGTAAAAACCCGACGCCATTTCCCGAAAATTAACCATGAATGGTTCAAATCGGCCTCTGTAATTGAGCTGTCCGGAGCAGTTTCCGGCCGGCGCGGGAGTGCTGATGTCGAACCGTTCTGGCCATTATTCCGAACATCCCCAATCCCACGCCCCCAATCATGGCAAGGCGCAGCAGCGGAAGCCCGCGCACGGTCATCATCGCCCGGACCGCAATGGCTATACCCTGGTCCACCACGGCAAGGCCGTACGTTTTGGGCCCGTGGTATTCTGGATCGTGGCCGGATCGGTCGTCATCATGGGCGCGTGGTCCGCTGCCACCGCGACCTATTTTGCCTTTCGCGACGACGTCCTGACCCGCCTCATCGCCCGGCAGGCGGACATGCAATACGCCTACGAGGACCGCATCGCCGAGCTTCGCGCGCGCGTCGATCGCACCACCAGCCGCCAATTGCTCGACCAGGAACAATACGACCAGAAGCTCAACCAGATCATGCGGCGACAGGCACTTCTCGAGCAGCGCGCTGCCGCGCTCAACGCAATGCCCGACAGTACAATCACGGGTTCCATCAAGCCAACCTCCCGCGGACCGCAAGCAAACGATGCCGGCTCAACCGGAATTCCAAAACCGTCGCCGATCAACGATACAGTGATCTTCGTCACACCGCCGGATCGCGAAGCGCGGCTTGAATCCCGCACGCCTCCGGCCGCCAAGCCGCGCACCGACTTCGCTCAGGCGCAAGGCGTCGACAATGTGCTCGTGAATTTGCAGACCGCGCTCGACAAGGTCGAAAACCGCCAGACCGCAACGCTGAGTTTCGTCGAAGAAAGTTACGAATCGCGGATGCGCCGGATGCGCGGCGTGATCACCGACCTAGGTCTCGATATGGCGCAGCTCGAAGCCGCCACCCCCAAGGGCGGCATGGGCGGACCGTTCGTCCCTGTCGTCAAACCATCGTCGGATGCAGGAGCGTTCGAGCGTCAGCTTTACCGGATCAATCTCACGCGCGCGCAGGTCGACAAGCTTACGCGCACGCTGTCGCTGGTCCCCTATCGCAAACCGGTGATCGGCAACGTCGAGTTCTCATCCGGCTTCGGCGTCCGCAGCGATCCTTTCCTCGGCCGGCCGGCGATGCACACCGGGCTGGATTTCCGTGCCTCGACGGGTGACCCCGTTCGCGCCACGGCGAATGGCAAGGTCGTCAATGCAGGATGGGCCGGCGGCTACGGTCGCATGGTGGAAATCGATCACGGCAATGGCCTGTCGACGCGCTACGGACATCTGTCCGAGATCGGCGTCAAGGTCGGTGAGCAGATCAAGATCGGTCAGGTGATCGGCGCAGTCGGTTCCACAGGCCGTTCAACAGGCCCTCACCTGCACTATGAAACCCGCATTGACGGCGACGCTGTCGATCCGCAGAAATTCCTGCGCGCCGGTGTCCGTCTCTCGCAGGGATGACGCTCAGGCGATCCCTGACCGGCCAAGCAAGCGGAATATCCGGCCGTCCATGACCAGCAGCGCGCTTCCGATGATGAGCGCGCCGATGATCTCGCGAAATTCGATCCTCTCGCCCAGCACGAAATAGCCAAGAAGAATCGCGCTGACGGGAACGAGCAGCGTCACCAGCATCACGTTGCTCGCACCAGAGCGAATGACGATCTGAAAAAAAATGATGAAGGCGAGCGCCGTCGAGAGCGACGCTAGGCCGAGAATTGCCGCCCACGTCGCAAGACCCGGCAACTGCAATTGCCACGGCCGATCAATCACACTTGCCAGCACAAGCATCATCAGGCTCGCGGAGATCAGTTGAAACGTCGCCGTCCCGATCGGCGGAGAGCCGGCCAGCTTCCGTGTCGCCCATAGCGCCGAAAATCCAAAACTGAGTGTCGCCCCAAGGCAGAGCGCAATGCCGATGCTCTGCCGCGACGTGATGTCGAAATCGTATCCCTTCAAAACAGCAACGCCGAGCAAACCAAGCAATACGCCTGCGACGCGGCGGAGGATCAGCTTCTCTTCGCCGAAAGCAGCTGCGACCAGGACAGTAAAAACCGGCGTGGTTGCATTTAGAACAGAGGCCATACCGCTCGGGATATAGGTCTGTGCCATCACGAGCAGCGAAAACGGAATCACGTTGTTGATGAAAGCCATGATGGCATAAGGCCACCAACCGGCGACGCCAGCCGGAAATCTGATTCCGTTGACCCAAAGCAGCGGCAGGAGAATGAGCGCCGCGATCGACAGCCGCAGAAAGACCAGCGTCAGCGGCGGCAATTCCTTCAGCGCCACGCCGGTAAAAAAGAACGTGCCGCCCCAGAGGACCGACAGCACGACCAACCGTGACCAGTCACGCGCATCGATCTGCAACTCAACCGGAGAGGTTTCGGCCCGCACCTGTGTCATGGCGCAATTGCATACGCGGCCGCACGGCGCAAAACCACCCGCTTACCGACAACCCCGTTCCGCGTCTGGAGCGTTTTCAAGCGAAGTGGGCACCGTGAAGAAAACGCGACAAATCGATGACTCTAGTCGACGTCCTCGACTGCTCCAGGCGAAGTACCAAACGCCTTCTGCGCAAGCGTCGCCGCCATGAACTCATCCAGATCGCCGTCGAGCACGCCTTGCGTGTCGGAGGTCTGAACACCGGTGCGCAGATCCTTCACCATCTGATAGGGCTGCAACACATACGATCTGATCTGATGACCCCAGCCGATGTCGGTCTTGGCGGCCTGATCGGCAGCAGCTTTTTCTTCACGCCTCTTCAATTCAATCTCGTAAAGACGCGCGCGCAGCATGTCCCAGGCTTGCGCCCTGTTCTTATGCTGGGAACGTCCTGCCTGGCAGACCACGGCGACACCGGTCGGGATATGGGTGAGGCGCACCGCGGATTCTGTCTTGTTGACGTGCTGGCCGCCAGCACCGCCCGAACGCATGGTGTCGGTCCGTACATCGGACTCTGCGATGTCGATCTTGATCGAATTATCAACCACTGGAAAAATCGCGACACTCGAAAACGATGTGTGCCGCCGCGCGTTGGAATCGAACGGCGATATGCGCACCAGCCTGTGCACGCCCGCCTCCGTCTTCAGCCAGCCATAAGCATTGTGGCCGCTGATCTGGATGGTCGCTGACTTGATGCCGGCTTCTTCGCCCTCGGTCTCTTCGAGGTACTCGACCTTGAAGCCATGTTTCTCCGCCCAGCGCGTATACATGCGCAGCAGCATCGATGCCCAATCCTGGCTCTCTGTGCCGCCAGCACCAGCATGGACTTCGAGATAGGTGTTGAACTTATCAGCCTCGCCAGACAGCAACGCCTCAAGCTCCTGCCGAGCGACGTCCTTTTTCAGGGCCTTCAGCGCGTTCTCTGCCTCGACGACAACACCCTCGTCCTTCTCGGACTCGCCGAGTTCGATCATGCCTATCTGGTCTTCGAGCTCGCGCTCGATCTTGCCGATACCGGTGAGCTGACTCTCAAGCGAGGTCCGCTCCTGCATCAGCTTCTGGGCTTTCTGCGGATCGTTCCAGAGATTGGGGTCTTCAGCGAGAGCGTTCAGTTCGGCGAGACGCGCCGTGGCAGCATCGACGTCAAAGATGCCTCCTCAGCAGCCCGGCAGACTGCTTGATCTCTTCGACAAGGCGTTCAATTTCAGGACGCATGACAATTCCAGCTTACGGCGAAAGCCGCGATTCAAATGATGTGAGGGATGTAACGGCTGAGGGCGGCCAGTGCAATCGCTCTAGTACAGCCCGCCCGTGCCCGACCGAATGATGGCCCGATCCGCATCCGGCGAAACGCTAAGTGAACGCCCCTCGGCATCCGCAACGCCAATAACGGCGTAGTTGTCGGGTGGCGCGGTGCCTGGCTTGAAGGCTTCGAGGATGGTCCGGCCGCTGTCGCCCGGGCCTGCTCGCATGCCGGACTTCGCATCGACGCGGATCAGCTTGATGCCGGCCGGGACACGGAACGGCACGGCGGGCTTGTCGGCGAGCGCAAGCTTGAGGAAGTCCTTGGCGACCGGCGCGGCGAGATGACCACCGGTGCCGCCCCTGCCGAGATTCCGCGGCTTGTCATAACCAATGTAGATGCCGACCACGAGATCCGGCGAGAAACCGATGAACCACGCATCCTTCTCGTCGTTGGTCGTTCCCGTCTTGCCCGCGACCGGCTTGCCGACTTCGCGCACGACGGTCGCGGTGCCGCTTTGCACCACACCCTCCATCATCGACGTAATCTGATACGCTGTCATGGAATCCAATACCTGCTCACGGCGATCGACCAGCGACGGCTCCGGCTGGTTTTTCCATCCTTCGCCGGCATCGCAACCGCGGCACTCCCGCTGATCGTGCTTGAAGATCGTGTGGCCGTAGCGGTCCTGGATACGATCAATCAGCGTCGGCTTCACACGCTTGCCACCGTTGGCGAACATCGAATAGGCGGTGACCATCCGCATCACGGTGGTTTCACCCGCGCCGAGCGCGTAGGACAGGTAATTCGGCAATTCGTCATAAACGCCGAAACGCTTGGCGTATTCGCCGATCAACGGCATGCCGACATCTTGCGCGAGGCGAACCGTAACAGTGTTCAGCGAGCGAATCAGCGCATTACGCAGTGTTGTCGGTCCGTAATATTTGCCGGTGGAATAGTTTTCCGGACGCCAGACACCAGCGCCCTGCCCCTGATCGATTTCGATCGGCGCGTCCACGACAACGGTCGAAGGCGTGTAGCCGTTGTCCATCGCGGTCGAATAGACGATCGGCTTGAAGGACGAGCCGGGTTGCCGATAGGCCTGCGTCGCGCGGTTGAACTGGCTCTGGTCGAACGAGAATCCGCCGACCATCGCCACAACGCGGCCGGTCCACGGGTCCATCGCGACCATGGCGCCGGAGACTTCCGGCACCTGCCGCAAGCGGAATTGTCCGTCGACCTTGCTACCGTCCTTGTTCAATAAAGGATCGACATAAACGACATCACCCGGCGCAAGCACCTGATTGACGGCCGTCGGCGTCTTGAATCGAGTCGGACCGGACGCAGCCTTTGCCCATCGCACACCATCGAGCGAAATCAGGCCCGTGTCGCGTGTTTTGAGAACAGCGCCGCCAAGTTCACGGCCGGGCTGAAAGCCAATCCTGGCCGATTGATCGCTGGTCTCAAGAACCACCGCCATGCGCCAAGGTGCAATGTCGGAGAGCGCCTTGATCTCTGCGAGCTTCACACCCCAATCGCCCGAGACGTCGATCTTGTTCGGAGCGCCGCGCCAGCCCTGCGCTTCGTCGAAATTCACGAGGCCCGTGACCATGGACTTGCGAGCCATTATCTGAAGCTTGGGATCGAGTGTGGTGCGGACGGACAACCCGCCCTCGTACAACTTCTTTTCGCCATAGCGCTCGAACACGTCGCGGCGCACTTCTTCCGCGAAATACTCGCCCGCAAAAATGTGCCCGGAATTCGAGCGGCTGGTGGTAATCATCGGCTCCTTGCGGGCTGCGACGGCATCGGCCTGCTTGATCCAGCCGTTCTCGGCCAAACGGTCGATCACGTAGTTGCGGCGCTCGATGGCGCGATCGCGGTTACGGACCGGATGCAAGCTCGACGGCGCCTTCGGCAGCGCCGCGAGATAGGCGGCTTCAGCGATGGTCAGTTCGTTCACCGACTTGTCGAAGTAAACCAGTGACGCTGCCGCAATGCCGTAAGCACTCAGGCCGAGATAGATTTCGTTGAGATACAGCTCGAGGATCTTGTCCTTGGTGTAGGTGCGCTCGATACGCATCGCCAGCAAGGCTTCCTTGATCTTGCGGTTGAACGACACTTCGTTAGTCAGAAGGAAGTTCTTCGCGACCTGCTGAGTGATGGTGGACGCACCCTGCGGACGGCGATTCGAGCCGTAGTTCTGCGCATAGAGAACCGCAGCGCGGGCCATGCCGGTGAAGTCGATGCCACCGTGCTCGTAGAAGTTCTTGTCCTCCGCCGCGAGGAAGGCATTGATCACCTGCTTCGGGATCGCTTGAATCGGCAGATACAGCCGCCGCTCCTTGGAGTACTCGGCCAGAAGCGAGCCATCGGACGCATGAACGCGCGTCATCACAGCAGGTTCGTAATCCTGAAGCTGCGAGTAATCCGGCAAATCCTTCGAGTAGTGCCAGATCAGGCCAGCAACCGCAGCGACGCCGACGAGGAATACGATCGTTCCCGCCGCAAACAGAAAGCCCATGAACCGCAACAGCAAGCGCATCGTCAGTATCCGTCCTAAGCGTCTGGCGCGATCGCCCGGAGCACACATCCCGGGCCTCCGAACCGACCTATACCATTCGCCACTGTGGAATGGATCGATTCTGATCCCGCCCCAACCCAAATTTCTATAGAGCCGCCGCTGTGGCCAAACTAGGGCTTCAGCGGCGATTGCCCTGCGAATTCAATCCGTAGGTGCTCAATTCGGAGGGCCTGCGGAAACCACGCGTTTGCCGAGAAATGCATCTATCGCCTGGGCAACGGAACCGACCGTGCGCGACCGCCAGCTCTCGGAGACCAGATGCTGGAGGTCGTCCTTATTGGAGACATAGCCGAGTTCGACCAGCACCGAGGGAACATCGTGCGCTTTGAGAACCTTAAAGCCCGCCGACTTCAGCGGGTGCTTGTGCATGCGGGCGACGCTCTTCATCTCGTTTACGAGAGTCCGTGCAAAGCGGTTTGAAAACGTTCGGGTCTCGCGCTGAGTTAGCTCAATCAGAATATCGGCCACCTCCGCCGGCTCTTCAGTCAGATTGACGCCGGCAATGGCGTCGGCCTTGTTTTCAGCTTCCGCGAGCTTCTCGGCCTCGGCGTCGGACGCCTTGTCCGAGAGCGTGTAGACAGTCGCGCCCTGTGCATCGCCTTCGCGCTTGGGCAGCGCGTCGGCATGAATTGAAACGAATAGCGAAGCCATGTTGGCGCGTGCGATCTTCACACGATCGCCGAGCGGGATGAACGTGTCGTCGTCACGCGTCATCACCACACGAAATTTGCCGCCCTTCTCGATCCTGTCCCGCAGCGCCTTGGCGAAATCCAGCACCAGCGACTTCTCGCTTTCGCCGGATGCGGCCTGGGTTCCGTTGTCCACGCCGCCGTGACCGGGGTCGATCACGACCACGGGTCGAGGATCAGCAGCCTTGGCGGATCTTGCGGTCCCGGTCGTTTCAATTGCGGTTCCGCTGGCATCGGCGACGATCGCCGGACGCAGCTGAGGTCGCTCGTCTCCCGGATGCGACGGCTTGAACGCCGAACGCTCCACAGCGGCAAGCTCGACCACGAGCCGTGGCGGCTGCCCGTTCGCGGCGTCGAGCACATAGGATTTTTCTATCCTGGCGGGACCGGTCAGGTCGAAAACCACGCGCGACCCACCGGGCATCACAAGACCATACCGGAAAGCACGGATCAGTCCGCGCCCAGTCGTTCCCGTTCCTGCAGGAAGGTTGAAGGTTACCTGCGGAATATCCACGACAACGCGATAGGGGTCGCCAAGCACAAACGCCCGGGCATCAATCTTGCGGTCGAGATCCAAAATGAACCGCGTTTGCCTCTCGTCACCCGCCACGCGCACGTCGGAGGCGATTGGGAAGCTGACCGCAACCGCTGGCTGCGGTGATTGAGATTCCACAGCTATTGCCGCGGGAGTGATCAGGCACAAAAATGCTGCGGCGCACACCTGCGCGAATGCCGACAGAACGTGGTGATTCAAGCGGCTCGTCAACGAATCCGCGCCTCCAGGCAGTCCTCTTAACGCAATAGAACCGCACAGTTAACGGGCGCTTACCGCACGCAATACGATTACCCCGTTGTGTTGCACTGCTGTGACGCTTCCCTTGCCAGAAGGGACCATTCGACGTATGTAGGAGATGCTGACGGTTTAAACTTGCGGTTGTGTCGCGTTCAGCTTCCCGGTGCAGCGCCAGTTCCTCAAATCACTATCTTGAGGTTCTAGTGTACCTTCCGACCCTCCACGGCCAGCGCAGCGCGCGGCTGAAGCGGAGCGGCGGTAACCAGCCCGAGCGGCTACCTTCATGACCGGCGAACGCCGCCGAAAGGCTGCGGACCATCGAGAGCCACCGCGCGCCACTCGCGCCGCGTTGGCACCGGAAGCGACCACCCGCTGCATGTCAGCGGCAGGATACGGCGGTACCTCTGCCGCCACATTGAATTAGACGGGCCGACGCTTGATGCGCCAGACTCCAAAGCCGAACGGGATCAGTAACAAAATCCCATCAATGTCAGCAGCGATACGACGCGAATCTTTTCCGCGTCGCGTTTCGCTGACGTTGCGATCGGCACGGTGCCTCGGGCGGCGTTTCGGCCTTCCCCTCACCCCCGAATCAGGTGGACCGTTACGTGACCCGGCCAAGCGCCATGCGCTGGCCGCCGAGCGTCCCGTTCGCCGTCAAGAGTTTAAAAATGCCCAACAAAATGCTGATCGATGCCACCCATCCGGAAGAGACCCGGGTGGTTGTGGTGCGCGGAAATCGCGTCGAGGAATTTGATTTCGAGTCTGCCCAGCGCAAGCAACTGCGCGGCAACATCTACCTCGCGAAAGTCACGCGGGTCGAGCCGTCTCTGCAGGCCGCCTTCATTGAGTACGGCGGCAATCGCCACGGCTTTCTGGCCTTCAGCGAAATCCATCCCGACTACTATCAGATCCCCGTCGCCGATCGTCAGGCACTGATCGAGGCCGACGAGCGCGCGCATCGCGAGGCCGAGGAAGAATCGGAAAACCGTTCCAGCCGCCGCCGCTCCCGTCATCGCAGTTCACGGCGGCACGGCCGCGGCGAGCGCGTTCAGAGCGAGATCGTCGAGGGCGCAAGCCCGGAGGCCGATGCGCAACCATCAGCAGATGCTGCGCAGATCGGCGATCACGCACCAGATCATCCGCACGACGACGCCCACGGTGACCACGATCACCAGCATGCTGATGCGCATCATCACGACGAACACGGTCATGATGAACACAGCCATGAAGGCCACGATCACGGCGAGCACACCCACGCCGAACATTCGCACGTTGCGGAACAACCCGTTGCAACCACAGAACAACAAGCAACGGAAGCTGCTCACGATCACACGCACGATGACCATGCGCACGACGCCGAGCACGAACATCACGAGCACGAAGACGCTCATGAGGTCAGCGCGGCTCCGCAGCACGACGACCATCAAGACGAGCGCCACGCCGACGATGCGGATGGCGAGGACGACGAAGACGGCGACGACGATGCGGAAGAAGAAGTCGTCGAGTCGGTCGGCGGCGACGACGTGCTGGAGGAAGTGCCGGAGCGCGCCTTCCGTCCGCGCCGTCAGTACAAGATTCAGGAAGTCATCAAGCGTCGCCAGGTGATGCTGGTTCAGGTCGTGAAGGAAGAGCGCGGCAACAAGGGCGCCGCGCTGACGACCTATCTCTCGCTCGCCGGCCGCTATGCCGTGCTGATGCCCAACACCGCGCGCGGCGGTGGCATCAGCCGCAAGATCACCTCGGCACAGGATCGCAATCGCCTGAAGGATGTGGTGCAGGATCTCGACGTGCCGGAAGGCATGGGGATCATCCTGCGCACGGCTGGAGCCTCGCGCACCAAGCCCGAAATCAAGCGCGACTTCGAATACCTGATCCGGATGTGGGAAACCGTTCGCGACACCACGCTGAAATCGCAGGCCCCCACCCTCGTCTATGAGGAGGGCTCGCTGATCAAGCGTTCGCTGCGCGACCTCTACAACAAGGAAATCGACGAAGTCCTCGTCGCCGGCGAGTCCGGCTACACAGAAGCTCGCGATTTCATGAAGATGCTGATGCCGACCAATGTCCGGTCGGTGAAGCAGTATCGTGACGGTCAGCCGCTGTTCTCGCGCATGGGTGTGGAGAGCCAGCTCGACGCGATGTTCTCGCCGACGGTGACGCTGCGATCCGGCGGATACATCGTTATCAACCAGACCGAAGCGCTGGTATCCATCGACGTCAACTCGGGCCGCTCCACGCGTGAGCACCACATCGAGGACACCGCACTCAAGACCAACCTAGAAGCCGCCGAGGAAGTCGCGCGACAATTGAGACTGCGCGATCTTGCGGGTCTCATCGTGATCGACTTCATCGACATGGACGAGAAGCGCAACAATCGCTCGGTCGAGCGCAAGCTCAGCGACTGCCTGCGGCAGGACCGTGCCCGCATCCAGGTCGGCCGCATCTCGCACTTCGGCCTGCTCGAAATGTCGCGCCAGCGCATCCGCGCCAGCGTGCTGGAAAGCTCCACTGAGCCCTGCCCGCATTGCGGCGGTTCCGGCCACGTCCGCTCGGTTTCGTCCGTCGCGCTGCAATTGCTGCGCGGCCTGGAAGAAAATCTGATGAAGGGCCCAACCCACAATCTCACGGTGCGCACGCGCACCGACGTTGCGCTCTATGTGCTGAACCACAAGCGCGCCCATCTGCGCGATCTCGAAAACAGCTTCAAGGTGACGCTCGCCGTCATCGCCGACGCAACCATCAGCGGCCAGCAATCCTTCGTCATCGATCGCGGCGAAGCCGTGCACACGTTGGAAGCCGCCAAGGCAATTCTCGCGGCCCAGGTCGCGGCGTTCCCTGCTGCCGTAGAAGATACCTATGAGTACGAGGACGACGAAGCATTCGAAGCGGAGGCCGAGTTCGAAGGCGACGACGAGGATAACGCCGAGGTGACTTCTGCCGAAGCTGCTCCTGTTGCCGAAGGCGAAGAAGGTCCGCGCCGCAAGCGCCGTCGGCGTAGACGTGGCCGTGGTGGAGAAGCGCGCGATGGCGCACAGGCAGCCGATCGTGGCGAAGCTCCCGGCATTGCGCCGCAGGATGACGCCTCCGGTGAGGCCAACGACAGTGACGAAGGCGACGACGAGTCCGAGGAACAGAACGGCGAGGTCCGCGCTGAACAAGGTCCGGGTGGCGAACGCCGTCCGCGCCGCCGTGGCCGCCGTGGCGGACGCCGCCGGCGTGGTGGCAGCAACGATCTCGGCACAACCGAAGGCGGTCAGCCGGGCGAAGGAATCGTCTCGACCATTGCCGACGACCTCGGACCGGTGCCCGAGTCCGAATCCGCCGAAGCGGTGGCCGATCTGTCGGCACCGGCAGAGCCGGTTCGCGAGGAGCGCCCCGCTTATGTCGCTCCGCCGGAACCGGTGTCGCATCACATCTCGACGCCCGAGGATGCAGTGGAGTCTGCTCCGCGCAAACGTTCGACTGTTCGCGAGAAGGTGAGCTTCTTCTTCGGGGATTCCCCGAAGCAGGAACCAGCACCCGCTCCGGTTCAGGCGCCGGTGTCGTCGAGCGAGTCGGCCCCGCCGGAACCTGAATCAGCCCCCGAGTCGACCCAACCCCGCCGCGCCGGCTGGTGGTCGCGCCGCGGCGAGTAACATCCGAACAACTGCCGAAATAAAAACGCCCGCTTCTCAGCGGGCGTTTTTTATGCCGCGTCCATTTGCATCAACAGCGCAATCAGCCGTTTCCAAGCCAACGTGTGATGCGCGCAACTGCTTCGGTGATTTCCTGCGTCGAACGTGAGTAGGAAAAGCGCACAAAGGACTTTCCGTGGAACGGATCGAAGTCCACCCCCGGTGTCGCCGCGACATGCGCCTGCTGCAGCATCGTCTTGGCGAACTCGAAGCTGTCGGAATTAAACTTCGAGACATCGGCGTACAGATAAAACGCACCATCCACCGGCAGGAATTCCGTTAATCCGCCTTTCGGCAATCCCTCGATCAGGATTCGCCGGTTCTCCTCATAGCCGTGCTTGATGACGTCCATTTCCGCGCGACCGTCGAACGCGGCTTCGGCCGCGATCTGCGACAGCGTCGGCACGGAAATCGAGAGATTTTGCTGCAGCGTTTCGACCGAACGCACCAGTCCTTCGGGCACGACGATCCAGCCGACGCGCCAGCCTGTCATGCAGAAGTACTTGGAGAACGAATTGATGATGATCGCATTGGGCGAAAGCTCCGCCGCAGTCACCGCCGGAAATGCGTAGTCGAGACCGTGATAAATCTCATCGGAGATAAACCTGATGCCGGCGCTGTCCGCCGCCGCGATCAGATCAGCCATCGCCTCGCGCGTCATCATGGTGCCGGTCGGATTGGCGGGGCTGGCTACCAGCACGCCCTTCAGCGGCGTCTTGCGATGCGCTTCCAGCAGCATTTCTCCGGTAAGAGCATGCCGCGTGGCGCTGGTGGTTTCGATCAAGACGGGTTCGCAGCCAAGCGCATGCAGAATGTGACGATAGGGTGGATACCCCGGAGACGTGATTGCGACCCTGTCGCCCGGCTCGAATGCCGACAGAAATGCCAGCACAAATGCGCCGGAGGAACCGGTGGTCACCACGATGCGCGCAGGATCGACCTCCTGTGCGTAGGTTTCGCGGTAATGCTGTGCGATCCGCTTGCGCAGCGACGGAATCCCGATAGCGGCCGTGTAATCGATTTTCCCGACATCCAGCGCCGCGCGGGCCGCCGCGATCGCCGTTTGCGGCGCAGGCGCAGCCGGCTGTCCGACCTCCATGTGAATCACATGACCGCCCGCGGCCTCGATTTTGGCGGCCGCCGCCATCACGTCCATCACCATGAACGGCGGAACATTGCCGCGAGCCGAGGGTGTCAAAAGGCCTTTTGCCTTGTCTCTGAGTGTCACATCGAGCATGAAATCTGCTATTCCCCGGAGGCGGCGGCATGCGAAGGAACCATGCAACGCCGCGCCGTTGTCCTGCCGCATTCGGCGGCTTGTTAGATCGTGATTTTAGCACCCTACATGTCGCCGCTCCATTGCCAAGCTCGCAAACTGCCCGATGCCGCTGACCAAGCCATGACAAATGTCCCCTTGACCGCGCCGGCCGAATTGTCCTCCCCGCGCGTCAGCATGCGGTACCTCCGCGCGCGCGCGTCAGCTCCGCATTCCGGTCAATCGTTCGGACGGCGCGCGACCGCGATCGTCACTGCTGCGGCGCTCCTTGTCGCGCCGTGGCCGGCGCATGCCCAGCAAGGCGACAAGGGACCACCACTATTGCGGGATGCCGAGACCGAGCAGCTCTTGCGCGATTACACGCGTCCGATCCTGCGCGCAGCAGGTCTCGAGAAACAGAACATCCAGGTCGTCATCATCAACGATCCAACGTTCAACGCATTCGTCGCCGATGGTCGCCGCATTTTCGTGAACTATGGCGCATTGCGCGAGTCCGACACGCCCAACCAGATCATCGGCGTGCTGGCCCACGAAACAGGCCATCTTGCAGGCGGGCATCTTTCGAAGCTGCGCGAACAGGTTGCCCGTGCGCAAACCCAGATGATCATCGCCATGCTGCTCGGTATCGGAGCTGCGGTCGCGGGCGGAAGATCAGGCACAGGAAACGCAGGTGCTGCGGCAATCGCAGCACCGCAGGCGGCCATCATGCGCACCATGCTCTCCTACCAGAGACAGCAGGAAGAAAACGCCGACAAGGCCGGCGTGAAGTTCCTCAACGCCACCGGTCAGTCAGCCAAGGGCATGTACGAAACGTTCAAGCGCTTTTCGGAGCAGTCGCTCTACGCGTCAGCCGGTGCCGATCCGTATAACCAATCCCATCCGATGCCTGCAGAGCGCGTCAGGGCGCTTGAGGAACTGGCGCGATCAAGTCCCTATTGGGACAAGAAAGACGACGCCGCATTGCAGCTTCGCCACGATATGATGCGCGCCAAGGTGTCCGGCTTCATGGAGCGTGCGGACACCGTCTATCGCCGTTATCCGGCATCGAACACCAGCCTGCCCGCACGTTACGCCCGCGCTATCGCCGCTTATCGCCACGGCGACCTGCGCAACGCCCTGTCACAGATCGACGCTCTGATCAGCGTCCAGCCGAACAACCCATATTTCTATGAGTTAAAGGGTCAGGCGCTGCTGGAGGGCGGCAAACCCGTTGAAGCCATCGTGCCGCTCCGCAAAGCCGTGCAATTGTCCGGCAGTGCACCGCTCATCGAGATGTTACTTGGCCAGGCCTATGTAGCGTCGGAGAATAAGGCCTACGCTGAGGAGGCCATCAAGATTCTGCGCGCAGCCCTGTCGCGGGAACCGGAAGCGGCGCTCGGATATTCCCAACTCGCGATGGCCTATGGCCGCAAGGGTGATTACGCGGAAGCCGATCTCGCCTCCGCCCAGGCAGCCTTTTTACGCGGAGACCAGAAGACGGCGCGAGACCTCGCCTCGCGCGCAAAGACGCGGTTCGCTATCGGCACCCCCGGATGGGTCAAGGCCGACGACATCGTTAATACGAAGCCGATAAAGAATTGAACTCCGGTCTTGCGCCCGGTCCCACACAGTCTCGAAGGAACTCCTATGCCGTCGCTTCGCTCTCTTGCCCCCTACGCCTTCGCACTCGTGCTGGGCCTGCCCGTCGTCTCGCATGCCCAGACATTCACCGACAGCCAGCGCAGCGAGATCCAGAAAATCATCAAGGACTACCTCGTCGCGAACCCCGAAGTGCTGGAGGAAATGTCCGCCGAGCTCCAAAAGCGCCAGACTGCGGCCGAGGTTGAAAAGCATCGAGCCGCCGTCAAGCGAAATGCCGAGGTGATCTTCAATTCGCCGCGCGGCGTAGTCGTCGGCAATCGCAGCGGCGACGTCAATTTCGTCGAGTTCTTCGATTACAATTGCGGCTACTGCAAACGCGCCATGGGCGACATGCTCGAACTGATGAAGGCCGATCCCAAGCTGCGTGTCGTGCTGAAGGAGTTCCCGGTGCTCGGACCGGGTTCGGTCGAGGCCGCACAGGTCGCGGTCGCTGTCCGCATGCAGGATCCAACCGGCAAGAAGTATCTCGACTTCCACCAGAAGCTGTTGAACAGCCGCGGTCAGGCCGACAAGGCACGCGCGATGGCGGCCGCCAAGGACGCCGGCCTCGACATGGCCAAGCTCGAAAAGGACATGGCGAGCCCGGAAGTCAGCGCGACCCTCAACGAGAATTTCAAGCTCGCCGAGGACATGGGCCTCAACGGTACGCCAAGCTACGTGATCGGCGGGGATGTCGTGGTCGGCGCGTTGGGCGTCGAGGGCCTGTCGAAGAAGATCTCCGAGGCCCGCTGCGGCAAGGCAGCCTGCTGAGCCGAGCGAAACGAGCGGCCGGCCCGGTTTGACGGGCTGGCCGACGCCAAGCCATTAACATTCCTTAAGATTGGTTAACCAGCGATTTCCGGGCCTTCCACCGGGCTTTTCGGGTGATTTCTGAACCATTTGGCGGGGGATGGCGTGGCCGTTCAGGCTTCCCTCCCGGCCTCATGTTGCCTATAAACCGCCCGAAGCCGCGCGCGCCGCATCATTTCGCCGACATTGCTGGATTTGGTTTTCGGATGGCAAAGACGATCTACGTGCTCAACGGGCCGAACCTCAATCTGCTCGGCACCCGCGAGCCGGAAACCTATGGCCATCACACCCTCGCCGACGTGGAAAAGCTCTGCCAGGACAGCGCCACCCGCTACGGCCTGACTGCTGATTGCCGCCAGTCGAACCGCGAAGGCGAGCTGATCGACTTCGTTCATGAGGCCGGTGCCAAGAAGGCCGCCGGCATCATCATCAACGCCGGCGGCTATTCGCATACCTCGATCGCGCTCCATGACGCGCTGATCGCGGTCAAAATCCCCACTGTGGAAGTTCACGTCTCCAATATCTTCGCGCGTGAGAGCTTCCGTCACCATTCGTTCGTCGCATCGGCCGCAGTGGCGACCCTGTGCGGCTTCGGAATCGACGGTTATCGCCTCGCGATCAGCGGCCTCGCCGCCAAGATCGGCGCCAAGGCGAAAGCCTGATCGCCTGTTTGTCAGTTAAGAAAGCTTCGGAATTCACATGGCCTCTTCGCCGAAAGAACCATCTACCCCCAAAGGAAAGCCGGCCGATGAGCGCGAGCTCATCCGCGAGCTGGCGATGCTGCTCGACGAAACCAATCTCACCGAAATCGAGATCGAGCGCGCCGGATTGCGCCTGCGGGTTGCGCGCAACATCAGCATCGCGGCGGCAGCGCCGGTCTCCTACCAGCCCGCGCCAGCGGCTGCTCCTGCGGCGGCGCCAGCCGTTGCAGCCGCCCCTGTCGATATCTCAAAACATCCCGGCGCGGTCCCCTCGCCGATGGTCGGCACGGCCTATCGCGCGTCCGAGCCCGGCGCGAAACCGTTCATCGACGTCGGCAGCAAGGTGAAGGTCGGCGACACGCTCATCATCATCGAAGCGATGAAGACGATGAACCAGATCCCATCGACGCGCGCAGGCACGGTCACGCAAATCCTCGTCGAAGACGGCCAGCCCGTCGAATTCGGCGAAGCGCTCGTCATCATTGAATAATCCGTTCCCACCGTCAGGCGCTGCGATGTTCGACAAGATCCTGATTGCCAATCGCGGCGAGATTGCATTGCGCGTACTGCGCGCGTGCAAGGAGCTCGGTATCGCGACCGTCGCGGTGCATTCGACCGCCGATGCCAACGCGATGCATGTCCGCCTCGCCGACGAAAGCGTCTGCATCGGGCCGCCGCCTGCGAAAGACAGCTATCTCAACGTGCCGGCGCTGCTCGCTGCATGCGAGATCACGGGCGCGGATGCGGTTCATCCCGGCTACGGCTTCCTGTCCGAGAATGCGCGCTTCGCCGAAATTCTCGCTGATCACAATCTGCACTTCATCGGCCCGAAGGCCGAGCATATCCGCCTGATGGGCGACAAGATCGAAGCCAAGAAGACGGCGCAGCGTCTCGGCATTCCTGTCGTGCCCGGTTCCGACGGCGGCGTCGGTCCTGGCGACGACGCCATGGCCATCGCCAAGAAGATCGGTTTCCCGGTTCTGGTGAAGGCGGCCGCCGGCGGCGGCGGACGCGGCATGAAGGTGGCCCAGACCGAAGCCGACCTGATGCTGGCGCTATCCACCGCAAGCAACGAAGCCAAGTCCGCGTTCGGCGACGGCTCGGTCTATCTGGAAAAATATCTTACCAAGCCGCGCCATATCGAAATCCAGATTCTCGGCGACGGACGCGGCGGCGCAATCCATCTCGGCGAGCGCGACTGCTCGTTGCAACGCCGACACCAGAAGGTTTGGGAAGAAGGCCCCTCACCGATCCTGAACGCTGCCGCGCGGGCGAAGATCGGCGAGACCTGTGCCAAGGCCATGCGCGAGATGCAGTATCTCGGCGTCGGCACCATTGAATTCCTTTACGAAGACGGCGAGTTCTATTTCATCGAAATGAACACGCGCATCCAGGTCGAACACCCCGTGACGGAAATGATCACCGGCATCGACCTTGTGATCGAACAAATTCGCGTAGCCGCCGGCGGCGAACTGCCGTGCAGGCAGGACGAGATCGTCATCAATGGCCATGCGATCGAGTGCCGCGTCAACGCGGAAAACCCGGTCTCCTTCCGGCCCTCGCCCGGCAAGATTATGCAGTATCATCCGCCAGGCGGCCTTGGCGTGCGGATCGATTCAGCCGTGTATCAGGGCTACGTCATCCCGCCCTATTACGACTCGCTGGTCGGCAAGCTCATCGTCCATGGCA
Source organism: Afipia sp. (assembly GCA_051653085.1). GTDB lineage: Bacteria > Pseudomonadota > Alphaproteobacteria > Rhizobiales > Xanthobacteraceae > Afipia. The sequence goes on along the minus strand of JBOFVL010000023.1, from coordinate 83,906 downwards.
AGACCCGTGGCGAGTGCCTGATGCGGCTGCGGCGCGCGCTGGACGAGATGGTGGTGGACGGTGTCGAAACCACGCTGCCCCTGTTCCGCGGACTCGTCCGCGAGCCCAGCATCATCGATGGCGACTACCATATTCACTGGCTCGAACATTATCTTGCGGCCGGCGATACCAAGACGGCCTGAGCATACCGCTGGCCCGGCTTGACCATCGCGGACTGCCGCCCATCCTGCTATAGTTGCGCATGAGTTCGCGCGACGCCGCATCCTCTGAAATCACGCCCAGTGTTCTGCTGCGCGCCTATGCCTGCGGCATCTTTCCGATGTCGGAAAGCGCAGACGACCCGACCATTTTCTGGGTCGAACCCGAACAGCGCGGCATCATCCCGCTCGATGGCTTCCGTGTCGCGTCACGTCTCGCACGCACCGTTCGAGCAGAGACCTTCCGTGTCACCGTCAACACGGCATTCAAACGCACTGTCGCCGGATGCGCCGCACCGCAGCCGGGGCGTGACGATACATGGATCAACGGCCGCATCCGCGATCTCTACACGTCGCTGCACGAGATCGGTCATTGCCACAGCGTCGAAGCCTGGCTCGGCGACGAACTGGTGGGCGGACTCTACGGCGTTAGTCTTGGACGCGCGTTCTTCGGCGAGAGCATGTTCCATACCGCGCGCGACGCTTCGAAGGTGGCGCTGGTCCATCTCGTGGCCCGCCTGATCGCCGGCGGCTTTGTGCTGCTCGACACGCAGTTCGTAACGGATCACCTGCGCACCTTCGGTGCAGTTGAGATTCCGCGGCGGCGCTATCGTGCCCTGCTCGATGATGCCATCACGGGACATGCCGATTTCTTCGCGCTTCCCATGAACCGTCCCGTCACGGGCGCAGAAGCGCTCGCGCACCTGAGGCAAACCTAGCTTCGCCTCTTATCGCTGGAACGGCGGAAACGGATTTGGCGGCGGCGGAGCTGGTCGCGGCGCAGCCGGCTGCTTTGGCGGCAGGCGCTTCTGCTGCGTGGGTTGAGCCTGAGGCGGCGGCGCTGCAGGCTTCGGCGCTTCTTGTTGAGCGATCGTTGCAGCCGGACCCTTACAGTCGGTCAGCCAGATATCGTAGATCGGATGCTCGACGCCATGCAGACCCGGGCTGGCAGCGAACATCCAGCCTGAGAAGATCCGCTTCACTTCGCCCTGCAAGGTGATTTCATCGACCTCAACGAAAGCGTCGGTATTGGCGGATTCCGTCGACGGTCGCGTGTAGCACGCCTGCGGTTTGACGCGCAGCGCACCGAACTGAACGGTCTCGCCCATATCGGCTTCAAACTTGATGATGCGGCCGGTGATCTTGTCGAGGCCCGCAAACACCGCCTGCTTGTTGACGATTTTCTGCGCCGGCGGCTCGGTCACCACCTCGTCGCCCGGCTGCAAGGTCGCGGGTGTCGGCGGCGCGCCGCGCGGCTGTTTCTGACCGGGAGGCAAACCAGGCAAGGGATTGGGACCAGGCGGCTGTGCGGCGACGTTTGGCGTGCCTTGTCCCGGCACGGCCGGCTGACCGGGCGCGGTTGCTGTCCCCGGCGGGGCCGGAAGCGGCTGTGTCTGAATGGAGCCCGGCGGCGGAACGCCTTGCCCCGGCGGCAGGCGATTTGGCGTCGGCAGCAGGCGACCCTGCGCGGGAAGATCCGGCACTTCCTCTTCTTCCGGCTCCTGCATCGGCTCGCCGCGCGGCGCGACATTGGCAGGCGGGCGTGGCCGGTCGGAAAAGATATTGCCGATCTGCGCGTGAACAGGCGACGCCAGCGACGTCACCGAAGCAACAATCACTGCCGCGAAAGAAAATGTGGTGAGGGTTCGGAACATGTTGCGCGACTTTACACGAGTGCGCTGCCGAAAAGTGCGAAGCGGTTTTCGGAAAACATCTTGCTCCACACCTGTCGGAATGATCACGGTCATGATCTTAAACTGACCCCGGTCGAAATCGAGGATTCAGCCGAATCGAACTCGCGCCATTCTACAGACATCGGGCCGCGCGCGGAGCCATCGGTTAACACGCCGATTACGGCGGGGAAAGGGCGAGCAATTGGCGCCGATTGGGGCGAAGCAGCAGAGCTTATCGCCCCGGCATTACTGTCCGGGCGTCCAGGGCTGATAGTCGCCGGTCGCCTTCGGACGGCGGCCGGCCGCCAGCGTCGAGCCGGACGGACGATAGGCAGCGGGCGTGCCGGTCATGTTAGGCCGATGCGGCTTTTCCCACTCGCGCTGCTTGTAGTCGATCTCGGTGGGCGGCGTGTCCACGGTGTGGTGGATCCATCCGTGCCATGCAGGCGGAATGCGCGTCGCTTCGGCGTATCCGTTGTAGATCACCCAGCGGCGCTCGAATCCGAGCGTCGGGTCGATCTTGCCGCCCCGCGTGCGGTAGTACTGATTGCCGCCCTCGTCCGTTCCGACCAGTTCGCCAAATCGCCGAGTCCAGAGCTGGGTGCCGAACGTCGAACCGCTCCACCACGTGAAAAAACGCAGGAAAAACAGCTTCATAGCGGGTATCCGACAATGGGGGCGCGTGCGGCGCAAGACATGTTTGATGCCATCGGCTGGTCCAATTGTCCAGCGTCAACAGCGACTTGATGCGATGCAGGAACCTGTCGCGGGCCCATGCGCTGTGTTGATCGGATTGCTCAACCGCTGATCAAGTCGTCGATTGATGACGTTCTGGCCGCACTGACCACGGATGTCGCGGAAATATCTTCGGCGTCGCTTGATCGCTTCACTAGCGCTGAGCTGTGATCATCGCCGAGCAGATCACTCACATATTTATCTGCGACGTTTCAAGCTCGACAACAATCTGTTCGCACGAAGGCATGTCACGCAACGCACATCCTAAAGCGTATGGTTTCCGCTGCGTGGTCGCGCTTTCGATCTACATACAATTTCATCACACCGAATTGGCGTCTCATTCGCTTGCATCGCGATCACGATGTCTTATGAACAACAACCCAACACCATTTAGTCGCAATCCATTCATGCTGCGTTGGGCTGACGTTTGCGAGGATCAGGGTTGAAGTTTTGACAAGTGCGGAACGTCTCACTCTGCCGTCCGTTTCCTTTTCAAATTCACCCGGAGTTCGATCGATGATCAATCTAAAAATTGTTGGCGCAGCAGCGCTTCTGGCAATTGCACCTGCACTTGTGTCGGTGACAGCAGACGCGCGGCCCGGCGGCGGCGGAGGGTTCTCCCGCGGCGGAGGTGGTGGCGGCGCATTTCGTGGCGGTGGCGGAGGTGGATTCCGTGGTGGCTTTAGCGGCGGTGGATTCCGTGGCGGCAATTTTGCAGCACGTCCGAGTTTCGGCGGCGGACAGCGCGTCGGAAACTTTGCTGGACGCTCGGCTATCGTCGGCGCAGGTGCAGGAGCATTTGCGGGACGCCAGGCATTCGCTGGACGTCCGGTTGCGCAGCTTGGCGGCGGCGGACAGTGGAACGGTAACAGAGGCCACTGGCGCGGACGGCATTGGCGCGGTTACGGTTACGGCTTCGCAGGCGGTCTGGCGCTCGGCGCCCTCGGCTCGTCGTACTATTACAGCGACCCGTACTACGATGACTCGTACGCTTACGCCCCAGACGCTTACGTAGGCGACGATCAGTACGCCGTCGCCCCTGCCGGCGATGACGCGGCAAGCTGCGCTCAACGCTACAGGTCCTACGACCCGGCATCCGGCACCTATCTGGCCTATGACGGCAATCGTTACGCTTGTCCGTAAGTCGTTGCAGGATCATCAACTCTCGCTTCTGGGTCGTGTTCCGCATCGGGAACCGCCCCAGAAGCGCCTGAATCCACACGAAGATTATTGTCCTCTGAATGGAGCCGCGTATTCCGCGCGGCCTCCCGATGCAGAGTGATCGATGCGGGCTTGGAGTGAGGACGATGATCACCTTTAGGAATGGATGTGCAATCGCAGCTCTGGCGCTGGCGCTTCCGATGGCTGCGATGTCATCCAGCCAGGCGGCGCCGCTTGCGCCGAGCCAGTCTGTGGCGGCTGCACATGTCGGCGGCGACAATTCGCTCGTGACCGAAGTTCAGTGGCGCCGGCGCGGATACGGTTACGGCTATCGCCGCGGTTGGGGTCCCGGCGCAGGCGTCGGTATCGGCCTCGCGGCCGGCGCGTTGATCGGTGGCGCGATCGCTGCGGGCTCCAGCCCCTATTACGGACCCGGTTATGGTTATGGTTACGGTTATGGCGGACCCGCATATTATCCCGCACCTGCTCCCGTCGTTGTGGCGCCCGGTTATGGCGGCGGTGATGCCGAAGCCTACTGCATGCAGCGCTATCGCTCCTACGACCCGGGATCGGGCACGTATCTGAACTACGACGGCAACCGGTATCCCTGCCCCTAAGCGGACTTGAACCGATTCAAAAAAGGCGGTGCACACAAATGCACCGCCTTTTTCATTGCTTGTTGAAAGTTCTGTCGTTCGAATTGAAGCGAGGGTTAGAACGCAACCTTCACGCCGCCCCTGCCCGTAATCGTCTGGCTTGAATCGGACATTGCGGTGAACTCGGTCGCACCGAACACCGAGATGCCCGAAGCGTTGCGCCAGTCGAAGCCGGCACCGGCATAGAAACCGACAATGCTGGCCTTGCCGGGCGTTGCGAACGCAAGGCTCTGCCCGAGAAGAATGGTATTGACGTTGCTGTCGCCGACGCGCTGCAAGGCGATCAAACCGGCGGTGCCGCTCAACTGCAGCTGTTCGGTGGGCGTTGCATTCGTGGTGTGCGTCAGCTTGAACTCGCCACGCTCTTCGAAATTGTGCGAGATGCGCGAGCGGACGCTGAGGTTCGTGCTCGATCCGCTTTCCTCGTAGCCGCCGAAGCCAGCCGCGAGATAGCGCACCCGCGCTGTCGGTGTCAGAGTCAGGTTGTAACCGAGCGATTGCGTGAGACCGTAGGCGATCTCCGGGCTGATGAACCAACCGTTGTACTTGCCTGCCGCATACTCGTAGCCACCCGGCACGAGGTTGTTGGCGATCGTGCGTTTCACGTCGTTGCTGCTGCCACCGCCGAGCAATGAGAAATCCAGAAACGCGCGGCCCATTGCGTAGCGGCCGTAGACACCGCCGAAAACCATGTCGCTGGTGGTGTCGCCTGAATTCAGCGCGATTGTAGACTTGACGTTGCCCGCGCCGATGAAGCCACCGAGCCGCAAGCCTGGCTGAACCGTCTTGTCCACGCCGAGCACGCCGCCGTAGAAATTGTTCACCGAGCGCAACGTCGGCGCATCCGCCTGCTGGATGCGCTGCCCACCAAAGCCCTGCGCCCAGATGCTGGTGCCGTCAGCCGCCGTGAAACTTGGATTGCTCAACAGCACGCGGTCGTTGCCTGCATAGGCGAGCGCCGGAATGCCGGAGAAGGCGTCGTTGGCCATATCGCGCGCAACATTGCCGGACGGCGCAAATCCCATCGCCGATGATCCGTTGCCGCTGATTGGCGCGGGATTGGTGAGACGGCTCGTGACCAGCGACGTGATCGTGCGCGTCACATCGATCACGTTGCGATCCTGCATCGCAAACGATGTGGGATCGAGGACAGCGACGGTGTTGCCGTTGATGACGTAAGGCGCGCCGCCGGTGACGTTGACGATCGCGCCGGTGTCGGTGAGACCGCCAAAGACACCACATCCGCAGTCGTTTCCAAAAGTCAGCACCGACGAAATATCGCGACCACTGAAAATATTGACCTTGGTGCCGACCGCGGAAGGATCGGTAATATCACCGCTGAGGACGACCAGCCCGACGATGCGTGAGCCCGGCAGGATGTTTAGGGTCGTCGGAGTTGTCGGATCGCCTCGAGAAAGGTCGAGCGCAATTCCGCTTGGAAACAAACCGTAGGTGCCGTCGATCAGGCCGGCGTTGCTGAACGTTACAGTACCGCCATTCCCGTTCCCAACAACGACTTCGCCGTAGATCCGCCCTGCATTGTAGCCCGTCGTCTTTCCGTCCCATGCGCCGAGACCAACACCCTGGAAATCCGCGTAAATGGTGCCGAAATTAGCGAAGGTGGCATTGCCCGGGCCTCCCGCAATACCGGCGCCGGCGATAGTCGTGACGTCGCCCCTGATGGTCCCGAAGTTGACAAGGGTCGCGTTGCCGCCGCCGCTAGCAATCCCGCTCGCCGTGAAGACACCACCATTCACCGTGCCGGTGTTGATCGTGGTCACGTCGCCACCGCTAGCGGAGGCATTAAAAATCCCGTTCGGCGCGGGACCGCAACAGCCGCTATTAAAGAGGATGCTGCCGGCGTTGACGACGGTCGCATTGCCGCCGTCGTTGGTGATATTCATAATTGAATCGACCGTGCCGTAATTGATCGAGGTTGCGTTGCCACCACCCGATCCGGAGCCACCGTTGCTGGTGAAGGTGCTTATCCCCCCAATTACCGTTCCTAAATTCCTCGTCGTAGCGTTACCACCGCCGTCTGCAGATGTGAGGATGGCGTCGTTGACGCGACCAGAGTTAATGGTCGTCGCAGAACCGCCAGCCGACGGGGAGGAAACGGCGGCATAAGTCGAGATTGACGTGACCTGGCCCGAGTTGTTCGTCAGCGCGTTGCCGCCGTCTTGCGCAAACGTCGTGATAGTCTGGGCGACAGTGCCTGAGTTGATGGTCGTGGCATTGCCCGAACCTGTAAGTGTCGAGATGTACGATCCGATCGTGCCCGAATTGATCGACGTCGCGTTGCCGAGACCGCTGGCTGACGTGTCGAGCATGTCGGCGTTGATGCCGGAGTTCGTCGCGGTGACGTTGCCATCAACACTGGTCGTGGTGATGCCGTTGCTTGCGCCGGAGCTGGTGGTCGTAAGATTGAATGTCCCGAGCTGATCCTGAAGAAACGGTACGGCTGTCGCGCCGGTATTGGTGCAGGTGACATCCGTCGCGCCAATCGTTCCCACACAGGCAAACTGCGCACGCGCATCGGTCGGGATCGACGCCGCGAACGCAACCGCCGCACCGGTGATCCACAAAAATCTGATCGCATGCGTCCGAGACGCACGCGGCATCAACGCCACTCGACCGAAAATCGACGCCACACCACCCCCTCACGCCCCGCAGCTTTGATGCGGCGGAGTTCCCTGGGGAACCCTAGCAGACCGGGGTTCCCCGAACTGTTGCATTCGGGATACAGCGCCGATTAATGGGCTGTTGGCGGGCCTATTCTGCGCGGATTGAGAGTGCTGTTTAGGAGCGCGACGCCAGCACGACGCCTGCAATCGTAAATCCCAGCGCCGCGATTTGAGCGAGACCCAGCGGCTCGCCAAGGGCTGTGGCCGATGCCAGCACGCCGATCACAGGCACCAGCAGCGTGCCGATGGCTGCGACCGACGCCGGCAATCGTTGAAGCGCAGCGAACCAGCAGGCATAGGCCACGCAGAACTGCACGACGATCGAATAACCGAACAGAGTCCAGCCGAGCGACGACAGCCCCGTGAAATGCGGCCGCTCTGTCAGAAGACCGGCCAGCGACACGGGAATGCAGCCGATCAGGATCTGCCAGACCGCCGATGTCAGCGGCGGCAGCGTGAGGGGCCAGCGCTTGGCCAGCACAGTGCCGACCGCAAACAGGAAGGCGCCCGCGAGCGCAAGCAGAATGCCGGGCAATTTCGCCTGAGTGGCGGACACGCCGCCGCCTCCCATCAGCGCCACCAGACCGGCGATCGCCATCGCCATCGCCACGACGCGCAGAAATGAGATGCGTTCGCCGAGGATCGGCCACGCCAGCACCGAGGCCCACACCGGCATCGTATAGGCCAGCACAGCTGCTTCGCTCGCCGGCAAATACATGAGCGCAAGGCCCATCAAGGCCATCCAAGCGGTCACGTTGAGCAGCGACAGCAGCACCAGCCGCGGCCACTGTGCGCGAGGCACTTTCAGCGATTGACCTAACCCGACCGCCAGCAACGCAAGCAGCGCCGACCCGATGATTCCGGACAGGCCGCGCAGCGAGAGCGGCGGCAATTCCGTCAACAGATGTTTTGTGACCGGCCAGTTCAAACCCCAGCCGACCGATGTCACCACCAGCAGCAGATAGCCAATCATCCGAGATCGGCGCAGCGCGACAGCCCGCTCTGCCGGCAAAGTTTCGATGATGGCTTCGGGTGTCGTGCGCGTATCCACAGGTTCGTCCTTCGACTCAAAGTCCACGGCCCATGTGGATGACGGGGAGAAAGACCACGCGCGACGTTCACGATCCACCCGAAAACCGGAAAAAGCGCGCATAGCAAAGGCGCGATTTCGGAAGCTCGGAACAAACCTTGGAGGAACTCACAATGAGGTGAGAAATCGGCTTCCGAATCCGCAAGGACTCACCGATACTTCCCGCAATGCGAACCTTCCCGGCGATGATCCATTCCGCTGGAGATCCGCATTTTCCACCATATTTAGTATTTGATTCAGGTTTCGACACTAATCCTTGACGTACCGGATGGAGTCGGCCTAGCTTTGGGATTGTTCGGCGCGGGGGTTTTCAGTCCCGCCGGGCACCTCCCGAAAAGGGTCCAAAAGACAACTCCGTCAGGCCGGTCGAGGCCACGGACCGTGGCTTTGTCTGCTCTTTTTCCGGAGCCGGGCAGCAGTCCGGGCGAAATGGCGAAACCGCGGCAAACCGTGGCGCATAAGGCGAGTTTGGGGCGTTCGGGCAAAGCGGTGGGGAAGTTTCCCTGGGGACCGTGTCTTGCCCGCCAGAGTTAACAGGCCGGGGCATCGGACCAGAAATGGGACGAGCGTGAACGGCAAAGTCGCGAACGAACGAGTTCGCAAATTGAAATCTCCGGCGTACCGTCCAGGACGGACGCGCCGGCAAAAGACGGGGCACTACCATGCGCATTGAACGCCGCTACACCAAAGCCGATCAGTCACCCTACGCCGCCATCGATTTCAGGCTGACGACAAGCGAGATCCGGAATCCGGATGGCTCGGTGGTGTTCCGGCTGGAAAATGTGGAAGTCCCCGAGTTCTGGTCGCAGGTTGCCTCCGACGTTCTCGCGCAAAAGTATTTCCGCAAGGCGGGCGTCGCCTCGCGCCTGAAGAAGGTCGAGGAAGAAACCATTCCGTCCTGGCTGTGGCGCTCTGTGCCTGACACCGAAGCGCTCGCCGCCCTCCCCGAATCCGAGCGCATCGGCGGTGAGCATTCCGCCAAGCAGGTGTTCGACCGCCTCGCCGGCTGCTGGACCTACTGGGGCTGGAAGGGTTCGTACTTCACCTCTGAAGAAGACGCCCGCGCGTTCTACGACGAGCTGCGCTTCATGCTCGCCAAGCAGATGGTCGCGCCGAACTCGCCGCAGTGGTTCAACACCGGACTGCACTGGGCCTACGGCGTCGATGGTCCCGGCCAGGGCCACTACTATGTGGACTGGAAGACCGGCAAGCTGACCAAATCCAAATCGTCCTACGAACATCCGCAGCCGCACGCCTGCTTCATTCAGGGCGTGGACGACGATCTCGTCAACGAAGGCGGCATCATGGACCTGTGGGTCCGCGAGGCACGCCTGTTCAAATACGGCTCCGGCACCGGCTCCAACTTCTCGCGTCTGCGCGGCGAAGGCGAAAAGCTCTCCGGCGGCGGCCGCTCAAGCGGCCTGATGTCGTTCCTCAAGATCGGCGACCGTGCAGCGGGCGCGATCAAATCCGGCGGCACCACGCGCCGCGCGGCCAAGATGGTCGTCGTCGACGCCGACCATCCGGATATCGAGACCTATATCGACTGGAAGGTGAAGGAGGAGCAGAAGGTCGCAGCGCTCGTCACCGGCTCCAAGATCAACCAGAAGCATCTCAAGGCCATCATGAAGGCCTGCGTGAACTGCGAAGGTTCAGGCGACGACTGCTTCGATCCCGAGAAGAACCCTGCTCTGCGCCGCGAGATCAAGTTCGCGCGCCGCGCGCTGGTGCAGGACAATCTCATCAAGCGCGTGATGCAGTTCGCCAAGCAGGGCTACACCGACATCTCGTTCGACACCTATGACACCGACTGGGATTCGGAAGCGTATCTCACCGTTGCCGGCCAGAACTCCAACAACTCGGTCTCGCTCAAGGACGACTTCCTCCGCGCGGTGGAAACCGACGGCGACTGGAATCTGATCGGCCGCACCAACAAGAAGGTGACCAAAACGCTGAAGGCCCGCGACCTGTGGGAAAAAATTGGTTACGCCGCCTGGGCCTCTGCCGATCCCGGCCTGCACTACAACACCACCATGAACGACTGGCATACCTGCAAGGCCAGCGGCGACATCCGCGCGTCCAATCCGTGCTCGGAATACATGTTCCTCGACGACACGGCGTGCAACCTCGCCTCTGCCAACCTCTTGACGTTCTACGATACGCAGACGCGCCGCTTCGACATCGAAGCCTATGAGCATCTGTGCCGCCTGTGGACCGTTGTGCTCGAAATCTCCGTGATGATGGCGCAGTTCCCGTCGAAGCCGATCGCGGAGCTCTCCTACGAGTACCGCACGCTGGGCCTCGGCTATGCCAACATCGGCGGCCTCTTGATGACCATGGGTCTCTCCTATGACTCCAAGGAAGGCCGCGCGCTCTGCGGCGCGCTGACCGCTGTGATGACCGGCACGAGCTACGCCACCTCCGCCGAAATGGCGAAGGAGCTTGGCCCCTTCCCCGGCTACAAGAAGAATGCCGCGCACATGCTGCGCGTGATCCGCAACCATCGCCGCGCCGCCCATGGCCACTCCAATGGCTATGAAGCGCTCGCCGTGAATCCTGTGCCGCTCGATCACGCGAGCTGCCCGCAGGGCGACATCGTCACCCGCGCGAAGTTCGTCTGGGATCAGGCGCTCGAACTCGGCGAAGTCCACGGCTACCGCAACGCGCAGACCACCGTGGTCGCGCCGACCGGCACCATCGGCCTTGTGATGGATTGCGACACCACGGGCATCGAGCCGGACTTCGCGCTGGTGAAGTTCAAGAAGCTCGCAGGCGGCGGTTACTGGAAGATCATCAACCGCGCCGTCCCGGAGGCGCTGCGCGCGCTCGGCTATCCCGAGAACGAGATCGCGGAGATCGAGGCCTACGCCGTCGGCCACGGCTCGCTGGGCCAGTCGCCCGGCATCAACGTCTCGACCCTGAAAGCCAAGGGCTTCACCGACGAGGCGATCAAGAAGGCCGAAGCCGCACTGCCGACCGCGTTCGACATCAAGTTCGCCTTCAACAAGTGGACGTTCGGCGAAGACTTCCTGCGCGAGACGCTCAAGCTCGAACCGGAAGCCATCGCGGCCCCCGGCTTCGACCTGCTCACCGCGCTCGGCTTCACCAAGCGCGAGATCGAAGCCGCTAACATCCACATCTGCGGTGCGATGACCGTGGAAGGTGCGCCCTTCCTGAAGGCCGAGCACTACAGCGTGTTCGATTGCGCCAATCCCTGCGGCAAGATCGGCAAGCGTTATCTGTCGGTGGAAAGCCACATCCGCATGATGGCGGCGTCGCAGCCCTTCATCTCGGGTGCGATCTCCAAGACCATCAACATGCCGAACGACGCCACGGTGGAGGATTGCAAATCCGCCTACCTGCTCTCGTGGAAGCTCGCGCTCAAGGCCAACGCGCTCTATCGCGATGGCTCAAAACTCTCGCAACCGCTGAACTCGCAGCTCATCAGCGATGATGACGAAGAGGACGATGCGGTCGAGGCGTTCTACGACAAGCCGATGGCGGCGCGCACCACCCAGGTCTCGGAGAAAATCGTCGAGAAGCTGGTCGAGCGCATCATCGTGATGCGTGAACGCGAGAAGATGCCGGATCGCCGCAAGGGCTACACCCAGAAGGCTGTGGTCGGCGGACACAAGGTTTATCTGCGCACAGGCGAATACGATGACGGCCGCCTCGGCGAAATCTTCATCGACATGCACAAGGAAGGCGCGGCGCTGCGCTCCTTCATCAACAACTTCGCCATCGCCGTTTCCCTCGGCCTGCAATACGGCGTGCCGCTGGAAGAATATGTCGACGCCTTCACCTTCACCCGCTTCGAGCCTGCGGGCCCGGTGCAGGGCAACGACTCGATCAAGTTCGCGACATCGATCCTCGACTACGTGTTCCGCGAACTCGCCGTGTCGTACCAGTCGCGCTTCGATCTTGCCCACGTCGATCCGAGCGAGACCGGCTTCGATGCGCTCGGCAAGGGCGTCGAGGAAGGCAAGTCGCCGGATGCGTCGCACTCGTCGAAGTACCTGTCGAAGGGCCTCACCCGCTCGCGCACCGACAAGCTCGTCGTCATGCAGGGTGGCGCCGCCGATGCGCAGGCTTCCACCAACGTCACGTCGATTGCGTCAGCAGGCGCAGTGGCGCGCGGCGAGACCGAAGGCGCGGTGGCGCTCAAGACCGCCGAGCCCGAGCGCGACCTCTCGCCGACGGAAAAGCTGGAAGCGCAGCAGTGGAGCAAGGCCGGTTCAGCCGCGCAGGCCGCACCGTCCAAGGCCGAGCGCCGCGCGGAAGCCAAGGCTCGCGGCTACGAAGGCGACATGTGCACCGAGTGCTCGAATTTCACGCTGGTGCGGAACGGCACGTGTATGAAGTGCGATACGTGTGGCTCAACTACTGGCTGCTCATAAGAGCAGTTAGTAGCGAGCGCGAAAGCTCATCAGAGTGTTAGTTTGACGAAATGGGCAGCAGAATTCCACGTGAAGTCCGCACTAGGGATCGCGGAAGATGGGCGGTTGCTAAAATTCACCCATCCTGACAACTCTTACGAAGTTCAATTGAAGGAAAGAACATCGTCTGATCCTGCAGACGATCACTTAAGCGCGTATGTATTCCTTGAAGCAGCGACGATAAAGATCGCTGAAACAACAACGAAGGATGCGCTAAACTCTTTTTTACAACTGTTGAGCTTTGTAACTGGTAGCTCCCTTAGAATAGTTAAGCGCATTTCGTTGATAGATTGGTCGCCGGGCCTCTCGATGCGGGACATGTACGCTTACGGGCCGAGCGACAAAGGCTGGCGCATAGATGCCTTAAACGACGAACTGGTTCGTACCGCTCAAACCTTCCAAGAGTGCGAGATTTCATCGCCGCTTAAGACAAGCCTGCGATGGTTTTCGGCTGGCTTGCGAGCTGAAGTGATGGACGACCAATTTCAATTTTTTTGGTACGTGGTTGAAATTCTAGCGACAACAAACGCGGAGAAAACTAAAGTTGCTGACAAGTGTCCAAGATGCGGCGGCGATCTCCATTGTGAAATTTGCAATGAAACGCCCATGCATAGACCTTATGAAAAGCAGAAAATAGCAACTGTTCTCCAAGCACAAACTTCTGAAAAATTGGCGGGCGATCTTTTCTATATTCGAAATTCTCTTATGCACGGAACGCCAAGAGAAGAAATCGAAATCAATATGCAAAAGAGTGATCCCGATTTCACTTTCGACAAGGCTGTCGACATAATCGGCAATGTTGCTCGCACCTTGATTTTTCGAGGATTCAAGGTGCCCCCAGGCCAGCGTCAAATTTCAATGCTCGAAGTGAATACCTACGTAAATTGGACCGTGACGCCCAAAGCGCACATTCAAATGGGTATTCCCGGCGACCCCAATGATCCAAAAATCGAAAATGTTGTTCTTCCTGAAATCAGCGTAGTGTTTGACGAGCGCAAAAGCAGTCCACGAGAACAACCTGTTTCTGATCCGCAGTAAATTTACAGCGCCGCCTTACACACCATCCAGCGCTTTCACCACCTTGCCTCTTGCGCCTGCAATCCCCATCTAGGGCGGACCGGCACACGCATGAGTCCCCCGCCTCAATGAAGAAAATCGGATTTCTCTCCTTCGGCCACTGGTCGCCCTCCTCGCATTCACAAACGCGAACCGCCTCTGACACGCTGCTGCAATCCATCGATCTTGCAGTCGCAGCCGAAGAGCTTGGCGCGGACGGCGCGTATTTTCGCGTGCATCATTTCGCGCGCCAGTTGGCTTCGCCCTTCCCGCTGCTCGCCGCCGCTGGTGCTAAGACCAGCAAGATCGAGATCGGCACCGCCGTCATCGACATGCGCTACGAAAACCCGCTTTACATGGCGGAGGACGCGGGCGCGGCCGATCTCATCGCGGGCGGGCGTTTGCAGTTGGGCATCAGCCGCGGTTCGCCCGAGCAGGTCATCGAAGGCTGGCGCCATTTCGGCTATCAGCCCGCCGAAGGTGAAACCGACGCCGACATGGGCCGCCGCCACGGCGAGGTTTTCTACGACATCATCCAGGGCAAGCGTTTCGCGCAGCCGAACCCGCGCCCGATGTTTCCCAATCCGCCCGGACTGCTGCGCCTTGAGCCGCATTCCGAAGGCCTGCGCGACCGCATCTGGTGGGGTGCGGCGTCGAACGCCACCGCCGTGTGGGCGGGCAAGCTCGGCATGAACCTGCAAAGCTCGACGCTGAAGAAGAACGAGACCAACGAGCCTTTCCATGTGCAGCAGGCCAAGCAGATCCGCCTCTATCGCGAAGCGTACAAGGAAGCAGGCCACACGCGCACGCCGCGCGTCTCGGTGAGCCGCAGCATCTTCGCGCTGATGGACGATCGCGACCGCGACTATTTCGGGAACGGCAATGAGGGTGGCGATCAGGTCGGATTCATCGAGGCGGATATGGAGGCGATCTTCGGTCGTGGCTATACGGCGGAGCCGGACAAGCTGATCGAGCAATTGAAATCAGATGAAGGCATCGCCGAAGCCGATACGCTGTTGCTGACGGTCCCGAACCAGCTGGGCGTCGATTACAATGCGCATGTCATTGAATCGATCCTGAAGCATGTTGCCCCAGCACTCGGCTGGCGCTGAGCAAACACTCATCACCGGGCTTGTCCCGGTGATCCCGACTGCCAGCGAGTATAACCCGGATGGAGCGCAGCGAAATCCGGGCCATGCATTCAGAGCTTACGTCATCCCCGCATTGCACTTCGCTTCATGCGGGCTACGATAAGTGCCCGCGCAAACTCTCACCTCTTCCTCAACCTCCCTTCGCTGGCCTCCCGCATGAACCGCCCCCTCCACTACGCCGCCATCGCGTTCGTCGTCATCCCGTCCCTGCTGTGGGGCTGGCAGCAGATCTCGTTCACGCGCAATGCTTCGCCGCGCGCCAAGGCAGCGTGCCATGGCACCGGATCGTCATTCTGGGAAATGCAGAACGCCTATTACCGCTGCCTCGACCGCGTCGAGGCCGGCGGCAAGCCGTAAACCTCTCGCACCGCACATAAACTTTTCCGGATACGTCAGCCCTGTTGCTGGAACGCTTCGGCCATGCGGGTATTGTTTTCCCGGAGGCGAGCGGAGAACGCGCCATGCGGCTTCATCTCGACAACGAGAGACATGAAACGCAAATGTGTCTGGGGTTGGTGATCGCCATCATGATCCTCGCGGGATCGGCGATCCTGTACATGGGTACACACTATCAAGTGACGACACAGACCGTCGCGCGGATGCCGCTCGCCTCGCCGCTCTGAACGGCACTCAGACGCCATATCTCAAACCCTACGCTTTGGCCGCGGCTTCGCCGCGCGTGGTGGCGATGCCGCCTGCCTTCCCATCCCGCTCCTGCTTGATGTAGCATTCCGCCGCCTGCCCGCGTGACTCACACGCGGCGGGAAGAACAAACAATAAATCAAAAGCTGCGGCTCATCAGAAAGCCGCGCATCGGGAAGGAAAACGCTGAAATGAAATCCCTCGTCCGAGCGCTCGGTGCGCTTGTCATCATCTCCGCCTCTGCCTGCGGCGCATCGGCCCAAACATCTGGTCAGGGCTGGCCGAACCGGCCGATCCGCATGGTCGTGCCCTACACGCCGGGCGGCTACACCGACATGATGGCGCGCCTTGTCTCGGAGAAGATGGCGGCCTCGCTCGGACAGAGCATTGTCATCGAGAACAAGCCGGGCGCCAATGCTGCCATCGGCACCGATGTCGTCGCCAAGGCCGCGCCAGATGGTTATACGTTCGGCACCGTGATCGCGGCGCATGCTGTGAATGCGACGCTCAAGGCGAACCTGCCTTACGACACGCAAAAGGATTTCACCTATGTTTCGCTGATGAGCGTCGCGCCGTTGATCCTGATCGCGACGCCTTCGCTGCCGGCAAAGGACATGAAGGAGTTCATCGCGCTGGCGAAGGCGAAGCCGGGCCAGCTCAATTTCGCGTCCAGCGGCATCGGCTCCGCGGCGCACCTGACCATGGAGATGCTCAAGAGCCGCGAAGGCATCAATCTTCAGCATGTGCCTTACAAGGGCACCGCAGGCGCGCTGCAGGATACGGTCGGCGGCCAGATCAACGTGATGTTCGACATCATCGGGCCGCTGATGGAGCAGGTGCGCGCCAACAACGCCAGGGCGCTCGGCGTGGCCGCGAAGGAGCGCGTTCCGGCGGCCGGCGAGACGCCGACCCTGATCGAGCAAGGCGTGAAGGATTTTGCCTCCGGCACCTGGGCGGGCATCATCGCGCCTGCGGGCGTGCCGAAGGACATCGTTGAGCGCATGTCCGCCGAGGCGAAGAAGGCCCTCGCCGATCCGGAGCTGAAAAAGAAGCTCGAGCAGCAGGGCATCGTCGCCATGGGCACTTCGCCGGAGGAATTCCGGGTGTTCGTCGGCGAGGAAGTCGCGCGCTGGAAGCAGGTCATCACCGCCGCCGACATCAAGATCGAATAGCGTATTCGCGCCGCGAGCGTGGGCGGCTGACTGTAAATCAGCCGCTCACTCACACGCTATGCCTTGGCCGCGCGATCTCGCCGCGCGTAGTGGCGATGCCCATCTCGAAACTATCGGCGATGCGGCGGGCGCGGATGATGAAAGCCTCGGCCACGTCACCCTCGAAGATTTCGCGCGTGGTTTTTTCGAATAACTGCAGCCAGCGGTCGAAATGTTCGCCCTTGATCGGCAGCATCAGATGCGGGCGCATGGGGCGGCCGTCATAGCGGCCGGTCTTGAGCAGCATCGACGACCAGAAATCGCTGATCTGCGCGATATGATGGTCCCAATCCCTCACCTGTGCGTTGAAGATCGGCCCGATCAGATCATCGGCGCGGGCGCGGCCGTAGAACGTCGCGACGAGCTTCGCGATGTTCTCCTCGGTCAGGTCGGGATGAAAAGTGTGAATGGCGGGATTGGCCGGCTCGGTCATGAGCCCGATGTAGGCCGCCATGCCACCGCAGGCAACCGGCGGTGGCCGCAGACCCCACCCGCGCAAAGCAAGTGTCGCCCGGATGGAGCGTAGCCACGACCGCCCCGCATTGCGCTTCGCTATATGCGGGCTACACTGATGAACAACAGCAGGTCGTGAGGTCCCCATGATCGTCGTTACCGGCAGCGCCACGGTCCAGCGCGACAACCTCGATGAAGCGCGGCGCCTGAGCCTCGACCACGTTCACCGCTCGCGCGAGGAGCCCGGCTGCATCTCCCACGCAGTACACATCGATTGCGAGAATCCGTGCCGTCTCGTGTTCATCGAACAGTGGGAGGATCGCGCCGCGCTGCTGGCGCATTTCGCAGTGCCCGCCTCACGCCAGTTCATCAAGGCGCTGTCGGCGCTGCTGGTCGCGCCGTCCACCCTCGAAGTCTACGACGCCACGCTGCTGGAGAAACCTTAAAGTACAGCGTTCCGTTTTCCGGCTCGGCGTAAAAAGACTTGCCCGAAAGAAAAGACTTACCTGAAAGAAAGGACTTGCCGGAAGCGAACGGCCCGGAACCAAACAGCCGTATCCCGGTTGAGACTCTCGTCATGCGCGACATGCGCCGCGTTGGAACAGCGGAGTTCACGGCCATGAACGATCAGGAAACAGTCGTCGCGGCACTGCAGGAAGCGCGCCGCATCCTCCGCGACACCGGATCTGGCCCACGGGAGTGTGAGGTAGCGATCAACAGTCTGCGGTTCCTGCTCGATGACGATCAGATCGTTCATGCACTGGAGCGGATCGGCCACCAAAATCGATCCGCGCCGGCGGAGATCGTTGAAAGTCCTTGGAGTTAAATCTTTGAAGCCAAGTCTTTGAGGTAAGCCTTTCGGATTGAACACACAGGAGAGACCCGAATGGAGTCCACTCAGGCGTTCAAACATCTCCGCACCCTGATCAAGGCCGCGTCCGGAACCGACGACCCGGCCCTGATCCACATGCAGCTGACCATGATGACTGTCATCATCGACAAGGCTGCCCCGAAACAGAAATTCCGCGAACCCTTATGGCTGACTGGCCCCCACTCCAGGGAGGAAACGCCCGCGCAGGGCGCCGCCGTGGAATGAGCAACGCGACACACTCCCCATTTGATCCGGATCAAGGGCCACGTATGGTTTTCCATGCACAAGCCGGGACTCGGAGACAGGGAGACCAACATGTCCGCAGCCGAAATCGCAAGCCGCCATTTTTCAGCGGCGCTTGCCGAGGCAAAAGCCGCAAGTATCGATAACGACAGCCTCTGCCGTTCGCTGCTCGGCCTCGTGGTCGGAAAATATCTCGAAACAAGGAGCGTGTCCGACGTCCAGTCGGAATTACACTTCCTTGCCGACAACTGCGACCCCGACGCGGACTTCGCCTTCATGCGCCCTTGAGAGGGCGCGATGCAGCGCGGCGATCACGCGCCGCGCCCTTAGTCTGCGGACTCTTCGGCTTACAAACCGCTGCCGCGCTCTCAGCCCATGCACTTCTTGATGGACGAGGTCTTGGCGGCGCCGGAGAGCGGCTTGCCTTCGGCGCTCTTGGCGTTGTCCGCGCAACACTTCTTCATGAAGCTTTTCTTGGCTGCGCCGGATAGCGGCTTGCCGTCGCCGCTCACGGCGTTGCAGGATTGCGCGACGGCCGGCGCGGCGGCAAACAGGCTCAACAGAACGAGAACGGACAGGCGTTTCATGATGGACTCCCAGTGAGTTGGACCTCCAGCCTAGCTGAAGCGCGGCCACTGATGAACCTGTTTCTGCTGCCGGACACTAAAGAATGCAACGACCGAAACGAGACTGCCATGTCCCCGCTCCTGCGCGCGGCCTTCTTTGAAGCCCTTGGGCTGTGGGCGCTGTTCAATGTCTGGAAGAATCTCAGGACCGGCATTATCGACAACAAGCGCGGCTGGGTGATCGACCGCCGCGACAATCCCGGCGGCTTCTATCTGTACACCCTCGCCAACGTGCTGTTCGTCTGCTTCGCCTTCGCCGTGCTGCTGAACGCGCTCGGGCTGATCGGCGATCCGTTCGTCTGGGTGAAGCAGACGTTTGCGTTCATGCATTTCCGGTGAGTGACGGGCTGTCGCGTTCACGATCAACATCGCGGCACCTATGGCGTGAGGCCTGTCTGCCTCCGCACAATCAGATACACTCGCGCCATGACCCAGGCTGACACACCACCCATCGTTCTCATCAATGTTTTCACCACCCCGCAGGATCAGCAGCAGCGGCTGATCGATCTGCTCACCCGCGCCACCGACGGGCTGGTGGACCGCGCGCCGGGCTTCGTCTCATCCACGCTCCATCGCAGTATCGACGGCACCAAGGTGACAATGGTCGCGACATGGCGCAATGCGGAGGATTATCAGGCCATGCGGCAGGATCCGCGACCGCTGCCGTTTTTACAGGAGGCCCTGACCTTCGCAACGTTTGAGCCGGGGATGTATGAGATCGTACGGACGTTCAAGGCGCAGCCATAGCCGCACGACACCTATGTCGCCTACCCAGCACGCCGCGGCTTCATGGTCTGCTCCTGCCAGATGGTGAGCGCGCGTTTGGCAGATGAGAACGACACCTCATCGTACTTCCTACGAAGCTGCTCCACCTCGGCCGCGGGCATCGACAACAGGCGGCTGAGGATCACTGCCCTCGCCGTCTCCCATGAGAGATCGGCCGCGCGGCACGCCGTCATCAAGCCGTCGTGGCGATGAATCCGCATCAGCGGCTGGATCAGCGGGATTGGCGCGCCAGTCATCGCCGCAAGGGCTGCGATGATCGTCTCATACTGACGATCCTTGGCAAACTCGACCAACTTGTCTTCCGTCAACTGACGGTTCTCCACCAACCGCTCGATAAGGGCCAGAGCCGATCGAAGATCGCGCGGGCGTTCCGCCTGACGTTTCGATTCAAGCGCGATGTTTTCGACCCGGTTTTGAATCTCGACGCGCAGCGAAACCGGCGCCTTGGCCATCAGCCGCGCGTGGACGGCGCCTGCGCAATTGTCCAGCAGGTCATGCAGCAACCGCACCGGCAGATCAGCGCGCAACCCGGTTCTCTCGGCGAGCAGAGGATCGCCCTTCGACGCCGCAACCAGCCGCAAGAATCCCACGCGCGTGATCGGAGCACCCTCGTTGCCGGCCACACGGCGCAACACCTCCCTGTCGCCGAGATCGATCAGAGCTTGCGTGACGGCGGCATCGATTTCAGCGCGACCGGAGATTGCCAGCAGATGTCCCTGCCCGCACAACGTGGCGACCTCAAGAAGGTCTTCGCTCGACAGCACGAGCGACTGCGTCAGCATAGGACTCGCAATGGCAACGTTGGGATCGGTTGCCAGCTTGCGCACAACCGAGATCGGCGCGAACGGCACGGGCGCGAGTTTCCGGCTGAGTTCCACGAGCGCATCGATATCGCAATCGTCGATGAAACTTAGCAGCAGGCTGTTGAAGATTTCGATCTGCGCCTGGCCGAGGCGGCTACCGTGATCGAGAAAAAGATCCGTCACCTTCCGCAGCGAAGTGACCCGGCGGTCGGTCGATCTGTTGCTGATGGCGTCCTGTAGTTCCTGAATGAAATGATTGTGCACAATAAATCCTAAGCTGACCGCCGGCGGGACATAGGACGATCGAAAAAATGACTTCAAAGAACACCCGAGCATACGATCGGATTGTTTCGAGGTCGTTAAATGATACCGTTTGCCGTACAAGGCTGGGATGGGCACTCCGTTTCACACGCCTTGCGATGCCGCCACCGCGCAGGTCCAGCCTCGCGCCATCTCCGCCGCTCGTCCCGGCCTTGTGATCGCGACAACGATCCTGGCATCGAGCCTCGCCTTCATCGACGGATCGGTCGTCAATGTCGGGCTTCCGGCCATCGGCGCGAATTTTCACGCCGACGCAAGCCAGTTGCAGTGGGTGGTCAATGCCTATCTCCTGCCGCTCAGCGCGCTGTTGTTGCTCGGTGGCGCAGCGGGAGACCGCTTCGGCCGCAGACGGCTTCTGATTGCAGGCGTTGCCCTGTTCGCGCTCGCCTCGCTGGCATGCGCTGTCGCACCGAGTCTCATCTGGCTGCTGGTCGCGCGTTTTATCCAGGGCGCGAGTGCCGCCATGCTGCTGCCGAACAGTCTCGCGATCCTGGGACAGACCTTTACAGGCGAAGCCAAGGGCCGCGCGATCGGCATCTGGGCAGCGACCGGCGCGGCAGCGGGCGCCATCGGCCCGGTGCTCGGCGGATGGCTGATCGATGTCGGAAGCTGGCGGTTTGCATTTCTGATCAACCTGCCGCTCGCCGCGGCCGCCATCTGGCTCGCCGTCATCTCCGTGCCTGCGGATCGCAACGACGGATCGGACTCGCTTGACGGTGCCGGTGCGTTTCTCGCCACCGCCGGGCTTGGGCTTGCGACCTGGGCATTGACGGAAGGCTCAGGCCACGGCTGGTCGCCGCTCACCCTGGCGGTGATGGCAGCTGCCGTCCTGTTCCTGATTGTGTTTGTCTGGACCGAACATCGCCTGGGCGACAAAGCAATGATGCCGCTGGTGCTGTTCGGGTCACCGAGCTTCGTGGGCCTGACGTTGCTGACATTCCTGCTCTACGGCGCACTTGGCGGCCTGTTCGTGCTGGTGCCGTTCGTGCTGATCACCGCAGGCGGATATTCAGCGACGCAGGCGGGCGCTGCGTTACTGCCGTTGCCGCTGGTGATCGCAGTGGCTTCACCTGTGGCCGGTGCTTTCGCGGGGCGTATCGGTCCGCGGTGGCCGCTGATCATCGGACCGCTTGTTGTGGCGCTCGGCTTTCTCCTCGCGATCCGGATTGGCCACGCCCACAGCTATTGGCGGGATGTGTTGCCCGCGATGATCGTCATTGCTCTGGGCATGGCCGGAGCAGTCGCCCCGCTGACAACCGCTGTCCTAATGTCGGTCGACGAGCATCACGTCGGCGCGGCGTCCGGATTGAACAGCGCCGTCGCGCGCACCGGCGGCCTCGTGACGACCGCGCTGATCGGTCCAGTGCTGATGACGACGGGACCGTTGCTCGCGACAGCGTTCGGGATCGCTGCCGTGTTCGCCGCCGGCCTCTGCGCAGCCGCGTCGCTCAGTGCATTTTTGCTGATCGCGCGACAGCCAAAACTGTAAAGAACCGGGTCAATACGGCGGCTTCTTCCTGGCCCGCTGCGCCTTCGCGGCCTCGACCCACCACATCAGATCGTCCGCGAAGCGCGGAAAGGATTTTTGCAGCGCCTCGCCGCCCGGTCCCGTCGGCTCGCTCTCAGCGGACAGCGTCTGCGAGATCGGCCCGACCGCGATCGTCGCCGACGTCACCACCATGCCCATCTCCGACAAAGTGCCGTGCCAGGCCAGCGCCGCGCGTGCGCCGGAAAAACGCCCCGCCGAATAACTGGCGATGGCCGCGGGCCGCCAGAACCACTCTTCAAGAAAATGATCGGTGAGATTCTTGAGGCCCGGCTGCAGACCCCAATTGTATTCGCCGGTGACGAACACAAAGCCGTCGGCGGCGATGATCTTCTGCGCCAGCTCTTCCATCGCGGCGGGCACTTCGCCCTTGGGATATTCCTTGCGCATCCTGTCCAGCATCGGAAGACCGACAGCCTTGGCGTCGATCAGCTCGGCGTCGGCACCGCGCTCGCGAAATCCCCTCACGACGAAATTCGCAAGACGAATGCCCATCCTGTCCGAACGGTACGAGCCATAGAAAACGAGGATGCGGTCTGTCATGCAGTGCAGCTCCTGTGACGAGTGCCCGCGATCACGACGCAGTGCATGCCGTCGGGCCGCGCTTGCCATGCCTGAGAACGGTGCCGGACTTGTTCATCGTCAGCGTGATGCCGCGGCCGGTGTAGCGCGAACCCGTCAGGGTGAAGCGCTTCCTCAGCGTCACGGCCTTGCCGTCGATTTGCAGATAGACCTGTTTCGGATCGTATTTCAGGAAGGCGGCGGTGAAGCGCGCGCCGTCGGCGCAGACAAAATTCTGAAAGGTTTTCTCCTGCGCCAGCGACGGACCAGCGCCGGACAGAGCGGCGAGCACCGTGGCGAGAAATACAATGAGCTGCTTCATGGTTAGCTCCAACACGCGGAACCGGTCCAATTGAGTCCGCACTGTGGCAATCCTTATCACCAAATTGCCTTGCCTCACATCGCCCCGGATTTAATCCGCATTTAACGAAAAGTCGCCTTAATGGCGCTCCGCATATTTGCGAGATGCAGGCTGGGTCTTCTGGGAACCACGCGACTTCGTGAGGTTCCGGACGCAGGTGCGCTCGAATGTGCGCCTGCGTGGCGGGTTTCTTCGCGCGGGAGTGTGTTGCGTGAAAATTCTGGGCGTAAGGCGTATGACGTACAGTACCGCGTATCGAGTTTCTTCCGCCTACCCCCAGCAGTCCTCCCGAAAAATCAGCCCTCAGGCTGCGATCGGAACCGCCGGCCTCGCAGCCGTGGTGCTGGCCTGCGCCTGGACCCTGTACAGCAATGTGCTCGGACCCGCCGTCAGCGCCATGGCGCCGGATCTGCCAACGGTGACGTTTATTCCAAACGCAGCCGCGGCGCTGAGCACAAAGGTCGCCGAACTCGACGTGACCTCGTCGCTGGGCACGCTGTCCGCGACCTTCAGCGAGCGCTTCCTGGCGCGCTCCGACGATCCGCCTGTTTCAAATTCTGTTCTGGCCAAGGCGGACAGGTTGCCCATTGCGCAGCCACAACCCTACACCGTGGCGTCTCTCGCGCCGGAACCCCTCGCTCCCGATACCAAGCCCGAGTCAGACGCCACGCCAGCGCCTGCGCCAGAAACGCGCGACGCGCGGTTGCCGCTGCCGGAGATCAAGCAAGCTTCTCTCGCCATTCCCCTGCCGACGCCGCGTCCTGCTTCGCTCCGCGCAATGCCGAACGAAGGCCCGTCACGCAATGAGGCAGCGCAGGCCAACCGGGCGGCGGCGCTCGCAGCCATCGCCCAGCCGAAACTGACGATCTTTGAAAAGCTGTTCGGACGGCAGGACAAGGGACCGACCCTCGCCTTCGCCTCTCCTGATGGCGGCATCTCCAGCGACGGCAGCAGCCTGACGCCTGGCCGCTACGACCGGCAGACCGCCGTCTACGACATCTCCGCGCGCATGGTCTACATGCCGGACGGCACCAAGCTGGAAGCGCATTCCGGTCTCGGCAGCAAGCTGGACGATCCGCGTTTTGTCCACGTCCGCATGCACGGTGCGACCCCGCCGCACACCTATGATCTGTCGCTGCGCGAAAGCCTGTTTCACGGCGTCGAAGCGATCCGGCTGAATCCGGTCGGCGGCGAAGGCAATGTGTACGGACGCACCGGCCTGCTCGCGCACACTTACATGCTTGGCCCGAACGGCGACTCCAACGGCTGCGTGTCGTTCAGGGACTACAACAAGTTTTTGCGCGCCTACAAGAACAACGAGGTCAAGCGCCTCGTCGTGGTCGCCAAGCTGGACTAAGCTTGCACATTCCGCTTCTGTCTTCCGTCTACAAAAGCTCAGCATGACAGCATACGGAGCGCCCGCATGAACGGAAAAGTCGTTGTTATCACCGGCGCCTCCGGCGCACTCGGCAAGGTGGTTGCGGAAGCCGCACGTGCACGCGGCGCAAAGGTCGCCGAGGTGGATCATGCGGTCTCGACCGTCACTCCGACATCCGATCGGCTCGTGATCGGCGGCGTCGATCTGTCCGATCCCGCGCAGGCGTCAAAGGCCATCGATGCCGTAGCCGCGCATTTCGGCAAAATCGATGCCCTCATCAACATCGCCGGAGCGTTTTCCTTCGAGACCATAGCCGAGGGCGATCCGAAGACGTGGCAACGCCTCTATGCCATCAACGCCATGACCGCGCTGAATGCGTCGCGCGCCGCGATCCCGCATCTCGTGAAGTCAGGCAGCGGGCGGATCGTCAATATCGGCGCCATGGGCGCGCTGCAGGCGGGCGCGGGCATGGGCCCCTACGCCGCCTCCAAGGCCGGGGTGCATCGCCTGACCGAAGCGATGGCGGCGGAACTCAAGGGCAAGGTCACCGTCAACGCCGTGCTGCCCTCGACCATCGACACCCCCGCCAACCGCCGCGACATGCCGCAGGCGGATTTCACCAAATGGGTCACCGGGGACGAACTGGCCAGCGTCATCCTGTTCCTGGCCAGCGACGCGGCCAGCGCCGTAACGGGAGCGCTGCTCCCGGTGGCCGGGCGGGTCTAGCCTCCAGCCCGGATTCTCGTCCTTTGGCGAAGGCAGTTCGCGTAAAGGATGAAGTGAAGCGACAAGGTCTAAGTTCCCGCATTTCCTGTGCATTTCTCGAAACTTGCCGCCAACCGCCCGTCCCGTGGCGGTACACTGAACGCTCGCTCATGGACTCGCCATCCGGCTGGTCCATGGTCATGTCCTTCCGTCCTGAAGGGGAGTTCAGATGCTCGAGAACGTGCCGCTCCGGGATGCGAAGCCGGCCGTGATCGTGTGCCCGGACTGCGCCCGCCACCTCATGGAGGTGAAGGACGTGCGCTGGGCGATGACCAAGCTCGAATTCACCTACGCCTGTTCGGGCTGTGGCGCCGAGACCATCAGGGCGATTGCGGGCGACACGCCGGTGTTCGTCTCGCGCGCATCGACGCACCTGCGCAGCCTTGAAATTTTCAGCTTCAATCCCGATGCCGAGAAATCACCGCGACATCGCGCGCCGGACACCAGAGCCGGCTATGAAGTCACCGGCGCGCGGCGGACCGGCTGAGCTTCATCATTGGCGACCTTATGGTCACCGCCGCCTAGGCTCTGTGAACTCCCTAGCGTCATTGCGAGCGAAGCGAAGCAATCCAGTCTTATCGTTCGCGAAAGGCTGGATTGCTTCGTCGCAAGCGCTCCTCGCAATGACGGTCAGCAGCCGTGTTCCGATCGCGTCTTAAATCGCCCCGATCTAGAAGCACAGATTGGTGACGGTCTTTCCGGACTTGTCCTTCAGCACATAAGGGCATTCTGCGCGCTTGAGCGCCGCCTTGGCGTCGTCGTTGCCGAGGGCCGCCGCCTTTTCGTAATAGGCTTTCGCTGCACTCGAGTCCTGCGCGCCACCGCGTCCCTCCTTCGCAAACGCGCCCATGCGCTCCAGCGCGCCGGGATGATCCTGCGCCGCCGCCTTCTCGAACAAGTTGCGTGCGCCTGCATCATCCTTCGGACCGCCGACGCCATCCTGCAACATCAGTCCCAATTGAAACTGCGCCTCGGCATTGGTCTCGGCTGCTTTCGCGAGCAGACTTCGCGACCGGACAGGATCGGCCGACGCAGCGCCGCTCTTGCCGGAGAGCGCGGCGAGATTGCTGATGCCGCGCGGATTGCCGCCCTGCGCCGCGCGTTCAAACAGCTTGCTCGCCGCGGCTTCGTCCTTTGCGACACCGGCGCCGGTCGCATAAGCCACGCCGAGTTCGACCATCGCCGACGTGCTGCCCTTGTCGGCGGCCCTGCGCCAGGTCGCGATCGCCTCGGAGTTCTGATTGCCCGCGGCATAGGCGCGGCCGAGCTGGTACATCGCGCGACGCGATGCGCCGGATGCCTGCTTGCAGAACTTGATCGCGGTGGACACATCGGCGGTTGCGATATTGACCACGCCCTTGATGTCTGCCGGTTTGTCCGGATCGGCGGGATCGGCGGCGAGCCGGTCGCACAACACAAGATCAGCCGACTGCGCATGCGCATCATGGGTTGTTGAAAACATCGCCAGAGCCATGACGCCGGCAGTGAGGCATTGAGCGAGAGTGTTGGATCGTTTCATCAACTGTCTTAAATTTTGTGCATATCCCGGCGAGAGCATTGTAGGCCCACAGTCCAGCCTCAGCAAGCGCAGGTCACCGGCACAGCGGCGGCGCTGTTCAGCAAAATGTGTGATGCATTCTGCAACTCCACGGCGTCATGATCGTTGTCGAGGCAACCTCACCTCACTGCGTTGCATCCCCTTCCCGCAGATCGCACAGCCGAACGCCGAGATTCTGTTTTTTTGTCACTCCTTGCCCTCCCACGGCTGCGACGCCAACCATCATTGGAGCACATCATGTCGAAAACCGTTGCGGAAGTTCTGGTCGAAGTTCTCGAAGAAATCGGCGTGCAGCAGATATTCGGTCTGATCGGCGACTCGCTCAACCCGCTCGGCGACGCGGTGCGCAAGAGCAAGATCGAATGGATCGGTGTCCGGCACGAAGAAGGCGCCGCGCTCGCCGCCGCCGGACAGGCCAAGCTCACCGGCAAGCTCGGCGTCTGCGCGGGCACCACCGGCCCGGGCAGCACGCATCTCGTGGCCGGTCTCTATGAAGCGGCGCGCGATCACGCCCCGGTGCTGGCGCTTTCTGGCGATATGGCACGCGCGGTACAGGGCACCGACTTTTTCCAGACGACGGAGCCGGACCTGCTGTTTCGCGACGTCTCGCTTTACACCGAAACCCTATCCGTGCCCGCGCAGGCTCCGGCAGTGATCCATCAAGCCATCGCTGCTGCCTATGGCGGCCCCGGCGTCGCGCATCTCACACTGCCGCAAGACCTGCTCTCCGCCAAGGCCGAGGGCGCGCCGTCGAGTATCGCAACGCTTCGGCCGCGCACGGAGATTACGCCAGCCGACTCCGAGATCACCGAAATCGCGCGCCGGATCGATGCTGCGAGGAACGTCGTCTTCATGTGCGGGCATGGCTGCCTCGGATCCGCCGATCTGCTGCGCGCGTTGTCTGACAAGCTGAAGGCGCCGCTGATCCACACTTATCGCGGCAAGGAAATAATGGCCTTCGACGATCCGCACTGGATGGGCGGACTCGGTATGATCGGCACCAAGCCGGTCTACAATGCCGTGCAGAACTGCGACCTTCTCGTCATGGTCGGCACCGACTATCCATTCTCCAACTACCTGCCCTCGCATGGCCGCGTCATTCAGATCGACGAGCGCGCGCAGGTGCTGGGTCGGCGCACGCCGACGCAGCTTGGCGTCATCGGCTCGGTGCGTCCGACGCTGAAGCTCCTGCTCGACAAGGTTGCTACGAAGACCGACACCGCGTTCTTCGACAAGGTGACCGGCGAGCGCCACAAGTGGGACGAAAAGATCACCAAGCAAGCCGACATCGGCCGCAGCAAGGATCGCATCCATCCGCAAGCGGTGGCACGGATCACCGGCGATCTTGCGAAGAAGGATGCCATCTTCGTCATCGATACCGGGCTGAACACGCTGTGGTCGGCCAATTGGATTCGCCAGAGCGGCAGCCAGCGTATCGTCGGCTCTTACAACAATGCCGCCGTCGGCACGGCAGTCGGCATGGCCAATGGCATCCAGGCGCTGAATCGTTCAAAGCAAGTCATCGTGCTGACCGGCGACGGCGGCTTCAACATGCTGATGGGCGAGTTCATGACCGCCGTGCATCACAAGCTGCCGATCAAGGTGATTGTCTACAACAACTCCGCACTCGGCCTCATCAAGCTGGAAGCCGAAAGCATCGGCATCGCGCCGTTCCGCGAAGCCATCGAGTTTCCGAATCCGGACTTCGCGGCGCTGGCGCGCGCCTGCGGCGGTCAGGGTTTTGCGGCGAAACAGCCGGGCGAGCTTGAAGCCGCCATCCGCGGCGCGCTGAACGCAGACGGTCCTGTGATCGTCGATGCGGTTGTCGCGGCGGACGAGATGCCCAACGTGCCGCATCTCGAAGCCGAGGTGCTGGGAAACTTTGCTCTCGCGAAGATCAAGGAGGCGGTGCTGGCCGTGACGGGTTGATGATGATTGAACAGGCCGTCATTGCGAGGAGCACTTGCGACGAAGCAATCCAGTTCTTGCTGATTCTAAGTCTAGATTGCTTCGCTTCGCTCGCAATGACGTCCAGATAACGCTTACCCCTTCAGCCACTTCAACATCGGCGCGTTGATCTCGCGCGGATAGGTGTGACTGAGGTCATCGATTTCTGTGTAGGTCACGTCCGCGCCAGCCGCGGTGAGCGCGGTCTTCGCCTGCCGCGCGACTTCCACCGGGAACATCCAGTCGAGCGCACCGTGCACCAGGTAGATCGGCAGCCCGCGGATGCGGTCGGCATCGGCCGTCGAGATCAGCATCGGATGAAACGTTGCGGAGACCGGCGCGAGATGCGTGAAGGGCGAGCCGCCATCGAGTGCGCTGACATAACAGAACGTGCCGCCGTCACTCATGCCGGTCAGCAGCAGCCGCTTCAGATCGATGGTCCATTTTTCGCGAACCTGCGCGACGATGCGCGCGAGGTTCGGCGTGTCGTTGTCGTCTCCCATCAGCGCCCATGTCGAGCCCAGCGAATTACCCGCCGACGTCGGCGCGACAAGGATCGCACCAAAGCTGCGCGCATCGCGCAGCCAGCTCCACAAAAAGCCCCGGCCATGGCCGCTGCCGCCATGCAACGCCACCACCAGCGGCCAGGCACGATCCGGCGTGTAATCTTCCGGCACATAGAGCGAGTAACCGCCGCGCGTGCCGGGTTCATTGTCGAAGTGCATCACGCCGGTCTTATTGTCGCGTGCAGACTGCATGCTGCGCGCGAGCGCGTCAGGATCGGCGCGCAATGATGAATCGAGAAAGAAACTGTTCACTGCCGGGATCATCGCAGCGAGCGGATAGAGCGCCTCCTGCGCGCGCGGCACATGACGCAAGGCGCGAAATACGGCACGGATGTCGCCGCCGTCGAGCGCCGCGCGCAAACCGACGAATGCCGACAGCGCTTCATCGCTTGCGGCGACAAGGCGCTTGCCGACGTCATCCGATGCATCGGACGGCTTGAAGTCCGAATAGGCCGCCCGCAACGCCGCATCCGGCTTGCCAACGGCTTCCATCACCTGGCCGAAGGCCTGCGGATCGAGATGGCGCGCAATGAGGCCGAGCGTCTCAAGGCAAGCGAACAGAGGCGGCAGGATCGCTGCGGGATCGGATGTCATCGTTCGAGTAGGCCCCAATTGTGTTGTTGGCATCCAAAGGTATCGCGCGACACAGGTGCTTGACCTCAAAATCCTTCGCAATGCACCCACGCGGGTGGTGGCGCGCGCCCCAATTTCGCCATTATTTATCGTAAAACAATAAAAATATATCGAGATCGAGAAACAACAGGATGTGGCCTATGGTGTCGCTCGCTTTGTCCCCCA
Organism: Afipia sp.; assembly: GCA_051653085.1. GTDB lineage: Bacteria > Pseudomonadota > Alphaproteobacteria > Rhizobiales > Xanthobacteraceae > Afipia. The sequence goes on along the minus strand of JBOFVL010000023.1, from coordinate 53,631 downwards.
AGGAAAGTCATGAACATTTGCGGCGCATGGGGCGGATCGTGTCGGTTGGATCCCTTGTCTGCGCAGCCGCGATCGTCATCGGCATTGCGACGGCCTGGTCGAGCGATCAACTGATCCAACGCTGGATCGCCTGGCCCGGTCCGCTGGGCATCAAACCGATTACCATCAACTTCAGCACGAGAGTTATTGGCGCGCTCCTGAGCCTGATCGGCGCAGCGCCCTTCCTCTATGCGCTGGTCCAGTTGTCCCGGCTGTTTTCCGCATTCACCCAGGGCATCGTGTTCGAAATCGAAAACACAACGCGCATCCGGAACATCGGACTGGCGTTGCTCGCACGCGTAGCGCTGTCCCCGATCATTCAAGTCCTCACTACCCTCGCCCTGACAATAAACAATCCGCCAAATGCCCGAATGATCGGGATCGAGCTTGAGGTCAACCAGTTTGCGACTGTGCTCGGAGGCCTGGCTCTCATCGCATTCGCAAGCGTCATGCGCGAAGCCGTCCGCCTGTCCCGTGAAAATCGCGAATTCGTGTGAACGCAAATGCCAATTATCGTCAATCTCGATGTCATGCTCGCCAAACGCAAAATGCGTTCGCGAGAACTCGCTGCGCGCATTCATCTCACAGAGGCCAATGTGTCACTGCTCAAGTCTGGCAAAGTACGCGGCATTCGCTTCGACACACTCGAGCGCATCTGCCTCGTGCTTGATTGTCAGCCGGGTGACATTCTTGAGTATTCGCCTTTATCGGGTGGGGAGTCCTCTGAGGCCACACCTGACGACATCCCGGCCACCGAGAAATCTTCGCTGTAGAGGGTACGCCCTCTCGTTCTGAAAGCCGTCAATCGACAATCCGAGCAGTCATCCCACAACGGGTGACCGATTCCGCACGTCATCTCCACACCAGATCGCGCGGTGCGATGTGAGCCGACCGGCGTCCTGAAGAGACTGCCAGAAAAGGAATATCCCGTGCGCCGCCGCCCTCAGTTCGCAATCGCTGTTATCGTGCTGTCATTTGTTGAAGTCGCCAGTGCGCAAGCTCAGACGTCCGGCCGCTCGTTATTCTCTCCCTCGCCCGACGCTCCCTCGCAGGGCTTCAACTGGACCGGATATTATGCTGGGTTTCATTTGGGTTATGCGCGCAACGGCGCAAAGGACTCACCGCAAATCGACGGCGGGCATCTCGGCGGCCTTCAGGCCGGCTACAATCTTCAAATCCCCGGCAGTTCCTCAGCTGCGGTGTTTGGCGTCGAGTTCGAAGCGAGCTATCTCTGGGAACAGCCTTCCCGCCCCTCGCGCACCAACAAGACGATCGATCCCCTGTGGCTCGGCGCGGCAAAGCTGCGCTATGGCATGCCCATTGGCCGCTTCCTGCCGTTTGCGACGGGTGGCATTGCGATGATCTATCGGGAAAACACGAACGGCAGGCTCGGAGGCAGCGAGTGGCAGGCCGGTTATCTTGTCGGAGGCGGCATCGAGTTTGCCGTCACTAGCAGCGTTTCGATTACGGCCGAATACAACTACTTCCGCATGGGCAAGAGCCCGCCCGGCGACTCGCTTGAATTTTTACATACGCGGAGCCTTTCGTCGCAAATCGCGAAGGCCGGGATGAACATTCGTTTTTAGCTACGCTGGATATGGACGCGCCGCGCGCCACTGTCCGGAGCCAAGCTTTCGAGGCTTCGCTCCGGACTGGCAGTTATGACATCAGGATTTGGGCGGAATGATCGGATTGCCCGCGATCAATTGCGGGAATTCCTTGAGCACGTAGCCATGGCCGGCCACGCCCCAGCCGCCATCCGGCGTCTCGTTGATCAGAACGGTCACGAACGGCCGACCGCTATCCGGCAATCCCTCGACGCCGGCGATGACGTCGGTGACGCCTTTGATCATGGCGCGTTTCTGTTCGAGGGTCAGCGCGCCCTGCGGCACGTAAATCTGGGCGAGAGGCATGGTGGTTTCCTTCCGTGGAGCCGCGGGTTGCGGCGGTTGAATTTCAGTTGCGCGCGAGAATCGCTCGTCGCCACAGCAGCGCGGCGGTGACGACGATGAGCACGAGCGTGATGGCGTGGAAGGTCGGCGGTGTTCGGCCATAGGCCGTCAGCACGCCCATATCGAACACGGCGAGCGCCGACGTCAGCGTCACCAGAATGGCCAGCGGCTTCCACAGTCTCAGAACAAGGAAGATCGCGCCCGCCGCCACGATGACGAGATTGCGGGATGCGAACACCCGGTAGAACAAGGCGCCGGCGGCATCGGTGACCGGCATGCCATAGCCGATCGAGGCCTTCTCCGGACCAGTGACGCCCAGCAGCGAAGCCGCCGCAAGTGCCAGCAGGAAGAATACCGTCAGAACAATTGCAGCCGTATCGAGCATCCGTTTCATCGTGGTCTCCAAACCCGGATTGTTTCAAAATTATGGTGATCGCCATAATATGGCGTTCACCCTACACACAACTAGACCGAACGCCATAGAATTCGTACAAGGCGGCATGGAAAAAACGCGGGATGCGCGAACCAGGGCTTTGGAGGCGGCGGAACGTCTGTTCCGCACGCAGGGCTACACCGCGACCGGGCTGACCCAGATTCTCGACGAGAGCGGCGCGCCGAAAGGCTCGTTCTACTTCCACTTTCCGGAAGGAAAGCAGCAGCTTGCCCGCGAGGTGCTGGAGCTTTACGGCAACCGCGTGCTGACCGGCCTCAAGGCGCTGGCCGGTAAGCACGGCGGTGACCCTGCCGGCTATGTCCGCGCGGTCGCGAAGTACATGGCGATGGAAATGGAGGCGAGCGGCTGGGCGCTCGGCTGCGCCGCGCAGAATTTCGCCAATGAACTGGCGCCCCATGATCCCGAATTCACCGACGCCGTGGCCAAGACCTTCGCGGGCTGGATCGCCGTCATCACCGAGGCGATCAGGCCGGGCTATCCGTCGCGCGCCGTCGCAGAGAAGCGGGCCACCGCCCTGCTCGCTGCGCTGGAAGGAGCCAAGACGCTGGCGCGCAGCGCGCGCTCGGCGGCTCCGTTCGATGCGGTCATCGATCTGATCGTGCCGGAATTGCGCTCAGGAAAAACGACAGGCCGTCCCTGACGAGGAGCGGCCATGCGCGTCCGCGTGGACGACGAGGCGATGCCCCACGATTTCAATCCTTCAGAGTGAATTTCTTGCGCAGTTCGGCGGCGATCCGGTCGGCCCGCTCCTGCATGTTTCGCGTGTGCTTCGGCGCAGTGATCACCGTCGGCCGCCATCCAAGGATCGGGTCCTTGCGCACCGAAACGTAAACGCCGCCGATCAAGAGTTTCTCGAGGATCATGTCCTCGAGCTCGGCATCGGTCTTTTTTTCTTTTTCCATGCCTTGAGTCCCTTTCGAAACATCGAAAGTCACTCGATTAGATAATGTCGCGTTTTCTGAAGTGAAGATTAAGACGACAGCAAAAGGCCGCGCGAATATTGAGGAATTGTAATCCGGCCGAAGGCATCACACCGCTTTACCGCTCGGCATCCTGACAACCGCAGGATCGCTTTTTACTCTTCCGGCTCCGTCGTAAAGAACAGCGGATAGCCCTTGGCCTTTCCCAATTCGGTCGCTTCCTTGGCCTTGGTCTCGGCGACATCGCGCGTATAGACCGCGATGACGCAGGCGCCCTTCTGGTGCGCCGTCAGCATGACGCGGCTCGCCGTCTCCTCCGCCATACGGAACACCGCCTTCAGCACGGTCACGACGAACTCGCGCGGTGTATAGTCGTCGTTGAGCAGGATCACCTTGTACAACGGCGGACGCTGCAACTTGGTTTTGGTCTTGGTCGTCTTCTTCGGTGTGACGGTCGTGGGGCTCATCGAAAATCTCTTCGAAATCTCTTGGATGTCTTTCGAGCGCCTTTAGGGAACGGCTGGAGCGCCTGCGCATTTTATACTCGCCGGACGTACCGAGGGCCGCATGCCGCAGACCGCATCAAGCGTTATTGCAGGTTTTGATTATAGCGCACCCGCGCGCGAGCTTCACGTCACTTTCACGAGCGGGCGGCGGTACAGCTATTTCGGCGTTCCGGCCGAGGTCTACTATCAGTTCTGCCGGGCAGCCTCGAAAGGCGAATTCTTCAACACCCTGATCCGCGACCGCTACGAATTCGAGGAACATCGCTGAGGCGGCGCGGTGCTGCATCCCCGCCAAGCTCTGCGGGCCGTCGGCGAAGGATGGCTGGTGGTGGGCAAAGACGATCTGGCGGTGTCTCGGATCAGGGCGTCGCGAAGGTCCGCGAAGCCTCTTCCCGCCCCATCGGGACGCAGACTTTCTTGCGGCGGAGAGCGCCAAGCGCGCCCGTGACCTTGAGTACCTTGCCGACCCCGCAGGTGCCGTTGTCGACGTAGACAACAGACCATGGCGAGAGAAAATACGGCTCTTTTTTCAGAAAGTTGGGGGCCAACTCCTGCGCCATACAAGGCACAGAAACTCCACACAGAAGTGCGAGAGCCACGACGGTACGCATAACGCTCATCCCCATAAGCCGGCGACGTTTACAATGCGCCGTTTTCATGAATGTTCCAAGACGGGTCGCGTGCAACGCTGATAATAATTTTTGCGGCACGCCTCCCGCCAGTATCACGCCAACGTTTCGGAACGGTGTACTTCGCCACCCATTGGGGATCGGGACCGGCGCGACCCCGAGCGGATTGATCGGCGACAGCCCAACCACCCCCGGCTATCCCGCCGCGGTCGGAAGCCCTTCGCGCTGAGGCCCGGCAGCGGCCCCTGATTCAGGGGCCGTTTCAAGTCTTCCCTTTCGAAATTGTAATCGGATCACGCCGATGTGCCCGAACCGCGTCCGGCCGTAGCAGGTTGGAATTCGCGTCAAACGAAGGAGCACATCATGAAATACAAACTGCTTTGTTCAGGGGTATTCGCTGCATCCCTGGCAGTCTCAACAGGCGCCTTGGCCCAGTCGGTCTCGACCGTATCTCCGGCAACACCCCCGACCCTGCTCGCGCCTTTGCCGATGGGAAACAACACCAGCGGCGTTAATCAACCCGGCGTCCCGAATACGTCGACGCCAGGATTGATCGGGACCGGCGCGACCCCGAGCGGGCTGATCGGCGACAGCACGCATCATCCCGGATTTCCCGGCAGACACCCGAAGTAGCCCAACAAGGCCGCCGAGGCAGATAGAGCACAATCTATCGCCTCGGTTTGGCCCCCTGCGAGCCGATGCCTGAGGGTCGCGGCGCTACTCGGTCTTGGTGGTGGTATTCGCGCTGGTGCGGGGCGTGCCATCCTTGCCCGCGCCCGCGATGCGCACCTGATCGCCGTCCGCGATGCCGTCAAGCGGCGTCACGATGACCCGGTCATCCGGCGACAGACCGGAGGCGATTTCAATCTCGCGGCCGAGATCGCGCGCGATGGTGACATTCTTGAACAGAATCTTGTCGCCGGCGGTGACGGTGGCGACGCGCAGCCCGCTGGTGTTGAAGATCAGCGCGCTCGCCGGAATGCTGAGAGGCTGGACGTTGCTCGTCAGCGCCAGCTTGACGTTGGCAAACGCTCCGGGACGCAGTTCGCCCTTGGGATTCTCGATCGCAAGCTGCATGCGCGTGGTGCCTGACGATACATCGACCGACTGCGCCGACGCTTCGATGGTCGCCGGGAAGGTACGGCCCGCATATTCCGGCACCGTGACCGTGGCCGCGGCCCCCATCCTGATACCGGGGAGATAGCTTTGCGGCACGTTCACATAGAGACGCAGCTTCTTGACGTCGGACACCACAAACATCGCTGCACCCGAGCCGGTGCCGCCGTTGATGAGCGCGCCGACATCGGTGTTGCGTTCGGTGACCACGCCGTCGAATGGCGCGGTGACGTTCTTATAGCTGGCGAGCGCCTCGAGCCGCTGCACATTCGCCTGCATCGAATTGACCTGCGCTTCCTTGCTGGCGAGGTCCGCCGAGCGTTCGTCGATTTCCTGCTGCGAGACGAAGTTCGACGCCAGCAGCGTCTTGCGGCGCGCCAGCGTGGCCGCTGACAGCTTGGCCGCGGCCTGCGCGTTCGTCAGATCGGCGCGGGCTTGCAGCAACTGCTGGTCGAGATCCGGAGCTTCGATCTCGGCGAGTTTCTGTCCGGCCTGTACCTGAGCGCCGATGTCGGCAGACCAGCTCTTGAGATAGCCGCTGACGCGCGCATAGATCGGCGCACGCGAATAGGCTTCCAGCCGGCCCGGCAGATCGAGCGTCGCATTGAGCGGCTTGGTGCCGGGCAATGTCACCGCCACCGACGGCACGGCCTGCGCATCGGTCCATTCGCGCAACTTCGCGTCGCCGCTCGAACGCGTGATGATGCCGGTCGTCACCACCGCTGCAAGCACGCCGATCGCGACGGTGCCGTACAGCCGCAGCTTGCGCGGCGACACGGGCGGGGTCTGGTCAGGTTGCATGAACGATCTCCGGCGCCATTGCAGGTTTTGCAGGCATCTTCTTGTGAACCATACTGAACACCACTGGCACGAACATCAACGTGGCAGTTGTTGCAAAAATCAGGCCTCCGATCACGGCGCGACCAAGCGGCGCATTCTGCTCGCCGCCCTCGCCCATGCCGAGCGCCATCGGCGTCATGCCGATAATCATGGCCAGCGCCGTCATCAGCACCGGCCGGAAGCGGACGAAGCCGGCGTCGAGCGCGGCCGCGACGGGATCGCCAAGTTCCTCATAGCGTTCACGGGCGAAGGCGATGACCAGCACGCTATTGGCGGTCGCCACGCCCATGCACATGATCGCGCCGGTCAACGCAGGCACCGACAGCGTGGTGTGGGTCGCGAACAGCATCCACACGATGCCGGCCAATGCCGCGGGAAGCGCGGAGACGATCACAAACGGATCGGACCATGACTGGAAGTTGACGACGATCAGCAGGTAGATCAGCACGATCGCGCCCAAGAGGCCGAACAGCAGCCCCGCGAACGCGCTGTTCATGGTCTGCACCTGGCCCAGCAGAACCACGCGGCTGCCACGCGGCAGGTCTTTCGCTGTGTCGGCGATCACCTTGTTGATGTCGGCTGCCACCGCGCCGAGATCGCGTCCCTGCGGCGTGGCGAAGATCTGCACCATGGTTTGAATGTCGTATTGCGACACCACGGCGCTGGAGGTGGAGCGCTTGATGTCGGCGATACCGCCCAGCATCGGCGACGTCGTCATGCCGGTGGCAGAAATCGGCAGCGCTTCCAGCTTGTTGAGCGAGTCGATCTGATACTGCGGCGTCTGCATCACGATGGAGTACGACACGCCGTTGTTTGGATCGAGGTAGAACGTCGGCGCCACCTGCGAACTGCCCGCGAGGTTGACCACCATGCTGTTGGTCACGTCGCGCGCCGTGAGCCCGACATACTGCGCGCGGGTACGGTCCACATCCACGTTGAAGCCGGGATTGTTCGGCGACTGCTGGATGCGGGCGTCCGCAACACCGGGAATGAGCCGGATGCGGCGCAGAAGATCGTTGGCGTATTTGAAGTTGTCGGCCACGTTCGCGCCGCGAACCTGAATATCGATTGGCGCCGGTGAACCGAAGTTCAGGATCTGGCTGACGATATCGGCGGGAAGGAACGCGAACTGCACGCCGGGGAATTCGCGCGGCAGCCTCTCACGCAGCTCGCGCACATATTCTTCGGTCGGCTTGTGCTCTTCCTTGAGCTTGATCTGGATGTCGCCATCCTGCGGGCCGATCACGCCGGTGTTGTTGTAGGTCAGATTGATGCCGCTGATCGGCATGCCGATATTGTCGGCCATGGTCTCGATCTGATCCGGCGGAATGATCTGGCGGATGGCCTTCTGGACGTCCGCCAGCTTGTTCGAGGCTTCCTCGACGCGAGTACCAACCTGCGTACGGACGTGGATCAGGATCTGCCCGGTATCGACCGCCGGGAAGAAGTTGCGGCCGAGGAACGGCACCAGCAAAAACGACACTGCGACGAAAGCCAGGAAGCCGCCGACGAAGATCGGGCGGTGATTGAGCGCCATTTTCAGCAGGCCGTGATATCCCGCCCTGAATTTCTCGAACCGCGCCTCGAAGCCTCGCTGGAACATTACGAGAGGATTACGCGTCTTCGGCGGCTCACCCTCGTGATGGACATGCCTGTGCAGCAGGTACTTCGCCATGGTCGGCACCAGCGTGCGCGACAGGATGAACGACCAGATCATGGCGAACATCACCGAGAGCGCCATCGGCACGAAGAGGAAGCGCGACACGCCGGTCAGGAAGAACATCGGCACGAACACGATGCAGATACAAAGCAACGAGACGAAGGCCGGCGTCACGATCTGGCGCGCGCCGTCGAGGATCGACTCCTCAACCTCCTTGCCCTGCTCCAGATGCCAGTTGATGTTCTCGATCGTCACCGTCGCGTCATCGACGAGAATGCCGACCGCCAGCGCAAGACCGCCGAGCGTCATGATGTTGAGCGTTTCACCGACGGCGGCCAGGCAGATGATCGCACCAAGCACCGACAGCGGAATTGAGATCGCGATGATGATGGTCGAACGCCAGCTTCCCAAGAACAGCAGGATCATGACGCTGGTCAGGGCCGCAGCGAGCACGCCCTCGAAGGCCACGCCCGCGATGGCGCCGCGCACGAAGATCGACTGGTCGCCGAGAAGGTTGATCCTGAGCGCCTCGGGCATCGAGTCCTTGACGTCGACGATCTTCTTCTTGATGCCGGAAATGATATCCAGCGTCGAAGTCGCGCCGGCCTTCAGCACCATCATCAGAACGGAACGGTTGCCGTCGACGTGGACGATGTTGGTCTGCGGCGGGTTGCCGTCGCGCACCTGCGCCACGTCCCGGATATAGACGGTCGCGCCGTTGACGACCTTGATCGGCAGGTTGCCGAGATCCTCGATCTTCAGCGGCGAGTTGTTGAGTTGGATGTTGTACTCGAAGTCGCCGATCTTCTGCGTTCCGACCGGCGTGATCAGGTTCTGTGCCGCAAGCGCATTGGCGACGTCCTGCCCCGACAGGCCAAGCGACTGCATCGCGCTCGGATTGAGATCGATCTGGATCTGGCGCTGCTTGCCGCCGAACGGCCACGGGATCGCAGCACCGGGCACGGTCACCAGCGGCGTGCGCAACTGATTGATGGCGAGGTCCGCGAGGCTCTGCTCGGTCAGCCCCTCGCCACCCAGCGCGAGCTGGATGATCGGCACCGTGGAGGCGCTGTAATTCAGGATCAGCGGCGGCGTCGAACCCGCCGGCAACTGTCTCAACATGGTCTGCGCGATCGCCGTCACCTGCGCGTTGGCGGTGCGAATATCGACGTTCGGCTGGAAGAATATCTTGATGACGCCATAGGTGTTGTAGGAATTGGCGACGATGTGTTCGATGTCGTTGACGGTCGTGGTCAGCGCACGCTGAAACGGCGTCACGATGCGCCCCGACATCTGGTCGGGCGGCAGGCCGGTGTACTGCCACACCACGCCGATCACCGGGATACGGATTTCGGGGAAGATGTCTGTCGGCGTTCGCAGCGCCGCCAGCGGCCCCACGATCAGAAGAAGAAGCGCCAGCACGACGAAAGTATAAGGTCGGCTCAGCGCAATTCGGACCAGCGCGTTCATATTAGACTTTTCTCGGTCGTTTCGGGCGCAACAATAGACCCGCAGGAAAGACCTGTTCTTTTGACGCTTTTTCTCTTGGGGCTGATCTACCTGAATCTGGCGCTATTGCGCAACGCCGCAAAACTCACAGTCACTTGTTCAGACGGCAAAATCGCCGGTTTTTCGAGGGTTCCGGCGGTTAAAGTTTCAGATCAACAAACCGTCACAGGATCATCTGGGTCTGGGTCACCACGGCGACCAGACGCCCCTCGCCGGTTTCCAGCCGGGTTTGCCACACCTGTGTCCGGCGCCCGAGATGGATCGGGGTCGCCGTGGCCCGGACCGTGCTGCCCGCCTTCGCGGCCCCTGTGAAGTTGGTCTTGCTCTCGATGGTGGTCGTCCCCTTGGCGTCGGCCGGAAGATTAATGATCGTCGCCGCGGCCCCGACGGAATCGGCAAAGGCCATCACTGCGCCGCCATGGATCGAATGCCCGAGGGTGCAGAGATCCTCCCGCACGACCATCGTCGCCACCACCTTGTCTTTCGCCGCTTCGGTGAAGGTGACGCCCATCAGGACAGCCAGCGGCATCGGACGGGACTGAATCATTTCCAGCAGGGTCACGCTTTTCCTCCTCTTGTTCACATTGCTCAGAAACTGGATGAACTGAAAACGCCGGGACGGCAGGCCGTTTCGCGTTAAAGTAATGGATGAACGTCCCGCCCCTTAGCGCAGCTCATGCAGCCTCCACGCCGCACCACTCCGCCACGAACAGCGCGATGGCGCGGGTCGTCTTGCGCAGCGATTCGATTTCCACTCGCTCGTTGAAGCCGTGCATCGCCTCGGCGTTCGCTCCGAAGCAAAGCGATGGCGTGCCCTGATTGAGTCCATAGAACCGCGTGTCGGTCAGCGCAGTGAACACCAGTTCCTTTATCGCGCCGCCGTAGACCGCCTCATACGCGTTGCGCAGAACGGATTCGGACTCCTCCCCGCCAGTCAGTTCATATCCTTCGGACAGAAAGCCCGACCACTCCACCACCGGCGGATTCTGCGCCAGGAACGGATGCGTCTTCGCGGCAGCCTCGGCGCAGGCGACGATCTCGGCCTGATGATCCGCGATCGACCAGCCCGGCAGCACCGCAATCCGGCAATCAACATCGCACCAGGCCGGCACCGATGAAGCCCAGTCGCCGCCCTTGATGATGCCGGGGTTGAGAGTGATCGGGTGCTTCACGACCTTGAAATGCCTGTCGCTGGCGGCGCGTCTGTTCCACTCCTCTTCCAGACCTTCGAGCGCCTGAAGCAGATGGTAAGCCGCCTTGATGGCGTTGGCGCCGATACCCGCTTCGTAGACATGCGCGGGCTTGCCGCGCACCTTGAGGCGAAACCAGATCACGCCGACCTGCGAACGCACCAGCTTGCCGTTGGTCGGCTCAGGGATGAAGCAGCAGTCGGCGCGATAGCCGCGCTGCACGGTCGAGAGCGCGCCGACGCCGGTGCTCTCCTCCTCGATCACGGACTGAAAATGAATCCGCGCCGTCGGCTTCAGCCCTGCTGCGCGCAACGCATCCAGCGCGTAGAGCGCTGCGATGGTGCCGGACTTCATGTCGCCTGCGCCGCGGCCGTACAGCCAGCCATCTCTAACGGTCGGCGAGAATGGCGGCGTATCCCACATATCGAGCGGACCGGCGGGCACCACATCGCAGTGCCCTTGCAGGATCAGCGAGCGACCTACTTCGCGCGCCGGGCGATACGTTCCGACCACCGTGCGGGCACGGGAGAAATCGTGCCCGATTGGGCCGAAGCCGCGAAGGTCTTTCAGGTCATCGACATTGATGTGCCAGTCATCGACCTCGTAGCCGCGCGCGCGCAACAGATCGCCCATCATGTCCTGACATGGACCTTCTGCACCGCGCGTCGAGGGAATGGACGAAAACTGCTTCGTCGTCTCAATCTGTCGGTCGAAGGCATCATCCACCGCATCGAGAATGCGGCGCTGGATCTCGTTGGAAGTTGTCTTGACATCCATCGCGTTCGTCCCTTCGTACCCGCGTCTGTCGCGCGGATTATGGACACGAGTGTAGCCAACTTTAGGGCGCGGCTGGAAGGGACGCGATGACCTTGGAGGTAAGCGTTGATGGTCTGAAAACATAAGCCCAGCGCAAGGCCGGGCTTTCCATGGGCTGCTGAAGGCGCTCCATACCGGCCCTGAGACTGCCGGCTGGTTGAACCTCGTTCACCGCAGCAACCACTAATGATTTCCAATAGCAGCCGCATGCAGGTGTGGTCCGAACGGATCGATCCAGCTCAAGCCAAGTGTGATACAATGCTTCTGATGTCCGACCGATTTCAGTACTCAGCCCTCGCAATAATGCTGCTGGCGATATTGCTCGCATGCTACAAGGGACGACACGCGGTCTCTGCAAACGGTCGGTCGCTCGCCTGGACTCAAGTTCCTCTGATTGCGTTTTTGACAGTTTCTATCGGTCCAAGCGCCGTCGCCACACTTATCTATCTTGGCTACAAATCCGGTCTGTTGCAGGCCGGGCCATCCGGATATCGATTTTCATCATTCATTTTTCAGCTCCCCCTTGATTTCGCGGTCATGAACTGGGGATTTGTTGCCTTGTACGTGACTTGCCGGCTGTTACCGAACTTTCGATCTGCCCGGCCTGCGATGTGGATTTCCGCAACCGCGATGTCTGTTCTCAACGTGCCGCTGTTCTTCCTGGCTCCCGAGATGGTTGCCAACGTCTTCGATGCGGGCCAAGGCATCGGCGTTATTCAGGCCATGCTCAGCATGCCGCTCTGGTTCGGTTCATATCCTAATTTTCTTGAACCCGACTCTGGCATTGGTCTTCTTGTCTTTGCACCGCTCGCACCCATACCGTTCTCGGGTTTGGTCGGCTGGATCGCTGGACAACTCATCGGAGGGACGGCCAGCTCTCCGAGAGGGAAAGCTGCGCGGTCGTAGGGCACCGGAGGCACTTGTCGCCGCCGGAGCGCAAGATACGTTCCTGTTGTGGGTCATCACACCCAATGCGGCGACCGAAGGATGACCTGCAAGGATCAATACCCCACCGTGAAACGCTGCCGCGAGTGCGCGGGCTTCTCGACTTCATCGGCCAGCGCGATAGCGTAGTCCGCGAACGAGATGCTGCTGCCCTCCTCTGTCGTCAGAAGCTGATCCTTGCCGAGGCGGAATGTGCCGGTGCGCGGACCGTCGAAGAACAGCGCCGACGGCGAGAGAAACGTCCAGTCGAGTTCCTTCTCCTGCCGCAGCAGGTTGAGAAACTCGCCGCCTTTGGTGGCCTCGTCCTTGTAAGCCGCCGGAAATTCCGGCGTCGACACCAGCGTGAGGCCGGGCGCGACTTCAAGACTGCCGGCGCCGCCGACCACCAGATAGCGTTTCACGCCCGAGGCCTTCACCGCATCGATCAGCCTTTGCGGATCGCTTGCGGAAAAGTGCACAGAGCTGATGACGGCGTCGTGCCCCTTGAGCAACGCGGCGAGGCCGTCCTTGTCGAACACGTCACCCTTCTTCGGCGTGACGTTGGCCTGCGCCTGAACCTTCCCCGGATTGCGGACTATGGCTGTCACGGCGTGACCGCGGCGAACGAGTTCCTTCAGGATTTCCGAGCCGGCGCGGCCGGTGGCTCCGATGACGGCGATCTTCATGTTTGCGTCCCTTATGATACGTGGTATCCAATGGATACCAACTAACGAATGGACATCAGATGCCCCTTGGCGACGCTGCTGTGAAGAAGGCACTTTCCCGAGACATGGTCTCCCCGGCGAAACCGGCGACGAATTCCGCCGTGAAACTCGCGCGCGGCAAATGGCCTGCGGACCCCTATGCTGCGGATTGCCCGACCCGGCTGGTGCTCGATCGCATCGCCGACAAATGGACGGTGCTGCTGCTGATCCTGCTCGCGCGCCGGCCCTGGCGTTTCAACGAATTGCGCCGCGAGATCGGCGGGCTGACGCAGAAAATGGCCTCGCAGACCCTGAAGGGTTTGGAACGCGACGGTCTCGTCAAACGCAAGGTGACGCCGACGGTTCCGGTGACAGTCGAGTATTCGATCACACCGCTGGGACGCACCCTGAGCGACACCGTCGACAGCTTGAGGATCTGGGCGGAACAGCACATGCCCGACGTCGCCAAGGCGCAGAAGCTCTATGACGGAATGAAAGCTCCATAAATCGACCGACCGCGGAACTGTGTAGATTTAGCCACACACACGAAGTTTGTGCGGCTGTTCTTCGTGCGTTCGCAAGAGTTGATGAGGCGTATACGGCTTGCGCGGTAGGATAGCTCATCACCGGCAACAACATTAGACGCGCCGGTGGCTGAGAGTGTTGAGCTCCCGTTATCAAGGAGAGCATTCATGCCAGCCTATATGCAGCATCACCAACAGCATCACGACGTTCATGCGGCGATGACCGTGTGTCCAAGCTGCCTGTCCCAGCCCCTGCAGATCAGAGAGGTTCAGCCGCGCTGGGATCTGGCGAGGGTCGACTTCGTCTATGAATGCCCTGCGTGCTGCACCGAAGTCCGGGAAATTGTAGCGCAGCACTAGGTGCCGTCGCGAGCGCTTATGACCACTGCTTCTTTCGCACAGAATCCGGCGAGCGCTCGCCGACGTGCTTTGCAAGGCAACCGCTGCCTTTGAGAATCAAGGTCGCCCGACTACGATGGGGCATGACCTATGTTTATCTCATCTCGGCAATCATCCTCGAAGTGATCGGCACCGCCGCGCTGCAGGCATCCGAGCAATTCACCAAACCGAAACCGCTGATGCTCACGGCGCTGGCCTACGCGGCCTCGTTTTATTTTCTGTCGCAGGTTCTGCGGACCATGCCGGTCGGGATCGCCTACGCGATCTGGTCGGGGCTGGGCATCGTCCTGATCACACTCGTCGGCCTCGTCTGGTTCGGCCAGAAACTCGACATGCCAGCCGTCGCTGGCCTCGCGCTGATCATCGCCGGTGTCGGCATCATCAATCTGTTTTCATCGACCGTTTCACATTGACGGATTGGAGCAACCGCGCATGGACAACCGCAACATCCTTTATGCAGTCATCGGTGCGCTCATCATCGCGGTCGGGGTTCTCGGCTACAAGGTCTATCAGGACAACAAGAAACCGGAGGGCCTGCAGATCAATGTCGGCCCGGATGGGCTGAAGATTCAAAGCAAATGAGCCGTGCGAAAATGATGTCCTTGTCCTTCCGGCGAATGCTTCGTCTTGGTGCAGGCGTATCGCTCACCATGCTGGCGCTCACTGCCACGGCGCGTGCCGACATCGTCGGGCGTGAGAGCGACATCACCGACCTGCGGCTCGGTCAGCGCATCTATGTCGATGACGGCTCCTGCCCCGCGGGACAGATCAAGGAAATCGCCGGCATGCGCCTGACGGCGTCGGGCGTCGAACGCACACGCCAATGCGTCGACCGCAAGGGCAAGCGCTAATGTCCTGAATCCGAAGTTCGCTTCATTTTGCAGCGCCTTCCGTAGCGAACTTCGGATTCAAAAGGACACTAGCAATTATAAATTCTAGTGTGGCTTTGGTTCGCAAGTCCGCAAAAGAGCGCGCTGCAAAAGGATGCGGACTTGCGAACCGCCACACCAGATCGTCCCTCCACCGGCAGCGCTGCGCTGGCAGTGCCGCCGGTATGCTCGATCTACCCTTCGCCTTGCACGGTGCTTACTGGTTTAACCGGGCGTAGGCACTCCGGCTTCGCGACGCCGTCCGATTCTCTTTTGGCTTCGAGGATGTAGCCGGCTTTTCCGCAACTTCAGTTGCCCAAGCCCCCGGGAACGGCGGCGCATAGCCAAATCCCGACAACGTAGCGACCTCATAGCTGTTGAGGCACGTTTTTCCCGGCTGATACTCCGTACTATTCAGAAAGGCATGTGCGCCAATTCCGAGCGCGCTCGCCACCCTGTCACCCTTCGCCGCGTTGCCGACTTGCAATCGCAATTTTTCGCAGAACTTCGCAAGGTTTGAGTTCCATGGGGACTCCACCGCGGTCTGAGCGTTGAAAAACTTGTCCTGAAGAGGCCCATACGCTCTGGAAAAATCATCGAACACCGGCGCCCAGCCCGCGGCAGGATTCATCACCATGCCCGACGGCCTGTCTATCTTTGATACGGTAAAGACGGGTGTCTTTCCGCTCTTGTAGAGAAGCTGCCTTGTATTGGGATCGACAGGATATCTTTTCGGATCCGGGTTTTGATCGTCGGCGAAGGATTGAAGGATGTCGTTCGCCCCTTCATTCAACATCTTTATCGGGTTCGTATTCTTTTCCAGAAAATCGACTGCCGGCGTGATGACTGCGCCGGCGATTGGCGCACCTCCGACAGCGCCGGCTATCGCCGCCGCGCTGGCTGCAACTTTTGCGACGCCACCGATAAACTTGGATTGATCGGGGAACCGTCCCACCGATCGGCTCTTGTACTCGAAATGCAGGCTCATGTTGGTGTTCGCCTGCACGCGCTTGATGATCATTCCGTCACAGTTCTGGACGTTAGGATCACCGAAATTGGCTTTCGCCAATATCGGCACCTTGACCTGCTTAACCTCCTTTTCATCGGGGAAAGTGACGACTGCCACCATGGCGATCGACTTGTCCTCGGTGTACCACGTGAAATTTCCCGGTCGCTCGCCGACCCAGCCGTTGGCAATTGTGGTGATGCTGTTCGCAGCGTCGCAAATATTGTCGACCTTCAAATCGTACTGGTAGAGCGATTTGCCTTGCAGAAACTTCGTGGGCACAGGCTTTGCGTAAGACGCCGCACGAATGTCATCGACGCTAAATGCCTGCGTTTTTACCCCTCCCAGCCCAGCGGTCGGCGGCAACATGCACCCCTGGGGTATTGCGCTTCCGCTCGAAAAGCCGCCGCAGGAAGAATCCCAGCCAGCTGAATTGGCCTGTGAGGCGAGGCACACAAAAAACGGAGCAGCGATCAATCGAACCATAAGTTTCATAGGAGCCCCCAAATCATAAAAAACGAACATGAAAAAGTATTCGAAAATCATAGACCACGCGCCCGGCCGCTGAACAGACCAGTCCAACATTTTTTTCGCCGATACATTCCCTCCCGCGAGCTATCAGTCGCACGGCCAAAACTGCTACGCTGGCCGCTGTTCGTTCACACCGATTCTTGTCCGTACAAGACAATTCGATGACTTATCGCCCGGCTTTTCGTCGCAATCATTCGCATTTGCAGCGTGACCGGTGGCTCCGTCCGCCTACAATCGAGGCGCGCGGCGACCGAGTCCGGCGCCGTCAATACGGAATGCAACTCCGGACTGGGGAGACAAAGTCATGTCGGGCTTACTTGTTAATCTGATTATCCAGATTATAGGCGGCGCTATCGGCGGAAACGTTGCTGGCGGTGCGGCCAAGAACATCGATCTTGGCACGCTCGGAAACACGATCGCAGGAGCCATCGGCGGCGGCGTTGGCGGCCAGATTCTCGGGATGATCATTCCGTTGCTGGCCAATACAGCTTCAACGCCAGACATCGGCTCGATCATCGGTCAGGTCGCGGGTGGCGGCGTTGCCGGTGCAGTGCTCACCGCGATCGTCGGCGCGATCAAGAACAGGACGGCCTGATACCTGTTGACGGCGGACGACGATCTCGGCGAGGCGCGGCTGCGTCTCGCCGGAGGGACTGTGTTTTTGTCGAGGTGCGCTAACCGGAAATGAAGTCGCTGCATTTCTGGACGGTATCGTTGCCACCCCACGGCATGATCGGCACCGAGGACGTCGAGTTCTTCGGCGAGCCATCGATCAGTTTGTCCGAATAGACCATGTAGACCAGCACGTTTCGCTTGGCATCGCAGCCACGCACGATCTGCATCTTCTTGAAGAACAGCGAACGCCGCTGCCGGAACATGTCTTCGCCCTGCGCCACCTTGGCCTTGAACCGGATCGGCGCGATCTGGCGGCAGGCCAGCGAAATGTCCGAGACCTGCTCGGCAAGCCCGAGCCAGCCCTTGTAGCCACCCTTCTCCGGCACCGTGAAATGACAGGCCACGCCCTCCACGTCCGGATCGTCGACGCCGTAGGTCGCAAGCTTGTCGTCCGGGCTGAGTAGCTTGAAGACAGTTGAGCGCCTGAAAATGAGGTCCGGCTCGTCGGCCGCGGCCACGGGCGATGATGCTGCCAGCCAGGCAAGAACAGTCGCCAGCAGCGCAGCGGCGGCTGTCAGGCGGTACGAAAGTGCAGACATCTACAGGCTCCAATAGAGGGAATCATCGCAACGGGCGAAGACGCGGTGCCCCGCGCCGGGAACCCCTCATGTGGGGGTCCGCCGCCGATGTTCAAAGGCACGTGAATTTGAATGCGGATAACCGTCCGTTAAGCGCTTTTGAAGGCAAATCGGCTAGCAATTCGGCATCGAAACCCGCAAAGCGTGCGGTATTGAGACTGGACTGGCCGATGAACTTTGAGTCTGTCCGCGACACTAATTGAATATTGGAATCAATTGAGGAAATCCGGCGTGCAGGGCAATCTGTTATCTTCGGGCGACCAGCAGACATCAGCCGGAATTCTCCCCACATTTGGCAGCGGTTCTCCTTCCGGTTCGATCCGATCCGGGGTGAGCCGAACGGCATGGCTGGCCGCGATCCTGGTGACCGGTTTCGCCATGCCTGCGGAAGCGCAGGTGTACTGGCCGATGGACCCCGGCCCCAATTACATCGAGCCGCCTCGCATCGAACATCGCCGCCCGCGCGTCGTCCGCAATCGGCAGAAGCTGCCTGACGCACCCAAGGACACCGCCAAGCCGGTGGGCCCGATCGTCATCGCGATCTCGATCGAGAAGCAGCAGTTGAAGCTCTACGACCAGAACGGGCTGTTCGCAGAAACGCCGGTCTCGACCGGCATGCGCGGCCACTCGACACCGATGGGCGTGTTCAGCATCATCCAGAAGAACAAGTATCACCGCTCCAACATCTACAGCAACGCGCCGATGCCTTACATGCAGCGCATCACGTGGTCCGGCGTCGCGATGCACGCGGGTGTTCTGCCCGGCTATCCGGCGTCCCATGGCTGCATCCGCATGCCGATGAATTTCGCGATGCGCATGTGGGGCTGGACACGCATGGGCGCACGCGTGATCGTCACGCCCGGCGAAGTATCTCCCGCTGACTTCTCGCATCCGATGCTGATCGCGCGGAAGCCGGAGTCGAAACCCGTCGCCGCCACGCCGGACGCGCAAAATCATACTTCGACAACGCCGAAGACCGACAGGTCGTCGATCGTCGATGCCGCGCCGCTGGACACGGCACAGCTTCGGCTGACGCCAATCCACGACAAGACCGAACCGGTCCGCACCGCCGACGCGAGCGGCGCAATTCCGCAAAAGGATGATGTCGGCGTTACAATTGCGCAGGCATCGGATGCGGGCCGCGACGGATCGCTGGCACCGTCTGAGGCATCCAGGGAGGAAGCCAAGGAAATATTGAAGGAAACGTCCTCTGATGCTCCAAAGGATGCAGCCAGGGACGACGCAACGAAGAATGCCCCTGGCGGCGCTGTTGCCTCCGGCGACAAATCTGCCGATGAGAAGCCAGCCGACCAGAAGACCGAAACGACCAACGCCGACAAGGATCAGGCCCGCGCGACGGATCCCGTTGCGCCTTCGGTGACACCGGTCACCGTAACGCCGCCGCTCGAAGGCGCCGCCGAGTTCGTCGGGCCGATCAAGCCGCGCAGCGGGCATATCGCGGCGTTCGTCAGCCGCAAGGAGAACAAGCTCTACGTGCGGCAGAATTTCGAGCCATGGTTCGAGGTGCCGATTACGATCGCGGCGTCAGATCATCCGCTCGGCACGCACATCTTCACGGCACGCGCCGACAAGGACAATGCCGGCGCGTTTCGCTGGTCAGTGGTCTCGCTGCCGGCGCCTGTGCGCGCAATACGCGTGGACGACGACAAACCAAGGCGCAAGCGCGCTGCTGCGGCTGAACCTGCGGCCCCTCCTCCTGCCTCATCCCCGGCTGAAGCGCTCGATCGCCTGACCCTTCCCGATGACGCCATGAAGCGCATTGCGTCCGCGCTGGCCCCCGGCGGCTCGCTCGTCGTCTCGGATCTCGGGCTTGGCGACGAGACCGGACGCGGCACGGATTTCATCGTCCCACTGCGCTAAATAGCGTCCGGAACCCGGTTGGCTTTCGGCGGCGCGTTGCGATAGAACGCGCCGATTATGACAGCTACCCCCGACACCCGGTTCGCCGCCGCGCCTGCCGCCAAAACGCAGCCGCGCGACGCGCTTGCGATGCTGACACCGTTCGGCTGGAACGGCGGACTGGCGGTGATCTTCGCGCTTCTTGCCGCGTCGTTTTTCCTTGCCGGCTATTTCGTCATCTACTGGCGCAACGCCGACATGGACCTGGTCGTCATTTACAATGCCCTCGTGATGAACGACGGAGGGCCGCAGGTCTATCACGATCATCCCGCCTATCTCACGATCGTGTCGCTGAAGCTGTGGTACCAGTTGCTTCATCATCTGGGATTGTTGAACGCCTGGAAGCTGTCGTCCCTTCCCCCAGCATCGAACATCCCTGCCTTCGATGCCGCGATGACCGAAGCTGTTCGCGCCGGACGCGTACTGGCGGGGCTGATATCTGCGCTCTTCGTCGCCGCTTTCGCGGGGCTCATCCGCCCGATCGTGCGTGACTGGCGGATCGCGTTGCTGGCAACATTCGCATTCGCATTTTCCGGCGGCGTCGCGGTTCACATGCGCATTCTGCGCACCGAGATGATCGCTGCGTGTTTCGTCATCTTCGCTTTCATGATCCTGATCGTTGTCGCCCAGCGCGCGAGCACGTGGCGGCCGCTTGCACTGCTGGCTGCCGCGGCGCTTTGCGTCCTCGGCATGGAAAACAAGGTGCAGGTCATCCTGCTGATCGCTGCGCTGCCCGTGATCATACTACCATTCGGCGCGGACAGCGGCGCAAGCACCGGTTTCTGGGACAACGGCAGCCGCTCATGGTTGACGGCCCTGTTTGCCGCGGTCATCGCAACCGTCTTGTTCAGCGCCGCGCTGCCATTGATCCGCGCCGGCCTCGATCCGGATGCGATCGCGACCGCGAAGCTCCGTCCGCTGATCGCCGGCACCTTCGGACTCTATCAGATTGCGCTTGCCGCATGGATCGGCATCGGCATGACGGTGTTCGCTGTCACCTGGCGCGTGCGTCTCACGGAAACGCTGACCACAATATCCGCGGTGATCGCCGGCGCGGCGCTTGGATTGCTCGCCCTCAATCTGGACACCAATGTTCAGAACGCCGTCGCGGTGATCAATCCGATCGAGAAGATGCTGGTCTTCATCGATCTGGCCAGCGCACAAGACATCGCGCGCGACGGGAACATCGTCGGCGTCGGACTATTGCTCAAGGGAATCGCCGGCGTTCTTCAGCGCTACACCTTCGTCCTTTTTACATCGCCGCGTCCGGCGGTGTTTCTGACCTGGCTGATCATCCCCGGCATTGTCTACGCCTGGCGGCGCGGCGAGAAACAGGTCGCATTGCAGGCGGCGCTGTTGCTCCTGACGGCCATCGGTATCGACGCGCTCGGCATACGGCGCGGGTTGAAGGCGGAATATTTCATTCTGACGGACCCCCTCATCATCATCGCAGGCGCGGTTCTGCTCGATAGGATGAGCGACCTGCGATTCCGCAAATGGGCCTATCCGATCGGTGCAGCTCTTCTTGTTCTGCATGTTGCGGTCAGCCAGGCTGAGCCCGTGAAGTCTGTCCTGAAGCGCGAAGGGCCGGAAGGCTACTGTCAATGGAGGCCCTACTACATGCCGCTGATGCCTCTACCCCATTGCAACACGCCGGCCAAACCCGCATGACGGCATCCGCCGAAACCCCTCCCGATAACGCACGCCAAACGCCGCAACGTGACGCGCTCGCGCGGCTCACTCCCTTCGGCTGGAACGGCGGAGTGACTTTCATCCTGGCGCTGCTTGCAGCCTCGTTTTTCCTTGCCGGGTATTTCGTCATCTACTGGCGCAATGCCGACATGGATTTCATGATCGTTTACAACGCGCTGGTATTGAACGATGGAAAACCGCAGGTCTTTTTCGATCATCCGTCCTACTTCACTATCCTGTCGGTGAAGGCGTGGTTCCAGGCAATGCATGCGCT
Organism: Afipia sp.; assembly: GCA_051653085.1. Lineage (GTDB taxonomy): Bacteria > Pseudomonadota > Alphaproteobacteria > Rhizobiales > Xanthobacteraceae > Afipia. The sequence goes on along the minus strand of JBOFVL010000023.1, from coordinate 31,904 downwards.
CGGCCTGCTGGACGCATGGAAACTGTCGTCGATCCCCTCGGCGCTAAATGTTCCGGCGTTTGATGCCGCGATGACAAGCGCCGTTCGGGCCGGCCGTATCGTGGCATGGCTGACCGCCACCCTGTTCGTCTTGATTTTTGCCGCGCTGTCGCGTCGTCTTTTCCGCGACTGGCGCGTCGCATTGCTCGCGACATTCGCCTTCGCATTTTCGGGCGGCATGGCCGTCGAAATGCGCATCCTGCGCAGCGAACTGATCGCAGCGAGCTTCTTCATGTTCGCCTTGATGATCCTGATCATCGCCGGACGCCGCGCGACCATATGGCGGCCGCTGGCGCTTGCCGGAGCAGCTGCCCTGTGCGTGCTCGGGATGGAGAATAAAGTCCAGATCATCCTGCTGATCGCGGCGTTGCCGCTCCTCATGTTGCCGTTCGGTGCGTCGACAAGCGCCAGCGTGGCATTCTGGAACAGGTCCGGGCGGGCGTGGGCGGTTGTGTTGCTCGCCGCCGCAGCGGCCGCTGTGTTCGGATGGCTCGCACGGCCCCTGCTCGCCGCCGGCATGGATCCCGCGGCAACCGCGGAGGCGACAATCCGTCCGCTGATCGGCGGCAGGTTCGGCCTCTACCAGATCGCGCTGCTCGGCTGGATCGCGATCTGCATGATTGCTTACGCCGCGATATGGCGCATCAGCGTGACCGAGACGTTGGCCGCGATGTTCGCAGTGTGCGCGGGAGCCGCATTCGGCTTGCTCGCGCTCTATTTGCAATACAACGTCCAGAACGTCGTGGCGGTCGTCAATCCGATCGAGAAGATGCTGACGTTTGCCGACATGCCCGCGGCCGGCTCAGGCGACAGCAGTTTGATGGCCGCGCTTGGCTTGTTGGTGTCCGGATTGAAAAGCGTTCTTGAGCGCTACTCCTTTGTGCTGTTCACGTCACCGCGCCCGACCGTTTTCCTGATCTGGCTGATCGTTCCGGGCATCATCCTTGCGTGGCGCAGGGGTGAACGGCAGGTCGCGGTTCAGGCTTTGCTGCTGGTGTTGCTCGCCACCGGCATCGATGCCTTGGGCGTGCGGCGGGGATTGAAGCCGGAATATTTCCTTCTGACCGATCCGCTCATTATTCTTGCCGGCGCGCTGCTGCTCGACCAGATGAACGATCTACGCTGGGGCAAATGGGCCTATCCTATCGGCGTGGCGCTGATTGTGGCCCATGTCGCGATCAGCCAGGCCGAGCCGGTCAAGCATGTCCTGAAGCGCAGCGGCCCCGAATACATCTGCGACTGGAACGAAATGTATCAGCCCGAACTGCCGATGCCGTGGTGCGACAAACCGCCGAAGCGGCCCTGACGTTTGTCACGGCTTCTTGAAACTTCCGGCGGCGGCGATCCGTTATCCTGAGCGACATTCTCCCAAGGAGCGCATCATGATCGACCGTAGACGGGTGGTGGCGGCAATAGCGGCGGGTGCTGCCCTGCCGTTCGCCGCGCGTTCCGCCCGCGCACAGGCCGCGATGAGCCGCATGACCGCTTACGGATTTTCATTTCAGGGGCTCAAAGGCGGCGACATTCGCCTCGCCGACTTCGCGGGCAAACCGCTGCTGGTGGTGAACACCGCCTCGCTTTGCGGCTTCACGCCGCAATATGCCGGTCTGCAGGAAATCTGGACCCAGTTTCGCGACCGCGGGCTGACAGTCATTGGTGTGCCGTCCAACGATTTCGGCGCACAGGAGCCGGGCGGCGCGAGCGACATCACACAGACCGCCGAACACACCTATCACGTCACCTTCCCGATCACGGCCAAGACCGTTGTGAAAGGCCCGAACGCGCACCCGTTCTACAAATGGGCGGCGGCGGAGCGGCCGGGCGACCTGCCCAGCTGGAACTTCCACAAGTATCTTGTCGGCCGCGATGGCTATCTCGCGGACGCGTTCTCCTCGCGCGTGGAGCCGACCGACACCCGCGTTGTCACCGCAATCGCTCGCTCCCTGACGGCCTGACGGAACTCCGCCACAATTAACCCTGCCGACGCCAAAGGCCGCCATCCCTGAAAATGGATTGGCGGAGTCAGAGACACAGGATTAGGCTGATCGCCGGAATTATGACGGCGTGGGATACGCCGACGGTGGGGGTTTTGCGTTCAGGGGTAGTTCAATGCGTATCAAGGCAACGTTTCTTGTCGCCAGCGCCCTGTCATTGTGCGCCTTCAGCAGCGCATGGTCGGAGGCGCTCATCCCACAACGCACCAGCCCGCCGCCATCACCCCCGCCTGCCGCCGCGCCCGCTCCGACCACGACTGCCACCGCGCCTGCGCCAACTCCAGCGGCTGCAAAGGCCAATTGCTCCAATCCCAACGCCATCGGCGTCTCGCGCGTGGTGCAGATCGACACCACCGGCGGTCCCGGTTTCGGCTTCGAGCACTTCAAGCAGCTCGATTTCCTGCGCGACAAGGAAGTGGTGCTGACGTTCGATGACGGCCCGTGGCCGGTCAACACACCGTCGGTGCTCAAGACGCTCGCCGAGGAATGCACCAAGGCGATCTTCTTCCCGATCGGCAAGCACGCCACCTACTATCCCGAGATCCTCAAGCACGTTGCCGAAGAAGGCCACACCATTGGCTCGCACACGTGGTCGCATGCCAACCTCAACAACAAGAAGTTGACCGAAGCGCAGCAGAAGGAAGAAATCGAAAAGGGCTTTAGTGCGGTGAAGTGGGCATTGGGTAGCGCGCCCTCACCGTTCTTCCGTTTTCCTGCGCTCCAGCATCCGCCCGCGATGGTGACCTATCTCGGCGAGCGCAATGTCGCCATCTGGTCGTGCGATCTCGACTCGTTCGATTTCAAGGCCAGCACGCCGCAGAAGGTCATCGACACGGTGATGACCAAGCTCGACAAGTTCGGCAAAGGCATTGTGCTGATGCACGACTTCCAGAAGCATACCGGAGAAGCCCTGCCCGAACTGATGAAGCGGCTGAAGGCCGGCGGTTACAAGATCGTGCAGGTTAAGGCCAAGGCGCCGGTGCAGACCATCGCGCAGTATGACGAGGAAGTGGTGAAAGGCCTCAAGCTGCCGACGGTGAGTTCGCGCCCGCTCAACAGCGTGGTGCAGACCATTTCGGAGTAACAGCAAACGCACTTGCGGCTTTTCCGGAAATGGCTAAACCGCATCCCATGCGTATTGAAGGTTACGTCATCCTGTCCGCCAACGGCATGCTCGCGGATGCAAGCGGCATCATGCCGCCCGAACTAAAATTCGACGCCGACCAGACATTCTTCGAGGCCGCGCTCGAACGCGCGGACCTGATTGTGCACGGCAAAAACTCCTTCGAGGACCAGCCGCATTCGCCGCTGCGCACGCGCATATGGGTGACGCGGTCCGTCCCTGCACTCGCCCCAGACCCAACCAACCCAAAAGCAACCTTATGGAATCCAGCGGGCGCATCGTTCGAGGATGCCTGCCGCCATGCAGGCGTGACATCAGGAACCGCGGCGATCATCGGCGGGCCGGAAGTGTTCGACATGTTCATGGATCGCTACGACACATTCTGGCTATCGCAGGCGCACCGCCTGACAATCCCCGGTGGTCTCGGCGGCTTCCCCGGAATTCCGCAACGGTCACCGCAGGACATTCTGGCGTCACACGGTCTCAAGCCAACCGAGACGCGCATTCTCGACGCGGAGCAAGGTGTCGATGTCACGGCATGGCGAAGGGCCAGCTAAACAAGCCGGCCCACCCGCCGCCTACGCAGCGCGAATCTTACCCAAGAAGTCGTTCACCTGACCGCGAAGCTGCTGCGCCTGAACGCCGAGCGCATCGGCAGCCAGTCTGACATTCTGCGCCGAAGCTCCGGTCGCATCGGCGCCCTCGGTGACCCCGGCAATGTTATCCGAGACGTCCTTGGTGCCCTGCGCGGCCTGCTGTGTGTTGCGCGTGATTTCCTGTGTGGCGGCACCCTGCTCTTCAACCGCAGCCGCAATGGCGGTCGCCACTTCACTGACTTCGGCAATGGTTCCGCCGATGCCCTTGATCGCCTCCATGGCGTCCTGCGCCACCTTCTGTACAGCCGCGATCTGCTGGGAAATTTCCTCTGTCGCCTTCGCGGTTTGGCTGGCGAGCGACTTCACTTCGGATGCAACGACGGCAAATCCTCTGCCGGATTCACCCGCACGCGCGGCCTCAATGGTCGCATTCAGCGCGAGCAGATTGGTTTGCCCGGCAATATCGTTGATGAGGCTGACGACATCGCCGATCCTGCTCGCGGTCTCGGACAGCCCCTGAACAGTCACGTCGGTCTGACGCGCCTGATCGACCGCCCGGCTGGCGATGTTCGCAGCGTGCGAGACCTGGCGGCTGATATCGTTGATGGATGCACTCAGTTCTTCCGAGGCGACAGCCACGCTCTGCACATTTGCCGAGGCATCGCCGGAGGCTTTCGCCGCCAACTGAACCTGAGACGTGGTCTGGCCTGCGATTGCGGACATACTTTCCGACGTCTGGCTCATTTGATCCGAGGCACTCCCCAGCGCATCGAGCGCTTCGCGGACCTGGTGTTCGAAGGCCGCGATATAGGATTCAACTGCCTGCTGCCGTGACGCGCCGCGCGAATTACGCTCGCGCTGTTCGCCTTCGATCCGCGCCTTTTCGACGGCATTTTGCTTGAACGTCGCCAGAGCTCCAGCGAGCGCACCGATCTCGTCCCGGCGCTGGGTGAACGGCACCTCGACCGTAAGGTCGCCGCCGGCGACCTTGAGCATCGCATCCCGGATAGATTGCAGCGGACTGATGACGCGACGGCTCACAGCGATCATGCTCACAACAGCCAGACCGATGGCCGCAACCAGAACGAGGATCTGTACGATCAGGCTTTGCAACGCCGTTTGGCGCAGGCTGATACCGTAGTCCTTGGCGGCGTCCAACGCACGTTCGGCGACCACGACGGCACTGCCCATGCGCCCCACCGTAAGCGGGCTCCATTTAGCCGCGGTCATTTCCGGCTTCTCGCCGGTCGCCAACGCATTGACCAGGCGATCACGAAGCGAGGTGTAGTCCTTGTCGAAATATGCGGCCTTGGCTGCGACGATCGAGCTCGACAAATCAGGGGGCAACTGCATTCCGGCGGCCGAATTTTCAAGCGCCAGCCATGCCGCGTCCATTCCGCCGACAAGTTTCGTATAACTCAATTGCATCTCGGGTGTGAGCTTCCCAGCCCCGAACCCGTTCGAGACCAGCATGGATGCGTCGCCAGCCGTGTTACGCAACAACCACGCCATCTGCTTGATCGTCAGCAACTGGTCGACGACAGGGTCCGCGTGATTAACCAGAGTCGACAGACGGTTCGATACATTGTCGAGAACGTCGAGGAGCGAAGTCGTCCCTTGCAGGTATTCCTTGGCGAGGTCCGCCCGGCGCGCCGCTTTCGGTTTAACAGCTTCGACCCAGAATTCCTTCTGCATCTTGTCCTGCGATGCGATCAGCCTGGACAATTCCGGCAGCAGCACATTCTTTTCAGGGAAATCCAGCGATGCAAGAATTTTGGCCGCGTTCCGCATCGCCGGCATCTCGGCATCGTGAATGCGGCGAACATAATTGCTTACTTCAGAATCCATCGGCGCATCGGCATTCAAGGCCCGGACCGCAGAAGACCTGTCCGTTCGCAGATTATGCATCGCTTTGAAGGCATTTCCGGAGGCATCGGCGATGGTCGAAATTCGGCTGGTGGCTTCGAGTGCGCTCCAAGAGCGCCAGCCTAACACACCCAACACAAGAATCACGCAAGCCGCCATAACGGCGATAACGGATTTCAAAAGCGTTGTTACGCTCACCCGATCAAGCATGTCTTTCCCCAGACTATTTCCCCGGTTCAGGACTAAGCTTGAATGGTAAACATATAAGTAAATCGGAATAGGATGTGCGCATAAGCGTTATGCATCCAAGCGCACTGAACCGCAGCTAAACGCCGGTGTAGCGGCTCTCTTCCATCGCAATCTGACGCGGATAGCCCGCGATCACCAGAAGCCCGCCGATCAGCGACAGGTTTTTCAGCGCGTGGATCATGTTGTTGATGCGATCCGGGCCGGTCATGTCCCAGAAGTTATGGAAATAGAATGTCGTGACGCCGACGAACAGCACCAGTAGCAGTGCGAAAAATCGCGTGCCGATGTTCAGCGCGATGAACAATCCGCCCAGCACTTCAACCGCGCCCGCCAGGATCGCCAGCAACTGGGCCGTCGGCATCCCTGTGATGCCCTCCAGTTGAGTCGTATAGGGCGTCAACAACGCAGGCAGCGCGACCTTCTCGGTGATCGCCTGCGTGGTGGATGCAATGTCGAAAAGTTTTGAAGCGCCGGAAAATACGAACAGAACAACAAATAAAACACGTCCGAGGGTGACGAAGGCTGGCATGGTCGGCCCCACTCAATTCTAATGGAGCCGACTATATAGCAGTTGCCCTCAGCCGAACAGCGTCGGCTGCTGCCGTCCCGCCCGCTCCTGTGCTTCGACCGCCGCAACCGCCGTCATGTTCAGAATTCCGCGCGCCGTCACCGACGGCGTCAGGATATGCGCCGGGCGGGCCGGGCCGATCAGGATCGGTCCCACGGGCAGCGCGTCGGCGAGGATCTTGATCATCTGATAAGCGATGTTCGCGGCGTCCAGGTTCGGCATGATCAGGATGTTGGCCGAGCCTTCGAGACGCGAATGCGGCAGCACCAGTTGCCGCGACAGCGCTGTCAGAGCGGAATCACCCTGCATTTCGCCATCGGCCTCGATTTCCGGATGGTCGCTCACCAGCAGTTCCGTCGCGCGGCGCATCTTCTGCGCCGACGAAGAATCATAGCTGCCGAAATCCGAATGCGACAGGAACGCCACCTTCGGCTTGATGCCGAACCGCTGCACGTGCACTGCGGCAAGAGCGGCCATCTCCGCCAGTTCTTCGGCCGTCGGATTGGGCCGGATCTGGGTGTCAGCGATGAAGTACGCGCCCTTGCTGGTGATAACGAGCGCCAGCGCCGAATAATCGGCAAGGCCCGGCGTCACACCGATGATCTCGCGGATGCGCCGCAAATGGCTCATGTAGCGGCCATCGACACCGCACAGCATGGCGTCGGCCTCACCGCGCGCCACGGCCAGCGCTGCGATCACTGTCGCATTGGTGCGCACCAGCGTTTTCGCCGCATCCGGCGTGATGCCGTGACGTCCGGCCACGTCGATATAGCTTTGCACGTAGGAGCGATATCGCGGATCGTCCTCGGGATTGATGAGATCGAAATCGCTGCCCGCCCTGATGGCAAGGCCAAAGCGCTCGATGCGCGACGCTACCACCGATGGCCGCCCGACCAGAATGGGCCGCGCCAGCTTTTCCTCGAGCACGACCTGAACTGCGCGCAGCACGCGCTCGTCCTCGCCCTCGGCGTAGATCACGCGCACCGGTTGGGTCTTGGCCTTCGCGAACACTGGCTTCATGACGAGACCGGAACGGAACGCGAAGCGGTCGAGCTGGCTGGTATAGGCGTCAAAATCGGTAATGGGTCGCGTCGCCACGCCAGAGTCCATTGCGGCCTTCGCCACGGCAGGAGCGATCCGCAGGATCAGCCGTGGATCGAACGGCGACGGGATCAGCGAACCGGGGCCAAAACCCTGCGTCTCGCCGCCGTCGAAGCGCACCACGACATCGGACGGCGGATCGCGCGCAAGTTGGGCCAGCGCATCCACAGCGGCGCGCTTCATCTCTTCGTTGATCGCGGTGGCGCCGACGTCGAGTGCACCGCGGAAAATGAACGGGAAACAGAGAACGTTGTTCACCTGATTGGGGAAGTCCGAACGGCCAGTGCAGATCATCGCGTCGGGACGCACCTTGCGCGCCTCGTCCGGCATGATCTCCGGGGTCGGGTTGGCCAGCGCCATCACCAGCGGCTGATCCGCCATCTGCTTGACCATCTCAGGCTTCAGCACGCCGCCGGCGGACACGCCGAGGAACACGTCCGCGCCGGCGATGACGTCGCCCAGCGTGCGCTTGTCGGTCTTCTGTGCGTAGACGGCCTTCCACTTGTCCATCAGCGTATTGCGGCCTTCATAGACGAGGCCATCGATATCGCAGACCCAGATGTTCTTGCGCTGCGCGCCGAGCGACACCAGCAGGTTGAGACAGGCAATCGCCGCCGCGCCCGCACCCGAAGCCACGATCTTGCAGTCTTCCAGCTTCTTGCCGTTGATCATCAGCGCATTGCGGACCGCAGCGCAGACAATGATCGCGGTGCCGTGCTGGTCATCGTGGAAGACGGGAATCTTCATCCGCGCCTTGAGCTGCTCCTCGATCTCAAAGCACTCCGGCCCCTTGATGTCTTCAAGGTTGATGCCGCCGAAGGTCGGCTCGAGCGCAGCCACCGTCTCCACCACGCGCGCGATGGTGTCGGCGGCGATCTCGATGTCGAACACATCGATGCCGGCGAACTTCTTGAACAGGACGGCCTTGCCTTCCATCACCGGCTTAGACGCCAGCGGGCCGATATTGCCGAGGCCGAGCACGGCGGTGCCGTTGCTGACGACGGCAACGAGATTGGAGCGGGTCGTGAGTTCGGCGGCCATCGCCGGATCGGCGGCAATCGCTTCGCAAGCGGCAGCAACGCCCGGCGAGTAGGCCAGCGCGAGGTCGCGCTGGTTCGCTAGCGGCTTAGTCGCCTGAATCTCGAGTTTGCCGGGCTTGGGAAGTCGGTGGTAGGCCAACGCCGCGAGGCGAAGTTCTTCGGACAACGTAGACGCCATACCCACTCCCGATTTTCTTTTGGTCCCGGCTTGCAACGAGCGCTGTTTAGTCGCGGCTTGCGACAGTTATGCGGTTCAGTTCTGCGGCAGATTGAGCCTGATGTGAAGTTCACGCAACTGCTTGGGCGTCACGTCTGACGGCGCGCCCATGAGCAAATCTTCAGCACGCTGGTTCATCGGGAACAGCGAGATTTCGCGCAGGTTGTTCGTACCGCAAAGCAACATAACAATACGATCCACGCCCGCCGCCATGCCGCCATGGGGTGGCGCGCCGTACTGGAAAGCACGATACATGCCGCCGAAACGCTCAATCACGGTTTCTTCGCCGTAGCCCGCAATCTCGAACGCCTTCACCATCGCGTTGGGGCGATGGTTGCGGATGCCACCGGAGGCGATCTCGTAGCCGTTGCAGGCGATGTCGTACTGGAACGCCTTGATGGTCAGCGGGTCCTGCGTCTCAAGCGCTTCGAGGCCGCCCTGCGGCATCGAGAACGGATTGTGCGAGAAGTCGACCTTCTTGTCTTCCTCGTTGTATTCGTACATCGGGAAGTCGACGATCCACGCGAGTTCAAACCGATCCTTGTCGATCAGATTCAGCTCTTCGCCCAGTTTCGTGCGCGCAAGACCTGCGAACTTCCAGAACTTCTGCGGATCGCCCGCAACGAAGAATGCGGCATCGCCTTCCTTGAGGCCGAGCTGGCCGCGGATCGCGGCGGTGCGCTCCGGTCCGATGTTATTCGCAAGCGGGCCTGCGCCCTCGCCGCCTTCACGCCACATGATGTAGCCGAGACCCGGCTGACCTTCGCCCTGCGCCCACGAATTCATGCGGTCGCAGAAAGCGCGCGAGCCGCCGCCCGGTCCGGGGATCGCCCAGACCTGGTTCGTGGCGTCTTCGAGCATGCGCGCAAACACCTTGAAGCCCGAGCCACGGAAGTGCTCGGAGACGTCCTGCATGACCAGCGGATTGCGCAGGTCCGGCTTGTCGGTGCCGTATTTGCGAAGGCTTTCGGCAAACGGAATGCGCGGCCATTTCTTGGTGACCGGCTTGCCCTTGGCGAAATCCTCAAACACACCGGTGATCACCGGCTCCATCGCAGCGAACACGTCTTCCTGCGTGACGAAGCTCATCTCGAGGTCGAGCTGATAGAACTCGCCAGGCAGACGATCGGCGCGCGGGTCTTCGTCGCGGAAGCACGGCGCGATCTGGAAATAGCGGTCGAAGCCCGACATCATCAGCAGTTGCTTGTACTGCTGCGGCGCCTGCGGCAGCGCGTAAAACTTGCCGGGATGGATGCGCGACGGCACGAGGAAGTCGCGCGCGCCTTCCGGCGACGATGCGGTGAGGATCGGCGTCTGGAATTCGAAGAAGCCGGCCTTCTTCATCCGCGCGCGCATGGAATCGACGATCGCGCCGCGCGTCATGATGTTCTGGTGCAGCTTCTCACGGCGCAGATCGAGGAAACGGTACTTGAGCCTTATTTCCTCAGGATATTCCTGATCGCCGAACACCGGCATCGGCAGTTCGCCCGCCTCGCCCAGCACTTCAATGTCAGCGATAAACAGTTCGACGGTGCCGGTCGGCAAATCGGCATTGTCGGTGCCTTCAGGACGGCGGCGGACCTTGCCGTCGATCTTCACCACCCACTCGGCGCGCAGCTTCTCGGCCAGACCGAACGCCTTCGAGTCCGGATCGACCACGCATTGCGTCATTCCGTAATGGTCGCGCAGGTCGATGAACAGCAGTCCACCGTGGTCGCGGATGCGGTGGCACCAGCCGGACAGCCGGACTTCCTGGCCAATGTCGGCTTCGCGGAGCGCGCCGCAGGTGTGGGAACGATAGCGATGCATGAAAATCCTGGAAACCAGCGTCAGAGGGCAGAATCAGGGGATATGGGCGCACGGGTGCGCGCGCAGGGTTTACCCGAGCGAAGGGAACGCGGCAACCGATGTGGCGCATGGGAGCGCGCCAAATTCGGCAAAAATCGCAGGAAAATCAATGCGGCGGCCTGCAAATTCGCAGACAGTGCCTTCGCCGCCCCTACGCGTCCCGCCCGCCCTGCTGGATCACGATGGTCGGCACGCCGAAGGTACCCGTCCGCACGGTGAAAACCCGGGTGCCAGGCTTGCGGCCCTCGCGCAACTCCGAGACCTCAAGTCCGGCCTCAAGGAGCCGCGCCCGCGTGGCTTCGACATCCGCCACACGCCAGGAGACCCCGAAAACCTTGTCGAAGCCGTCACTCTTGCCAGCTTTGAGGCTGTGAATGATCTCGAACACGAGACCCCCGGTCCTGAAAAACAGGAAGCGCGTCTGGAGTGCGGCGATGGTCCTGTCCAGCTTCATGTCGAGGCCGAGCCTTGCGCCGTACAGCGCCGCCGCGCGCTCGGGATCGGGCGTTGCGATCACCAGATGATCGAGCGCATCGACGGTTGCCGATGACGTTTTCTCCGACTGCGCCAGCTTTTCATTGCGTTGAAGAAAGAACATCCGGATGCCATGGGTCGGCTCCGCCGCGGCACGGATGCGCTTCCATGTCAGTGTGCGGCCGGAAGCAAGGCCGCGACTCGCACCGTCTGTAATTTCGTCCGGCGCAAGACCGAGCCGCGTGAGGCGATGATGCGCCTTCGCGATATCGTCTACCGCGAAAGCGAGACTGGCGAGACCTTCGCCCTGCTTGTCCAGCGCCGCACGAACGCGGTCAGCGGTTTCGCCCTCACCCGCTGGCGCCATCAATTCGAGTGACATGTTGTCGAGCGCGAAGATCGCGGTTGCTGCACCATCGCTCTGCGCGCGCCACGCCGGTGCACGGCCGAGCAGCGTCTGGTAGCCGGCAACTCCAGCCTCAATGTCGCGAACGAGAACGACGGCGTGATCTAGTCCAGTAATCATAATGGCGGCGCATCCGAATGTGGAGCCGCACCTAATCACGCCGCCGGGCGCAATGCAGCCCCCTCAGTGGGGTGCATGCCTCCTCTGATTCTCAGAAACTCATTTTCTTCTCTCTTGGGCATGATCTGGTCCGAAAACCGGTGCCCACTTTTCGGGATCGTGGCCTAACGTTCCTGCCGGCAGCGGCGCTTGCGCTTGAGCGTCTTGAGACGCTCGTCGTCCACACGGCAGTCATTGGAAACATCCAGGTCGTAAACCGCGCGCGTCCTGGCATCCATGTGCAGCGACGGGTTGAGATAAATCTGAGGCCTGACCGGAGTCATGGTGGTGATATTCAACTGGTTTGCCGAGCCTGCGGTAGGTGCAAGCAGAAGAGCCAATGCGCCAAACAAGCCAATCCGGATAAAGTAATTCCGAGCCATCGCGAACATCCTCGCCCATTCGCCACAACAATAGCCATTGGTCGCACCCCCGACGCCGCGGGTTCAACCTTCCCGGTAAGGTGCGAAGAGTGCATTGCGATAGAGCTTTTTCGGCATATCGGGGCGCCGGATCGTTCCGGGGCTATGCCCTGCCAGCCTGCCCGATCAGCCGTTTTTCGCATGGAAAAATCCGCTCAACGCGCTATTAAGCCCGCATGGAAATCATTACGACCACTGCCGAACTCACCGCCGTCTGCAATCGTCTCGCCAAACACCCCGTCATCACCGTCGATACCGAGTTTTTGCGCGAAACCACCTACTATCCCCTGCTCTGCGTCGTGCAGATGGCCAGTGCGGAAGACGCTGTCGTTGTGGATACCCTCGCCGAGGGCATCGACCTCAAGCCGTTCTTCGACCTGATGGCCAACGAGAGCGTGCTGAAGGTGTTCCACGCCGCGCGTCAGGATATCGAGATCATCTTTCATCGCGCGAGCATCATCCCGCATCCCGTGTTCGACACACAGGTCGCGGCCATGGTTCTCGGCTATGGCGACTCCATTGCCTACGATCAGCTCGTCGAACGCATCACCGGTCATCGCCCCGACAAGACGCATCGCTTCACCGACTGGTCGCATCGTCCCCTGACGCAGGAGCAGATCACTTACGCGCTCGCCGACGTCACCCATCTGCGCGACGTGTTCGCAGCCCTCGACGCCGATCTGAAGAAACGCGGCCGCAGCGAATGGGTCAGCGAGGAAATGGACGTCCTCACTTCGCCAACCACCTACGACTTCCATCCCGAACGCGCATGGGAGCGGCTCAAGACCCGCGTGCGCAAGCCGAAGGAACTCGCGGTGCTGATGGAAGTCGCAGCATGGCGCGAGCAGGAAGCGCAAACCCGCGACGTTCCGCGCTCGCGCGTGCTGAAAGACGACGCCATCGGCGACATCGCGACCCACGCGCCCACCAGCCTAGAACGGCTGGCCGGTTTGCGGTCGCTGCCGAAGGGCTTCGACAAATCAAAATGGGGACAGGACATCGTCGCCGCGGTGAAGCGCGGCATCGCGCGCGATCCCTCAACGTTGCCCAAGCTCGACAAACCGCGCGGCAACAACAACGGCGGCGCGACGGTGGAACTGCTGAAGGTTCTGCTGCGCATGACGTCGGAGCGGCACGCGGTCGCGAGCAAGGTGATCGCCACCGTGGATGATCTCGAACAGATCGCCGCCGACGACAACGCCGATGTCGGCGCGCTGCACGGCTGGCGGCGCGAACTGTTCGGCGAAGCGGCGCTGGCGCTGAAGCAAGGCCGTGTCGCGCTCGCGATCGACAAGGGCCGCGTGGTGCGGGTCAATCGAGACTGACGGTTCACACGCAGGTATGCCGTAAGCGGGCGCACACGTCCCTGTGATTGCACAGGGACGTATTCGTGTTTGCCAGCTGGTGTCACAATCACCCCCTTACATTGTCAATTATGTCGTCTGTTTTACCGCCCTTGCATGGACGATCTTGTTCTCCGTCAACAACAGCACGGAGTGAGAACCATGAAGCGCTATGTCATCGAACGTGAATTGCCCGGCGTCGGCAGCCTGAGTCCCGCGCAGTTCAAGGAAACCGCAGCCACGTCCAACGACGCGCTGGCCAAGCTCTCGGGCAAGGCACAATGGCTTCAGTCATTCGTCGTGGATGACAAGACCTTCTGTATCTACCTCGCCGAGAACGAAGCCGCGGTCCACGAGCATGCCCGGTTGAGCGGCATTCCCGCGACCAAGGTGACCGAAGTACGCAGCGTCATCGATCCGATGACTGCATCATCCTGATTGCGCGGCGCCGCCGCGCCGAAATAGCCGGCGGCGTCTCGATCTAACATCATGGAGTTTCGTCATGACAGGAGAACTCATTGTACTGATTGCACTATGTCGCACGATAGCGACCTACATCAGCGCGCTTATCGGCAAATGACGCCGTCAAGCGTGTAACGCGGAATCTTTCGGTTCAGGCATCCAATCGCATCAACATGGGATGGAGAGCAAATGGCCACGCAAGCAAATTCCGTAAGACTCATCGCAACCGGTGTCACCGAGTACGGAAAGAGAGTCCTCGACGTCACAGTTGTCCTCCTTGAAGACGGTTACGCGTCGACCGCAATCGGGCCCATCGAAATCTTTCATTCGGCGGGCCTGCTCTGGAACTGGCTACATGGCGAAACTCCGCAGCCGCCGTTCCGTGTCCGGATCGCCTCGATCGATGGAAACAAGGTCACCAGCCTGTGCTCGCTGGGCCTGACTCCGCAGTGCTCGATCCACGACATCGAGCACACCGACATCGTCATCCTTCCTGCTTCGGGCTGGGATGTGATGGACCGGATTGCGAAGAATAGTGCCCTCCTGCCCTGGCTGCACAAATGGTACGCCAAGGGCGCTTACATCGCCGGTGTCTGCACGGGCGTCGCCTTCCTTGCCGAATGCGGACTGCTTGACTGCCGCGAGGCAACCACCCATTGGGGCGTGGCGGACATCTTCCGCCAGCGCTATCCCAGAGTTATCTGGCGGCCCGACCGTTTCGTGACGGAAGACGGCCGGCTGTTATGTAGCGGCGGCGTCTACGCATCGCTGGATATCAGCCTCTATCTGGTCGAGAAATTCTGCGGCCACGAGATCGCCCTGCAGTGCGCGAAATCTCTCCTGCTCAGCATGCCGCGAAGCCGGCAATCCGGATATTCGGTGCTGCCGTTGTCCCATCCCCACTCTGACGACAAGATCAGGGAGGCGGAGGAGTATCTGCAGGCTCATCTGGACAAGCCCCTATCGATCGATCTACTCGCTGAGCGCATCGGGATGGGTCCGCGCAATTTCATCCGCCGCTTCAAAGCCGCGACCGGCCGGGTGCCAGGCGCTTACATTCAGATGTTACGCGTGGCAGCGGCCAAGGAGATGCTTGAGCAAGGTGCTGCATCCATTCAGGTTGTCTCCACAAAAATCGGCTATGAGGACGTCGCGTTCTTCAGGAGTCTGTTCAAGCGCCATACAGGTCTCACGCCTGCGGACTATCGTGCTCGCTTTGCCAAGATGACCTTCGACCGTGGTGAACTCGTTTCCGGGTGAGACGTCCACCACGTCCTGCAAGTAAAGCGCGTTCAGCGCGTCTTGCGGAACGTCAGATTGATGCGCTGACGGCCAAGCAGCGGATGCTCGCCGTCGGCGAGCGGCATCACGCCGTGATAGGCAAGCCGCGCTGGACCGCCCCACACAACGATATCGCCGTGCGTCAGCCTGTAGCGCGCCGTCTTGTCGCTGCGGTTCAAGCTGCCGAACAGAAACGTCGCGGGCAGTCCCAGCGACACCGACACGATCGGCGCGTTGAAGTCCAGTTCGTCCTTGTCCTGATGCAGTGACAGTTTCGCGCCCGGCTCGTAACGATTGATGAGACAGGCTTCAGGGCGGAAACCGGTGAAGCCGGCCTTGGCCGCAGCCTGTTCCGCAATCTGTGCAAACACGTCCGGCATTGGCGGCCATGGCTGCCCACTGTCGGGATCGATGGCGTCGTAACGATAACCCCGCCGATCGCTGACCCATCCCGCTGAACCGCAATTCGTCATGGCCACCGACATGCGGTGGCCGCCGGGTGTGATGAGATGACGGAATGGTGCGTATTCGATCACTGAATGCACAGCTTCGATCAGCGGCGTTTCGAATGGCCTCGCGAAGCCCGCAAGCAGCATCGCGCCCGGCGCGAGTTGCACGTCGCGCGGTTCGCTCTCCACAAGGTTATCGAACAAATCCATCATCATGATTCTTCGTTAGGCATGATCCCACGGATCGAGCCCGAGGGCATGCTTATCCGAAAACCGGTTCCTGACGCGCCCCTTCGGGTCGGATCATGTCATTTCGCATCGTGGAAAATGATGCCGACAGTGTGGCGATGACCGGAGCGCAACTGGCTGACGCCGTGCCGGAGGTTGACGCGATACGTGCCGCGCGTCCCTTGCACGGGACGGTTATGCACAGCGAATAACACTGCATCGCCCTGCTTGAGCGGCACCACCGCGGCGCGCGATTGCATACGCGGGCGCTGTTCCGTCAGCACGAACTCGCCGCCGGTGAAATCCTCCTCGGGCTTCGAGAGCAGGATCGCGATCTGCAGCGGAAACACATGCTCGCCGTACAGATCCTGATGCAGGCAGTTGTAGTCGCCCGCACCGTACTGAAGCAGCAGCGGCGTGGGCCGCGTCTGGCCGGCCTTGTGGCAGCGCTTGATGAAATCGGCATGTTCGGCGGGATAACGCACGTCGATCCCCATCGCCTCATTCCAGCGGTTGGCGATGGGCGCCAATTGCGGATAGAGCGCCGTCCGCAGGCCTGCGACGATGTCCGGCAACGGATAGGAGAAATACTTGTACTCGCCTCGCCCGAAGCCATGCCGCCCCATGACGACGTGACTGCGGAAGATACTGTTGTCGCGGTAGAGATCCGCGACCGAACGGCATTCAACGGCGGACAAAAGTCCGCTCAGCACCGCCCAGCCATTGCCGTCGAGATGTCCGGTAATGCCGGGCCAGTCCATCGCCTCGACGCGCGTCGGCGCGGGCGATATCGAGATTTTGGTTTTTGCTGCGGCGACCATGATCGGCTCCCTGTCTGGTGAGCCGGAATTAGTTCAGCCGCGATACGCCTTCCACCCGATTTCCGATGCGGCCGGGCGAGCTCCGCACAACGCAAAGCCGGGGCGGAAGCCACGAACTTCCTCCCCGGCTTTCACCCGAGCCAAAAGGGGTAACTCATGGCTCGGGCTATTCCGATCTGTAGCGACGGTAAAGGTTAGGCAGCCGCCTTCGCGCCGGTCGGCACTTCCGAGATCGTCTTCAGGATCTGCGAAGCGATGGCGTAGGGGTCGCCCTGCGAGTTCGGACGGCGGTCTTCGAGATAGCCCTTGTAGCCGTTGTTCGCGAAGGAATGCGGAACGCGGATCGATGCGCCACGGTCCGCGATGCCGTAGCTGAACTTGTTCCAAGGCGCGGTCTCGTGCTTGCCGGTCAGGCGCTTGTCATTGTCCGGGCCGTAGACGGCGATGTGGTCCATGAGGTTCTTGTCGAACGCCTTCATCAGCGCCTCAAAGTATTCCTTGCCGCCGACCGTGCGCATATACTCGGTCGAGAAGTTCGCGTGCATGCCCGAGCCGTTCCAGTCGGTGTCGCCAAGCGGCTTGCAGTGGAATTCGATGTCGATGCCGTACTTTTCGGTGAGGCGCAGCATCAGGTAGCGAGCGATCCACATTTCGTCAGCGGCCTTCCTGGAGCCTTTGCCGAAAATCTGGAATTCCCACTGGCCCTTCGCGACTTCGGCGTTGATGCCTTCATGGTTGATGCCAGCCGCAAGACATAGCTCAAGATGCTCTTCGACGATCTCGCGCGCGACCGAGCCGACGTTCTTGAAGCCGACGCCGGTGTAGTACGGACCCTGCGGAGCCGGATAACCCTCTGTCGGGAAGCCGAGCGGACGACCGTCCTTGTAGAAGAAGTATTCCTGCTCGAAGCCGAACCAGGCGCCAGCATCGTCGAGAATGGTGGCGCGGGTGTTGGTTGAATGCGGTGTCTTGCCGTCCGGCATCATGACTTCGCACATGACGAGAGCGCCGTTCTTGCGCGCGGCATCCGGATACACGGCAACCGGCTTCAGAACGCAATCGGAGCTGTGGCCTTCGGCCTGCATGGTCGAGCTGCCATCGAAGCCCCACAGCGGAAGCTGTTCGAGCGTCGGGAAGCTGTCGAATTCCTTGATCTGTGTTTTGCCGCGCAGGGACGGCACCGGCTTGTAGCCATCGAGCCAGATATACTCGAGCTTGTACTTTGTCATTGAAATCTCTCGTGGTTGACGATGCGTAGGGTCGTGGAGAATCCCAAGGCTGATAGAGCCGCCAAAGCTGTGACGGCCGCCGATCGGGCGTTAATAAGCATTTAATATGCCAACTTGTCACATGGGGTCGCTGGGCTCCCTCAAGACCGGGTGATCTCCAAATTGGGCGGCTGGTCCGAACTGATTCGCGACCACGATCTGCCGCCTGCGCGTTTTTACGCCAGTTTCCGCGCCTGCCTTGTTTAGCGGCGGCGGCGATTTAGGCCCGGCGGCGATGAAACCCTTCAATAGCGGGTACGTTAAGCTTTCAGGCGCATGCTGGATGAAAGCGCAGAATCGTCAGTGCACAAATTGCTGGCAATTGCCTGCTTTCTATAGGGCAAACCGCGCAAAATGCGGGCTGTTTCCTATATAAAAGTCTCGACGCGTTCACGCGCATCATGAAGTGGAGACTGACAATGACGGTGAGTGCTTCTTTGCCTTCGGCAAAGATCTACCAATTCCCGGTCGGCGGCCGCAGGGCCCTCTCCGGTTACCGTGCTGACAGCGAGCCAGCGACGGAACAAGCAGCCCCTCGTATCGCTACCACCGGCTGGTACCACGACGCGGCGATCGAAGAAGCCAAGCGCGGCAGCGAGCACTGATGTTGCCCTCTGACACGCCGGCCGAATGGCGCATTTGCCTGGTGAGCACCGAAGCGAAATAAAGGGTCGAAGCCATAAAGCTTCGGCCCTTTTCCTTTGAGGACACTTTGAGACTTAAGCGCCAAAGATCGACCAGCTCATCCGTTTGCTGAGACTTTCGAGCGCCGCGCGGCCAAGCTGGGAATTACCGTTCGCGTCCAGTCCTGGCGACCACACCGCGATCGACGCCTTGCCCGGCGCAATGGCCAAGATGCCGCCGCCAACGCCGCTCTTTCCCGGCAAGCCGACCCGATAGGCGAACTCACCTGAGCCGTCGTAATGACCGCACGTCATCATGATGGCGTTGATGCGGCGCGCTCGCTCGGGCTGAACCACCAGAAATCCGGTCGAGGGATTGCGGCCCGAATGGGCCAGAAAACGCCCCGCCATTGCGAGTTGCCGGCACGACATGGCGATGGCGCAGTGATGGAAGTAAACCCCCAGCGTGAAGTCCACCGGGTTTTCCAACACGCCGAACGATTTCATGTAATTGGCCAGTGCGATGTTGCGAAAGCCGGTGCGCTGTTCCGACGCTGCAACCGACTCGTCGATGATGATGGACGAGTCGCCTGAGAGAAACTGCATGAACCGCAAAATCTCGCCCAGCGTTTCTTTCGGCTGATGCCCGGACAGGATCGCATCGGTGACGGCAATTGCGCCGGCGTTGATGAACGGGTTACGCGGAATGCCGCGCTCGCGCTCCAACTGAACGATCGAGTTGAACGGACTGCCTGACGGCTCGCGGCCCACACGCTGCCATAGCCGGTCGCCGATCATGCCGAGCGCGAGCGTCAGCGTAAAAACCTTCGAGATGCTCTGAATGGAAAACGGCGTATCGGTATCTCCGGCGGCGGCGACATGTCCACTGGAATCAACCACGACGAGGCCAAAGGACCCCGCATTTACGCACGCCAGTTCCGGGATGTAGCTCGCTACCTCGCCGCGATCGGTCCGCTGCATCATCTCGTCGGCGATCTCTTTGACGACGCGGTCGAGAGTGGCGTTGCTCATTGCATTCCGGTTCGGTTTATTTCTATCCAGGGCGCTTCATGCGACAAACATGCCAACCGCAAGGCGCGCCGTAACCACACTACGGCTTCAGGATCGCGCCGGTGCGCCCCATCAAACGCGCCAACTGCTTGAAGCGGTTCGTGACGCGATCCGCCGCGAGGTCGGCGGCCCGCTTGTCGAACGCCAGAATCAGCTTCCGGCCCTGATTGCGGAAGTGCGTATGGGGCAGCACACCGCGCTGCGCCGCCGAGATCATGAAGGCGACGCGGAATGCAGCCCCGATCAGGCGCGCGCGATCGACCATCGCGGGCGGAATGAGTGCGCGCACAGATTCCGGCGCCTCGTTTTCCACACCGAGTCCTGCGTACCGATAAAAAACCGCCAGCGCGAGGAACACCCTGCCCTCATGCGTCACCGCGCCGAAATTCCCGTTGATGATGAAATCGAGCGATTGCTCTCCGCGATGATCCGGATGGCCGCGCCAGCCTGCATCGGACAACAAACACGCCGCATGACGCAGCCGCTTCTCATCATCAGTTTCGCGCAAGCCTGCGACCCGAAACAGCTTGTCGGTCCACACGATCAGATCGTCGGCATGGCGCGGCGAGCGCGAGCGCAATTCGTTGAGTGTCTGCGCCGTGGCGATCAGGCCATCCTTGTGCTGCTCTTTCTCGGGCAGCATCTCGAACAGAAGCCCCTCGCGCACACCGTACGTCGAGAACACGATGTTCTTCGGCTTCGCCACGCGGATAATGTATTCGAGCACCAAGGCCGCATAGGTCAGCAGCGGACGGCGGGCATCGGCCACCGTCTCGATGTCGGCAAGCGTATTGCTGGCGGCGAGACGGCGCAGACGCCGCGCGAAGTCGAGCGCGTCGGCGGCCGGGATCGTGTAGCCGTGCATCACGCGCAGCGGATAGCCGCTCTGGATGATGTGAATGCGCGCCAGCGCGCGCCACGTGCCGCCCACCGCGTAGAATGTTCTTCCCCGGCCAGCCTTGAGCGGCGCAAGGTTGGTGAGTTCGGTGGCGACGATCTTTTCCGCCTTCTTCAGCGATTTCTGCGACGCATCCTGCAATGCAAGGCCGCCGAGCGGCGTCGTCAAGCCGCGGCGGATACGATGGCCGCGCACGTCGATCAGTTCGAGCGAGCCGCCGCCGAGATCGCCGACGATGCCGTCAGGCTTGTAGACGCCCGATGCAACGCCGAGCGCCGACAGCTTCGCTTCGCGCGCGCCGGAAAGAATTTCGATGGGGCATCCGCAGATGCGCTCCGCCTTGGCGATGAAGTCCGGACCGTTGGTCGCGTCGCGGCAGGCGGCCGTCGCGATTGCGTGGACTTCGCCGACCTTCATGATCTTGCAGAGCGCCTTGAAGCGCTTCAGCGATGCAAGTGCTTTCTCTACAGCGTCGGCTGCGAGCAGTCCGGTCGACTGCACCTCACGTCCGAGACCGCACAGTGTCTTCTCGTTGAACACAGGTGCAAGGTTGCGCGTCTTGTCTTCGTAGACCACAAGACGAACCGAGTTCGATCCGATGTCGATAACGGCAACGCTTTTGGAGGACTTGCGAGCGGTGCGGTGCTGATCGCGAACGAATGCCGGCGCCACGGATTCGTCCTTCGTGCCGCTAACGCTCCGAACGGCGCGTAAGACGGCGTGGCGAAGATTCTTTAAGCGACTTTCCACGGCCTGACAGACTCGGATTTGTCATGAAGTAGTTATGCACGTTGAAAGGTTCCTCGCCTTTCGCGGCCTTCATACGCGTTGATGACCCATCCGGCAACAACTGCCAGCTCTGTTCATTATCCTTCAAGTTCGCGACCATGATTTGTTCGAGAACCTGCTGATGCACCGTAGGATTCTGCAACGGACACAATACCTCGACGCGGCGGTCGAGATTACGGGGCATCATGTCAGCAGAGGAGATATACACAGCCGCTTTCGCGCTCGGCAAGCCGTGGCCCATGCCGAAGCAGTAGATTCGTCCGTGTTCCAGGAACCGGCCGATGATCGATTTGACCCGGATGTTCTCTGACAATCCCGGCACGCCAGGGCGCAGACAGCAGATTCCGCGGATCACAAGATCGATCGAGACGCCGGCCTGCGAGGCTTCGTAGAGCGCGTCGATGATCTCGGGATCGACCAGCGAATTCATCTTCAGCCAGATCGCCGCTGGCTTGCCGTGACGCGCGTGGTTGCTCTCGGCATGAATGTGCTCGAGCATCCGCTTGCGCAGCGTCAGCGGCGACACGCCCATCTTCTCGATGTCGCGCGGCTCGGCATAGCCGGTGATGTAATTGAACACACGCGCCGCATCGCGCGCGATCACCGGGTCCGACGTGAAATACGACAGGTCCGTGTAAACACGCGCTGTGACAGGATGATAATTGCCGGTGCCGGCGTGAACGTAGGTCGTCAGTCCCGCGCCTTCCCGGCGCACGACGAGCGACAGTTTGGCGTGGGTCTTCAGTTCCAGAAATCCGTAGACCACCTGCACGCCCGCGCGTTCGAGATCGCGCGCCCAGCGGATGTTGGCCTCTTCATCGAAGCGCGCCTTGAGTTCAACCAGCGCCGTTACTGATTTTCCAGCCTCAGCCGCTTCGGCAAGCGTCCGCACGATCGGTGAATCGCGCGAGGTGCGATACAGCGTCTGCTTGATGGCGACGACGTCCGGATCGCGCGCCGCCTGCTGCAGGAACTGCACGACGACGTCGAACGATTCATATGGATGGTGGACGATCAGATCCTTCTGCCGGATCGCAGCGAAGATATCGCCGCCATGATCACGAACGCGCTCGGGATGGCGCGGCACATAAGGCGTGAATTCAAGATCGGGACGATCGAGCCGCGTCAGTTGCGACAGTTCGTTCATGGCCAGCACGCCGTCGACCAGAAGCACGTCGTCGTCCGGCGTCGACAAAGCACGCTGCACGAACGCACGCAGTTCGTCCGGCATATTGGCTTCGATTTCGAGACGGATCACCGACCCGCGGCGGCGGCGCTTCAACGCCGACTCGAACAGACGCACGAGATCCTCGGCCTCTTCCTCGATTTCCAGTTCGGAGTCGCGGATGATGCGGAACGCGCCCTGCCCCTTGACGACGTAACCGGGGAACAATCTTCCGATGAAAAGACTGGTGGCCTGCTCCAGCGTGATGAGGCGCACCGAGCTATCCTTGCCCGCAGGCAGGCGGATGAAGCGGTCAATCTTGCCCGGCATGCGGATCAGCGCGTTCATCGCCTTGCCGTCGGACTCGCGTGCCAGATGCAGCGCGATGGTGAAGCCGAGGCTCGGGATGAACGGGAACGGATGCGCCGGATCGATCGCCAGCGGCGTTAGCAGCGGGAAAATGTTGTGAAGGAAGTGGTCTTCGATCCACGCGCCTTCGCTCTTGGTTACATCCTTGCCGTCGACGAGCACGATGCCAACGTCGGACAGGATGTGGCGTAGATCGCGCCAGATCGCCTGCTGGTCGCTGGCGAGCTTGGACACCGTCTCGTTGATCTGGACGAGCTGTTCGGAAGGCGTCGAGCCATCCGGGCTGCGCTCGGTGATGCCTTCCCGGACCTGCGCCTTGAGGCCCGCGACCCGGACCATGAAGAACTCATCAAGGTTATTGGCGGAAATAGACAGGAACCGGACCCGCTCCAGCGCCGGATGGTTCGGATTGACCGACTCCTCCAGCACGCGGCGGTTGAAGTGGAGCCACGAGAGTTCCCGGTTGATAAAGCGCTCAGCGCTGGACCGGATCGACGGATCGCCCGCAATTTCAGATGTTTCTTCTTTCTTAACAGCGGCTTGCGCGGAATCCATGAGGCGAGACCTTATTTGCGTCGCGAACCGATAGCGTGGACGGTTTCAACGGAGACAATGTGCCAGTGCCGTGACAGTTCGATGACATGATGAGCCAGGACCGGTTAACGACCAAGCCCTGCGCGATCAGGCCGCAGGGTCCCTGAGGACTTCCGCAGCCAGCGCGCGGGTCACCGGCCGACGCTGGCGCAGCGCCTCTCGGTCGAGCAGTTCCACCGTCTGCCGTGCCGCGGCGAAGGAGCGTTCGATCCGGGTGGCAAGATAGCTGACGATGCTCTCGTCCACGGTCATCTGCCGGTCGGCGCAGAACTTGACGATCAGAGCGCGGAACAACTGGTCGTCCGGCGGCGTCAACGTAACCACCGACACCGCACGCAGCCGCGAGCCCAGATCGCGCAGTTCCACCGGAAATGCCGACGGCAGGGTCCGGCCCGTCATCAGGACATAGGCCTCGTCCTCTCGCGCAAGGTTCAACAGGTGAAACAGCGCGCGTTCGTCGAACGCCGCCGGATCGAGATCTTCCACTACCAATGCGCCGGTGGCGAATTCGCCGGGCACGTTAGCCGGGGTCAGCGTATGAGCGGAGACCGACCGGGCGCCCGCCTCCGCCGCCCAGATCGATGCCAGATGACTTTTGCCGCTGCCCTCGGGCCCGACCAGCATCATGACGCGGTTCGGCCAGTCCGGCCACGCATCGACCAGGGCCAGCGCCTGCGCGTTCGCGGAGCCTTCCATGAAATTGTCGCGCGTGAGGCTTTCCGCGTGCGGCAGCGCAAGGGCCAACTGACGGGGGCGGACGCGGGCTACCAAGCACTTACTCCTGGCCGGATCGTCCGGCCCACGCAACACACGGCCTCAAGAGCCGCTAAGGATATCTCTCGCGTATTCTGGTCGCAAAACCGGTGCCCACTTTTGCGGAATACGCGTTACGGGAGAGGTGCGGTCGCGCTCATGTGCCGCGCCCATTCCACGAGATAGAAGGACACCGAAAGCAGCGTCAAGACCGTCACGAACCCCGCCAGAATGATCTCATAGGGCGACGCATTGAATTGGAAGCCAAGCGAAGCCAGCACCAGCGCGGCAAATGCAACCTGCGCCACGGTGTTCAGCTTGGAGACCATCAATGGTTTCATCGGCACGGGATTGTCGAGAATCCACGAAATAATCACGGCGCCCACGATCATGAAATCGCGCGATACCACCAAAATCACCAGCCAGCGCGGAATATCGCCCGAGATTCCGAGCGTAACATAGATCGAGACCAGCAACGCCTTGTCGGCGACGGGATCGAGCAGCGCTCCGATCTCGGTGGTCATGTTGAATCGCTTGGCAAGAAAGCCGTCAATGGCATCGCTGACGCCTGCCACTACGAAGATGACGAAGGCGATGGTCATCTGGTTCGAGGCGATGGCCCAGACGATGACCGGCACCAGCAAGATGCGGCCAAGGGTAATGATGTTCGGTAGGTTCACGCGATTGTTCCCGACTCCCTATGTTTTAACGACCCCGGATCACCTTGCATAGGATACGGGGCCGGTGCTCTCCAATAGCTATGCACAGCCACCTGTCCGGCCCATTGCGCCAGCGCAAAATCCGACGTAACCACCGGCATACTCTCGGAAACTTGGCATGACCGATCAGAAATCCGGCCTGACCTATTCGTCCGCTGGCGTCGATATCGACGCTGGAAATCGTCTGGTGGACCTCATCAAGCCGCTGGTACGCGCCACGGCCCGGGCGGGCGCGGACGCTGAAATCGGCGGATTCGGCGGGTTGTTCGACCTCAAGGCCGCCGGCTTCAAGGACCCCATTCTGGTCGCCGCCACGGACGGCGTGGGCACCAAGGTCAAAATCGCCATTGAGACCGGCCTTCACGGCGGCATCGGCATCGACCTTGTGGCCATGTCGGTCAACGACCTCGTCGTCCAGGGCGCGGAACCGCTGTTCTTTCTGGACTACTTCGCCTGCGGCAAGCTCGACCCCGAAGCCACTGCTGCCATCGTGGCGGGCGTCGCGGAAGGCTGCCGCGAATCCGGCTGCGCGCTGATCGGCGGCGAGACGGCCGAGATGCCAGGCCTCTACAAGGACGGTGACTACGACCTCGCGGGCTTCGCGGTGGGCGCAGCGGAGCGCGGCACGCTGTTGCCGCACAAGGACATTGGCCCGGGCGACGCCGTGATCGGCCTCGCCTCCTCCGGCGTTCACTCCAATGGATTCTCGCTGGTGCGCAAGGTGGTGGAGAAATCCGGTGTCACCTTCGACGCGCCGGCTCCCTTTGCACCAGTTATGACGCTCGGCGGCGCGCTGCTTGCGCCCACCAAGCTCTACGTGAAGTCGTGCCTTCAAGCGATCCGCCAGACCGGCGCTGTGAAGGGTCTTGCGCATATCACCGGCGGCGGCTTCACCGACAATATTCCGCGCGTGCTGCCGAAACATCTCGGCGTTCGCATTGATCTGGCTACCGTGCCCGTGCTGCCGGTGTTCAAGTGGCTTGCTGCTGAAGGCAACATCGCCGAGCTTGAACTGCTGCGCACCTTCAACTGCGGCATCGGCATGGTCGCCATCGTGAAGGACGACGCGGTCGGCGAAGTCATCGACATCTTCACGCAGGCCGGTGAGCGCGCCGTTCTGCTCGGTGAGGTTATCGCGGCGGCAGGCGACGAGCGTGTCGTCTATGACGGCCACCTCGATCTGGCGGACTGAGATGGCAAAGCGCCGCGTCGCCATTCTGATCTCGGGGCGCGGCTCGAACATGACCGCGCTGATCGAAGCTGCGACAGCGAAAGACTATCCCGCCGAAATCGTGCTGGTGATCTCCAACATCGCGGGTGCCGGCGGACTTGCGAAGGCAAGCGAGGCCGGGATCAAGATTGAGACCATCGAGAGCAAGCCGTTCGGCAAGGATCGCGAAGCGTTCGAGCGCAAGCTCAATGAAACGCTCGTCGCCCACAACATCGAACTGGTCTGTCTCGCCGGATTCCTGCGGCTGCTGACACCATGGTTCGTTAAGCAATGGGATGGCCGGATGCTCAACATCCACCCGGCCCTGCTGCCGTCCTATCGCGGGCTGCATACGCATGAGCGCGCGCTGGCCGACGGCGTCAAGATTCACGGCGCGACGGTTCACTTCGTCGTGCCGGAAATGGATTCCGGCCCCATCGTCATGCAGGGCGCGGTCGCGGTGCGCGACGATGACACACCCGACACGCTGGCCAAACGTGTGCTCGAGGTCGAGCACCAGATCTATCCGGACGCACTGCGGCTGGTGGCCAGCGGCGGAACGCGGCTGGACAACGGCGTCTGTAAGACCGACGCGAACGGCAGTCCCGACGATACGCTGATCTCACCTGCGGTTATCTAGCCGCTGATTTCGCTGCCGGCGTCACGCGCCACACTACGTTGCCGACATCATCGGCCACCAGCAGCGCGCCCTGCTTGTCAATCTTGACGCCGACGGGCCTGCCCCGCGCCTCACCGTTGTCGTTCAGAAATCCAGTCAGGACGTCCTGCGGCTTGCCGGACGGCATGCCGTCCTTGAACGGCACGAAGATCACCTTGTAACCGCTGCGCGGATTTCTGTTCCACGATCCGTGCTGACCGACGAACGCGCCGTTCTGATACGACGCCGGGAACAGGTCGCCCTGATAGAACGTCAATCCGAGCGATGCCGTGTGCGGACCGAGCGCATAATCCGGCACGATGGCTTTCGCCACCAGATCGGGCCGCTGCGGCTGGACCCGCACATCGATATGCTGTCCGTAATAGCTGTAGGGCCAGCCGTAGAAGCCGCCATCCTTCACCGACGTCATGTAGTCCGGAACGAGATCGCTGCCGATTTCGTCGCGCTCGTTGACCGCGACCCAAAGCGCGCCGCTCTGCGGCTGCCATGACGGACCGTTGGGATTGCGAAGGCCCGACGCAAACACGCGCGACGAACCGGTCGCGATGTCGATTTCGAGAATGCCCGCGCGATCCTTTTCAGCGTCCATGCCGTTCTCGCCGACATTGCTGTTGGAGCCGACGGTCGCATAGAGCTTCTTGCCGTCGAGGCTCGCGACCAGATCCTTGGTCCAGTGATGGTTGATGCGGCCGCCGGGCAAATCGGCGACCTTCACACCGGGCGCTGTAATCTTGGTGTCACCGTCGTGGTAGGTGAACTTCATGATCGCGTCGCTGTTGGCGACGTAGAAATCATTTCCCACCAGCGCCATGCCGAACGGCGAATTCAACCCTTCGAGAAACACAGTGCGCGTCTCGGCCTTGCCGTCGCCATCCGCGTCGCGCAGCAGCGTAATACGGTTCGCGCTCGGCACGCCTGCACCCGCGCGTCCCATCACCATCTTCGTGACCCATCCCTTGATCCCGCTGCCGTCGTCAGGTTTCGGCGGCGCGTTGGTCTCGGCGACGAGAACGTCGCCGTTCGGCAGAACAAACAGCGTGCGCGGATGATCCAGTCCGGTCGCCAGCGCGGCGACTGAAAAGCCCTCCGCTGCAGTAGGCTTTTCGCCTGCGGGCCAGCCCTTCGCGGTCGCGATGTTGACCGTCGGAATCCACGACGATACCGGCGTCGGCAACGTCGGCTTCGGACCGTAACCCTGCTCGATCGGAACTGTGGCCTGTTCGTTGCAGGCGGCAAGGGTCAAGGCGAGCGCCCCGATCAAAAGGATGGTCCGGCTGTTGCTGTGCATGGTGGGTCCTCTTGCTTTGGGGGCAACACACCAAATGGGAGAGCGTTCACAGAGCAACGAGGCCCATCACGTAAAGTTCAGAGAAACTCATGAGCCAAAAACAAAAACCCCCGGCTGGTGGCCGGGGGAACGTCAGATCTCCGCGTAAAACGAATCAGGAAACCTTCAGGTTTTCCGCAGATGACTTGCCGCGATTTTCCACAAGGTCGTACTCGACAGTCTGATTTTCGTTGAGCGTCGTAAGCCCGGCGCGCTCGACTGCCGAGATGTGTACGAACACGTCCTTGTCGCCAACCGCAGGCTTGATGAACCCGTAACCCTTGGTCGGGTTGAACCACTTGACCGTACCTTTTGCCAACGTCCGTCTCCTCGTCCAAAAATAAAAAAGACGCGGCCACGCTTCACGCGTGCCACGCCATTAGCGGGCTTCACCAGTTCTGCAGAATTTCTCGTCTTCCCAACGCACAGCCGAACGGCCCAAATCCGATTGCGACCGCAATCCCAACATGAAAATTTCGGCTTAGCAAGCGTGCCGGGAGCCGCAGCGGCCTGTGGCAACCGGACCACAGAGGGGCTGAAAGCCCGGGTTCGCATCGCGAAACATTGACGCATCCCTCGGATTCAGGGCACATCGGGAGCGCGGTTGCAGCAAATCCCTTTTGAGTTCCAATTCTTATGAAAATTCCGCGAGCAAACCCGAGCCGGAAGAAATCGGTATTTGTCGCCGCGCTGACCGCTGCCGGCATTTGCAGCGCGGCCAGCGCCAGCGCGCAAAGCGCCCCGCCCGTTTTTCCGGGGGCCACCGACAATAACGCTCAGGCGGCCCAGTTCGACATCGGCAGCAACTTCCTGCAACGCCTCGGTCGCGAAGCGACCTACGGATTCGTCGCACGTGACAATTCCGGAGGCGGCGGCGCATCCCAAAGCACCGCCGAGCCGCTGTACCGGACCTGGGCGGAAAGCTACGGCACCAGCGCACATACGGCCGCTCAGGGAACCTTCGTCGGCGACCGGCGCAAGACACTCGGCATCGTCGGCGGCATCGGCGCGACCATCGCGCCCGGCCTGAACGTCGGTTTCTCAGCCGACGAGAGCCGCACCCAGATCGATGTTCCGCTCGCGCTGCAAAGCGCGACGCTGGGCATGACCCAGATCGGCGTCAACGCATCCTACGTCAATGGTCCGTGGGCGGTGGCGATGGCCGCCGTTCACGGCTTCGGCCGGATCAGTTCGCTTCGCTCGACGCTGCTCGGCAGCGCCTACGCCAATTATCGCGGCAACATCGACGGCGTGCTTGGCGAAGTCAGCTATGCCTATTCATTCGGCCAGAGCCGCATCGTGCCCAAGGTCGCACTCGAATACATCTCCGCAACCACCGACAGCTTTGCCGAAACCGGCGGCTTCCGTCCTGTGTCCGTTGCCGAAGCTCACGGCGAACGTGCACGCGTGCTGGCAGGCGCCGAGGTCGGGCACTATTGGATCATCGGTCAGCAGGCGATCGACGTGTCGGCTTACGGAAAATTCGTCGACAACTTTTCCCAGAACATCGGCGACGTTCAGGTCAGCCTCGGCAACAATGCGATCAATGTTCAGGGTGTCCGCGAAAGCCGAAACGGCGCGGACGCCGGCGCTGCCGCATCGTGGATCGTCAGCAATACCGTCAGGCTCTACGCCAATTACGACGGCAAATTCCGTAGCGGCTTTGAATCACACCAGGGCACGCTTGGCGTCGAGCTGAAGTGGTGAGCCGCTGAACGCTGCGGTTAGCTAACCCACGATTCACAAAACAAGAGATATGCACCGTCATTGCGAGCGGAGCGAAGCAACCCAGCTTTGATATCAAAGACTGGATTGCTTCGTCGCAAGTGCTCCTGACGTATGGATCAGGCCGCCACCGCAGGCGCTTCGTGCTCGCGCAGAGCACGCTTCCGCCAGATCGAGCCGACCACCAGCACCACGATCACGCCGAGCAGCGCCAGCGTAATTTCGCCGATCTCACCGTTGAACTTGAGATGCTTGGCGAAACCGAAGATCGTCGACGTGGTATCGACGTCGAGCGCGATGTGCCCGTCGAGCAGGCGATGCAGCCACGGCGCCACAGCAGGGTCGGTGGCAATCACCTCGCCCGCAATCCAGCCGAGCAACGCCGCGCCCAACCACACCAGCGCCGGCAAACGATCGAGCAGCGCCATGATGAGAGCAGCGCCCGCCACGATCATCGGAATGCTGATCGCAAGGCCGAGGATCAGCAGAACAACACTGCCATTGGCGGCAGCGGCAACCGCGATGACGTTATCGAGACTCATGATGATGTCGGCGATAGCGACGATACGCACCGCTGCCCACAGATGGGCCGCAGCCTGGACGCCGTCCTCGTCTTCCTTTTCAGGCACGAGCAATTTCGCTGCGATCACGAGCAGCGCCAATCCGCCGATAAGCTTCAGATAAGGCAGCGTCATCAACGTCACGACGATGAACGTGAAGATGATGCGCAGCAGAACCGCGACGCCAGCGCCCAGCACCATGCCCCAGACACGCTGCTGCGGTTGCAGTCCGCGACAGGCCAGCGCGATCACCAGCGCGTTATCGCCCGATAACAGGACGTTGATCCAGATGATCTTGGTGAGAGCGACCCAGAATTGAGGGTGTTGAATTTCGTTCTCGAATTGAATGATCCAGGCGCTGATATGCGCCGGATCGAAAATCTGCATCAACCAGTCCACGTTAAAGGCCCCCCGACCAATTGTTGTTCGCTGCTATTTTAGTTCAGCCAACGATTTCATTGCCTGCAAAGAATTGCGCGATTTCGATCGCGGCCGTCTCGGCTGCGTCGGAACCGTGCACCGAATTTTCGCCGATCGACTTGGCGTGCGCCTTGCGGATCGTGCCTTCGGCAGCCTTCGACGGATCGGTCGCGCCCATCACGTCGCGATACTTCAGGATGGCGCCCTCGCCTTCGAGCACCTGAACCACGACCGGTCCGGAAATCATGAAGTCGACCAGTTCGCCGAAGAACGGACGCGCCTTGTGAACCGCATAGAATGTCTCGGCCTGGGCGCGCGTCATCAGGATGCGCTTCTGCGCAACGATCCGAAGTCCGGCCTTTTCGATGATGGCGTTGACGGCGCCGGTCAGATTGCGCTCGGTCGCGTCAGGTTTGATGATCGAAAAGGTGCGCTCAATCGCCATGGTAGTTATCCTTGGAAAGTAGATGTTGGGAAGGTTGCGCGCTTATAACGGCGCGCCGGTGCGACGGCAAGCTGGTATACCAGCAGCCCGTCCGGCATGGACGGCACCCCGCTCCCGATACCTCCGCAGCGCGCTTCTGCCAAGCCTTACTGCGATTTCATCGAGATGAACCGCGTCTGACACGGCCGTGCCGGCTCAGTTCAGGATCGCAGGCCTAGCGTGACGGTGTGGGCCGGCATTGGTCGCCACAACGAACTTTCAGCGAGGCGTCCGGCTCTGCGCCTCATGCCCAAATCGAGGAGACCATGATGATGCGTAAGCTCATTCTCGCATGCGCCGCGGTCGCAGCTCTCGGCGCGACCACTTTGATTCCATCCGCTGCTTCAGCTCACGGCTGGGGCGGCTGGCATGGTGGATGGCATGGCGGCGGGTGGCACCGCGGCTGGGGTGGTCCGCGCTTCTTCGTCGGCGGACCCGTTTATTACGGCGGCGGTTATGGTGGCTGCTACGTGCGCCGGCTGGTTCCGACGCCATGGGGCTATCGCTACCGGCTCGTCAATCGCTGCTACTGACTCGCCACTTCAACCTACCGAAATACCAACG
>JBOFVL010000022.1:0-329607 GCA_051653085.1 Afipia sp. | reverse complement strand
CCGGGAGATTGGCGGTGGACGAGCCACTCGCCAACCGGGTCAGGTCCGGAAGGAAGCAGCCCTAACGAGGTCCGGATCGGGTCGCTCGTCAGTCTCCTACTTCTCTTTTTTCGTGCGTCCGCAGCGGCGCAACGCGCGCCCAGCGTGCTCAATCGCGGATCGATTGATGACCGATGCTGACATTGCCGGCGCGACTACGGACGATCAGCCCGGTTTCGAACTCGGCGGAGCGCCGGGGTCTGCGGCGGGCTCGGGTGATTCGGCCGCCGGTTATCGCGTGCTCGCGCGCAAATACCGCCCTGCGACATTCGAGGATCTGATCGGCCAGGAGGCGATGGTCCGCACTATCTCGAATTCGTTCGAGGCGGGGCGTGTGCCGCAGGCCTGGATTCTCACGGGCGTTCGCGGCGTCGGCAAGACAACGACCGCGCGCATTCTCGCCCGCGCGCTGAATTACGAATTGCCGGATGGCTCCGTGAAGGGGCCGACCATCCACATGCCGAAGATGGGTGTGCATTGCCAGGCGATCATGGAAAGCCGGCACATCGATATTCTGGAAATGGACGCGGCGTCGCATACCGGCATCGACGATGTGCGCCAGATCACCGACGGCGTGCGCTATGCGCCGTCGAGTGCGCGCTACAAGGTTTACATCATCGACGAGGTTCACATGCTTTCGGAGAAGGCGTTCAACGCCTTCCTGAAGACGCTGGAGGAACCGCCCGAGCACGCCAAGTTTGTGTTCGCCACCACTGAAATCCGCAAGGTTCCGGTCACGGTGCTGTCGCGCTGCCAGCGTTTCGATCTCAAGCGCGTCGATTCCGACGTCCTGATGGCGCATCTGGCGAACATCTCCAGCAAGGAGGGCGTGCAGGCCGAGCCGGAAGCGTTGGGACTGATCGCACGCGCCGCCGAAGGTTCGGTGCGAGACTCACTCTCTTTGCTCGATCAGGCGATTGCGCACGCGGCGGGCACGGTCCGCGCCGAGGACGTGCGGCAGATGCTGGGCCTCGCCGACCGCACGCGCGTCATCGATCTGTTTGCATCGCTGGCCAGCGGCGATATCGCAGCGGCGTTTAAGGAATTCCGCGACCAGTACGACACCGGCGCTGATCCGGTGGTGGTGCTCAGCGATCTTGCTGAATTCGTGAACTTTGTCACCCGTGTGAAGGTTGTGCCGGCGACGGCGGACAATCTGGCGCTGGGCGAAACCGAGCGCACGCGCGGGCGCGATTTCGCGGCCAAGCTGTCGATGCGGGTGCTGTCGCGGATGTGGCAGATGCTGCTCAAGGGCATCGCCGAAGTGCAGGCCGCGACACGTCCGCAGGCGGCCGCCGAAATGGTGCTGGTGCGCATCGCTTATGTCGCCGACCTGCCGACACCTGATGAAACGATCAAGATGATCGATCAGGGCGGTGGTACATCGCCCGCGCTCGGTGGAAATGGCGGAAGCAATGGCGCGCCGCGTGGTACGTCCGCCATGCTGTCGTCGGGTGGCGATGACGGGTCGCAGTTGCGGGCCGTGGCGTCCAGCGCGCGACCAACTCTCGATACATCGCCGCGCCCGCAGATGAATGTGCCTGTGCTCGCTCCGGTTGAGGCCGTGCCCGCGCGTTGGCTGAATACGTTCGCTGAACTCGTGGCGCTCGCCGGTGAGAAGCGCGATCTGCAAATCAAGACCGCACTGGAAGCCGACGTGCGGCTCGTGCGCATGGAGGACGGCAAGCTCGAAGTGTCGCTGGAGCGCAGCGCCGCGCGCTCGATGATCAACGATCTGTCGCGCAAGCTCGAACAGTGGACCGGCCGGCGTTGGACCGTGATCGTCTCCAACGAGCCGGGCCAGCCGACACTGCGTGCACAGGCGCAGGTCGCGAAGGACAAGCTCACCGACGGCGTGCAGGCCGATCCGCGCGTGCAGGCTGTGATGTCGCGGTTCCCTGGCACGCAACTGGTGGAGGTGCGGCGCATCGCGCCCGACAATGCATCGGGTGCTGACGATGCCGGCCCTGTCGCCGCGGCGGATGAAGACGACGATCTCTAGAGGTATGATCCCGAAAAGTGGGAACCGGTTTTCGGACAAGATCATGCTCGAACATGAAGCACGAAGGACCATCGTTCATGGCTGACTTTCTTGGCATGATGAAACAGGCGGCGCAGCTTCAGTCGAAGATGAAGGCGCTGCAGGATGAACTCGACACCATCGAGGTCGAAGGCTTGTCCGGCGGTGGCCTCGTCAGCGTGCGTATGACGGCCAAGGGCGAGGTGAAGGCGGTGAAAATCGATCCATCGCTGATCAAGGCCGATGAGGGCGAGATTCTCGAAGACCTTTTGGTGACCGCGCATAACGATGCGCGCCGCAAGGCCGAAACCGCGATGCAGGATAAGATGCAGGCGTTGACCGGCGGCCTCGGCCTGCCTCCGGGACTGGGTCTCGGCTAAAATGCCCACCGCTGTTGCCGGTCCGGAAATTGAACGTCTGATCCAGTTGCTGGCGCGGCTGCCGGGGCTTGGGCCGCGTTCGGCGCGCCGCGCCGCGCTGCATCTCATCAAGAAGCGCGAAGCGCTGATGACGCCGCTGTCGTCCGCACTACAGGTGGCGATCGACACGATTCAAGTCTGCAACACATGCGGCAACATCGACACAAAAAATCCATGCACGGTTTGCACCGACACGCGGCGTGATCCGTCCATCATCGTCGTGGTCGCAGATGTCGCCGATCTGTGGGCGCTGGAGCGCGCGCACGCCACCAACGGATTCTATCACGTGCTCGGCGCCACGTTGTCGCCGCTCGATGGCGTCGGCCCGCAGGATCTGACCATTGATGCGCTGGTTCAGCGTGCGCTCGATCCGCGTGTCACGGAAATTATTCTCGCATTGAATGCAACTGTGGACGGACAAACCACGGCGCATTACATCACCGATTTGTTACAGGACGCTAACGTCAAGGTTACACGGCTGGCACACGGCGTGCCTGTCGGCGGAGAGCTTGACTACCTCGACGAAGGAACGCTATCGGCTGCCATGCGGCAGCGGACGCTGTTCTGACTCTGCCCGGAACTCGAACTACAATTCACTGGAAATGGAAGTCGTATGATCTCGCGTCGATTGAAACCCGCGCTGACGAAGTCCGCCGTGATTCTCGTCACCGCATGTTGCCTCACCTCATTGCCAACGTTCGCCGCCTTCGCGCAGCAGAAAGTGAAGCCGATCGATAATGGCGGCGTGCTGTCGGGAGAACTGACTGCCATGCGCTCCGGCCCGAAGAAAAAGCGGATCATCACCTATCAGTTGACCAGCGAACCGCGCCGGCTTCCGCCGCCGTCAGGCCTGTGCAATCTCGAAACCGGTCCGGAGACGTTCCAGATCGTTGCGAACAGCGACGCGGAGGCCGCGGCGTTAAAGCCATTCATCGGCAAGAGTGTCGCGCTGAAGGCGGATGAACTGTCCTGTGCGCAGGCGGCTGGGCAATTCAGCGACGCCATCGTCACGAAGTGGAGCGTGGTGGCGAAGCATTGAGCGCATGGTTGCGATGGCTCAGGTCACCCCGCCGTTACGTTGTCCCAATCCCTCGAAATGCCCCCGCCGCTGCAGCCACGCCAGCAGGATGAGGCTCGGTATAGCGACCAGCACGCAGATCACGAAGAACAGCGGCCAGCCGGTAGCCTTCGCCACATATCCCGCGCCTGATGACAGATAGGTGCGCCCGACGGCGGCCAGCGCCGTGAGCAGCGCGTATTGCGTGGCGGTGTGCAGCGGATTTCTACAAAGTGACGACAGATAGGCGACGAAGATCACAGTGCCGATGGCGCTGGTGAAATTCTCCGCCGTGATGGCGAACGCCAGCGCCCATTGATTGACGCCGACCAGCGCGAGCCAGGAGAACGACAGATTGGCAATCGCTTGCAATACGCCGCCGATCCACAGGCTCGTCGGCAAGGAATAGGCGCGCGCAACGAACCCGCCCGCGAATCCACCGAGAAGCGTCGCGGCGAGGCCGACACCTTTGACGATGGCCGCATAGTCGTTGCGCGTGAAGCCGAGATCGATCACAAACGGCGCGGTCATGGTGCCCGAGAACGAATCCGTGAATTTGTAGAGCACGACGAATGCGAGAACGGCCCACGCGTCCTTCCGGGTGAGAAATTCGGTGAACGCGCCCGCGGCAGCCGTCATGACACGGGTGAACGCGCTCTCGCCGGTCTTGGCTTCCTCGGCGCGGCGGGATTGCTCGGGCTCGGTGGCGAGCAGCGCAGTGACGGTACCGATCAGCACCAGCCCTGCCATTGCAACGTAGCCCCACATCCATGCCGATGTTCGCGGCAGGCCGGTGCCTTCAAATGCACTGACCAGAAACAGCGCGCCGGCGGTGGAGACCAGCATGCCGATGCGATAGGCGGCAACATAGGACGCCATGCCGGCGGCTTGTTCGCTCTCGGGCAGGCTTTCGACGCGGAAGGCATCGACGACGATGTCCTGCGTCGCCGAGGCGGCGGCGACAAGCAGCGCGCCGAGCGCGACATAGAACGGCGAGCGTCCCGGATCGGTCAGCGCCAACAGCAGGATCGCCGCGATCAGCAGCAGTTGCGCGAACACCAGCCAGCCGCGCCGCCTGCCGAGAAGCTTCGTCAGCAGCGGCACATGCAGCGCATCCACCAGCGGCGCCCAGAGGAATTTCAGCGTGTAGGGTGTGCCCACCAGAGCGAACAGGCCGATGGTGCCGAGATCGACGCCGGATTCGCGCATCCATACC
The DNA here is from genome assembly GCA_051653085.1 of Afipia sp. Classification (GTDB taxonomy): domain Bacteria; phylum Pseudomonadota; class Alphaproteobacteria; order Rhizobiales; family Xanthobacteraceae; genus Afipia. The sequence goes on along the minus strand of JBOFVL010000022.1, from coordinate 324,856 downwards.
AAGAGCGTCGAGCCTGAGAGAGCCAGCGGTAGTCCCGACGAGAAACCGAGAAACAGCACGATCAGCACGCGCCGCTGCAGATAGACCGCCATCGCCTCGCGCCATGTGGCGCGGCGAGGGGGCAACGACGTGTCGGGAGTTGCGGCCATCCGTCCCACCTAGCTGATTTGGCGGGATGTGGCCACTGGCTGCGGCTATTCGCCTGCCTGGAGTTTGCGCGCGATTTGCGCCGGAAACAGGTCGTTGCCGCCGGTCACGATGCGCGCTTCGGCCGGTTCGGTGGACTTGCTGAAATCCAGTTCCTCGATACGGCCGGCGCGCTTTTCGATCTTGTCGGCCGAAATCAGGATCTGGCGGACGTCCTCGTTCACTTGCCCAAAATGATTTTGCAACTTCAGCACGCGGTCGCGCAGCCGGGAAAGATCGTCCGACATGTGCATGACCTCGGTGCGGATCTGGTCGGCGGCGTCGCGCATCCGCGCGTCCTTCAGGATCTGCTGCATCACCTGGATCGCCAGCATCAGCAGCGACGGCGACACCAGCACGATCCGCGCGCGATAGGCCTTCTGGATCACGTCGTCGAAACCGTCGTGGATCTCCGCATAGACCGACTCCGACGGCACGAACATCAGAGCGGTGTCCTGCGTCTCGCCGGGGATCAGATATTTGTCGGCGATATCGGTGACGTGTTTCATCACGTCCTGACGCAGCCGCTGCGTGGCGTATTTCTTCTCTTCGTCGCTGCGCGCATCGCGCAGCGCGGTGACGGACTCCAGCGGGAACTTCGCGTCGATGCACAGCGGCCGCTGATCGGGCAGAAACACCACGCAATCCGGCCGCTTGTTGTTGGAGAGCGTGTGCTGGAAGGCATAGGAGCCCTTCGGCATGCCGTCCTGCACGATGGCTTCCATCCGCGCCTGGCCGAACGCGCCGCGCGACTGCTTGTTGGCCAGCACGTCGCGCAGGGTCGTCACCTGCGAGGTCAGATCCGTGAGATTTTTGTGTGCGTTGTCGATGATGCCGAGGCGCTCATGCAGCACGCGCAAGCTATCCATCGTGTTACGCGTGGTCTGTTCCATGGACTGGCCGACCCGGTGCGTCACCGAATCCAGCCGCTCGTTGACAGCGCGCGCCATGTCGGCCTGCCGCCCCGCCAGCGCCTGCCCCATGGCATCGACGCGGCCGGTGGCCTCGTTCTGGATGCGCAGCACTTCAGCGAGGCGTTCTTCAAGCTCGTCGGCGCGCACGGCCTGTGCCATCGCGGCCTCGGCACCCTTAGCGCCTGAGCGCGCGATCACGATGGCGATGGTCGCCAGCAGCAGCAGCGCCAGCACGCCGAAGCCGATGAGGGCGGCGCCCACACGAACCGGCACATCGCCGATGATGAAAAGGATCTCGTTCATGCCGCTCTTGTAACCCGATTCGGCGCCAGATGCGAACGAATAGGGAACATTTATGGTTAACAACTCCCTGATTTTTATGGTTAATCACCGGTTAACGGCTTTACGGCGCGGCCCAACCGCTTGGCGCGACAAGAGGTTTGACCGCGGCGGGCGCTCCCATTACATCGCGCAGCATGGCCATTCGCGACATCATCATCCTGCCGGATACGCAGCTTCGGCTGGTCTCCAAACCCATCGAGAAGATCACGCCGGAAATCCGCGCGCTCGCCGACGACATGTTCGAAACCATGTACGACGCGCCGGGCATCGGGCTGGCAGCGATCCAGGTTGCGCAGCCGCTGCGGCTGATCACGATGGATCTGTCCAAGAAGGAAGGGGAGACCGAGCCGCGCGTCTTCATCAATCCGGAGATTCTGTCGGCGTCAGAAGAACTCTCGGTCTATGAAGAAGGCTGCCTGTCGATCCCGGAATACTATGAAGAGGTCGAGCGGCCCGCGCAGGTGCGCGTGCGCTTCATGGATATCGACGGCAAGATTCACGAGGAGGATGCCGACGGGCTTTATGCCACCTGCATCCAGCACGAGATCGATCATCTCAATGGCGTGCTGTTCGTGGATTATCTGTCGAAGCTCAAACGCGACCGCGTGCTGAAGAAGTTCACCAAGGCCGCCAAGCTCGCGGCGAAATAAATTCAATCGCCGAAAGCGATTTGGCCATGCCGCTTCGTCTGATCTTCATGGGCACGCCGGATTTCGCGGTGCCGACGCTGCTCGCGCTCGCGGCCCATGGCCACGACATCGTGGCGGTGTACACGCGCGCGCCGAAGCCGGCGGGGCGCGGCATGAAACTGCAGCCGACGCCGGTGGAACAGGCGGCGCGGCAACTCGGCATTCCGGTGCTGACGCCGAAGACCTTGAAAACGCCCGAAGCCGAAGCCGAATTTCACGGGCACAACGCGGACGCCGCCGTGGTCGTCGCCTATGGCATGATCCTGCCGCAGAATATTCTCGAAGCGGTGCCGCTTGGTTGCTTCAACTTGCACGGCTCGCTGTTACCGCGATGGCGCGGCGCCGCGCCCATCCAGCGCGCGATCATGTCGGGCGATGCCGAGAGCGGTGTCATGGTCATGAAGATGGACGTCGGCCTCGACACCGGTGACGTCGCCATGGCGGAGCGCCTGCCGATCACCGACGCCATGATCGCGCAGGATCTGCACGATGCGCTGTCGCCGCTTGGTGCCGACCTGATGGTGCGGGCGATGGGCGCGCTTGAGCGCGGCAGGTTGCAACTCACCAAGCAGAGCGAGCAGGGCGTCACCTACGCTGCCAAGATCGACAAGGCCGAAGCGCGCATCGACTGGACCAAGTCGGCGCGCGAGGTGCTGCGGCATATCCACGGCCTGTCGCCGTTTCCCGGCGCGTGGTTCGAAGTCGCTCTCGAAGGGGAGCCGGTGCGCATAAAAGTCTTGCGCTGTGAGTTGGCGAAAGGTTCGGGTGCGCCCGGCGATCTGATCGACGACAAGCTCACAATTTCCTGTGGCGACGGTGCAATCCGTATTCTCGACCTGCAGCGCGCCGGCAAGCCGCCGATGAAGGCCGATGCGTTCCTGAACGGCACGCCGCTCAAGCCGCCGCTGCGTGTGACTCCGTGATGAGTTCTTCAGATCGAAGGTACGGAGGCATGTTGTTTATTTTTCTGAGCATGATCTTTTCGGAAAACCGGTTCCCATTTTTCCGGATCATGCTCTAATGCCCCGATACAAACTCATCATCGAATATGACGGCGCGCCGTTCTGCGGCTGGCAATATCAGGACAACGGCCCGTCGGTGCAGGGTGCGATCGAGGCCGCGGTGAAGGCCATGACCGGCGACGATGTTCGCGTCAACGGTGCGGGACGCACCGATGCCGGCGTACATGCGCTGGGGCAGGTTGCGCACATCGATCTTGCGAAGGCCTACACCGCGGATCGCGTGCGCGATGCACTGAATGCGCATCTGCGACCGCATCCGATCGGCGTGTTGTCGGCGGAGATCGTGCCGGAAACGTTCGACGCACGCTTTTCCGCGACCAAGCGGCATTACATCTACCGGATCGCCAATCGCCGCGCCAATCTGGCGCTCAATGTCGGCCACGCGTGGCGCGTAGCGCGGCCGCTCGATGTAGGGGCCATGCAGGAAGCCGCGCAGGTGCTGATCGGCAAGCACGATTTCACGACATTTCGCGATACCGAATGTCAGGCGAAATCGCCGGAAAAAACGCTCGACGCGCTCGACGTCACGCGCGACGGTGACAACGTCAACATCACGACCTCGGCGCGCTCGTTCCTGCACAGTCAGGTGCGCTCGATGGTGGGGTCGCTGGTCTGGGTCGGTCACGGTAAATGGGCGGCCAAGGATATGCGCGCCGCGCTCGATGCACGCGACCGCACGGCCTGCGGCCCCGTCGCGCCGCCGGACGGACTTTATCTGGTGCGGGTGGAGTATTGAGGCCTCACGGCTTCATCGTCTTCAGCGCATCCCAGAACAGATCCTCGCCATTGGCGACGTTCTCGTTCCAGTGATCGGCGGCGTTGTCGTCCGCGGCGTCGGTGATGAACTTGAAGGCGCGCCAAGGCACGCCGTGCCGCTGGCAGACATGCGCAATGGCGAACAATTCCATATCGACGATATCGATGTTGTTCTCCACCAGCCACGGATCGGCGGCGGTGACGAAGCTGTCGCCGGTGCCGCAGACCACGTCGCCGAAGCCTGACGAAATGCGGTCCATCTCTGGCGCGAATGGCGTGCGTCCGCGCGGTGCGAGCGGCATTGCCGCCATGTCGCGCTGGACAGTGTGAGCGACCTCCACAAGGCCGTTGTGGATGTGGGCGATCTTGCCGGCGGTGCCGTAGTTGATGATGAGCTTCGGCTGCAGCGCGAGCACAGTAAGTGCTGCGACGTGCGCGGCGTTGACCTTGCCGACGCCGGTATAAATCACCTCGACGCCATCGGGTGCGCGCGCCTTATTCAACTCGTTGTCGATCGCGGTGAGAATGACGACGTGGCCGCTCATGTCTGGGCCGCTCATGCGAAGTAACGCTCCAGCACGCCGCGATAGATGCGGGTAAGTTTTTCGAGATCGGACACCGGCGTGCGCTCATCGATCTGGTGCATGGTCTGGCCGACGAGGCCGAATTCCAGCACCGGGCAGTAATTGGTGATGAAGCGCGCGTCAGACGTGCCGCCGCCGGTGTTGAGTTCGGGTTTGCGGCCCGTCACTTCTTCGATGGCGGCGACGACGAGATCGGTGAACAGCCCCGGCTGCGTCAGGAATACGTCGGCGTTCGACGACTCCCACACGACATGCGCCTTGATGCGATTGCCGCTCGCCTTCGTCACGCGCTCCTCGATCAGCGCGCGGAGCGATTCGCGGGTGTGGCAGTCATTGTAACGAATGTTGAAGCGTGCACGCGCCTGCGCGGGGATGACGTTCCATGCCGGGTTGCCGACATCCACCGATGTGAATTCGAGGTTCGAGGGTTGGAAATGTTCGGTGCCCTTGTCGAGCGGATCGCCACTCAGCGCCGCGATCAGCGTCGCGATATCCGGAACGGGATTGGAGGCGCGATGCGGATAGGCGACATGGCCCTGCACGCCATCGACAATCAACGTACCGGATTGCGAGCCGCGCCGCCCGGTCTTGATGGTGTCGCCCAGTTCATTGACGTTGCTCGGTTCGCCCAGCACGCAATGATCGAACTTTTCGCCGCGCTTCGCCGCCCATTCCAGCAGCTTGACCGTGCCGTTGACGGCGATGTCTTCCTCGTCGCCGGTGATGAGAAACGAGATCGAGCCTTTGGGCTTGCCGCCGTTCGCGGCGAGGTAGTCCAGCGTGGCGGCGACACAGCAGGCGATGGCACCCTTCATGTCCACCGCGCCACGGCCATAAAGCACGCCGTCTTTCACATCGCCCGAGAAAGCTCCGTGGCTCCACGCGGTCTCGTCGCCCGGCGGCACCACGTCGGTGTGGCCGGCGAAGGTGATGTGCGGGCTGCCTGTGCCAATACGGGCGTAGAGATTGTCGATGTTGGCCGCGCCCGGCTCGGAGAAAGTGACACGATGCACCTCGAAGCCGGCATCGCCCAGCAGCTTCTCCAGCACGCCGAGCGCGCCGGCATCCGCCGGTGTTACGGACGGACAGCGCAAAAGATCGCGGGCGATGGAGAGGGCGTCGTTTGACATCACTTTTCCGAACTTGCCATCACCGGGCATAGCAGTCGCAGACTGCGTAAACTTGTCTGCGCTCCCGATGATCTCGCTTACGCAAGCACCGCGCGTCTCTTGTCGGGATTGCCGGGTCAAGCCCGGCAATGACATTGAAAACGTGGAGGTGCTCTTCGTTACATTTTAGTCCCGCAGCAATTCGTTGATGCTGGTCTTGGAGCGGGTGCGCTCGTCGACGCGCTTGACGATCACGGCGCAGGCGGTGTTCGGGCCGGGCTGACCGTTCTTCAGCGGCTTGCCCGGCAGCGTGCCGGGCACCAGCACCGCATATTCCGGCACTTCGCCGATGAAGGTTTCGCCGGTTTCGCGATCGACGATCTTGGTCGAGGCGCCGAGGAACACGCCCATGGCCAGCACCGCGCCCTTGCGCACGATGACGCCTTCGGCGACTTCCGAACGTGCGCCGATGAAGCAGTCGTCCTCGATGATCACCGGACCGGCCTGCAGCGGCTCCAGCACGCCGCCGATGCCGACACCGCCGGAAATGTGCACGCGTTTGCCGATCTGCGCACAGGAGCCGACCGTGGACCACGTATCGACCATGGTCGCTTCATCGACATAAGCGCCGAGATTGACGAAGGATGGCATCAGCACGACGTTCTTGGCGATGAAGGCCGAGCGGCGCACGATCGCGCCCGGCACAGCGCGGAAGCCGGCATCGCGGAAACGGTTCTCGCCCCAGTCCTCGAACTTGGACGGCACCTTGTCCCACCACTGCGCGCCACCGGGGCCGCCGGTGATCGGCGCCATGTCGTTGAGCCGGAACGACAGCAGCACGGCCTTCTTCAGCCACTGATTGACATGCCATTTCCCGTCGGCCTGCCGCTCCGCCACGCGGGCTTCGCCCTTGTCGAGCAGGTTGAGCGCCAGCTCCACGGCGTCGCGCACCTCGCCCTTGGTATTGGCGTTGACGGTGTCGCGGGCGTCGAAGGCGGCATTCAGCGTGGTTTCGAGAGCGGAGAGAGACATCGGTGTTCCTTGGGGAGAGGCGGACGATACTTTTGTTATGGCGCTTTTGTCGGGATTTGCAGGCTTTGAGTCAAGCTGACGCGGTCAGTTTGAGCCCTTAATCGCCGCCAAAAACCCCGTCAGATCGTCGGTGATGTGATCGACATAGGCGGCGTCGCGGCCTTCCAGCTCCCAGTCTTCGCGGACCACATTTTTTGTCCCGTCCGGCACCACGAGAACGGTGGTCATGCCGAGATCGTGCGGCGTCACCAGATTGCGCGCCAGATCCTCGAACATTGCGGCCCTGGCGGGGTCGACACCGTGCAGCTTGAGGAACTTCATGTAGGTTTGCCGCGCGGGCTTGGGCTCCAGTTCGGCGGCGACGATGTCGAACACGTCCTCGAAATTCCTTTCGATGCCGAGACGCTCCAGCACCTTGCCGGCGTGGGCGCGCGAGCCGTTGGTCAGGATCAGCTTGCGGCCGGGGAGTTTTTCGATCGCAGCGCCCATCGCTGGATTGGGCTCCAGCGGTGAGTGATCGATCTGATGCACGTATTCGAGGAAGTCATCGGCGTTGAGACCGTGCTCGGTCATCATGCCGCGCATGGTGGTGCCGTAGCGGCGATAGTAGTCCTTCTGGATCTTGAAGGCTTCGTCCTTCGGCACATTCAGATACTGCGCGACGAAATCGCGAATCCGAACGTCCACCTGCTGCCAGAGATTGACGTGATGTGGATAGAGCGTGTTGTCGAGGTCAAACACCCATGTGTCGACATGGGCGAACGTGCGTTTTTCATTTTTGGTCATGGCATTCCAAATCGTAACGTCTTGCCTGCGCCCGCCGCCATATCGACCTGTGCGTAGCCGCTGGCATTTAACCCGCGCCCGCCGCAGTCGCCCTGTTCGGTGAATTCGAACTGGGTTTCGCGGGTGCAAAGCCTGTTGGTACCACCCCAGTTTAGCGGCCGGCTATCGATCTTGATGGTGCGGCCCTCAGAATCGACCGCCTCCGCAAAGCTGAAGATCCTGCGCGGCTGTCCCGTCACATCAGGATGTAGGCATTTGCCGGGCTCGATGCGATACCAGCCGCGGCTGGTAACGGCCTTGCCGTCGTCGGTGGCGATGGACGCCATCACGCGATACTGCGTGTCATTGCACCAGGTGAGGCCGGTGGCGGAGGGCGTCTCCACCGCGGCGATCATGGTTTCGAAGAAGTTGGGCGCCTCGGGCGCGTTGGCACTAAGTCCCCGCGCTTTGAGGAAGGCGGTGAGGGCGTTTTGCGTCTTCGGCCCATCGACGCCGTCGATCGGCGCGGCATCGTAGCCCGCGATCACCAGCAACCGCTGGATGGCGGCAAGCTTGGCCTGCTCGTCGTCGTATTCGGCGCCTTCCGCCAGATACGCCACCTGATGGCCGTCTTCGCTGATACTCGGCTTGATCTCGGTGAAAGGGACTGCGGTCTGGCCGCCGCGGCACTGGCGTCCGGCGATGACGAAATCCTTCGGCGCGATGCAAAGGTTGTCGGTGCCGTTCTGCGGCGCAGGCGACGCGCCATAAACGGGGAGCGATCGTGCATGCAGCAGAATGCGCTCCGCGGTGATGTTTCCCTGCGCGACCACGCGGCATGTCGCCGGATCGATCCGGAACCAGCCCCGCGTGGCGGTCGCGGTGCGCTCGTCGATGCCGATGGCGGCTTCGACCACGTAGCTCATGCGATTGCAGATTTTCAGGTCGGCGTGCGCGGGGGAGGCAACAAGCAGAGCCGTCATTGCGAGGAGCGCAGCGACGAAGCAATCCATTTTGATGTGCGTGGATTGCTTCGCTTTGCTCGCAATGACGATGTGAACTGCCATCACTTGTGGATCAGCGTTCCCGTGCCCTGATTGGTGAACAGTTCGAGCAGCACGGCATGCGGCGTCTTGCCGTCGATGATGACCACGCCCTCGACGCCGGCTTCCAGTGAATAGATGCAGGTTTCGACCTTCGGGATCATGCCGCCGGAAATGGTGCCGTCGGCAATCAGCTTGCGCGCGTCCTTGATCGACAGTTCGGGAATGAGCTTCTTCGACTTGTCGAGCACGCCGGGCACGTCGGTGAGCAGCAGCAGGCGCTTGGCCTTCAGTGCGCCGGCCACCGCACCGGCAAAGGTGTCGGCGTTGACGTTGAAGGTCTGGCCGTTGGCCGATGACGCGAGCGGGGCCAGCACCGGGATCAGTTCATAACCGATGAGCTGGTTAAGCAGTGTGAGGTCGACCTTGTCGGGCTCACCGACGAAGCCGAGATCGACCACCTTCTCGATGTTGGAACCGGGATCGACCATGGTGCGCGTCGCCTTGACGGCGGTCACCATGTTGCCGTCCTTGCCGCACAGGCCCACGGCCTTGCCGCCGGCCTCGTTGATGTGGCTGACGATCGATTTGTTGATGGAGCCGGCCAGCACCATCTCGACGATTTCCATGGTCGGCGCATCGGTCACCCGAAGTCCCGCCGCGAATTCCGACTTGATGCCGAGTCTCGCCAGCATGGATGCGATCTGCGGGCCGCCGCCATGCACCACCACGGGATTGATCGCGGTCTGCTCAAGGAGAACGATGTCGCGGGCGAACTGCTTGGCGAGTTCTTCCTCGCCCATGGCGTGGCCGCCGTATTTGATGACGATGGTTTCTTCGTCATACTGCTGCATGTGCGGCAGTGCTTCCGACAGGATGCGGGCCTGATCCTGCGGGCTGATATTTGGGGGCAGATCCATCATGGGAATCTCGTTCACGCGGGCTGGCAAAGATTTGGCCGAGGGTTTAGCCGATTGCGGCAGCGGCGCAAAGCTCCCGCGTCGCGGATCAGACCGCGCGCCGTGGCCAGGCTGCGGCGATTGCCAGCACTAGCCAGCTCAAAATCAGCAGCGTGCCGCCGGTTGGGGCAGCCATTGTGAACAATCCGTGACCGGCATATTGGCGCATCGCCAGATCCCCGGCGAACAGTGCTGCGCCGACGATGAAGCCAAAGGTCGCGGTGAGGCCGAGGTGACGCTGGGCGATGCCGTGCCCGGTCAGCAGCGCCGCGCCGATGACGGCGCTGGCGTGGAACAGCAGCATCGACGACGCGGAGGCGAGCCGTGAGGCGTCCGGTTGATGGGCCGCAGCAGCGGCCAGCGCGACACCGGCCGCGCCCATGAGGCCGGCAAGAACAACGGCGAGGCGCAGAGCGCTGGTCTGGGTCATAATCTATCTTTCTGCTTGGGCATGATCTTGTCCGAAAACCGGTGCCCACTTTTCGCTCGCGCGGCCCTTCGGGTCGGGATCACGCCCTTAGATACGTTCCCTGAGCAGACGGATCATCGCGGCGCGCAGTTCGGGCATGCCGTCGCCGGTGCGCGAGGACGTCACCAGCAATTCCGGGAACGCAGCGGGATGCTTCGCCAATGCCGCGGTGGTCTTCGCGATGGTCTCTTCAAGCTCCGACTTCTTCACCTGGTCGGCCTTGGTCAGCACCACCTGATAGCTCACGGCGGACTTATCGAGGGTCTTGAGAATCTCAGTGTCGACGTCCTTGAAGCCGTGGCGCGAGTCGATCAGCACATAGACCCGCGCGAGATTGGCCCGGCCCTGCAGGAATTTGTGAATCAGCGTCGTCCACGACGCGACCTTGGTTTTCGGCGCAGATGCGTAGCCGTAGCCCGGCATGTCAACGAGCCGCAGACCGGCATCCTTGCCGTCCGCCGGGGTCGGGCCTTCGAAGAAGATCAGTTCCTGGGTGCGGCCCGGCGTATGCGAGGTGCGCGCCAGCGCGTTGCGTCCGGTCAGCGCGTTGATGAGGCTCGACTTGCCGACATTGGAACGGCCGGCGAATGCGACCTCGACGCCGGCCATTGGCGGCAGCGTTTCGATCGACGGTGATGCCCAGAAGAATTGCCAGTCGCCGGCGAAGATTTTTCGTCCGGCTTCGATCAGCTCCGCATCGGTTTTATCGGTCATGCGAAGGTTCTCGGACATGGAAACGCCCGGCGAATCCGCCGGGCGTTTCGCGTTTCAGACGGTCTACGTCGTTTTCTTGCTGCCGGCGAAGGTCGACCTCACGTTGTCGAACAGTTCGATCTTCGCGCCGTTCTTTTTCATGATGTAGCTCTGCTGAAGCACCGACAGCAGGTTGTTCCAGGCCCAGTAGATCACGAGACCGGCCGGGAAGCCCGCGAGCATGAAGGTGAAGATCAGCGGCATCCAGTCGAAGATCATCTTCTGCGTCGGATCGGGCGGCGTCGGGTTCAGCTTCATCTGGAACCACATCGTGATGCCCATGATGATCGGCCAGATGCCGAGATGCAGGTAGTAGCCGAGAACCGGAAGCTGCGTCGGATCGAATGCGAAGAGGCCGAACAGATTGAACAGATTGGTCGGGTCCGGCGCGGAAAGGTCCTTGATCCATCCGAAGAACGGCGCATGCCGCATTTCGATGGTGACGAACAGCACCTTGTAGAGCGAGAAGAAGACCGGGATCTGGATCAGAATCGGAAGACAGCCCGCGATCGGGTTGATCTTCTCCTTCTTGTAGATCTCCATCATCTCCTGCTGCTGCTTCATCTTGTCGTCGGGATACTTGTCCTTCAGCGCGGCAAGCTGCGGCTGCACAGCCTTCATCTTCGCCATCGACGCGTAGGACTTGTTGGCGAGCGGGAAGAAGACCAGCTTGACCAGCACCGTCACCGCCAGGATGGCGATGCCGAAGTTGCCGAAGATGTGGAAGAACCAGTCGATGGCCCAGAACATCGGCTTGGTGATGAAGTAGAACCAGCCCCAGTCAATCAGGCGGTCGAATTTGTTGAGGCTGAGCTGCTTGTCGTAAGCGTCAACGGTGGCGCTTTCCTTGGCGCCGGCAAACAGGCTGGTTGATGTGGTGGCGGTGCCGCCGATGGCGACGGTCAGCGGATCGAGCAGATAGTCTGTCTGATAGGTGCGCAGGGTGCCGACGAGATTCGACGAGAAGCGCGCCTGCACGTTGGCCTTCGGGCTCGGCAGCAACGTGCCCGCCCAATATTTATCCGTAATGCCGAGCCACGCATTAGTGACCTTGAATTCGACCGCCTTGGCGTCGTCGATCTTCTTGTAGCCGTACTCCTGCAGGCCCTGGTCGCCGAGAACGCCGATCAGGCCTTCGTGCAGGATGTAATAGCCGGAGACGTGCGGTGTGCCGTGACGGGAAATCAGGCCGAACGGATAAACCGTGACCGGCGCGTCGCCGACGTTCGACACGTCGTCCTTGATGGTGAAGAGATACTTGTCGTCGATCGAAATGGTGCGCTTAAAGGTAAGACCCTGGCCGTTATTCCAGGTGAGCGTGACCGGCGTCGCGGGCGTCAGCGCATTGGCGCCTTCCTGCTTCCAGACGGTGTCTTTGTCCGGCATTTTCGTCGCCGCGCCTGCGGCCGGCACGAAACCGAACTCGGCGTAGAACGGCTCCTTGGTGCCCGACGGCGAGAACAGTTCGATCGCAGGTGACTTCGGATCGACGGTCTCGCGGTACTTCACCAGCGCCACGTCGTCGATGCGTCCGCCGGTCAGCGCGATGCTGCCGCTGATGCTCGGTGTATCGATCTTTACGCGCGGTCCGGCCGCGATAACGGTGGAGCGGCTCTGGACAGGCGCGGCCGTTGCCGGTGCACCGGGGATCGGCGTTTGCGACGGCGTTCCGCTTGGTGACGGCGTGGCTGATGGATTTGCAGGTGTCGGTGTTGTCTGGCCTGCGGCCTGCTTCTGCGCCAGTTCAACCTGCTGCGCGGCGCGCTGCCTTTCCATCGTTGGAATGTTGTAGAAATATTGCCATGCGATCAGCACGAGGCCCGACAGGATGACGGCGAGGATGGTGTTGCGATTTTCGATCATCGTTCAGGTCTCGTCATTCACTCGCGTGTGCGGGAGGCGGCTGCGTTTGGCTTTAGGTCGTTGGACTGTCTCGACGTCTGGCGCTCGAGGCGGCTGAGCGCCGAGCGCAGATCGTTGAACATGGTTTCAAAGCCGCGGTCCAGCGCGGCTCGACGGCCCACTATCACATAATCATGGTGGGGTCGCATGGATATGACGTCTAGTCGCTTCACCAATTCGCGAAGCCTGCGCCGGACGCGGTTGCGTTCCGTGGCGGTCCCGACCTTCTTAGTGACGGTAAAACCGATGCGTACCGGGCCGCTATCATCGCGGGCGCGGGTCTGCACCACAAAGGCAGGGCTGGCCATGCGTGGTCCGCTGGCCGCTGCGACGAAATCAGCGCGCTGCCTCAACCGGTCCATGATCTCAACCGGCGCATGGCAAAGTGTCCCGGATGAAATCCGTTCAGGCGCTCAGACGCTTACGGCCGCGTGCGCGGCGGGCGGCGAGAACCTTGCGGCCGCCGGCGGTCGCGAGACGGGCACGGAAGCCGTGACGGCGCTTGCGCACCAGTTTGCTGGGTTGATAAGTCCGCTTCACGGGTCGTTCTCCGCTGCCGAATAGCTCGTCCGATTAGCTCGTCGGAGACAATTCGCCGATAATTGAGATGAAATCCAGCGATGTTGGCCCTGAAGAGGACCAATTTCGATCCAAAATGAACCGGCCCGGTCAAGCCGGGCCATCGAGGACAGTTGGCGCGGCTTATACGGGAGCGGCCTGTTTTCGTCAATCTTGGGGTTTAAAGTATGGTTCTGGAAAGCGGGAACTGGTTTCCGGAAAAGATCATGCTCCGTCAAAGAGATAAGCTTCGGGCCGATTCCACGGAATACCGGCCGGTTTGACCCCGTTGGCGGCTGGGCGCATCTTGAGGCGGTAAATCATCTGAACGGCGGGCATTTCGATCCATGGCGGTATCCGGCGGCGAGCCAGGTCTGACGAGAGCCACGCGGCCCGAGCCCGGGCTGCGGTTTGGGCTGTCGGGAAAACTGTTGCTGCTGACGATCCCGCTGATCCTGATCGTCGAAATCCTGATCTATGTTCCGTCCATCGCCAACTTCCGGGTGAACCGGCTCAACGACCGGCTGGCGGCCGCGAGCACCGCGGCGCTGGTGCTGGACGCCGCCCCGAGCGGCATGGTGCCCGAGGTGCTGGCGCGGCAAATTCTCGCCAGCATCGGCGCGCGCGCGGTAGCGATCAAGAGCGGCAAGCAGCGCCGGCTGCTGGCGTCGGCCGACATGCCGGCGAAGATCGACCATGATGTCGACATGCGCGACATGAACGCGTGGTCGGCCATCGTCGATGCATTCCAGGTGATGCTCGACAGCGGCGACGAGGTCATGCGCGTGCTGGGGCCGGCGCCGGGCAGCGGCCAGTTCATCGAGGTGGTGATCGACGAGAAGCCGCTGCGCGCGGCGATGTTCCGCTTCTCGCGCAACGTGCTGCTGCTGTCGCTGGTGATGACGAGCATCACCGCGGGATTGATCTATTACGCCCTGCATCACCTGTTCGTGCGGCCGATGCGGCGGGTCACCGCCAATCTCATCGCGTTCCATGAGAACCCGGAAAGCACCGCGCACGTTATCGCGCCCTCAAAACGCAGTGACGAAATCGGCCTCGCCGAGCGCGAACTGTCCGACATGCAGCGCGATCTGGTGTCGATGCTGCATCAGAAAAACCATCTCGCCGCACTTGGATTGGCGGTGTCGAAGATCAACCACGATTTGCGCAATCTCCTTGCGTCGTCGCAATTGCTCTCCGATCAGCTCGCCAGCGTGCCCGATCCGCGCGTGCAGCGGTTCGCGCCGAAGCTGATGCGCTCGCTGGAGCGTGCCATCGCGTTCTGCCAATCCACGCTTTCATACGGCAAGGCGCAGGAAGCGCCGCCCGACCGCCGCATGATTCCAGTCGAAGCGGTCGTCAATGAAGTGCGCGAATCGGCCGGACTTGCCAATGGCACGTCGATCGAATGGATCAACGCCATCGAGCGTGGGCTCACCGTCGATGCCGATCCGGATCAATTGTTCCGGGCGCTGCTCAACCTGGTGCGCAACGCCGCGCAGGCGCTGGAGAGCGACAAATCGAAGGTCGTGACCGCCAAGCAGATCCGCGTCACCGGTCGCCGCGAAGGCAGCGTCACTATTCTGGAAATCTCGGATACCGGTCCCGGCATCCCGGCGAAGGCTCGCGAACACCTGTTCGAGGCGTTCCAGGGCTCGTCGCGGGATGGCGGCACAGGGCTCGGCCTTGCCATTGCTGCGGAACTGGTCCGGGCCCACGGCGGGGAGCTCAATCTGGTGGAGGGCACCATCGGCGCGACGTTCCGAATCATGATTCCGGATCGTGCCGTGGAGCTCTACAGTCTGCGGGATTCGCGGATCCGGGCCTGAAAAACTCGCGTTTTGGCCCGAAATCATCGTCGTATCGATCTTGCAAAGCCGTTCCGGAGCCGGTAGCTATGGCGCTCTTTCGCGGCACGGCCTCCGGCCTTTATATGTCTCGCGAAATGCGCGCCCGTAGCTCAGCTGGATAGAGCACCAGACTACGAATCTGGGGGTCAGGAGTTCGAATCTCTTCGGGCGCGCCACTCAGTACTCATCTCCGAACCCGGAACGGCCGCGCTCCGGCTGGCCAGGGCGGCGCCGGTGCCCGTGCCAGCAACGCGTTGATCCAACCGGCCAGGTTAGGCTGTTGCAGAATTCATCGCATATGCCAAATGAACGTCCCCTTCGTCACTGAGACCGACAGCCGCGGAGCAACTCAACGATCTTTGCGATCGCTCCGGTGCGCCCGGCCGACCGATAGTAAACGTAGTAGGATTGTCCCTTAAAACCGATCTGGGGAAGGATTGGGCGGAAGATGCTGCTCCCTGCCTCGTTCTCGAAAATATTGCGCGGCGCGACGATGGTGCCGAGACCATCTCTGACGCAATGGAGAGCGATGAACAAATGGTCGAACAGGTGCCTGAACCTGACGTGCGCGCCTCTATGCGCGCAGCGGGCTGGGATCGTTGCCGCGACAATCACGATCGGCGTCAGAGGTCGCTGTCGTGAAAGGTCTGTTCGATCGCATTTGCAGCTCTTTCTAGTGCTGGCGCCAAAGCGATAGCCTGCGCTAGCGGCAAACGGCTTGTGGGGCCGTGTACGGCAACAGTGGCGCATATGTTGCCTTTAGAGTCTCGCACGGGGACGGCGACGGCCGTCATGCCCTCAATGAATTCCTCATTGTCGGTTCCGATGTTCGTTTCCCGTATCTTGTCGAGTTCTGTCTCCAGTGCCGCCAAGTCGACAATGGTGTGCGGTGTATACTTGTGCAGCGGATGCGTTCGAAGAAGTGCCCGCCGCAGCGAAAGCGGCGCAAGGCTTAGGAACAATTTGCCGCTCGCAGTGCAGTGGACCGGAACACGTGATCCGATCTTGAGGCGAATCTGGAGCGGCCAATCTGACTCGACGCGGTCCAGATAGATGAGCTGCGCTCCGTCGAGCATTGTGATGTTGCAAGTTTCGCCGACTTCTTTCACCAGTCCGGAAAGTATCGCGCGTCGTGGTGCGAGTTGAAAAGAATGGCGCATTGCGTCGACCGCGAGCGCGGTCAGGCGATGTCCGACTTCGTATCGCTTACCGTCCATCGTTCGCTGCGCGAATCCCAATTTCTCGAGAAGCGTCACAAAACGGTGCGTGGTCGCTTTCGGCAACTCAGTCATCGCGATGAGTTCATTGAGAGTCGGCGGTTCTTCCGCCTTCGCAATGATCTCAAGCAGCAAGAGCGCGCGTTCAGAAACGGTGGTGGTCGTCTGTGTCGTCATCGTTGGAAGCAGCTCCAATGTATTGAAACTCATGCCAGTGCTCTCCGGAGTTGACAAACTATAGGACCCCAACCAGTATATGAGACAAATCGTCTCAATAAATGAGACAAATGTGCAGGGGGCGGGGACTTGAGCGTAAGAGCGTTCGATTACGTCGTCGTGGGGGCCGGATCATCAGGCTGCGTGCTGGCCAATCGGTTGAGCGCTGATGGCCGCTACAAAGTCTTACTTTTGGAGGCTGGACCGAAGGACAACTATCTCTGGATCCATATCCCCATCGGATATGGAAAGACGATGTTCCATAAGGCCTACAATTGGGGATTTTACACAGATCCCGAGGCCAACATGCATGATCGAAGGATCTACTGGCCACGGGGGCGAGGGCTTGGCGGATCAAGTTCGATTAACGGACTGATTTTCATTCGCGGCCAAAGCGACGACTACGACCACTGGGCGCAGCTCGGGAATACCGGCTGGGACTGGAATAGCGTCCTCCCCTATTTCAAGAAGTCCGAGCACAACAGCCGCGGCGCGAGTGAAACGCATGGCGGTGACGGGCCCTTGTGGTCGTCCGACATCAAAGAGAAAAACGAACTGATGGAGGCCATCATTCGTGGAGCGGGTGAACTGGGCGTTCCACGCACGGATGATTTCAACAGTGGCAGTCAGGAGGGCGCTGGGTATTTCCAGCTCTTTACGCACAACGGCTGGCGCATTAGTTCGGCGGTGGCCTATCTCAAGCCTGCCCGTGCGCGAAAGAATCTGCACATCGAGACGGATGCCCATGCAACTGGCGTCATTCTCGAAGGCCGAAAAGCCGTTGGCGTGCGGTATCGTCAGAACGGCGTCATGCACGAAGTGCGAGCGGCGCGCGAAGTGATCTTATCCGCAGGGTCGTTGCAGTCGCCGCAACTGCTGCAGCTCTCGGGCATCGGGCCGGCTGACCTTCTGCGTCGGCATGGAATCGAAGTGGTTCATGATCTCCCGGGGGTTGGTCAAAACCTTCAGGATCATCTGCAATTCCGGCTGATGTACCGGATCTCCAAGCCCATCACCACGAACGATGACTTGCGCACGCTGGCGGGCCAGGCGCGCATCGGCCTGAAATGGTTGATGACGGGAGCAGGACCGCTTGGAATCGGAATCAATCAAGGTGGTCTTTTCACGCGGGTGCTGCCGGGCTCGCGAACGCCAGACATTCAATTTCATTTCGGGACTTTGTCGGCCGAACAGGCGGGAGGAAAGCCGCATGACTGGTCCGGCTGCACCTTCTCAGTTTGCCAGTTGCGGCCGGAATCGCGTGGAAGCGTCGAAATCCGATCAGCGGATCCGATGCTGCCGCCGTCCATGCGCCCGAATTACCTCGCTGCGGAAACGGATCGCATCTGCGCCGTTGAAGCCATCAAATATGCGCGCCGGTTGGCGGAGACGGATGCGCTGAAGCCATATATCGAGAGTGAGTACAAGCCCGGGGCTGCGGTTCATTCCGATAGCGATATCCTGGAATTTGCGCGCGAGAACGGTGCGACCATTTTTCATCCCACCGGGACCTGCAAGATGGGCTCCGACCCGATGGCAGTGACAGACGCGAGCCTTCGTGTCCACGGCATCGCAGGCCTTCGCGTGGTCGACTGTTCGATCATGCCGACGCTTGTATCGGGAAATACACACGCCCCGGCGGTGATGATTGCAGAGAAGGCGTCCGACATGATCCTGGCGGGCGCGAAGGGAGAATCCAAAGCAGCGTAAGTAAAACAAAATGAAAATAGGGGAGAAACGTAATGAAACAAGATCCTTTGCTAAGGCGGGTCGTCATTGCTTCACTGATTGGCGCAACCGTCGAATGGTATGATTTTTTTCTCTACGGCGTTGTCGCCGGTATCGTGTTCAACCAACTTTATTTCCCGACCGGAGATCCGTTGATCTCCACCCTCCTGGCTTACACGACTTTCGCAGTCGGATTTGTCGCCCGCCCTCTGGGCGGCATCATCTTCGGTCATTTCGGCGATCGAATTGGCCGCAAGAGCATGCTCGTTCTGACATTGATGATCATGGGCGTCGCAACGTTCCTGATCGGCCTCGTTCCGACCTACGCCCAGATAGGCGTGTGGGCACCGATCCTGCTTCTGTTGCTCCGCATCTTGCAAGGTCTCGGCCTTGGCGGTGAATGGGGCGGGGCGGTACTCATGACATACGAATATGCTCCGCCGGAGAAGCGAGGTCTCTATGCCAGCTTCCCCCAGATCGGTTTGGCGATCGGATTGTGCATGGCGTCAGGTGTTGTCGCTTTGCTTTCCTACACACTGACAAATGAGCAGTTCCTTGCCTGGGGCTGGCGTCTTGCTTTCGTACTCAGCTTCGTTCTCGTCATCATCGGGCTCTACATTCGTCTGAACATCATGGAGACGCCCGAATTCGCGAAACTCAAGGAGAGTCGGGCGGAGGTGAAGGTTCCGTTCGTGTCGATGATCAAGGAGTATCCGAAAGAGGTCGTGGCAGGCATGGGCGCGCGTTATATCGATGGCGTGTTCTTCAATATCTTTGGCGTGTATTCGATCGCCTATCTGACACAACAGCTCAAAATTCCTCGCACCGAGGCGCTTCTCGGTGTCTGTGTTTCTGCTTTGATCATGTGTGCCTTCATCCCGTTCTTTGGTTCGGTGTCAGACAAGATTGGACGAACGAGAACCTATTTCTGGGGCTCGCTCATCACCGGTCTGTCGGCGTTGCCGGCGTTCTGGATTTGGATGACGTTCCCCGATCAGCCCGTCATGGTCTGGGCGGCGCTCATCATTCCGTTCGGGATACTCTACGCATCGATCTACGGACCGGAAGCGGCATTGTTCTGTGACCTCTTCGGCCCGCAAGTCCGCTACACCGGAATTTCGTTCGTGTATCAATTCTCCGGTATCTTTGCGAGCGGCCTGACGCCGATCATAGCGACTGCGCTGCTACAAGCGTACGGGCCGAAGAACGGCGGCTGGGCGATCGCCTTCTACTGCGTGTTCGCGGGCGTGGTGAGCGCCCTCTCGGCGTGGTGGATCAGTCGCTTGGCGAAGCAGCGGGCACGAGAGGGCTTGTCGGTTCCCGCGGCGATCGCCGCGTAAGGCTTAGGCCAGGTCGAAACCAAGGCGGCCCGATTATTCGGGCCGTCTTTCTTTTTGGTGGGATGCTACGACAGGCTGAGCTGCGCCAGTGCACATGATGCAATGCGGGCGCGCCGCGAATCCGTGCGACTGGTCAGAATGATCGGTACGCGCGCGCCCAGCACGATGCCGGCGCATTCACCTCCGCCCATATAGATGAATGATTTATAGAGCACGTTTCCGACGTCGAGGTTCGGCACCATCAGGATGTCTGGATCGCCGGCAACGGGCGAGGAGATATCTTTGGTCGCGGCGGAAGCCGCCGAGATCGCGTTATCGAATGCAAGCGGGCCATCAATTATCGCGCCCTTGATCTGGCCGCGATGCGCCATCTTCGAAAGAGCGGCCGCATCCATGCTGGAGTTCAGATCTATGTTGACGTTCTCAACGGCCGATAGAATGGCGATCTTGGGCATCGCGGTGCCGATCGCATGGGAGAAGGCAATGGCGTTGCCCAGAATGTCGGCTTTGTCCTTCAAGCCAGGCATGATGTTGACGACTGCGTCAGTCACCATCAGCGGCTTGTGGTAAGCTGGAAGATCGAACCAGAAGACGTGGCTCATGCGTTTTGCGGTCCGTAAATTGGCGCTTGGCGCGACAACTGAGCCAAGGAGTTCGTTGGTGTGCTGCGAGCCTTTCATCAGAGCGTTGACCTCGCCGGCTCCGGCGAGCGCGACTGCGATCTGCGATGAGGCAATCGGGTCGTCATCTGCTTCCACGCACCGAATTCCGTCGAGGCTGACTCCTATTGCACTGGCGCAGGCTTCAATGCGCCGACGCGGTCCGACGAGCACCGGCTCGATAATTCCCTCATCGCGTGCTGCGAGAGCCGCAGCAAGCGAATCGTTTGAGCAGGGATAAGCAACTGCGACCGAGAGACGTCCCTTGCCGCGTGCGGCCGCTTCGAGTGCGTCGAGCTTCGGAAATGCCTGCGTTTGCATTATGAACTTTCCAAATCATGGGTGAGGCTCGTGGCGAGCGCCTTGGCGGCGCCCTGAAGAACTGGAAGTTTGGTCAGAATGTCCGTGCAGGACAGCCGGGTGACGGGGGCCTGGATTGCGAGTGCTGCAACGCATGTGCGGGATCGCCCCTTTTTCTGGAAGATCGGCACCGCGAGGCACACAAGACCTGACATGAACTCTTCTCTGTCGAGCGCATATCCGTCGCGGCGAATATTGGAGAGTTCTTTGAGGAATGAAGATTTGTCGATCAATGTATTTTCAGTAAGCCGTTCGAACTGCATCTCGCTCAAAGTGAGATCGCGCTTGGCCGGTTGCATCAGCGCGAGGAAGAGCTTGCCGCTTGCAGAGCAATAGGCCGGAACTTTCGATCCCTGCTGAAACGTAATCCGCAGCGGCCACTCCGACTCGACACGATCCAGATACGTCACCTGCGTACCGTCGAGCACGGTCAAATTGCAGGTCTCGCCGATGTCTTGCACGACACGGCGCAGAATTTCGTGGCGTATCGCGCCGCCCGGTTTGTTCGACAGGATAGAGAATGCGAGCCGTGCTGCGCGCGCTGCAAGTTCATAGCGGCGGCCATCCGGGGTTCGCTGCAACAGTCCCGCGGTTTCCAGAGAGCTAAGCCAGCGATGCATTGTCGGCTTCGGGATGCCGACCGTGGTCACGAGTTCAGCAAGCGTCGCGGGATGCTCCATCCCGGCGACAGCCTCCAGCACAGCCAAGGGTTTCAAAGCGCCAATCAGTTCTTTCATGCTGCGCATGTAGCATATATTCCGGAAAATGGAACCAAAAAACTATAAAAATGATATATTCGTTGCTACCGGTAAGGAGCTATGCCAATGCTTCTGTCGAACATCTGTCTGTTTCGCCGTCCGAGCTGGACATCAAAAGGGGCGCCATCCATGAAAATGACCACAGAAGAAGCCTTCGTGAAGGTTCTGCAGATGCACGGCATCGAGCATGCCTTCGGCATCATCGGTTCGGCCTTCATGCCAATCTCGGATCTGTTTCCTCAGGCCGGCATCACGTTCTGGGATGTTGCGCACGAAACCAATGGTGGTCTGATTTGCGATGGCTACACGCGATCGACGGGAAAGATGGCGATGGCCATTGCCCAGAACGGTCCCGGTGTGACGGGGTTCGTCACTCCTGTTAAAACAGCCTACTGGAATCATACGCCGATGCTGCTCGTCACGCCGCAGGCGGCGAACAAGACGATCGGCCAGGGCGGCTTCCAGGAAGTGGAGCAGATGGCGCTCTTCCGCGATATGGTTTGCTATCAGGAAGAAGTGCGCGATGCTTCGCGCGTCGCGGAGGTGCTCAATCGCGTTATCTTGAAAGCGAAGCGGCTCTCCGCTCCTGCGCAAATCAATATCCCGCGCGATTTCTGGACGCAGGTCATCGATATCAATCTGCCGGCTGTCGTCGAGTTTGAGCGCCCGTCGGGTGGCGATGTCGCCGTCGCGGAAGCAGCGAAATTGCTTTCCGAAGCAAAATTTCCGGTCATTCTGTCAGGCGCAGGCGTGGTGCTTGGAAGCGCGATTGAAGAGTGCGTTGCGCTAGCCGAAAGACTCGATGCGCCAGTTTGCAATAACTACCAGCACAATGACAGCTTCCCCGGAAGTCACCGGCTTGCGGTCGGCCCGCTCGGCTATAACGGCTCGAAGGCTGCGATGGAACTCGTCGCGAAAGCCGACGTCGTGTTGGCGTTGGGCACGCGTCTCAACCCATTCTCGACCCTTCCCGGTTACGGCATCGACTATTGGCCTAAGACTGCAAAGATCATTCAGGTCGACATCAACGCGGACCGCATCGGGTTGACGAAGCCCGTTACCGTCGGAATTTGCGGAGATGCGAAACTGGTTGCCAAGAACATTTTAGCTCAGCTTATGCCGGCCGCGGGTGATATGGGTCGCGAAGAGCGGAAAGCTCTGGTGCATTCGACCAAGTCGAAGTGGCTTCAGGCACTTTCCAGCATGGATCATGAGGACGATGATCCAGGTACGACGTGGAATGAGGATGCACGCCAGCGGGACAAGGATCGGATGTCGCCGCGCCAAGCCTGGCGCGCGATTCAGGCGGGACTTCCGCGCGACGCGATCATATCGAGCGATATCGGTAACAATTGCGCAATCGGAAATGCCTACCCGGCGTTTGAAAAGGGACGAAAGTATCTTGCACCGGGGCTGTTCGGTCCGTGCGGATACGGCTTTCCGTCAATCATCGGCGCAAAAATAGGTAATCCGGATACGCCTTGCGTCGGCTTCGCGGGCGATGGTGCATTCGGGATTTCAATGAATGAAATGAGTTCGATCGGTCGCGAGGAATGGCCCGGCGTGACGATGGTCATCTTCCGCAATTACCAATGGGGCGCCGAAAAGCGCAATTCGATTCTCTGGTATGACAACAATTTCGTCGGCACCGAACTCGATGTGAATCTGAGCTACGCGAAGGTTGCCGAAGGCTGCGGTCTGAAAGGCGTTGTGGTCAGGACGCAGTCCGAACTGACCGAGGCCCTCCGGCGCTCCTGCGATGCGCAGAAGCAGGGCATCACGACGTTCATCGAAGTTCTTCTCAATCAGGAGCTTGGTGAGCCGTTTCGCCGTGATGCCATGAAGAAGCCTGTCGTGGTTGCGGGTATCAACCGCAGCGATATGCGCCCGCAGAAGACTGCGTAGAGGCCCTCACACGGGATTGCTGTTTCAGGATGGCTGCGTTCGATGCAGCCATCGGCCTGCGCCTGGGATCCGGAGCAGCGGATGCTCACACAGTTGGGGCAGGGGTGGATGCCGTGTCCCCGAGTTCGCGCGCGATATATTGAGCGAGTTGCTCTGCGGCGTCGGAGATGCCGTGGGCCTTGCGATGCATGACAAGCTCAATAGGGGGCAATTTCGGAAACCCGTCTGCCTCACCAAGACAGCGCACATTCGGCACGATGGCGCAACGCGGGAAGACCGAGACTGCAAGGCCCGCGAAGACGGCGGCCTGCAGTCCGGCGATGCTGTCGCAGACCGAGCGTATTGACCATTGCCGGCCGGCCGCGCCCAGCGCGTCAAGAGCACGCTGACGATAGATACTTCCCTGAGGAAGAACAGCCAGGGGAAGAGGTTTCCGTAACTCCGGGTTACTTCTGACGCCGGCAACCCATACAAGAGGTTCGCGGCGAACGAGTTCGCCGCGGCGGAATTCCGGCTGGTTTGTCATCAATGCGATGTCGATATCATCGCGCGCCAGCGCTGCATGCAGATGGATGCTGCGTGTGCAGCGCAATTGAATTTCCACGTTCGGGTGCGCGCGGGAAAAATTCTCAAGGACTTCCGGCAGAATATATGACGCGTACAGATCCGGTGTCCCCAACGTAACGTGGCCGGCTATGTCAGGCGTTGCGAAGCGATCACGTGCCTCATCGTTCAATCGCAGCATTGCGCGCGCGAATTCGAGCAAGACCTCCCCGTCACGTGTCAGGTTGAGTTTACGGCGATTGTCTTCAAACAGGGTGCAACCGACCAAATCTTCCAGGCGCCTGATTTGATGTGTGATCGCCGGCTGCGTGCGGCCGACCTTTCTGCCGGCTGATGTCAGCCCTCCTGTATCGACGATCGCGACAAACGTTCTGAGCAATGCAATGTCGAGGTCGTGGCTCAATGATAAATTCCGCGAATGGTGACGATGCACATAATCAATTTTGTCACGGTTGTGGTGTCGTGCACCATAAGAAAAAATAGCCAAAGCTGAATCGGACACCAAAGTTCGACGGTTGAGGTCATAAAACGGGAAAAATCGTGGGGGAGACATGAAGGTCAATCAACAAGCGGTCATGCGCCGGGGTTTGCCTCCGCGCTCGGCGATGCGAAGATTCTCGGTATTGTTCGGCGCTGCATTGTGCGCTGCAATGTTTGTCGGCAAGGCAACGGCAGCCGGTTACCCCGAACGGCCGATCGAACTGATCGTGCCTTGGGGGCCAGGCGGTGGTGCCGACCAACTCGCGCGCCTCGTAGGCAAGTTGATCGAACCGTTGCTCGGTCAGGGCGTGCCCGTCGTGAACGTGCCAGGTGGCACTGGCGCCACGGGCATGGCAAAACTTCTCGCTGCGCCGGCCGATGGCTATTCGATGGCGGTCTACATCGCCGACAGCCACGCGCTGCTCGCGGGCAAGACTCCGCGATGGACGATGGACAGCATCACGCCTGTCGCGGTGATGATCAAAGCGCCATCTTTCATTTTCGTGAAAGAAGATAGTCCGTTCAAAACCTGGGCGGATTTTGAGAAAGAGGCCAAGGCAAACCCCGGTAAGCTGAAAGTGGCGACGCTTGGCTTCGGTAGTGTCGATGAATTCTCGCTCTCTGTCCTCGATCGAGGCGGCGTCAAGGTCGTGCAGGTGCCGTTCGGGAAGCCGAGCGAGCGTTACGTCTCCATTCTCGGTGGTCACGCCGACGCGCTCTATGAGCAAGCCGGTGACGTCGGGTCATTCCTGAGCGGCAAGCAGATGCGCCCGATCATGCTGTTCGGCGAAAAGCGGTTGGCGGCATTCAAGGGTGTGCCGTCTTCGTTCGAGCTCGGATACAAGGTTGCCTTGCCGCAGTTCCGCGCCATCGTCGTGCGCTCCGGAACGCCGCCGGAAATCATCCAGAAGCTTTCCGATGCGCTCGCCAAGGTTGCCGCGACTCCGGAGTACAAGAAATTCCTCGAGGATCAGTACGCCGACCCCGCAAGCTTCGAGAACTCAACAAAGGCACCTGCCTTTGTCAAAGAGCAGCTCGAAGACATGAAAAAGACCATTGCGACCAACTAACAGCAATTGGGCGAGGCCAAAGGCATGGAAAGAAACTTAATTCAATCGACGTTGCCTTATGTGGCCGGCCTCGCCGTTGCAGTGCTTCTCTTTTACTTCACGAAGCAGCTCGAATACACGCCGCGGGCAGGCGCTCTCGGGCCGCAGGTGTGGCCGCAAATCGCGATCCTTCTGCTGAGCGCATCTTGTATCTATGAAATTGTCCGGCGCATGATCGTCGGCAACCGGGATGCGACCGGCCTGATGGAAGCCTTCGAGCGGGAGGGCGACAACGAACAAGCGGAGCCGGTTTATCCGCGCATGCTGGTCGGCGGCATCGCGCTGATGGCCGTGTATGCGGTTCTCGTTCCCTATCTCGGCTTTATCTTCGGTACGTTCCTGTTTCTCGTCGCCTTTATGTATGTCGGCGGTTTCCGCCGGCATAAGGCGATCTGGCTGACGAGTATTTTTGTCACCCTGTTATGCGGCGTTCTGTTTCTTCGTGTCGCCTACGTTTCGCTACCGCGGGGCATCGAGCCTTTCGCTTATGCCACCGATATCTTCTTCAAAATTCCGGCTATGTGGTAGGCGCGCATGTTCGACATTCTCGTTCAACTCGGCCACGGCTTCCTGAACTGCTTCACGCCGATCCACATGCTGATGCTGTTCGTCGGCATCGTCATCGGTTTGCTGATCGGCGTCTTGCCGGGGCTGACGCTCGTGATGGGCGTCGCGCTAGCGTTGCCATTCACCTACAAGATGGACGTCACGCCATCGATCATTCTGCTCGGCGCGATGTATGTTTCGGGCACGTATGGCGGCGCCTTCACGGCGATCCTGTTCAAGATACCCGGCGAGCCAATCGACGTTCCGATGTTATGGGACGGCTATACCATGGGCCGCAAAGGACAGCCGGCGAAGGCGCTTGGGTGGACGCTGGTCGCGGCTCTCGGCGGCGGTCTGCTTTCCGCCATCGTCATGGTCGCGCTTACCGAGCCGCTCGCAAAATTCGCGCTCAGCTTTTCGTCGCCGGAATACTTCGTGATCGTGATGTTCGGCTTGCTGAGCGTGGTGGCAATTGGCAAGGGCTCGCTCGCCAACGCCTTCATCAGCATGAGCGTCGGCATCCTGATCTCGACTGTCGGCGTCGATCCCGTTTACGGCGCGCCGCGCTTTACCTTCGGCTCGCCGCTTCTCGCAGACGGCATCGAATTTCTCGTCGTTATGGTCGGCGCTTACGGCGTCGGCGAAGTTTTGATGCGGCTCGAAACTGGCTTCTCGACGAAGCCGATCGAGAAAATCTCCAACGCCCGCACCGAACTTCCGACCTGGAAAGAGCTAAAAGAAGTAAAGGGCATGTTTTTCCGCTCGGCGGCGATCGGCGACCTCATCGGTCTTCTACCGGGCGCGGGCGCAACCATCGCTTCCTTCGTGAGCTATGGCGTCGAAGCCAAGTTCGGCAAGCGCAAGAACGAAATGGGCACCGGCATCGCTGAAGGCATCATCGCGCCGCAGGCGGCGGCGACGGCTTCAGTCGGTGGCGCGCTTGTGCATCTTCTCGCGCTTGGCATTCCGGGCAGCGGTGCGACCGCCGTTATTCTCGGCGCCTTCATGCTGCACGGCATCCAGCCGGGGCCGCAGGTGCTCGTGACCTCGTCGGCGATGGTCTACACGATCTTCGCTTCGATCTTCCTTGGCCTGTTCCTGATGTGCATCATCGGCTATCTCGCGATCCGGCCGCTCATCAAGATTCTCGACTTCCCCGAAGCGGTGGTGTCGGCCTATGTGCTGATCCTGTGCTTCATCGGCGCGCTGTCGATCCGTAACAACGTCACGGATCTGTGGCTGATCATCGCTTTCGGCGTCATCGGCTATGGCTTCGAGAAACTGAAATTCCCCGTCGCGCCACTCGTGCTGGGGGTCATTCTCGGGCCGATCGCGGAAGAATCGTTCATGAACACCATGATCAGCTTCAGCAACGACTGGACGGTGTTTTTCACCCGGCCGATTTCCGGCTCGATCGTCGCCTTCACGGTGATCGTACTGCTGCTTCCTTTCATGCAGCGTTTGCGTGCGCATTATCTCTCGAAGCCGCAGCCCGCTGAATGACGAACTGACCAATGGAGTAAATGATGGCTGCTGTCGCTGAGATGCAAGAAACGATGTCGCCCGCGCAGGAGATCGCGGCCGATCTCATGCGCCGCGCACGGATCGCACAGAGGGAATTCGCGGATGCGGATCAAGCCCGTGTGGATGAAGCCGTGCGGGCGATTGCATGGTCTCTTTACAAGCCTGAGCATGCCAAGGCGCTTGCCGAACTTGCAGTTGAGGATACAGGTCTTGGTAACGTTCCAGACAAGATCGTCAAGAAGCAGCGCAAGACATTCGGCGCGCTTCGCGATTTGCTTCGCGTTAAATCTGTCGGCGAGATCGAGCGTGACGACAAGCGCGGAATCGTGAAATTCGCGAAGCCGATCGGTGTCATCGGAGCCATCACGCCATCGACAAATCCCGGGGCGACACCGGTCAACAAGGCGCTGTTGGCGATCAAGGGCCGCAATGCCGTGATCGTCGGGCCGTCCCCGCTGGGTTATCGAACAACCAAAATGGCGGTCGACTTTATGCGCGGGGCACTCGCGCAAGCAGGTCTCCCGGAAGATCTTGTTCAGATGCTGCCTTCGCCTGTCACCAAGGACACGACGCAGGCGCTCATGGAAGCCGTCGATCTTGTTGTCGTGACCGGCTCGCAGGACAACGTCAGGCGCGCTTATCAGAGCGGAACGCCCGCGATTGGCGTCGGTGCGGGAAACGTTCCGGTGATTATCGACGAGACCGCCGACCTTGCGTCGGCAGCGCAGAAGATCTGCGCCTCGAAGATATTCGACAACGCCACGTCGTGCTCGTCCGAAAACGCTGTCGTGATTGTGGCCTCGGTTTATGACGCCGCCATCGCCGCTCTGGAGAAGGCAGGCGGTTACCTCGCCAACGGCGCGCAAAAGGCGAAGATTCAGAACGTGCTGTGGAAGAACGGAAAGCTAAATCGGCATTTAATCGCGCGCGACATGTCGGTTCTCGTCGATGGGTTTGGACTTCCGGCCGAGGCTGCATCATCAAAATTTGTTCTGGTGGAAGAGACCGGAATCGGGCCGCAGTTTCCGTTGTCGGGCGAAAAGCTTGCTCTTGTGCTGACCGTTTATCGTGCGCCGGATTTCAAGGCCGCGAAAGAAACCGTGCGCAGGATTTTGGATTTCCAGGGACGCGGCCATTCGATGGGGCTGCACACGACAAATATGGCGCGGGCGAGGGAGCTTGCGGAAGATCTTCCGGTTGTTCGCGTGCTGGTGAATTTCGCACACACCTTCGGCAACGGCGGTGGTTTCGATAGCGGGCTTGAATTCACCCTGACGATGGGATGCGGTTCATGGCAGAAAAACAGCATCTCGGAAAATTTGAACTACAAGCACTTTCTCAACATCACGCATCTTGTCGTGCCGATTCCCGAGGACAAGCCTTCTGAAGAAGAGCTCTTTGGCCCTCACTGGGCTCGGTACGGACGATAGGATTACTGCGATGAACTTCGAGGAATATGCTGCGAAGCTGAATGTTCTTGCGCCCGCAGGAGTGCCAGTTCCAAAGGGGGTGGTTTGCAGGACCCCGGAAGAAGCATCAGCGGCCGTCGCAACGATCGGACCGTCGGTCATCAAGGCACAGGTGCCAACGGGCAAGCGCGGAAAATCCGGCGGCATCAAAATGGCGGATAAGCCCGAAGATGGTGCTGCGGCTGCGCGCGACATCCTTGGTATGATGATCGGCGGCAGTCGGGTCGAGCGTGTCCTTGTCGAGGAGCGTTGCCCGATCGAACGTGAACTCTATGCGGCTGTCTTGATCGATGTCACCAGCCGGAGTCCGCTTGTCCTGTTCTCGACAGAAGGCGGAATGGACATCGAGGAGGTCGCTGAGGCGAAGCCCGATGCGATCAGGCGGCATGTGGTTGACGTCAACCGGGGTTTCGGCGCGTCGGATGCAGCTGCGCTCCTCAAGGGCCTGGACGTCGAACCGGCTGCCGACGCCATCGGAGATGTACTCGTCAAGCTCTACCGTATCTTTTGCGAAAAGGATGCCGAGTTGGTGGAGGTCAATCCGCTTGCGATTTTGCGGGGAGGCAAGGTTGTTGCGCTTGATTGCAAGTTCGTCCTGGACGATGCATCGACAGCCCGGCAGGCGGAACTCGTCACGGTGGCATCTCCACCAGAGATGACAGCTTTGGAACAACGCGGGGCCTCCCACGGGTTGCGGTTCATTCAGCTTGAGGGAAATGTCGGCGTTCTGGCCAACGGCGCGGGCCTGACGATGACGACGATGGACGTCATTGATCATTTCGGAGGACGGCCCGCAAATTTTCTGGAGATCGGTGGAGAGGCCTATACGAAGGCCGAGGTGGCGTTGGATCTCGTCTTGTCGAACCCCGGTGTCAAAAGTCTCGTCGTCAATTTCTGTGGCGCGTTCGCGCGCACGGATGTCATGGCGGAAGGGGTGGTTCGGGCGTGGGAAACGCTCAAGCCAAAGATTCCAGCCTTCTTCTCTATTCATGGCACCGGCGAAGACGAGGCCGTAAAGCTCGTTCGCGAGCGGCTCGGAATCGAACCCTATGACCTGATGGAAGATGCCGTGAAGGCGGCAGTCGAGGCGGCACAATGATCTATCGGCGGGGTCAAAAAGTTCTGGTTCAGGGGCTCACCGGCAAGCAAGGTTCGTTTTGGGCAGCCAAAATGATGGAGTGCGGCACCGACGTTGTTGCCGGCGTCAATCCCAGGCGGGCCGGTGAATCTCATCTCGGCGTGCCGCTTTTCAACTCCGCGGTGGAGGCCGCAAAACACGCGCCTTGCGATATCTCGGTCATTTTTATTCCGCCGACCATGGCCAAGGATGCGATCATCGATGCGATCGATGCGGGCGTCGGCACGATTGTTGTACTGACGGAGCACATTCCGAGCCACGACGTATTGGAAATATTTGCGCGCATCCGTGGTTCGAACAGCAGAATCATCGGCCCCAACACCGCCGGCATTGTGACGCCCGGTGAGGGATTCGTCGGGATCATGCCCGGTCACAATTCGAATATCTTCTTGCCCGGCAATATCGGCGTGATTTCGCGGAGCGGTAGCCTCGGCACGTTGATGTGCCTCAATCTGACGCGATCCGGTCTTGGGCAATCCGTCTTCATCGGCATCGGTGGCGATCCGATCATTGGGACGACAACTCTCGATGCGATTCAGGCTCTCGATCGGGATGCGCGGACAAGCGCTGTTGTTCTGGTCGGTGAAATCGGCGGTGCGATGGAGGAAGAAGCCGCTGAGTATGCCCGTAAGATGAAGAAGCCCATTGTTTCGTTCATCGCGGGACGTTCTTCTCCTCCCGACAAAAAAATGGGGCATGCGGGAGCGATCGTCACCGGCGGCCGTGGTGGATATGCTTCAAAGCGGAAGGCGCTCGAAAACGCAGGTGTCCGGGTTGCGGATACACCGTCCGAGGTCGCGGCGTTTCTTGCACAAGCGCCCGTGGCCTGATCGCACTGAAGCGTCACGCGGGCCACAGTCTTCTGACGAGCTCGGCCGGAATTGGGCTGCTTTAGTGACGCCAGCCCCGGCAGGGAAAGATATTCTCCGTTGCCAGCGCCAAGAAGAATAATGGTCTGCGGCTGAGGGGATATTTGCACGACGGTTCGTTTGCTTTCCGCGTTAGACCGACCGCATATCTACGGACGATGTTGAACCTTTCGACAGGTCCGGAGGCGGCAGTGCAAGAGGTGCAATTTGATGCTTTCGGCGAGCCGGCGAAGTATGATGAAGATCGCGCTTCGATAACAAGTACAACGATTTCGAGTTGGGCCTTGCTTGCTGGCGTAGGTCTTTTCTGGCTGCTTGTGGCCGTAACCATAGTTGCACGGGTCTTTTACTTTGACCCGGATTTTGCCAGCAAATTTCACTAGTTCGAAGACGCTTGCGAACGATGCGCGGCGCCTAAGGTGGACTACTGGCGGCAGCCAAATTCGCGGATTTTCCATTCAGGAGTTGCTCGAAAACGACGGCGGCCGGGGCGTCGAGCCGACCTGGTATTTTCAGCTGCCATAGTCGCCGCTGTATTTTCAGATCGCGCATGGGAATGATCTTCAATCGGCCCTGCGCCGTCTGATCGGTGACAGCGGCCGTTGAGACGATCGAGACGCCGAGCCCTCCAGCAACAGCCTGCTTGATCGCCTCGGTGCTTCCGATCTCCAGTGTGCGACGAGGTTCTATGCCATGATCGGCCAATGCCTTCGTCACGACCTCCCGTGAGCCAGATCCCGGTTCGCGCACAATCAGTGTTTCAGCTGCAATAGTATGCGGGTCGATCGGCATCATCGCCGTCGCGAACGGATGATGCGGGCCAACGATCAATTCCATGACGTCTGTTTGCCATGGTTTCGCAATTAGATTTTCGTCCGTAATCGGTCCTTCGACCAGCGCGATATCGACCTCATGGCCAATCGTCAGGTCGGCGATTTCGCGCGTGTTGGCGCTAATGATATGAAGATCGATATTCGGATAGGCATTGTGGAAAATACCGAGGTACTCCGCAATCATATAGGAGGCGATGGTCGTGCTCGCGCCGATGCGGAGCGAGCCCTCATTGAGATTGCGAAAGGAGCGCATTTCTTCCTCTGCCGCGCGCTCCGTCGCAAAAAGCACTTCTGCATGGCGCATCAGGGCCTGGCCTTCACGCGTCGGACGGACGCCTTTCGGCACACGGTCCAACAAGCGGCTGCCGATCTGAAGCTCGAAATCCGCCACGCCTTTTGAAATTGCTGGCTGGCTGACGTGGAGCGCCTCCGCCGCCCGGGAAAAACTGCCCGTTCGCACCACCGTCGCGAACATGCGGAGCAGATGGAGGTTCAATGGCATAACTTTCCCCTATAGGCCTAAAGGTAAACGGTATTTCCTTCGGTTTCGCCTTTTAGCGCATAATCTCTTCTCGCGTAGGGGGGATTATGCCTGTTCTTGAGAAGTCTGCCGGAAAGGACACGGGCAGGGGTGCCATTGTCGCGTATGTTGCGGCTTTGTTGCCTGGCGTCGGGCTGAGCGTCGCCGTTACATTGGTTTCGCTTGGCGTTCAACATCTTGAAGAGAGCATTTTTGGTCATCCCTATATCGAAGCCTTAGTCATCGCGATCGTGCTGGGGATGGTGATCCGGACCGTATGGGAGCCGAATGCGCGTTGGCGCGCCGGAATCGCCTTCAGCGCCAAACAGCTTCTTGAAGTCGCGGTCACATTGCTTGGCGCTTCGATCAGTTTTTCTACGATCGTTGCTTCAGGGTTCTCCTTGCTCGCCGCAATCGTTGCGACCGTCGCGATCATTCTCGGAGCGAGCTACGGCATCAGCAGGTTACTTGGATTGTCTGTCCGGCTTTCGATCCTCGTTGCCTGCGGAAACTCGATCTGCGGCAACTCGGCGATCGCGGCAATTGCACCGGTCATCGGGGCTGACGGAGATGATATTGCGTCTGCGATATCGTTTACAGCAATCCTTGGAGTGGTACTGGTCCTAGGCCTGCCGCTTCTGATCCCCCTGCTGGCGCTTTCTCCGACCCAGTACGGAATTCTCGCCGGTCTCACGGTGTATGCGGTGCCGCAGGTCCTCGCAGCGACTGTTCCTGCCGGTCTCCTCAGCACCCAGATCGGGACCTTGGTCAAGCTGGTGCGGGTTCTGACTCTCGGGCCGATCCTGATCGGATTTTCCGTGTTTGGACGGAGGCTCCGGAAGAGCGCTGAGAGCCCCGTCGCATCCGATCGCCTCAGTCCGCTTCAAGTGGTTCCGTGGTTCATTATCGGCTTCCTTGTCCTTGCAGGATTTCGCTCGTTCGCAATATTGTCCGACGATGTGGTTGCGCCGCTGCTGAAGGTGGCTTCTCTTCTCACCGTTGTTTCGATGGCGGCACTTGGATTGGGCGTTGATGTGCGCGTGATCGGACGCGTGGGAGGCAGAGTAACGGCCGCCGTAACGCTCTCGCTTCTTTTATTGTTGTTCATTAGCCTTGGCGTCGCTCGTTTATTCTCGTAGCGGAGCCGATTGGTCCAAGTCGAAAGTCTTGCCCGGCGCAACGCTACCCGTTTCATGCAAGCGTCGCACCCAGGTGATGACCGTGCTGATGCCCACGCGTCAACTGCGCCGACGCCAGACGCCGGGGCATTCCACCATTCTCAACCGGCGCAATCTTCCGCTCGCGAAGATTAGGGGGCTCATGCCATCGGATGCTGGCCTAGTGTCTCTGGAATGGAGTCTAAGATTGGCTGATGGCATCAGCTCAAATGTCTTGAGTTGATGTGCTTGGGTAAACGATGACCAGCAAGTCCATTCTGGCGCAGCCTGTCGGAGGGCTGTCCGCGTCACGTTGGAATGATCTTCTTTGCAGTTTCGCGCGTCGACGCGGACGGGAGCTCGTCGACGGATAGGCCAATCAGTCCTTCAACGTACACAGCTTGACTTATCCCGGCGTCACCAGCCCGTTCAAAAATATGAACATCACGCTCAAGCCAGAAGTTGCTGACCGGGAATTTGAGATTGGCGAAGTGTGGCTGATCTGCGACGCCGCTCCAAGAGTGGCAGGTCAGGAACTGCAAGCTGTTGCGGGATTATTCGACCGCTGAGCTTCACTCGATTCCTGAGACAAGTCCATTCCTTGGCCTGCTTCCGCTGTCGGGTCCCCCGGTTGAGCGCGGCTGGAGGCAAGCAGTACAGCCTAGGATTCAATAGCAACTGGCGTATTTTAAGACGCGCTGCACAAGCTTGGGACTCTGAAAATTTGCGGATTCTACGTATCGCCTTATAGTCAAAAGCCGTCCGCATCGACGCCGATGCGCAATCGATTGAGACCATATTATCGGGTCGCAATGCTACCGCCGTCGCTGGTTTGGGTATCTGTGTCTGTCAGGAGCAAGATGATTTGAAGCTGTGAACACAGCAGCAACAAGGCGACTTACCGAGGAATGATCGATGAAGGCAAGATACAAGGCCAAAGAGATCGTTGCAAAGCTGCGGATCGTCGAAGAATTGTCGGCGAGCGGCAGACGAATTTCGGATTGCGTGCAAGAAATTGGTGTCACTGAAGTGACGTACTATCGGTGGCGAAGCAGATACGGAGATATTGAGAGTGATCAGGCGGAGCGGCTGGTGGAGTTGGAGGCAGAGATTGCCCAGCTGCGCCGAGCTGTGTCCGATCTTACATTGGACAAGCTCATCTTGCTGGAGGCGACAACGGGGATTCTGAGCCCGGAGCGTCGTTCGACTTATGTGAGTCATGTCAAGGCGGTGCTCGGAATCTCCGAAAGGCGTGCGTGCCAGGCGCTTGGGCAGCACCGATCAACGCAGCGCAAGATACAGGCTCGCCTGTCGCTGGAGACGGATCCGGCGGGCGGCAAAAAGTATTCGGGATTCGTACAGTCCGGCTGACGTAGCGCTCGCAGAATTGCCTGCTTCTGTGGAAGCAGGCGTGGTTGGCGCTAGATTTGAACTCGCAATAGGTTGTCTATCCGCGCCGGAGTGGCTCGTCTCAGGATGGCGCCCAAACCGCCTACCACCAACGAGACGCGTGTCAGGCTGGCTTCCCGGTTGCCGGCTCCGGTTCTGCCTCGGTCGCTTTTGCGAGGGCTTTACGCAGCAGCTGTTCCTTCGTGTCATCGAGTGATGTTTTCAGGACGGTGCCGCCGGCATCCTGAATTTCCCTGAGCACTTTATCGGCAGTCATTTCCTTGATGAGCACAAATAGAGCGGCGTTGCCGGGCTGAAGATTCGTAGAAAGCTCCTTCATAAACCCATCGTTGATGCCATAGTCCGTCAACGCTCCGCCGAGAGCTCCCGATGCAGCGCCCAGCGCGACGCCGATGATGGGATTCAAAAAGAGAACGCCTATCAGAAGTCCCCAGAAGCTACCGGAGGCCGCACCGGCCGCTGTGGTGTTGACCAACTGGTTCAGCTTAACTGGACCCGCTTCTGTTTTGACGGCGATGACAGCATCGGTGAATTTTATCAGGTACTCATTCTGCAACTTGAAGAGACGCTGACGGACTTCCTCGGCTTTCGCTTCGGAGGGATAAACGATAGCCACGAGATCCGACATGAGAAGAATCCTCTCAGGTTAATGGACACACTGCTTGCTAAAGGATGTTGGTCAGCGTCCTGTTCGCACATCGATCCTTACGACGCGGGATTTTATCCTGTTCAGCAAAGCACGTAAAACAATCCCGTCGGCTGCCGCCACTGAGTGGTCCGAGCGGGAGGTTAGTTGAGGCGCTCTCATTTGCTCCGCGCGTAATTCGATGGTTTGAATCAAATGCCGCCGCAGGTTCCCTCCGTAGCCGTCCAAATGCTAAACGGGTGGTTGATTATTTTAAGCTCTTCAAACAGCCCTTTGATTTTTTGCCGAGTGGTCCGCTTGATATGTTAGTTTGGAGTGTGTGCTTGCGTCATATTGCTAATTTTCCGCTCCCCTTTCGATGTCACATTATCCTGTTAGCGCTGGCGGATATTGCCGACGTTCCATTCGGCATTGATCGTAATAGGCAAGCGCGTTGGGTCCAATGAAATCACTTTGCCTTGGCGCCGAAAGGCGGCGCGGTTGTTGTGTGAAAATCTTCATTCCAATAGATTTTGAGCATTCGTCGATTTAGGAGGGCTTGATGCAAGTGACTGCTTCCGATGCTTCGGTTAGTCGCGAAACCGTTCTGGTTGATCTGGCATTGCAGGGCGGCGGCTCTCACGGTGCATTTACCTGGGGCGTTCTCGATAGACTCCTCGAGGAAAAGTGGCTTCGGATCGACGGCATTTCCGGTACGTCGGCCGGCGCGATGAACGCTGTGGTGCTGGTCGATGGTTATGAAAAAGGCGGACCTAAGGGGGCGCAGGCTGCGCTTGAAGGTTTTTGGCGGCAGGTTTCTCATTCCGCCCGGTTCAGCCCAATTCGGCGGAGCCCTCTGGATATTCTTCTGGGCAGGTGGACGTTGGACACATCGCCGTTCTTCGTTGCATTTGATCTCGCCGCGCGTGTGTTCTCGCCCTATGACATGAATCCGCGAGGGGTTAATCCGTTGCGTGAGGTTCTTGCCGAATGCGTCGACTTTGGCCGTGTTGCAAATTCGTCGATCCGATTGTTCGTGACCGCGACGAATGTTCGTACCGGCCGCGGCAGAGTGTTCAGAAACAGCGAGCTGACGCCTGATGTGCTGCTTGCTTCCGCCTGTCTGCCGACGTTGTTTCAAGCCATAGAAATCGACGGTGAGGCGTATTGGGATGGCGGCTATTCGGGCAATCCCACCATTACTCCTCTGGTCCGCGAGTGTGCATCGCACGACACGTTGCTCGTTGCGGTCAATCCCGTCGAACGACAAGGCACGCCGCGTTCAGCACGAGAGATACTCGATCGTTTGAACGAGGTTTCCTTCAACGCTACTCTCTTGAAGGAACTGCGTATGATTGCTCTATTGCGCCAAGTGGTTGAGGCCGGCACCGGCGAGGGGGCTCTGTGGGCGGCAATGCGTATTCACCTTATCTCCAGCGCGACCATCGACCAACTCGGGGCTTCTTCCAAGTTCAATGCGGAATGGGATTTTCTGAGCATGCTGCGAGACGAGGGCCGACGTTGCGCGGAATCGTTCTTGAAGGCCTCTGCCGCGGATGTAGGCAAGCGTTCCACGCTTGATCTCGATGTCCTCCTGAAGGAGATATAATACGGTGGGCCTGTTCGGCATTCTCCTCGCGCTCGGATTACTTATTTGGTTAGCCTATCGCGGCTGGAGTGTGCTGCTTTTGGCGCCGGCAGCCGCGCTTATCGCGGCTGCTGTTTCCCGAGAGCCATTGCTTGCTCATTGGACACAGACTTTTATGGGCAGTGCTGCGCAGTTTCTTGCGCAGTTCTTTCCGCTGTTCCTGCTCGGCGCTCTGTTTGGCAAGCTTATGGACGACAGCGGTTCGGTCGAAGCCATCGCGCGATTTATGACTGAGCGACTGGGTGCCCGCCGCGCGATATTGGCGGTGGTGCTCGCGGGCGCATTGGTGACGTATGGCGGTGTTAGCTTGTTCGTCGCGTTTTTTGTTCTGGCGCCGATGGCGCAAGCGCTTTTTCAGGCCGCAGATATTCCGCGGCGGCTGATGCCGGCGGCGATCGCGCTCGGCACCTCGACATTTACAATGACGGCGTTCCCCGGCACGCCCGCCATTCAGAACGCGATTCCGATGCCATTCTTTGGCACTACGCCCTTTGCTGCGCCTGGCCTTGGCATCATTGCCTCGGCAATCATGCTGGGATTTGGACTGTGGTGGCTCACCCGTAGTGAAGCTGCTGCCCGGCGAGCGGGTGAGGGTTATGGCAGTGCCGCGGATATCACCCCCCGTGCCGTTGCCGATGATCCGATCATTCGAGAGCGAGCAACGACCGCGCGTGAGTTCGATCCTGCCGAGATGGCTCACGGCCGTCACACCGAAGTCGTGGTGCCCATTGGTATAGCCGTGCTGCCGCTGGCCGTGGTCGTAATCGTCAATTTACTGATGTCGCTGATTATCCTGCCGCGGCTGGATTTTTCCTTTTTGGCGGAGGCGCGCTGGGGGAGTACGTCGCTGTCTGCAGTTGCGGGGGTGTGGTCGGTTGTCGTCGCGCTCGCTGCCGCGATCCTGACGCTCATTCTTGTTAATCGTCGACGGCTGCGGTCGTTGCGCGAGAGCATGGATGCGGGTGCTAACGCCTCCGTTCTGCCGGCGTTCAGTGTCGCCAGTCTTGTGGGTTTCGGCGCCGTCGTCGCAATGCTGCCAGCGTTCGCGATCGTACGTGAATGGGTGCTCTCGATCGGCGGTGGTCCGCTGGTGTCGCTTGCGACGGCGACTAACGTGCTTGCCGCGCTGACTGGATCTGCTTCCGGCGGTATGACGATCGCGCTCGACGCGCTCGGCGACACCTATATGCGTATCGCCGCGGAGCAAGGCATCGACCCCGCCTTGATGCACCGGGTCGCGACAATTGGATCGGGCACGCTTGACAGTCTGCCGCACAATGGCGCGGTCGTGACGCTGCTGGCCGTCTGCGGATCGACGCATCGCGAGAGCTATTTCGATATCGTCATGGTTGGAATTGTCAGCGCGCTCATTGCTCTTGTTGCCGTTATTGTTCTGGGAACGACTTTTGGATCGTTCTAGTATCGGGCAGATGCGCGGGGTGGCGGCCGGGCAAGGCGGGCGACGTTGTCGGCTTGACGATTGTGGGAGCCAAAACAGTTGCGTCTCTGTTTTCGCCAGCCCCTTGAGCACATCGCCACTTCCGTCTTGTTGCTTCGGCGTTGCACAAAGCTAACATTTCAGATGGACCACTAACGTGGTTGGTAATGAAGATGCTCTTGACCAGTATGGACAAACGCAGGGAGATTGTGTGTTCGTGACGTTTGACCAAGAGACTATCGGAGATCTTTGTGAATCGCGCCTCGCGCTAATATTCGGCATTCAGTGCATCTCGATTCAAACAATTATAAAAAGAGCAACAGTGCCCGGAGCGAGCGATGAATACGCCAGCGAGCGCCGAAGATCTTTCCGACTATCCATATGTCTCAACCGGCCACTTACCTCCTGCGGAAGAAATCGTCAGGTTAGTGGATGCCGCCCATGCACGATACAAATCAAACACCGACGGCGAGAACTCACAGGTCTATCCGGCGTTAGCTGAAGTACCCAGTCAGTTATTCGGGATATGCGTGGTCGGTACCGACGGGGCCGTTCATTCCGTTGGCGAAGCGGAACACGAATTTTCCATCATGAGCGTATCGAAGCCGTTCGTCTTCGCTCTGGTTTGTCAGGCGGTTGGTGCGGCGCAGGCGCGCGAGAGGCTTGGCGCGAATGCCACCGGATATGCGTTCAATTCGGTTGCAGGCATCGAGCGCAGCCCCAACGGACGTACAAATCCGATGGTCAACGCGGGCGCCATCGCCACCACCAGCTTGGTGCCGGGTGCGACTGTCGACGCCAAATGGAAGTTCATCCACGGCGGTCTGTCCCAGTTTGCCGGGCGCAAGCTGCCGATGAATGGGGAGGTCCTCAAATCCGCCTCGGAGACCAACTTCCGCAACAGAAGCATCGCGCAATTCCTGCTCAGTGTGAACAGCATTTACTGCGATCCCATGGAAGCCGTGGACTTGTATACGCGGCAATGCTCGCTGAATGTTAGTGCAAGAGATCTCGCCGTGATGGGGGCAACGCTGGCTGACGGCGGGGTAAATCCCGTTACCAAAGAGCGTGTCGTCGATCCGGCCATCTGTCACTATGCGTTGGCTGTGATGACAACCGCCGGCTTGTACGAAACCTCGGGCGACTGGCTCTACGATATCGGCCTGCCCGGCAAGAGTGGAATTGGCGGTGGGATCGTAACCGTGTCTCCGGGCAAGGGCGGTCTTGGCACATTTGCTCCTCCACTCGACGCGGCAGGCAACAGCGTCAAGGGACAGCTTGTAGCGAAGTACTTGTCGCAGAAGCTGGGCATGGATCTGTTCGTGTCAAAACCTGAAGCTTAAGCTTGTTCGCGATCAGGCGGAACCGGTCGAGACCTATCTTTGAAATTCTTTAAGTCAGGGGAAATCAGGCATGACAACGGCATCCGCGAGCGCAGCTAACCCGGCGATAGAAATAAAAGCATCATGGGTGCCGATGATAGCCATCGCGCTCGGTCAGATGATTATGTCCTTTAACGTCGCCTCCCTGCCGGTCGCGCTGGGCGGCATGGTGAAAAGTTTCAGTGTTCCGCCAACGACTGTCGCCACCGGCATCGTGGCTTATTCGATGTTGGTTGCTGGCTTTGTTATGCTCGGCGCCAAACTCGTCCAGCGCTACGGTGCCGCGCGCGTATTCCGCATCGCCGTTATTCTGTTCTGCGCCGCATCGGCGTTGATGACGTTTAGCCCCACGGCCAACCTGATGATCACGGCCCAGGCGCTCTGCGGCGCGGCTGGTGCCGTGATTGTGCCGGCACTGGTGGCGCTCATCGCCGAAAACTATAGCGGACGTCAGCAGGCAACAGCGGTGGGTGCGCTGGGTTCTGCGCGTGCCGCCGCCGGCGTGCTGGCGTTTGTGATCGGCGGCGTTCTGGGGACATTCATCGGCTGGCGTCCGGCTTTCGGAATTCTGATCGCCGTTTCTGCCATCGTTTTCTTTCTGAGCTTCCGTCTCAAGTCCGGGGAGGGGCGTCCCGAGGTGAAGATCGACCTGGTCGGCGTTCTTCTGGCGGCCTCGGCCATTGTCCTGATCAGCTTCGGATTCAACAACCTGAATCGTTGGGGCTTGGGATTGGCAACACCGAACGCGCCGTTCGATCTTCTTGGCCTGTCTCCCGCGCCGATCATGATCGTGGTGGGCATCGTACTCGGCCAAGCCTTTTTTATGTGGACGCACAGGCGCCAGGAGGCTGGGAAAACGCCACTTCTTGCGCTTGAAGTGATCGATTCGCCGCAGGAGCGGGCAGCGGTTTATGCGATGTTTGCAGTTGTTGCGCTGGAAGCGATGCTGAATTTCTCTGTGCCGCTGTATATCCAGATCGTGCAGGGGCAGTCGCCGATCGCCACAGCCGTCGCCATGATGCCGTTCAATCTCACGGTGTTCTTCACGGCGATGCTGATCGTCCGGTTTTACGGCAGATTTACCCCCCGGCAGATCGGACGTTGTGGCTTCATACTTTGCACGATCGGGCTCCTGTGGCTTGCCTTTGTCGTGCGCAACGATTGGAGCGCTGTCCCCGTACTCTTCGGTCTTGTGTTGTTCGGCATAGGTCAGGGTGCGTTGGTTACCCTGCTATTCAATGTGCTAGTCACGGCCTCGCCGAAAGAACTCGCTGGCGATGTCGGCTCGCTGCGCGGGACCACGAACAATCTGGCCGCCGCCGTCGGAACGGCTGTCGCGGGGGCGCTTCTTGTCGGACTGTTAAGCGCAATTGTCCTCGGCGGCATCGCCGCGAGTCCAAAATTGACGCCTGAAATTCAAGCGCAGGTTGATCTCGATAACATCAACTTCATCAGTAACGATCGGCTGCAAAGCGTGATGGCCAACACCACGGCTACGCCAGCGCAGGTGGCAGAAGCAGTACGTGTCAACACGGAAGCACGCCTGCGTGCGTTGAAGATTGGCCTGCTCATAATGGCGGGCATTGCGATGCTTGCGATTTTCCCGGCAGGCCGACTCCCGAATTACATTCCAGGAGAATTGCCAGATCCTGATGCCGCGCCAACAAAGCGTGGAAATGGAAAGTGAGCGGCTGCTGCAAGACGACGTTCTTCATAGAAAGCGCAAGGTCGAGCGCAAACCACCAAAGGAGTGACCAATGGGCCGGATTACAAGTTTTCTTTTTTTGCTCGCGCTGATGATGGCCGTGCCCTTGACTGACGCGCTCGCGCAGAGTTCCGCAGGACGAGGCGCAGTGTCTGGTGCGATCATCGGTGGTGCTATCGGTGGCCGCCGTGGTGCTGCTATCGGTGCAACCAGCGGCGCCATCGTGGGAAGCCACAGGCATCATTCGCGCAGCCGCTATTATTGGCGCCACGGTAGTTGCTGGGTTCGTACGTCCAGCGGGAGATCACATCAGGTATCGAGTCGGTATTGTCGTTGACATCTCCCTTCGCTGTTCGCATCGCCTGCGATGCTAACTCTGCCCCGCAACCCGCCGTCTCAGGCGCGGTGCGGGCCCCGGAGGCGAATGAGGCGTCACTGACAGCGGTGTCGGGATGGGATATGCTGTGTATTGGCTTCTCCACAAGACTCGGTTGCGAGATTGCCCATGAGTGAATCTGGATTGCCGCCAAGTCGGACTATCGGCGATGACTCGGGCGATTCCGGTAAGGCGAGCTTTTTACGAAGGCAATTACCCTTTCTCGCCGTACTCATATTGGCGATTGCAGGCGTGGCCTACACGAATATTTCTCGCCAGCCCCTTGTCGGCTATTGGGAGTTTTTAGCCTTGGCGATGGGAGTTGTGTGCGTCGTCACAGAGTGGGCTGGGCTCGACGAAAAGAAAGCCCGCGTCAGGTTGATCTGGACACAGGCACTGCATTGGGTGGCTGTTTTGATCGCGATGAACATTATGCTGCTATCCAATGTTCAGCAGCATATACCGACACTGGCAACGAGCCTCACGCTGTTGATCTTATTGGCGCTGGGCACTTTT
Organism: Afipia sp.; assembly: GCA_051653085.1. GTDB lineage: Bacteria > Pseudomonadota > Alphaproteobacteria > Rhizobiales > Xanthobacteraceae > Afipia. The sequence goes on along the minus strand of JBOFVL010000022.1, from coordinate 282,431 downwards.
CTGGCGGGCCTCAGTCTTCTCTCGCCTCAAATTTGCTTTCTCGGCCTCGCTTTGGCGCTCGCAGTTCCGGCGATCTCCTGGCTCAAACAGTCCATGCTTTTTTTGACTTTGGCGGTAGTATTTTTAGTCGGCCTTGGCTTTATTTTTTGGTTGAGCCGGGGCGACGGCCGTTCTGCCAAGTTCAAGTAGAAGCCGCGGATCAATCCACACTTCATGCAAACCAAGGCTGACTAAAATCGAATGAGTAGATCTCTTGCGGATAGAGGCATGACGCGTATTTGCGATACCGTATTCGATATTGCGCCTGTGAAACACACTGCGGTCTAGGTCGATGCCAGGGAGTGTTGAGAGCTCAATGACTGAACCGAAGGCGGATACAGACAGAATTGTCGAGAACATTCAACGCCGCCAGTTGCCATCTGAGGTCGAGAGCTCCGGCCGGCGGTTCACCCTCGCAGCGGCGCTTATTGTGTTGGGCGTTGCCATTGGCGCTCTTCTGATCTGGAAAACGTCTTCCAGTCTTCTCATCATTTTTGCGGGCATTCTGTTTGCATCGTTTCTCGATGCTTGTGCCCGAGCACTCGGTCCGGTCATTCCAGTCGGCCGTGCGTGGCGGCTAACCCTGGTGATTTTGGTTCTGACTGCTTTGATTGTGCTGAGCGCCGTTTGGGGGGTAGGCAAACTACCCGAACAAGCCCGCGTTTTGATTCGCGTTATGGATGCGCAGCTTGATGTCCTGCAACAGCGTCTTCTATCCATTGGCGTTGATTTGTTTGGTCCCGATGGTGGGCGCGATTTTTCCCGCTGGTTTCCCGACCATGACAAGCTGTTCGGCCATGCTCAAACTGCGGTCGGGACTGCGGCCAGTTTTCTCGCCAATACCCTCGTCATCATGTTTCTGGGCCTGCTTTTCTCGCTCGATCCGGGAGCTTATCGCGATAGCGTCGTGCTGTTGGTCAGGCCCCGGTCGCGCGACCGGGTACGTGCCGTGCTCGACGAGATGGGCAGTGTCCTGCGCTCGTGGCTTGTCGGGCAGTTTATCAGGATCGTGCTTATGACCGCGTGCGTCTGGCTTGCGCTTTATCTGTTGGGGCTACCGGGTCCATTTCTTCTCGGCGCGCAGGCTGGCGTGTCAAATTTCGTGCCCTACCTCGGCCCAATTCTGGCAGCCATTCCGGTCGGCCTGGTAGCCATGCCTCTCGGACCCTCGATGCTGATCTGGGCAGTCGGAATCTACACCGTCATACAGTCTATCGAAGGTTACGTGATCGGACCGCTGATCCAGCGTCAGGCTGTGGAGTTGCCGCCGGCCTGGACATTAGTGGCGATCGTTTTGTTCGGCTCCTTGTTCGGCGTGTGGGGTATTGCACTTGCGATGCCCTTGTTCGCAATCGGTCGTGTCGCCGTCATTCGGCTGTATGTTGAAGATTGGCTAGGAGATGACCGCAGCTAGCATCTGTGTGAGCCAGCTTGGCGGATGGTTCGGGCCGTTGAGTCCCGTGGCTTGAACTGAAGGAAGCGATGCTGCCATGTTCCTTATGGTCAGAAACCTGCCATGAGTCCCGTCATCGATCCTCGGCGCGGTGACATTGAGGACGACGCATCGAGCACCAAGCGTCGCTCGTTGCTATCACTTGCGGGCAGTCTGCTGGCGGAGATCAGTCTTCCCAAGCTGATTTTGTCTTGGATAATGCTGTTCGTTATTCCAGGTTTTCTGCTCGGACTCACACCGCTTGTTGCTTCCGCTTGGATAAGGCTGGTTTCGCACAAAATCACATCTCCTCTGCTTGGAATTTGGCCTGTCCTGCTTCTTGTGACAGTGCTCGCCGTTGGATTGTTCGGCGTGCGATCGCTGTTTCGCATGGCCGAGAGCAGTTTCTGGTCTTTGAATTCGCTTGCCGTCGAACCGATATACGTCGCTTGCCGGGAGGGTTTACGGCACCTTGTCGAAAAGCTCCTGCAATCGCGACTCAATAAGTCTCAGCTTGCCAGGCTGCGAGCCGGCACCGCGGTGGCGGCAGGCATCATTATCTTCTCTGTTGCGTTGGCAGTGCTACTCGCTTGCTGGCCAAGTTCGCGGTGGCTGGCCAACTTTATTGACCTTGCTTCGCCCCATGACCTGGTCTCCGTCGCCCTGGCCAACAGTATTGTGCTCGTCGCCGCCTATCTCGCTGTCGCCGCGCTCGTTTGGGCCTTTGCTGATGCGACCATGCATCAACTTCGTGATTTCGGTGAGTTTCCTGCAAGTTCGGGCGTCGCCCGCACGTGGCGCGTCGCTCACTTGTCCGATATTCATGTTGTAGGCGAGCGCTACGGCTTTCGGATCGAAAGTGGTCGGGCGGGCCCGCGGGGAAATGAGCGTCTGAATCGGCTACTTAAGCTGTTGGACGTCATCCACGCGAATAATCCTCTCGACACGATTCTGATCACCGGCGATTTGACGGATGCAGGTCGCTCTGCAGAGTGGTCAGAATTGCTCGACGCGTTGACGGCCTATCCGAGACTTGCCGAGCGGATTCTGATTTTACCCGGCAATCACGACCTTAATATCGTCGACCGTGCCAATCCTGCCCGCCTCGACCTTCCGACCAGCCCGAACAGAAAACTGCGCCGACTTCGGTTTCTGTCGGCTGTGGACGCTCTTCACGGTGAACGCGTGCGTTTGATCGACCAGACCAGACAATGTCTGGCTGGCAATCTCAGTGAGGCGCTGAAACCGTATCGGGCGGAAATGACAAAGTTTGCCGAGGTCGGACGGCCGCGGCTATCCAAGAGGTTGAACGAGCTATGGGCAGCGGTCTTTCCAATGGTGCTGCCGCCGGACAGCGACGATGGTCTCGGCATTATCCTGTTGAACTCGAACGCGGATACGCATTTTTCCTTCACCAACGCTCTGGGAATGATTTCGGTGGAGCAGGTGAGGGGAATTGAGATTGCAGCGGCGCAGTATCCTCAGGCGTGTTGGATCGTCGCCCTTCACCATCATGTTATTGAGTATCCCAAAGCGGCAAAGGTGTTGTCTGAACGGATCGGTACGGCACTGGTAAATGGAAACTGGTTTGTTCGGCGGCTTCAGGCGCTAGGAGGCCGGGCAGTGCTCATGCACGGTCACCGGCATATCGACTGGATCGGAAAATGTGCTGGGCTTTCGATCGTGTCGGCGCCGTCTCCGGTGATGGAGGCGGCCGACGACGCCGATACCTACTTCTACGTTCATACTTTGGCGGCACGAAACCGCGGACAGTTTTGTTTGCTGACTCCTGAGCGAGTCGTTGTGCATGCCCGGCCGAGGACCGGCGGCTAGACGTCGTCGGTCAGCGGAGTGAAATCAAAGTTTGTCGTAGGGTGCGGTTCATTTGGACAGGGTATCTTTGAAAATCTGGCCGTCCTTCATGATGATCAGAAAATTCTTGGGGTCCGCGACGAGGTTGATGTTTTCCAGCGGATTGCCGTCGACCAGCAGCAGGTCGGCAAGCGCGCCTTGCTCCACGACGCCGAGCTTACCGGGATAGGGATTGCGTTTTCCGGACATCGCCAGCAGTTCGGCGTTGGTCGAAGTTGCCATGATCAAAGCCTCGGCAGGGGTGTACCAGCGGACAAGCGAAGCCAGAATGGCTCCCTGCTGCTGCGCCAGCGCGCGGGAGAACAGCACGTCGGTGCCCCACGCCGTCTTGAGTTTGTACTTCTTCGCCAGTTCGTAGGTCCTGCCTATGCCGGGCCAGACTTCATCCGCTTTCGCCCGCTGAACAGAGCCAACCGGGAAGCCCAGCCTCAAGGCCTCGGGGAGTGGCTGCATGCTCAGCCAGATGCCTTTCTCCGCCATCAGTTTGGCGGTTGCGTCATCCATCAGCATGCCGTGCTCGATACACTTGACGCCGGCTGCGATCGACCGCTGGATCGCATCTGGCGTAAAGGCATGTGCAGCGACATATGTTCCCCAATTCTCGGCCGCTTCAACCGCGGCACGCAGCTCGGGTTCGGTGAACGTGGTCACGTCAACCGGACTGAACGGCGATGAGACACCTCCGCCCGCCGTCAACTTCACCTGGGAGGCACCCTGCATAAGTTGCTCGCGGGCGCGCACCCGCACTTCGTCAGGACTGTCCGCAACCATGGCGCCACCGACCTGCTCCATGCGGGTAAGCATGCCGCCGATCGTCCGCGGCAGATCGGTCAACTGACGGAAATCCCCATGCCCGCTCGTCACAGTGATCACGGCCCCGGACGGATAGATACGCGGACCCTTAACGATCGCCTCGTCGATGGCACTCTTGAGACCGAACACCGGTCCACCGACGTCGCGAACGGTGGTGAAACCGCGCAATAGCGTGTCGCCAGCCTCCGCAGCAGCCACCAGATTGTTGTAGCCGACATTTCCGAAAGATTCCGCCGGAGTCACCCGCACCAGCATCGCGTGCCAATGCGCGTCGATCAGGCCCGGCATTAGCACACGGCCGCCGCCGGAGATGATTCTGGTATCAGCGCGGCGATCAGTGGGGATCGGGGTGGTCGAGATGCGTTCGATGATATTGCCGCGGATTAGCACGTGCGACGGAGGGGAGAGTGACGTGCTTTTGCCATCGAAAATGCGGACGTTCTCAAAAACTGTTACCGGTGCGCCATCCTGCGCGCCCGCCTGCGTACACGTCGCGACTGCGAGGGCTGAGAGCATTGGCAGGGCTAGAGCAAGTTCGAGCGTTTTCCTCATCGTCTTCTCCTGCGATACGTTTTTTAGATTGATCAAGACAGCAGGCTGTGAGCTGTGATGACGAGGATGTCAGAAGGCCTGGAATCTACGCCAGCTTGCCAAGCTCTTCAGCATGCTTGCTAACCCGAGTAGAAGTCCTTCAGCGGTTTTGAATGCGCCGGCTGCCATAGTGTGGATGCTTTCCGCCACGGTGGCGCCAATAACGAGCCTTCCGTGGGTGTGCCGTGGCTGCGGATTTGCGGTGTGAGTCCCGGCTCGCGGTTGCCGTGCTCGGATCTGTCACACCGAGAGGATGGGACTGTGCCTGCGCCGAATTCTGGGGCGAGGCAATCGCAGCTAATCCGAGACCTGCGATCAGCGTAAAGGCGAAGAACCTGGTAGCCATTGCTGCGCTCCATAGCCTGTTCATGGTCGTTGTGAAGGTGATGACATGCCCATGCAATGGGACACGGCGGGCATGATGCCGCCACGCCACCAATTTTCAGGCGTGTTATCGCAAGGTCAGTCGCGAGACTCCAACTGCGAGATTCACGCCGGTCTGGCCCTGAATCGAGAGTGGCTGCAGCGAAATCGAACGGTTTCGTCCGCCTATCAGAATGTTCGCGCCTAAGCCGAATCCGAAAGAAGCGTCCCCGCTCGCCCCAACGTAGCGTCCTGCGAGAGTGTTGCGTTTGACACGGGATTGCGCAGAGAAAACCAGCCAGAGCAACCTGGATCCGCTTGTTACACCAATGTCGAGACCAACGCGGTTCATGGTGCCGGAATACGTGTATCGCCGACCCGTCTCAAAGGAGCGGAAAGTGCAGCTAAGCCTCTGGCTCGAACCGACGATCAGTCCCACGCTCGGTCCACCACGACATACGAGCTCACCAGCCCGGGCACGGGACTCCTGTGCATTGGCGTGTGACGTGCACATGATCAGCGAAAGACAAAACAGAATCAGGATTCTTGGTCGCATTTTCATTTCCTGTTCAAGAAAGAGCTGCCGTTATATCCATCACCTATGGACATGACAGCGGCCAATTACACGCCCCGTTGCATACCATCGTGATCAATCGTGACGCTTTGTGCAGTTGCGCTCGAAACCACATGTGGCGTCAGTTCCGCAAAGAACACGGTGCCGGTCACCAGGACGAACGCTAGAATTTTATTCATATGCGCGCCTTCCTATGGCTTCTTGGAAGAGCCAATACTCGGCGTGCAGCGAGCTATAAGCGCTTCAGTGTCAAAGACTAGCAAGACGTCGGACATTAGCAACAGCACTGTGACCGCCTCCGTCCGCCGAGTGGTCCGTTTGTAATGTTAGTCTGGTGTTTGCGTTTTATGCCATCGGTTTTGTCTGCAATCAGATCATCGTAACACGGTCTTGAGCTTGTTAGTTCTGTGTCTCAGTCTCCCTCTCAGGGAGAGTATTGTAGCCGGCGTCGAAGCTATATTTTTCATGAGATTGCGAAACACCTGTCCGCAAAAGATACTGATGACAGGTGCCTAACGACACGACGCATGAAAGGACTCGATATGCCGGATGATCATGGGAGTGATTTGGATCGTCGCAATTTTGTCGTCGCCGCAATTGGCGCCTCGGCCGCCCTCGTCGCATCGACAGGCATAGCTGACGCTCAAGGTGCCACACCGGCGGCCTCCGGGGCGAGCACTTCACAAGGAACCGTTTATACAGGAGACGTGATCGACGGGAAGAAAGTGATCGCAGCCCTAAATATCGGTGATCTTGAGCCGGGCAAAAAGCATCTTTTGTACTTTCAAGGCGTTCAGATGCCGACAGGCCAACATTGGTATGTTTCGACGATAGTTGCGAAGGGCTCGAAACCTGGCAAACGCGTCGCACTTGTTAGCGGCGTACATGGCGATGAGATGAGTCCCGTGCGCACCATACAGGGCGTCATGGACCGGCTTAATCCAGGCGAAATGTCGGGGTCCGTCTTAGCAGTTCTTGACGTATCGCGACCTGCTCTCGAAGGAATGACTCGCCGCTGGCCAAATTCAGGACGTGGCGTCGATCTCGTGGATATCAACCGTGAGTGGCCGGGGCATGAGAGTGGTCCCACAGCGTCGTCACGGCACGCAGGGATGCTGTTCAACAGGCTTCTTCGGCCAAACACCGATTACGCTATAGATTTCCATACGTCGACGACGGGCATGGACATGAGTGCGTTTCATCTTGCTCGCATGGACTTGCCCGAGGTTCGGGCTATGGCTGAGCTTTATCCCATCGACCAGATTTTCGACAATCCTGCCTATCCAGGTCTCCTGGCGAGCGCCTTTATCGATGCAGGCATTCCAGCATTCACGCCAGAAATTGGAGCGCCGCGCGTTCTCGATCACGACATGATCCCTTTGTTCGTGGAGGGGACAATGAATGTGCTGAAGCACCACGGCATCATTGCAGGTCCAATGGGGCGGACCGGCAAGGATACGGGTGTCTTTGTAGGTAATAGCGCTCACGCTGTACTCGCTAACCGCGGTGGATTTGTCGAGCTGTTGGTCGATTTGAATGACAAAGTCGAAGCCGGACAACGGGTCGCTATACAACGCAATACATTTGGTGAGGTCGTAGCCGAATACACAACCGGTGTAAGTGGCGAGGTGGCTGCCTATCGCACCGATGCAACCTCTGAGCCCGGTAACATGCTTGTTTACGTTCTGTATAATCGCAATCAGCCAGATGGGACCTATCCGTATCCGGAATGATCCCCGCGCATTGCTCACGCACGGACTGCGCATTACCGGTTAGACTGGAGAACCGGTACGCTCAGAAACCTGATTGGGGCTCTGTGAAAGCATATTCCGGCTGGTCGCAAGACTGTATGGATACGAATGGGCGGCGGAACGTCTCAGGGAGACATCGTTGGTAAGGACGCTCGAATGCGCTCCGAGAAATCGGATGCGCCATCGGCGGCCCGCGCAGCCTCGTTAATCAGAGAGCGCCGCCGGAGTTCGTCAAACGGCAGTGTCGTGTCCACCCGGCCCGAGTGATAGAGGTAGCTGTCGACTAGACCGTTAAGGAGATGACGGATGTCGAACCGGCCGGCGCGTCCGGCGGCATTCGCGTAACGCACGATGTTGATCGTGCAACTGTTGGTCAGCAGGTTATAGAACTCCGGCCGGTCGGCGAGTTCGTTGATCCGCGTCAGGTAAACCAGGAGCAGCCGGCGCGCATCGTCGGCCGAGGTATTGAGGCGATAGAGGTACACGGGTTCGCGTCGGTGGTTGGTGCGCACGCCCACGAGGTCGCGTTCGTCACCCGCCACATAGATCAATTCGAACTGCTTGAACAGGGACGCGACAGGCGCAAAGCCTTCCCCGACCTCCGGCCGCGTTTCGATGGAGATACTCAGTGGCGGCGCGTTGTCGAAGATGAAACTTACGAATGTGTGTCCGACCGGCCCCTCGGTAAAATAGGACACATAGAAATCGATGGCGGTCAGGTGCGACAGCGATATCTCGCGTTCCTCCCAGCGCACCGTAAAATCATTCCGGCTGCGGTAGTCGAAATTGCGCACCCCGGTAATGCGCACACGGTCGCCGTCGATGACTGCCCGCGGCATCACCGCGACTTCCGGCCGCCACTCGCGATCGTGCGAGGGAGGAATCGATATCCACCAGGCGACCACGCCGAGAAACAGCGCGCCGAAGACCACGGGCATCCGCCGCTGACGCGAGAACCAGAGGGACCAGATTGCGAAAACTGCAAAAGCTATCGCCAGTGGAAGGCGCAGCGTGGTCCATGTCAGGTTCGAGTAATAGATGGCCAGGGTAGCCCACACGATGAGCAAGACCCGGCAAAGAAACCAAAATCCCGCAATCAACCAGCCGAGAGAGGTGGATAGTAACCTGCGAAGCGAACTCATGAGCCTCTTCCGCTGTTCAACTGCCGACCGCGATATTGGTATCGCCGTTCGCGAAGAGATATGTGTCAGGCTGCGATTGAAGGCGACAGCAGGAAACGTATCGGCCAGACTTCATTTGTTAAGTACGTTCTGGTAGTTTTTGCAACTCTACATGATTGTCTGAATTCGTTTCAAGTTTTGACCCGGGGGGGCATCGCGGGATTTTGTGGCAGAAACTCTCGCGTGGCCCAGTGATCTATTGTTTGGTCAATCCGTCACGTTACCGCGTCAGTAAGCCCCTTCGTTTGGTGCCCACTCCGCCGATGGTTCAAAGTAATTATCAAGGGCGTGTCGATAAATGACAATCCATAGCATCATCCGAGATCGGCCCGTGGCGGTTCTGTATGGTTTGATAATTGTTTCACTCGCAGCATTGCTGCCGCTTCCGCCGCTGTTGCAAGATCAGAACTATCATCAGTTCGCAGATCAACGGGAATTATTCGGAATACCGAATTTCTGGAACGTTGTCTCGAATCTGCCCTTCATCGCGGTAGGCGCTGCCGGTCTGTTGCGATTTCGTGCCGATGCAACATCCATTGTGCTCTTTGCGGGGATATTTCTGACCGGCTTCGGCTCATCCTACTACCATTTGAATCCGACTGACGTAACGTTGTTTTGGGATCGACTGCCGATGACCCTTTGCTTCGCCGCAATCCTTGCCGCTGTTGTCGAGGAGCGCGTGGATGCGAAGGCGGGAGCGATGTTGTTGCGGCCGCTGCTGGCAATCGGCATTTTCAGCCTCCTGCTATGGCGCTGGACCGACGATTTGCGACTCTACGCCTGGGCACAGTTTTTTCCTTTTCTTGCGCTGGTGCTGATCCTCCGAATCTTCCCGCCGAAGTATACCGGCGCATTTTATTGGGTTGTCGCTGCAGCACTGTATGCGCTCGCCAAGTTGCTGGAATTCTATGACCACGCGATTTATTCGGTTGGCTCCATTCTGAGCGGACATACGCTCAAGCACCTCGCCGCGGCTGCCGCCGCCTTCGCAATTCTGAGGCTTTTTCAAATCCGCCGGCCAATCTCGGCGTCCATCAAACCGGCAGCAGCTCATGACTCCGGTTAATGCGCGCTCCCGCAACATCGATTTTCTTGATATTGGCAGAGCTCAGAGCGTGCTGCTGGATTGATCAAACGATGAACAGCGCCGCGCCCGCCTCAAACGCCTGAGCCGCCTCAATCGATCAAACAGTTGGCTGGGTGCGATGTTGGACGTTCCGGCGGCACCAGCGTGCAGTGGTGAAAGCCATCCCGCCGAACGGTGCCGCTTTCAGCGACGTGCTCGTCGAGATGAAAAGCTTGAGGATTTTGTTACGCGCAACGTCTTCGGCGTCTGGTTCGTCATGCGGCATCTACCGGCGGCGGGCGCTAACATTCCCACGATTATGATTGCCGAGAAGATCTGGATGCGCTGCTGGCGATACAGCACCAGGATGCTGCGCGTTAGGCGTGTGCCGATCAGCGCCTCTGAACAGCAGCGGCTCGCGCAACTGCCTTTAGAAGAGCAGGTCTCAGCATTTCGCAACGCAGCATGCTTAATGAGACGGATTGGTAATTTGTAAGAGCGCTCGGTATCGCCGCAGCGAGCAACATCTTCGAGAAGGTTCATGAACGTGTCTTCAAGAACACGGACAGGACGAGGAGATGCGTGTTTCGCTCCGGCCCGGACGGGTTGTTCGTCGCGGCGCGCTATACCTCCAGACCTTCCCATCGTCCCAGACTTTATCACCGTGGTCTTGAGTGTCGTCTTCGGCGCGAGAGCCAATGTGTTTATGGAAACAAGAGCTCGCATCAGCGGAGCATTGGTTTGAGGGAGACACTGCCATGACAAGGACCGCCGTCGTACTGGCGAGCCTGCTCGCCGCCACCGCCATCACCAATCCGGCTTTGGCCGACGAACCGATCAAGATCGGCGTGGTTACGCCGCTGTCGGGTACCTATACGCCGATTGGACAGCAGGTGCGTTGGGGTCTTGAACTCGCAACGAAGGAAGTCAACGCGGCCGGCGGCATCATGGGTCGGCAGGTTCAGCTCATCTTCGAAGACGAAGAAGCGAACCCGTCAGTCGCGGTGCAGAAGGCAGAGAAGCTGTTCGAAGTTCAAAAGGTGGACTTCCTGACTGGCACCGTCAATTCCGGCTCGACGCTCGCAGTCGGGCAGACCGCTGAACGCGCCGGGAAGCTAATCGCGACCACCGTTTCGTTTGCGGATTCGATCACCACCGACAAGTGTTCGCCCAACGTCTTCCGCGTCAACGCGCGGGCAGGTCAGCAGTCCACGGCTCTTGCCGCATGGGTCTCAAAGCAGAAGCCGAAGGCCAAGGTCTTCTTCCTCGGCCCGGACTATGAAATGGGTCGGTCGACGGTCGCGACCTTCAAGAAGACGATCGAAGGACTTGGTGCAACCGCGGCCGGCGAAGTCTTCGCGCCGCTCGACAGCAAGGACTATACGCAGTACTTCGGCCAGCTTCGCCAGGCTAAGCCAGAGGTGCTCTATACATCGGTGGCAGGTAACGACACGGTGCGCCTGCTGACCCAGATGCAGGACTTTGGCCTGCTTGGTAATCTTCTCGTGGTCGGTGCGTCGGGCACGGTGACGTCACAGAACATCGCGGCCATCGGTGCGGCGGCTGACGGCTTCGGAACCGGTGTTGGTTACTCAACCCAGATCGACTCGCCGGAGAACAAGAAGTTCCTTGATGCCTTCAAGGCGGTGAACAAGGCAGATCCTGATCTCTACGGCGCCGACAGCTACGGCCTGATCTACTTCTACAAGGCCGCTGTCGAGAAAGCGAAGTCAACCGAGACGGACAAGGTTCGCGCCGCGATGAAGGATCTGTCGTGGGACACGCCGCAAGGCAAGAAGACCATGCGCGGAGGCGACCATCAAGCCATTCAGCCTATGTATGTGGTTCGTGTCAGTGGCGGCCAGTTCAAGATCGTCGGGCAGGTCAGCGGAGACGAGGCGATCGGCCCCGACGAGTGCAAGCGCTTCTGACCTCGGGATAAGGCGCGCCGCCGCTCTCGGCTTTCTTGCGAGCGGCGGCGACCGGATCATGGACCAATAGCGGTGATAGCGGATGTCCGGATTTCTTGAATATTTCCAGTTCGTGCTGGCTCCGCAAATGATAACGGGGCTGGCTCTCGGCGTCGCGGTGGTGCTTGTCGCGCTTGGCCTCACCATCATCTTCGGCCTGCTGGATGTCATCAACATGGCGCACGGCGAGTTCTACGCCGTAGGCGCCTATCTTGCGCTGGCGCTCGGTGCGTCCGGCATTAGTTTCTGGCTGCTCCTGCTGATCGTGCCGCTGCTCATGCTGCCGGTCGGTTACGTCGTGGAGCGCGGACTGATCCAGCGTGTCTTCAACCTGCCGGATCGGCATGTGACCACGCTGCTTCTGACCTTCGGGCTTGGGCTCGTCATTGAAGAAGGCCTCAAGATCGTGTTCGGCTCCAACACCCAGCGCCCGCCGACGCCGATCTCCGGCGCAATCGACATCATGGGTGTGTTGCTTCCGACTTACCGGCTGTTTCTGATCTTGATCGGCTTTGCCATCGTTGCGGCGGTCGCAATCGTCATCAACAAGACCTCGCTTGGAGCTATGGTGCGGGCCGCCGCGTTTGATCGCAACATGGCAGCCTCTCTCGGCGTGCCGGTGAAAAAAGTGTTCGCGCTCACCTTTGCGTTCGGCGTGGCGCTCGCGGGGCTGGCTGGCGTGCTGCTCGCGCCAATCTATTCGGTGTTCCCGACCATGGGCCGCGACTTTATTTTTCTGGCATTCACCGTGGTCATTGTCGGCGGCATGGGGTCGATTGCCGGGGCGGTTGTTGCGGGGCTCTTTCTCACGCAGGTGCAGGCGATTTCGAGTCTGATCGTGTCTCCGGTCTGGAGCGATCCGATCCTGTTCAGCATCATGGTTCTGATGCTGGTAATCCGGCCGCAAGGCCTGTTTGGACGGCTCGGTCATGGTTGACGCAACATTTCGCGGGCCGCAGATCATCGACCGGCTTGGTCTTGCCATGCGGGCAAGTCACGTCCTCGTGGCGATCTTCGTTGTCGCGGCGTTGATATTTGCCGCAGTGGGTGCATCGACTGGCGACACTTTTTACCTTCGGCTTGCGACGGAAGCGTTGATCTTTGCAGGCCTCGCGCTTTCCGTTGATATCTTGCTCGGTTACACCGGGCTGTTGTCCCTCGGCCAGGCGCTGTATTTCGGAATGGGAGCGTATATTTCCGCGCTGGTTCTGAAGGAGGTTCCATCGTTCTGGCTTGCGATGGCCGCCGTGCTTGTCGCTTCGCTTGTGGTCGGTACCGCAGCGGGATTGATCGCCAATCGCGTGCGAGGCGTCTACTTCGCGCTCGTCACATTCGGTCTTGCCCAGGTCGCGGCCCGCGCCGTCTACAACACACGCGCCATCGGCGCCTCCGACGGTCTTATCGGAATTCCGATCGTGCCGATCAATCTGGGCGTCGGAACCATTATGTCGAGCGCGCCGGCGAGCTTCTTTCTCTTCACGCTCGCGTTCATTGTGATCTTGTATCTGGTCAGTGCCTATCTGCTGGATACGCCGTTCGGCCGCATTCTAGTGGGGCTTCGCGCCAATGAACGCCGCGTCCCGTTCCTCGGTTATTCCACCCGCAACGCGCGGCTGGCGGCTTACGTGTTGGCGGCCGTTGTCGCGGCCATGTCCGGCGCGCTCTATCCCATGCTGCGGGGCTTCGTGTCGCCGGAACTGATGTTTTTCTCGACATCAGGCAACGCGGTCATCACGGTGGTGACCGGCGGCGTCGGTACCCTCGCGGGCGCACTCTATGGCGGCGTTATCCTGACTGTTCTGAAATCCGTCATCGGATCGATGACTGAACACCACCTCATTGTCATTGGTCTGTTGTTCATGGCCGTGGTCATTTTCCTTCCGAAGGGCTTGATGGGTCTCGTCAGGCCGCGGATCGAACGCATGCTGAGCGGAGAACGGCGGTGACGGCGGTTCTCGAAGTTCATGGTCTCGGCGTTGCCTTCGGCGGCATCCGTGCTGTTGATGGCGTGTCGTTCGCCGCCGAGCCGAACGCCATTACGACGGTCATCGGCCCGAATGGGGCCGGCAAGTCGACCTTGTTCAACCTCATCAGTGGTCTGATACGTCCCAATGCAGGCCGTGTCGTCCTGCGCGGTGTCGATCGTACGGGCGCGCCGCCGCATCTGATGCAGCGTGCGGGTCTCGGCCGCTCGTTTCAGATCACCAACCTGTTCTTTGAATTGACGGTGTTCGAGAACCTGCGACTGGCGGCCCAGCGGCTTGAGCGGGCAAGCCAGCTCTGGAAGCCGGTGTGGAGCAGCAAGCTGGCGCTGGCGCGTGTGGATGCATTGATCGAACGCTTCGCCCTCGGCCCGAAAGTCGGTGAACTTGCAGGTGCGCTCTCGCATGGCGAGCAGCGGCGGCTGGAGATCGCGGTGGCTTTGGCTGCGGAGCCCTCCATCCTGCTGCTCGATGAGCCGACGCAGGGAATGAGTCATGCCGACACTGCGGATACGGCCAGCCTGATCCGGGATCTCGCGCGCGATGTGACCATTCTGCTGATCGAGCACGACATCGGTGTTGTGATGGATATCTCCAACCACATCGTCGTGATGCATCAGGGCAAGAAGCTCGCCGAGGGCGCACCGGCTGTTGTGAGAGCCGATCCGGCTGTCAAGGCCGCTTATTTCGGACACGCATGATGTTCAGGATCGATAATCTCCAGGTCCATTACGGACTTTCCCACGTGATCCAGGGCGTCACTATGGAAGCCGCGCCCGGCGAGGTGGTCGGCATTTTTGGCCGTAATGGCGTCGGCAAGACCACGCTGATGAAGACGATTGCCGGCTGGGTCGCCCCGAGCGGCGGTTCGATTGAATTGGACGGGACGCGGCTCGATGGCCTTGAGCCGGATGTGGCGTGCCGTCATGGCATCGGCTTCGTACCGGAAGACAGGCGGATATTTCCGGGGCTCAGTGTCGAGGAAAACCTGAAGCTCGGTCTCATGCAGCGTGCCGGCCGCTCACGTGCCGAGGAGAAAGCGGAGATCGATCGCATCTACCAGCGTATGCCGCGTCTCGCCGAACGGCGGCGGCAAGTCGGGACCACTTTGTCCGGCGGCGAGCAACAGATGCTCGCGATGGCTCGCGTCATGGTGGGTCGGCCCAAGCTTGCGCTGATCGACGAGCCCAGCGAGGGACTGGCGCCGATGATCGTTGCGGATATCTTCGCCATCATCGAGGAAATGAAAGCTGCGGGTTCGATCATTCTGCTTGTCGAGCAGAATGTGAACGGCGCGCTCGGCGTGTCCGACCGCTTCTATGCCATCGAGCGCGGCTCGGTCGTTCTGACTGGCAATGCGAAGGACGAAGCCGACAAGGCACGGCTGATGGATGTCATCGCTGTCTAGTGTGCCGAATCCGAAGTTCGTAGGATTCGCATGACGCAGTTTCGCGAACGCCTAGCGGTTCACGAGACGAGACGCCGAGGTCGCGGCCGTCTGAAGGTCTTCCGCAATGACGTCCATGACAGCGGTCATGGCTGCGGACACAACTCGCCGTGGATGCGTAACCCACGCGATTGTTCTGACAATCCCGGGCTTGCGCAGGCGATGGGCTTCGATCTTCCCCGTTGCGAGGTCGGGATAAAGCGCGATGCCGGGCAGCACCGTAATGAGATCGGTGGTGGCGATGACTTCGCAAATGGCCGACAGGGTGTCGATCTCCAGCCGTGGTTTCAGCGTGAAATCGACCTCGGCGGCAGTGGCGTCGAGGATACGCCTCAATCCGTGGCGGCGCGAGGGAATGACGATGCTGAGGTCCGTCAGCCGCCGATAGGGCACGACACTGGGCAACTCAACTTTGTTCTTCGGACCGTGCGCCAGCATCATCTCCTCGTCGAGGATATGCCGCGACGCCAACGACGATTTTCCCGGCGGCAGGTTGATGATGGCGATATCGAGCTGTCCGGTCGCGACCCATTCAGCCAGCACCTCGGTGTAGCCTTCGCACACCAGAAGCTGAATTTCCGGATAGCGCACTGCGATTTTTGCCGAGGAAGCTGCAAGCGTGCTTTGCGCCGCCGAGGTGATCATGCCGATGCTGACGCGGCCCGAAATCCTGCCGTCCAGCCGCGCCATCTCGTCCCGCGCGTGATCGACGTTCTGCATGATCGAGCCTGCGAGTCCGGCCAGCGTTTCTCCGGCGGGCGTGAGCGATACGCCATGCGCGGAACGGTAGAAAAGCCGCTTGCCGAGAGACTTCTCCAGCTTGGCGATCTGCATGCTCAAAGCGGGCTGCACGATGTTGAGCTGACGTGCGGCACGCGTCACGTTGCCCTCCTGGGCAAGGCAAAGAAAATACTGGAGTTGCTTGAAATCCATCCGCTCGCCTTCAGGGAGATGCGCCGCTTATATCATCAATATAAGTGATTGAGAAAATCAAAATCTATTATTTGTGTTGATTGAGGGCACTGCGTAGCTTGCAGGACAAAAGTGCCCGCCCTGTTCCGGCAGATGTGTCGTGCGCGAAATGAATAAACCTGAAGGGACGGGAACGGATGATGGAGCCTTCGCAGCGGCGTATTATCGTGGGCATTTCCGGCGCGTCGGGCGTGGTTTATGGCGTCCGCCTGCTGCAGTTGCTGCGTAATGCTGGCGTCGAAACCCATCTTGTAATGTCGAAGACGGCCGAAGTGACCTTCGCCTACGAGACATCGCTCAAGATCGCGGACGTCAAGGCGATGGCTCACACCAGCCATGGCATCGACGATATGGCGGCATCGATCTCGAGCGGCTCATTCCGAACTGCCGGCATGATCGTCGCGCCCTGTTCCATGCGCTCGATGTCCGAGATCGCATCGGGCGTCACCACCACCCTGTTGACGCGCGCGGCGGATGTCACGCTGAAGGAGCGTCGGCGTCTGGTTCTGATGGTGCGGGAAACGCCGCTTCACACCGGGCATTTGCGCACCATGACGGCGCTGTCGGAAATGGGCGCGATCGTCGCGCCGCCGGTGCCTGCATTCTATGCCAAACCCGACAGCATTGAAGCGATGGTGGATCACACCGTCGGCCGCGTGCTCGACATGTTCGACATTGACGTCGGCGTGGTGGAACGCTGGGGCGAAAGCCTTGGCCTGAAGCGCCGCCCGGCGCTGCGTGGCGACGCGTCCTGATCTGAAACGACAAGACCAATAATCCCGAAGGAAACGATGATGGAAGCCACGAATATCCAAGCCGTGACCGGCCACAATGCTGCGTCCGATTTGCGAAGCTGGTTGCGGCAACTCGCCGCAACCGATCGTCTGGTCGTGACGCGCAGTGGACTGTCACTGATTGACGAGATCGCGGCCGTATCCAAACGGCTTGAGAATGACAGCGCTGTTTTGTTTCCGTCGCCGAGCCAGCACGATATTCCGGTGGTAGCGAATATCTTTGCGAACCGCGGCTGGGTCGCGGACTCGCTCGGTATCGCGGCGGACGATCTGCTGAAACGTTTCCAGGAAGCTGTGCGTGCGCCAATTCCATGGGTGGAGGTCAAGGACGCCGCCGCGCAGGAGGTGGTTCATCGCGAAGTGGATTTGCTGAAGCAGTTACCTATACCCAAGCACAACGAACATGACAGCGGGCCCTATATCACTGCTGCGCTGCTGATCGCGCGAAATCCCAAGACTGGCATCCAGAACGTGTCGATCCACCGCTGCCAGGTCAGTGGACCCGACCGGATCGGCGTTCTTTTGCTGCCGCGTCATACGCTGCATTACTACAAGATGGCAGAGCAGGCCGGTGAGGGGCTGGAGATCGCGCTCGTGATCGGGGTTCATCCCGCCTGTATTCTTGCATCGCAGGCCATCGCCGCGGTTGACGAAGACGAGATGGAAATTGCCGGCGCTCTGATGGGGCATCCGATCGAAATGGTGAAATGTCGCACCAATCAGGTCCGGGTGCCGGCGCACGCCGAGATTGTGATCGAGGGACGTATTCTCCCGAAAGTGCGTGAGGCTGAGGGACCATTTGGGGAGTTCCCGCAATACTATGGTCCCCGCGCCAATCGCGAGGTTATTCAGGTTGATGCGATCACGCATCGCAAGAACGCGATCTTTCACACCATCGTCGGGGGTGGGGCGGAGCATCTGGTGCTTGGCGAGATTCCGCGAGAGGCGACGCTGCTCGAGCACCTGCAGCGCAGCTTCTCCTGCGTTCGCGACGTGCGGCTCACATGGGGCGGCACGTGCCGCTACCATCTCGTCGTGAAAATCGACAAGACCAATAACGGCGAGCCGAAGAACATCATCATGGGCGCTTTCGGCGGACATTACGATCTGAAGCAGGTCGTCGTCGTGGACATGGATGTCGATATCGACAAGCCGAATGAGATCGAATGGGCCGTTGCGACGCGCTTCCAGGCCGACAAGGATCTGCTGGTCGTTTCGGGAGCGCAGGGGTCGAAGCTCGACCCCAGCAGCAATGGCGGCATCAGCGCCAAGATGGGTCTCGATGCAACAAAGCCAATCGAATCGGAGCCGATGACCTTCAAACGCATTCACGTCAAAGGCCAGGAAGACGTCGATCTGCACCGCGTGTTGCTCGACGATCCAAAGGCTGCATTTGCGCGCATCGTCAGCGGCTAGCTTCCGGCAGCCGAACGCGACCATGAGCGCCACATCCGCATTAAGCGGGGATAAAGGGAGGACAAGAGGATGAACAGGCGAACAGCAATTCTGGCGATGGTGGCGACATGTTCGCTGCTGGCCGGCGGCTTCGACGGTGCTCACGCGCAGAAGGCAGAGACGGTCAAGGTCGGCGTCAACAAGGTCATCAGCGACGTTGTCTTTTACATCGCGCAGGAACACGGCTTCTTCGCCGAGCAGAAGCTTGCCGTCGAACTTATTCCGTTCGATTCCGGGCCGCGCATGATTGCGCCGCTGGCCGCAGGCCAGATCGATATCGGTGCGGGCGCATCTTCGGCGGGCCTGTTCAATGCGGTCGCACGCGGCATCGGTGTGAAGATCGTCGCGGACAAGGGCTCTACCGCGATGACCTATGACTACATGCCGCTGATCGTGCGCAAGGATCTCGTCGATTCCGGGAAGGTAAAGACATTTGCCGACCTCAAGGGATTGAAGCTCGCTGCCGCAGGACCGGGATCGGCCACGAATGCCAAGCTCAATGTGGCGCTCACGCAGGGAGGCCTGACCTACAAGGACAGCGACAACGTCAACATGAGCTATCCGCAGCAGGTGTTGGCGTTGACTTCAAAGGCGATTGACGGCGCGATCACCACAGAGCCGTCAACGAGCCAGGCCATCGCAAGCGGCGTTGCCGTGCGGCTTTCCAGTGACGTGCTGTATCCGGGTCAGCAGGTTGCGGTGCTGCTCTACGGCAATGACATGCTGACGAAACGTCGCGAAGTCGGTCAGCGTTTCATGACTGCCTATGTCAAGGCGGCCCGCGTTTATAACGACGCGACACACAAAGGGCTTTTCAGCGGCACCGGCTCGAAGGAGGTCATCGATCTCATCATGAAGACAACGGGGCTGACCAACCGGCAAATGTTCGACGCCATGGTGCCGAACGGCATCTCGCCCGACGCGGCGGTCAATATCAAAAGCCTCACCGACGACCTGAAGTTCTTTTCCGATCAGGGGCAAATCGAAAAGCCCGTAGCGGTCAGCGACGTGATCGACATGTCATTCGCGGAGACGGCCGTCAAGCAGCTCGGTCCTTACAAGTCAAAGTGAAAGCGGAAGACATAATGCCCGTTGTTCAGATTGCGTCCGATCGACTTGGGTCCCGGCCTGAGACTCAGATTTCCCTGTCCGGTGTCCGGAAGTACTTTGGCACGTCGGGGTTCGTTGCGCTCGATGGCATCACCATCGATATCCCGCGAGGACAGTTCTTTGTCATCGTCGGACCGAGTGGTTGCGGCAAGACAACGTTGCTGCGGATTCTGGCGGGACTCGATCGGGAAAGTGAAGGCAAGGTCGCGGTTCATCAATCCGATCCATCCCGTCCCACGAATTCGATGATCTTCCAAGGCGACTCGTTGTTTCCGTGGATGACCGTCTATGACAATGCCGCCTACGGTCTGCGGATGCGCAGGGTCCCGGAAAACGAGGTCGCAGATACCGTGCGCGTTTGGCTGGAGCGGATCGGTCTGTGGCGTTTCCGCGATCGCTATCCCAGCCAGCTTTCCGGCGGTATGCGCCAGCGCGTCTCGATCGTTCGCGCATTCGCCAACGATCCCGAGATACTGCTGATGGATGAGCCCTTCTCGGCCCTCGACGAACAGAACAAGCTGCTGCTGCACGAGGAGCTGTTGCGAATTTGGGACGCGACCAAGAAGACGGTCGTCTTCATCACGCACAGCGTTGACGAGGCCGTGACCCTTGGAGATCGCATCATGGTCATGACCGCGAACCCCGGACACGCGAAGACTGTCATCGACGTACCGTTCGGCCGGCCACGGAACGTTCTCGAACTGCGGCAAAAGCCTGAATATGGCGAACTCGTCTTCGATATCTGGGAGCAGCTTCGCGAGGAGGTCAATCGCGCCCGCCAACTGGAAGGCAATTTGTGATGAGCGGTGAATCGAAAGGACTTGAACGCATCGTCGGGATAGCGACGCCGCTTGCGCTGCTGGGGGCGTGGGAGATTGCAGGGCGGTTCGGCCTGATCGATGTGAGGTTCTTTCCGCCGCCGAGCAACATCATGCATCAGGTCGGCGTGTTGCTAGCGTCCGGTGAATTGGTGACGAATACGCTGGCGAGTTTGCGGCGGCTTGCGCTCGGGATGTTGCTCGGCGGCGTGCCGGCTCTGCTTCTCGGTCTTGCCATGGGTATTTCGCGCCCGCTGCGCGCGGCCATCGACCCCTTGATCTCCGCGACTTATCCGGTCCCGAAAAGCGCGATTCTGCCGCTGGTGCTGCTGATCTTCGGTCTCGGTGAAACATCCAAGGTCGTGATGGTCGCGCTCGGCGCGTTTTATCCGATCGTCATCAACACCGTCGTGGGCGTGGTCAATCTGGACCGCATCTATCTCGACGTCGGCCATAATTTCCGCGCCAGCCGCTGGCAGGTGTTCCGGACGATTGCGTTGCCGGGAGCGCTCCCTTCGATCATGGCGGGGGTCAAGCTCGCCGCGGGAATGGGGCTGATTCTCATCGCAATCTCCGAAATGGTCGCCGCCAATGACGGTATCGGGTTCATGATCTGGAACGCGTGGCAAGTCCTGACGGTTGACACGATGTATGTGGGGTTGCTTGTTATCGCGATCCTTGGTTTTGTGTTCTCATTCGTGCTCGATGAAATCGAGCGCTGGCTGATCCCTTGGAAGTCGAACGCCTGAGCAGGGAGGCTCGAATGTCGACAGCATTACGCATCGCACATGGAGTGTTCGGCAGGGTCGCCTTGCTGGACATGGATTGTTCGCTGGTGCGACATGCACATCCGCACTGTCACGTTCTGCTGAAGGTCGAAGGAGCCGATACCCAGTTCGCTGTTGGCGATCGTGTGTGTCCTTTGACGGATACCAGCGCCGTCCTGGTCGATGGCTTGCAGCCGCATGCCTACGTCCACGATCCGCGCCGCCCCCGCACATTGATCCTGGCGCTCTTTGTGGAACCGAAGTGGCTGATGGAGTTCCGGCCGGGATGGGCCGCGAGCGGGTCTCCCGGGTTCTTTGGAAACCCGAGCGGCGAGGTTTCTCCGCGTATCCGTGAACTCACGATGTCGCTTGCGGCAGACATGATGGCGCGGCCCGAATGCGTGTCCGACCACGAAGCGCTGCTCTCCGATCTCATGATTGCCGTGATCGAACGCTTCACGCCATGGCGCAGCTTTCCGGCCTCGATCAGGGATATGGGCACACAGGGGCACGACTGGCGGATCCGCAAGGCCGCCCAGGCGATGCGGTCCGATGGCGGACGAACCACCAAAATCGACAAGTTCGCCAAGGAAGCGGGCCTGTCCCGCGCGCATTTCTTCCGGCTGTTCGAGTCATCGATCGGCCTGCCGCCGAGGGTCTATCTCAATGTCGTGCGAATGGAGCAGGCCTATGATGCCGTGCTCCATCAGGACGCCGCCGTCGGAGAGATCGGCGAACAGCTTGGTTTTGCGGAGCCCGCGCACTTCACGCGCTTCTTCCGCAACCATGCCGGCGTGGGGCCGCGCGAGTTCCGCGCCGTCTCGCGGCTTGCGAGCTGATGCTGCAACGCACAGCCGTCCACCAAATGAGACGGTTTGGTAAGTCGTGAGAAGAGCCGGTATGGCTTGCACCCTTTTATCACTGAAAAACACCTGTACGCGCGGTTGAACAAGCGTGATCGGGAGCAAGTTTCGGGATGACGCAGCCCGTCGCAGCGGACGTCGAACTCAATCGTCCATGGGTCGGTCGATCGATTGAACGTGTCGAGGATTTCGCGCTGCTCATGGGGCGCGGTCGCTTTGTCGATGACCTCGGCACACGTCCTGGCACGCTGCATGCCGCCATTCTGCGTTCGCCTCATGCACACGCCGATATCGTCGCGATCGACGTATCGGCCGCGCTGAAGTCCAAGGGCGTCGCCGCTGTGCTCGTCGGCGAAGACATCAAGAAGCTGACATCGAGTCTTGTGGTTGGCGTGAAAGCGCCGGTCGAATGCTGGCCGATTGCGGTAGGGCGTGTCCGCTACGTCGGCGAGCCCGTTGCGGTGGTTGTCGCTTCCGACCGCTATCTGGCCGAGGATGCGATCGATCTCATCGAAGTCCAGTACAGCGCCCGGCACGCTGTGATTGATCCGCTTGTCGCCTTGCGTCCAGATGCACCGGTGCTGCATGACGGTTTCTCGGGCAATGTAGCCAGTGACAGGCGCTTTCGGTACGGCGATCCCGAGCGGGCCTTTGCCGAAGCAGCGCATCGTATTTCCATCGACATCAGGTATCCGCGTAATTCCTGTACGCCGATTGAAACCTATGGATTGATCGCGGACTACGACCCTGCGGAAAATGCGTTTGATGTCCTCGCCAATTTCCAGGGGCCGTTCAGCATCCATGCGGTGATTTCCCGCGCGCTCAAGGTGCCGGGTAATCGTTTGCGCCTGCGGACGCCGCCGGATTCCGGCGGCAGCTTCGGCGTCAAGCAGGGCATCTTTCCTTACATTGTCCTCATTGCGGCGGCCTCGCGGATGGTGGGCCGGCCAGTCAAGTGGATCGAGGACCGGCTCGAGCATCTGACCGCGTCGGTGTCGGCCACCAATCGCGCAACGACGCTCGCGGCCGCCGTCACGGCTGAGGGCAGGATTCTCGCGCTGGACTGGGATCAGGTCGAAGACTGCGGCGCTCATTTGCGCGCGCCGGAGCCGGCAACGCTCTACCGCATGCACGGCAATCTCACCGGTGCTTATAACATTCGCCATGTGGCCGTAAGGAACCGCGTCGTCGTCACCAACAAGACGCCGACTGGACTGAACCGCGGCTTCGGCGGCCCCCAGGTCTATTTCGCGCTGGAACGTCTTCTTCACCGGATTGCGATCGAGCTTGGGCTCGATCCGCTTGAAGTGATCCGGTTGAATCTGGTGCCGGCGGATGCATTTCCGTATCGGACTGCGACGGGCGCGCTGCTCGATTCCGGTGATTACCAGGAGGCGCTCATTCGCGGCGCGCGCGATGGCAAACTCGCCGAATTGAAGGCGCGGCGTGACCGGGCCCGTGCGGAGGGGCGTCTTTACGGTATCGGCTACACCGCGGTGGTCGAGCCCAGCGTGTCCAACATGGGCTACATCACGACGGTGCTGACGGCCGAGGAGCGCCGCAAGGCCGGCCCGAAGAACGGAGCGCAGGCCACTGCGACCATTGGCCTCGATCCTGTTGGCGGTGTGACGATTCACGTCGCGTCTGTTCCGCAAGGGCAGGGGCATCGAACGGTGCTGTCGCAGGTGGTCGCCGACGTGTTCGGGCTTCTGCCGCAAGACATTCGCGTCAATACCGAGATCGATACCGCAAAGGATGCCTGGTCGATTGCGTCGGGCAATTACGCGAGCCGCTTCGCAGCGGCGGTCGCCGGCACTGCGAAACTGGCGGCGCAGCGTCTTGCCGCGAAGCTGGCGCGCATTGCCGCGAGTCAACTCAATGTGGATGTATCGGATATCGTATTTGTGGGCGGGAGCGTCGGCTCGAAGCACAATCCGGAAAACAAGATCTCATTCTCACGCCTCGCAGCGCTCAGCCACTGGTCGCCCGGTTCGCTGCCGGATGATGTCGGTGACACCATTCGCGAGACAGTGTTCTGGACGCCGCCCGAACTGACGCCGCCGGACGACCACGATCTCATCAACTCATCTCTGTGCCACGGCTTCATCTTTGATTTTTGTGGCGTCGAGATCGACCGCACGACCCTCGAAACGCGTATCGATCGCTACGTGACGATGCACGACTGCGGCACCATTCTGCATCCCGGAATGGTGGATGGACAAATCCGCGGCGGCTTTGTGCAGGCGTTGGGTGCCGCGCTGTATGAGGAGTATGCCTACGGCCCCGACGGGAGTTATCTGACCGGCACGCTGGCGGACTATCTGTTGCCCACCACGACAGAGGTTCCCGAGCCAGTCATTCTCCACATGGAGACGCCATCGCCGTTTACGCCGCTCGGCTCAAAGGGTGTTGGCGAGGGTAATTGCATGTCGACGCCGGTCTGCATCGCTAATGCGGTCGCGGATGCGCTCGATGTGAAGGATCTCATATTGCCGCTGGTCCCCGCGAGGCTGGCTGAACTCGTGCGCGGAGCCGAGCCGAGTGCGCCCGCGGGCCGGTCGTCGAGTGCGCCCAAGTCCGGCAGCAATGACCGCCGCCTGCGGGGCGAAGGAAGTGCGAGTGTGAATGTGCCGCCTGAGCGCGTCTGGAACATGCTGCTCGATCCCGAAACGCTCAAGGCCGTGGTTCCCGGATGCCAGAGTGTCGAGAAAGTCTCTGACACACATTTCCGCGCGGATGTGACGCTCGGGATAGGGCCTGTAACCGGCCGCTACCGCGCCAATGTGAAGCTGTCGGACCTTGATCCGCCCCGCGCGGTCACGTTGAGCGGCTCTGCCGAGGGTGCGCTCGGATTCGGCGGAGGTGAAGGCCGCATCACGCTCACGCCTGACGGCAGTGGCGGCACGACCATGCACTACGTCTACGACGCAGCGATCGGCGGCAAGGTCGCCAGTATCGGCGGCCGTCTGCTGGACGGCGCCACGAAAGTCATTATCGGACAATTCTTCTCGGCTCTGGCCCGTCAGGCTGGCGGCGGCGGCTCAGAGGGCAGCGGACTATCGCTTGCCGCGCGGCTCAAACGTTTGATCGGGATCGGATCATGAAGCCGGCAGCCTTCGATTACATTCGCGCCGAAGCGCTCGGTGAAGTGCTCGATACGCTTGCCAGGAACGGTGGCGACGCGCGGATCATTGCGGGCGGCCAGTCGCTGATGCCGATGCTGAACATGCGTCTCGCCAAGCCGAAGATCCTGATTGACATCATGCGATTGCAGGAACTCGACCGCATCGAGGTCAAGTCGGGGACCGTGACGATCGGTGCCGGTGTTCGTCAGGCCAAACTGCTGGCGTGGCCTGATCTCGCCAAGACATTGCCGTTGATCTCGCTCGCACTGCCGTGGACGGGTCACGTTCAAACCCGCAGCCGGGGGACCGTTTGCGGTTCGATCGCGCATGCCGATCCCAGTGCCGAATTGCCTCTGATGCTGATCGCGCTTGGCGGTGAAGTTCATTTGCGCAGCAGCAAGAAGCGCCGGCGTCTTTCCGCCAGGGATTTTTTCGCGGGAATGATGGCCACTGGAAAGGCCAACGACGAACTGATCGAAGCTGTCTCGTTTCCCTCCGGCACAGCGCGATGTGCATTCCGAGAGGTGGCGCGCCGCCACGGCGATTTCGCCATCGTGGCCTGCGCGGCCGTCGCAACGAAGGATGGCGTGCGTCTCTCGGTTGGCGGCGTCGCCGATGTGCCGACGGCGCGGGATTGGCCGCGTCTGGAAGGCAGCGCCCTCGACGATGCCCTGAATGCATTTGCCTATGAACTTGAAGCCCGCGACGACGTTCATGCCACCGCGCGCTATCGGCGCGATCTCGTACGCAGCATCGGCCGTGATCTGGTGCGGGAGGTACTGCAATGACCGGCCTGTCGGCGACCGCGCGTCATACAATCCGGTTCACGCTCAACGGCAAGCCCGTCGAAGGCGAGGCGGAGCCTCGCATGCTACTGACGGATTTTTTGCGTCATCAGATCGGCGCCACGGGTACGCATGTGGGCTGCGAACACGGCGTCTGCGGCGCCTGTACGATCGAGATCGACGGCATGCTCGGGCGTGCGTGCCTCACATTGGCCGTCCAGATCGACGGCTGTGACTTGCGAACCGTCGAAGGTCTCGCACCGGCGATAGACCGGCTCGGCATTCTGCAGGCCGCCTTCCGACGAAACCATGCTTTGCAGTGTGGCTTCTGCACGGCTGGCATCCTCATGTCGCTGGATCATTTCCTGCGTGACCATCCATCACCCAGCGAGAGTGAAATCCGCGACGTCCTCAGCGGCCATCTATGCCGCTGTACGGGCTACACGCCAATCATCAGGGCCGCGCTCGAAGCCGCGGACGAACTCGCAAATCAATCAAGGAGCGAGAAAGCAGATGCTTGATCTCGGAAGCAGCTTCATAGCCAGCGTGGCGCGCGATCCCGATGTCGTTGCCGTCATCGATGGCAGCCTGCGTTTGACCTATCGCGAATGGTACAGCCGCATTTCGGCGCTCGTCATGTCATTCGACCGGATCGGGCTGAAGCCTGGCGATCATCTTGTCACGGTGCTGCAGAACCGCTGGGAAGCCGCGACCATCCATTGGGCCTGCCAATTGGCGGGTATCGTCATCACTCCGATCAACTGGCGCGCAAAGGCCGACGAAGTCGATTATTGCGTCGAGAATTCGGAATCCTGCGCGATCGTCTATCAGGACGTTTCAGCAGACGCCGTTCGGGATTCGAAAATGGCGCGGCGGCTTCGATGCATTTCTGTCGATGCCGCTACGACGGATCAGAATGCGATCTCGTTCGAAAGCATGATCGCCGGCGATGTGCCGGACGTGACGCAGCGCGTGAGCGCGGATGCCTGGTCGATCATGCTGTATACGTCCGGTACGACGTCGAAGCCGAAAGGCGTGCCGCGCCGCCATCGTGCGGAACGAGCAGCCGGCGTCGCTCATGTGGCCCAGAATCTGTACCGCCGAGGCGAGCGGACGCTTGGCGTCATGCCGCTGTATCACACCATGGGCGTTCGCTCGCTGATCTCGATGTCCCTGATCGGTGGCACGTTTGTGTGCCTTCCGCGCTATGACGCGCTTCAGGCGCTCAAGCTTATTGAGGTCGAGAAAATCGACAATCTCTATCTCGTGCCGACGCTCTATCACGATCTCGTCCATCACGAGTCGTTTGCAAGAACCGACGTCTCGACAGTGCGCAAGCTCGGCTTTGCGGGTGCATCGATGACGGACGGTTTGCTCAAGAAGCTCGACGAGCACTTTAAGCCGGACCTTTTTGTCAATCACTACGGCAGCTCCGAAGTTTACACCTTCACCATCGACCAGAAGGCTATTGCCAAGCCTGGCTCTGCGGGAAAAGCCGGAATCAATCAGCATATCCGGGTGGTGAAGCTGAATGCAAAGTCTGTCAGCGATCTGGCGGACATTGACGAAGAAGGTGAAATCATCGCGTTGCTCGCCAGCGATGAGGCTTTCGAGGGTTACTGGCACCGTCCCGACGCGGATGCAAAGTCGTTGCGCGAGGGTTGGTACTTCACAGGCGACACGGGCTTCATGGACAAGGATGGCGATCTATTTGTGACCGGCCGTGTCGACGACATGATCATTACCGGCGGCGAAAACGTATCGCCTGTCGAGATCGAAAGCTGCCTGTCGCTTCATCCGGCGGTGTCCGAGGTCGCGGTTGTGGGCCTGCCGGATGAAAAGTGGGGAAAAATCGTCGCCGCTTTCGTGAAGCGAAATGCGCAGGTGACGGAGAAAGACCTCGAACAGTTCTGCCAAATCTCGGGTCTTGCGAACTTCAAGCGCCCGCGACGATTCGTATTTGTCGACGACATTCCAAAATCGCCGGTCGGGAAGCTGCTGCGCAGACTGCTCGTTGCAGGCGAATATGATCTCGAACGGTCTCCGCCGCCCAGCGCGGCTTGATTTTTAGTTTCCAACAGAAGGAAGTAACCCCATGCCATCCCCTTATTCGTTTGTTGACCCGCGTCTCGGAAAGCTCGACGGCTTTCAGGTGGAGATCGATGAAGCCCATGAGCGCGCTGACATCATTCTCAACCGGCCACCCTACAACATCGTCACCATGCCGCAGCGAGACCAGCTTCGGCTGGTGTTCGAAACGCTGGATGAAGATGCACGCGTGCGTGTGATCGTGATCCGTGCCGTGGGTGAGCATTTCTCGAGCGGTGGCAATATCGGCGGGTTTATGGAGGCGACGCCGGAGCATGTCTCGAAGCTCGCCTGGAACATTGCCGCGCCGGCGCGTTGCGCCAAGCCGGTGATCGTCGCGAACCGCGGTTATTGCTTCGGTGTCGGCTTCGAACTGTCGCTGGCCTGCGACTTCCGTCTGGTGTCCGAGACCGCGTTCTACGCGCTTCCGGAACAGAAGCTCGGCCAGATTCCGGGGTCCGGCGGTTCGGCCCGACTGCAGAAGATGATCGGTATCACGCGCACAAAGGACATCGTGATGCGCTCAAAGCGCATTCCCGGCAAGCAGGCGCAGGAGTGGGGCATCGCCACGGAATGCGTGCCGGATGCCGATCTCGAAAAGGCGACCGACAAGCTGGTGGATGAATTGCGCACCTTCTCGCCGCTTGCCCAGCGCACCGCGAAGAAGCTTCTCAATGATACCGAAGACTCGACGCTGGCCATTGCGATCGAGCTCGAAGGCCATTGTTACAGCCGGTTGCGGCAATCCGACGACTTCAAGGAAGGCGTCGAGGCCTTCAACGGCAAACGCGCGCCGAAATTCACCGGCCGCTAAGCCGCGTCCGCAAGGTGCGGATCGACGAGTTTCGCAATCTTCGGCGCGGCGGTTCGCCGCCGTGCCTCATTCCTGCAGGATTCGTTTCGCCATGTCGCTTCATGCACAAAACCTGATCGATGGCCGCTGGCAGCCAGCCTTCTCGGGCGGATCCGCAAACAGCATCGACCCCTCGAATCAAGACGTCATTGGCAGTTACAGCAGGAGCGGCACCGCTGATGCGCAGGCTGCCGTGGCCGCCGCGAGAACGGCATTCGAACGACCGGAGTGGGCGCAGAATCCGCGACTGCGCCAGACCGTAATGCTCCGCTGGGCCGATCTGATGGAGCGTCGCAGCGATGAACTGGCTCGACTGCTGACGCTGGAGAACGGCAAACCGCTCGCGCAATCGCGCGGCGAGATCGCGGGTTCTGTTTCGGAGATACGCTATTACGCAGGCCTTACACGTTATATCCCCGGCCATGTCTTCGAGGTCGAGCCCGGTACATTTTCCACCTTGCTCAAGGAGCCGGCGGGAGTTGCCGGTCTCATCATCCCGTGGAATGCGCCGGCTATCCTGCTGATCCGCTCATTGACGCCTGCTCTGGCGGCGGGATGCACGGTGGTCATCAAGCCAGCGCCGCAAACAGCTCTGATTACGGCCGAGATCATCAAGTGTCTTCATGAAGCCGATGGATTGCCGAAAGGCGTCGTCAATCTCGTGAGCGAACAAGGGCATGAAGTTGCGGCGCATCTGGTCGCGTCTCCGGAAGTCGATGTCATCAGCTTTACCGGCTCGAATGCCACCGGCCAGCGCATCATGGCTGCGGCTGCGCCAACGATGAAGAAACTGTCCCTCGAGCTGGGCGGCAAGTCAGCCTGCCTTGTGTTCGAGGATGCGAACGTTGCCGAGATCGCGCCGAAGCTCGCCGCGGCCGCGACGATCATCTCCGGGCAGCAATGTACCGCCGCGCGGCGCGTGCTCGTGCATGCCTCGCGGTATGCGGAGATGAAGTCGGCGCTCAAGGCCGCGCTTGCGGGACTTAAAATTGCGCCGGGCGCGGTTGCCGGAGCCGATATCGGGCCTCTGATCGATGCGCAAGCGTTCGCCGCCGTATCCAGACGAATCGCGGAATCGATGGAAGCCGCAGACGAAGTGGTGTTACGCGGCGAACGTGCCACCGGCGATCTCACTAAGGGCTTCTTTATAGGCCCCACGTTGGTCGCGCACCGCGACACGTCCGCATTCTTCGTTCAGGAAGAGATCTTCGGCCCTCTCGTGGTTATCGAAAAATTCGAGGATGAGAAGGAGGCTGTCGCGCGCGCCAACCACAGCGAATATGGGCTGTCCGCAAGCGTATGGACCAACGATGGCGCTCGCGCCATGCGGGTCGCACGCGCGCTGCGCAACGGAACGGTCTGGATCAACGATCATAACAAGCTGTTCGCGGAAGCGGAGACGGGCGGCTATCGCCGCAGCGGGCTCGGCAGATTGCACGGATACGATGCGCTGATCGATTTCATCGAGATCAAGCACGTCTTTCAGAATTGCGGAACGGTGTAGGCATGAACACCGCCTGCAACGGCGATATCGCGGCCGGCACACTGCGGGACGGCTACGGAAACGTCCGCGACCAGGATTACCAAAAGAACCTTGATGCATCTCTGACAACATAACGAGGCCGATGCTGCTCAGGCAGACACGATACGCGCGCCAATCACGCTCCGGCCTGCCGGCTGACAGCGACCGCTTGTGCCGGCGTATCGCCTTCGATCTTCAGTTTCTGTTCCATGAAGTCGAGAAAGGTGCGCAGTCGCCGCGATTCCTTTCGCTTGCCGGGGAAGGTCGCGGAGACTTCGAGGGCAGGGCTTTCCCAGTCGGTCAACACGCGGGTGAGCCGTTTCGTCCTCACATCGTTCTGGCACATGATGTTCGGAAGGATGCCGAGACCGACTCCGCCGATCACGAGTTCGCGTGCGATACCGATGTGATTGACGGTGACGCGCCCGGCCACACTGATGACCTTGGCGCCAAGCTCGCTGCGGAAATTCCAGACGCCTTCGGCACGTTGATGTTCAGTCACGATGCAGTCGAACCTGCCGAAGTCCTCGACGTTGACCGGCGTTCCCATACGGTCGAGAAACTGCGGACTGGCGTAGACGCCGCGCGTGATGCTTGCCAGACGCCGTGTGCCGCTCTGCGTCTTGGGCAACGGACCGAGCTGCACGGCCACATCGTAAGGCTCGACGGTGACATCGACCCATCGGCTGTTGGCGTCGATCACCACATGGATGTCCGGGTAGCTGACCGCGAAAGCCGCGATGGCGCGGCTGAGCCATCCGATGCCGAAGTCCACAGGCATGCTCACGCGCAGCGTGCCGCGCAGCTCGGTTTGCATGCGCGCCGTGCCGAGGCCCGCTTCTTCGATCTCGGCTGCGATCCGCTCGCAATGCTCGTACAGCGCCTGACCGATATCCGTAGTGGCCAGCTTGCGGCTTCCCTTCCTGAACAGCACTGCGCCGGTTTGATCCTCAAGGAACTGGATCTTGCGGCTGATGGTCGACTTCGGAATGCCGAGTTTCTTGGCCGCCGCGCTGATGCTCCCGGCGTTGGTGACCTCGAAGAAGAGGAGCAGGGCGTTCAGATCGAGTTTTCGGGTCATCGCGCGGCGTCTTTCGTCGGTTGGACGGTCAGGCGCCTGTACGGTCTTACCGCGCCAAAATGTCTCATATTTGGAACGAATGGGGGTGGAAAATGCGCCACCGTCCCGGCTTTGGCAAGGTTAGAGTGATTTTCAACGAAGGAGAGGCTCTGCGCTCGCTGCGACGCGGGCGCCAGGATCTCTCAAAAATGCGCGCAATCAGACGCGCGAAACCGGGGAGGAAACGTGATGGCAAAGTTCACACGACGAGGTTTTGTCGCCGCATCGGGGGCCGCGTCCCTGATGGTCTCGCCGAGCATCCGCACGGCGCTTGCAGCGACCGCGAGTCCCGTAAGATGGGCGGCGCTGCAACCGGGCTTCACCGTGCTGCCCGTTCAATACATTCTCGCAAACAAGCTCGGGCAGAAGAACGGCCTGAGCTTGCCAGACCCTGCGCCCTATACGGCGGTCTCGACCTACTACAACGATTTCGTTGCGGGCAACTACGATGTCTGCATCGGCAGCTGGGATACGTTTGCCGCGCGTCATCAGGCCGGTGTTCCGATCAAGTATCTCTGCACCATCACCGATGCGAACATGATCGCGCTGCTCGCGCCGAAGAACGGCGTGAGCGACGTGGCGCAGCTCAAGGGCAAAACGGTCGCTGCACTTCAATCCACCGGCACCTATCGCATGGTGCGCGCACTCATCAAGGAAGCGAACGGCATCGACATCGAGAAGGATGCGACCATTCAGAACGTCGACAATCCGGCTGCCTCCGTAACGCTGGTGATGGCGGACCGAGCTGACGCCGCTTTGTCGTGGGAGCCGAACATCACCACGGGACTCGTCAAGAAGCCGGACCTGCGCGTGATCTTCAAGGCGGGCGACGCCTACCACAAGATCGGCGAGGGTGATCTGCCTTACTTTGGCATCGGTATCCGGCAGGAACTCATCGACAAGAATCCCGGGATCGTTGCCAAGGTCAGCAAGGTTTTCGAAGAGTGTCTCAGCGGCATCAACGCAGATACTGCAAAGGCTGTTGATCTGTTTGGCGAGAAGACGGGCGTTCCCAGTGATATTTTGAAGGAAGCCATGGGATCGAAACGTCTTTCGTTCAGGTTCCGGCCGATGACGGATGAAGCGTCGCGCATGTCGGTAATCAAGGCCAGTGAATTCCTCGCGCGTAACGGGCTGCTGACCAAGCCCGTTGACGACAAATTCTTTGCGGTCTGACATGAGCGCGGCGGAAATGTCAGCGGGTTCGAAAGCGCAAGGTGTCCCCGGGAAAGCGCTCCCGGGTGATCGGGAGATCGTAAAGCCTCTTGCGATGGTCGCAAGACCTCGTGGGAATCCGGAAGGCAGACGAGATTTTTTTGCGACGACTGTCGTTGTCATCGCGCTATTAATCGCGATGGAAGTCACCAGCCGGTATGTGCCGGATTATATCATGCCGTCGCCGGTGACGGTCTGGAATGCGGCGCGCGAACTCTTCTTCACCGACCCGTATCATGTCGCCGTGACATTGGTTCGTCTTGCGGTGGCGGTCACTATCGCGATGACTGTCGGGGTTCTGCTCGGCTTGGCGATGGGCATGCTGCCGTCGATTAGGCCTTACCTCAAAGCCATCGTGGTGATCGATACCGGAATTCCGGCGCTGTCCTGGATGCTGATCGCGGTGTTTTGGTTCAAAAATCCGGAAACGCGAATCTTCTTTATTTTGCTGGTGATCCTGCTGCCGTTCTATGCCCTCAATATCTATGAAGGTGTGCGAGCACTGCCGAAAGATTTCGTCGACATGATCGAAAGCTTCCGGCCATCACGCTGGCAGGTGCTGCGTTATCTTATCCTGCCGCACATCGTGCCTTACATCTTCCTGACCACGAAATCGGTGATCGGCTACGCGATCCGCATGGTGATTTTCGCGGAGCTGGTCGCATCCGCCGT
The DNA here is from genome assembly GCA_051653085.1 of Afipia sp. GTDB lineage: Bacteria > Pseudomonadota > Alphaproteobacteria > Rhizobiales > Xanthobacteraceae > Afipia. The sequence goes on along the minus strand of JBOFVL010000022.1, from coordinate 249,191 downwards.
CGGCATCGGTGCGCGAATGAATCTCGCACAGTCCACATTCCGTATCGATCAGGTGCTGGCGTGGACCTTCTTCCTGGTGATCCTCAATCTCCTGCTTCAGGCTGCCGTAAACGGAGTTGAAAAACTCGCATTGCGCTGGCGCGCGGAGGCGACAGTCCGATGACGAACAATCTTATCGAAGTGCAGAGCGTCACCAAGACGTTCGGCTCCTATCTCGCGGTCGACAACCTGTCGCTGAATGTTCAGCGCGGCGAGATCGTCGTTCTGTTGGGCCAGACCGGCGCGGGCAAGAGCACCGTGCTCAACCTTATCATGGGCACCACGTCGCCTAACCAGGGTTCGGTTCGCGTGGCGGGTGTGGATCCCTACAACTCGTTCAAGGAGTTGAAAGGCCGACTGTCCGTCAGTTTTCAGACGGATCGCCTGCTTCCGTGGCGTACGGCTGTCGAAAACGCCGAACTCGGACTACTCATTCTCGGCAAGCCGAAGAGCGAGGCGCGTGCGCGCGCCAGGGAGTGGCTCCGGCGTGTGCGTCTCGATGGGGCGGATGACAAGTATATCCATGAGCTGTCTGGGGGTATGCGCCAGCGTGTCTCGCTCGCGCGCGCACTCGCGATCGATCCGGAGATCGTCTTCCTCGACGAGTCGTTCAGTCAGCTCGATCACGTCACATCAGGAACGCTGCGCCGCGATTTCTATCAGATCGCACGGGAGTTCCAGAAAACCTGTCTGCTGATCACCCATCGCATCGACGACGCATTGGAAATGGCCGATCGCGCCATCGTTCTCAGTTCTCCAGCGAAGATTGCGCTGGAAGTCCGGATCGATGACGCCGCGCGAGCTGATTCAAGAAAGATTGCTGAGCTTCATGCCCAGATCGCCGCCGCCATGGGCGGCGACGGTGGCACCGAACATTAAATTTCTGAAACAGAAGACAAGAGAAAGTAACGGAGACCGAGTTCCATGGACTATCAAGATGTTATTCTGAAACGCGAGAAGGGGTGGATCGAAATCACGATCAACCGCCCCGAGAAGCTGAATTCGTTGCGCGAGCAGACCGCCGAGGAAATTCTCGGAATCCTGAACGAGGTCGAGCATGATCGCGATGTTCGCGCGGTCATTCTTCTCGGCAGCGACAAGGCATTCTGCACTGGCATCGACACCAGCGAATTTCAGATTCAGGAAAACGGCTATTTCGACTTCTATCGCTTCCGCAAGCGCAACCGGAAAGTGAATCGCCTGTTCCGCGAAATCGGCGCGTTCACCAAGCCGCTGATCGCCGCGATCGAAGGGTTTGCCCTAGGCGGCGGCCTCGAGCTCGCGCTCGTGGGTGATATCATCGTCGCCGGCGCGAATGCGAAGTTCGGGCTTCCCGAAATCAAGCTTGGCATGATGCCCGGCGGCGGCGGAACGCAAACATTGCCGCGCCTGATCGGCAAGCCGCTTGCCAAGGAGCTGATGTGGACCGGACGGCGTATCACGGCCTCGGAGGCGGAGCGTTACCGGATCGTCAATCATGTCACTGAGCAGGGCAAGGCGCTCGACAAGGCCCGTGAGATTGCCCAGAGCATCAGCGAGAATGCGCCGATCTCGGTCATGATGACGAAATCCGTCATCGACCGTGGCGTCGACATGTCGCTTCCGGACGGCTTTGAGGCCGAAGGCGACGCCTCCTTCCTGCTTTACTTCACAAAAGACCGCGACGAAGGCCTGAAGGCCTTCCGCGAAAAGCGGTCACCAGCGTTCCGCGGAGAATAAACATGACAAAAAAACGCGATATCGTGATCGCCGGCTATTCGGAAACGGCGATCAACTTCAAGTCAGGCCGCAGCGCCTATGATCTCGGCGGCGAAGCGCTGGCGAAGCTGCTGGAAGCAACCGGCATCGAAAAGGACGTCATTGACGGTTTGGCGGTGACCTGTCCGCTCAGCGAAGCGCCGAACCCGTTCTTCGCGGTGTATATGACCGAAGCCCTCGGGCTCACGCCGAACTGGTTGAACTATGGCGGCACGGGCGGTTGTTCGGCGACGGGCGGTGTCGCCCGCGCAGCATCGGCAATTCGCGACGGATTGTGCGAAGTGGTGGTCGTGCTCTCGGCAGATGCTCCGAGCACCTCGTGGCGTGCGAATTACGGCGCGTATCGCTCGGAATTCCAGGACCCGCCGGGCGTGCAGGGACCGCCGGCGACGTTCGGTCTGCTCATGAGCCGCTATCAGCATCAATACGGGATCAAGCCGGAAGCGCTCGGCAAGATCGCCATCACGCAGCGCGAACATGCTCTCCACAACGAGAATGCCTACGGCAAGTTCAAGACCCCGATCACGATGGACGACTACAACAAGTCCCGTGTCATCGCCGATCCGCTGCGTCTGCTCGATTGCGTGATGTTCTGCGACGGTGCGAACGCTTTTCTCGTGATGAGCGAGGCGAAGGCCAAGAGCCTTGGCATCAAGAAGATGGTGTATCCGACGGCCTATGCCGAGATCACCAACGTCAACGGCAATCAGTCCTGCCCGGATATCACGGAGACCGGGTTCTCGAAGATTGCGCCGAAGGTCTACAAACAGTCCGGTCTGACGGCGAAAGACATTCGCATGTTCCAGCCCTATGACGACTTCACCATCGCCGTGATGATGAAGTTCGAAGACTTCGGCTTCTGCAAGCGCGGGCAGGGTAGCGATTACACTCTCGACACGGACCTTTCGTTCAAGGGCACGCTGCCGCTGAACACCGGCGGCGGACAGATTTCGGCCGGTCAGCCGGGCCTCGCGAGCGGCGGACTCAATCTCGCGGAAGCCGTGCGACAGATGTTCGGCGAAGGCGGTGGCCGTCAGGTGAGCAATCCGAAGAACGCGCTGATTACGGGCATCGGCGTCATCCCCTATGCGCGGAACTGGGGCACCAGCGCCGCAATGATTCTGGAGGCCTGACAATGGCAGAAGAAAAGGCGGGACGTCCTGTCCCAAAACCATCGGTCTATGTTGATACCCAGGCCTTCTGGGACGGCGCCAAACAAGGCAAGCTGGTTCTGCAGTACTGCAAGGACACCGGAAAGTTTCAGCACTATCCGCGTCCGGTCAGCATCTATACCGGCAGCCGCAATATCGAATGGCGCGAGGTCTCGGGCAAGGGCACGATCTACGCCTGCACCGTGATCCGCGTCCCGGGTCCAGGTCTCGACGGCCGGCTTCCGCTGTCCGTTGCGACGGTGGAGCTTGACGAGGGTGTTCGCATTCTCGGCAACGTGATCGGTGCTGATCCGGACAAGGTGGCGATCGGGCAGCGCGTCGAGGTGGCGTGGGATCATCTCGCCGATGATGTAAACTATCCCGCGTTCAAGCTCGCTTAGGATCAAGTGATATGAGGATGGAAACCGTCCTGCGCGCGCAGGCCGTCCGTTATCCCGACAAGATCGCGCTCGTTTGCGAGGACGAGCGCATCTCCTACCGCGATCTTGAGCAGCGGATTGCCCGTGTGGCCAGCGGACTGAAGGAGCAGGGGCTCGGTGCGGGCGACCGCATCGTGCTCTTTCTCAACAACGGCGTAGAGATTGTCGAACTGTTCTATGCGGCATTTTCGCTTGGTGCCATCGTCGTCCCTGTGACGACGCGTCTCACTCCCCACGAATTGGCGCATATCTGTTCCGATAGCCGGCCGTCGGCGATCGCATTCGAAGGTCCGGGCGATTCCATCAAGGACGTTCTCGATGCCAATCCCGACGCCGTGTGGATTGCGGTCGGAAAGGGGGCAGAGGGCGCCATTGACTATGACAGCCTGCGCAAGTCCAGCATTGTGCCGCTGCCGGCGCTGTCCGTGAACTCCGACGATGCCGTCATCATGTATACGTCGGGAACGACGGGAAAGCCAAAGGGTGCGATCATCACCCACGCCAACATCATCACCCAGCATTGTTTCATCAATGCGGTGGAGTGGGGCATCTCGCGTGATGATCACTATCTCGTCACGACGCCGCTGGCGCATCGTACGGGTTTCGCGCGGCTCTCGAATTCCATGACGCTCGGCGGCACGCTGGTGGTGATGAAGAAGTTCGATCCGCGCCAGACCGTCGAGACCATCGCGCGCGAAAAGATCACAGTGCTGGGGATGGTGCCGACGGTGTGCCGGATGATGCTGCCGGAGATCGAGGCAGACCCGTCCAGGTGCGCGTCGCTGCGGCGGATCGTCGTAACCGGGGAAGCCTTCCCGGTCGAACTCAAACGCAAGTTCCTCGCGCTTCTCCCGGATGTACGGCTGGTGTCGTTTTTCGCCATGACCGAAGTCGGCGGCGTGACATCCCTGTCCCATGAAGAGCAGTTTGACCACGCCGCCTCGATCGGTCGGCCGACGCCGGGCGTGGAAGTGCAGATTGTGGACGATGCCGGCAACGCGGTGAAAACGGGTGAGGCCGGCGAGCTTCTGGTTCGTGTCGGTGAGCCCGGCCGCTACTCGGTGATGCGCGGTTACTACAACCGGCCGGATGACACCGCCCAAGCCATCGTCGACGGCTGGATACGCACCGGCGACGTGGCAAAGGCAGACGATGACGGCTATCTCTATATCGTGGACCGCAAGAAGGACATGGTCCTGAGCGGCGGCTTCAACATCTATACCAAGGAAGTCGAGCAGGCCTTGATCGCAAATCCCGATGTGGCCGATGCCGCAGTGGTCGGGGTGCCGGATGCGATTTATGGTGAGGCTGTTGCCGCCTTTATCGAACCAGCGCCTGGGCGCAAACCCACGCCGGAATCTATCGTCGAACAGGTGCGGGGTCTCGTCGCGGGTTACAAGAAGCCGAAGTACGTCTTCATTGTTGACGAACTTCCGCGCAATTCGCTCGGCAAGGTTCTCAAGCGAGAGCTTCGCGAAAAGGCGAGCGGCCTCGCCGAGGCTGAACGCCCCCTCGATGCGGGCAAAGCGGAACCGGCTCGCGCCGCTCGTTAGCGAAGGGTGTGGTCGGGTTCGATTCGGCTTCGAGCGCGGAATCGCCCAGCATGATACCGTTCTTCTGAACAATGCTGATCAGCAGGAAGGCGATCATGTTCCTGATCGACGGGCCCGAGCAGGCCAGAATGACTATTCTTCTTGCGCATGGCGCCGGCGCGGCGATGGATTCATCCGCAATGACAGCAAGTGCCAGAACTCTAGCGGTGGCCGGCTTTCGCGTCGCGCGTTTCGAATTCGGCTATATGGCGAGCCGTCGGACCTCGGCTGGTCGAAAGCCGCCACCGCGTGCGGATAAGCTCAAGCCGGAATACATCGCCGCAATCGATGCGCTCGACGTGAAAGGGCCGCTCATTATCGGTGGGAAATCCATGGGCGGCCGCGTCGCAAGCATGGTTGCCGATGAGCTCTATGCGTCTCGCAGGATCGCAGGCCTTCTTTGTCTTGGCTATCCGTTCCACCTGCAGGGTAAACCCGAGCAGTTGCGCACGGAGCATCTCGCGAAGATCGAAACCCCGACGCTCATCGTTCAGGGAACACGAGACTCGTTCGGCACGCGGGAGGAGGTCTCATCGTATGCGCTGTCGAGGAAGATCGAAATCCTCTGGCTGGAGGACGGCGATCACGACTTGAAGCCGCGAAAGAGCGTATCGGGGTTTTCGGCAGCCGATCATTTAAAGACTCTTGGAGCGGCGGTCTCATCCTGGGCCGAAAGAATCGCTTGAGCACGATCTGTGGAGATTGTGGCCCATGCGTCGACGGCGCTGCCCTGGCACCCATGGATGATCATCAAGCTGCCGCGAAAGCCGCGCCGCGTTGAATTGTCCGCTTCGCTCGCAATGACCAATTATCGCAGCGGCATTGGCGGCCGGGGGGCGCTGGTGTCGCCGGGCTGCGGCGGAAGTTGCGTGGGCGCAGGTGGCGGGATGTAGGCGTCGCGTTGGGCGGCGCCTTGCGGATAGGTCTGCCCTTGCGAAGTGGCCGGTGGTGGCGAATAGGGTGCAAGGGTACCAAGGGTACGCGGAGGCGCACCGGGTGTTAACGCGCGCTGCGGTCGCGGCGGCGGGGTTGGCTTCGCGGCCTGCGCGGTGAGCTTGCGGCGCGCCTCATGCTCTGTGACTTTCGCGACATCGCGGCCCAGTTGCTGCTGACCAGCCTGCAGTTGCTCTACTGTCTGCTTCAATGAAGCGATTTCGCGCGCCATTGTTTCAATCGACTGCGCAGCTTCGGGAGGCAGCGTTGTCTGCGTCGAAGAAGCCTCCGCCGCGGCCGGAGCCGTCGCAGGTTGCGTTGGTGTTGCGGGTGCCGCGGCGGCCTCTTGCGCGGGCGCTGGGTCGGTCGCTGGCTGAGGTGCAGCACTCTGCGGGTCGGCGGCGTTGGCGCTTTGCGTCGGAGCCGGCGCGCCTGGGAAAAGCTGCGGCACAAGGTGCGAAAGCCTCTGCTTCGCTTCCTCACCATAGGAATGCCAGGCCACCGTTGCGGCAATGCCTGCGCAGACGATCAGCAGCATGACGCCACGACCGGACCGCGCGCGCGGTGTCAGATTGCGGATGTCGCCGCTGTTGTCGTTCAACGGCGCGGCGCGGAGCGACGGCTCGCTGGCCGGTTCCAGCGACGCCGCAGGCGTGACGCCGATCTCAGACGGATCGTGCGCGAGACGCGGTGCCAAGTCGCGGAGCTGCGCCACGATGACATCGTGCGGATCGTCGGTTTGCGAGTCAGCGTGTTGCAATTTGAATTGCATTGGCGCTCCGTGATTGTGCGAGGTGCGATGCGCAGCGGATATTCCGGCCAATCTGCGTGCACAGGGAGGCATCGTGCTTTGACCATAGCAAGGCGGCACGATGAAAAGTATGAGGCAGGGGAACTAAGCGTCTTGGCGGGCGCTTGATCGGGGCAGGCCAAGGGGGCGCCATTTCACGGAATGGTCAAGTCAGGGTGTTCCGTCCGGCCGCGGCGTGAGATGGCGGAGCAGATCCATTGGCAGCGGAAACACCACTGTCGAGGATCGTTCACCTGCAATGTCGTGCAGTGCCGAGAAATAACGCAACTGCATCGCCTGCGGCTCTTGTGCGAGTATCCGGCCGGCCTCGACAAGCTTTTCTGCGGCTTGCTGTTCGCCCAGTGCATTGATCACCTTCGCGCGCCGCAGCCGCTCCGCCTCGGCCTGCTTGGCGATGGCGCGCACCATGTTTTCATTGAGGTCGATATCCTTGATTTCTATGTTGGTGACCTTGATGCCCCAAGCGTCGGTTTGCTGATCAAGGATCTCCTGAATGTCGGCGTTGAGTTTGTCCCGTTCTGCGAGCATCTCATCCAATTCATGTTTGCCGAGCACCGAGCGCAGTGTGGTCTGTGCGAGCTGGCTGGTCGCGGCCATGTAATTTCCGACCTTGATGATCGCTCGTTCGGGATCAACGATACGGAAGTAGAGAACGGCGTTCACCTTGACGGAGACGTTGTCGCGGGAAATCACATCCTGCGGCGGCACGTCCTGCACCATCACCCTAAGATCGGCCTTCACCATCTGTTGCACGAACGGGATCAGAATGATGAGGCCGGGACCCTTCACACCAGTGAAGCGACCGAGCGTGAAGACGATGCCGCGTTCGTATTCGCGCAGGATGCGAATGGCCGATGAGAAAAATACGATCACGATAATCGCGAGCAGCATATAGGTTACATAATCGAGCATCATCGCACACCTCCTTCGCCGGCGGTCAGGGCCGGCCGGCGACGCACCACCAGCGTCAGATCCGTGATGTTGGTCACCTCGACCGTCTCTCCAGGCTTGAAGGCTTCGACGCCGCGGGCTTGCCAGCGCTCACCCTGCGTGAAGACGTGGCCTTCAACGTCGGACCAGTCGAGGACCTGGGCGGACTGGCCGTGCATCGCTTGTGCGCCGACCCGTGCAGGGCCTTTGCGGGCGCGCCGAAGCGAGCCGAGGACTACGAGAATCAGGCCGATGAACATGGCCGCCGCGATACCCACGACCGTCCATGACAGCCGGTATTCAGGGGATTCGACCTTGAACAGCATGACCGCTCCGAGCAAGAAGGCGATGATGCCGCCGGAGCCGAGAACCACGGTCGGGTTGAAGGCTTCGATGATCAGAAGCGCCATCCCCAGCAGCATGAGCGCAAGGCCGGCATAGTTGATCGGCAGCAAGTTGAGGGCATAGAGACCGAGCAGCAGACAGATCGTGCCGATCACCCCGGGCGCGACAGCGCCGGGCGACGTGAACTCGAAGAACAGCCCGTAGATGCCGACCAGCAAAAGAATGAAGGCAACGTTGGGATCGGTGATCACCGACAGAAATCGCGAAATCCATCCGGGTTCGAGCGTCCCTATCGTTGCGTCCTTCGTTGCCAGGTGCCGCGTCTCGCCACCGGCAACGTCCACGACGCGACCATCGATCAGCGTGAGCAGTTCAGCCGGATTGCGCGCGATGAGTTCGATGACATTCGCTTGCAACGCGGCGCCGGCGGAAAGGCTGGCTGCCTCGCGGACAGCCTTTTCGGCCCACTCGGCGTTGCGTCCGCGCAGTTCGGCAAGACTGCGGATAAAGGCAACGGCGTCGTTCGTCACCTTCGCCGTCATCGTCTGCGACTGGGTGCTGTCTTTATTGTCCTTGCCGTTCTTGTCGGGGGCGACACCCGGCAGACCCGGCACCGGATTGCCAATCTGCACCGGCGTTGCAGCGCCGAGATTGGTGCCCGGCGCCATTGCTGCGATATGCGTTGCATAGAGGATATAGGTGCCGGCGCTCGCAGCGTGGGCTCCGGGCGGAGCAACATAACCCACGACGGGAACGGGTGACGCCAGCACGTCGGCGATGATCTCGCGCATGCTGGTGACGAGACCGCCCGGCGTATTCAGACGGAGGATGACGGCCTCGGCGCGCCGTTCGTTTGCCTCGGCGAGAGCGCCTTTCACGTAACCGGCGGTCGCCGGTCCGATTGCGCCGTCGATTCCGATTGTCAGCACAAGCTTGCCGCCCCCCTCCGCCGAGACAGGAGTGGGGGAGACAATCAAAGTGACGGCTGCAATTGCCGCAACAAGAGTCGCCTGCACGGTCTGCACAGTCAGGACTCCCTTATTAAAATGATATGGGGATATCCTCGCTGAACCTCAATATGACTTGGATTGGTGCGAGGTCCTTTCGTCCGCCGAAGCGGATGGACGGGATCGCGCGAGATGGGCGTTAATTAAAATTGTTAAGTAATTTCAATAGTATAGATGGGCGTTGTTCTGCTCTGTAACGGCACGCCTTTTGCCTGCAAGATCACGCGTATCCGTTCTCTAACGGCTTCTGCAGGTGGCGGAGCCAAGGGCATGGCCACTAAAATCTACCTCGCCCGAAAAATGCCGGTACAACGCCGTGAAGAGGTTCGTGTCGGAAGATCATGGTCAGAAAATTCGTGGGTGTCGTCGCATGGGCGACCGTTGCATTTATTGTTTATTCGACGCTCGTTCCGCTCGGAATGCGACCGACCGTGAGCTGGATCGGTCCCAACTATGAGCGGTTCGCAGCCTATGCGGTGATGTCGGCTCTGATGGTCGCTGCCTATCCGCGTCGGGTGCTGCGCGTTGCATTGATCGTCATCGCGATAGCGCTCGTGCTGGAGATTTCACAGTTGGCAATATCCGACCGGGACGGCCGCGTGACGGATGCTCTCGTGAAGGTGGCGGGCGGACTTGCAGGAATCGCTGCTGCATCTTTCTGGACCAGAAGATTAGGCCGCCCGTCGTCATAGTCTGGCGACAATCGCGCGGTCGCGCGATCTGCTCGTGGATCGCAGGACCGATGCTTACCTCGGGCGAGATGCGAGGGCCCGCTCTTGCGGAATGCGCGCGATTTCAATCAGCCAGTCGCGAAACGCGCTGATGGCCGGGGTCATGACCTTGTCCTGCGGTGTGACGAAGTAGTAGCCCGCCGATGGCATGGTGATATCGAACGGGACCACGAGACGCCCCTGCGCGATGTCGTCCGCGACATAGGCGGTGTGTCCCATCGCGACGCCGAGACCGTCGATGGCGGCCTGCACGGTCATGAACGCCAGATCGAATGTGAGCCCGGGACTTTGCGCGATCTCCACCGGCAGGCCCGCCGCCGTCAGCCATAGCCGCCAGTCGTCCCTCGTCGTTGCCGTGTGCAGCAGCGTGACACGCGCCAGATCTTCCGGCTTCCGCAGCGCGCGCTCGCCGGTCACCAGCTTCGGACTGCAGACCGGAAACAGATCTTCCGCCATCAGCCATTCGGCACGCAGTCCGGGCCATTGTCCGCGCCCGTAGCGGATCGCCGCGTCGACATTACTGCTGCGGAAATCGACCAGTTCGGTCGAGGTGGTGATGCGGACGTCGATTTCCGGATGCCGTTCCTGAAACGGCGACAGCCGCGGCAGCAGCCATTTCACCGCGAGCGACGTCAGGGTGCTGACGGTGAGCACGCGGTCGTTGCCGTTGCGCAGCAGACGGTCTGTCGCGGTGCGTAAATCCTGAAACGCGGCGCGGATATTCGGCAGATATTCGGAGGCCTGCGGGGTCAGCGCCAAGGCGCGGCTTTGCCGAACGAACAGCCGGATGCCGAGTTCTTCCTCCAGCCGCCGGATCTGATGGCTGATGGCGGTCTGGGTGACGTTCAGCTCCAGCGCGGCCTTGGTGAAGGACAGGTGCCGCGCGGCAGCCTCGAAGGCGCGCAAACCGTTCAGGGAGGGCAGCCGGGCGGTCATGGGACTCTCTGATGCATGAGATTATATCATATAACGGAGGACAAGCTGTCGTTTGTCAAGAGCCTTCTGGGGACAGATATTGACGTCAATGAATTGGTTTTCAGGAGGCGACTATGGCGACTTGCACAAGCGACTTGATGACAAATCATCATCACGATTTTTACACCCACCCGCTCACATCGATTGCCGATGTCCTGCACATCTGGCGGCAGCGCTACCAGCGGCGTGTTGAACTGGCCCGGCTCACCGAGCGCGATTTCCATGATGTCGGAAAGAGCTGGAGCGATTTCGCCTACGAGGCGAACAAGCCGTTCTGGCGTGCCTGAGACGCCCTCGCGAGTCCGATCCACTCCTCCCTGGATCGGACTCGCGTTTTTCTGAACGCTGCTCTTCACACCATGAATGGACGGAGCTTCACGATGCTCGCCGCTGCCGATCATCGCTTCACCTTGAGCAACCTCGGACGCTACACCGACGTGCTTCGGTTGCGCGGCGGCAAGACGCTGACCGTGCGCTTCGTTGAGCCGCGCGACGCGAATGCGCTGCTGACTTATTTTAGGTCCTTGTCACAGCGTTCGCGTTACAGCCGCCTGATGGGGGCTGCGAGCGAGCTGCCGCCGTCGGAGCTCGACAAGGCGCTGCATGTCGGTGAAGGCAATCGCTTCGCGGTGGTTGCGGAAATGAAAGTCGATGGCGTCGATGCGCTCGTCGGCGAGGCCCGCTACAGCTATGACGCCGCGACACAGAACAGCGAGTTCGGATTGTCGATCGGCGACGCATGGCAGGGGCTGGGCATCGGACGTGCGATGCTGGCCAACCTCGAATGCCGCTCCGCCGCGCTAGGCGCGGAAAGGCTGTTCGGCGAAACGCTGCGCAACAACGAACAGATGATCGGCCTCGCCCGCAAGTTGGGTTATGTTTTCTCGGCCGCGCCGAGCGACTGGCGGGTGACCCGTTTCGAGAAGGTGCTGCATCGCGTGGCCGATATTCCCTGCGAAAGCTGGAAGCAGGCGGCAACGGCAGGCTGGCCCTTGAAGGAAGCATCGCTGGCCACGCGTTAATCACAGCACAGGCGCCTCGCTTGTGTGCTATCGGCTGGATCGAATAGTGTCTCGAAGCGCCCCGGTAAGGCGCTCGATCCAGGAGCTGTCCCGATGGCGCAATCCGTAAAAACCGATGTCTGGCTGGCGGCGGGTGTCCGTACGCCGTTCGCGAAGGTCGACGGTCCCCTGAGCGGCGTCGATGCCATCGCGCTGTCGGTGCCGGTGGTCAAGCACATGATCGAGCGGCTGGGCGGCGGCAAGCCGGATTTCGCAGTGTGGGGTAATGTCGTGCCCAACCTGACCTGGAGCAACATCGCCCGCGAAATTCTCATGGATGCCGGCGTCGATGCGACGGTGCCGGCCTATTCCACTGTGATGGCGTGTTCGACCAGTATGATGGGCGTGTTCGAAGCCGCGGGCATGATCGACGGCGAGGTGCGAAATCTCGCGCTGGTCGGCGGTGTCGATAGCCTCAGCCAGGTGCAGCTCGGGCTCGGCATGTCGCTGTCGAACTGGGTGCGCCAGTTTCAGGCCGCGCGCTCACTCGGACAGAAGCTGACGCACGCCATCGATCTCAAGCTGAGTGATGTGCGTCTCTACATTCCGGCGGTCAGCAACCGTACCACCGGCATGAGCATGGGCGAGCACACCGAAATCACCGCCAAGGTCTGGAACATCTCGCGTGAAGCGCAGGACGAGATCGCGCTGGAGAGCCATCAGCGCGCGGTCGCCGCGTGGGATCGCGGTTTCTTTGATGATCTCGTGATTCCGTTCGATGGCGTCAAGCGCGATACCATTCCGCGCAAGGATACCTCGCTGGAAAAACTGGCGCGGCTGTCGCCGTCGTTCGACCGTACCAGCGGCAAGGGAACGTTGACCGCAGGAAATTCGTCGCCGCTGACTGACGGCGCGTCGAGCATCTGGGTCGCCTCAACAGCGGGACTTGCAAAGATTCCTGCGAATACACCGCGCATCAAATTGATCGACTGGGAAATCGCGTCGGTGGATTTCCGCACCGAGGGGCTGCTGATGGCGCCGCCCTATGCGATCCCGCGCTTGCTCAAGCGCCATGGACTGACTTACGCAGACATCAACCTCTGGGAAATTCACGAGGCATTCGCCGCACAGGTGCTGGCTCATATCAAGGCGCTGGAAAGCCCGGAGTTCATCCGCGACAAGGCCGGCGTGACTGCGGAGTTTGGCAAGTTTCCGCGCGAGCGCATGAATCCGAACGGCGGCTCGACCGCGCTCGGCCATCCGTTCGGCGCGACCGGCGCGCGCATCTTGAGTCAGGCCGTGAAGGCGCTGGCGGCGATGCCGAAGGGCAGCCGCGCAATCGTCAGCATCTGCGCCGACGGCGGGCAGGGCACCGTGGCACTGCTGGAAGCGGCCTAGTCGCCCTTGAACACCGGCTTGCGCTTTTCGACGAAGGCTTTCACTGCTTCCTTGTGATCGGTCGTACCTGCGGTCCGAACCATACGTTCGGCCTCGTGATCGAGCGAGGTGAGGAAATCGTTCATCAGCGCTTCGTCGAGATTGTCCTTCATGAAGCGCAGCGCTTTCGCTGGGCCCTCGGCGAGGGTCTTCGCCCAGGCAAAAGCTTCTTCGCGCAGCTTGTCGTCCGGCACCACGCGATTGACGATGCCGAGCGCCTCGCATCGCTTCGCATCGATCTTCTCGCCAAAAAACATCAGCTCACGTGCACGCGACGTTCCAACGAGGCGCGTCAATAGCCATGACATGCCATAGTCGCCGCTCAGGCCGATCTTCACATAGGCCGTGGTGACGAATGCGGATTCCGCGGCGATCCGCAGGTCGCAGGCCAGCGCCAGCGAGAAACCGGCGCCTGCGGCCGGGCCGGGCAACGCCGCGATGGTCGGCTTGCGGACATTGACGAGAGTGCCGGTCAGCGTGCGTTGCCGCTCCTGAAGACGCGCGACCTTCTGGTCATACGTCAGTTCGGCGGCGAAGCTGCCGGTGTTGCCGCTCCGTCCGCCCATGCCCTTGACGTCGCCGCCGGCGCAGAAGGCCGTGCCTGCGCCGGTGATGAGAAGGGCGCCGACATTCGGATCCTCGCCGCAGAGTTTGATCATCCGACGCAGCGCCGGGGTCAGGTTGTCGGAGAGTGAATTGCGTGCCTGCGGGCGATTGAGCGTGATGATGGCGACGCGATCGCGGATTTCGCAGAGCAGTTCGTCCGTTCCGGTGTCGATCGTGACGTCGGGGCTGGCGGGGACCGATGCGGAGAGGGTCATGGCGCTGTTCCGATATTAGTTTCGAAATAGAACTGTGAACGCAACGACGGCGGTTTTCCAGCGAAACCTCGTGCAACCCAGTCATGTTGCGCGAGGTTCCGGTTCGGTGAAACCATCGTCGCGTCGCAGCGCACCGAGTGCGTTCATCGGCTGTTCAAGAACAAAGTAGCTAAAAAGCGAACGAGCAAGGCAAGATGACCCGGTCATACAGGATGTGTATGCTCAGCGTCACAGGACCGACCTATGGTCGCTTGCCGGTTCTCTGTCTCGACATCTTGGCTGGGAGATTTTCATGCGCAAATTCTTGACCGTCCTCGCTGCGCTCGCGTCGCTGAGCCTTACCAATTGCGGATACAACGCAATTCAGCAGAACGACGAATCGGTGAAGTCGAGCTGGTCCGAGGTGGTGAACCAATATCAGCGCCGCGCCGATCTCGTTCCGAACATCGTCAACTCGGTGAAGGGCTTTGCGCAACAGGAAAAAGACGTGCTGCTCGGCGTAACCAACGCGCGTGCCAAGGTCGGCACCGTGCAGGTGACGCCGGAAGTTCTCAACGATCCGGCGGCTTTCCAGAAATTCCAGCAGGCGCAGGGGGAACTGACCAGCGCATTGTCCCGCCTCCTGGTGACGACAGAAAACTATCCGCAGCTCAAATCCGATCAACTGTTCCGTGATCTGGTGGCGCAGCTTGAGGGCACCGAGAACCGCATCGCAGTCGCGCGCAACCGCTATATCAAGGCAGTGCAGGACTATAACGTCGGCATCAGGACGTTCCCGAACAATCTGACGGCCATGGTGTTCGGCTACAAGGAAAAGGCCAACTTCACTGTGGAGAACGAAAAGTCGATCTCGACCGCGCCTAAGGTCGATTTCAACGTACCGCCGGCCGCAACGCCGGCGCCTGCTCCCGCTGCACCTGCACCCGCCAAGTAGAGGTGAATAGCGGACGCCTGCGATGAAATCGGTCAAGGCGATCATTCTCGCGTTCCTGCTGTGCTGGGCGTCTGCTGCTTCGGCAGACGTCGCGGTGCCGCCGCTGACCGGCCGCGTCGTCGATCTGACGGCGACGCTGTCGGCTGACCAGGCTGCCGCGCTCGAACAGACCCTGAAGGATTTCGAGGCCCGTAAGGGCAGTCAGCTCGCGGTGCTGATCGTACCGACGACGCAGCCTGAAACCATTGAGCAGTATTCGCTGCGGGTGGTCGAGCAATGGAAGCTCGGGCGCAAGAAGGTCGACGACGGCGCGCTTTTGATTGTCGCCAAGAACGACCGCAAGCTGCGCATCGAGGTCGGCTACGGTCTCGAGGGCGCGCTGAACGACGCGACCTCGAAGCGCATCATCGATGAGGTCATCACGCCGAAATTCCGCAGCGGCGATTTCGCGGGTGGTATTTCGGATGGCGCCGATCGCATTCTGAAAGTGATCGACGGCGAGCCGCTGCCCGCACCGAAGCCCGAGGGCGAGGTGCCGGATCTGAGTGCGATCGGCGAGTATTTTCCGTTCCTCTTCATTGGAACGCTGTTCGCCGGCGGATTTTTCCGGGCGCTGTTCGGGCGGCTGTTCGGTTCGATGATCGCGGGCGGCGGCATCGGGCTCGTGATGTGGTTCCTGATCGGCGCATGGCCGCTCGCGGCGATTGCCGCCGTTATCGTGTTCGTGATCACATTGATCGGCGATACGATGATGTCGTCCGGCGGCGGTGGCCGAGGCGGTTACGGCGGCGGCTTCAGTTCCGGCGGATCGAGCGGTGGCGGTTTCAGCGGAGGCGGCGGCAGCTTCGGCGGCGGCGGCGCATCGGGCAGTTGGTAGGCTAGAAATCTGCAATGGGTATCAAGCGCATCGGCAAGCATCTTGTTCTCAACCGCTGGCGGGTCCGGCGCGCTTTCCCGCGTCAAGCGCTCGCCAATATCGAGAAGGCCATCAAGGCCAGCGAAGCGACCCATGCCGGGCAGATTCGCTTTGCAGTTGAGGGCGCGCTCGACGGCGTGCCGCTGTTCAAGGATCAGCCCGCGCGCGCCCGCGCCATTGATGTGTTCGCGCAGCTCCGGCTTTGGGACACCGTGCATAACAACGGCATCCTGATCTATCTGCTGCTCGCCGACCGAGATGTGGAAATCGTCGCCGACCGCGGCATCAGCGAGAAGGTCTCGCAGGCGGAGTGGGAAAAGATCTGCCGCGCGATGGAGGCGGAATTCCGCGCCAAGAATTTCGAGGGCGGCGTGCTGAAGGGCATTGCCGCGGTGACGCAGTTGCTTGCGAAGCATTTCCCGCCGGACGGTCCGCAACGGAACGAGCTCCCTGACAAGCCGGTTGTGCTGTAACTAATCTCCCGTCATCAGCCCGACATTGCCGCCGGCCGCCGCCGTGTTGATCGTCACCGTCTGTTCGGTGGCAAGGCGCGGCAGATAGTGCGGTCCGCCGGCTTTCGGTCCGGTACCAGATAAGCCGTGTCCGCCGAACGGCTGCACGCCCACCACAGCGCCGATCATGTTGCGGTTGACATAGACGTTGCCGACACTGAGCCAATCCACCGCTTCCTCTACGGTGTCGTCGATGCGCGAATGAATCCCGAGCGTCAGACCGTAGCCGCTGGCTGCGATGGCTTGCAGCACGCGCTCGAAATCCGCCGCCTTGTAGCGCACCACATGCAGGATGGGCCCGAACACCTCTTCGGTCAGTTCGTCTGCGTTGTTCAGCTCGAAGATATGCGGTGCGACGAAATTTCCGGATGGAGCCTTGCCGGCAAAGTGGACGATAGCTGACGTTTGCATCCGCGCAATATGCGCATCGAGACGCTGCTTCGCCTCTGCGTCGATGACCGGGCCGACCTGTGTGGCCGGATCGTGCGGATCGCCGACGGTCAACTCGCGCGCCGCGCCCGCGATCATCTCGATCATGCGGTCGGCGACATCTTCCTGCACAAACAGCAACCGTAACGCCGAGCAGCGTTGCCCGGCCGATCTGAAAGCCGATGTGACGACGTCGTCGGCGACCTGCTCGGGCAGCGCGGTCGCGTCCACGATCATGGCGTTGATGCCGCCGGTCTCGGCGATCAGCGGCACGATGGGGCCGTCCTTTGCAGCTAGCGTGCGATTGATGGAACGTGCAACCTCCGTCGAGCCTGTGAACACCACGCCGGCGATATGCTCATCGGCCACCAGCGCCGCGCCGATCTTGCCATCGCCCTGCACCAGATGCAGCGCCGAGGTTGGGATGCCCGCTTCATGCAGCAGCGCGATTGCTTCCGCCGCGATGCGCGGCGTCTGTTCGGCAGGCTTTGCGACGACGGCGTTGCCCGCCATCAGGCATGCGGCGACTTGGCCCAGGAAAATCGCCAGCGGGAAATTCCACGGCGAGATCGCGACCATCACGCCGCGCCCGCGCAATCGGAGAACATTGCTTTCGCCGGTGGGGCCGGGAAGCGGCTGGCCGTCGCCGAACAGCTTGCGGCCTTCCATCGCGTAGTACCGGCAGAAGTCGATGGCCTCGCGGACTTCCGAGACCGCGTCGTCGATGGTTTTGCCGCCTTCGGTCTGCAGCAGCGCAATGAAATGCGCCATCCGCTGCTGCAGAAGATCGGCGGCGCGTTCCAGCGCCGTTGCACGTGTGTCTGCGGGCGTCCGGCTCCAGAATGCGGAGCCGGTCCGCGCGAGCGCCACGGCAATCGCAACGTCCTTCTCCGTGGCATTCGTCACGCTGCCGGACGGGAGGGCGGCGTCGCGGACCGATTGCAGCAAAGCGTCGAGCGCGGCGCGGTCGCCGAACTCGATGCCGCGCGAATTGATTCGCGGCAGATAGAGATCGCGCGGCAGCGGCAGGCCAGGAGAACGTGCCTGATCGGGCGACGCGACGATCTGTTCGGGGCGCTGGAGCAGCGACGAAACGGGAATGCTGTCGTCCGCCGCCTGCGCCACGAACGACGAGTTGGCGCCGTTCTCCAAAAGCCGCCGCACCAGATAGGCGAGCAGGTCACGGTGGCTGCCCACCGGCGCGTAGGTGCGCAGCGCGAGTGCTGGTTTGTCCGCGTGAAGCTGCGCATAGAGGGCGTTGCCCATGCCGTGCAGCCGCTGAAACTCGAAATCGCCGTCGTCGCCTGCGAGTTCCGCAATCGTCGCCACCGACAATGCGTTGTGGGTGGCGAATTGCGGAAAGATGAGCGGACGCAGGCCAAGCAGCTTCCGCGCGCAGGCGATGTAGTTCAGATCCGTCGTCGCCTTGCGGGTGAATACTGGATAATCGTTGAGGCCGCGTTCCTGCGCGCGCTTCACCTCGGTGTCCCAATAGGCGCCCTTCACCAGCCGCACCATCATGCGGCGGCTAGCACGTTGCGCGAGGTCGTGGACGTGGTCGATCACGGCCTCGGCGCGTTTTTGATAGGCCTGCACCGCCAGACCGAAACCGTCCCAGCCCTCGAGCGATGAATCGGCGAACACCGCGCCGATCACGTCGAGCGATAGCTCGAGCCGGTCGGCTTCTTCAGCGTCGATGGTGAAATTCAGGTCGTATGCCTTGGCCTGGCGTGCAAGATCAATCGTCAGCGGCACTAGCTCAGTCATCACCCGCGAGCGGCTCAGCGCCTCGTAGCGCGGATGCAGCGCGGACAGTTTGACGGAAATTCCTGGCCGGTCAGGCTGAGGCGTATTGCCTCCCGCACGGCCGATCGCCTCGATGGCGGAAGCATAGGATTCGAAATAACGCGCGGCGTCCGCCGCCGTGCGTGCGCCCTCGCCGAGCATGTCGAACGAATAGCGGTGGTGATGGCGAGGACCGTCGTCATCGGACGCGCGTGCGAGCGCGGCGTCGATGGTCTCGCCGAGCACGAAGTGATTTCCCATCAGGCGCATCGCTTGCCGGATCGCGGCGCGGACGGCGGGAAGGCCGATGCGTTTCGCGATCAGACCGACGGTGCCCTGCGGAGTCTCGCCCGGCTGGATGATCCGCGCGGACAGGCCGAGCGCCCATGCCGACGCATTGACCAGCAGCGCGCTGGATTTGGTCCGGTGATGGGTGAAATCGCCCTGGCCGAGCTTGTCCTCGATGAAACGGTCGGCGGTGGCAGCGTCCGGCACGCGCAGCAGTGCCTCCGCCATCACCATCAAGGCGAGGCCTTCCTTGGTGGACAGCGCGAATTCGCGCAGCATGTCCTCCACCCCGCCGAAGCCGCCGTCCTCGGCGCGCACGGCCTCGATCAGGCGCGTAGCGGCGCGGTCGATACGGGCGTTTTGTTCGGCGGAAAGCTGCGGCATGGCCAGCAGTCGCGCGGCGATCGCGCTGTCGTCGGGCGCATAGGGCGCTGCAAAAAGTGGAAGGCTGGTATCCGGCCTGAGCATGGCGTCATGGTACACGCAAATCGCAAGGCCGGAAGCGGCTGTGAAGGCGATTGGCGCTCACACGATTGTTGATGGTCGAGGTATTCGCCCTGTTGATCCCGCAGAAAATTCGCCATAGTCCAGTGGCGCAAGCCCTTCAGGAAATCATCTTGTTCCACACCAAGTACCGCGCCGCTTTGATTGTCGCTGCTTTGACCGGTTCCGCGTTAAGCGCGGCGCCCGCGTCTGCCATGCAACTCAGTCCGGAGCAGAACGAACTCTACACATCCGTATCGATCAACCCGCCTTCGGCGGAGACCATGACGGTCTGCTATGGCTTCGTCTGCCGCCGCCGCGCCGAGCTTGATTTTTCGGACGCAGACCGCAAGGCGCTGACGCAGATATTGGCCTCGGGCAAGGCGACCGCTGCCGCCGAGCGCGCGGCGGTTCAGAAGGCGGTGGTCTGGTTCGACAAGCGGATGGGTCCGGTGATCGGAACCACGACGCGCGTGGCGCGGGCCGACATTCGCAACCGCGCCGACGCCAGCAACTACGATTGCTGGGATTCGACCCGCAATGTGTCGAGCTTTTTGTTGGTGTTGCAGGAGTGGGGCCTGCTGAAGCATCACACGGTCGGTAATCCGCGCTATCGCGGCAACATTTTCGCGATGCAGTTGCCGCACAATACTGCGGTGCTGATGGAAACGGCGAGCCGCGTGGAATGGAGCGTCGATATGTGGACGACGCGATATGCCCAGCCGCCCGACGTCATGCTCGTGGAGCAGTGGCTCAAGGAGGAGTGAGTTTCTTCTACGTGGCTTAGCGCTTTGACGGGAATCTCTCACCGTCATTGCGAGGAGCGAAGCGACGAAGCAATCCAGTGGTTGGCTTTCTGGATTGCTTCGCTTCGCTCGCAATGACGAGCTCTTTACGCCTGCGCCGGCGTTTTCTTCACCTTCACCCAGTACTTGTCCCGCAGATGCCGCTTCACCAGCTTGCCGGTCGGGGTGCGCGGCAACTCGGCTTCGAAGTCGACGCTCTTCGGGCATTTGATCGGCGACAGGTGCTTGCGGCAGAACGCGATCAACTCGACCTCTAGCGCTTTGCCTGCGTGTGACATGTCGTGCGGCTGCACCACGGCCTTGACCTCTTCACCCATTTCCTCATTCGGAACGCCGAACACTGCGACATCCGCGACTGCCGGATGTGAAATCAGCGCATCCTCGGTTTCTTGCGGGTAGATGTTCACGCCGCCGGAAATGATCATGTAGGCCTTGCGGTCAGTGAGGTAGAGAAAGCCGTCGTCGTCGAGATATCCGACATCGCCGAGGGTCGACCAGCCGCGGTCGTTGTAAGCTCGCTGCGTCTTGTCGGGATCGTTGTGATAGGCGAACTGAGGCCCCCCGGCGAAATACACCGTGCCGGTTTCGCCCACGGGCAGCTCAACGCCGTCGTCGTCGAGAATCTTGATCTCGCCGACGACGGCGCGGCCGACGGTGCCGCGATGTGCCAGCCAGTCTTTCGACGTGGACACCGTGACGCCGTTACCTTCGGAGCCGGCGTAATATTCGATCAGTACCGGACCCCACCAGTCGATCATTTTCGCCTTGACGTCGGACGGGCAGGGCGCTGCGGCATGGACTGCGCCCTTCAGCGATGAGACGTCGTATTTCGTGCGAATTTCGTCCGGCAGCTTCAGCATTCGTACGAACATTGTGGGTACGAGCTGGGATTGCGTCACCTTGTGCTTCTCGACCAGCCGCAGAAATTCCTCGGCGTCGAAGGATTCCATGATGATCGACGTGCCGCCAAGCGCAGCGCACATCATGTTGAAGCGCAGCGGAGCCGCATGATAGAGCGGCGCGGGCGACAGATAGATGCTCTCTTCCGTCATGCCGCACATGGCGGAGCACAGCAGTTTCAGCAGCGGATTCGGCACCAGGATGGACGGCTCGGTCAGCGGGCGCTTGATGCCTTTTGGGCGTCCTGTGGTGCCTGACGAGTACAGCATGTCATAACCGGCGGATTCATCGGCAATCGACGTCGCGGGCTGCGCTGCAAGCGCCTCGTCCCACGACTTGAATTGTCCTTGAGCGGGGCCGGTGATGTAGAAGATGGGCTCGCCGGGCGCACCGGTGATCAGCGGCGCAACGGCTTCCACGCATTTCGGGGTGGTGATGACAACGCGCGCGCCGCAGTCCTTGACGATGTAAGCGATCTCGTCGGCGGTGAGATAGCGGCTGATCGCCGTGTAATACAAACCACTGCGCTGCGCCGCCCAGCAGACTTCCATGAAGACCGGCGTGTTCTCCATCAACAGCGCGATGTGATCGCCCTTCTGCAGGCCGAGCGAGCGAAACAACTGCGCACCCTGATTGGAGCGGCGGTCGAGTTCGCGATAGGTGATGGCTTCCCCCGATTTCGCCATCTGGTAGGCGATCTTGTCGGGCGTTGTCTGCGCGTGAATCGATGGATGAGACATAGAGCTCCCTTGGCGTTTCCTCGGTCTTCCCGATGCATCGGCGGCTTTTGCCGCTCGTTGATTGTTTTGAAGAACAGGTATGGCGGCGCGTGCAGCGCCGCCAACAAAAAAGGCGGGTGATGAACCCGCCCTTTGCTAGAGAGACTTACAGCCGCTCGACGATGGTGACGTTGGCCATGCCGCCGCCTTCGCACATGGTCTGCAAGCCGTAGCGCTTGTTGCGTTGCTTCAGTGCGTTGACCAGCGTCGTCATCAACTTGGTGCCGGAGCCGCCGAGCGGATGGCCGAGCGCGATCGCGCCGCCGTTGACATTGAGCTTCGCCGGATCGGCACCGGTGTCCTTGAGCCAGGCGGTCGGCACCGAGGCGAAGGCTTCGTTGACCTCGAACAGATCGATGTCGTCGATTTTCATCCCGGCCTTTTTCAGCGCGCGATGGGTCGCGGGCAGCGGCGCTTCCAGCATGATGACCGGATCGCCGCCGATCATGGTCATGTGATGAATGCGCGCGAGCGGCGCGATGCCGAGTGCTTTCAGGCCCCTCTCGTTCACGACCATGACGCCGGATGCGCCGTCGCAGATCTGGCTGGCGCTGGCGGCGGTGAGCTTGCCGTTCTCCGCGATCGTCTTCACGCCGCGGATGCCTTCGATGGTCGCGTCGAAGCGGATGCCTTCGTCGATGCTGTGGATGTCGGTGGAGCCGTCATCGCGCGTGAACTTCAGCGGAACGATTTCATCCTTGAAGGCGCCGGCCTGCGTCGCCGCGATGGCCTTCTGGTGGCTCTGGTAGGAGTACTGGTCGAGTTGCTCTTTATCGAGGCCGTACTTCTCCGCCATCATTTCTGCGCCGGTGAACTGGCTGAACTGGATGTTCGGATACTGCTTCTGGATATTCGGGCTCATGTAGGTGCCGAAGCCATTCTTGAAGGCCAGCGACGCCGGAAGGCCCATCGGTACGCGGGTCATGCCTTCGACGCCTGCCGCGATCACGATGTCCATGGAGCCGGCCATCACGGCCTGAGCGGCGAAGTGCAGCGCCTGCTGCGACGAGCCGCACTGGCGGTCGACCGATGTGCCGGGCACGCTTTCCGGAAGTTTCGAGGCCATCACCGCGTTGCGCGCCACGTTGTTGGACTGTTCGCCCGCCTGCATGACGCAGCCCATAATAACGTCTTCGATCTGGGCGGGGTCGACACCGGTGCGGTCCACCAGAGAATCCAGCACCGAAGCTGCGAGATCGACCGGATGCCAGCCTGCAAGGCGGCCTCCCTTGCGTCCCCCTGCGGTGCGGGCGGTGGCGACGATATAGGCTTCGGCCATGGTGGTGCTCCCTGATTGATTGTTATCTGTTGGCGCCGAGTAAAGTGGCCCGGCAAGATTTAGTCAATCGCTCAATTAACTCTTGAGCCCGGCCCGATCATCGGCTTAGCTAGCGGTTCCTTATGATGAGAGACGCATGTCATCGACTCTGACCCAGAAAGCGCCACGCCGGTCCGCGCCGCCGAAGCCGGTTCCTGAAAAGGAGACGGCACCGATGAATGCGACCGCGGCCAAGCTGCTGGTGGCGGCGGGCGATCTGATGATCGAGCGGAATACGACCGATGTGTCGCTGAGCGAGATCGCGCAGAAGTCCGGCGTCAACGCCGCGCTGGTGAAGTATCACTTCGGCAACAAGGACGGCCTGCTGCTTGCGTTGCTGGCGCGCGACGCCGGCGCGGAAATGGACAATCTGGCGTTCGTGCTCGACCAGCCGATTTCGCCGACCGAGAAAATGCGGCGGCATATCGCCGGCATCGTCAATGCTTATTACCGCGTCCCGTATCTCAACCGGTTGATCCATCTGCTACTGCACCAGGGTAGCCCGGCGACGGCGAAAGAAGTTCACCGTTTTTTCGTGGGCCCGCTGTTCGAGTTCGTGAAGCGGCTGCTTGAGCAGGGCATGGAGACCGGGGAATTCCGCAAGGTCGATCCGGCGCTGTTCTACATCAGCCTCAATGGCGCATGCGATCACCTTTTTTATGGACGGCAGATGAATTCGCATTTTGTCGGATCGGGCGGCGTGACCGACGAAGTCCGGCGGCAATATATCGATCACATGACGAAGCTCGTTCTTGGCGGGCTGCTGAGCGACAAGGCCACGATGTCGGGAAAACCTTCCGGCAAGGCGTGAGCGGCATGATCCCGAAGAGCGGGAACCGGTTTTTGGACAAGATCATGCCCAATAAAATAAGCGATGATCGGCGAAGCTGATCATAAAACAAGAAGACGTTGAGTTCGGGAGAAGCGTATGAAGGAACAATCGGCAACAGGCCCGCTGCGCGGCGTGCGCGTGATCGAATTCGCCGGCATCGGGCCGGGGCCGTTCGCGTCGATGCTGTTGTCCGACATGGGCGCGGATGTCGTGTCGATCGCGCGGCCCGGACAGGGCAAGCGCGACGTGCGCGATTTCGTCAACCGCGGGCGGCGCGTCATCGAACTGGACCTGAAAAATCCCGCGCATATCGAGCAGGCGCTTGATCTCATCGCCGCCGCCGACGTTCTGATCGAAGGTTTCCGGCCGCTGGTGATGGAGCGTCTCGGCCTCGGGCCTGACGTGGTGCTCAAGCGCAACCCGCGCGTGGTCTATGGCCGCATGACCGGCTGGGGCCAGACCGGGCCGTTGTCGCAGGCCGCGGGTCACGACATCAACTACATCGCTATCACAGGCGCACTGGATTCATTCCGCGCCGGCAACGGCGAAACCGTCTCGCCGCTCAATCTGGTCGGCGATTATGGCGGCGGGGCGCTTTTTCTTGTGGTCGGCGTGCTCGCGGCCGTGATCGAGGCGCGCACCTCGGGCAAGGGCCAGGTCGTCGATGCCGCGATGTGCGATGGCGTCTCGAGCATGCTGACGATGTTTCACAGCATGCGCGCCATCGGGCGCTGGACCGAACAGCCGCGCACCAACCTGCTCGACGGGGGCGCGCCGTTCTATCGCACCTACGAATGCAAGGACGGTGGGTTCATGGCGATCGGTGCGCTGGAGCCGCAGTTCTATGCCGAGTTGCGCAAGCTCGCCGGACTCGACGAGGAATGTTACGACGCGCAGATGGATCGCAAGGGGTGGCCCAAGCTGCACGAGAAAATGGCCGCGCTGTTCAAGACCAAGACGCGCGACGAATGGTCGAAGATTCTTGAAGGCTCCGATGCCTGTGCTGCGGCAGTCCTCGGACTGTTCGACGCGCCAAAGCATCCGCATCTCGCCGCGCGCCAGACCTTCATCACCGCCGACGGTCACGTTCAGCCTGCGCCTGCGCCGCGCTTCTCGCGCACGCCCTCCGCCATTCAGGGATCGCCCGCCGCTCCACCGGTCGACGCCGCCGATATTCTTGCGCAGTGGTCGGAGACGACGGCCGCGCACGTTTCATAAAAAAGTCCCCTACAAAATCAGACCTCACTTTCTCAACCCCAAAGCAGGAAACCAACTTATGCAGCTCAAGGATGTTTCGGTACTCGTGACTGGCGGCGGCTCGGGCCTCGGCGCCGCGACGGCGCGCGCGATGGCGGCAAAGGGCGCGAAGGTCGCCGTGATCGACATGAACAAGGAAGGCGCCGAGAAGGTTGCCGCCGAGATCAAGGGCCTTGCGCTGGTCGGTGACGTCTCGGAAGAGGCGCCGGTCAAGGAGGCCATCGCAAAGGCCGAGGCTGCTCACGGCATCATCCGCGTGCTGGTGAACTGCGCCGGCATCGGCGGCGCGGTAAAGACCGTCGGCAAGAACGGCGCTTATCCGCTCGATCATTTCTCGCGCATCATCAAGGTCAACCTGATCGGCTCGTTCAACTGCATCCGGCTTGTTGCCGAGCGTATGCAGACGGCGGCTCCGATCGGCGAAGAGCGCGGCGTCTGCATCAACACCGCGAGCGTCGCCGCCTTCGACGGCCAGATCGGCCAGGCGGCGTATTCCGCGTCAAAGGGCGGCATCGTCGGCCTCACGCTGCCGGTGGCCCGCGATCTCGCGTCGCTCAATATCCGCGTCATGACCATTGCACCGGGCCTGTTCCTGACGCCGCTGCTGATGGGTCTGTCGGAAGAGGCGCAGAAGAGCCTCGGCGCGCAGGTGCCGCATCCGGCGCGTCTCGGCGATCCGAGCGAGTACGCCCAGTTGGCGGTCGCGATTGTCGAGAATCCGATGCTCAACGGCGAAACGATCCGCCTCGACGGCGCGATCCGCATGGCGCCGCGATAGCAGGAGCCACTGTCGTCATTGCGAGCGCAGCGAAGCAATCCAGAAAGAGAAAGACAAGATCTGGATTGCTTCGTCGCTAACGCTCCTCGCAATGACGATTAATGGGTCGAGGCGTAATCGGCCGGCGAGGGGCGCCATAACAAGAATGCCCCCGCCGTTTCTCCTGGGAGGAAACGCGATGAGCGCGAGTTTGAGTTCGAATCTGGCTGAGAAGAGCGCAGATACAGCGCCGCAGAAGCCGCCATTCCGCAAGATCGCATGGCTCAGGCGGGACATCGCGGTCGAGCGCCGTCCCGACGGCGTCATCATTCTGAAATCGCGTATTCCGCTCGATCCGTTTGAGCCGCATATCCCGGCCTCATTGGCGAAGTGGGCGAAGGCGCGGCCCGAGCACATCTGGCTGGCGCAACGCAAGGGTCCCGAGCGGCAATGGCGCAAGGTGTCCTACGGCGAGGCTAAACGCACCGTCGATGCGCTCACGCAGGCGCTGCTCGACATGAAGCTGCCGGAGGGCCGCCCCGTTGCGATCCTCAGCGGCAATTCCATTGAGCACGCCTTGATGACGCAGGCCGCAATGCAGGCGCGGATTCCGGCCGCGCCCGTGTCGCCGGCCTATTCGCTGATGAGCCAGGATCACGCAAAGCTGAAATACCTGTTCGATCTCATCAAGCCTGCCGTGGTGATGGTGCAGGACGGCCTGGCCTTCGAGAAGGCGCTGGCCGCGCTCGACCTGAGCGGCATGAAGGTCATCCACGTCGATCGCGCACCGGCGGACATCAGGAGCGTCGCTTTCGCCGATCTCGTTGCGACGCCGGTGACGCCCGCGGTTGACGCATCGATTGCGAAGATCACGCCGGACACCGTCGGCAAGTTTCTGTTCACGTCGGGTTCGACCGGCATGCCGAAGGCGGTCATCAATACGCAACTGATGATGTGCGCCAACGCGCGCATGATGATGCAGGTGCGTCCGCGCCCGCCCGGCGATTCCGAGGCGATCTACCTCGACTGGATGCCGTGGAATCACACCATGGGCGGCAACGCGCTGTTCAATCCGGTCTTGGTCGAAGGCAGCACGCTTTATATCGACGACGGCCGTCCGTTGCCCGGCATGATCGACGAGACGCTGCGCAACCTGCGCGAGATTTCTCCCACTTACTACGCCAACGTGCCCGCCGGTTATGCGGCGCTGGCGGCGGCGATGGAGAAGGATGACGCGCTGTGCAGCAACTTCTTCAAGAATCTCGGACTGATTGCTTACGGTGGCGCGCGCTTGCCGGACGATCTGTATGAGCGTGTGCAGGCGCTGGCGGTCCGCGCCACCGGCGAGCGCATCGTGTTCTACACCGGCTGGGGTTCCACCGAGACGGCGCCGACATCCACCGGCACCTATTGGGACACCGAACGTGTCGGCCTGATCGGCCTGCCGTTTCCCGGCGTCGAGTTGAAGATGGTGCCGGTGGAATCGCAATACGAACTGCGCCTGCGCGGCGTCAACGTGACGCCGGGCTACTACGGCCAGCCCGAACTGACGCAGAAGGTCTTCGATGACGAGGGTTTCTACTGCATCGGCGATGCTGGCGTGTTCGTCGATCCGGAGGATCCCGCGAAAGGGCTTATCTTTTCAGGACGCGTGGTCGAGGACTTCAAGCTCACCACAGGAACCTTCGTTCTGGTCGGCTCGCTGCGCACCGATGCGATTGCCGCCGCGTCGCCTGTGATTCAGGACGCGCTGATCGCGGGACAGGATCGTCCCTTCATCGGGCTGCTTGCATGGCCGAATCTCGATGCCTGCCGCCGGATGATCGAGGACATGAACGCGACCATGGACACTGTTGTGAATCATCCGAAAGTCCGTGCGCATCTGCGCGAGGGCCTGCTGGCGCACAACAAGGCGTGCTGCGGCGTCAGCAGCATAAAGATCGCCCGCGCGATGCTGATGGCCGAGCCGCCGTCCATCGACGGCAACGAACTCACCGACAAGGGCTACATCAATCAGCGCGCGGGGCTGGAACGCCGCGCCGCGCTGGTCGAGCAGCTCTATGCCGACAAGCCGGGACCCGACGTCATCGTCCTCACATAACTTCACGTTCACAACACGAGTCACAAACCCATGAACTTTGAATTCTCCGACGACCAGAAGCAACTGCGCGATCAGGCGCGGCGCTATCTCACCGAACATTCGCCGCCGAAAGCCGTGCGCGCCGTGCTTGAAGGCAACGCGCCTTATGACAAGGCGCTGTGGAAGGGCCTTGCCGAGATGGGTTTTCTCGGCGTCGCGATCCCGGAGGAATTCGGCGGCGCGGGCGCAGGTCACCTCGAACTCTGTGTGATTGCCGAGGAAATGGGCCGCGCGCTGGCGCCGGTGCCGTTCTCCTCCACGATCTATCTCGCGGCGGAAGCCATTATGCTCGCGGGCAGCGATGAGCAGAAAGCCAAATGGCTGCCGAAAATCGCATCAGGCGAAGCCATCGGGACGCTGGCGCTGTTCGAAGGCGCGGGCAATCCGTCGCCCAAGGCGATCAATGTCTCGGGTTCGCAGGGCACAGTGAGTGGCACCAAGAAGCCGGTGGCGGACGGTGCGATTGCCGATTTCGCCATCGTCGCGGCACGCACCGGATCGACCGGACGCGAAACCGATATTGGTTTGTTCATTGTCGATCTCAATGGCGCGGGCGTGACGCGCAAGCCGCTGTCGAATATCGATCAGGCGCACGGCCAGGCCGAGATCGTTTTCGACAAGTGCAAGGCCGAACCGCTCGGCTCTGCGAACGAAGGCTGGAGCATTCTCACCCGCGTGCTCGATCGCGCCGCCGTGCTGGTGGCGTTCGAGCAGGTCGGCGGCGCGGACCGCGCGCTGGAGATGGGACGCGACTATGCGCTCGATCGCATCGCCTTCGGCCGTCAGATCGGATCGTTCCAGGCGGTGAAGCATATTCTGGCCGACATGTATGTGTCGGCGACGCTGGCGCGCTCGAATTGCTATTACGGCGCGTGGGCACTCTCCACCGATGCTGCCGAGTTGCCGGAAGCCGCTGCCACCGCGCGCGTCAGCGCGACGCAGGCGTTTCTGCACTGCGCGAAGAACAACAACCAGGTTCACGGCGGCATGGGCTTCACCTGGGAATTCGACTGCCACCTGTATTACCGCCGCGCCAATGCGCTGGCGCTGGTGCTTGGAAGCCTGACCTACTGGGAAAACCGGTTGATCGATCGCATGCGCTTCCGAAACGCGGGTTGATATTTGACGTCATTCCGGGGCGCTCGGCTTCGAGCGAACCCGGAATCCAGTTGAGACAAGATTCCGGATCGATCCGCGGGGTGGATCGTCCGGAATGACAGCAAGGGACTAATCTCATGAATTTCGATGATACTCCGCAGGAAGCCGCATTCCGCGCCGAGGCCCGCGCATGGATTCAGGCCAACGCGCCGAAGCACCTTGAGAGCGAACTTTCCGAACCGTCGGTCGGGCGCATCAAGCTGCGCAGCGGCGAGATCCTTACCGAATCGAAGAAGTGGCAGAAGAAGAAGGCCGAGGCCGGCTGGGCCTGTCTGCATTGGCCGAAGGAATATGGCGGGCGCGGTGCGTCTCCCATCGAGCGCGTGATCTGGCAGCAGGAAGAAGGCGTCTTCATCAAGCTGGAAAGCGTGTTCCTGATCGGGCAGGGCATGTGTGGCCCGACCATGATGGCCTATGCCGGCGAAGACGACAAAAAGAAGTACCTGCCGAAGCTCGCTTCCGGCGAGAATATCTGGTGCCAGCTCTTCTCCGAACCGGCGGCCGGATCCGACGTCGCGGGCCTTCGCACCCGCGCGGAGAAGCAGGGCGACGACTGGATCATCAACGGCCAGAAGGTCTGGACCACGGGCGCGCATTTCTCGGATTACGGCATCGTCATCACCCGCACCGATCCGACGCAGCCCAAGCACAAGGGCCTGACCATGTTCTTCCTGGACATGAAGAGCCCGGGCGTTGTGGTGAAGCCGATCAAGCAGGCCAATGGCCAGGCCGAATTCAACGAGGTTTTCTTCAACGATGTGCGGATTCCGGACTCCCAGCGCCTCGGCAAGGTCAATGACGGATGGAACGTGTCGCTCACAACGCTGATGAATGAACGCATGTCGATCGGCGCGCGCATCGTGACCGGCGTGCCGGAGATGTTCGATTTCTGCAGCAAACTGATGCTTGATGACGGACTCGCTATCGATGACAAGAATGTCCGCTCGAAACTCGCGAACTGGGCGGTGAAGGCGAGCGGCCTGAAATACACCAGTTACCGCTCGATCTCGGCGCTGTCGCGCGGCGAGCGCCCCGGCCCTGAGAATTCCATCGGCAAGCTGGTGTCCGGTTCAATGCTTCAGGACATCGCGATGTTCGCGCTCGATCTTCAGGGCGCGGCGGGCGTGCTCAATGACGCGGACGCTGTCGCGGGAGCCGGGCAGTTCCAGTCGATGTTGCTGCGCTCGCCCGCGACGCGTGTCGAGGGCGGCACCGACGAGATCCTGCGCAACATCATCGCGGAGCGTGTGCTTGGGTTGCCCGGCGACATCCGCGTCGACAAGGATGTACCGTTCAATGCCATCCCGACCAAAGGGCGTTAAGTCATGTTGGACAAGATCGACAGCCACGACATCGAGGTCGTGGAGAAACTCATGGGCGCTCGGTATTCCTGCCGCGCGTTCAAGCCCGAACCCGTCGCACGCCCGATCATTGAGCGCGTGCTGAGCGCGGCGCAGAAAACTGCGTCCTGGTGCAACAGCCAGCCGTGGCAGGTCACGATCGTCAGCGGTGACGCGACCCGTGCCTTTGGCGAAGCCCTGTACAAGAACGCCAACGAGGGAAAGTTCTCGGCGGACTTTCCGTTCCCTCGTGAGTATCGCGGCGTCTATCTCGACCGCCGCCGCGAGAGCGGTTTCCAGCTCTACAATGCGCTCGGCATCCAGCGCGGCGACAAGGCCGCCTATCAAAAGCAGATGCTGGAGAACTTTCGCTTCTTCGGCGCGCCGCATGTGGCCATTATCACCAGCGACGAGGCACTCGGCGTCTATGGCGCGATCGACTGCGGCGGCTATGTCAGCAATTTCATGCTGGCCGCGCAGGCCCTGGGTGTCGCTACCGTCCCGCAGGCGGCGCTGGCGGGTCAGTCCAATTTGGTGCGCGATCATCTTGGTCTCGCCGCTGACCGCCGCGTGGTCTGCGGTATTTCATTTGGATATTCGGATGAAGCCCATCTTGCCAACAGCTACCGTACCAACCGGGCGACGATCCCAGAGGCGGTGACGTTTATCGACTAGGGCATGATCCCGATGGCGGACGCGCAGCAATCGAAAGAGGATGCGGCCGCCACCGAGCAGGTCCGGCAGGTGATCGCGCGCTACTCGGCGGCGTGGGCCGCGGGTGATTTTCCCGCGGTCCGGGACTGTTATCACGAGCAGTTCACGCTTTATTACGGCGGCAACAATCCGCTGTCCGGCGTGCACAGAGGCAAGACGGCCTGCCTCGCGGTGCTGGAAGAATTCCGAAAGCGCACCCGCCGCAAGCTCATCAGTGTCGATCACGTCATGGCCGGCCCGCAGCGCGGCAGCGTGCTGGTGCGCGAGCAATTCAGCCATGACGGCAAAACGACGGACGTCCAGCGGCTTCTGGTGTATTCGATATTGGAAGACAGGCTCCACGAATGCTGGGTCTACGATCAGGATCAGGCGCTGATCGATCAACTCCTGTCGTGAGGGAATACCCATGACCGAACAGCCGCTCGCAAAGAAATTCGCCAACGTTCTTGGCCGCCGCATGGCCTATCACGAGCGCGGCACAGGCGCGCCGATCCTGTTCCTGCACGGCAATCCGACCTCGTCCTATCTCTGGCGCGACGTCATGCCGGCGCTCGAAGGACAGGGCCGCCTGATCGCGCCGGATCTGATCGGTATGGGCGATTCCGACAAGTTGCCCGACGTGAAACCGGATACCTACCGCTTCGTCACGCACCGCGACCATCTCTGGGCCTTCATCGATGCCGTGATCGGTCCCAAGGAGAAAGTGCTGCTGGTGATTCACGACTGGGGTTCGGCGCTCGGCTTCGACTGGGCCAACCAGCATCGCGATCGGGTGCGCGGCATCGCCTACATGGAAGGCATCGTGCGGCCCGTCGCCGGCTGGGACGAATGGAGCGAGGCGGCGACGCCGGTGTTTCAGGGGTTCCGCTCGGACAAGGGCGAGCAGATGATTCTCGACCGCAACCTGTTCATCGAGCGCGTGCTGCCGGGCTCGGTGCTGCGCAAGTTGACCGACGCGGAGATGACGGAATACCGCAAGCCGTTCCTCAACCGCGAGGACCGTTGGCCGACGCTGACCTGGCCGCGCCAGATACCCATTGCGGGCGAGCCCGCCGACGTGGTCGCCATCGTCGATGCTTATGCGAAGTGGATGGCGGAGAACGACGTTCCGAAGCTGTTCGTGAATGCGGAGCCCGGCGCCATCCTGATCGGCAAGGTGCGGGAGTTCTGCCGCGGCTGGAAAAACCAGACCGAGGTGACCGTTCCCGGCAGTCATTTCATTCAGGAAGACTCCGGTCCCGCCATCGGCCGCGCCGTCGCGGACTGGATCAAGGCGAACGGCATCTAATCAACGGGATAAGTCCGGCCCGAGCCGTCATTGCGAGGAGCCCTTGCGACGAAGCAACCCAGTCCTTGCCATGCTGAATTGCTTCGCTTCGCTCGCAATAACGCAGATGACCGAATCACTCGCGTGATTCGCGATGGAACTCGCTTCAGCGATCCCTCTACATATTATGAACACCCGCACCGAGCCGGGCGCGTGGTTAACCCTGCGTTAGGAAATTGCATTGCATCTTCCCTTCAAGCGCGGTCGGCAGAAGAACTCTGTTTGGCGAATCGTGCTTCGGGAGATTTGCAATGTGGTCCAGCCGCGAAGCCTTTGAGAACGACGTCTGCCCGGTGGGTGACGAGATGCTCGGAAGCCTGTATCGCGCCAGCGAACATGGCCTTCCCCAACTGGTTGAATCGGTATCGTCAGACGTCAGAGCGATGCTGGCGCTGTTCTGTTACAAGCGCGCGCATCTGCACGGCATGAGCCTTGCGATCGCCGCGACCTGCACCGAGCGCGATCTTGTCGAGCAGGGCGGCATCGTCGGATCGACCTTGTTTGCGATGTCGCGGGAAGCGCCGTCGGCGACGCCATCTGCGTCGGCTTACGGCAATCGCCGCACCATCACGCTGTCGACCAAGCCGCTCAGCACATTCGTGCACGCCATGGACGAGATCGACGACGGCGACAGCGATCTGGCTGCCACGCCGGCATAAGCCGCCGCGATTCGCCGGAACGTGCGCTAGTGGTCCGATTCTGATATTCGCACCACATTCCAGCGGGCATCCTTGGCGAATGTCAAATCCACTCCACTAGATATCATAATAGAGATGAAACTCGTGAGGATGGGGGCGAAGCCGGATGGCATCGACCTCCTTCCTTCGTTTGTAGTCGAGCCAGGTTTCGATCACGTCGCGGGTAAACACATCGCCGCGCAGCAGGAATGCGTGATCGCGTTCGAGTGCATCAAGCGCTTGATCCAGCGACCCGGGCGTCGATTTCACCTTCTTCGCCTCGGCAGGCGGCAGATCATAAAGATTCTTGTCGATCGGTCTGCCCGGATCGATCCGCTTCTCAACGCCGTCGAGGCCGGCCATCAGCATCGCGGAAAAAGCGAGGTAAGGATTGCACGAGGGATCAGGCGAACGAAATTCGACCCGCTTCGCCCGCGGGTTCGGCGAATACATCGGAATCCGGCAACATGCCGAGCGGTTGCGCTGGGAGTAGACCAGGTTGATGGGAGCTTCGTAACCCGGCACCAGACGCCGATAGGAATTCGTGGTCGGGGCGCAAAGTCCGCATAAAGCCCAGGCGTGTGTCAGAAGCCCGCCGATGTAGTAGCGGCCAAGCTCGCTCAACTCGGCGTAGTCCGCCTTGCCGTAGAACAGATTGGTCTCGCCCTTCCACAGACTCTGATGCACATGCATTCCCGAGGCGTTGTCCTCGAACAGCGGTTTGGGCATGAACGTCGCGGTCATGCCGTGCTGGTGCGCGGTGTTCTTGACCACGTACTTGTAGATCATCAGGTTGTCGGCCATGCGCGTGAGCGTCGTGAAGCGCATGTCAATTTCGTTTTGGCCACCGGTCGCAACTTCATGGTGATGGGCTTCGATCGCGATCCCCAGCGACTCCATCGTCAGCACCATTTCGGTGCGGAGATCCTGCAGGCTGTCGGTTGGGGGAACCGGTAAGTATCCCTCTTTCGGTCGCGGCTTGTGGCCCAGATTCGGCGCTTCCTTCTTGCCGGTGTTCCAGCTGCCTTCGCTGGAATCGATTTTGTGGAAGGCGTAGTTGATGCCTTGTCCATAACGCACGTCGTTGAAGACGAAGAACTCCGCCTCCGGGCCGAAATAGCTCGTATCGGCTTGGCCGGTGCCCTTCAGGTACGTCTCGGCCTTCTGGGCGATATAGCGCGGGTCGCGACTATAGGATTGACCGGTCACCGGGTCCCTGATGTTGCAGATCAGGACGAGCGTCGTTGCCGGAGTGAAAGGGTCGATGAAGGCGGTCGTCGGGTCGGGCACGACCAGCATGTCGCTTTCCTGTATCTCCTGGAAGCCGCGGATCGATGAGCCGTCGAATCCGATGCCCTCATTGAGGGCGCTGGCATTCACTGCACTGGGCGGGACGGAAAAATGCTGCCAGACACCGGGCAAGTCGGTGAACCGCAGGTCGATCATCTGGACCTCCTGGTCCTTGATCGTCTTGAGGACATCTTCGGCGGTCGCACAATTGGGAACCATGGCCTCACTCCTGCAATCGAGAGCGATTCCTCGTAAATCACGCGGCCGTCCGCTGTTGGACGGCCGTGCGATTGT
Source organism: Afipia sp. (assembly GCA_051653085.1). Classification (GTDB taxonomy): domain Bacteria; phylum Pseudomonadota; class Alphaproteobacteria; order Rhizobiales; family Xanthobacteraceae; genus Afipia. The sequence goes on along the minus strand of JBOFVL010000022.1, from coordinate 214,284 downwards.
GAACCATGCTGGATGCTTCGCGACGCGCTCCGCCGCGCCGACTTCGATCCTGCATCGCAAAGTCCGCGTTCAGCAAATCCGTTACCTGCGGGCCGACAGCTTCAGCTTTGGTGCGGCCCGCGCATCATCTTGAGAGCATCCTCGACATGCCGCCAGTTTCTGGCCAGTTCGACCTCGCCTTGTTTTTCGCACTCAATGGCTTTCTGAGCGGCTTCGGCAATGGCCTGGGGGCCGTGTGCCTCCAGCAATTGACGCGCATAGTTGTGGATTTCGATTTCTCGCACGGCGTCATGCTCCTCTTGTTCAGGGGCTGAAAGATTGACGCCTGAAGGGAACATTAGTTCCCGACTATTCGGGGCCAGCCGAACAGGGCGGCAATTCCCCGAGGCCAAATCGCCGCCGCGCCATCAGGCATTCCGGGTCGCCGGGCATGCAGGTGCGGCAGACTTCGGGGCGCACCTCGTAAATTCCGCAGGCTGTCGAGGTTCCGACCTTGCCGTTTAGCGCGGTGCAGCGGTCGCCGTCGCAGCGCATGCCCGAGAGCCGGTCGTTGACGAACTTCCCGGGGATCAGGTCGAGCGCGGCGTCATCCTCGATGGTGAAGCGCGGCCAGTTACTCGAATAGGAGCAGCAGGCGCCGCAGCTCTGGCAGGGGCTATCGGTGGCGGTCATGGCATCCACGCTGGCGCATGCGCATATCGTGCATGCTCTTCATCCATTTCACCCGCAACGCCGTGCGGCGTTCGGGATACTTTTCATCGAGGAACACCGCCTGCGCGATCCGGTCGATCCGGAAGCTGCGAAAATCCTTGCGCAATTCGCACCAGCCGGCCAGATGCCGCACCGTTTCAAGATAACCGACGGCAATCGGCCAGATCGTGCGCTGGGTGTCGCGGCCCTGTTCGTCGCGATAGTGCAGCAGGACTTTTTTGTTCGCGTGAATATGCGCACGCAATTGCGTCATATCGATGCTGTCCGGCTCGTCGTCCCATTTCGGTGGCGCACGGCTGGCGGGTTCCAGCGCGAGCGGCTGCAACCGCTCCGGCACGGTCTCGACGATCTTGGCGATCAGATCCTGCGCCGCTTTCGCCAGCACCGGATCGGCCCGTCCGGCGACCCATTGCGCGCCCAGCACCGCCGCCTCGATCTCGTCCGGCGTCAGCATCAGCGGTGGCATATCGAAACCATTTTCCAGCACGTAGCCGGTACCAGCCTCGCCCCTGATCGGCACGCGCTGGCCGATCAGGGTCGCGATGTCGCGGTAGATCGTGCGCTTCGAGGTTTCGAGTTCGGCGGCGATGGCCTCCGCGGTCAGCGGCTTGCGGGTGCGCCGGAGCACCTGGATAATCTGAAACAGCCGGTCGGCGCGCCGCATTTTCTCCAATCCCATCGGCTGAGGCCGGTTTGCTGCTGACACCACGTTGGCAGCAGGGGGTAGCTACAAACGGACATCTTTTCAACGCACAAAGGGTGCCCGTCATGATCGTTCTCTATGGAATCGGCCCTGGATTCGGCCTCCCGGAAATCAGCCCCTACGTCACCAAGACCGAAGTCCAGCTCAAGATGATGAAGCTGGACTACGTCAAGCAGCAAGGAGCGCGCGAGGCGTCGCCGAAGGGGCAATGGCCCTACATCGACGACGGCGAGACGCGGGTGGCAGACTCCACCTTCATCCGGCAGCATCTGGAGATGACGCGGGGTCTCGATCTCGACGCCGGGCTCGACGAGCGTCAGCGTGCGGAAGCCTGGGCAATCGAGCGCATGATCGAGAATCATTTCAACTGGGCCATGGTCTACAAGCGCTGGCTGATTCCGGAGAATTTCGCCAAGGGCCCGGCGCACTTCTTCGATTCCGTGCCGGAAGATGCGCGCGAGCTTGTGCGAGAGGATGCGCGTCTCCGGGTCGCAGAGGTTCATCGTCTTGCGGGTCTGGCCCGGCACACGCCCGACGAAGTCACCGAGCTCGGCACGCGGTCGTTATCGGCGCTGTCGATGCTGCTGGGCTGGAGGCCGTATCTGATGGGCGATCGCCCGTGCGGAACGGACGCGACGGCATTCGCTGTATTGGCTGGATTGCTGACGCCGTTCTTCGATTCGCCGCTGCGCGACCGGGCCTTGGAGTTCGCCAACCTCGTTGCCTATGTCGAGCGGATGATGGCGCAATATTATCCGGAGCACTCCTGGCAGCGGTTCGCGGTTGCGGCCTGAGTCACAGCCAGCGCGCACGACCATCGTCATTGCGAGGAGCGAAGCGACGAAGCAATCCAGCCTTTTATATTTGCTTCATATGGATTGCTTCGCTTCGCTTGCAATGACGAGCCTTTCTTCACTTATGTGACTGAAGTCCGCTGCTTCAGTTGCGCCACTTCCGCTTCAAGCTCGGCAATGCGTTCGTCGCGGGCGGCGATGGCCGCCGCGACATCGGCCGCGTCGAACTTCATCGGAATATGCTGCGGGCAGTTAGTGTCCCATGCGGCGATCTTGAAGACGATCGCCTGTTCTGGCTTCGCCTTGTAATCCTTCGGCATCAGCGCTGCGGTCAGCGCAGGATCGTCTTCGACCACGCGGGCCTCGCCCCATATCTTCACGCGGCGGCGATTGACGTAGTCGATCAGAAAAATATACGCCTTCGGATTCTCGGTGAGATTTCCTTGCGTGATGTATTGCCTGTTACCGCGGAAATCCGCGAAGGCGAGCGTGGTCTTGTCGAGAATCTTGATGAAGCCTGCCGGTCCGCCACGGTGCTGCATGTAGGGCTGCCCGTCGGCGGTCGCTGTGGCCAGGAAGAAGCTGGTCTGCTCGCCGATAAAGGCCGCAAGCCCCTCGTCAATCTCGGTGCGCCAGCCGCCGCCCTCTTCCATGTGGGCATAACCGTTGCGTGAACCCTTGCGCGCCTGAATCGCCTTCACGGCGGCGGTAAAGGCGACATCGCTGGAATAGCTCTGTGCGGTTGTCATGGCGGACCTCGTATGGCCGGCGGAGTCCGCTGAAAGTAGTAAGCGGATCGTATTGCAGCAATCGCCGCCATTGACAGTTGATCATTGCAGGATATGAAATAATGCCATGGACCGTCTCGACGCCATGCGCGCCTTCGTCTCCGTCGCGGACCTTGAGGGATTTGCGCCCGCCGCCCGCAAGCTGGGTCTGTCGGCTTCGGCCGTGACGCGGCTGGTCGCGGGGCTAGAGGAACATCTCGGCGCGCGGTTGCTCCAGCGCACCACGCGCTCGGTGACGCTGACCGATGTCGGCGCGCGTTATCTCGAGCGGGCGCGGCGAATTCTCGGCGATGTCGACGAAGCGGAGGCTTCGGCACAAGCCGAGCGCACCCAGCCGTCGGGCCGTCTCGTGGTGTCCGCGCCCTTGATGTTCGGGCGGTTGTATGTCGGGCCGATCATGTCGGCTTATCTGAAAAAATATCCGGACGTGAGCGGCGAACTGCGGCTGTCAGACCGGTTGATCAACTTGGTGGACGAGGGCGTTGATCTTGCCGTCCGCATCGGGCATCTGGCGGACTCCAGCGTGGTCGCGCGCACGGTCGGCGACATGCGGCGGATCGTGGTCGCCTCGCCGCGCTATCTCAAGGCGCACGGCACGCCGCTCAAGCCGTCCGATCTCGCCAGGCATGAAGTCATTCAGTTCTCGGGCGGCAGTTCGCTGTCCGAATGGCGCTTCACGGAGAACGGCCGGGAGATTCGTGTTCCGACCGCATCGCGCTTCGCCACCAACAGCACCGACGCCGCGATCCTGCATGCGGAGCAGGGCGGCGGCCTGATCAGCGTTCTGGCGTATCAGGCGGCGGAGGGGCTCAAGGCCCGGCGCTTGAAGATCGTACTGGCGGACTATGAGCCGCCGCCGCTGCCGATTCATCTGGTCTATCCGACCTCGCGTCTGCTGTCGGCGAAAGTCAGGGCGTTTGTCGATCTGGTGGTCGCGCAAGCGGACTGGCGTTTCGGAACGAAGTAGCGGCGAGCGGTATCAGGACTTCGGTCGCAAGATCTTGAACGTCGCACTGGCCCGCGCGCAGGGCTCGCCGTCGACCGTGATCAGGCTCTGCGCAAAGCAAATCGATCCGCCGACCTTTACGAAATTGGTTTCGACCTCGAGCCACTGGCCGATATTTGCCGAGCCGAGATAATCGACCGAGAGACTGATGGTGACGATCCGTTGAGGATCGGCCATGTTGACGCCGCAACTCAATCCCATGGCGTTGTCGGCCAGCGTTGCGATCAGCCCGCCGTGAACGAGCCCGCGCGAATTGGTATGCGCCTTGGCAAGACGAAGCCCGAGAATGTAGGCCTTCGATGTTTTCCTGAAATAGATCGGTTCCCACGGTTCGGTAATCGGACTGTGCCGTGGATGAGGTTCGAAGCCCGCTGGAATCTCGGTGAGAGTTCCATTCGTTTCCATGTTTTCTCTTTCAAATGCTGCGTGGTGCAGATTGCTTGCCGCATCATAGAGTGGGCCGCACGCGCGATCATTCGAAATCAAGTTTGAAACACGGCATCGCTGCATGTTTGAAACAGCAGCGGCGTCATCGTCTCTTCACCTCTCCCCGCAAAACATGCGTCACGGCCGGACTTGTTCCGGCCATCCACGCCTTGAATCTTTAAGGAAAGACGTGGTGCCCGCGACAAGCGCGGGCATGACGAGCTATTGAGATTGAAGCTAGTAAGGCAATCCGACGTAGTTTTCCGACAGTGACATTTGCGCGGCGTCGGACTCGACCAGATAGTTCAGCTCCGCAATCTGAATGCGCGAGCTGAACGCATCGGTATCGGGAAAGCGATGCATCATCGATGTCATCCACCACGAGAAGCGCTCGGCCTTCCACACCCGGCTGAGCGCACGGCGTGAGTAATCGTCGATGCCGGCGGATGACTTCTCCGAATAGAATTCGCGCAGCGCCTGCGACAGATAATGAACGTCGCTGGCGGCGAGGTTGAGACCCTTGGCTCCCGTCGGCGGCACGATATGCGCGGCGTCGCCGGCTAGAAACAGGCGGCCGAACCGCATCGGCTCGGCGACGAAGCTTCGTAACGGCGCAATGCTCTTTTCGATGGACGGGCCCGTGACCAGATGGTCCGCTGCTTCCTGGTCCACACGGCGTTTCAACTCGTCCCAGAATTTGTCGTCAGGCCAGTTATCGACATGCTCGTCGAGCGGACATTGCAGATAGTAGCGGCTGCGATGCATTGAGCGCATCGAGCACAGCGCGAAGCCGCGTTCGTGGTTGTTGTAGATCAGTTCGGGCGACACCGGCGGCGTTTCCGACAGCAGGCCGAGCCACCCGAACGGATAGACGCGCTCGAAGATCTTCAGCGCGTCTGGCTTCACGCTCTGGCGGCTGACGCCATGAAAGCCGTCGCAGCCTGCGATGACGTCGCAGGCGATCTCATGGGTGGTGCCGTCCTTGACATAGCGCACGCGCGGACGGTCGGTGTCGAAGTCATGCAGGCTGACGTGATCTGCGTCGTAGATGATCTTCAGGCCGGCCTTGTCGCGGGCGTCCATCAGGTCGCGGGTGACTTCGGTCTGGCCGTAGATCGTGACCGTCTTGCCGGTGGCCCGCGTCATGTCGATGCGATGGCGTGCTCCGCCGAACGCCAGTTCGATGCCGTGATGGATCAGGCCGTCGTGATGCAGCCGCGCGGAGACGCCAACCTCGTCCAGCAGGCCGACGGTGCCCTGTTCGAGAACGCCGGCCCGGATACGCGCCAGGATGTAGTCCCGGTCCTTGCGCTCCAGGATGACGTTGTCGATGCCGTAGCGGTGCAGCAATTGTCCGAGCAGCAAACCTGCCGGGCCCGCGCCGATGATGGCAACCTGTGTCCGCAACGTCTCTCTCTCCTGGCCCTGCGGCATCGTTTCCCAGCCCGCGAATATGGGTTTTGCACGCCGGTGAAATTGATTATACCAGATAACAATGTACGAAAAGCTATCGCAGTGTCATACCAATGGCAGAGGCGGCAGGCATTGCAAATGGCCGATAACTTCTATCTGAATGGCCGCAAATCCAGGCGCGATGGTGCACCGCAAATGGGGTGCCGGTCGCGCCGCACGCTGAACGAAACCTACGCTCAACGAAACTTGAAAAGAGTATTTTAGGGAGGACTTGATGACAAAGCTAACCTGGACCGCCGTGGTACTGGCGGCTTCTGTTGCGCTGCCGGGCGCCGTGACCCTGGCGGCTGCGCAGGACATCACCATCGGCGTCAGCATCAGCACCACCGGCCCCGCGGCTGCGCTCGGCATTCCTGAAAAGAATGCGCTCGAGTTCGTGCCGACCGAAATCGGCGGCGCCAAGATCAAGACCATCGTGCTGGATGACGCCGGCGATCCGACCGCCGCCACCACCAATGCGCGCCGCTTCGTCACCGAGTCCAACGCCGACATCATCATTGGCTCGTCGACCACGCCGCCTTCGATCGCGATCTCCACCGTCGCCAACGAAGTCGGTGTGCCGCAGTTCAGCCTCGCGCCGCTGCCGATCACACCGGCCCGCGAAAAGTGGACCGCCGTGATGCCGCAGCCGGTGCCGATCATGGGCAAGGTGCTCTACGAGCACATGAAGAAGAACAATATCAAGACCGTCGGCTATATCGGCTTCTCGGATTCCTACGGCGATCTCTGGCTCAACGATCTGAAGACCCAGACCGGCGCCATGGGCGGCATCACTGTCGTGGCCGAAGAGCGCTATGCGCGTCCCGATACGTCGGTGGCGGGTCAGGTGCTGAAGCTGGTTGCGGCGAATCCCGACGCCATTCTGATCGGCGCGTCGGGCACTGGTGCTGCGCTGCCGCAGTCGGCCTTGCGCGAGCGTGGCTACAAGGGGCTGATCTACCAGACCCATGGTGCGGCTGCGATGGACTTCATCCGCATCGCGGGCCCGTCGGCGGAAGGCGTCATCATGGCGGCCGGCCCGGTGATGGCTCCGGAAGGCCAGGACGACAGCGCGCTCACCAAGAAGCCGGGCATGGCGCTGAACACCGCCTATGAGGCCAAGTACGGCGCGAGCACCCGCAGCCAGTTCGCGGGTCACATGTACGATGCGTTCGAAATGCTCAAGCGCGTCGTTCCGGTGGCGTTGAAGAAGGCCAAGCCGGGCACCCCGGAATTCCGCGAGGCCATCCGTCAGGCCTTGCTCTCGGAGCGGGAAATTCCGGCAAGCCAGGGCGTCTACAACTTCACCGAGACCAACCGTTTCGGCACTGACGATCGCTCGCGCATCATCCTGACCGTGAAGAACGGCAAGTATGAAGTCGTGAAGTAAGCGGCTGCGAAAATTCGCAAAGACTCGAATGGCCGGGCTCGTCCCGGCCATTTTCGTTTTGGCGTCATGAACGGCTTGCTAGCTCGCAAGTCCAACGACGTCGATACCGTCCGACTTGCCGCGAATGTCCCGGACCCCCAAATCGCAAAGCGGAATCGGCAGTGCGGACCTGAATCGGTTGATGGCAGCGCGCGAGGCGACAAATCCGCCGTCGACATTGCGGCTGAGCTCCTCGAGCCGCGCAGCGGTGTTCATGACGTCCCCATTGAACACGATTGCGCGCTTGATATCGCCAATCTCGCCGACGATCACAGCGCCAAAATGCAGGCTTCCGCGAATTCGGGGCGCCGCGCCGAACTCTTGCTCGAACCGGCCTTGAAGCTGCTGCAAGCTGGCGCGCATTGCCAGAAAACAACGCAGGGGACGGCAATCCACAGCCCCGGAGACCTCCGGCCAAGTGACGATGATTTCGTCTCCGACGTAGTTCAGAACCTCGCCCCGGTAGTCGATGACGGGCCCGGTCAAGGTGCGGAAGGTCTTGTCGAGAAAGCGATGGATCCCGAGACCACCCAGGCGCTCGGCAAGGGTCGTCGACCCTGCAATATCCACGAACAGGACGAACCGGTTTTCCTCAACGGGAGCGTGATAGCGGCCGGTTGCGAGATGGAGGAAAGCCCGCGGGCCGATGATATTGGTGACCGCAAACACCAGATTGAGCGCGATCGAAAAAATTGCTGAGAAGACAATTGCAGTCCAGAGGTCGCGATCGGAGAGATCGGGCGTCTCCCCCATGATCCGGACCCCAAGCTCGAAGTATTGCACCGGAATGATCGCCGCAGCGTAGAACACGCTGCGGACTGCAAGGCTCGCGCGTAGCGACAGGCTGCCCAACCAATCGCGCAGCGGACCGGACGAGGCGAGAAATTCGAACGTTCCGATCGCGGCGCTGATGAGCACGCCGTAGATGAGGCCGATGGCGATTTGTTTCGGAGCAACGCCGACGCGGGCAACGACAAAGACGATCCCGCCGATCATGCCGCCGGAAAGAATCGCCGCGAACAGACGTAGCTTTCGCTCCAGCCTCGCGTCCATGATGGATACCCCGCAGAAGAATCGTCGCCTGACGATTATTGGCCAGAACGCGCAGGAATGTTAGATCAGTTCGACGGTTCGCAAGGTATCACAGCGCGCTGCTCTCGCTGTGCTGAAATCCGAGATAGCTCGCCACCACGCGCTGATCGCCGCTGATGTCTTTCGCCGATCCGCTCATGACGAATTCGCCAAGCTCCATCACATAGGCGCGGTCGGCGATTTCGAGCGCGGCGCGGGCATTCTGTTCGACCAGCAGCACCGAGACGCCGGCCTGCTTCAGCTCGCCGATGGTGCGGAAAATATCCGCGACGATCAGCGGCGCGAGGCCGAGCGACGGCTCGTCCAGCATCAGCAGGCGCGGCTGGCTCATCAGCGCGCGGCCCATCGCCAGCATCTGTTGCTCACCACCTGACAATGTGCCGGCGAGTTGCGTGCGGCGCTCCTTCAATCGCGGAAACAGCGCATAGACGCGCTCCTGCTCGCGGGCCGCGGTAGCACGCGGCACGCGAAAGCCGCCGAGCTGGACGTTCTCTTCCACGGTCATGGTGCCGAACAGCTCGCGATGTTCGGGCACGATGCAGAGGCCCGCAGCGACGCGATCCTCGATCTCCAGTTTGGAGATCTGCTGGCCCGCGAACGTGACGCTGCCTGTGAGCGGCAGGATGCCCATGATGGCGTTGAGCAGTGTGGTCTTGCCCGCACCGTTCGCACCGATAATGGTGACGATCTCGTTGGCGCCGACGTCGAGCGTAGCGTTGCGCACGGCCTCGACCTTGCCGTAGGAAACATGCACGTCGTCGACGGTGAGCAGTTTCCCGGTCATGACGCCGCTCCGAGATAAGCCTTGATGACATCGGGGTTGGCGCGGACTTCTGCCGGCGTGCCCTGCGCGATCTTGGTGCCGAATTCCAGAACCACGATGCGGTCGGCAATGTCCATCACGAAGCCCATGTCGTGCTCGACCAGCAGCACCGACATGCCTTCGCTGCGCAACTGGCGCAGCAGCGCGGAAAGCTTCTGCTTTTCCATGTGACGCAATCCGGCAGCGGGTTCGTCGAGCAGCAGCAGGACCGGATCGACGCACAGCGCACGGGCGATTTCAACGATGCGCTGCTGACCGAGCGACAGGCTTCCGGCGAGCTGATGCATCTGGTCGCCGAGGCCAACACGCTCGATCTGCCTGGCGGCTTCCGCCAACAGTCCGGCTTCGTCCTTGCGGTCGAGCCGCAGCATGCTGGCGATCGCGCCGGCATGGCCGCGCAGATGCGCGCCGATGGCGACGTTTTCCAGCACGCTCATGTCGGGCACCAGCTTGACGTGCTGGAAGGTGCGGGCCACGCCGAGCTTTGCGATGTCCTGCGGCGGGGCATTGTCGACGTTTCGGCCGAGCACGGAGATGGTGCCGCCCGAGGCACGCAGCACACCGGTGATGAGATTGAACGTCGTGCTCTTGCCCGCACCGTTCGGCCCGATCAGCGCGACGATCTCGCGCGCCTGAACGTCGAAGGAGACATCGTTGACCGCGATCACGCCGCCGAACTGTTTGCGCGCCGCCTGAATGTCCAGCAGCGTATTGGAGGTGGCGACAGCCTTCACACGCGGCGGCAGCGCGTCTGCGGCTTGCGGCTTTGGCGGCTTGACGCTGAACGGCAACAGCGCCGCGAGCTTCGGCCACATGCCGCCCGGCGCGATCTGCAATAGCGCCACCAGCAGGATTCCGAAGATCACGGTCTCGAGCTGTGCGTTGCCGTGAAATACCAAAGGCAGATAGCTCTGCAGAATTTCCTTCAGCACGATGACGATGCCGGCGCCCAGCACCGCGCCCCAGACATAGCCCGCACCGCCGACCACAGCGATGAACAGATACTCGATGCTGGCATTGAGCCCGAACGGCGTCGGATTCACCGCGCGCTGGAAATGGGCGTAGAGCCAACCAGACAATCCGGCGAGCACCGCCGCATAGATAAAGACCAGGAGCTTGGCGCGCGCGGTCTGCACGCCGAATGCCTCTGCAGCGATGTGACCCCGGCGCAAGGCGCGGATGGCGCGGCCGGTGCGCGAATCGAGCAAATTGATCGTCAACAGCGCGCAAACGATCACCGCGAGCCAGATCGCGAAATAGATCTTGCCGGGATCGGTCAGTTGCAGCGATCCGATCGCCAGCGATGGAATGCCGGAGATGCCGTCATTGCGGCCGACGAATTCCAGCTTGCTGAACAGATAAAAAAGACTGATGCCCCAGGCGATGGTGCCGAGCGGAAGATAGTGACCCGACAGGCGCACGGTAATGAGCCCGAGGATCACGGCTGCCGTGCCGGCGACAATCAGCGCCAGCGGCAGCGTCACCCATGGCGAGAATCCATAACCGGTTGTCAGCACCGCAGTGGTGTAGGCTCCAAAGCCGCAGAACGCGGCCTGGCCGAACGACGTAAGGCCGCCGACGCCGGTCAGCAGCACGAGGCCCATCGCTACCAGTGCCGCGAGGCCGATGTTGTCGAGCAGCACAATCCAGAATGGCGGCATACCGGGAATGAACGGAATGACCGCCATCACCAGCGCGAATACGATCATGGCCCATCGCTGCGTCATTAATCGTTCTCCTCTTCGACCTCTGGCGAAGCCAGAGAGCGCAGGACGAGAACCGGGAGCAGCAGCGTGAAGACGATGACCTCCTTGAAGTTACTGGCATAGAACGACGAGAACGCTTCGACGATACCGACCACGATGGCGGCGGCAGCGGTGAGGGGATAGCTGACGAGACCGCCGATGATGGCGGCGACGAAGCCTTTCAGGCCGATGAGGAATCCGGTGTCGTAGTAGATCGTGGTGATGGGAACGATCAGGATTCCCGAGATTGTGCCGATCACGGCAGCGAGCAGGAATGCAAACTGCCCCGACACCGACGTGCGGATGCCGACGATGCGTGCACCGAGACGGTTGACGGCGGTGGCGCGCAGCGCCTTGCCGTACAGCGTGTAGCCGAACAGCAGCCACAGTCCGACGATGAGGATGATCGTGATCGCGTAGATGCCGATGCTCTGGCCGGTGAAGCGTAACGGCCCGATGGTGAAGGCGGCGGCGGAGATCGCCGGTCCACGCAGGCCTTCGGGGCCGAAGAACACCAAGCCCAATCCTTGCAGCGCAAGATGGATACCGACCGACGCGATCAGCAGCACCAGCACGGACGCATGCGCAATCGGCTGATAGGCGATGCGATAGAGATAAAGGCCGACGGGCGCCACGATGACGATCGAAAGCAGGAAGTTGACGGTGACGCTGTTCTGCCGTCCGGCCAGCGTCATCGCGACGCCGTAGATGGCCAGCGGCAGCAGGATGTTCACCGCGAGCGAGCGCGTTACCTTCCGCGCATGCATCGCGTTGCGTCCCGTCACCATGTCGAAGCAGAAAGCGATAACGCCCATGCCGAGTGCGAGCAGGGCGGTACCCGGCATCTTGCCGGCGGCGAGCGTCGCGTAGGTCAGCGCGCCGAAGGTGATGAACTCGCCCTGCGGGATCAGGATGACGCGGGTCACCGCGAACACGAGGACGAGCGCGAGACCGAGCAGCGCATAGATCGCGCCACTCGTGATTCCGTCCTGCAACAGGAACAGAAGGATCGTGCTATCCAATGCGCTTCCCCCAGGCGTCGGGCGCGAGGCGTTGGAGGCCCGCCATGCAGCCCAAATCAGCGGTTGAAACCCGCTGCCGCTATTTGATATGGTTGATAACAATTATGAGATATAATCTCAAGGCTGATCGGTCGGGACCTTATAGCAAATCGACAGCGGGACGCACGCGATGGCTGTTGCGAAAACTGCGGGTGCTGGTTTGGCGAAACGAAAGCGGCCCGCGCGCGAATTGCCGCAGGCTCCCGCGGACGCCATTCAGCTTGGCGACCTGGCGGAATTCCTCGGCTATTCGCTCAAGCGCGCCCAGCTTCGGATTTTCGACGACTTCATCGGCTGCGTTGCGCCGCTGCAACTGACACCCGCGCAGTTTTCGGTCCTGATGCTGGTGGAGACCAATCCGGGGCGCAACCAGACCGAGATCGCCAGCACGCTCGGCATCCTGCGGCCGAATTTCGTGGCGCTGCTGGACGAGCTGGAAAGCCGTGATCTCTGCGTCCGGGTCCGCTCCAGCAACGACCGCCGTTCGCATATCCTGCGGCTGACGGAAAAGGGCCGCGCCGTTCTCGCCCGTGCGAAGAAACTGATTGAGGCCCGGCACGAAGCGCGGCTCAAGGAATTGCTGGGCGCTGAGAACCGCGAACTGCTGCTTGCGATGCTGGGCAAGATCGCGCGGGAGTTCTGAATCAACGCAACGGGAATTCGCGTCTCTCACCTCTCCCCGCGAGGGCGGGGCGAGCGAGTTAAGAATCCACCAGAATGATGCGGATGTCGTTGACGTTGGTCAGCGTCGGTCCGGTGTTGAGCAGATCGCCGGTGACGGCGAAGAACGCGGTCGCGTCGTTGTTGTCGAGATAGGCCTTCGGATCGAGCTTGAGGTCGCGCATCTTCGCAAACGTGTGCTGATCGATCAGCGCGCCCGCAGGATCGTCCGCAGAACCCGCGCCGCCGTCCGCGCCGTCGGTGTCGCCTGCGAGCACGCAGATGCCGGTCGTGTCGGCCAACAGCGCCGCCAATGCGAGCACGTATTCCTGATTGGGGCCGCCGCGTCCGTTGCCGCGCACCGTGACGGTGAGTTCGCCGCCCGACAGGATCGCGAGCTTCCTGCCGTCCGCCTGCGCCTTCAGCGCGATCTTTGCATGGGCCGCGGCGACATCCCGCGCTTCGCCTTCGAGATCGGCGCCGAGATCAATGATGTCATAGCCCGCTTGCCGCGCGAGTGCGACGGCCGCGTCGAGCGATTCCTGCGGCCGCGCGATGACCTTGAACTGCGCGCGCGCGAACGCCGCGTCGCCCGGCTTGCAGCTTTCGTTGCGCGGATCGTTGAGCGCGTCGCCCACAGCCTGATCCGCCCTGATGCCGTAGCGGGCGACGATCTCGCGCGCGTCGGCGAGCGTTGTCGTGTCCGGCACGGTCGGGCCGGATGCGATGGTCGCCGGATCGTCGAACGGCACGTCGGAAATCGCCAGCGTCAGAATCTGCGCGGGCGATGCGGCGCGGGCGAGCCTGCCGCCCTTGATGCGCGACAAATGTTTGCGCACGGTGTTCATCTCGCCGATCGGCGCGCCGGATCGCAGCAGGCTCTTGTTCATCGCCTGCTTCTGCGCGAACGACACGCCGTCAGTGGGGGCGATCCAGTTGGCCGAGCCGCCACCCGAGAGCAGCACCAGAACCAGATCGTCGGCGGTTGCGCTTTGCGCGATATCAAGTGTGCGGCTAGCGGCTTTCAATCCCGCCTCATCCGGCACCGGATGGCCGGCCTCGACGATCTCGATGCGCGTGGTCGGCATGCCGTGGCCGTGACGCGTGGTGGCAAGCCCCGATAGCCGCGACGGATCGATGCGTCCTTCGTCGAGATAATGCCGTTCCGCAGCATGGGCCAGCGCGCCCGCGGCCTTGCCCGCGGCAAGACAGATGATCCGGCCCTTCGGCGGCGACGGCAAGTGCGCCGCAAGAATGCGGTCGGGATGGGCGGCGGCGACCGCGGCATCGAACATCGCGCGCAGCAGGGGACGTTTGTCGGTCATCGTGTCATCGCGTGGCATGTGGGGCCACAGAGATGGCATGATCGGCCGGTCAATAAAAGACCCTCCGCAAGGTTATTGCGGAGGGTGGAAACATTGTCTGATCTGCTTGTGCAGAGCGAGAAAACCGGATTTCAAAACTGGAAACCCTGGACCTCGCCATGTCTCGGCCGATCGTCAGCCGCTGATCTCGCCGCTGAGCACGGGGCCGAACAACTCCCAGCGCTCGCCCTTGAACTTCTGAAGCTGGAGTTGCTCGAAGGGTGCAAAGTCCGTTGCGCTGGTGTTGATCATCACACCCGGTAGCGCCATTTCCAGTTGCAGGTCCTTGATGCTGGCGGCCTGCTTCATCACGTTTTCACGCGTGAGGTTGTCGCCGCATGCCTTGAGCACCTGCACGAGAGTCTGGGCGACGCTATAACCCACCACCAGGGAGCCATCGTTGCGATTGCCTTCCGGAAAAGACTTCGCCAGGAAGGCGTCAAAGTTCTTCATGCCCTGATCGCTCTTCCATTGCGGATCGGTGGGGTCCTTCAGGTAGGCTGCCGAAATGATGCCCTGAGAATTTTCAAAACCCGCAGGTTGCAGCACGGTGCCAACGGAGGCGCCGACATTATTCAGGATGAACATCGGCTTCCACTGCAACTCAGCGACCTTCTTGATCGACTGGGCTGCGAACTTGGGTGTGGTGATGCTGACGAAAACATCGGCACCCTTCGATTTAAGATTCACGATATGAGAATCGATGGTGGGCTCGGCCGTCTCATAACTTTCCTCGGCGATGATCATCGAGGCCGCCTTGGCGCCGAGACCGTCTTTCAGGCCCTTGAGATAGTCCTTGCCGTAGTCGTCATTCTGATAGAGCACGCCGATCTTGGCGCTCGGCTTCTCCTTCAGAAGGTATTTTGCGTAGATGCGCGCTTCGCTCTGGTAGCTGGGCTGCCAGCCCATCGTCCAGGGAAACTCCTTCGGATCGTTCCACTTGGTCGCACCGGTGGCGACGAACAGTTGGGGGACTTTCTTGGTGTTCATGTATTTCTGGATCGCCGAATTTGACGGCGTGCCGAGCGAATTGAAGATGAACAGAACCTCGTCGCTCTCGACCAGCTTGCGGGCCTGCTCCACCGCCTTCGGTGGGCTGTAGCCGTCATCATAGGAAATGAAGTTGATCTTGCGGCCGTTGATGCCGCCGTCGGCATTGATCTTGTTGAAGTAGGCCGCCTCGGTCTTGCCGATGACGCCATAGGCGGAGGCGGGTCCGCTGTAAGGCATGATGTTGCCGATCTTGATCTCGGTATCGGTCACGCCGGGACCGTAGGCCTTCTGGGCCAGTGCGCCGGTGCTCGTCGCTGCGAGCACGGCGAATGCGGCCGACAGGGCCGCCAAACGGGATGTGCGTATGGTCATTCACAAGTCTCCCTCGGGTTGTTGTTGTGTCTTTGATTTTTCTTTTGGAGCTCTTTGCGGCTCACCGGCATTGAATACCTTTTGTCAGAGGCCTTCAATGAAAAGCCCCCTGCGACGGGATCGCAGGGGGCCTCTTGTTGGGGCAGTCCGTCGTCAGACGGATCTTATTGCAATGCGGAAAATCAGCCGCCGACCTCGCCGCTGATGATCGGGCCGAACAGCTGCCAGCGCTCGCCGGTGAAGCGCATCATCTGCAACTGTTCGATCGGGGCGAAGTCGGCCGCGCTGGTGTTCAGCTTGATGCCGGGCAAGCCCATCTCTTGTTGCAGGTCCTTGATGCTGGCGGCCTGCTTCATGACGTTCTCTCGGGTGAGATTGTCGCCACAGGCCTTGAGAACATGAACCAGCGTCTGTGCGGAGCTGTAGCCGTAGGCCACCGAGCTGTCGGCACGGTTGCCTTCCGGGAAATACTTGGCAAGGAACGCATCGAAGTTCTTCACGCCGGGATCGTCCTTCCACTGCGGGTCGGTCGGGTCTTTGCCGTAGGTCGCGGAAATGACGCCCTGCGCATTCTCGAAGCCGGCGGGCTTGATAACCGAGCCGGTGGACGACGCCACGTTGTTGAGAATGAACAGCGGCTTCCACTGAAGCTCAGCCACCTTCTTGATCGACTGCGCACCGAACTTCGGCGTGGTGATACTGACGAAGACATCCGCGCCTTTCGACTTCAGTGCGACGATCTGTGAATCGACGGTGGGAACGGAGGTTTCGTAGGGTTCTTCCGCGATGATCATCGACGCGGCTTTCGCGCCGAGGCCGTCCTTCAATCCCTTGAGCACGTCCTTTCCGAAATCGTCGTTCTGATAAAGGATGCCGATTTTTCCGGCGGGCTTTTCCTTCATCAGGAATTTCGCGTAGATGCGGCCTTCGCTCTGATAGTTGGGCTGCCAGCCCATGGTCCAGGGAAATTCCTTCGGGTCATTCCATTTGGTCGCGCCGGTGGCGACGAACAGCTGCGGCACCTTCTTGGCGTTCATGTATTTCTGGATAGCGGTGTTCGACGGCGTGCCCAGCGGGTTGAAGATGAGAAGAACCTCATCGCTTTCGACCAGCTTGCGGGCCTGCTCGACCGCTTTCGGCGGGCTGTAGCCGTCATCGTAAGACAGGAAAACGATCTTGCGGCCGTTGATGCCGCCTTCGGCATTGATCTTGTTGAAGTAGGCAGCCTGGGTTTTGCCGATGACGCCGTAGGCGGAGGCCGGTCCGCTGTAGGGCATGATGCCGCCAATCTTGATTTCGGTATCGGTCGCGCCGGTGTCGTATTTTTTCTGGGCCAGTGCGCCGCTGCTCATCGCTGCAACAAAAGCGAAAGCCGCAGCCGCGGTCACAAGTCGAGACGTAGTTCTAGACATTCATTTGCTCCCTGATTCTTGTTCGTATCCTCGTTTTATTTTTTGTTTTGAAAGCTCTTAGCGGCTTCGCGAATATTCAATACCTTTTACCGGGCCCGTTCAACGAAAAGCCCCCTGCGACGAGGTCGCAGGGGGCTGATTTTGTTGGCAGTTCGTTTCGCAGGGCGAAAGATTAACTGCCGCCCATGCCGCCTTCGATGACGGGGCCGATCAGGTCGTACTTGTCACCCTTGAACTGCATGATGCGCAGCTGATCGATCGGATAGAAATCCGTCGCGCTGGTGTTGATCTTCACGCCCGGCAGCAGGGTGTCGGGGGTGAAGTCTTTCAAGCTCGCGGCCTGCTTCATGACGTTCTCGCGGGTGAGATTGTCGCCCGCCTGCTTCAACACCTGAACCATGGTCTGCGCCTGGCCGTAGCCATACACGACCGAGCCGTCGGTCTTGTTCATGTCCGGAGCGTACTTGGCGAGGAAGGCGTAGAACTTCTTCATGCCCTCGTCGTTGTCCCACTGCGGATCGGCACCGTCCTTCGCATAGGCGGCGGAGAGGATGCCTTGTGCATTCTCGAAGCCCGCAGGCTTGAGCACGCTTCCGACCGATGCGCCGACGTTGCTCTGGAAGTACAGCGGCTTCCAGCCCAGCTCGGCAACCTTCTTGATCGCCTGCGCGGCGAACTTCGGTGTCGTGAAGCTGAAGAACACGTCAGCACCGGAGGCTTTCAGCTTGATGATGTGCGAGTCGATGGTCGGCTCGGACACTTCATAGCTCTCTTCGGCGATGATCTGCGACGCCTTCGCGCCGAGGCCGTCCTTGAGACCCTTCAGGATGTCTTTGCCGAAGTCGTCGTTCTGATACATCACCGCGATCTTCGCATCCGGTTTCTCCTTGAGGAGATACTTCGCGTAGACGCGTGCCTCGCTCTGGTAGGCCGGCTGCCAGCCCATCGTCCACGGAAACTCCTTCGGCTCACCGAACTTGGTCGCGCCCGTCGCGACGAACAGCTGCGGCACCTTCTTCGCGTTCAGATATTTCTGGATCGCGGAGTTCGACGGCGTGCCGAGCGGTCCGAACACCAGGAGGACTTCGTCGCTTTCGACCAGCTTGCGGGCCTGCTCGACGGCCTTCGGCGGCGAGTAGCCATCGTCATAGGTGATGAAAGTGATCTTGCGGCCGTTGATGCCGCCCTGTTCGTTGATCATCTTGAAGTAGGCTTCTTCCATCTTCCCGATCACGCCATAGGCCGAAGCCGGGCCGCTATAGGGCATGATGTTGCCGATCTTGATTTCGGTATCGCTCGCGCCGGTGTCGTATTTTTTCTGAGCAAGCGCGTTGCCGCTCGTCATCGCAAGCGCGGCAATAGCCGAGACCGCTGCTACGTTGACCTTGAGTTTAGACAGCATTTTCTTTTCTCCCTGAGGTGCGGAATTCCGCATTGCGGAAGACCGGTTCCGTGAGGAAGATCATGCCTGAAAAGTAATGATGGGTCTGATTCAGATGAGACTGAATCAGACCCGATTGCATGATCCGGATTCGTGGAACCGGTATCCGGAAACGACCATGCTCAATCAAACGGATGACGACAAGCCCGATTCAACATTCATTGAATCAGACTTAGGACCTACGTTTCTTGCGGAACAAAGCTTCGATCATGGCGGCAACCTGCCTTGCGCCATGCGGCACGAGGAAGATGACCGCGAACAGGAACACGCCGAACACCGCGCCGGAAAGACCCTTCGAGATGCTTTCTGCGACGTTCGGCACGAACACGATGAAGGCTGCGCCGACCAGCGATCCCGGCAGCCAGCCTACGCCGCCCACCACCATGCCGACGAAGATCGCGATCGCGAGCTGGATGGTGAAGCTGTCTGGCGCCACGAACTGCACCACGATGGCGCCGAGCGCACCGGCGATGCCGGTGAAGGCGGCGCTGATGCCGAACGCCAGCGTCTTGTAAAGCGGCAGGTCGACGCCCATCGCGGAGGCGGCGATCTGGTTGTCGCGGATCGCCATCATGGCGCGTCCGGACCGGCTGCGCAGCAGGTTGACGGCCAGGATGTAAATCGCGGCCGAGATGACCAGCGTGAAGTAATAGAGCCACATGTCCTGCGACATCTTCAGGCCGAACGGTGCGTCCGGCTTGGTGATGACGAGGCCCTGGACGCCGCCGGTCCAGTGCTCGAACACGCCAAGCTTCAGGAGTTGCGGCATCGCCACCGCGAGCGCAAAGGTCGCGAGCGCGAGATACACGCCCGAAAGCCGTAGCGCCGGGAAGCCGAACAGGAAGCCGAAGATGAAGCAGATGATGCCTGCGATCGGCAGTGTCAGCACATAGTTGACGCCAAAGTGCTCCATCAGGATGCCGGTGGTATAGGCGCCCACCGCGTAGAAAGCGCTTTGTCCGAGCGAGAACTGTCCGCTGCCGCCAGTCAGGAGGTTAAGGGAGAGAATGGCGATGGCGTAGATCAGCACCATCGTCATCTGGAAGATGATGAAGTTCTTCACGAACAGCGGCGAGATCAGCAGAGCTGCGAACACCACCAGGGTCGCGGTGGAGCTTACCGTCATCGATTTTTTCGACGGCGCGGCAACCGCAGCGGACTGGGAGACGGAATCCTGAACTGTGCTCATGTTAAACTCGCTGTACGATTGCGCGGCCGAACAGACCGGAAGGTTTGATGACAAGCACAAGGATGATCAGTGCCAGCGCGATCGGCAGTTTCAATTCGTTGCCGACACCGGGAATGTAGGTGCCGACAAGGTTCTCGAAGACGCCAACCAGGAAGCCGCCGACCACTGCGCCGAGCGGGCTGGTGAGGCCGCCGAGCACCGCCGCTGCGAAGCCGTACAGCAGGATGCCGCCCATCATGTTGGGTTCGAGGAACACGACCGGCGCGATCAGCATGCCGGCGATGGCGCCGATGGCGCTCGCCATGCCCCAGCCGAGTGCGATCATCCAGCTTGTGTTGATGCCGACGAGACGTGCGGATTCCGGCAGCGAGGCGGCCGCGCGCATGGCGAGGCCGACCCGCGTAAAGCGGAAGAACAGATAAAGCAGCAGCAGCAGCACGAGCGTCACGCCGATCATGCCGGCCTGATGGGTCGAGATGAGCTGGCTGCCAAGGAATCCCGAGGAGCCGAATGGCGAGGGGAACTGCTTGATGGTGAAGTCCCAGGTCAGGCCCGCGACGCTGTTGAGAATCGCGAACAGCGCAATGAAGCCGGCCACATGCACCAGCACGGGCGCGTTGGTGAGCGGCTTGAACAGCGCGCGTTCGATGATGATGCCGCCGACGAACGAGATAGCCAGCGTCAGCAGGAAGGCGGGCCAGAACGACAGGCCCCACTGCATCAATTGCCAGGCGATGAAGGTCGAGAACATCGCCATTTCGCCCTGGGCGAAGTTGAGGTGGTCGATGGCCTGATAGATCATGACGACGGCCAGCGCCATGCATGCGTAGATCGCGCCCGTGGCAATGCCAGCCAGGACTTGGTTGGTAAACAGTTCCATGGCTGCCTCCTCAGTAACCGAGATACGATTTGCGGATGTCTTCGTTATCCGCGATTTCTTTCGCGCTTCCCGACATCACGATGCGGCCGGTTTCGATCACATAGGCCTTTTCCGCGAGTTCGAGCGCGAGCTGGGCGTTCTGCTCGACCACCAGGATCGTCACCTTGTCCTCGCGGTTGATCTTGCCGAGAATCCCGAACAGGTCGCGCACGATCAGCGGCGCGAGGCCGAACGACGGCTCGTCGAGCAGCATCAGCCGCGGACGCAGCATCAGCGCGCGGGCGACCGCGAGCATCTGCTGTTCACCGCCGGAGAGCGTTCCGGCCTGCTGCGTATAACGCTGCTTGAGCACGGGGAAGTGCCCGTACATGCGCTCGATGTCGTCCGGGATGTTCTTGGTGTCGCTGCGCGAGATCGCGCCGAGCTGCAGGTTTTCCTCCACCGTCATGTTGGTGAAGGTGCCGCGGCCCTGCGGAACGTGGGCGATGCCGAGGCGGACGACGCTTTCGGTCGACATGCCGGCGAGCGGCTTGCCTTGGAATTCGATATTACCGGTGGAGCGGATCATGTTGCAGATCGCGCGCAGCGTGGTGGTCTTGCCCGCGCCGTTGGCGCCGAGCAGCGTGGTCACGCTGCCCTCGTTGAGCGAGAACTCGAGTCCATGCAGCGCCTGCACCTGTCCGTAATAGGCGCGCAGATCCTTGATCGTCAGCATTGTGCTCATTGGTCCTTGCTCCCGAGATAGGCCTTGATGACGTCGGGATCGGACTGCACCTGGGCGGGCGTGCCTTCAGCGAGTTTCTTGCCGAAATTCAGCGCGACGACGTGGTCGGCGATCTTCATGACCAGTCCCATGTGGTGCTCGACCAGAAGGACCGTGATGTTGCGTTGATCGCGGATGCGGCAGATCAGATCGCCCAGCACATAGACTTCCTCGTGATTGAGGCCGCCGGCGGGCTCGTCGAGCAAAAGAATCTTGGGTTCGGCGGCAAGCGCACGGCCAAGCTCGACGCGCTTCTGGGTACCGAAGGGAAGGCCTGCAACCTCGCGGTCGGCGACATCGTGCAGGTCGAGATAATCGAGGATCTCGTGCACCTTGTCGTTGAGTTTGCGCTCCTGTTCGCGGACCCATGGCAGCTTCAATGCGTCGCTGATCACATCGCTCTTGGTGCGGCAATGGCCGCCGATGCGGATGTTGTCGCGCACGCTCAGTCTCGGGAACAGCGCGACGTTCTGGAACGTACGGCCGATGCCGATTTCGGCGATCTTCTGTGGCTGGCGGGTGAGAATGCTCTCGCCCTCCATCAGGATCTCGCCCTTGCTCGGCTGGTAGAGCCTGCTGAGACAGTTGAAGAGCGTCGTTTTGCCCGCGCCGTTCGGACCGATCAGGCCCAGAATCTGGCCCTTCTTCATGTCGAACGAAACGCCATTCAATGCGATAATGCCGCCGAACACGACGCTGACGTCGCGTACCGCGAGCAAGGGCCCAAGCCCCTGCGTAACCTGAGCCTGCATCATACTTTGGTTCCTTTACAGAACTGGACTTTGTCCCAGCCCTGCCTGAATCCGCAGTGACGGCGGCTATCTGATCCCCTCGGCAATACGTGCAACTTTCCCTCCTGGTGGTCTGATTTTCTTAGTATTTTCTTTGTTTTGTGGCCCGCGCGCGATGTGGCCAGTCATCGCAGTTTCGATCTTCCTTACCATCTCGACGAGGCGAGGTCCAATATCGTTCTTTAATAGAACTTCACTGAACTTGAAGGCCGGGGCGCCGCAGTTAAAGGCGTAAGGCCCTGTGCCGTCATTTAATTTCAACGCCACGCCGACGGCATGGATGTCGTTGTGCCATTCCCCGGCGGACATGGCGAAGCCGTGCTTGGCGATGCATTCCCCGGCGCGCTCGATGCCCTCGCGCACCTTCGGCCAGTTCGGGCCGACGTGTTCCTTGATCTCGCGCATCAATGTTGCGCGTTCGTCGTCCGGCAGCGCCCACAGATAGGCGCGGCCCATCGCCGTCGTTGCGATCGGCACCTTGGAGCCGACATCGAGCAGCACGCCGACGGTGAGTTCGCTGCGGCTCTGCCCGAAATAAATCATGCTCAGACGATCGCGTGCGCCGATGGCGACCGCGCCGCCGGTTTCGCGCATCAACTGATCGCGATACGGATCGGACAGATGGCGAATGCCCATGTTGGCGAGCGCAGAGTATCCAAGCGCCATCGCGGCAGGCGCGAGCTGGTATTTTTCAAAGCGCGGAACAGGCGTCAGATAACCGAGCTTCGTCAGCGTGTAAGTCAAACGCGAAATCGTCGGCTTCGGCAGATTTGTGCGCGCCGCGAGTTCCTGATTGCCCAGAAGACCGTCGCTTGGGCGAAACGCGCGCAAGACATCGAGCCCGCGTGACAACGCGATAACGAAACTGCGATCCGTCGCTTGTTTCTTGGGCGGGCGTTTCATCTGTGTAACCGCATATGTGGTCTTCGTTGACAAGCGACGTGCTTCAAAATATCCCTCCGTGTCAAGATGTGGAATTAAATTCCGCACTGCGAAATAGCTTAAAAACCGAGCATTCCAAGGAGAGTTGCGTGAGCGAAGTGGTCAAGGTGGAACGTCATGACGCAGTTGCTATCGTCACCGTCGATAGCCCTCCGGTAAATGCGTTGAGCGCCGCGGTGCGCAAAGGCATTTTAGAAGGTGTCAAAAGCGCGTCGGCGGATCCGCAGGTTCAGGCCATCGTGATTGCCTGCGCGGGGCGAACGTTTATTGCCGGCGCCGACATCACCGAATTCGGCAAGCCGCCGCAGTCGCCGAGCCTGCACGAGGTGATCGCCGGAATTGAAAGTTCCACCAAGCCGGTCATCGCCGCAATTCACGGAACCGCATTGGGCGGCGGGCTCGAACTCGCGCTCGGCTGCCATTTCCGCGTCGCCACCAAGGACGCCAAGCTCGGTCTTCCGGAAGTGAAGCTCGGCCTGCTGCCCGGCGCTGGCGGTACGCAGCGCCTGCCGCGCGCGGTCGGCCCGGAACTCGCCGTGAAGATGATCGTGACCGGCGACTTCGTCAGCGCTTCGGAAGCGCTCAAGAACGGCCTGATCGAAGAGATCATCGACGGCGAACCCGCCGTCGGCGGCGAAGCATTCGCACGCAAGGTGCTCGCGGAGAAGCGTCCGCTGCGCAAGCTGCGCGACGACGATTCCAAGCTCGCTGCGGCCAAGGCCGACAAGTCGATCTTCACTAATGCAGCGGCTGCGGCAAATAAGCGCAATCGCGGTCTCGAAGCACCGCTCGCCGCCGCGGAGGCCGTCAGCCACTCGCTCGACATGCCGTTCGACGAGGCGCTCAAGGCGGAGCGCGATCTGTTCCTCAAGCTGATGAACGGCGACCAGTCGAAGGCGCAGCGCTACGCATTCTTCGCCGAGCGCGAAGCTGCGAAGGTCGCCGGCGTTCCCGAAGGCACCAAGTCGCGCAAGGTCGAGCAGGTCGCCATCATCGGCGCCGGCACCATGGGCGGCGGCATCGCGATGTCGTTCGCCAATGCCGGCATTCCGGTCACGCTGATCGAGACCGGCGACGAGCAGCTCAAGCGCGGCCTCGGCGTCATGCAGAAGAACTACGAGGCGACAGCGGCGCGCGGCGGCATTCCCGCCGATGCCCCGGCCAAGCGCATGGGTCTTATCAAGGGCGTGGTCGGCATCGAGAACGTCAAGGATGCTGACCTCATCATCGAAGCCGTGTTCGAGACCATGGCGATCAAGAAGGACGTGTTCGGCAAGCTCGACCAGTTCGCCAAGCCCGGCGCGGTCCTCGCCACCAACACTTCGTATCTGGACATCAATGCCATTGCCGCCATGACCAAGCGTCCGCAGGACGTGCTCGGCATGCACTTCTTCAGCCCCGCCAACGTGATGAAGCTGTGCGAAATCGTGCGCGGCGAAAAGACCGCGCCGGATGCACTGATGACCGCAGTGAACATCGCCAAGCGCATCGCCAAGGTGCCGGTGGTGGTCGGTGTGTGCGACGGCTTCGTCGGCAACCGCATGCTGGCGGCCCGCGGCAAACAGGCCGAGAAATTCCTGTTCGAAGGCGCGCTGCCGCAGCAGGTTGACGCCGTCATCACCAAGTTCGGCATGCCGATGGGTCCGTTCGCCATGGGCGATCTTGCGGGACTCGACATCGGCTGGCGTTCGCGTCAGGACCGCGGCATCAAGTCGGAAATCGCCGACGCGATCTGCGAAGCCGGCCGCTTCGGTCAGAAGACCGGCAAGGGCTACTACAAGTATGAAGCCGGCTCGCGCGCGCCGCTGCCGGATCCGGAAATCGAAAAGCTGATCGAAGAAACCACCACCAAGCTCGGCCTCAAGCGCCGTCAGATCGATGATCAGGAGCTCCTCGAGCGCCTGATGTACCCGATGATCAACGAGGGTGCGCGCATCCTCGAAGAGAAGATCGCGGCGCGGCCGTCCGACATCGACGTGGTCTGGCTGTACGGTTACGGCTGGCCGATCTATCGCGGCGGTCCGATGTTCTATGCCGACCAGGTCGGCCTGAAGAAGATCGCGGATCGTCTGTCGTTCTACGCCAAGCAGACCAACGATCCGTCGCTCGAGCCGACCCCACTGCTCAAGCGTCTGGCGGACGAAGGCAAGACATTCGCGTCCCTCGCCAAGGGGTGATGTCATGACCCGTCCCGGGGAACAATATTATCCGGAGGGCGTCCGCTGGGATTCACCGATCCCGCGCGGCACGCTGCCGGATCTGTTGTCCAAGGCGGCCGCGGATTTCGGATCGCGGCCGGCGATCGAATATCGCGACCGCCCCATCAGCTTCGTTCAGTTGAACGAGATGGTCGATGTCGCGGCGTCGGCGTTCCTCCGCGCCGGCATCGGCGCGGGCGCGTCGGTGGCGCTGTTTCTCGGAAATTCGCCGGATCATCCGGTGAATTTCTTTGGCGTCTTGCGGGCCGGTGCGCGTGTCGTGCATCTCAGCCCGCTCGACGGTGAAATCGCGCTTACGCACAAGCTGAAGGATTCCGGTGCGCGCGTTCTCGTCACCAGCAATCTGGCGACGCTGTTGCCGACCGCGCTGAAGTTTTTCGAGAAGGGCCTGCTGGATCGCCTGATCGTCTGCGAGGACCAGACCTGGGGCGAGGTCGGCAATCCGATGGCGGCGATCCCGTCGAATCCTGCGATCGTGACTTTCGCGAATTTTGTCAAAGGCGCACAGCCACCCGCAAAGTGGCCTGAGGTCAGTGCCGACGACATTGCCTTGCTGCAATATACCGGCGGTACGACTGGTCTGCCGAAGGGTGCGATGCTCACCCATGGCAATCTCACCTCGGCGGTCTCGATCTATGACGTATGGAGCGCGAAGCAGAAGGCCGAGCGTAACGCCATCGAGCGCGTCATTCTGGTGCTGCCGTTGTTTCATATCTACGCGCTCACCGTCGTCCTGCTGCGTACATTGAAGAACGGCGATCTGATCTCGCTGCATCAGCGCTTCGATCTGGAAGCCGTGATGCGCGACATCGAGGTCAAGCGCGCCACCGCATTCCCCGGTGTGCCGACCATGTGGATCGCCATCGCGAGCCTGCCCGATCTCGACAAGCGCGACCTGTCGTCGCTGGCTTTTGCCGGCTCCGGCGGTGCGCCGCTGCCGGTGGAGGTCGCGAAGATTTTCGAACGCAAGACCAAGCTCGCACTGAAAAGCGGGTGGGGCATGACCGAGACCTGTTCGCCGGGCACCGGCCATCCGCCGGAAGGTCCGGAGAAGCCTGGCTCGATCGGGCTGATGCTGCCCAGCATCGAGATGGATGTGGTCTCTCTCGATGATCCGACCAAGGTGATGCCTGTGGGCGAGACCGGCGAAATCCGCGTCCGTGGCCCGAACGTCACCAAGGGCTACTGGAATCGCGAGGCGGAAGCCGCCGAGTCATTCGTCGGCGATCGCTTTCTCACCGGCGACATCGGTTATATGGACAGCGACGGCTATTTCTATCTGGTCGACCGCAAGAAGGACATGATCATCTCCGGCGGCTTCAACGTCTATCCGCAGATGATCGAGCAGGCGATCTACACCCATCCCGCCGTGCAGGAAGTCATCGTGATCGGTATTCCCGACGACTATCGCGGCGAGGCGGCCAAAGCCTTCGTGACCCTACGCACCAATGCCCAGCCGTTCACCATCGATGACCTGCGCACGTTCCTCGCCGGAAAGATCGGCAAGCACGAAATGCCGGTCGCGGTGGAGTTTCTGAAGGAACTGCCGCGCACCAGCGTCGGCAAACTCTCGCGCCACGAATTACGCAACCAGCAACGCCATCAAACGCAACAACAACCCAAACTTGCAACAGGAGGTCGCTCATGACCGAAGCCGTTATCGTTTCCACCGCCCGCACCCCGATCGGCAAGGCCTATCGCGGCGCGTTCAACAACACCGAAGGCGCGACGCTGCTCGGCCACGCCATTGAGCATGCCGTGAAGCGTGCAGGCATCGACGGCGCCGAGATCGAGGACGTGGTGATGGGCGCCGCCATGCAGCAGGGCGCCACCGGCGGCAACATCGCGCGCAAGGCGGCACTTCGCGCCGGACTTCCGGTGTCGGTCGCCGGCACCACCATCGATCGCCAGTGCGCCTCGGGCCTGCAGGCGATTGCGCTTGCCGCGCGCTCGGTGATCTACGACGGCGTCGAAATCGCAGTCGCCGGCGGCGGTGAATCGATCAGCCTCGTTCAGAACGATCACATCAACAAGTTCCACGCGGTCGATCCTGAACTGGTGAAGATCAAGGGCGACGTCTACATGGCGATGCTCGACACCGCTGAGGTCGTCTCGAAGCGCTACGGCATTTCGCGCGAGAAGCAGGATGAATACAGCCTCGAAAGCCAGCGCCGCACCGCAGCCGCTCAGCAGGGCGGCCGCTTCAAGGAAGAGATCGCGCCGATGACCACCAAGATGGCGGTCGTCAACAAGGACACCAAGGAAGTGTCCTTTAAGGAAATCACCCTGTCGCAGGATGAAGGTCCGCGTCCGGACACCACGGCGGAAGGTCTCGCAAGCCTCAAGCCGGTGCGCGAAGGCGGCGTCATCACCGCCGGCAACGCCAGCCAGTTGTCGGATGGCGCTTCCGCAGCGGTCATCATGAGCGGCGAAATGGCTGCAAAGAAGGGCCTCAAGCCGCTCGGCATCTTCCGCGGCTTCGTGTCCGCCGGCTGCGAGCCGGACGAAATGGGCATCGGCCCCGTGTTTGCGATTCCGCGCCTGCTCAAGCGTCATGGCCTCAAGATCGAGGACATCGATATGTGGGAGCTGAACGAAGCCTTCGCGGTGCAGGTGATCTATTGCCGCGACAAGCTCGGCATCGATCCGGAAAAGCTCAACATCAACGGCGGCTCCGTCGCGGTTGGCCATCCTTACGGCATGACCGGTTCGCGTCTCGCGGGCCACGTGCTCGTCGAGGGCCGCCGCCGCAAGGCGAAGTACGGCGTGGTGACCATGTGCGTCGGCGGCGGCATGGGTGCTGCTGGCCTGTTCGAAATCCTTCAGTAAGTTCGAGTGCTATCACCTCCCCTGAAAAGGGGAGGTGAGCAAAAAGACAAATCGCCCAAGGAGGGTCCAATGGATCTCAGTTTCAGCAAGGAAGAACTGGCATTTCGCGACGAGGTGCGGACCTTCTTCAAGGAAAGTCTCCCAGCCGACATCCGCAAGAAGCTGGTGGAAGGCCGTCATACCAGCAAGGAAGATCTCGTCACGTGGCAGCGCATCCTGAACAAAAAGGGATGGGCGGTGCCGCACTGGCCGAAGGAATACGGCGGCACCGGCTGGACGCCGGTGCAGCAGTACATCTTCCTTGAAGAGTTGCAGGCCGCGCCGGCTCCGTCGCCGCTGCCGTTCGGCGTCAACATGGTCGGACCGGTGATCTACACCTTCGGCAACGAGGCACAGAAGAAGCATTACCTGCCGCGCATTGCCAACCTTGACGATTGGTGGTGCCAGGGCTTCTCCGAGCCCGGCGCGGGCTCCGACCTCGCCTCGCTGAAGACCACCGCCAAGCGCAAGGGCGATGTCTACGTCATCAACGGCCAGAAGACCTGGACCACGCTGGCTCAGTATGCCGACTGGATTTTCTGTCTCTGCCGCACCGACCCCGAAGCGAAGAAGCAGTCGGGCATCTCCTTCATCCTGTTCGACATGAAGTCGCGCGGTGTCACCGTGCGTCCGATCCAGACCATCGACGGAGGCGCCGAGGTCAACGAGGTGTTCTTCGACGACGTCGAGGTGCCGGTGGAGAATCTCGTCGGCGAGGAGAACAAGGGCTGGGATTACGCAAAATTCCTGCTCGGCAACGAGCGCACCAACATCGCGCGCGTAGGCATGTCGAAGGAGCGCATCCGCCGCATCCGCGACCTTGCATCCAAGGTTGAGTCGGACGGCAGGCCGCTCATCGAGGATTCCCGTTTCCGCGAGAAGCTCGCGGCGACCGAGATCGAACTCAAGGCGCTTGAATTGACGCAGATGCGCGTCGTCGCCAACGAGCACAAGAACGGCAAGGGCAAGCCGGACCCGGCCTCCTCGATCCTCAAGATCAAGGGCTCCGAGATTCAGCAGACCATCACCGAACTGCTGCTCGAGATCACCGGACCGTTCGCGCTGCCTTACGCGCCGGAAGACGACAAGAGCAACGAAGAGGCGAGCTGGGCGACCCATGTCGCGCCGGGCTACTTCAATTATCGCAAGGTCTCCATCTATGGAGGCTCGAACGAGATTCAGCGCAACATCATCACCAAGGCCGTGCTGGGTCTGTAACACGTCGCAATTCTCGTCATGCCCGGCCTTGTGCCGGGCATCCACGCCTTCACTTTCCGTCATTGCGAGCGAAGCGAAGCAATCCAGACTTGAATCAAGTCAGCAAGCACTGGATTGCTTCGTCGCAAGGGCTCCTCGCAATGACGATACATTTGGTTAGTAGCCGAGGAACACAAAATGGATTTTGATTTGTCCGAGGAGCAGCGTCTCCTGAAAGACAGCGTCGACGGCCTGCTGGCCGACTCTTACGATTTCGATCAGCGCAAGAAGTACGCCAAGGAAAAGGGCGGTTGGAGCAAGACCGTCTGGAACAAGCTGGCGGAGCAGGGTCTGCTCGGTCTGCCGTTCCCGGAAGCCGATGGCGGCTTCGGCGCGGGCGCGGTGGAAACAGCGATCGTGATGGAAGCGCTGGGCAAGGCGCTGGTGCTCGAGCCCTATCTCTCGACCGTCATTCTCGGCGGCGGTTTCCTCCGTCACGGCGGATCGGCTGCGCAGAAGGCGGCGCATGTTCCCGCGATCATCGACGGCAGCAAGACGCTGGCGTTCGCGCAGCTCGAGAAGAACTCGCGCTATAACCTCGCAGACGTGACGACGACGGCCAAGAAGAAGGGCAACAGCTGGGTCATCGACGGCGAAAAATTCGTCGTGCTGCACGGCGAGACCGCTGACACGCTGATCGTGACCGCGCGGACCAAGGGCGGCCAGCGCGATCGCAATGGCATCGGTGTGTTCCTGGTGCCGGCGAACGCCAAGGGCGTCACCGTCAAGGGCTATGCGACCCAGGATGGCATGCGAGCCGCGGACATCCGGTTCGAGGGCGTCGAGGTCGGCGCGGACGCCGCCATCGGCGATCCGGAGAACGGCCTGCCGCTGATCGAGCGTGTGGTTGACGAAGCACGGATCGCGATGTGCGCCGAAGCTGTTGGCGCGATGGACGAGTCGCTCAAATCGACGGTGGAGTATCTCAAGACCCGCAAGCAGTTCGGCGTGGCGATCGGCCAGTTCCAGACCTTGCAGCACCGGGCGGCGGACATGTTCGTCGCACTCGAGCAGGCACGCAGCATGTCGATGTTCGCCACCATGGCGTCCGATATTGAGGACGCCAAGGAGCGTGCGCAAGCGGTTGCGGCGGCGAAGGTGCAGATCGGCAAGTCGCTGAAGTTCGTCGGCCAGCAGTCGATCCAGCTTCACGGCGGCGTCGGCATGACCATGGAGCTCAAGATCGGCCACTACTTCAAGCGGCTGACCATGATCGAAAGCACCTTTGGCGACACCGACTATCACCTGCGCCGCGTCAGCGAAGCGGGCAATCTGGTGTGATGTGCAGGCTTGTTTGAAGCCTGCGTGATAAAAATGTTCGTCATGCCCGGCCTTGTGCCGGGCATCCACGTTTTTAAGGCCATCGATGAGGGCGTGGATGGCCGGGACAAGCCCGGCCATGACGGAGCACGAAAGCCAGCGCCTTGACGTGCGCGCTCGTAATCGCTTTGTTTGCGGCTCGAAACCAAAACGAAGAAATTTCGAGGAAACCGCATGGCGTCGCATATCCTTGCCATCGATCAGGGCACGACGTCGTCGCGCGCCATTGTCTTCCGCTCCGATATTTCCATCGCGGCGCAGGCGCAGCAGGAATTCCAGCAGCATTTTCCGGCCTCCGGCTGGGTCGAGCACGAACCGGAAGACATCTGGACCTCGACCATCGCGACCTGCCGCGAGGCCATGAGCAAGGCGGATGTCGAAGCCTCCGACATTGCCGCCATCGGCATCACCAACCAGCGCGAGACCACCGTGGTGTGGGACCGCGCCACCGGCCACGCGGTGCACCGCGCCATCGTCTGGCAGGACCGGCGCACGGCGGAAATCTGCGCCAAACTGAAAGCCGAAGGCCACGAGCCGCTGATCAGCGCGCGGACCGGCCTCATCATCGATCCGTATTTCTCCGGAACGAAAGTGGCGTGGATTCTCGATCATGTCCCCGGCGCACGCGAGCGCGCCGAGCGCGGCGAATTGATGTTCGGCACGGTCGACTCATATCTCTTGTGGCGGCTGACCGGCGGGAAAGTTCACGCCACCGACGCCACCAATGCCTCGCGCACGCTGCTGTTCAACATCCACAAGGGCGAGTGGGACGACGACCTCTTGAAGCTGTTGCGGGTGCCGCGCTCGATGCTGCCGGACGTGCGCGATTCGTCCGCCGATTTCGGCGAAACCGAGCCGCATCTGCTTGGCGGGGCGATCGCCATTCGCGGCATCGCCGGCGACCAGCAGGCGGCCACCATCGGCCAGGCATGCTTCACTCCGGGCATGATGAAATCCACCTACGGCACCGGCTGCTTCGCGCTGCTCAACACCGGCACCACGGCTGTGGCCTCGAAGAACAAGCTGCTGACCACCATCGCCTATCAGTTGAATGGCCAGCGCACCTACGCGCTGGAAGGCTCGATCTTCGTCGCGGGCTCCGCCGTGCAATGGCTGCGCGACGGCCTCGGTCTTATCAAGAACGCGGGCGAGACGGGACCGCTCGCGGACGCCAATGACACGACGCAGTCGGTTTATCTGGTGCCGGCGTTCGTCGGCCTCGGCGCGCCGTACTGGAATCCGCGCGTGCGCGGTGCACTGTTCGGGCTGACGCGCAACACCGGACCGGCGGAAATCGCACACGCCGTGCTGGAGAGCGTGTGCTACCAGACCTACGATCTGTGGGCCGCGATGCGCGCCGACTGGCCGGAGGCGAAAACGACGAACACCGTGCTGCGCGTCGATGGCGGCATGACGGCGTCGGACTGGACCATGCAGCGTCTTGCTGACTTGCTCGACGCGCCGGTGGATCGCCCGATGATTCAGGAAACGACCGCAGTGGGTGCGGCCTATCTCGCGGGGCTTGGCGCCGGCGTTTATCCCGAGCCGTCGCGGTTCGCGGATTCATGGCGGTTAGAGCGCCGCTTCAAGCCGAACATGAGCGACGCCACGCGCACGCGTAAGCTCAAAGGCTGGTCGCAAGCGGTGAAAGGTCTGCTCGCCAGCGATCCCGAGGAGGCATGATCCCGAAAAGCATGCCCTCGTGCTCGACCCGAGGGTAGACACCGGTTTTTGGATCAGATCATGCCCAATAGGGAGACCAACGTTTCGCGCGGCGCTCTTGCCAATCCGTCGTCTCTCAGAGTGTAATCGGGCGGCGGAGATCGCTCATGAATCTGATTGGTCAATACGATTCCCCCTTCGTGCGGCGGGTCGCACTCGCGTTGCGGTTCTACGGCATTCCATTCGAGCAGAGTCCGTGGTCGACCTTCGGCGATGCGGAGAAGATCGCGCTCTACAATCCGCTGATGCGCGTGCCGACGCTGGTGCTCGGCGATGGCGAAGTCTTGATCGAGAGCACTGCCATTCTGGACTATCTTGATGAAGTCGCCGGCCCGTCGCGGGCCCTGATTCCCGATTGCGGTCACGTCCGGCGGGAGGTGCTGTATATCTGCGCCCTTGCCACGGGCCTCGGCGACAAGGCGGTGAGTCTTCTCTATGAGCGGGTGCTGCGTGGAGAGGAATCGAAGCGCTGGGTCGAGCGATGCCGTTCGCAGATCGCGGGCGTGCTCGATCGTCTGGAGGAAGATCGCGCGCGGCACAAGACGCGGTACTGGTTCGGCGACCAGATCACCCATGCCGACATTGCGGTGGCCTGTGTGCTGCGGTTCACGCGCGAAGCACATGCCGGGTTGTTCGACGGAGCGCGTTATCCGGCGCTCGATCGTCACACGGAGATATGCGAAGCCCTTCAGCCGTTTCAGGATATCGTGCAGCCGCTGGCGCCGCCGAGCTGACGTCGCCATGGACAATCATCCCGCCATTGCGACAACATTTCTTGATGGCGGTCGGATATCCTTAATATACTGCCGCAATATTGCCCGCCGTGAGAATTGATCTCGATTTGAGTTGCTGACACAACCAATGGCAGAAAGGATTCTCCCATGCTGAACCGCCGTTCGTTTTGCAGTTGCGTCTCCGCTGCTCTTTTTTCCGGCCTTGCGACGACCGGTGCGCGGGGCACGCCGGTCGAATGCGCTGTGATGACGCGAGACCGCCAAAAAGCCATCAGCCCTGATGACGCGATTGCCCAGTTGAAAGAAGGAAATATCCGCTTCGTGAGCGGCAAGATCGTCAACTGCAATTTGATGGAGCAGGTGAAGGAAACATCGGCCGCGCAAGCGCCATTTGCTGCGGTCGTTGGTTGCATCGATTCGCGCGTGCCGCCGGAATTGGTGTTCGATCAAACCATTGGCGACGTGTTCTGCGCGCGTATAGCCGGAAACTTCGTCAACACCGATATCATCGGCAGCCTCGAATTCGCAACGAAGGTTGCGGGTGCGCGCGCGATCGTGGTGCTCGGGCACAACGACTGCGGGGCCATCAAAGGTGCGGTCGACAACGTCAAACTGGGAAATCTGACGGCGACACTCGCCAACATCATGCCCGCCGTGGCAGCGAGCAAGACAACCGGCGAGCGGACGTCGAAGAACGCGTCATTCGTTCAAGCCGTGGCGGAAGCCAACGCCCGCATGGCTGCCGCGAATTTGATGTCGCGCAGTCCGGTTCTGAAGGGGCTGGTGAATGCGGGCCAGTTGCGGATCGCAGCGGCAATGCACGATCTTTCCACCGGCCGCGTCACGTTCCTGACGTGAAGCCATACGCCAGCCCTGCGCGGGCTCCGTGGTCCGGATCGGCGACAGTATAAGAAAGCGGCCGGAGATTGCTCCGGCCGCTTTGCTTTTATCGGATCAGGATCTACTGGCAGATGGTCCGCGTGCCTTTGATGAACGTGCCCGGCCGGCAGGAGAAGCCGTTGCGGGCGTCATAGTTTGCGGAGGTTGGCATAGCGATGCCATTGTACTCGTAGCCGACCTCGTAGCCCATCGGGCCATAGGCATAGCTCTCGCGATACGGTCCGCCGAACGGCGCTGTTGCGACCGCGCCTGCGGTGCCGACCGCGGTTCCGGCGATTGCGCCCGCCGTCCCGACCGCGCCGCCGACCACGTCTCCAGCCCAGAAGCCGGTGTTGCGATTGTTCCAGTCGTCACGGGAGGTCATTTCGTCGGTGCGATAGGCGCGCGCATGATGCCTCATGTGCCTGGACGCATGATGCTGCTTCATGTGCTTGGCGCTCATATGCTTTTCAGCGCGTGGTTTCATCGAGTCCTGAGCCAGTGCGGGCGTAGCAATCAATGCAGTCACAGCCGCAGCCGCGGCGAAAAAGGTCACCTTTTTCATGGTCATGATCCTTTGTGAAATTGTGACGAACGGCGCTTCCAACACAGCATGCGGCGCGTTGTTCCGGGTTCCAGCTTCGCGGAGTTCAAACTCGCGTGAAGATAGAAGTTCCGGAATCAGGATGCGTGCTCGGTCGCCGCATCTTCATTGCTAAATTTTATTTGAAAGGGATGTATGTTCCGCACCGTCATTGCGAGGAGCGAGGCGACGAAGCAATCCAGTCTTTGTTCTCTGGATTGCTTCGCTTCGCTCGCAATGACGAACGACTAGTTCAATTCGGAATCGCTTCCGCGCGCGGCTTCATGTTCAGCCGCATGTGCATGGCGCAGCCGCAGCCCGGCGGATGTTTCGCCAGCGGCAATGCTGCGACATCGTCCTCGGTTTCGGCCGGCATGTCGCGCGACGGAATGTAGTTGAGGATCGGCGCCAGCCAGCGTTCGATTTCCTCAGGCGTCATGCCCTTGCGCTCGGCGTAGTCCTCGACCTGATCGCGTTCGATCTTGCCGACGCCGAAATAATAACTCTCCGGATGACTGAAATAGAGCCCCGATACGGAAGAGCCCGGCCACATCGCAAAACTCTCGGTCAGCGTCACGCCCGCGGTGCGCTCGGCATCGAGCAGCTTGAACAGCGTCGCCTTCTCGGTGTGATCGGGCTGCGCCGGATAGCCCGGTGCGGGGCGGATGCCCTGATATTGTTCGAGAATCAACGCGTCGGGCGTCAACGCCTCGTCGGGCGCGTAGCCCCAGAACTCCTTGCGCACGCGCTGATGCATCCGCTCCGCGAAGGCTTCAGCGAGGCGATCCGCCAAGGCTTTCACAAGAATAGATGAGTAGTCATCGTTGGCGTTCTTGAAGCGATCCGCGATGACATCCTCGCCGATGCCGGCCGTGACCACGAACATGCCGATGTAATCCGGCACGCCGCTCGAGATCGGCGCGATGAAATCCGACAGCGCGACATTCTTGCGGCCTTCGCGCTTCTCCAATTGCTGGCGCAGCGTGTGCATTGTGGTGAGTGGCTTGGTGCGGGCCTCGTCACTGTAGAGAACGATATCGTCGCCTTCGGCATTGGCAGGCCAGAAGCCGATGGTGGCGCGGGCCTTGAACCAGTTTTCCTTGACGATGCGGTCGAGCATCTTGCGGGCGTCGTTGTAAAGCGAGCGCGCGACCTCGCCGACCTTCGGGTCGTCGAGAATGGCCGGGAAGCGCCCCGTCAGTTCCCAGGTCTGGAAGAACGGCGTCCAGTCGATGTACTCAGCCAGCTCTTCAAGCGAATAATCGCTGAAGCTCTTGATGCCGATGAACGTCGGCTTCCTCGGCTCTGTCTTGCTCCAGTCGATCTTGTGCGCATTGGCGCGTGCGGCCTCCAGCGACAGCCGCTTCTTGTCCTGCTGCGCCTTGAAATGCGCCGCCGAAATCTTTGCGTAATCGGCGCGCACCTCGCGGGCATATTCCTCGCGCTTGTCGGTCGACAGCAGCGACGATGCGACGCCGACCGCGCGGCTGGCGTCGTTGACGTGCACCACCGGGCCGCGCTTGTAGGCGGGATCGATCTTCACGGCGGTGTGGACGCGGCTGGTGGTCGCGCCGCCGATCAGCAGCGGAATATCGAGGCCTTGGCGCTCCAGTTCGGAAGCCATGAACACCATCTCGTCCAGCGACGGCGTGATGAGACCCGAGAGGCCGATGATGTCGGCGTTCTCTGCTTTCGCGGTTTCGATGATCTTGGCGGCCGGCACCATGACGCCGAGATCGACCACCTCGAAGTTGTTGCACTGGAGCACGATGCCGACGATGTTCTTGCCGATGTCGTGAACGTCGCCCTTCACCGTCGCCATGATAATCTTGCCGGCGGAGTTGCGGCCGTCGCCGACAATGCCATTGGCCTTGTTGCGCGCCTTTTCCTCTTCCATGAACGGCATCAGGTAGGCGACCGCCTGCTTCATGACGCGTGCGGACTTCACCACCTGCGGCAGGAACATCTTTCCGTCGCCAAAGAGATCGCCGACGATGTTCATGCCTGCCATCAGCGGGCCTTCGATCACGTTAAGCGGCCGCTCCACCGTGAGTCGCGCGGCCTCGGTGTCGGCGTCGATATATTCGGTGATGCCGTTGACCAGCGCGTGGCTCAGGCGCTTCTCCACCGGCCACTCACGCCAGGCGAGATCCTGTTCCTTGACCTGCTTTTCCTGGCCGCGGAATTTCTCGGCCAGTTGCAGCAGTCGCTCCGGCGCGCCGGGATCGCGGTTGAGGATGACGTCCTCGCAGACCTCGCGCAGCTCCGGATCGATGTCGTCATAGATGACCATCTGACCGGCATTGACGATGCCCATGTCCATGCCGGCCTTGATGGCGTGATACAGAAACACCGAATGCATCGCCTCGCGCACCGGCTCGTTGCCGCGGAACGAGAACGAGAGATTCGAGACGCCGCCGGAAATATGCGCGTGCGGCAGGTTCTGGCGGATCCAGCGCGTGGCCTCGATGAAATCGACGCCGTAGTTGTTGTGCTCTTCAAGACCCGTCGCGATGGCGAAGATGTTCGGATCGAAGATGATGTCCTGCGGCGGGAAGTTCAGCTTCGTCGTCAGCAGATCGTAGGCGCGTTTGCAAATCTCGATCTTGCGCTCGAAGGTGTCGGCCTGTCCAACCTCGTCGAACGCCATCACCACCACGGCTGCGCCATGACGCCGCGCAATGGTCGCTTCGTGGATGAACTTCTCCTCGCCTTCCTTCATGGAAATCGAGTTGACGATCGGCTTGCCCTGCACGCACTTCAGTCCCGCCTCGATCACGTCGAATTTCGACGAGTCGACCATCACCGGCACGCGGGCGATGTCCGGCTCCGAAGCAACCAGATTGAGGAAGTCGATCATGGCCTGCTTGGAGTCCAGCAGGCCTTCGTCCATGTTGACGTCGATGACCTGTGCGCCGTTTTCGACCTGATCGCGCGCGACCTGAAGTGCTGCGGTGAAGTCGCCGTTCTTGATCAGTTTCCTGAATCGCGCCGAGCCGGTGACGTTGGTGCGCTCGCCGACGTTGACGAACGGAATGTCGGCAGTGAGGTTGAACGGCTCCAATCCCGACAACCGCAGCAGCGGCGGAATTTCCGGAACAATGCGCGGCTTGTGTGGCGCGCAGGCTGCGGCAATCGCTTTGATGTGATCCGGCGTGGTGCCGCAGCAGCCTCCGACCACGTTGACAAGACCGGCCTCGGCGAACTCGCCGACCAGCCGCGCCATGTATTCCGGGCTCTCATCATACTGGCCGAATTCGTTCGGCAAGCCGGCGTTCGGATAAGCGCAGACCAGCGCATCCGCCACGCGGCCGATGTCGGCGATATGCGCGCGCAGGTCTTCCGCGCCGAGCGCGCAGTTGAAGCCGATGGTGATCGGGTCGGCATGCTGAACCGAATACCAGAACGCTTCGGGCAACTGGCCGGACAGCAGGCGCCCCGACTTGTCGGTGATGGTGCCGGAGATCATCACCGGCACATGAATCCCGCGCGCCTCGGAGATTTCCGAGATCGCATAGAGCGCGGCCTTGGCGTTGAGCGTATCGAAAATGGTTTCGACCAGCAGCAAATCCGCGCCGCCGTCGAGCAAGCCGTTGATCTGCTCGCTGTAGGCGATGCGCAGGTCGTCGAAGGTCACAGCGCGATAACCGGGGTTGGCCACGTCCGGCGAGATCGAGGCGGTGCGGTTGGTCGGGCCGAGTGCGCCGGCGACGAAACGCGGCTTGCCGTCTTTTGCGGTGGCGCGGTTCGCGGCATTGCGCGCGAGCTTGGCGCCGTCGCGGTTCAGCTCATAGGCGAGGTCGACCATGTCATAGTCGGCCTGCGCGATGGATGTCGACGAGAACGTGTTGGTCGCGACGATATCCGCGCCGGCGTCGAGATAGGCGAAATGGATGTCCTCGATCGCTTGTGGCTGCGTGAGGATCAGAAGATCGTTGTTGCCTTTGACGTCGCGATGGAAATCCTTGAAGCGTTCGCCGCGGAACGCCGCTTCGTCGAACTGCAGGCCCTGGATCATGGTGCCCATCGCGCCGTCGAGCACGAGAATGCGTTCGCGGGCGAGCGCGCGGAAACGGTCGGCAGTCGGAGATGTCTTCGCGGTCATAAGATCAGGCGGCTTTCTGCGCACCGCTGGGGCGAATGCCCAGAAGGTGGCTGATGGCGAACACAAGATCCGCACGGTTCATCGTATAGAAATGAAAATTCTCGACGCCCTGCTTGGCAAGCTTCTGGACCTGACCGGCGGCCACGGTCGCAGCCACCAGCCGGCGCGTGTCGGCATCGTCGTCGAGGCCCTCGAATTTCTTCGACAGCCAGTCCGGCATGGTGGCACCTGCGCGGGCCGCGAAGTTGCTGGCCATCTTGAAGTTCTGCACCGGCAGAATTCCCGGCACGATTGGAATGTTGATGCCGGCCGCACGGACGCGGTCGAGGTAGCGGTAGTAGAGATCGTTGTCGAAGAAGAACTGCGTGATCGCGCGGGTCGCACCGGCGTCGACCTTGGCTTTCAGCGCGTCGATGTCGGCATCGAGGTTGGTACTTTCCGGATGCTTCTCGGGGTAGGCCGAGACGCTGACTTCCATGTCGGGATGGTTGCGCTTGATGCTCGCGACGAGATCGGAGGATTGCTGATAGCCGTCCGGATGCGCCGTGTATTTCGTGCCGATGCCGCTGGTCGGATCGCCGCGCAGTGCCACGATGTGCCGGACGCCGACGTCATAATAGCGTGCAACCACGTCGTCGATGTCCGCCTTGGTGGCGGCGACGCAAGTCAGATGCGCGGCTGGCGTCAGCTTGGTCTCTTCGAGAATCCGCGCGATGGTCGAATGGGTGCGCTCGCGGGTCGAGCCGCCCGCGCCGTAGGTCACCGAGACGAAGTTCGGCGTCAGCGGCGCAAGCCGGTTGATGACCTCCCAGAGGTTTCGCTCCATCTCTTCCGTCTTGGGCGGAAAGAACTCGAAGGAAATCGCCGGAGGTTTTTGCGCCTGCGCTCCGGCCGGGGAGGGTGTCTCACTCGTCACGCGTCTCAACTCCATGGAACGACAGCAACGCACGCTGAAAATTGGGCGGCGGGTTTTGCGGCAGGACGCGCCTCGATCCTGCCTTATGGGGCAGATTTGGCCGCCATTCCGCCATTTGCACTAAAATAGGTGGAAACGGCCTTCCGGAACAGCCCATTGAGTTGCCTTTTCAGGTGGGAAATTGCCCAAATCGGCTGTTATGGGTCGATAATTTGCGAATGCAATGAATGGTGAGAGAGGCTCGATTTCGAGGAAAATGACCTGTTTAGGCCTGTAGTTCCGCTAATCTCCCGCTCTTAGCCCATGAATCGTGGGCAGAAATATCGTGTTTCACGAAAGTGTTGCATATCTGCCCACATGGTTGGTTCCTACCCAAGACTGGGTGTCATGCGATCCGCACCTTTGCCGGGCTCATGGGGAGCCACTAGCTCGGCAAAATGATCCCGCTGTCCGTTCTCGACCTTTCAGTCGTCACCACCGGCACCAAGCCCGCCCAGTCGCTGCGCAACAGCATCGATCTGGCGAAGCATGCCGACCAGCTCGGCTACACCCGCTATTGGCTGGCGGAGCATCACAGTCTCTTGTCGGTCGCGTCTCCCGCACCCGAAATCATGATCGGACAGATCGCAGCGGCGACGCAGCGGATTCGCGTCGGCTCCGGCGGCGTGATGCTGCCGAACCACGCGCCGCTGATGGTCGCCGAGCGTTTCAAGATGCTGGAAGCGCTGTTTCCCGGCCGCATTGATTTGGGGCTCGGGCGTGCGCCCGGCACTGATCAAACCACCATGCATGCGCTGCGCCAGCGGTTTGATCCACGCGGCGGCGATGACTTCATCGAGCGGCTGATTGAACTGACGCTGTGGGAGACGCGGGAATTTCCTGAAGGCCATCCCTACAACAAGGTCGTTGCGATGCCGGACGACACGCCGCTGCCGCCGATCTGGCTTTTGGGATCGAGCGACTACAGCGCGCAATTATCCGCGCAGATCGGCATGGGCTTCGCCTTCGCGCATCACTTCGCCTCGCACGATGCGGCCGACGCGATGATTCACTATCGCGCGCACTTCAAGCCGTCGCGCTGGCGCGAGACGCCGCACGCCATCCTGGCCATCGCGGTGATCATGGCCGAGACCGATGAGGAGGCCGACCGGCTGGCATCGTCGGCCGATCTCAATCGCCTGCTGCGTGATCGCGGCCAATATCGCCCGCTGCCGAGCATCGAAGAGGCGCAGGTCTATCCCTACACCGAAGCCGAGCGCGCCAGCATCGCGCGCAACCGCTCGCGGCTGTTCGTCGGCTCACCGCAGACAGTGATGGAGAAGATCACGCCACTGATCGAGACCAGCAAGCCCGACGAGGTAATGGTGATCACGGCGACTTACGATCACGACGCGCGCAAGCATTCGTACAGTCTGCTGGCGGATGCGTTCGGAATCGGCCAGCAGGCGGCGGCGTAGTTAGCCTTATTCCGCGCCCTTTTCCGTAAAGGCGACGCGAAACGGATGCGCCGGATAAACGCCGACGATGCGCAGCTCTTTCGAGAAGAACTTCAGCTCTTCCAGCGCGAAGGCGAGATTGCGGTCGTCGGGATGACCATCGACGTCGGCATAGAACTGCGTGGCAAAGAAATTGCCTTCGACCATGTAGCTTTCCAGCTTGGTCATGTTGACGCCATTGGTGGCGAAGCCGCCCATTGCCTTGTAGAGAGCCGCCGGAAGATTGCGCACGCGGAAAACAAAAGTGGTCACCAGCGGGCCGGAGCCTTGCGCCGCCCAGAGCTGTTCGCGCGCCAGAATGACAAAGCGCGTGGTGTTGTGGGTTTCGTCCTCGATGTCTTCCGCCAGAATATCGAGGCCGTAGATTTCCGCGGCGAGGCGCGAGGCAATCGCTGCGCAGCTCTTGTCGCCGCGTTCGGCAACGATGCGCGCCGAGCCCGCGGTGTCGCCGGCGACAATCGGCTTGATGCCGAGCTTGCGGATGATGCGGCGGCATTGACCGAGCGCATGGACGTGGCTCTCGACGGTCTTGATACCCTCGAGCTTGGCGCCGCGCGGCGCCATTAACTGATGCCGGATCGGCAGGAACCATTCGCCGACGATGAAGAGGCCCGACTGCGGCAGCAAATGATGAATGTCGGCGACGCGGCCGGCCACCGAGTTCTCGATCGGAATCATGCCGAGACCAGCTTCGCCCGACGAGATCGCCGCCAGCGCGTCCTCGAAGGTGGCGCAGGGCAGCGGCGTTGCATCCGGGAAAGCTTCCTGAATCGCAATATGCGAATTCGCTCCGGGCTCGCCCTGGAAGGCGATTTTCATGGACTTGGTCATGACGGTCTTTCAGCCAACATCTGGCGCGCGGTATCGAGATCGTGAGGCGTATCGACGCCCAGCGGCACCGTGTCAACCACCGTAACATCGATCTGCATTCCGGCCTCGAGGGCGCGCAACTGTTCGAGCTTCTCGCGCCTCTCCAGCGGCGAGGGCGGCAGGGCGACGAACCGCGCCAGCGCCTGCCTGCGATAGGCATAAAGCCCGATGTGGTGATAGCGCGGGCCGTCTCCATAAGGAGCGGTCGCGCGCGTGAAATACAACGCCCGCAGCCGTGTTGCGCTCACCGGCGAGCCGATCACTTTCACCACGTTGGGATTGGTGTGTTCTTCGTCTTTCCGAATCACGGCGGCTAGCGTGGCGATGTCGACGCTCGCATCATCGAGCGGCGCCAGAACCGCACGAATATCGGCCGGCGCGATGGTGGGTAGATCGCCCTGGACATTGATGATGGTGTCGATCTGTCCCTTGGGGTCGAGGGTTTCCAGCGCTTCGAAGATGCGATCGGAGCCAGAGGGATGATCCGCGCGGGTCATGACGGCTTCGCCGCCGCCATTTTTCACCGCCTGCGCAATTTCCGGCGCATCGGTGGCTACAACCACCCGGCCGATGCGCGCGGATTCCGCCCGGCGCAGCACATGGACGATCATCGGCAGCCCCGCGATGTCGAGCAGCGGCTTTCCCGGCAGGCGAGTCGCGGCCATGCGGGCGGGAATCAGCACCAAAGCGCGGGTTTCGGTCATCGGGGGCAAGCGGCTCGGACAGCCAAAATGATGAGGAAATGACGGGTCTTTTCAAGGAGTCGCGCGTTTATACGGGTTGCCAGAAGGCAGGCAAACCGTTATCTCGATCCCCGCTGCCCGTATTGCGCTGCACGCCTGTTCCCGGTAGCAATTCATGGTCGCTTCACGCGGCCAAACGTGTCGACTTTCCGGCTAGGGCCTGATCGAAAATGGACTCCTTCGAACTCAACAAGATCATGGGCGCAGTGCTTGGCACCTGCCTCGTTCTGCTGGCGACCAACATGGCTGCCAATGCGATTTTCTCACCGAAGAAGCCGGAAAAGCCCGGTTTTGAAATCGCGGTGAAGGAAGCTGAGGGCGCCGGTCAGGCTGCTGCCGCAGCTCCGAGCGAGCCGATCGAAAAGCTGCTTCAGACGGCCTCCGTCGAGAAGGGCGCCGCCGCCGCCAAGAAGTGCGCGTCCTGCCACACGTTCGAAAAGGGCGGTCCCAACAAGGTCGGTCCAAATCTTTACGGCATCCTCGATGACGAGGTCGGCCATGGCCGCGGCGGGTTCAATTTCTCGGCTGCCATGAAGGCCAAGGGCGGCAAGTGGACCTATGATGATCTCAACAAGTTCATCAACAGCCCGAAGGGCACCGTTCCCGGCACGGCAATGGGCTTCGCTGGCATTCAGAAGGACAGCGAGCGCGCCGATCTGATCGCCTATCTGCGCACGCTGGCGGATACCCCGGTCCCGCTGCCCACCGCGAGCAAGTAAGCTTCCGGCTCGTGACAGAAATTTAATCCAAGACGGCCAGGTTCGCCTGGCCGTTTTGCGTTGCAATTGCTGTTGTTTTTGATCGGGACGTTTGGCCGCAAAGATCATGCGGTAACGGGCTGGCATCATATCCAAAAACCGACATAATCGGCCAAGACGTTGCCTCAACACCGTTTTTCGATCAGCAGCAGGAACATTCGATTTGAGCATTTCCCGCCGCCGTCTTCTCCAGAGCGGAGCTTTTGTTGCAGCAGCCCCGATGCTAAAGGCAGCGGGCCTGAATCCAATAGAGTCCGCGCACGCCCAGTCGGCTCCCGCATGGCGACATGCACTATCGCTGTTCGGCGATATCAAGTACCCGGCCGATTTCAAGCGCTTCGACTATGCAAATCCGGATGCGCCCAAAGGCGGCATCGCGCGGCAGATTTCCATCGGCACGTTCGATAACTTCAACATCGCCGTCGCCGGTGTGAAGGGCAACATCGCGCCTGCGGTTGCGCTGATCTACGAGACCCTGATGGCGCGGTCTTTCGACGAGGCCTCGACCCAGTACGGTCTTCTGGCCGAATCGGTGTCGCATCCCGACGATCACTCCTGGGTGGTCTATCGCCTGCGCAAGGACGCGCGCTGGAACGATGGCAAGCCGGTGACGCCGGAAGACGTGTTATTCTCGATGGAGTCGCTGAAGAAATACAGCCCGATGTATTCGTCCTACTACAAGCATGTGGTGAAGGCGGAGAAGGTCGGTCCCCATGAGGTCAAGTTCACCTTCGATGCGCCGGGCAATCGTGAGTTGCCGACCATCGTCGGAGAGTTGACGGTGCTGCCGAAGCATTGGTGGGAAGGTACCGACAGCGAAGGCCGCAAGCGCGACATTGCCGCCACGACGCTCGAGAAGCCGCTTGGCTCCGGGCCTTACGCCATCAAGGATTTTGTCGCCGGCCGCTCCGTGACTCTGGAACGCGTGAAGAACTACTGGGGCGAGAAATCGCCGACGCGAATCGGCCAGAACAACTTCGACGAAATGCGATTTGAATTCTTCCGCGACACCACGGTGTCGCTCGAAGCCTTCAAGGCCGATCAGGCTGACTGGATCATCGAGGCCTCCGCCAAGAACTGGGCGACGGCCTATGACTTTCCGGCGGTGACTGAAAAACGCGTGGTGCTTGAGGAATTCCCGATCAATGATTCCGGCCGGATGCAGGGCTTCGCCTTCAACATCCGCCGCCCGCTGTTCGCGGACAAGCGGGTGCGTCGTGCCTTCAACTATGCGTTCGACTTCGAGGAAATGAACAAGCAATTGTTCTATGGCCAGTACAAGCGCATCGGCAGCTACTTCGAAGGCACTGAACTGGCGAGTTCCGGCATCCCGCAAG
Source organism: Afipia sp. (assembly GCA_051653085.1). Taxonomy (GTDB): domain Bacteria; phylum Pseudomonadota; class Alphaproteobacteria; order Rhizobiales; family Xanthobacteraceae; genus Afipia. Next base: position 169,640 of record JBOFVL010000022.1, on the reverse strand, counting down.
GCAGGGAGTTCGAGATCCTCAAGGAGGTTTACGGCGAGATTCCGCCCGAGGTGATCGCAAAACCTTACGAGAATCCGGTCGGCGGCGATCCCGAGAAGGTCCGTGAAAACCGGCGTCAGTCGACACGGCTTTTGAAAGAAGCCGGCTATGAGGTCCGCGATCAGAAGCTCGTGGACAAGGATGGCAAGCAGGTTTCGGTCGAGTTTCTCGTCTCAAACCCGCCGTCCGAGCGCATCGTTCTATTCTACAAGCCCGCGCTCGAACGCCTCGGCATGGAGATCACGGTCCGCACCGTGGACGATGCGCAATATCAGAACCGTCTGCGCAATTTCGATTACGACATCATTACCGATGTCTGGGGGCAGTCGCTGTCACCGGGTAACGAGCAGCGCGATTTCTGGGGAACCGAAGCCGCCGACGTGCCAGGATCGCGCAACACCATCGGCATCAAGAATCCGGTGGTGGATAAGCTGATCGACAAGATCATCTTCGCATCAGATCGCGAGACGCTGGTTGCCGCGACGAGGGCGCTGGATCGCGTGCTGCTGTGGCACTATTACGTGGTGCCGCAGTTCACCTATGGCTTTTCGCGCTATGCGCGATGGGATCGCTTCAGCCACGCGCCGTTACCGAAGTACGGCCGCTCCGGTCTGCCGACGCTGTGGTGGTTCGACAAGGAGAAGGCCGAGAAGATCGGCAGGCGTTCTTGACCAGTTTCTCGCGGCGTAAAGTTCTTGTTCTTGGCGGCAGCGCGATGGCCGTGGCATGGGCGCAGCCTGTGCTGGCCGCCGGAGAAGGTATCGACGCCGCTCCTGACTCCCACGGCATGTCGGCGTTCGGTGATCTGAAGTATCCGGCGAATTTTTCCAACTTCGACTATGTCAACGTCAGCGCGCCGAAAGGTGGCGTGTTCTCGACGATTCCTTCGACGCGCGCGTACAACCAATCGTTCCAGACTTTCAATTCGCTGAACAGCTTCATTCTCAAGGGTGACGGCGCGAAGGGAATGGAGCTGACCTTCGCCTCTTTGATGGCGCGCGCAGAGGACGAGCCCGATGCGATGTACGGCCTCGTCGCGCGGTCCGTAAAAATTTCGCCGGACAAACTGACGTATCGCTTCACCTTGCGGCCGGAGGCGCGATTTCACGACGGCACGAAATTAACCGCGCAGGATGCGGCATTCTCCCTGAATATCCTCAAGGAGAAGGGTCATCCGATTATCCAGCAGCAGTTGCGCGACATGACGAAGGCGGAAGTCAACGACGACGCGACGCTGACGGTGACGTTCGCAGCGAAACGCGGCCGCGATGTGCCGCTATATGTCGCGGGACTGCCGATCTTCTCGAAAGCTTATTACGACAAGAAACCGTTCGACGAATCCACCATGGACATTCCGCTCGGCTCCGGGCCCTACAAGGTCGGACGCCTCGAGTCCGGGCGCTATATTGAATACGACCGCGTCAAGGACTGGTGGGCGAAAGATCTGCCTGTCTCGCAGGGATTTTTCAACTTCGATACGGTGCGTTACGAATTCTATCGCGACCGCGACGTTGCGTTCGAGGGCTTCACCGGCCGCAATTATCTTTATCGCGAGGAGTTCACCGCGCGCATCTGGAACACGCGCTACGATTTCCCAGCGATCAAGGACGGCCGTGTCAGGCAGGAGATTTTGCCGGACGATACGCCGTCCGGCGCGCAGGGCTGGTTTATCAACACGCGACGGGAGCAGTTCAAGGACCCGCGCGTGCGCGAGGCGCTGATCCAGGCGTTCGATTTCGAATGGACCAACAAGACGATCATGTACGGCGCCTATGCGCGCACCGTCTCGCCGTTCCAGAATTCCGATCTGATGGCGAACGGGCCGCCGTCGCCGGAAGAACTCAAGCTGCTCGAGCCGTTTCGCGGACAGGTGCCGGATGAGGTATTCGGCGCGCCGTTCGTGCCGCCGGTCTCCGATGGATCGGGGCAGGATCGCACGTTGTTGCGTAAGGCGTCGCAAATGCTGCTGGATGCCGGATGCCCGATCAAGGACGGCAAGCGCCGGTTGCCGAACGGCGATGCGCTCCGGATAGAATTTCTGCTCGATGAGCCGGCCTTTCAGGCCCATCACGCGCCCTACGTCAAGAATCTCGGAACGCTCGGCATCGACGCTAGCGTGCGGCTGGTCGATCCGGTGCAGTACCGCGCGCGCCTCGACGATTTCGATTTTGACCTTGCAATCCAGCGCTTCAGCATGTCGTCTACGCCGGGCGATGCGATGCGGACGTTCTTCTCTTCGCAGGTCGCGGACATCAAGGGTTCGCAGAATCTTTCCGGCATCAAGAGCCCTGCGCTCGACGCGCTGATCGAGCGCATCATCGCAGCGGACAACCGCGATGAGTTACGTATTGCCTGCCGGGCCTTTGACCGGGTGTTTCGCGCGGGCCGCACCTGGGTGCCGCAATGGTATTCGGCTAGCCACCGCATTGCCTATTGGGACGTCTTCGCCCATCCTCCGAACATCCCGCGTTACGCGGGTGCCGTCGGCGCGCCGGATTTTTGGTGGCTCGATGAGACGAAGGCCAAAAAGCCCGAGCAGGCCAAGCCTGAACCAACGAAGTCCGAGCAGGCGAAATAATTCATGAGCGCGTATATCGCCCGCCGCATCCTTTTGATGATTCCCACGCTGCTGGGCATTCTGTTCGTGTCGTTCGTCGTGGTGCAGTTCGCGCCGGGCGGACCGGTCGAGCGGGTGATCGCGCAGCTCTCCGGCTCGGATACCGGTGCAAGCTCGCGCATTTCGGGATCGTCCGGCGGCGACTTCGCCTCGCGTCCGCAGGCCGGCGCGTCGGCCGACGCCGTCAGTTCGAAATATCGCGGCGCGCAGGGTCTCGATCCTGATTTCATCAAGAGTCTCGAGAAACAGTTCGGCTTCGACAAGCCGGCGCCTGAGCGCTTTGCGCTGATGGTGTGGAATTTCGCGCGGTTCGATTTCGGCAAGAGCTATTTTCGCGATGTCAGCGTGATCCAGCTCATCAAGGAAAAACTGCCGGTCTCGATGTCGCTCGGCATCTGGATGACGCTGCTGACTTACCTGATTTCGATTCCGCTCGGTATCCGCAAGGCCATTCAGGATGGTTCACGCTTCGACGTCTGGACTTCGGGCATCATCATTATCGGTTTCGCGATCCCCGGATTTCTGTTTGCGATCCTGCTCATCATCCTGTTTGCGGGAGGATCGTTCTTCGACATCTTCCCCTTGCGCGGGCTGACGTCCGACGGCTGGTCGCAGTTTCCCTGGTACTGGAAAATCCTCGATTATTTCTGGCACATCACGCTGCCGCTGATCTCGATGGCGCTCGGCGCCTTTGCCACCATGACGCTGCTGACCAAGAACTCGTTTCTCGATGAAATCCGCAAGCAATACGTCATGACCGCGCGCGCCAAGGGCTGCAGCGAGACGCAGGTGCTGTACGGCCATATCTTCCGCAACGCCATGCTGATTGTGATCGCCGGATTCCCGAGCGCGTTCATTCACGCGTTCTTTTCAGGCTCGCTGCTGATTGAGACGATCTTCTCGCTGGACGGGCTTGGATTGCTGGGCTTCGAGAGCGTGCTGAACCGCGATTATCCGGTGGTGTTCGGCACGCTGTTCATCTTTTCGCTGGTCGGCCTCGTGGTCAATCTGATCTCGGACCTGACCTATATGTGGATCGATCCGCGGATCGATTTTGAGGCGCGCGAAGTATGACCGTGGCTTCAACCCCACCGGTGGAAACAACGGCGCTGTCGCCGCTGGGTGAAGCCGTGCCGCCCTCGCGGCATCCACTCGGCATGTCGCCGCTCAATCAGCGGCGCTGGCGAAATTTCAAATCCAACCGCCGCGGTTACTGGTCGTTCTGGATTTTCTCGGCGCTGTTTCTGATTTCGCTGTTTGCGGAGTTGATCGCCAATGATCGTCCGTTTCTGATCAAGTTCGACGGCAAGCTGTATTTCCCCGCTTTCGTCAACTATGCCGAGACGACATTCGGCGGCGATTTCGAAACGTCGGCTGATTACCGCGATCCGTATCTGCAAAAGCTGATCGCTGAGAAGAACGGCACCATCATCTGGCCGCTGATCCGCTACTCCTACGGCACGCACAATCTCGATCTGCCGACGCCTGCGCCCTCGAAGCCGACATGGATGCTGACCGAGGCGCAATGCAAGCCGGTGGTCGAGAAGAAGGGCCTCAAGAGCTGCCGCGATCTTGAATACAACTGGCTCGGCACCGACGATCAGGGGCGCGATGTGGTCGCGCGCCTGATTTACGGCTTCCGCATTTCGGTGCTGTTCGGCCTCGCGCTGACGATCATCTCGTCCGTGATCGGTGTCGCAGCCGGTGGCATCCAGGGCTATTTTGGCGGTTGGGTCGATCTGCTGTTTCAACGTTTCATCGAAGTCTGGACCGCGATCCCGTCGCTCTATCTGCTGCTGATCCTGTCGTCCGTGCTGGTGCCCGGCTTCTTCGTGCTGCTCGGAATCCTGCTGCTGTTCTCGTGGGTGTCGCTGGTCGGCCTCGTGCGCGCGGAGTTTCTGCGCGGGCGCAACTTCGAATACATCCAGGCGGCGCGTGCGCTTGGCGTCTCCAACGGCACCATCATGTTTCGCCATCTGCTGCCGAATGCGATGGTGGCGACCATGACCTTCCTGCCGTTCATCGTCTCGTCGTCGGTGATGACACTGACCGCACTGGATTTCCTCGGCTTCGGCCTGCCGCCGGGTTCGCCGTCGCTCGGTGAGTTGCTGTCGCAGGGAAAGGCGAACGTGCAGGCACCGTGGCTCGGATTCACCGGCTTCTTCTCGGTGGCGATCATGTTGTCGCTCCTGATCTTTATCGGCGAAGGCGTGCGCGACGCTTTCGATCCGCGCAAGACGTTCAGGTGAGGGCTAGTATGTTGGACGCAATCAACCAGCCTTTGCTCGATGTCCGCGATCTGTCGGTGGCTTTCCGCCAGGGTGGCTCCGAGAGCGTAGCGGTCGACAAAATCTCGTTCTCGATTGAGTGCGGACAATGCGTGGCGCTGGTCGGCGAATCCGGATCGGGCAAGTCGGTCAGTGCTCTGTCAGTGCTCAAGCTGCTGCCCTATCCAACGGCGCATCACCCGACGGGCAGCATCCGCTTCAAGGGCCAGGAACTGCTTGGCATGAGCGAGCGGGAAATTCGCGGCATTCGCGGCAACGACATCTCGATCATTTTCCAGGAGCCGATGACGTCGCTCAACCCGCTGCACACCATCGAGGCGCAAATTGCGGAGGTGATCTATCTCCATAGCGGCGTGCGCGGCGCGATGGCGCGGTCGCGGACCCTCGAACTGCTGACGCAGGTCGGCATTCCCGATCCCGAGACCCGTTTGGCGAGCTACCCCCATCAGTTGTCTGGCGGTCAGCGCCAGCGCGTGATGATCGCCATGGCGCTGGCGAACGAGCCGGATCTTTTGATCGCCGACGAGCCGACCACGGCGCTCGACGTGACCGTGCAGGCGCAGATTCTGAAATTGCTGGCGGATATCCGCACGCGGCTCGGCATGAGCATGCTATTCATCACCCACGATCTCGGCATCGTGCGGCGCATTGCCGATGTGGTCTGCGTCATGAACAACGGCAAGATCGTCGAGCAGGGGCCGGTCGAGCAGGTTTTTACCGCTGCTCAACATCCCTATACCAAGGCACTCCTTGCTGCCGAGCCGAAGCCAGATCCCGCGCCGCCGCGCCCGGATGCGCCGGTGGTGATGTCGTCGGACGATCTGAAGGTCTGGTTTCCGATCAAGCGCGGCCTGCTGCGCAAGACCGTCGGGCACATCAAGGCGGTCGATGGCGTCAGCGTGTCGGTACGCAAGGGCGAGACGCTCGGCGTGGTCGGTGAATCCGGCTCCGGCAAGACCACGCTGGGTCTCGCGCTGCTGCGGTTGATTTCGTCCAACGGGCCGATCGTGTTTCTCGGCAAGGACATTCAGGGGCTGAAGTTCAAGGAGATGCGCCCGGTCCGCCGCGACATGCAGATTGTGTTTCAGGATCCGTTCGGCGCGCTCAGTCCGCGCATGTCGGTCGGCGACATTGTCGCGGAAGGCTTAGGTGTGCATCAGCCTTCGCTCACGGAAGACGAACGCGAGGCGCGGGTCGTTAAGGCGCTGAAGGAGGTCGGTCTCGATCCGGCGACGCGCTTCCGCTATCCGCATGAATTCTCCGGCGGGCAGCGCCAGCGCATCAGCATCGCGCGCGCGGTGGTGCTGGAGCCGAATTTCGTGGTGCTGGATGAGCCGACCAGCGCGCTCGACATGTTGTTCCAGGCCCAGATGGTGGATCTGCTGCGCGACCTGCAACGCAAGCGTGACCTGACCTACATGTTCATCTCGCACGATCTGCGCGTCGTCGCGTCGCTGGCAAGCAATCTGATCGTGATGCGCCACGGCAAGGTGGTCGAAGAAGGCGTGGCGGCGGATATTTTCAAGAATCCGAAGAGCGACTATACGCGCGCGTTGTTCGCAGCGGCATTCAACATCGAAGCCGCGCCGAATATCGTTCCGGATTTATGATTGCGGGTTTCTCAACCCGTCATTGCGAGGAGCGAAGCGACGAAGCAATCCAGTTCTTTCTGCTGCTTTCTGGATTGCTTCGCTTCGCTCGCAATGACGCTGTGGGCAGCTCACGCATCAGGATGACGAAAGCCGCCTGATACTCGTCACGTCGCTGCCCGCGGCCTTGATCCGTGCAATCGCTGCCTGCGTTGGCTCGACGGCCGTCGCCATGTGATGCGCATTGGCATGAACGATAGTCGTGCTATCGCGGACGATTGCTACATGGCCTTTCCAGAAAATCAGATCGCCGCGTTTAAGGAGGCCCCACTGCGATGTCGGCAGCAGCGTTCCCAGCGCGGCCTCCTGCATGTCGCTGTCGCGCGGCGCGGAGATTCCTGCGGCGGCAAGCGACACCTGCACCAGCCCCGAACAGTCGATGCCAAGGCTGGACTTGCCGCCCCAGAGATATGGCGTGCCGACAAAGCGTTCGGCCACGGAGGCGAAATCCGCTTCGTGCGTATCCAGCGGAGCCACGTGCTGTGCGGGGAGATAGTGCCGCTGGCTGGTGATAGCGAAGCCGCCGTCGATCTTGATGACTTCGACGCGTGCGCCGAGCGGCAAACTCCCCACTGGTGGTAGCTTTATCGACGGACCCGGGAAAGCGAACGTGCGCAGCGCCGTCACCTTGTGTGTCGGCGTGCTGCGCGGCTGTACCAGCGCATGGTCCGGCAGCCATCCCACATAGCCGTCGGATTTCAACTGCCCCCACGCCCATCCTTCCGCGTCGCGATCGTAGATCGTGACGCGCTCGCCCTTCAGCGCTTCGGTGTCGAGCGCAGCATCGTGCGATGGTGCGCGCCGCACCGGCGCGATGGGGTCGAAGACCTCGAACTCGATGCCTTCGACAAACCGTGCGGTCTGGACTTGACCTTCGAGATGCTTTGCGGCGAGGTCCGGACGCGCCGGCGTGAGCCTTGGATCATGGGAATGTTTGGGATCAGCCATAGCGCTCGCTCAGCAACTTGTAGATCGCACGTGCGGCCTGGCATTCACCGCCTTCGGGGCGTGCGGGCTTCGCTGTCGGCGTCCAGCCGTAGATATCGACGTGCAGCCAGCTCTTCGCGCTCTCGACAAAACGCTTCAGGAACAGCGCGCAGGTGATCGAGCCGGCGAATGTGCCGCCGGGCGCGTTGTTGAGATTGGCGGTCTTGGAGTCGAGCCACGAATCGTAGGGCATCCACAGCGGCATGCGCCATAGTGGATCGTTCTCGGTGCGGGCATGGCGCGCGACATCCGTCGCAAGGGCTTCATCATCGGTATAGAACGGCGGCAGATCCGGCCCCAGCGCGACACGCGCCGCGCCCGTCAGTGTGCCGAGATCGATCAGCAGATCCGGCTTCTCCTCGTCGGCCAGCGCAAGCGCATCCGCCAGCACCAGCCGCCCTTCGGCGTCGGTGTTGCCGATCTCGACGTTGAGACCCTTGCGCGAGGGAAAAATATCGAGCGGCCGGAACGCATTTCCGGCCACCGAATTCTCGACCGCTGGAATGAGAACGCGCAGGCGCACCTTCAGCTTCGCGTCCATGATCATCTGCGCCAGCGCTAGCACATTGGCCGCGCCGCCCATGTCCTTCTTCATGATGAGCATGCCGCTCGACGGCTTCAGATCGAGACCGCCGGTGTCGAAGCACACACCCTTGCCCACCAGTGTGACCTTGGGGTGCGAGGCATCGCCCCATGTGATGTCGATCAGGCGCGGCGCGCGGGTTGATGCCATGCCGACCGCATGGATCAGAGGAAAGTTCTGCTTGAGCAGGTCGTCGCCGACGATGCAGGTGTACGCGGCGCCGAATTTCTCCGCGAGCGCCTCCGCGGCGTTCGCGAGTTCATCCGGTCCCATGTCGTTGGCGGGCGTGTTGATCAGATCGCGCGCTAGCGCGGCGGCCTCGGCCATGCGCGTGATTTCCGCCATGTCGACGCCGTTCGGCGGGACGAGCTGCGCGCCGGGAACGTCGTTCTTGCGGTAGCGGCCGAAGCGATAGCTGCCGAGCGCAAACGCCAGCGCCGCAAGCCGCGCATCGTGTGGCGCATTGGCGAAACTGTAGTTTCCCGCGGGCAGCAGGCCGGGCAGTTGTCCGGGTCGGAACGGATCGCGCCATTCGCTCGATGGATCCTCGATGCCGAACAGCACGTGGGCGAGCGATCCGTCCTGAGCCGGCAGCGCGACGTACTGGCCGGGCTTTGCGGTAAAGGCGTTGGCCTTGGCGAATTGTCGGGCAGCGGCAGGAAGCGTGGCGCTGATCGCCTCCCAGGTCGATTTGGCGGTAAAGGTGATCGGGATGGCGGAGGCGGCATTTTGGAAGGCTGGATGCATGGGTTTCCCAGACAGGGCAGGCGGCGGGCCTTCACTATAGCAGCGCCTCAGTGCCGCGCGGCAGGCTCAAGACGGTGTTTTTACGTGTCTTTTTTGAACGCACCTTCCATCCGGCGCGGGCTCGTCCAACCCGCTAGTTAACCAGCCATTAGGGTTAACGCTCTATTGCTGACCATATCCGGCTTCGCCAAACCTCCCAGCGAGTCCTGCGTCATGCGTCATCCGTCTCGTTTCGCCCGATACCTTGGGTCCGCCGCCGTCGCGACGATTCTGGCCGTCGGCCTTGCCGGATGCCAGACCGCGCGCTCGCCGGACATCACCGGATCGCTCGATGCGCGTGCGGATGCAAATCCGGGTGGCCTTGCGCGCACCGACATCGAAGCCCTTGGTGAGCGCTATCGCGCCAATCCGCGCGATGCGGCCGTGGCTCTTCAATACGGTCAGGCGCTGCGTGCGAACGGACAGCGTCAGCAGGCGGTCGCGGTGCTGGAGCAGGCGACGATCGCCAGCCCCAGCAACAAGCCGTTGCTGGCGGCTTACGGCCGTGCGCTGGCGGACAACGGAAGCTTCCAGCAGGCATTCGACACTCTTTCCCGCGCCCACACTCCCGCCAATCCGGATTGGCGCATCCTGTCGGTTCAGGGCACCACGCTTGATCAACTCGGCAAGCACGAGGAGGCGCGGCGCTACTACGCGAGCGCGCTGAAGATCGCCCCCGAGGAACCGTCGGTGCTTTCCAACCTCGGTATGTCCTACGTTCTGTCCAAGGAGCTGCCTAAGGCCGAGGAGGTCTTGCGCAGGGCCTATCAACGCGGCGGGTCCGATGCCCGCGTGCGCCAGAATCTCGGATTGGCCGTCGGGCTTCAAGGCCGCTTCGCCGAGGCCGAGACCATTGTAAAAGCCGATCTGCCGCCCGATGAGGCGGAAGCAAACGTCGCCTATCTGAAGCAGATGCTCAGCCGCGACGGCCGCGGTCCGCGGGCGACGGCGGTGGCAGAGCCCAGCCGATCCTAGCGCCTGTCGTCATTGCGAGCGAAGCGAAGCAATCCAGTCCTTGGAATTAGCAAGGAGTGGATTGCTTCGTCGCAAGCGCCCCAAATATGGAAGCCGGTGTGGCGGCGCCGGTCAGGCGCCGCTGCGAATCACTTCATGTATTCCGACACCTTGATGCCGGTCGGGCCGAGAATGACGATGAACAGCACGGGCAGGAAGAACACAATCATCGGCACCGTCAGTTTCGGCGGCAACGCCGCGGCCTTCTTCTCGGCCTCGTTCATGCGCATGTCGCGGTTTTCCTGCGCCATCACGCGCAATGTCTGTCCGAGCGGCGTGCCGTAGCGCTCCGCCTGCATCAAGGCCAGACACACCGATTTGACGCCCTCCAGGCCTGTTCGCTTGGCGAGATTTTCGTAAGCCGATTTACGCTCCTGGAGATAGGACAGTTCCGCCGTCGTGAGCGAGAACTCTTCAGCAAGCGCGATCGACTGGGAGCCGATCTCGCCGCTGACCCGGCGAAACGCGGCTTCGACCGACATGCCGGATTCGATGCAGATCAGCAGCAGATCAAGCGCATCGGGAAACGCGCGCTTGATCGATAGCTGGCGTTTGGTGATGGCGTTGGTCAGGAACAGCATCGGCGCCTGCATGCCGGCCCATGTGGCGGCGATGCACATGCCGATTTTGATCGGCGTCGATTGCTGCATGTTCGAAATGACGAACACGTAAAGGATCGCGCCGATGAGAAACGCGATCGGCATGACGAGACGAAAGAAGAGGAACGTTACATAAGGTGCCTGGCCGCGATAGCCCGCCATGACCAGCTTGTCGCGGGCCTCTTCCTGGGCCAGCCATTTCCCCAGATTGAGTTTGCCGACGACGCCCTGCACCAGTTGCCTTGGGTTCTGACGCAGCGAGACCTTCTCGTTGCGGTTCATGCGATCGCGTTCGCGCTGGCGCAGCCGCTCCCGCTCGCTGGCGACGGCCTTCATGCGCTTGGCAAGTCCTTCGCCTGCGAACATCGGCATGATGAGCGTATAGGCCGTCGCGCTGGCTGCGATAGCCGCCAGGAGCATGGTCATGAACCTGATGTCGTGGAATTTATCGATGAGAAGATCGACCATGGTCCCTCGTCAGAAGTCGAAGTTGATCATTTTTTTCATCACCATGATGCCGGCTCCCATCCACAGCACGCAGCCGGCAAGCATCAGCCGGCCGGTCGGATGGGTCCACAGCAGAGAGATGTATTCAGGCGTCATGATGTAGACCATGATCATCACGATCGGAGGCAGCGCGCCGATGATGCCGGCAGAGGCCTTGGCTTCCATCGACATCGCCTGAATCTTCGCGGCCATCTTGCGCCGGTCGCGAAGCACCTTGGACAGGTTTCCAAGGGCTTCCGACAGGTTGCCGCCGGATTTAGTCTGGATCGCGATCACGATGCCGAAGAAGTTGGCTTCCGGCAGCGGCATTCTCTCGTACAGGCGCTGACACGCGTCACCGAGCGGCATGCCGATGGTTTGCGTTTCGATGATGGCGTTGAATTCGCTGCGCAGCGGTTCAGGCGCGTCGGCGGCGACCACCTTGATCGAATCGAACAGTGGAAGGCCGGCCTTGATGCCGCGCACGATCACGTCGACGGCGTCTGGCAAGGCATCGAGAAACTTCGCCTCGCGGCGCTTTTTGAGAAAGCTCAGCACCCAGCGCGGCAGCCCGAAACCGGTTGCGGCGGCGAAACCGATCGCGGGCAGCAGTGCAACGCCCCCAAGAAATGCGACGATCAGCACGGCTCCGCCCATGATGCTCGAACCGACGAGGAATTGCTGTTTCGTCCAGCTCAGTCCGGCCTGCGCAATGCGGGTCTCCACCGAGAGCTTCTGCGTTTCCGCAAGCCGCCGCTCGAGGTCTTTCATCGATTCTTCAACCTGTACGCGGCGCACGCGCATCCTGTCGTCGCCGCCGCGCAGAGCGGGTTCCGCGGTTGTAAAGGACGCGCGGCGTTTCTCGGCCTGCTTTTCGCCGGAGAGCAACGGATAGATGAAAACCCAGGCCAGGCCGCCGACGGTGACGGCGGAGAGGAAGGCCAGTGCGAGCGCCTGCATGTTCATGAGGGCGCTCCCTATAAGCTGGTTACTTCGGCCGCATCGAGCGCCGCGGCAAGCCGCTTTTCCTCGCCGTAGTAGCGTGCACGTTCCCAGAACCGCGGGCGGCCGATGCCCGTCGAACGGTGCCGTCCGATGACGTTTCCGTTGATGTCCTCGCCGGTCAGGTCGTAGACGAAAAGGTCCTGGGTGATGATGGTATCGCCTTCCATGCCCATCACCTCGGTGATGTGCGTGATGCGGCGCGAGCCGTCGCGCAGACGGGCCGCCTGAATGATAACGTCGATCGAGGCGCAGATCATTTCGCGAATGGTGCGCGACGGCAGCGAAAAGCCGCCCATCGTGATCATGGACTCGGCGCGGGAGAGCGCTTCGCGCGGGTTGTTGGCGTGCAGCGTCCCCATCGATCCGTCGTGGCCGGTATTCATCGCCTGCAACAGGTCGAAGGCTTCTGGTCCGCGGACTTCGCCGACGATGATGCGTTCGGGCCGCATGCGCAGGCAGTTGCGGACCAGATCGCGCATGGTGATCTGGCCTTCGCCCTCGATGTTCGGCGGACGGGTTTCGAGGCGCACCACGTGAGGCTGCTGCAACTGGAGTTCGGCGGCGTCTTCGCAGGTGATGATTCGTTCGTCGTCGTCGATGTAGTTCGTCAGGCAGTTCAGCAGCGTGGTTTTGCCGGAACCCGTACCGCCGGAAATCAGCACATTGGCGCGGCAGCGTCCGATGATCTGCAGGATTTGCGCGCCTTCCGGCGTGATCGCGCCGAATCTGACAAGTTGATCCAGCGTCAGCTTGTCCTTCTTGAACTTACGAATGGTGAGCGCGGGGCCGTCGATCGACAGCGGCGGCACGATCGCATTGACGCGCGAGCCGTCGGCGAGGCGCGCGTCGCAGATCGGCGAGGATTCGTCGACGCGGCGGCCGACCTGGCTGACGATGCGCTGGCAGATGTTGAGAAGCTGCTGATTGTCGCGGAACCGGATTCCGGTGCGCTGAATCTTGCCGGCGACTTCGATGTAGACGGTGCCGGCGCCGTTGACCATGATGTCGGAGATGTCGTCGCGCGACAGCAGCGGCTCAAGCGGTCCGTAACCCAGGACGTCGTTGCAGATGTCGTCGAGCAGCTCTTCCTGCTCGGCGATCGACATCACGATGTTCTTGATCGCGATGATCTCGTTGACGATATCGCGGATTTCCTCGCGCGCGGACTCGACGTCGAGCTTCGCGAGCTGGGCAAGATCGATGGCTTCGATCAGCGCTCCGAAGATCGTCGCCTTGACCTGATAATAGGCGTCCGAACGCCGCGCCTCGATGACGGGAGGCGGTGCGGGTTGCCGCGCCGGCGCCAGTGGCGGCGACGCAACGCTTGCCGTCGCGGATCCAATCGGCCGCGCAGCCGCAGGCGCGACGTCCTGCCCACGATCTACGGGCTGTGGCGCTCGGACCTCGGCCTCTGTTCCGCTACGCTTACCAAACACGACGATACCCCACGCGACAGTCTATTTGGCCCGAAGTTTCTCGAGCAAAGGCGAAAGGAACGAATTACGCGGCTTCTTGGTTTCGCCGCGGCCAGTCAGGCGCTGCGCGATCTGCAGAAACATCTCGGATGTGCGATGGTTGGCCGCGATCTCGGCGATCATCTGACCGTTGTTCGCGGCCGCGCCGAAGATCTGCGGTTCGAACGGTATCGTCACGATCGGCGGGCTTTCGATGGCCTTGGCGAACTCGCTGGTGTTGATCTCGGGCCGTTTCGGCACGCCCGCCTGGTTGAGGCAGTACAGCGGCGGCCTGTCGTTGGGCCGCGCAGCCTTCAGCGTATCGAACATGTTTTTGGTATTGCGCAGATTGGCAAGATCCGGGCACGCCACGATCAGGATGTCGTCCGCGCCCACCAAGGCGCGCTTGGTCCAGCCTGACCACTGATGCGGCACGTCGAGAACGATGCACGGCATCGTTGTGCGCAGCGTATCGAAAATCGAATCAAAGGCCTCTGCGCCGAAATCGTAGACCCGCTCCAGCGTCGCAGGAGCGGCGAGCAGGCTGAGATGGTCGGTGCACTTGGACAGCAGGCGATCGATGAAGGCGGTATCGACGCGGTCGGGAGAGAACACGGCATCGGCAATGCCCTGCGGAGGGTCCTGATTGTAGTCGAGGCCCGCGGTTCCGAAAGCGAGGTCGAGATCGGCGACAACCGAATCCAGCGCGAGATCGCGCGCGATCGCCCAGGCGACGTTGTGCGCCACGGTGGATGCGCCGACGCCGCCCTTGGCGCCGACGACGGCGATGATCCGCCCGACAGCTTTGGCTTCCGGGACCGAAAATAGTCCGCAGACCGAGCGGACGACGTCGAGAGGCGTCACCGGCGCGATCATGTAGTCGCTGATGCCGCGCCGCACGAGCTCGCGGTACAGCGTCACATCGTTGACGCGCCCAACCACGATAACGCGCGTACCGGCGTCGCAAACGGTTGCAAGCTGATCGAGGCCGGACAGGATATCGTTGCGGCCCTCGGTTTCGAGAAGGATCACGTTCGGCGTGGGCGCGGTACGATAGGCCTCGACGGCCGCCGCCATGCCGCCCATCTGAATCTTGAGATGGGCCTTGTCCAAACGCCGGTCTTCGCCGGCGGCCTGCACAGCCGCCGCGGTCTCGACGGTTTCGCAGAACGCCTGGACGGAGACGCGTGGCGCCGGCGCGATATGCTCCTCCATGGCGGGAGAGGCCGCTCCGTCTTCCTGATCTTGACGCGCGTAACTAATCATTTGCCCACATCGCTGAGTTTGGCTCGATCGGATTCAGGGTAGGTGGTCGCTGTCGTGTTGCCCTTGCGGTACTTGTCGAATGCGACATTGCGCCGTGACATCAGCGGCGGTGTTTCCGCCCGCGGTTGCACCAGATCAGATGGATTGTCGACCATGGCGGCGAGATTTCGCTGATTTGCGCAGCCGAAATTGTAGTAGGGGCGATTTTCAAGATAACCCTTGTTCTTGATGGACGGGCCGAGATCTTCCGGCCAGGTCCCGCAAGGACCGGCGTCCGCCATGATACGCGGATAATTCACGCGGATGGTTGCAAACAGCCGGGGATCGGTCGGGCGATAGTTGCGCACCGTGATGCCGCGCGGCGGCACGCCGGCTGCGGTGAGAATGGCCTGGATCTCGCGCAGTGAATCGGTGGCGACGCGGGCGTTCGGTGTGTTGACCGGCATGTCGATGATGATGCCGCCCGTGCCTTCGCGCAGCCATGTTTCAGCAAGACCAGCGATGTCCGAACGCTGAGCGGCGGTGAGGCCGCCTCGCGCGTGGCCGACAAAGACTTCAGTGGCGCGGTTCGCTTCCTGAATCACGATCGGATGGCGTTCGCGATAGTCGGTCGGAATACTGGCCGTCACCGTGTCTTGATTTGTATGCGTGCAGGCGCCCAAAGCAGCAGACGCCCCGAGAAGGGCGGCCGCGACCCGAAGGCTGCGCTTGAGATTGGGTACTCGCATCGTCATCGCTACTGTCCTTGTCCCATCTCAGTCGGTGATAAAGCCGTAAGTGCCGCGATACTTGCGGGCCGGTTCGGCGCGCCCGGGGACGCCGTAGATGCGGTTGAGGGTGCCCAGAAGATCCGCCTGCGGATCCGACGATTCGGCGAAGCCATCATCCGGACGCGAGAGATCCTTCTGCGCGACGGCGCGGACGACATATGGCGTCACCAGGACCATGAGTTCGGTCTGGTTGTTGACGAAGTCGCGGCTGCGGAACAGCGTGCCGAGGACCGGCACCTGCGACAGGCCCGGCAGGCCGTTGATGGCCTGTTTGGTCTGATCCTGGATCAGGCCGGCCATGGCCATCGAACCACCCGACGGAATTTCAAGAGTCGTTTCCGCGCGGCGCGTCTTGATCGATGGCACCGTGAACCCGGTGATGGTGACCGAGTTCTCGTTCGAGACTTCGGACACTTCCGTCATCACCCGCAGGCTGATCCGGCCTTCGCTCAGCACGACCGGCGTGAAATTCAGCGAGATGCCGAATTTCTTGAAGCTGACCGAAGGCGAACAGGGCCCGGTGCCGCCTCCGACGGGCGTTTGGCAGGTGACACCGGTCGGGATCGGAAATTCGCCGCCCGCGATGAAGGTGGCGGCTTCGCCAGAGATTGCGGTCAGGTTCGGCTCGGCCAGCGTGCGAATGACACCGGCGCTTTCCATGGCGCGCAAGGTTGCCTGTACCGACGGAACGACGGTGCCCGCCGACGTTATGGTCTTGCCGAACTGGCCAACCGTGGTGTTGCCGTCCACGAGAGGGCGGCCAAGCGCTGTGAACGGATTGGCATTGTTGAAGTTCACGACCGCCGTGCCGTAGTTCATGCTGGCGCTGAGATCGACGCCCAATTGCTTGATGATGCTGCGCTGGACTTCAGCGACAGTCACCTTCAGCATGACCTGATCGCGTCCACGGACGATGATGCTGTTGACGACCTTTTCAGCACCGCCGGCCAGACGTGCGGCGATTTCCTGGGCCTGCTGCGCTTCGCCGGGATTGGCGGCTGAGCCGGACAGCACGACACCGTCGCCGACGCCCTCGATCCGGATGTCGGACTGCGGAAACGCCTGTTTCAGCGCGGCGCGGACGCCGTTGAGATCGCGCGTGACGGCGATGTCGTAAGCGGCGATCTGCTGGCCGGTCGTGTCGAAGAAGATGATGTTGGTCTGGCCGACCGCGGCGCCGATGATGTAGGCGCGCTGCGCCGAGCGCACAATGGCGTTGGCGATCTTCGGATCCGCGACCAGAACGTCCTTGATGTCGCGCGGGAGATCAATGACGACGGATTTTCCGATGCCGAGCGGCAGGAAACGTGCGTTCAATTGTCCGCCGCCCGATGCGGCTGCCGCTGCGGGAGTGCGATAGTCGCTCGCGATGACCGGCGACAAAACTGGATTCAGCGTCAGCGCGCAGACCGCGGCAAACGACAGGGCACGCACCATGAAGGTCCGTACAGGTGCCTGATGTCCCTCTCGCCTCATATTGTCGATCCCCTCGATCACTTTCGTGTCGTCATTGTCGTTGAAACGCCGTAGCGAACGATATCGACGCTGTCGCGCTTGCCGTTGTCATCGTTTGTCGGCTGATTGGCGTCGACGAGGCTGCGCAGCGCGAGCGACAACGTTCCGCTCTGCCGTGCGCGCGCCAGCAACTCCGCCTGTTCGGGCTTCAATTCGAGCGTCGTGGTCTTGCCGACCACGACTTTCTGTCCGTCTTTTTCTCCAACCGTCTGATCGATCGCGAGAACGCGGATGTTGGTCAGGATGGTTTCGGAATTGATCGCATCCGCACCTGCCCGGTCGGCGCCCTTCTCGCGCTTGGTGAGGATGACATCGACCTTGTCGTTCGGCAGGATGAAGCCGCCGGCGCCGGTTTCCGGCGAAATTTCGGTCGAGATCGCGCGCATGCCGGTCGGCAGGATCGCGGCCATGAAGCCGGAGCCGTTGCCCTTGACGAGCTTGTTCTCGCGGATCGGTTCGCCGGCCAGAAACGGCGATCGTGCAATGGACCCGACGATCTGGGTCATTGCCTCGCCGCGATCGCTGCGGCGGATGAAACTGGAACTTGCCGTGGTCGAGGGCCAGGATTGCCACTGCATGTCGTCCGCGGTGACCGTTTGACCCATCGGGATGTCGCCGCGGGCAACGAGAACGTCCGTGGTTTCGAGTTGCGGCTTTTCAGCGACAGGCTTTGGGTCGGAGCCGCTTGCAAGATACGCGGCAGCGCCGCCGGCACAGATAGCAACAGCGAGAACGACAATCCGCGCGGTATTCATACGCTTCACTTTCCACATCACGCGACGGAGCCGCCGCCGTGGTGGGATTTGACCAGCTAAACGTCAAAGCATGGTTAATAAGGCGTATCTAAATCGCGTTAATGAGAAGTTGCCAGCGTGTTACAGCAAGTGCTGCAACATCAACCGAACTTTGGATTCAGGACACCAGATAGGCTCAGTGACCGATGAAGCGGCTCAGGTCGACCGCCTTCATCCACTCGGTTTCGGGGTAGATCATCAGCGCACCGAGGGCGAGAGCGATGCCGTAGGGGATTCCGCTGTCCTTGCGATGAAGGCGTTGCAGCCACTCCTGCGAAACGAGCGCGTAGGGCAGCGGCCACTGCCGGAACTGAAGCATCAGGAGCGTCAGAGCGCCGCCGAACAGGGACGCATAGACGAGGTAGCTGGCGAGGGGCGGAAACCCGAACCAGAGTCCGGCCGCGGCTGCAACCTTGGCGTCGCCGCCGCCCATCCATCCGAAGGCGAAGCAGGCGAAGGCGACGACCAGCACCGTCAGGCCGGCCGCCACATGCATGCCGATCTCGGACAGCGGCATGCCGCTGAAGCCGGCCAGAATAAAGAAGCCCGCGATCAGCAGCAGCGAGACGCGATTGGGGATCGTCATCGTGAACAGATCGCTCGCCGCGGCAAAAGCCATCAATGCGGGAAACAGAAAGACGCGGGCGAGGTCGAGGATCATGGGTTTACCGGGGTCTGACGAGACTGAGCCGCGGGAATTCGGTCCGAATGAACGACGCAGCAGGCTAACCGGCAGAAATGAACAATCGTAAAACGGCGCTCTACCAGATGCTGACGATCCGGAACCATGTTGCGAGCGACGCGAGGATGAGGGCCGCGCACACGACAGCAGTGCCGCCGGACAGCGATACGAAGATGTCGGAGGAATGTATCCGTTTCTCGGCGTCGGGCTGTTTCATGCGCGCTTTGACAGTTTGGGCGGACGAGATCGAAACAAAAAAAGGCTTCGGTTTCCCGAAGCCTTTTTGGTCACCGAACGAGCGCGCTTAGCGAAGCGAGCCGTTGATGTTCGTGAACTTGGTGTTGAGGTTGGTGCCGAGGCCGTTCACAGCAGCGATGATCGCCAGCGAAATGCCAGCAGCGATCAGGCCGTATTCAATTGCGGTGGCGCCGGATTCGTTCTTGATGAAACGAGCAACGAGCTTGGTCATCTGTAACTCCATTTGTACACGTGGCTTTAGAACTCTGGTCGTTGCGGGGCGGAAACCACCGTGACCATGGCGTCAACCTAAGAGCGAGGAATTGCAGCGCAGTTAATTCGATTGCCAAAAGCCCGAGGTATCAGGCTCTTCTTGCAGACGGTAAACGCTGGTTTAATTGGATCGCTCAAATGCCGGCGATCTGCCGGCTCGCTTCCCACCGCACGAATCTAACGCTTGCTCTTGCTGGACGGCCTCCGACGACGCGCGTTGCACGCGCCGTTTGCAGTTCATTCATCAATTAACGTCAGATTTGCCATGTCGGGCGCCGGCACCGTTGCGTATCGTTTTTGCCGGCTTGTAGACGTCCCGGAGTAGAGTATGTTGATCAATGTCTCGCGTCGTAGCGCGCACGGGTCCGTAGCGTTGCGTCTTCTGATGGCCGGCTTTTTGATGTGTCCGGTCGTGACATTCGCCGGGACCAGCGATGAGCCGGTCGCGGTCGTTGTGGACCAGGCCAGGATCATTAAGCTGCCCGAAAAGGTTGCGACCATTGTGGTCGGAAATCCGCTCATCGCGGATGTCACCCTTCAGCCCGGCGGCATGGTGGTCGTGACCGGCAAGGGCTACGGTTCGACGAACATGATCGCCATGGATCGCACCGGCACCGTTCTGGCCGACCGGTCCATCCAGGTTGAAGGTCCGACCGACAAGCTGGTCACCGTCTTCCGCGGCGTTGAGCGCGAATCCTACAGTTGTACGCCGACCTGCCAGCGGCGCGTGACGCTGGGGGACGGGGAAGCATATTTTTCGCAGACGATGGGCCAGGCCGGCACTTTCAGCGGCAACGCCACCACCGCTGCGGGGAAACCCTGAGCACCTCGCCGGCTGATTCCTTAACAATCGGTTAATCCGGCGCGGTATGTTGTTCTGATCCCGCGCAAGCATTCGACAATCTCTGTCCTTTATATGTCGGCGGTAGTTATTTCCGCTGCATGCCAAGGATAGTTTGATGCGCACCTCCGCGACATCCCTGACCGCGCTCAACAGGGCGTTGCGCCGGTTTCGCCGCAATCGGCACGGCTCCGCCGCCATCGAATTCGCGTTCATCGCTCCGCTGTTCTTTGCCCTGCTCTTTGCGATTCTTGAGACGGCGCTGATGTTCTTCGCGGCGCAGGTTCTCGAGACGGGTACGCAGGATTCGGCGCGTTTAATGTACACCAACCAGGCCCAAAATGCGGGCATGACGCAGGCTCAGTTCGAGACGGATCTGTGCAACCGCGTCAAGGTGTTGTTCACCTGTGGCGGCTCCACCGGGACCCCACAACTCACCATCGTTGTGAAATCCTATGCTCCGGGTGCGGCGATTCCGTCTGCCGATCTTGCCGATCCCATCACGGCAGGAGTTTTCACTGGCAAGCCTGCGTATGTGAAGCCCAACCCGGGCGAAACCGTTTTGATTCGTACTTTCTATCAGTGGCCGCTGTTCGTCACTCAACTCGGCTACAACATCGCAAATCTTGGACGCGATGGATCGAGCGCCCAACGCCTGTTAGCTGCCTCGGCTGCGTTCCGTGTCGAACCGAATGGCTCGTAAAATGATCAGGACATCAAAGACCGTGTATCGCGGCCGGGGACTCCTCACTCGTTTCGCTTGGGATAGTCGGGGCCTGGCCGCGGTCGAATTCGCGTTCATCGTCCCGCTGATGCTGACCATGATATTCGGCACGATCGAGATATCGAGCGCCGTGGCGGTCGATCGCAAGGTTACGCTTGCGGCGCGCACGATCTCCGATCTCGTCTCGCAAGGGACCCAGGTGAAGGATGCCGATCTCACGAATTATTTCGCGCTGGGCGCGGTCATCGTGGCGCCCTATCCCGTTACATCGACATCATTGAAGCAGAGGATTTCCGCGGTTAGCATCGATGCGACGAAGAAGGCAACGGTGACCTGGAGTAAAGTCGCTAGCGTAACCAATGGCATTGCCACCGTCACCGATGATAAAATGGATGCTGCGGCCGGAACGACCGTCACTTCGCGAATTCCGCCCGAACTCCTGGTCGCGAACACGCAATTGATCTGGAGCTCCGTTACCTACACCTATCAGCCAATCACGAAAACAGTGATCGGCGGCGATATTCCGCTCAGCGATCAATGCTTCACGCGGCCTCGCCAGTCGAACACCGTCAGTTATTCCGCCACTTGATAGCGGACTCGAATCTGCCAAAGACAATCAGCAAGAGCCAATAAAACAAAACATCAAAGAAAAAGGCCGTGCGAACCGCACGGCCTTCTGTATTTGGTAGCTGGAAATTCCCGCAGCCGCAGCTTGCGGAAATAATTTAGCCAGCGGCGCGGAGATTGTCGGCCGACGACTTGCCCGAACGGCGATCGGCGACGATTTCGTAAGAGATCTTCTGGCCTTCGCGCAGCGTTCCGAGACCAGCGCGTTCAACGGCGCTGATGTGAACGAACACGTCGTTGCCGCCGTCGTCCGGCTGAATGAATCCAAAACCCTTAGTCGCGTTGAACCACTTCACAGTTCCCATGCTCACGCAGGTAGTCCTTCTCAAGATAGTTATAGTCAAAGCCCACGATCAAATGAGCTGGTGAGATCGAAATTTGGATGAGGTCGTCAGCGTCTAAACCGGCTGTACCGGTGGATAGCTATGTCGTCCGGCCGAAGATCGATCCCTCGATATTAGGCGAAAAAAGCCCCTAAAACAATCCTGAGGTGCACGGATTTTTGATGTCCGCGCGACCGGGGCATGGAAGCAGGGGATCGCGCATGACGTGTGCCATGCGCGATCTGTATGGTGTTGCGGGCAGGTCGTTACCGGCGGCGAAACTGTCCGCGCGGCGGGGTGCCCCGGGGCGGGCCGCTGCCGGCGCGCTCGTCCTTGTGGCGGAAAATCAGGCGGCCCTTCTCGAGATCGTAAGGCGACATCTCGATCGTGACCCGGTCACCGGCCAGTGTCTTGATGCGGTTCTTCTTCATCTTTCCCGCGGTGTAGGCGACGATCTCGTGTCCGGCATCGAGCTGGACGCGATAGCGCGCATCGGGAAGGATTTCGGTCACCAGTCCTTCGAACTGGATCAGCTCTTCTTTAGCCATAGGGTCTCCAAGTCCTCTATTTAGGTGTCCATTCAAAACGAACTATGAGCGCTGCGGGCGCTGATTACGTCGGGGCTGATTCTGCGCCGGTCGGCTTTCACGGTGCAGGAAGGCGACCCCCTGAATACTATCGCTCTTCGAATTTTGCGATGGCCGCGATTGCTCGTGGCGGCTGGTTTCGTGGCGGCCGGCCTCGTGGCGATCGGATTGCGGCATGCCGCCGCCCGGACGCCGGCGGCGCCGTGGACCCTTCGAGCCGGGTGCGGCGTCGTTCGTGCGCGGGGAGTGTCCATTGGATCCGGAGCGTCCCGGACGATGCTGAGCTGGGGCGGCTGCGGCCGGGCGCTGCTGATGTCCCGGCGTGCGGCGATCTTCCTTCGGCAAGGTGACGCGGATCAGCTTTTCGATGTCGCGCAGATAGCCGAATTCCTCGCCGCCGGCCACCAGCGAGATCGCGGTGCCGTCCGCGCCGGCGCGCGCGGTGCGGCCGATGCGGTGGACGTAGGTTTCCGGCACGTTGGTCAGGTCGAAGTTAATGACATGGCTGATGCCGTCGACGTCGATGCCGCGTGCGGCAATATCAGTAGCAACCAGCGTGCGGATGTCGCCGGTGCGGAACGCCGCCAGCACGCGCTCGCGGTGGTTCTGCGACTTGTTGCCGTGAATGGCTTCGGCGGGAATCCCCGCTTTCACAAGGCCTTTCACAACCTTGTCGGCGCCGTGCTTGGTGCGGGTAAACACCAGAGCGCGGTTGACCTGCTCGGTCTTCAGCAATTGCGCCAGAATGGCGGGCTTCGCTGAATGATCGACCTGCAGAACGCGCTGCGCGATGCGTTCCACCGTGGACGCCACCGGCGTCACGGCGACGCGGGCCGGATTTTGCAGCATCTGCTCGGCGAGATCGGCGATATCTTTCGGCATGGTGGCCGAGAAGAACAGGGTCTGGCGCTTGATCGGCAGCTTGGCGACGATTTTGCGGATGTCGTTGATGAAGCCCATATCCAACATACGGTCGGCTTCGTCGAGCACGAGAAACTCGACCTGGTTGAGCTTCAGGGCGTTGCCCTGGACCATGTCGAGCAGACGGCCGGGTGTCGCCACCATGACGTCAACGCCCTGCATGACGGAGCGGACCTGGCGGCCCATCGGGACGCCGCCGATCGCCAGCGCCGACGTCAGCTTGATGTGGCGACCGTAAGCATTGAAGCTCTCAAGGATCTGGCCGGACAGTTCGCGGGTCGGGCTCAGCACCAGCACGCGGCAGGTCTTGGGCTGCGGCTTGATGCGATTTTCAAGAAGGCGGTGCAAGATCGGAAGCGCGAAGGATGCGGTCTTTCCGGTGCCGGTTTGCGCGATGCCGATGACGTCTCGTCCGGTCAGCGCGATGGGAATGGTTTGAGCCTGGATGGGGGTGGGCGTGACGTAATTTTCTTCTTTAAGTGCACGCGAGATTGGATCGGCGAGGCCGAAATCCTGAAAGGAGGTCAAAAGGGTATCTTTCTATGAGTCGCAACGCGCGCCCGACGGGATGTCGGGTGCGGGCGGGTGTCGGAGACACCCGCGTGTCTGGGGCGTCGGTTTCGGTTAGCTGAAGGGGCAAGCCAGAAACCGTTGCACGGGATCAGAACACGCGGCTCGCAGAGACCTGATGATTCTCAAGGTCGTGGCGCTCATATGGAACAGGAACGCGGCGCTTTCAAGGTAAAATCCATGGGAGGCGCCCAGTACCGGCTGTTCCTCTCGCTGCTCCAAATTTAGACATGCGCACTTTTCTGCTCAATTATCGTGCATATGCAAAAAACAATGTCAGTTTCGTCGCACATAAATCGGGCAGAGAAGCCGCGAGCAGCCGTAAAAATCGAATTTATCAAAATATATCAATCGCTTATTGAAATCAGTCCCATGGCATAGTTCTTGCGATTCCCTTAACGCCGCCGGCCGGAGGCCGTCGCACAGCGTTTCACGTCTGCGTCAGGGAGATGACATCGCATGACTACGCATTTCAGCAGCGCTGCAGTTGCACCGTTCAGCCGCCGTAAATGGCTGGCCGCAACTGCGGGTCTTTTTTTGGGTCTCGCTACGCTTGGCGGAGCGAAGGCTGCCGACGACACCATCAAGGTTGGCGTCCTTCATTCGCTTTCCGGAACCATGGCCATCAGCGAAACCACGCTGAAGGATACGATCCTTTTCCTTATCGACGAGCAGAACAAGAAGGGCGGCGTTCTCGGCAAGAAGCTCGAAGCCGTCGTTGTCGACCCCGCATCGAACTGGCCGCTGTTCGCCGAAAAGGCCCGTGAGCTGATCACCAAGGACAAGGTGTCCGTGGTGTTCGGATGCTGGACCTCGGTGTCGCGCAAATCCGTGCTGCCGGTGTTCAAGGAGCTGAACTCGATCCTGTTCTACCCGGTGCAGTACGAGGGTGAAGAGAGCGAGCGCAACGTGTTCTACACGGGTGCGGCGCCGAACCAGCAGGCGATCCCCGCGGTCGACTATCTCGCCAAGGAAGAAAAGGTGCAGCGCTGGGTTCTGGCCGGCACCGACTACGTCTATCCGCGCACCACCAACAAGATCCTCGAGGCCTATCTGAAGTCGAAGGGCGTCAAGCCTGAAGACATCATGATCAACTACACGCCGTTCGGTCACTCGGACTGGCAGACGATCGTGGCCGACATCAAGAAGTTCGGTTCGGCCGGCAAGAAGACGGCGGTGGTCTCGACCATCAATGGCGACGCCAACGTTCCGTTCTACAAGGAGCTCGGCAACCAGGGCATCAAGGCGACCGACATTCCGGTCGTTGCGTTCTCGGTCGGCGAAGAAGAGCTCGCCGGTATCGACACCAAGCCGCTGCTCGGTCATCTCGCCGCCTGGAACTACTTCCAGTCGATCAAGACGCCTGAGAACGAAACGTTCATCAAGGCGTGGCAGGCCTACACCAAGAATCCGAAGCGCGTGACCAACGATCCGATGGAAGCGCACGTGATCGGTTTCGACATGTGGGTGAAGGCGGTCGAGAAGGCCAAGTCGGTTGACGCCGACAAGGTGATCGACGCTCTGCCGGGCACCACCGCCAAGAACCTCACAGGCGGCGTGTCGGAGATGCTTCCGAACCATCACATCACCAAGCCTGTGTTCATCGGCGAAATCAAAGCCGACGGCCAGTTCGACGTGGTGTGGAAGACGCCTGGCCTCGTGGCGGGCGACGCCTGGTCGAAGGAGCTTGAAGGCTCCAAGGACCTGATCGGCGACTGGGTCGGCAAGAAGTGCGGCAACTTCAACACCAAGACCAACAAGTGCGGCGGTCAGGGTTCCTGATTTCTCGTCCTCAGTTGAGCGTCATTGCGAGGAGCTTTTGCGACGAAGCAATCCAGGTTTCCTTGCTGCGCTGGATTGCTTCGCTCCGCTCGCAATGACGACTCTTAGAGTCTTCCAATATCGGAAGGCGGCGGCAGTCGCCGCCTTCCTCTCACCTCTGCCGGGGTTGTCACGTGTTTTCCTTATTCCTTCATCGCTGCCGTTCGGCGGCCATTGCGCTGATACTCATTATCCTCTCGGGCGTGCCGGTGCTGGCTGGTCCCTTTGAAGATGCCGTCGCGCAATTCGCCAACGATTCATTTTCCGATACCGAGGCTGCCGTCGGTGCGCTCGCGACCAGCGGCAATCCGCTTGCGTTTCCGATCATCGACGCGCTTCAGGACGGCCGCTTGCTGGCCGATCCGCAAAGCAAGAAAGTCTTCGTCAAGGACAAGAGCGGCAAGATCACCGACGCCGCCACCGGCGAGGCGGTCAGCGCTGCGCCTGCCACCGCTGTCTCGGTGCGTCTCAACAACCGCTTGCGCCGCACGGTCGAAGCCGCGCTCGGCGGATTGACGCTGCTGTCGCCGGATCCGGCAACGCGCATCCAGGCGGCGCAATCCGTCTTCAAGACCCACGATCCGGCCTTCCTGCCGGTGATCGAGGGCGCGCTCAAGAAGGAAACCAACAGCGGCGCCAAGCGCGCATTCTCCGAGGCCAAGGCGGCCATCATTCTGTTCGATCCAAAAGCTTCCGAGGCCGACAAGCTCGACGCCGTTGCAGTGATCCGTGATCGCGGCGATCAGGAAGCTCTCGCGATCCTCACCGGGCTGTCGCCCGAGCCGTCGTCTGCGCTTGCACGCGTGTCCGCGGCGGCGATCAGTTCGATCCAGAGCAACCTCGCCCTATGGGCCACGGCGCAGAACGCCTGGTACGGTCTCTCGCTCGGCTCCGTGCTGCTGCTTGCCGCCATCGGTCTTGCCATCACCTTCGGCGTGATGGGTGTCATCAACATGGCGCACGGCGAAATGGTGATGATCGGCGCCTATGTGACCTTTGTGGTTCAGGATCTGATCCGCACAAAATATCCAGCGCTGTTCGACTACTCGTTGCTGATCGCTGTGCCGCTCGCCTTCCTGGTGGCAGGCATCATCGGCGTTATCATCGAGCGGACCATCATCCGCTTCCTGTACGGCCGGCCGCTAGAAACGCTGCTTGCGACATGGGGTCTCTCGCTGGTGCTGCAGCAGGCCGTGCGCACCATGTTCGGACCGACCAATCGCGAAGTCGGCAATCCCTCGTGGATGAGCGGCGCGTTTGAGATCGGCCAGATGACCATCACCTATAACCGACTCTGGATCGTGGTCTTCACCATCGCTGTGTTCTTTATTCTGCTCGGCATGCTGCGCTTCACCAGCCTCGGACTCGAGATGCGCGCTGTCACGCAAAATCGCCGCATGGCCGCTTCCATGGGCATCGCGACCTCGCGTGTCGATGCGCTGACCTTCGGTCTCGGCTCCGGCATTGCGGGTATCGCGGGCGTGGCGTTATCGCAGATCGACAACGTCAGCCCCAATCTCGGCCAGAGCTACATCATCGACTCGTTCATGGTGGTGGTGTTCGGCGGCGTCGGAAATCTCTGGGGTACGTTGGTCGGCGCGCTGACGCTCGGCATGGCGAACAAATTTCTTGAGCCGGTTGCGGGCGCGGTGCTCGGCAAGATCGCCATTCTGGTGCTTATCATCCTGTTCATCCAGAAGCGGCCGCGCGGCCTGTTCGCGCTCAAGGGCCGGTCGGTGGAAGCATGATGCCGTATCTGCTGACGCGTTCGCTGAACAAAAGTGCGACTGTCTTTCTCCTGATCGTCGCCGCCGTTGGGATATTCGTGCCGCTCTCGAACCTGCTGCTGCCGGCGTCGTCGCCGTTTCAGGTGCCGACCTATCTGATGGCGCTGTTCGGGAAGTATCTCTGCTACGCGATCCTTGCGCTCTCGATCGATCTGATCTGGGGCTATTGCGGCATTCTCTCGCTCGGTCACGGCGCATTCTTCGCGATCGGCGGCTATGCGATGGGCATGTACCTGATGCGGCAGATCGGTTCGCGCGGGGTCTACGGAAATCCGGTGCTGCCGGACTTCATGGTGTTCCTGAACTACAAGGCGCTGCCGTGGTACTGGTACGGCTTCGACATGTTCTGGTTCGCGGCGCTGATGGTGCTGCTGGTGCCGGGGCTGCTGGCCTTCTGCTTCGGCTGGCTGGCGTTCCGCTCCCGCGTAACCGGCGTTTATCTGTCGATCATCACGCAGGCGATGACCTATGCGCTGCTGCTGGCGTTCTTCCGCAACGATTTCGGCTTCGGCGGCAACAACGGTCTGACCGACTTCAAGGATATTCTCGGCTTCAATGTTCAAGCTCAAGGCACGCGCGCCGTGCTGTTCGTCCTGTCCTGCGTGGCACTTGCTGTCGCGTTCCTGATCTGCAGGGCGATCGTCACCTCGAAGCTCGGCAAGGTGCTGATCGCGATTCGCGATGCGGAGTCCCGCACGCGGTTTCTCGGCTATCGCGTCGAAAACTACAAACTGTTCGTGTTTACGCTGTCGGCCTGCATGGCCGGCGTCGCCGGAGCGTTGTACGTGCCGCAGGTCGGCATCATCAATCCCGGCGAGTTCGCGCCGGGCAACTCCATCGAGGCCGTCATCTGGGTGGCGGTCGGCGGCCGCGGCACGCTGACCGGCGCGGCGCTAGGCGCCATCGTCGTCAACTACGCGAAGACTGTCTTCACGTCCGGTTTCCTCGCGCCGTACTGGCTGTTCATGCTCGGCGCGCTGTTCATTCTGGTCACGCTGCTGCTGCCGAAAGGCATCGTCGGCACGGTCAAGGAATGGTGGGGCAAGCGCCAGGAACAACGCGACGCGAATGCGGCCAGCGCCGCGGCCGAAGACGGCATCACCAAACCCAGATTGGCGGATTAGGCACATGAACGTCATGGACACTCGCGCCACATCCGCCATGCTCTACCTCGACGGTGTGCATGTGTCGTTCGACGGCTTCCACGCCATCAACAATCTGTCGCTGACCATTGCGCCGGGTGAGATGCGCGCCATCATCGGGCCCAACGGCGCCGGCAAGACCACGATGATGGACATCATCACCGGCAAGACCAAGCCGGACGAGGGCGACGTGCTGTTCGACGGCACGGTCGATCTGACAAGGCTCGACGAGACCCAGATCGCCGAACTCGGCATCGGCCGCAAATTCCAGAAGCCCACGGTGTTCGAGAGCCAGACCATCGAGGATAATCTCTTGCTGGCGCTGAACGTCGATCATCGCGTGCGGGGCACATTGTTCTGGCGCGAAACGCCAAACGAGGGCGAGCGGATTGAACGCGTGCTGGAGACGATCCGGCTCAAGGACTCCCGTGATCGTCTGGCCGGTGCGCTGTCCCATGGCCAGAAGCAATGGCTCG
Organism: Afipia sp.; assembly: GCA_051653085.1. Taxonomy (GTDB): domain Bacteria; phylum Pseudomonadota; class Alphaproteobacteria; order Rhizobiales; family Xanthobacteraceae; genus Afipia. The sequence goes on along the minus strand of JBOFVL010000022.1, from coordinate 140,777 downwards.
AGATCGGCATGCTGTTGGCGCAAGACCCTAAATTGCTTCTGGTCGACGAGCCGGTGGCGGGCATGACCGATGTGGAAACGCACCAGACCGCCGAGCTGCTCAAAGAGATCAACAAGGACAAGACGGTGGTCGTTGTCGAGCACGACATGACCTTCGTCCGCGAGCTGGGCGTTCGCGTCACCTGCCTGCATGAAGGTTCGGTTCTCGCGGAAGGCTCGCTCGATCAGGTATCGGCGAACGAGCGCGTCATTGAAGTGTATTTGGGGCGTTAGCGCATGATTCCGAAAAGTGGGTACCGGTTTTCGGGCAAGATCATGCGCAGAAAGTAAAGCCATGTTGGACGTCAACAACATCACCCTCTACTACGGCGCAGCGCAGGCGCTGCGCGGCGTCTCGCTGGCCGCCGAGCCCGGCAAGGTGACCTGCGTGCTGGGGCGCAACGGCGTCGGCAAGACCAGCCTGCTGCGCGCGATGGTGGGCCAATATCCGATTGCGAGCGGTTCAATCACGTTCGACGGCGCCGATATTTCCGGTCTCAAGCCGTACGAGCGCGCGCGCAAGGGCATCGGCTTCGTCCCGCAGGGCCGCGAGATCTTTCCGCTGCTGACGGTGGAGGAAAATCTCAAGACCGGCTTCGGTCCGCTCAAGCGCATCGACCGCAATATTCCCGACGATGTGTTCTCACTGTTTCCTGTGCTGCAGACCATGCTCGGCCGGCGCGGCGGCGATCTCTCCGGCGGCCAGCAGCAGCAACTGGCCATCGGCCGGGCGCTGGTGATGCGGCCGAAACTGCTTTTGCTTGACGAGCCGACCGAGGGTATCCAGCCGTCGATCATCAAGGACATCGGCCGCGCGATCAGCTATCTGCGCAGCCTCGGCACCATGGCCATCGTGCTGGTCGAACAATATCTCGACTTTGCCTGCGAGCTCGGCGACAATTTCGCGGTCATGGATCGTGGCGCAGTCAAGTTCACCTGCGACCGCAGCAACCTCGATCCCGCCGAGATCAGCCGCCAAATGGCGCTCTGAAGCGGGATCGACATCACCGAACTGGCCGGGGCGGATGCAGAGCGGGATCATATCCTCAGAAGCGGAGACATTCGCGGCCAACCGCGCGGTGGGCGCGGTGAAGTTCGATGTGCATCTCAAGGACGGCGTCACGCGCCGCCGCGAACTGCATGAAGAAGGCTCGTTGCGCGTGCGGTTTCCTTCGCCGGAGCAACAGGGTCTCTCGGCCGTGTTCGTCAATACTGCAGGCGGCATCGCGGGTGGCGACCGCTTCGACATCGACATCGCGGCGGGGGACGGCGCGCATCTGACCGTGACCACGGCTGCCGCCGAGAAAATCTATCGCTCCCACGGGCCGGAGGCACAGGTCAATATCGCGCTGCGCGCCGGGGCCGGTGCCCGGCTCGCCTGGCTGCCGCAGGAAACCATTCTGTTCGATCAGGCCCGGGTGGCGCGGCGCATCGACATCGATCTGTCACAGAATGCATCGCTGTTGTTGTGCGAGATCGTGGTGTTTGGCCGCGCGGCGATGGGCGAGGTCATGACGGGGGGAAGCTTTGTCGATCGCTGGCGGATGCGGATCGGCGGCAAGCTTGTCTTCGCCGAGACAGTACGGCTCGATGGCGACATTGCGGAAAAACTCGCCAGTCGCGCGGTCGCGAACGGCGGCGTTGCCATCGGTACGGCGCTGGTCGTACCGGGTGATGAATCCATCATCGCGCGCATCCGCGAAGTGTCCGATGCGTTCGGGGCCGAGGTCGGCGTCTCGGCGTGGAACGGGTTTGCAATGGCGCGCTTCTGCGCACAAGATGCGGCGCGGCTCCGCGCCGATATGATGAAAGTGCTGGGGTGTGTGAGCCCGTCGAGCTTGCCGAGACTCTGGCTCAATTGAATTAGGCTCAATCTGAATCGGGTACTGCACGCATGAATTTGTCTCCCCGTGAAAAGGACAAGCTCCTCGTCTCCATGGCGGCGATGGTCGCCCGGCGCCGTCTTGAGCGCGGCGTCAAGCTCAACCATCCCGAAGCCATCGCGATCATTTCGGATTTCATCGTCGAGGGCGCGCGCGATGGGCGCACTGTCGCCGAACTGATGAAAGCCGGCGCGGAGGTCATCACTCGCGCTCAATGCATGGATGGCATCGCCGAGATGATTCACGACATTCAGGTTGAGGCGACGTTTCCTGACGGAACGAAGCTCGTCACTGTGCACGAACCCGTTCGTTGAGGACTTCAAAATGATCCCCGGTGAACTGTTCATCAAAGACGGCGACATCGAACTGAACAAGGGCCGCAAGACGGTGACCTTGACGGTGGCGAATACCGGCGACCGGCCCATTCAGGTCGGCTCGCATTATCATTTTTTCGAAACCAATCCGGCGCTGAAGTTCGATCGCAAGAAGGCGCGCGGCATGCGGCTCGATATCGCGGCGGGCACTGCGGTGCGCTTCGAGCCGGGGCAGACCCGTGACGTCAATCTCGTCGCACTGGCTGGCAAGCGGGTGGTCTACGGTTTCCGCGGCGATGTGAGTGGGAAGTTGTGATGCAAACGCACACTGGTGGCTGCCAATGTGGCAAGGTCCGTTATGAAATGACCGGCGAGATCGGCGATGTCCTTGCGTGCAATTGCTCGCGCTGCGGCAAGTTGGGAACGCTGCTGACGTTCGTTCCGGCGGAGAATTTCAAGCTGCTGTCGGGCGAAGACGCGACGACTGAATACACGTTCAACAAGGGTGTCATTCATCATCGCTTTTGCGCGACTTGCGGTGTTGAGTCCTTCGCGAATGGCAAGGCCCCGAATGGAGCCGAGATGATCGCGGTCAACGTTCGTTGCCTCGACGATGTCGATATCGAATCCCTGAACGTGAAAAAATTCGACGGCAAGTCATACTGAAAGATCAGCCAATGGCCACCAAAATTCCTCGCTCCGTCTATGCGGACATGTTCGGGCCCACCACGGGCGACCGCGTGCGGCTTGCCGATACGGATTTGATCATCGAGGTCGAAAAGGATTTCACCGTCTACGGCGAGGAGGTGAAATTCGGCGGCGGCAAGGTGATCCGCGACGGAATGGGTCAATCGCAGGTCACCAACAGACAGGGCGCGGCTGACACCGTCATCACCAATGCGCTGATCGTGGACCACTGGGGCATCGTCAAGGCTGACGTGGCGATCAAGGAGGGCTACATCTCCGCCATCGGCAAGGCGGGTAATCCTGACATCCAGCCCGGCGTCACCATCGTCATCGGCCCGGGCACCGACATTATCGCGGGCGAGGGCAAAATCCTGACTGCCGGCGGCTTCGACAGCCACATTCATTTCATCTGCCCGCAGCAGATCGAACACGCGCTGATGTCCGGCGTCACGTCGATGCTGGGCGGCGGCACCGGCCCATCGCACGGCACGTTCGCGACCACCTGTACACCGGGCCCATGGCACATCGCGCGGATGATCCAGTCGTTCGATGCATTCCCCGTCAATCTCGGCATCTCCGGCAAGGGCAATGCGTCGCGCCCCGCCGCGCTGGTGGAGATGATCAAGGCCGGCGCCTGCGCGCTCAAGCTGCACGAGGACTGGGGCACCACGCCGGCCGCCATCGACAACTGTCTCTCTGTGGCCGACGATCACGACATTCAGGTGATGCTGCACTCCGATACGCTGAACGAGTCGGGCTTCGTTGAGGACACCATCAAGGCGTTCAAGGGCCGCACCATTCACGCCTTCCACACCGAAGGCGCGGGCGGCGGCCATGCGCCGGATATCATCAAGGTGGCGGGTTTCAAGAACGTGCTGCCGTCCTCGACCAATCCGACGCGGCCGTTCACGCGTAACACCATCGACGAGCATCTCGACATGCTGATGGTGTGTCACCATCTCGATCCGTCGATCGCGGAGGATCTCGCGTTTGCCGAAAGCCGCATTCGCAAGGAAACCATCGCGGCGGAGGATATCCTTCACGATCTCGGTGCGCTGTCGATGATCTCGTCGGATAGCCAGGCGATGGGACGCCTCGGTGAGGTCATCATCCGCACCTGGCAGACGGCCGACAAGATGAAGAAGCAGCGCGGTTCGCTGCCGGAAGACAAGGGCAAGGACAACGACAACTTCCGCGTCAAGCGCTACATCGCCAAGTACACGATCAATCCCGCCATCGCGCATGGCGTCTCGAAGCTGATCGGCTCCGTCGAGAAGGGCAAGATGGCCGACCTCGTGCTGTGGTCGCCGGCATTCTTTGGCGTGAAGCCCGATCTCATCGTCAAGGCTGGCTCGATCGTGGCTGCTCCGATGGGCGATCCCAACGCGTCGATCCCGACGCCGCAGCCCGTGCATTACCAGCCGATGTTCGCGGCCTTTGGGAAATCGCTGACGGCGTCGTCCGTAGTGTTCGCGTCCAAAGCCGCGGTGGCGTCGGGGCTGGCGAAGAAACTCGGCATCGACAAGACGCTCTATGCTGTTTCAAACACCCGCGACCGCATCTCGAAGAAGAGCATGATCCATAACGGAGCGACGCCGAAGATCGAGGTCGATCCCGAGACTTACGAGGTGCGCGCTGACGGCGAATTGCTGACCTGCGCGCCCGCCGAGGTTCTGCCCATGGCGCAGCGCTATTTCATGTACTAGGGTCACTCGGCATAAAGAGAAAAGCCGGGAGGATACCTTGATCTACGTTGTTGCAACTTTGACCATCAAGCCCGAGATGCGCGCGGAACTGATCGCCGCGGCGAAAGCCTGCATCGCGGACACCCGCAAGGAAGCCGGGAACATCGCCTACGATCTGCACGAGAGCGTGACCGATCCCACCAAGCTGGTGTTCGTCGAGCAATGGGAAAGCGTCGAGGCGCTGGTGCCGCATCGCAAGGCCGAGCACATGAAAACATTCGGACGCGTCGTGGTGAATTGTCTCGCCGCACCGCCCAAGATCGAAGTCATCACGCCTGCAAACGTGGAGGTCCGATGATCTACGTCGTCGCCACCACCAAGGTGAAGCCGGAAGGCCGCGAGGCCTTCATCGCCGGCGCGAAAGCCTGCATCGCCGAGACCCACAAGGAGAAGGGCTGCATCTCCTACGAACTTCATTCCAGCGTGAACGATCCGAATACCCTGGTGTTCGTCGAGCGCTGGGAGACACGGGATGATCTCACCGCCCACAGCCGCGCGCCGCATTTGAAGGCGTGGCGCGAACTGTCTGCGCCGTTGAAAGTTTCGCCGACTGAAATCGAGATCATCAGCGGCGGCGAAGTCCAGAAGCTATGAGAGCGATGTCATGATCCGCGCGACGCAGGTTCGCCCACCGGGCAGCTGGACCGAGGCCACAGCCGATACGGTGGTTCTCGGTTTCGATGACCGGCATCGGCGGCGCATGGCAATGACCGGCACGCGCGGGCTTGAATTCCTGCTCGACCTGAAAGAGGCGGTGGCGCTGCGCGGCGGCGATGCGCTGGTGCTGGAAGACGGTCGGCTGGTCGAGGTGGTCGCTGCGCCCGAGCCGCTGGTGGAGATCCGCGGCACCGATCCGCTTCATCTGGTGCGCGTTGCCTGGCATCTCGGCAATCGCCATCTGCCGACGCAGATCGTCGGCAAGGGCCTTCGCATCCGGCGCGATCACGTCATCGAGGAGATGGTGCGGGGCCTCGGCGCGCGTGTCATCGCTATCGAAGCGCCGTTCGATCCGGAAGGCGGAGCCTATTCCGGTGGAGGCCACGCGGCGCATGGCCACGACGATCACGATCATGGCCACCACAAACACGGTGGCCACGATCATGCTCATCATGATCACAGCCACCATGATCAAGGTCACGGCAAGCACGGTCACGATCACAAGCATCACGATCATGCGCATGATCATAATCACGGCAAGCATGACCACGATCACCATCACGGTCACTCCCATGCTCATGACCACAAATGATGGCGGTAAAGGCGACCTTGTGTCCGAGGCAGAGGAGTCGGCTGCGCTCTTTCGGTTGATGACGTGGCTGTCGCCGTCGTTTCCGGTCGGGTCGTTTTCCTATTCCAGCGGCATCGAATGGGCGGTCGAAGCCGGTGACATCACCGACAGAAAGACGTTGCAGGATTGGCTGGCGGCGATGCTGTTGGATGGCGCCGGATTCTGCGACGGCCTGTTCCTGTGCCACGCCTGGCGCGCTGCCGAAGCAAGCGATAGCCGGGCGTTGAGCGACGTTGCCGAACTTGCCGCCGCCTTCACGCCGTCGCGCGAACGGCACCTTGAGACAACCGCGCAGGGCCGCGCCTTCGTGGAGATCGCGCGCTCGGCATGGAATTGCGAGGCGCTGGATCTGCTGGCGCCGCATGCGGTCGGCTCGATCACCTATCCAGTGGCCGTGGGCGTCCTCGCCGCCGGGCATCACATTCCGCTGTCCCAGACGCTGCATGCGTTTCTTCATGCCACGACCTCGAACTGGATTTCAGCAGGCGTGCGTCTCATTCCGCTCGGGCAGACCGACAGCCAGCATGCGCTGGCCGCGCTTGAGGGCGTGATTGCGGCGACGGCGGAAAAATCGCTCAACGGGGCGCTGGACGATCTTGGCAGCGCGACCTTCCGTGCTGATCTCGCCAGTATGCGCCATGAAGCGCAGTATACGAGATTGTTCAGGTCATGAGCTATTCGCAGACAGAAGGATTGACCGCATGGCCAGCAGCATGAACGGTCCGCTCCGCGTAGGCATCGGCGGCCCGGTCGGATCGGGCAAGACGGCCCTGATGGATTTGCTCTGCAAGTCGATGCGGGCGCATTACGAGATCGCGGCCATCACCAACGACATCTACACGAAATGGGATGCGGAGTTTCTGGTGCGTTCGGGATCGCTGACGCCGGATCGGATCGCGGGCGTGGAGACGGGCGGCTGTCCGCATACCGCGATCCGCGAAGACGCCTCGATGAATCTCGCGGCGGTGGCCGACATGCGCCTGAAGTTCCCCGATCTCGATCTGGTGCTGATCGAATCCGGCGGCGACAACCTCGCGGCGACCTTTTCGCCGGAACTGGCGGACCTCACCATCTATGTGATCGACGTCGCGGCCGGAGACAAGATTCCCTCCAAGGGCGGCCCCGGCATCACGCGGTCGGACCTTCTGGTCATCAACAAGATTGATCTGGCGCCCTATGTCGGCGCGTCGCTCGAGAAGATGGACGCCGATGCCAAGCGCATGCGCGGCGAGCGGCCGTTTGTGATGACCAACCTGAAAAAGAGCGATGGCCTCGATCGCATTATCCGCTTCATCGAAGCCAAGGGCGGCCTTCAGGCGCAGGTTCCGGCAAAGGTTAACTGAGCGGCTGCGCTAACTGAGAGACCAGTGGCTGTTTCCCGCGGCGTTGCGCAGTTTTTGACATGTATTCCGGAACGCATCGTGCCCGCGCGTGTTAGCCCGGCATGAGACATTTGCCATCCCCAGCTCCCACCCGAGACTACAGCGGCGTCTTTCTTGCCGCCGTTTTGCTGGGAATCGTCGTGGTCGTCCTGGCCCTGACCATGGTGGCGGCCCACCCTTGAGTCCGGCCTGCTGCGTCGAGGTGAATCGTTAACGACGATTTGGGCCTGCGGATTTACCATGCCGGGCATATTTTGGCCTCGCGGGAACCATTTCGCTGCGACTCAATTGATCCATTCACGATACATTCCGCCCGCACCGGCTCGACCGAATTGGACACCTTTAGAGTACCCATGATCACCAGTTCGGTCGCCGCGTTCGATTGCCGTTTCCGCAGGGGCCGCGTTTCCCGCCGGTCGCCTGTTTCATTTCCCGCCCTGTTTTCCGAGTAAGCGCGTGCTCCGTCTCGGCCTCATCATAGGACTGATGGCAATTATCGGAGCGATCATCTCCGGTCTTGCGGCGATGAAGGTCTACGATCAGGAGCTATCGATCGGCCGGACCGCGCTTGCCCGCGCGGTCGATACCCATGCTGGTCTTGTTCAGGAGCGATTGAGCGAGCGTGAGCTGCTGGCCCGAGTCACGGTCGGGCTGTTCCGTTCGCCGAGCGTCAACACGGCCAATGCATTGCAGCCGTTGCGATCGTCGATCTATGCCTTTCGGACCGATTTCGTGGTCGCGAGCTGGATTGCGCGCGTCCCCCGCGCCGACCTCGGCCGGGTGCAGAACGATCTCAGGGCTGCAGGCTTCCCCAATCCGATGCTTCGAAGTGCGGACGACACCCCGCTGAACCCGCAGACCCTGCGCGATCCATCGAGCGTTCTGATGGATGTCGAGCCGCTGAACGACGAAACGAAGTCCTATGTCGGCCGCATTCTGGATGGTCATCCCGTGGTCGGGCCGATGCTGGCGCGCGCGGCGGAGGAGGGCAAGCCGGTGTCCTCCGAACCCTTTGTGCTGCTGCGTTCCAACGGCGGCCCGATGGGCATCGTGCTGGCTGCACCTGTCAAGCCGGAAGGCGGCAACAGCGTCGCAGGCTTCCTGACCATCTCCTATCGGCTGGCGCCGTTGATGCTTGCCAACGACGAGTTGTCCCTGTTCTCGGTGGCGCTGCGCGATCCGCGAAACGCCTCGAACAATCTGAGCGCCGATACGGAGGGAAACGTCACGACGGTTCCGCTGCAGCTCGATGCCGATAATCCGCCATTGGTGCGTGTCGTGTCGTTCGGATCTCGGGACTGGACGCTGATCTACTACGCCAAGACCAACCCGGCGACACGCGCCCAAGAACTCGCCGTCATCATCATGGTGATCGGCGTGGCGCTGACCGTCATTCTCTGCGGCCTGTTCGGCTATGTGGCCTACAATAACCTGCGGCTCAGCCGCGAGGTTCAGACCCGCATCGGTTTCGAGCGCCGGCTGACCGCCGTCATCGACGAACTTAATCATCGCGTGAAGAACATCCTCGCGGTGATTCAGTCGATCGTGACCCGGACCATGCGGCACGGTGCGGACATCGACATCGCGCGCGACCTTCTGATCGGCCGCATTCATGCCATGTCACACGTCGTGTCGCTGCTCAGCGAAAGCCAGTGGCAGGGCGTCAAGCTGAAAGGCTTGTTCGAGTCGCGCGCCATCCCCCATGCGGACCGCATCGCGCTCAACGGGCCGGATATCATTGTCAGCGCCCGCGCGGCGCAGAGCCTGTCGCTGCTGTTCTTTGAGCTGGCCTCCCATGCTGACGAGGGCCTGTCGCTGGTCGGCAAGCATCCGCACATCGTTGCCGGGTGGAACGTCACCGATGAGATTGAGCCGATGTTTCATTTCCGCTGGGAGGAGTTCAACACCAGCGCCGCCACCCGCCGGGCGGACAGCGAATTCGGAATCGTGCTGCTTGACCGGGTTGCTCCGGAAGCGCTGGGCGGCACGTCGAAGCGCTATTTCACCGATGTCAGCTACGTCTATGAGCTCACGGCGCCGATGGCGACGGTTGTGGACGAGACCGAAATGGACCGCACCGAGCGTATCGGCGCGCCGGTGAAGAAGCGCTGACGTCAGCCGCTAACGAAATCTTCCTGCGACGAACAATGAACAACAAAAAAGCGGCCACTCGAAAGTGGCCGCTTTTCGTGTCTCTCCGAAAGCGTTGTCCTTGAAGGGAGACGTACTTTCCGGCTGGCGCGTATTCTGACCGCAAAACCGGTGCTTACCCTTGGGTCAAACCCAAGGGCATGCGTTTGCGGACTGCGCGTTAGCTGCCGCCTCCGCCGATCACCGCGCGGACCGTGTTATCGGGTCCAAAATCCTCGGCGCCCTCCACATAGAGCAGGGCGCTGAGTTTCGAACGCGCACGGTTGACGCGGCTCTTGATGGTGCCGACCGCGCATCCGCAGATGGAGGCGGCATCTTCGTAAGAGAAGCCTGACGCGCCGACGAGAATGAGCGCTTCGCGCTGATCCTGCGGAAGCTTGTCGAGCGCCACACGAAACTCCTCGAACTCGAGATGCGAGCCTTGCGCGGGCTGCGTCTTCAGAGTCTTGGCGTAACTGCCGTCGGCATCCTCGACTTCGCGCCGCCGCTTGCGATAGTCCGAGCGGAACAGATTGCGCAAAATCGTGAACAGCCATGCCGGAAGATTGGACCCAGGCTGGAACGAGTCGATATGCGCGAGCGCACGCAACAGCGTTTCCTGCACAAGGTCGTCAGCCCGGTCAGCGTTACCGCTGAGCGAAATAGCGAAGGCGCGCAGGCTCGGCACCGTCGCGAGGATGTCGTCTCGAAGTGAATCCGTGAGAGGCATTAGTCCCTCCCATCTTTTTTAGCCGCTGCTTCTATTTGTGAGGCCGCATCCTGTGAATCAAGCTGCCGGATCAGGTCCGCAAAGCGATCCGGGACGCCCTGGCGCACGACATCGTCATACATCGCGCGCAATTGATGCCCGATCCGGGACTGAATCTCGGAATTCAGACCTCCCTTGGTGGATGCTCGATTTGATGGAGGCTTTGAGTCGCTCATTTTGTGATCCGTTTTCCCCGTTCTAACTATATGGAAACGCAGCGTTTTTTTCGCTTCTGTGGGTGATGCTCCCTAGCCTCTCGGCCCCGTCTCTATGCCGGTGGTAACGGGACGGGGAGGAGAAAGTTCCGGCGCCGAGGAACTTTTCTCGGTATCAAACGTAGATAGTCCGAAGCGGGGGAACTGGGTGTCTGGAACTGCGTTTCCGGTCCAAACTCAACCTGAAATGATCACCGATTGGAGGGGGTATGTCTCGTTCTCAGCTCGTAGCTGAACATCTGCCACTGTTGCGCCGTTACGCTCGCGCGCTCACCGGAAGTCAGGCATCGGGCGATGCCTATGTGGCGGCTATGCTTGAGGCGTTGCTTCAAGACCCCTCGCTGCTCGACGAAAAGCTAGGGCCCCGCGCCGGGCTGTTCCGGCTGTTCACGCAGATATGGAATTCGGTCTCTCTGAACGAGAGCACCGACAAGGGACCGGCTCCGGCCGCGTCCGAGCAGCGGATTTCTTCTCTCACGCCACCGGCACGCCAGGCGTTCCTATTGTTGTCGCTGGAGGGCTTCTCGGAAGACGAGGTTGCCTACATTCTCGAGACCGACGTTACGAAGGTCCGTGAACTTGCCGATAGCGCGGGACGCGAGCTTGCCGCGGAGATCGCGACCGATGTCCTGATCATCGAGGACGAGACCTTCATCGCGATGGATCTCGAAAGCCTGGTCAAGAATCTGGGCCACAACGTCATCGGCGTGGCGCGGACCCACACCGATGCCATCTCGCTTGCGAAGTCCAAGCGGCCAGGTCTCATCCTGGCCGACATCCAGTTGGCGGACGGCAGTTCGGGGCTCGACGCGGTCAATGAACTGCTCAAGACGTTCGAGGTGCCGGTGGTGTTCATCACCGCATACCCCGAGCGTTTCCTTACCGGCGAGCGGCCAGAGCCGGCCTTCCTGATCTCGAAACCGTTCCAGCCGGCCATGGTGTCGGCGGTGGCGAGCCAGGCGCTGTTCTTCCAGCGCAATTCGCGCGGCCGGCCGTCCAAGGCGGCCGCCTCCTGAGACGCCAGCCACGCAGACGGCAACGAACACAAGCCGGACCGGGAAATCCCGGTCCGGCCTTTTCTTTTGGAAGAGTGAAAAGAAAAGGGGTGCAGCTGGCATCACCACAGCTACACCCCCGGCAGCCGGTCGATTAGGGGCAGGGGGATTGACCGGCTTCAGGTATGACGCCGGACATTCGAAAGCGTTCCCGGATGAACCGTCTTTTTTCTTGAGCCCTGGTCTTCCCTGCGATCTGGAACGAAGCCTGACGAGCCACGTTATTCAGGAGCCGCGATCATGCGGCTTCGCAACGTGTAGAGGCGTCAGATGTCATACATGGCTTCTGGAACTCTTGGTGCGGTGGCAGCTGTTTTGGCGCTGGGCGCCGTTCATCTCGAGGTATCGGCAGGCAACGATCTGCTTGGTCCTGCCCAGCGCGGTGACGCCAGCGTGATCACGCCGGCGCGGGCGGCTGATAACGAGGCAATCGCCACGAACGTCGATCGTTCGGCGAAAGGTGATCGCGACACGGCGGTATCGCCTGCTGGGGGGCTGACACTGTCCTTCAAGCTACCGGGACTGCCGGATACGTCGGTGGTGATGCGTGTGCCTTCGGGCGAGGCGGCGGACGCGCTGCGCAAGGCTCCGGCACCGACCACGGGCTCCGGCAAGGGATCGTCCGCAGGCGCGCGCCCTGTCGCGTGTGAGCCTGTCGTGAGCGTTCTCACCGATGTTGCAAAGCGGCTTGAGCCAGGGCGCTGCATCACCTGATGAATTTTAATCAAACAAAGGAGAGCGCCGCCTGGCGCTCTTTCCTTGTGCCATTGAGGCTGGATCTATTCGCCTGGCTCTTCATCCGCTGCGTCCGCAGCGCGGCGGTTGGCCATCAGACCCAGCGCGATGCCGCCGATAGCGACCAGCGGAATGATGCGCTTCAGTCCGATGGTGCGGACGATTTGCAATCCCGCCGCCAGCACCATCGGATCGCTCAACGCTGCCTGCATGGTGGACTTCGTCGCTTCGACGGGCTTCTTCTTGATCTGCCGCTTGCGGACGGCGTAGCCGATCGCCGCCACCAGCGTCGCCACGAAGAACACGCCGGCTCCGGCGAAGCAGGCCTGCAGAAGTCCGTAATTTTGAAGCACGTAGACAAAGGCGGCCGCGCAAAGGAACGCTATCGTGATGAAGAGCGAGACCGCGACCGCGAGGGCGAGTGACGTGAGCCGCAATGCGCTGCCGGTGCTTTCCCGAAAGTCATCCATGAACTTCTGAAACATCGAAAATCCAATCAATATCCGTCAACGAAAGCGCGTATCGGCGCCGCCTGCATGTAAACAGGCGGCGCCTGGAAAATTCCGGCCGTCAGCGGCGCCACGTCACGCCGATCAGGAAGCCGAGCCCGACGGCGAGGCCGACCGCGGCGAGAGGACGCTGCGTGATCGCGTCTTCCAGCGATTCCTCCAGCGTGCCCGCATAATCCTGCGCGGCGTCGAGGGCCTCGCTACCGCGTTTGCCGACGTCGGACATCACGGAGTCCACATTGGCGCGGGCCTGCTTGTAGGTTCGCTTGGCCTGCTTGCGGGCGTCGCCTTTGAACGCTTCGATCACGTCCGAGAGCTGATCGGCGAGTGCTGAGATATCGTTTTTCACGGCGTCTAGATCCTTCTGCAGGCGTTCGTAGGTTGATTTGTCCGTCATGTTCTTCATTGCGTCTTCACCATCGGTGCTCGACATCTAAAACTCCTGAGGGCCGTATTGCTCGGTGCAAAAACGCGCCGCTGTTGTTAAGGTTCCATCGCGGTTTACGGCTCCGGTAACTGGGTGTCTTTGACCGGCATCAAGTGCTCCTTGATGACCAGGCCGACGATCAGGATGGGCGACGACAGGAATGCGCCCATCGGACCCCATAGCCATGTCCAGAAGGCGAGCGCGATGAAGACCGCCAGGGCGTTCAGCGCCAGCCGCCGGCCGATAATCGTGGGTGTCAGGAAATGCCCTTCGATGAAGGCCACGATGGCAAAACCGGCGGCGGCCACGAGACCTCCGCCCAGTGTTGACGACGTGACGATGCCGACAACTGCGAGCACGACGAAGGTGACGATGGGGCCGATGATCGGAATGTAGTTTAGCGTCGCGGCGAGCGCGCCAAGGCCGGCAGGATTGGGCATGCCTGTGATGGTGCAGATCAATCCCGTGGCGACGCCGATCCCCATGTTGATCAGCGTCACCGTGAGGAGATAGCCGCCGAGATTGCTCTCGATGGAATTCAGGATGCGCAAGGCGCGCAGCCGCGAGTCATGGTCTGAGAAATTCAGCACCAGCGCGCGGCGCAGATCCGGCCAGCTTACGATGAAGAGCACGAGCACCGCGAAGAACAGTAGGATTTCGGTGAATGTCGGAGACAGAAACTCGAGCGTCGGCTGCACCCATTCGATTTTCGGAAGCAGAAAACTGGACTCTCCGGGCGGGGGTATTGCCCCGAATAACCCTTGTAACTGGTGCCAGAGCGCGAGGGAGCGGTCGAAGATATGAAACTTGTCTTTGAGCTGCGGTCCAAGTTCTGGCAGCCGTGTGCTCCATTCCATAACCGAAGCGGAAATCAGCGTGACCATGAATATCAGCGCCGCGCACGTCGCGGACACCATCAGCACCGCCGAGACGGAGCGGGGGATACCGTATCGCTCGAAGAATTTTGCGGCGGGAGACAGCATCGTGCCGATCACGAGCGCGGTGACCGTGGGCAGGAAAAATGCCCGTGCGACATAGAGTACGGCAATGGTGGCGATGATCAGCAGTGCCACCAGCGAGAACGAAACGACATCTGCCCGCCGGATGATTGGAGGCCGTTCGCCGTTTCGCTCGTCCGCAGGCGAATTCACCAGCGGATTTTTTTCTGCACGCACCTCTCGGCGCACGGCCGGCATTGTCAGATTCTGCCGAGCAGCAGCAGGAGAGACATGGCAAAGCTCTCTTAAAATACCCGCCGATCGCAGACATACGATGGCTTCCGGCCCGCTAACCCTCTGATGGTTGCAATGTTCCTCGCGCCGGCGTGAACCTTCTGCGGCCCGTGCCGCACAAATTTCTGCGGCGGCGCAGTCCGTGGAACCAAAAGCCGCAACCCGGCGTTTGCTTCGCATCGGCATCACGATGCCCCCGGCGGAAGCGAGAACGGTCATGACCTATTCGTTGCAGACGAATACAGCGTCTCGATATTCTGTATGCCAGATTCTCACGATCTCCCTTCGATCGATCAGCGGACTTGCCGTTGCGGCAGTGATGTTTCCTGTCGCGCTGACAACACCGGCGCTGGCGCAAACTCTTGGATATGCTGAGCCTTCGCCGGGCTCGTACTGGTCGAATCGGCAAGCGCTGCCCTCGCCGAGCGTGAGCGAGGACGATGGTTCAGCGGTTCTGCCAGAACGGCTTCGGCGTAAGATCGTCTCGTTCGAGTCGCGCGAAGCGCCCGGCACCATCGTGATCGATACCGGCAATACCACGCTCTACTATGTGCTCGGACAGGGCCGCGCCATCCGTTACGGCGTCGGCGTCGGCCGCGAGGGCTTTACCTGGTCGGGCGTGCAGACTGTATCGCGCAAGGCCGCGTGGCCGGACTGGATTCCACCGGCGGAAATGATCGCGCGCCAGCCCTATCTGCCGCGTTTCGTAGCAGGCGGTCCGGGTAATCCGCTGGGTGCTGCGGCGATGTATCTCGGCGCCAGCAGTTACCGCATTCACGGCACCAATGATCCGTCGACCATCGGCAAATTCGTCTCCAGCGGCTGCATCCGGCTGACCAATGAAGACGTGCAGGATCTGTTCAGCCGCGTGTCCGTCGGCACCAAGGTCGTGGTGCTGCCGAAGACGAGATCGGCGCAATTTGAAGAAAAGCCGGTTCATCGCAGCAATGAAAATTCACTAAGCGCGCGGGCCAATCGGCCTGTGTCACAAAACGTCAGAATGTCGGGGCTATATTAAACGCGTGTTTGGAAACGACGTTTAGTGATGCCACGCTGGTCGAGGCATAAGTGCCCGCTAAGAGGTTCACGATGCGTAAGACAACTCAGTCCCTGATATCTGTTGCTTGTGTTTCTGCGGTCCTCGCTTTCATCGGCTGCTTCTCAATTTCCACCGCATCGGCGTGCGATCCCATGACCGCTTTCTTTGGCGGCTGTAACCAGGCTCCCCGCCAGGCGTTCGGTTACGCAGCCGAACCTGGCGATACTCCCGTTGTGACGAAGCGAGTTCAAGTCTACGGCGGCAGCTATAGCGGTGGCTCAAGCGCTTACTGCGTGCGGACCTGCGACGGCCGCTATTTCCCAATCGCTGCAACGAATGGACAAAGCCGCGCGGAAGCCTGCAAGAGCTTCTGTCCGGCGAGTGACACCAAGGTCGTTCTGGGCGGCAACATCGACAGCGCGACGACCGAGAATGGCAAGCCGTATTCGGAACTGCCGAATGCATTCAAGTATCGCACCGAGCTCGTCGCCGGCTGCACCTGCAATGGCAAGGATCCGACGGGGTTGGCCAAAATCAGCGTCGAGAACGATCCGACCTTGCGCAAGGGCGATATCGTCTCGGGCCCTAACGGCCTGATGGTCGCTGGCAGCAGCAACAGAAGCCGCAGCGCGGCTCTCAATTTTTCTCCCGCACCGAAGTCGGTGCGTGCGCAGTTCGAGCGGCTGCCGGTGGTTGCCGCGCAATAACGCTGTTCCCGAAACGGAACAAACCCCAAATGTGATCGTTGGCTAACAGGGATACGGGGCGTTCTCGTGACCCTGTCGAAACGATTTCATGAGGGTCACAATGTCTTTGCTTATCTCCGCCCTGATCACATTTCTCGTCGTCATCCTGGTTCTTTATCTCGTCAATCTGCTGCCGATCGATGGCCGCGCCAAACAGATCGTGCGCGTCATCGTCATCATCATCGGTATCATCTCGCTTCTAAGAGTTCTCGCGGTGTTCTAGGCGCGGCATCGTCAAATGGCGGAAACAAAAAAGCCCCGGCATTACGCCGGGACTTTCTTTTTGGGGAGCTGATTTCGGTTACTTCAAAGTTTTGAACCAATCGTCCACGTCCTTATGGATCTGATCCTTGGCGAAGCCGTAGCGCTGCTGGAGTTTGCCTTCGAGTTGCTCGCGGCGGCCCTCGATCACGTTAAGATCGTCGTCGGTGAGTTTGCCCCACTTCTCCTTCGCGGCGCCCTTGAATTGTTTCCAGTTCCCTTCAACACGGTTCCAGTCCATCGTCATCCTCCTTGTTGGAATGACCGATAACGATGAGACGATGTGATCGTTCCTGCTGGAATTGCGGCGAAGTGACGTCCTCGTCGTCATTGTGAGGAGCGAAGCCGGCTATCTTTAAGATGGCTTGAAGCAAAAACCCCGGCGTGAGGCCGGGGTTTTCGTCGCACGTAAATTTCAAGATCAACCCGCGAGCTTCGCTTCCTTGCGGCGCGCGTGCAGGATGAACTCGGTGTAGCCGTTCGGCTGCTCGCGGCCCTTGAAGATCAGATCGCAGGCGGCCTTGAACGCCACGCCGTCGAACTTCGGCGCCATCGGCTTGTAAAGCTCATCGCCCGCGTTCTGCTTGTCGACGATCGCGGCCATGCGCTTCAGGGATTCCATCACCTGATCCTTGGTGACGACACCCTGATGCAGCCAGTTGGCGAGATGCTGCGCCGAGATGCGCAGCGTCGCGCGGTCTTCCATCAGGCCGACGTCGTGAATGTCCGGCACCTTGGAGCAGCCGACGCCCTGATCAATCCAGCGCACCACATAGCCAAGGATGCCCTGGCAGTTGTTGTCGATCTCCTGCTTGACGTCGTCAGGCGCCCAGTTCGATTGCGAGACCGGAATGGTGAGAATGTCCGAGAGCTTCGCCTTCGGACGGCTCCTCAATTCCTTCTGCCGCGCACCGACGTCGACCTGATGATAATGCAGGGCGTGCAGCGTCGCGGCGGTCGGCGAGGGCACCCATGCGGTCGACGCGCCGGCCTGCGGATGCGCGATCTTCTGCGCGAGCATATCGGCCATCTTGTCCGGCGCGGCCCACATGCCCTTGCCGACCTGCGCGTGACCGGGCAGGCCGTTGGCCAGACCGATGTCCACGTTCCAGTCCTCGTAGGCCTTGATCCAGGGCTGCGCCTTCATGTCGTTCTTGCGGATCATCGGACCCGCTTCCATCGACGTGTGAATCTCGTCGCCGGTGCGGTCCAGGAATCCCGTGTTGATGAAGCAGATGCGCTGCGCGGCGTTCTGGATGCAGGCCTGCAGGTTCACCGTGGTGCGGCGTTCCTCGTCCATGATGCCGACCTTCATGGTGTTGGCGGCGATGGACAGCATCTTCTCGACGCGGCCGAAAATCTCGACCGTGAGCGCGACTTCGTCCGGGCCGTGCATCTTCGGCTTGACGATGTAGACCGAACCCTTGCGGCTGTTCTTGAGCTTGGTCTTGCCCTTCAGGTCGTGAAGCGCAAGCAGGCCCGTGACGGCTGCGTCGAGGATGCCTTCCGGAATTTCCTCGCCCTTGCTGTCGAGCACGGCGTCCGTGAACATGTGATGGCCGACGTTGCGCACCAGCATCATGCTGCGGCCGTGCAGCGTTACCTTGCCCTTGCCATCGGGAGACGTGTAGACGCGGTCGGCGTTGAGCGCGCGGGTCAGCGTTTTGCCGCCCTTCTCGAAGTCTGCCGACAGCGTGCCGTTCATCAGGCCGAGCACGTTGCGATAGACCAGCACCTTGTCGTCGGCATCGACGGCGGCGACCGAATCTTCCATGTCGAGAATGGTCGAGACCGCCGACTCAAGGATCATGTCTGCAACGCCGGCAGGATCGTCCTTGCCGATGGTATTGTTGCGGTTGATCACCACGTCGATGTGCATGCCGTTGTTGACCAGCAGGATCGAGGTCGGGGAGGCCGCGTCGCCCTGATAGCCCGCAAGCTGGGCCTTGTTCTTCAGCGCGGTGGCGTTGCCGCTCTTGAGCTTGGCGGCGAGCTGGCCGTGCTCGATGTGATAGGCGGTGACGTCGCTGTGGTCGCCGGTGGCGAGCGGCACGGCCTGATCGAGGAACGCCTTGGCCTTCGCGATCACCTTGTCGCCGCGTGCCTTGTTGTAACCCTTGCCGGTCTCGCTTGGGTCGTGCGGGATCGCGTCGGTGCCATAGAATGCATCGTAGAGGCTGCCCCAGCGCGCATTCGCTGCGTTCAGCGCGTAGCGCGCATTGGTCAGCGGCACGACGAGCTGCGGTCCGAACATGGTCGCGAGTTCTTCATCGACATTCGCGGTCTGCACGTCCTTGGCGGGCGGCTCCGGCAGCAGATAGCCGATCTCCTTCAGGAAGGCTGTGTAGGCATTCATGTCGAACGCCTTGCCCTTGTTCGCCTTGTGCCAGTCGTCGATCTTGACCTGAAGCGCATCGCGGGTGGCGAGCAGCGCGCGGGTCCGGGGCGCGAGATCGTTGACGATGGCGGCGAGGCCCGCCCAGAAGGCGTCCGGCGAGATGCCGGTATCGGCGGTCGCTTCCTTGGCAATAAAGTCGAACAGAACAGGAGCGATCTTCAAACCGCTGGCGTCGATACGTTTCATGATAAATCCCACGGAAAACGGCGTTTCAAACGCTGTTTTGAGGCCTCAGGTAAGGTGATGATGGCCACGGAAAGTGGCGTCGTGAGGATGTTTTAGCGCCAAAGCCGGGCCCATGAGAAGGCCCTTCCCTCGTCCGAAAGACGTATACCACGGTCCCGCAAATGGCCGGGGAAAGCCTCTTTCGAGGTGCGGAATTTAATGGGACGCGCCTGCAGGGGACGTCTTGCCGTAGCGCTCCAGCGTCACCTTGATCAGGATCGTGATGAGTGCCACGGCGGTCAGCACCGTCGCTGCGGCGAAGGCCCCGGCGACATTGTAGTCCTGATAGAGCAGTTCGATCTGCAGCGGCAGCGTGGTGGTCTGGCCGCGAATGTTGCCGGATACCACCGACACCGCGCCGAACTCGCCCATCACACGCGCGTTGCAGAGGATGGCGCCGTACACCACCGCCCATTTCACGTTCGGGAGCGTGACGCGCCAGAAGGTGGTGAAGCCGCCTGCGCCGAGCGTCACTGCGGCTTCCTCCTCGTCGGTGCCCTGTACCTGCATCAGCGGGATCAGTTCGCGGGCGACGAAGGGTGCGGTGACGAATAGGCTGGCGAGGAAAATCGCCGGCAGCGCGAACATCACCTTGATGCCGAGTTGTTCGAGCAGTGGGCCGAACAGGCCCTGCGAGCCGTAGACGAAGAGATAGGCAACACCGGCGACGATGGGCGAGATCGAGTAGGGCAGTTCGATCAGCGCGATCAGCAGCGTCTTTCCCTTGAAATCGAACTTGGTCACCGTCCATGCCGCCGCGAGGCCGAACAGGATGTTGATGGGCACCACGACCAGCGCCGTCAGTAGCGTCAGCAGGATCGCGTGGACCGTGGATGGTTCGGTGAGATTGCGGATGAATACGCCGACGCCCGACGACAGTCCCGACGTGACGATCAGCACCAGCGGCGCCACCAGAAACAGCGCGGTCAGCACCAGCACAGTCCACAGCACGATCCGCCGCGTGACGATGCCGCCGCCGACCGGATGATGCATCCAATCGGCTTGTTCGCTGGCGCGCTCCGGTGTCATGGACATCAGACTTCTCCGCGACCGACGTAACGCAGGTGCCAGGCCTGCACCATATTGGTGACGATCAGCATCGCGAACGCCATCAGCAGCATGATCGTGGAGATCGCGGCGGCCGCCTGATAGTTGTATTCCTCAAGCCGGATGTAGGTCAGCAGCGCGACGATTTCGGTTTTCATCGGCTGGTTGCCCGCGATGAAGATCACCGCGCCGAATTCGCCGAGGCTACGTGCGAAGGACAGCGAACAGCCGGCGAGAAAGGCCGGAAAGATCGCCGGGAAGATGATCTTCCACAAAATCTGAAAATCGTTGGCGCCGAGTGAGCGTCCGGCTTCCTCGACTTCGGAGCCGAGATCCTCGATCACCGGCTGCACCGTCCGCACCACGAAGGGGATGCTGGTGAAGGCCATGGCGATGGCGATGCCGAGCGGCGTATAGGCGACGGCAATTCCGATTTTATCCAGCGGCGCACCGAACCAGCCGTTCTTGGCGAACAGCGCGGTGAGTGCGAGACCCGCGACTGCCGTCGGCAACGCGAATGGCACATCGACCAGCGCGTCGAGGATGCGCTTGCCGGGGAAATCGTAGCGAGCCAGCACCCAGGCCAGCAGCAGTCCATAGATGGCGTTGAAGATGGTGGCGGCAAAGGCCATCGTCACGGTGACGCGAATGGCCGACAGCGTGCGCGGCGACGACAGGATCTCCCAGAACTGCGTGAGACCGATGCCGGAGGCCTTCAGCAGCAGCGCGCACAGCGGAAGCAGCACGATCGCCCCGAGATAGAGGACGGTCGTTCCCAGCGCCAATCCGAAACCTGGGATGACCCGGCGTCGCAAATTAAATCGCCCCATTCCGCAACATGAACTCTCATCGCGTTCAGTTGTCATTTTACGTTCGTCATGGCCGGGCTTGTCCCGGCCATCCACGCCTTGGATCGGTTGTACCTTTAAAGACGTGGATGCCCGGCACAAGGCCGGGCATGACGATCTTTATGGGTATACCGCTTCGAATCTCAAGGCAGGTCTTACTTGTTGGCGCCGCCGAACAATTGATCCAGCTTCGCGCCGGGATTGAGATGATCGGTGTTCACCTTGTCCCAGCCGCCGAATTCCTTCTCGATGGTGACGAGCTTCACCGCCGGGAATTTGTCCTTGAACTTCTCGGCCACAGTCTTGTCGTTCACGCGGTTGTACTGCTGAGCGAGAATGGTCTGGCCTTCCGGCGTGTACAGATACTCGAGATAGGCTTTCGCCAAAGCCTGCGTGCCGTGCTTGTCGGCATACTTGTCGACCACGGCCACCGGAAATTCCGCGAGCAGGCTCTGCGACGGCACGACGACCTGATACTTATCGGCGCCGGCGATGTCGCGAATGCCGTTGGTTTCGGCCTCGAACGTGATCAGCACGTCGCCGGTCTGGCGCTCGACGAAGGTCGTGGTCGCGGCGCGGCCGCCGGTGTCGAACACCGGCACGTTGGCGAAGAGCTTTTTCACAAACTCATCAGCCTTCTCGGCGCTGTCGTACTTGCTCTTGGCGTAGGCATAGGCGGCCAGATACGTGTACTTGGCGTTGCCGGAAGTCTTTGGATTCGGGAAGATCACCTGAATGCCGGGCTTCACGAGATCGTCCCAGTCCTTGATGTTCTTCGGGTTCCCCGCGCGCACCAGAAACGCCGGCAGCGAATAATACGGCGACGAATTGTTCGGCAGCCGCTTCTGCCAGTCGGCCGGGATCAGCTTGCCCTTGTCGGCAAGCACCTGCACATCGGGCACCTGATTGAAGGTCACGACATCGGCTTCCAGCCCTTCAAGGATCGAGCGCGCCTGACGTGTCGAGCCGTTGTGCGACTGGTTGATGGTGACGTCCTGGCCGGTCTTGGCCTTCCACTGCTTGGCGAATTCGACATTGATCGCGGCATAAAGCTCGCGCGAGATGTCGTAGGACACGTTGAGCAGCGTGTTCGGCGTCTGCGCCTGCGCGGCGGAGACTAGGCCGACACTGGCGGCGAGGGCGATGAGAATCTTGCGCAAAGTATACTCCCTTGAGTTCGTGGCTCAGATATTGGCGGCGACGTCGTCGAGTTCGCCGAACAGCACGCCGCTGTTCGCCAGCAGCCGCTCGATCTCGTCGGCTGCGTCCGCGACAGATCGCGTCGAGGTGTCGATGGTCAGTTCGGCATTGGCAGGCGGCTGATAATCGTTGGCGATGCCGGTGAAGCTCGGCAGGTTGCCGGCGCGCGCCTTGGCGTAATGCCCCTTTGGATCGCGGCTTTCGCAAACCTCGGCGGGTGTGGCGACATAAATTTCGCGAAACAGATCGTCGGCAATGCGCCGCGCATTGGCGCGGTCGTCGATGGCGGGCGACACGGCGGCGACAATGGCGATATGGCCGTTGCGCGCCAGATGCGTCGCCACCTCTGCAAGACGGCGGATGTTTTCCGCACGGCTCTCGGGCGAGAAGCCGAGATCGCTGTTGAGGCCGGCGCGCACGGTGTCGCCATCCAACAGAATCGGCGAGCCGCCGCGCGTGAACAGCTTGCGCTCAAGCGCGCGGGCCAATGTGGATTTTCCGGAGCCGGGCAGGCCGGTCAGCCAGACCACTGCGCCGCCGTGGCCGAAACGCGCGGAGCGTTCTTCGGGACGGAGCGCGGATTCAACCGGCACGATATCGACGGGAACGGCGCGCTGGCCGGAGTCGACGCTCAGCACGAGACCACCGCCGGCGATGCGGCCATTGACCTCGATGACAAGACGTCCGGTGCGCGGATTGTCGGTGTAAGGATCGGCGGCGACGGGCTTCGCCAGCGAAATGTCGATCTCGCCCACATGGTTGCGCCCGATCGCCGAGGTTTCGACGCTGGCGAGTTCGCCGGGATCGACCGCCTTGTCGATGGCAACGATGGTCGCACGAGTTTCCATGGTGCCGAGGCGCACGAGCACCGAGGCGCCGGCCTTCAGCGGCGCGTCATGCAGCCAGAAGATGCGAGCGTGAATCCGGCGGGTGTCGCGCGGTGCGGCCTTGATGTGGCCGATGATGTCGCCGCGCTCCAGAAACAGTTCGCGGTCGAGCGTGATGCCGACGGAGCGGCCCGCGCCCTGCCGTCCGGTCACTGGCGTCTGCGGCCAGCTCTCGACGGACCTCACCTTGGCGATCTTGCCGGCCGGCATGATGACGATTTCGTCGCCGGTGCCGATGTTGCCGGATTCGACGCGGCCCGCGATGATGCGGCGGTCGTCGAACTTGTAGATCGCCTGAACCGGCAAACGCAGCGCCAGTTCGTCCTGCGCGCGCGCCGGGGTCAGCGCGTCGATGGCCTCGACGACCGTAGGTCCGCTGTACCAATTGATGTTGGCGGTGCGTTCGGCGACGCCGTCGCCGTCGCGCGCGGAAATCGGCACGATCGCGGTGGGCGCAACGCCGAGGCCGGTGAGATGCGCCGAGATTTCGTCGCTGATCTCCTTGAAGCGGGCTGCGCTGTAATCGACGCGGTCCATCTTGTTGACCACGACCGCGACCTGCTTCACGCCGAGCAGATGCAGGAGATAACCATGACGGCGGGTCTGGTCGCGCACGCCTTCCAGCGCGTCGATGATGAGCACCGCGCCGTCGGCCTGCGAGGCGCCTGTGATCATGTTGCGCAAGAATTCCGCATGGCCCGGTGCGTCGATCAGAATGACGTCGCGCGACGGCGTGCGGAAACGGATCTGCGTGGTGTCGATGGTGATGCCCTGGTCGCGCTCGGTCTGCAGCGCATCCAGCAGGAACGACCATTCGAACGGCATGCCGCGCCGCGCGCTGACGGCTTTGAGCATTTCCAGCTTGCCGTCCGGCAGGCTGCCGGTTTCATGCAACAGGCGGCCGACCAGCGTCGACTTGCCGTGGTCGACATGGCCGACGATGACGATGCGGACCTGTGGGCGGGTTGTGCCGTTCGGCGTGGCGAGTGAGGTCTTCGAGACAGCGATGTTCATGGGAGCGTCCATTCCGCGTCAGAGATAGCCGGCGACGCGAAGCCGCTCGAAGGCATCTTCGGTTTCGTGGTCGAGCGCGCGTCCGGCGCGCTCCGGCACTTTCGTGCCTTTCAGCTCGATCAGGATTTCCTCGATGCTCGAGGCGTTCGACACCACGGGATTGGTGATGTCCTGATCGCCCAGCGAGCGGTAGCGCTTGCCGTTGTTCGACAGATAGAGCGGAATGATCGGAATGTTCTCGCGCTGGGTGTAGGCCCAGATGTCTTCCTCGGTCCAATGCAGGATCGGATGGATGCGCAGATGCGCGCCCTGCGGCGGCGACGCGTTGAAGTGATCCCAGAATTCCGGCGGCTGATCGCGCACGTCCCATCCGCCCTCAAGCCCGCGCGGCGAGAACACGCGCTCTTTCGCGCGGGTCGCTTCCTCGTCGCGGCGGATGCCGGCGATCAGTCCGTCAAAACCATATTTTGCGAGCGCAAGCTTCAAGCCTTCGGTCTTGCGCGCAGCGGAGCGCGCAGCGGGCGGCAGCGTCGGATCGATCTCCTCGATCGGCGGGCAATAATCCACTTTAAGATCGAGACCCCATTCCTTCGCGTACTGATCGCGGAAGGCGTACATCTCGGGAAATTTCTTCTGCGTGTCGACATGCAGCGCGGGGAACGGCACCTTGCCGAAGAACGCTTTGCGCGCGAGCCAGATCATCACATTGGAATCTTTGCCGAGCGACCAGAGCAGCGCGAGCTTCTTCAGCCGCGCGAAGGCCTCGCGAAAAATGTAGATGCTCTGCGCTTCGAGCTCGTCGAGATGATCCATCGACGGCACAGAAGACTTGGAAGCTGCGGGAGAGGGCGCCATGGCATTACTCCGTCCCGGGCGCGCACTGCGCCCGCAGGCCATTAGGTTCGCGAAATGCAACGGACGCCGGACGAGGGTTTGAGCCACCCTGATGTGTCACGAGAAGATGCATCTCTTTTGCGCGTGGTTTGTGGTACGAATTTCTAATTTTGCAGCGCAGCGTAGAAGAAATAATTTTCTCTTTCTGCGGCTTGCAAGATACATAAATAGAAAATAATTTCAGTCAACCCCGCAAATGGGGAAGTGGAGTTTCGCATGCGGTTTCTGCCGGTATTCCTCGATCTGCAAGCCGGACCAGTCATTCTGGTCGGTGAGGGCGAGCTTGCGCAGGCGAAATTGCGCCTGCTGCTGGCGGCGGAGGCGCGCGTGCGCTGGTTCGCGACCGACGGCAATCATGATGTGTCCGGCTTCGACGCGGCATCGGTTGCGCGCATCGAGCGCGGGTCAGGCGATCCGCTGACCGCCGATCTCTCCAATGTTATTGCGGTTGTGTGCGCGGGCGCCGGCGAGACCGGCCATGCGACGGCTGCGCGTGCGCGCAGCATCGGCATCCCCGTCAACGTGATGGACGAAGTCGCGTATTCGACATTTATTTTCCCGGCCATCGTCGATCGCGGCGATGTGGTTGTGGCGGTCGGCACCGGCGGTGCATCGCCTGTTGTTGCGCGCCGTGTGCGCGAACGCATCGAGGCGTTGCTGCCGGCGCGCATCGGTGATCTCGCCGGTTTCATCGGGCGCTGGCGCAGCGCGATCAAGACCAAGCTTCCCGAGATGGCGCTGCGGCGGCTGTTCTGGGAGCGCGTGATCGACGGGCCGATCGGCGCGGACGTTCTCGCAGGCCGCACGGAGCAGGCGGATCAGGCGCTGGCAAGTATTTCCAATCCGGCGCTGTTTGCCCGGAGCGTCGGCGCAGGTTTCGTCACACTGGTCGGCGCAGGACCGGGCGATCCGGATCTGCTGACGGTGAAGGCGCTGCGCGTCTTGCAGGATGCCGATGTGGTTTTCTACGACGATCTGGTGTCGCCCGAAATTCTCGACCGCGCGCGCCGCGACGCTGCGCTGGTGCCGGTTGGCCGCCGTGTCGGCAAGCCGGGCATCGGCCAGGACGCGATCCATCGTCTTCTCATTGAGGCCGCGCAATCGGGCAAGCGTGCTGTGCGTCTCAAGGGCGGTGATCCCTTTATCTTCGGGCGCGGCGGCGAAGAGATCGCAGCCTTGCGTGCGGCAGGCGTGGCTTATTCCGTAATCCCCGGCATCACCGCGGGTCTTGGTGCTGCCGCGGAATCCGAAGTGCCGCTGACTTATCGTCAGGAGGCGCTGCGCATCACGTTCCTCACCGCCCACAAGGCGAGGGATGCCGGCAACGTCGACTGGTCCGCGCTCACCGATACGAAAATGACCGTGGTCGTCTACATGGGCATGACCGCCGCATCGACGATCAGAGAAGGCCTGCTCGCTGCAGGCCGCTCGCCGCAAACGCCGGTCGGCGTGTTCGCGCGCGCGACGCGGCGCGATGCGAAATCTGTCGTCGGTGTGCTGCGCGATCTGCCGGCGCTGGCCGCGCAGGTCGAGCCCGGTCCCGCGATCCTGATCATCGGCGACGTCGTCGCCCGTTCCGCCGCGTGGCGGAATGCAAGCCCCCAAGTAAATCCTGAAGAACTCATCTCCGAACTTTTAATGGCAGCAGAATGACCTCTCCGCTTCAACAGAAAATCAAGATCACCGGTCCGTCCATCGTCACCGCCAACCGCACGGGCGACGGCGCCGTGATCTATCGCACCGCCTCCCATGACTGGTCGGTCAATCTGTCCGACGCCGCGGTGGTGCGCACCGCCGATGACGCGCGCGCGCTGCTCGCCGAATCCGTCGCCGACGACATCGGCGCGGTCGGCTCTTACATTGCGCCCGTCGAAGTCACCGATTGGGGCATCGCCCCCGGCAACCTGCGCGAGAAGATCCGCCAGCAGGGCGTCACCATCGATCTTCTCGTTTCGGCTTAAGCCAGAATTTCAAGGCAATCGTTATGTACGCTTACGACGAACTCGATCGTACCATCGTCAATGAACGCGTCTCCGAGTTTCGCGATCAGGTTGCGCGCCGCCTGTCCGGCGAACTGACCGAGGACGAATTCAAGTCGCTGCGCCTGATGAACGGCGTCTATCTGCAATTGCATGCCTACATGCTGCGGATTGCGATTCCCTACGGCACGCTGTCGTCAAAACAGATGCGCGCGCTGGCGCATGTTGCGCGCAAGTACGACCGCGGTTACGGCCATTTCACCACGCGCCAGAATATCCAGTACAACTGGATCAAGCTGGCCGAGCTGCCCGACGCGCTGGCGGATCTCGCCGAAGTCGGCATTCACGGCATGCAGACATCAGGCAACTGCATTCGCAACGTCACGTCGGACCAGTGGGCGGGCGTCGCACCCGGCGAAGTCGAAGACCCGCGCATCTGGGCAGAAATTTTGCGCCAGTATTCGACGCTGCATCCGGAATTCTCGTTCTTGCCGCGCAAGTTCAAGTTTGCGATTACCGCGTCGGACCACGACCGCGCGGCCATCAAGGTGCACGACATCGGTTTGCGTATTCACAAGAACGCGCAAGGCGAGACTGGTTTTGAGGTGCTGGTTGGCGGCGGCCTCGGCCGTACGCCGTTCATCGGAAAGACCATCAACGAATTCGTCAGCCACCGCGACATCCTGACGTATGTCGAGGCGATCCTGCGCGTCTACAACCAGTACGGCCGCCGCGACAACATCTACAAGGCGCGCATCAAGATCCTCGTCCACGAGCTTGGCATTGCGAAGTTCAAGCAGGAGGTAGAGGAGGAGTGGGCGCAGATGCGCGACGGCGCGCTGACGCTGGACGATGCCGAGATCGAGGACATCCGTTCCCGCTTCTTCTATCCGAAGTACGAAAAGCTCTCCGACACGCCGGACGAGTTGAAGAAGGCGTTGCAAAATCCGAATTTCGAAGCCTGGTACAAGAACTCAATCGCCGAACACAAGACGCCCGGTTACGCCATCGTCACGCTGTCGCTGAAGCCGGTGGGCGGCCCTCCGGGCGACGCGACCGCCGAGCAACTGGATGAAATCGCCGATCTCGCCGAAAAATATTCGTTCGGCGAAATCCGTGTCGGTCATGAACAAAATCTGGCGCTGCCGAATGTCGCCAAGCGCGATCTCCCGGCGCTGTGGCGCGCGCTAGACAAGATCGGTGTCGCGACGCCGAACGTCAATCTGGTGACGGACATCATCGCATGCCCGGGCCTTGATTATTGCTCGCTCGCCAATGCGCGTTCGATCCCGATCGCGCAGGAATTGACGCGGCGGTTCGCCAATCAGGACACCGCGAACCTGATCGGCCGGCTGCACATCAACATCTCTGGCTGCATCAATGCCTGCGGCCATCACCACGTCGGCCATATCGGCATTCTTGGCGTCGAGAAGAACGGTGAGGAGTTCTATCAGATCACCATCGGCGGCCGCGCCGACGAGAAGGCCGAACTCGGCGTGCTGGTCGGCCCTGCGGTGCCTTACGATCAGGTCGCGGACGTGATCGAGGATATCGTCGAAGCCTATCTGGCGCTGCGCCAGCGGCCGCAGGAACTGTTTGTCGATGCGGTGAAGCGCCTCGGCGTCGAGCCTTTCAAGGAGCGGGTCTATGCCACTCGTTAAGGGCAATACCGTCGTCGCCGACGAATTCGTTCATTTGACAGACGATGTGCCGGTTCCTGCCGATGGGACCGCAGTGCTGCTGTCGGCCGAGCGCTTTCTGGCCGATCCCGAAGCGGCGCTTGGCCGTAACGGCAAAACCGGCGTGATCTGGCCAAACAATCGCGATGTCGAGAATCTCTTGCCATATCTCGACAGGCTCGCCGTCATCGCACTGGTCTTCCCGATCTTCCGCGATGGCCGCGCCTATTCGCAGGCGCGACTTTTGCGCGAACGTCACAAGTTCAAGGGCGAACTGCGCGCCACCGGGCAGGTGCTGCGCGACCAGTTCATGTTCATGCTGCGTGCGGGCTTCGATGCATTCGAAGTGAAGAAGGACGCCGACGCAAAGGTGTTTGCCGATGTCGCGCATCGCTTCTCGGTATTCTATCAGCCGACCGGCGACGGCCGCGTCACCGCATTTCACCGGCGGTTGATGCATCTGCCGGAAGGAGCCAACTCATGAGCACGGCTGCGCCGTCATTTCTCTCGCAAACCCCCGCAACTCCGTCGTCCTCGCATATTGCGGCGGAGGCGGCTGAACTCAACCGCGAACTCGCCAACGCATCGCCGGCGGAGATCATCGCGGCTGCCGTCAGGCATGTCGGCCGCGACAAGCTCGCCGTGGTGTCGTCGTTCGGCACGGAATCTGCGGCGCTGTTGAAGATCGCGGCGGATGTTGATCCGGCCATTCCGGTGGTGTTTCTCGACACCGGCTGGCTGTTCGAGGAAACGCTGGCCTATCGCGACACGCTGACCGGGTTGCTTGGTCTCACCGACGTGCGCACCATTCACCCGCTTCAGGACACCCTCGAC
The DNA here is from genome assembly GCA_051653085.1 of Afipia sp. Taxonomy (GTDB): domain Bacteria; phylum Pseudomonadota; class Alphaproteobacteria; order Rhizobiales; family Xanthobacteraceae; genus Afipia. Next base: position 111,317 of record JBOFVL010000022.1, on the reverse strand, counting down.
CGCGAGGACAAGGACCGCGATCTGTGGTTCTCCAATCCCGATCAATGCTGTTTCATCCGCAAGGTCGAGCCGCTGGCGCGTGCGCTGAAGCCGTTCGACGCGTGGATTAACGGCCGCAAGCGGTTCCAGGGCGGCGACCGCGCCGCCATTCCAGTGGTCGAGGCCGACGGTGCGCGGCTGAAATTTAATCCGCTGGCGAATGTCTCGCAGGATGAGTTGAAGGCGCTGTACGCCGCAATGAATCTTCCGCCGCATCCATTGGTCGCATCAGGCTTTACCTCGATCGGGTGTATGCCTTGCACCAGCCGCACACAGCCCGGCGAAGATCCGCGCGCCGGCCGCTGGCGTGATCGCGGCAAGACCGAATGCGGCATTCACGTCACCAAGACTTCATGAAATGACGTTGTAAATTTTGCCTTCTTGTAAATCGAGATTTCATGGAACGTTCATTACGTGTGCCTGCGAAGAATGAAATCCGGTTTCGTTGACAGAAGCACGCAAGTTCCAGAGTTTCACGCCTTCCCTGATGGCGATGATGTCGTCAGTTCGAATGGAGATTGAAATGGTCCGCCGTAGTCTTCTCATCCTTGGAAGTTTGCTCTGGGCAGGCTCCGCGTTTGCCGCGGACGTCTCGCTGCTTAACGTGTCGTACGATCCGACGCGCGAGTTGTATGTCGAATTCAACAAGGCGTTCGCTGCCGCTTACCAGAAGGACACCGGCAAGAGCATCGAGATCAAGCAGTCGCATGGCGGCTCGGGGTCGCAGGCGCGCTCGGTGATCGACGGCTTGCAGGCTGACGTGGTGACGCTGGCGCTCGCCTATGACATCGACGCGATCGCCAACAAGGGATTGCTGAAGAAAGACTGGCAGAAGAGCCTGCCGCAGAATTCGTCGCCTTACACCTCGACCATCGTGTTCCTGGTGCGCAAGGGCAATCCGAAGGGCATCAAGGACTGGGATGACCTCATCAAGCCGGGCGTGCAGGTCATCACGCCGAATCCGAAGACGTCGGGCGGCGCGCGCTGGAATTATCTCGCGGCGTGGGGTTACGCGCTGAAGAAGCTCGGCTCGGAAGATAAGGCGAAGAAATTCGTCGGCGATATTTACAAGAACGTGCCGGTGCTCGATACGGGCGCGCGTGGTTCGACGGTGACGTTTGTCGAGCGCGGCGTCGGCGACGTGCTGCTGGCCTGGGAGAACGAGGCGTTTCTCGCGGTGAAGGAATTCGGCAAGGACAAGTTCGAGATCGTGGCGCCGCCGCTGTCGATCCTGGCAGAGCCGCCGGTTGCGGTGGTGGACACCGTCGCCGACAAGAAGGGCACCCGTGCTGCCGCCGAGGCTTACCTGAAGTATTGGTACACCAAGGAAGGCCAGGAGATTGCAGCGCGGAATTTCTACCGCCCGCGCGACGCAGCGGTCGGCGAGAAGTTCGCGGACTCCTTTGCAAAGGTTGACCTTTTCACCATCGACGACGTGTTCGGCGGCTGGACCAAGGCGCAGAAGGAACACTTCGGCGAAGGCGGCGTTTTCGATCAGATCTATAAGAACTGATCTGAACGCGGATTGATGGGGGCATCGTGAGCGGAGGGACAGGACGACGACGGGCATTGCCGGGCTTTGGCCTCACCATGGGGCTGACGCTGACATGGCTATCGATTGTCGTCCTCATTCCGCTCGCGGGCCTTTTCCTGAAAACCTCCGAACTCAGTCTCCTTCAGTTCTGGGACATTCTCACCGCCCGCCGCACGCTGAACGCCCTGAAGATTTCCTTCGGCCTCGCGTTCCTGGCCGCCATCGTCAATCTGGTGATGGGCATGGTGATCGTGTGGGTGCTGGTGCGTTACCGGTTTCCCGGCCGGCGTATCTTTGATGCCATCGTCGATATTCCCTTTGCGCTGCCGACCGCGGTCGCAGGCGTCGCGCTCACTGCGCTGTTTGCCCAAAAAGGCTGGCTCGGTGCGCCGCTGGCGGAATGGGGCATCAAGGTCGCGTTCACGCCGATCGGCATTTTCGTGGCGATGATCTTCATCGGATTTCCGTTCGTGGTGCGCACGGTGCAGCCGGTGCTGATCGATCTGGAAATCGAAGTCGAGGAGGCGGCAGCCAGCCTCGGCGCGTCGCGCTGGGACATCATCCGGCGGGTGATTCTGCCGAGTCTGACGCCGGCGATCCTGACCGGCTTCGCGCTCGCCTTCGCACGCGCGGTCGGCGAATACGGCTCGGTGATCTTCATCGCCGGAAACCTGCCGAACGTCTCGGAAATCGCACCGCTCCTGATCGTGATCCGGCTGTCGGAGTTCCGTTATGCGGATGCGACGGCCATCGCGGTCATCATGCTGGTGGTGTCGTTCCTCATTATTTTCACCATCAACCGGATTCAACGCTGGGCGCAGACGCGCGGCGTCTCGGTTGCGGTCTAGGCGGCGACGATGATGACGATCAACAGAGCCGTAACGCAGTCGGCGCACGAGACTCGCACCGAGCCTTTTCTGGTGCGATGGACGCTCATTACCATCGCGATCGCGTTTCTCACGATCTTCGTGGTGCTGCCGCTCGTTGTGGTGTTCACCGAAGCCTTCTCGAAAGGCATCGGCGCTTACCTCTCCGCGCTGTCCGACCCGGAAGCCCTCTCCGCGATCAGGCTGACGCTGATCGTTGCCGCCATTTCGGTCGGGCTCAATCTTGTGTTCGGCGTGGTTGCGGCCTGGGCGATTGCCAAGTTCGAATTTCGCGGCAAGGTGTTTCTGATCACGCTGATCGATCTGCCGTTCTCGGTCAGCCCGGTCATCTCGGGTCTGGTGTTCGTGCTGCTGTTCGGCGCACAGGGCTATTTCGGCACCTGGCTAATGTCGCACGGCGTGCAGATCCTGTTCGCGGTGCCCGGTATCGCGCTGGCAACCACCTTCGTGACCTTCCCGTTCGTGGCGCGCGAGCTGATCCCGCTGATGCAGGAGCAGGGAACCCAGGAGGAGGAGGCGGCGATTTCGCTCGGCGCGTCCGGCCTGCGCACCTTCCTGCGCGTTACTATTCCCAATATCAAATGGGGCATTCTGTACGGCGTTCTGCTCTGTAACGCCCGCGCCATGGGCGAGTTCGGCGCGGTTTCCGTGGTATCCGGCCACATCCGCGGCGAGACCAACACCATGCCGCTGCTTGTCGAAATCCTGTACAATGAGTACCAGTTTGTGGCTTCGTTCGCGATCGCGTCATTGCTTGCATTCCTGGCGCTTGTCACGCTGGTCGTGAAAACGATCCTCGAAAGCCATCTCGAAGAAGGACAGCCTGCAAGTGACGATTGAAGTTCGCAACATCGTGAAAAAGTACGGCACCTTCGCCGCGCTCGACCATGTCGATCTCAAGGTCGCCACCGGCGAGCTGGTGGCGCTGCTGGGTCCGTCGGGCTCCGGCAAGACCTCGTTGCTGCGCATCATCGCCGGCCTCGACTGGCCCGACGAAGGCTCGGTGATCTTCGACGGCGAGGATGCGCTGTCACGCGGCGCGGGCGAGCGCCATGTCGGCTTCGTGTTCCAGCATTACGCGCTGTTCCGCCATATGAGCGTGTTCGAGAATGTCGCCTTCGGTCTGCGGGTGCAGCCGCGCGCCATCCGCAAGGACGAAGCGCATATCAGGAAGCGCGTGAAGGAATTGCTCGATCTGGTGCAGCTCGACTGGCTGGCGGATCGTTACCCGAGCCAGCTGTCCGGCGGCCAGCGCCAGCGCATCGCGTTGGCCCGCGCGCTCGCCATCGAGCCGCGCATCCTGCTGCTGGACGAGCCGTTCGGCGCGCTCGACGCGAAGGTGCGCAAGGAATTGCGCCGCTGGCTGCGCCAGCTTCACGACGAGATCCATGTGACCTCGATCTTCGTCACCCACGATCAGGAAGAGGCGCTGGAAGTCGCCAACCGCGTGGTGGTGATGGACAAGGGCAAGATCGAACAGATCGGCACGCCGGGCGACGTTTACGACAACCCAGCCACCGCCTTCGTTCACGGCTTCATCGGCGAGTCCATCGTGCTGCCGGTGCAGGTCGCGGACGGCAAGGTTCGGCTCGGCGACAAGGTGCTGAACCTTGAGCCGCGCGGCGCGGCCTCGGGCCCGTCGAACCTGTTTATCCGACGCCATGACGTGTCGATCGTGCCGAACGGCAGCGGCATCCTGGAAGGCGACGTCAAGCATGTGCGTGCGTTCGGCCCGACCCAGCGCGCCGACGTGGTCCTGCATAACGGTGCGAACGAGACCCTCATCGAAATCGACGCGCCGCGCGACCGCGATCTCAAGCCTGGCGACGTGGTCAGCCTTCAGCCCCGGCGCTATCGGTTGTTCCCCGCCGCTTCCTGATCGCTCTTTTCCGTCATTGCGAGGAGCATTTGCAACGAAGCAATCCAGCCCTTGGCTCTGGATTGCTTCGCTTCGCTCGCAATGACGGTTGAGGACAGTTGCTGAAGGGTGCGGTTCCCCATCCCAATCACCCCGCGTTCACCTTTCAGCCACTGTTGGTGTGCAACAAACGCCGACTAGTGTGGTGGTTCGCAAGTCCGCAACATTTTTCCAGCACGTCCGTTTTGCGGACTTGCGAGCCAAAACCACACTAGAATTGAAATTTCTAGTGTCCGGCTGAATCCGAAGTTCGCTAAGGAGCGTGCTGCAAAACAAGGCGAACTTCGGATTCAGGACACTAGGGGGTTGGGGACAACATATGATACGCGTGGCGGGGGCCATTCTGGCGCTGACGATCCTGAGCGGCTGCGGAACGGGCGGCGACACGTCCACCGAGCAGCCGGCGTTCTATGTCAGCATGGCCAATGCCAGCGCGAAGCTGGACCCGAACGTCGCGGCCTCGATGATCTCGGGCTATCGGCAAAACAACGGTCTCGGCGCTGTTCAGGTCGACCCGCTGCTGATGAAGGCCGCCGAGGCGCAATCGAACGCCATGGGTAGCCGCAACAAGCTCGATCACAACGTCGCCGGCCCCCTCGACAAGCGCATCAAGGCGTCGGGTTTCGACGCCACCAAAGCGGTCGAAAACGTCTCCGCCGGCTATCACACGCTGGCCGAAGCCTTCTCCGGCTGGCGGGATTCGCCGCCCCACAAGGCGAACATGCTGGCCACCGGTGTCACAAAAATGGGCATCGCGGCGACCTATGTTCCGAATACCAAATATAAGGTGTTCTGGACGCTAATCCTCGCCGCGCCAGACAGCCGGTAACCCCTCTGTGAGGAGCCCCCGGCTTTCGCCAATTGACGCGGCTGCGAACTGGGGCCACCGTACCGCAACATCGGCTCCCGCCGGTCGCGTATCAGTGATGGCTTATGGACTCACGCTCCCCCGATAGAGATTCCGCGACGACCCCCGCGCAGGCCAAGAGGGTGCTGGTGCTGCAAGGCGGCGGCGCGCTCGGTTCCTATCAGGCGGGGGCCTATCAGGCGCTCTGCCATCACGATTTCGAGCCGGAATGGGTCGCGGGGATTTCCATCGGCGCGATCAATGCCGCGATTATCGCCGGCAATCCGCGCGAAAAGCGGATCGGGAAGCTCAAGGAATTCTGGGACATGGTGTCCTCCGGCGCGCCGGCGCCATGGGCGCCACTGGTGCAGAACGATCATGTGCGCTCGGTCTTCAACGAGACCAGTGCCGCGATGATCGCGACCTTTGGCGTGCCCGGCTTTTTCACGCCACGCTTTCCGGCCGCTCCGTTGTGGCCGGCGGGGAGTCCTCAGTCCCTGAGCTACTACGACACGGCGCCGTTGCGCGGCACGCTGGAGCGGCTGGTCGATTTCGACCTCATCAACAACGACAGCGTTCGCCTTAGCGTGGGCGCGGTCAACGTGGCGACCGGCAATTTCGAATACTTCGACAACATCGAGTTCAGGAAACGCGGCAAGAAAATCGGGCCGGAGCACATCATGGCTTCCGGTGCGCTGCCGCCGGGATTCCCGCCGATCGAGATCGAGGGGCAGTTCTACTGGGACGGCGGTATCGTCTCCAACACGCCGCTCGACTACGTGCTCGAGCAGGAGCGCGCGAACGACCTCCTGATCTTCCAGGTCGATCTGTTCAGTGCGCGCGGCCCTGTCCCGGCGTCAGTATTCGAGGCGACGGAGCGCGAGAAGGATATCCGTTACTCCAGCCGTACCCGCATGAATACGGACATGAACAAGAGGGTTCATGACGCGAAGAAAGCAGTGCGCGAACTGATCGCCAAACTGCCGCCGAGCTTCAAGGATGATCCGTTGGTCGCGACGCTCAATGAAGCGGCGAGGGAAAACACCGTTACTGTCGTGCATCTGATCTATCGCAGCAAGACCCACGAAGCTTCATCAAAGGATTACGACTTCTCGCGGATCGGGATGGTCGAGCACTGGGCTGCGGGCGAGCGCGATGTCTATGCTTCCATGAATCATCCGGAATGGCTGAACCGGCCGCAATCCGATGAAACCATGGTCACCTACGACCTGTGTGAAAGCGGGTTGGAATATATCAAGCGGTAAACAGGAGCGAAGAATGGGTACTCTTTCCGGTAAGACGGCGGTTGTGACGGGTTCGACCAGCGGCATCGGCCTTGCCTATGCGCGGGCCTTTGCAGGCGCGGGCGCAAACATCGTGATCAACGGCTTCGGCGCGCCGGCCGACATCGAGAAAGAGCGCTCGGCCATCGAGAACGACTTCAAGGTCAAAGCGATTCATTCGCCCGCCGACATGACCAAGCCGGCGGAAATCGCCGAAATGATCGCGCTCGGCGAAAAGACCTATGGCTCGGTAGATGTTCTCGTCAATAACGCCGGCGTTCAGTTCGTGTCGCCGATCGAGGACTTTCCCATCGATAAATGGGATATGATCATCGCGATCAACCTGACCTCAGCGTTTCACGGCATCCGCGCCGCGGTGCCCGGCATGAAGAAGCGCGGTTGGGGCCGCATCATCAACACCGCGTCCGCGCATTCATTGGTCGCCTCGCCCTTCAAGTCGGCCTATGTGTCGGCGAAGCACGGCATCGCAGGCCTCACGAAGACCGCAGCACTGGAGCTTGCCACCCACAAGATCACGGTGAACTGCATTTCGCCGGGCTATGTCTGGACGCCGCTGGTGGAGAAGCAGATTCCCGACACCATGAAGGCACGCGGATTGACCAAGGAGCAGGTCATCCACGACGTTCTGCTCGAAGCGCAGCCGACCAAGGAGTTTGTGACGTCGGAGCAGGTCGCGGCGCTGGCGCTGTTTTTGTGTGGCGACGATGCCGCGCAGATCACCGGTGCGAACCTGTCGATCGACGGCGGCTGGACGGCGGAGTAATTTTTCCCTCTCCCCTTGTGGGAGAGGGAAGGCTTCCGCCAAGATTCAGCGCTTCCCAAACGCGAACACATGCAAACCGAGACGGCTCCTGGTGATCCAGAACAGCAGGGCCGTCTCGATAATCAGCGCGATGGATGTCGCAGCGGCGGCGCCATAGCCGCCGAAGCGCGGCACCAGCACGAAACACATCACCAGATTGATGACGAAGGCCGCCGCATAGGCCAGCGCGCACATGTTCTGAAGGCCCAGCATGTTGAGCAGCCGCTCCACCGGGCCGATGGCAGAGCGTACGACCAGGCCGAGCGCGGCGACGAACATCATGCCGTAGCCCGAGGTGAACTGCGAGCCGAACAGCCAGAGCAGCGGCTTGCCGATCGCGAGCAGTGCCGCGGTCGCCGCCACCGACGGCCAGAACGTCCACTTGATGGCGTAGGCGACGTAGGCCGCGAGGCGCTCCTTGTCGCCCGAGGCGTGATACTCGCTGAATCTGTGTGCAGTCGTCGCCGACATTGCGTAGTGGACGAACGACACCAGTGCGAGCGTTTTGATCACGGCGAAGTAGACGCCGACCTCCTCGGAGGAATGGTAGTGCTTCAGCACCAGCACATCGACGTGGGACAGCAGCAGGTAGAAGCCCTCGACCATCATGATCGGCAGCGACACCTTCAGCCAGCCCGGAAAATCGGTGGATTTGGGGCCGGGCTCGACACTGGCGCGCAGGCGGCGATCGAGCAGGATCATCTGCCCCAGCATCGCAATCCACACCGCGGCGGCGCTTGCGATCATCGCAGCGGTGGCGCCGAGGTTCATGCCGAGCGCGACTGCGCCTGCGGTGAAGGCGATGATGAGCGTCTGGCGCACGATGAACTGCGGCATCAGTCCGAGCCTGATCCAGTCGTGCGACCGTGCGAGGCCGTCCTGGGTGTTGGCGACCGCAAAGGCGGGCAGGGTGAAGCAGCCGATATAGAGCGGCACCAGCGTGTGCGCCTCGATCGAGGGCGCGAGGATCGTCACCACGCCCGCAAGCAGAAGCGCGACGGCAGTGGCCACCACGAACGTCGCCTGACGGCTTCCAGAAAGAAAGCCGCGCAGCAACGAAAACTGTCCGCTGGTGCGATACTCTGGAATGATCTTCTGCGCGGATACCGACATGCCGAAGTCCAGCACGCAGCCCACCAGGATTACCCAGGTCCAGACGTAAACGTAGATGCCGTAGTCCGATCCGCCCATCCAGCGCGCGAGCAGCACCTGCGAAAAATATGCGAGGCCGGCGCTCAGCACGCGGATCAGAAATACGGTGCCGGCAAGCCGCCGGGTCAGCGAGGCTTCATTGGAGCCGCTGAGCATCCCGCGCAGCCGCGCGATCAGCCCTGCGGGTTTCGCTTCAGGCGCGCTGTCAGCCTGCATGATGGCCACGATGATCGATCCCAACTCGCCGTGCGGCGACAGGATGGGCCTTAGCAAGGATTCGTTAAGATTTGGTTGGGTGGAACCTCGCCCCCCGCAAGCGGGGGAAGGCAGATTCACCTAGCCCTTGAACCCGCCGTCATCGAGAAATGCAGCCTCTTCCGGCGTCGTCGCCCGGCCGAGTACGGCGTTGCGATGGGGGAAGCGGCCGAAGGTGCGGATGATGTCCGCGTGCAGTTCGGCCCACTTCAGCCCGTCCGCATCGCCTTTCTTGCGGAACAGTTCGATGCATCGTTCCTGGTCGTGCATCGCTTCCGAATGCTCGAACGGCAGATAGAGGAATGAGCGCAGCTTCGGATCGATGCGCGCGTCTCGGGTTTCCTCGATGGCCCGCAACGCGACATCGCGCGCGAGCGGATCGGTCGAGAATGCGCGCGGATCGTCGCGGAACATGTTGCGCGGAAACTGGTCGAGCACGATGACGAGCGCCAGCGCGCCGTCGTCGCTCGTTTGCCATGCGTCGAGCTTGCCGTCGCGCGCGGCTTCCCAGGTGCCGAGAAAGCGGCGGCGGATCTCCTCGTCGAACGCTGCGTCCTTGCCGTACCAGCGGTCGTATCCGGCATCGCGCCAGAAGGTGAGGATGTCGGTGGGGGAGGAGTTGTCGCTCATTGGGGATGTTGTTCAGCCAGAGTGAGTCAGCGTCGTCCCCGCGAAAGCGGGGACCCACCACAGGTCACAGTGGCGACAAAGGAAAGAGTTGGCCCGCGATCGCAAAAAAGATCGATAGCCTAGGAAGTATGGGTCCCCGCTTTCGCGGGGACGACCACGGAAATCGTATTGCGACGACGCTGCTCAGCTCGCCGCTGCAGCCGCGGCCTTCGGCTTCTCGTCGCGCAGTTCGCGGCGCAGGATCTTGCCGACATTGGTCTTCGGCAAGTCGGTCCTGAACTCGACGTGCTTGGGCACCTTGTAGCCGGTCAACTCTGTGGCGGCGAACTTGATGATGTCCTGCGCGGTGAGGTTCGGGTCCTTCTTCACCACGAAGGCCTTCACGGCTTCGGTCGACTTCGCGTCGGGAACGCCGATCACCGCGCATTCGAGCACGCCGGGATGGCTCGCGATCACTTCCTCGACTTCGTTCGGATAGACGTTGAAGCCGGAGACGAGGATCATGTCCTTCTTGCGGTCCACGATCTTGGTGTAGCCGTCGGGCGACATGATGCCGATGTCGCCGGTGCGGAAGAAGCCATCGGCGGTCATCACCTTCGCGGTTTCTTCCGGCCGGTTCCAGTAGCCCGCCATCACCTGCGGACCTTTGGCGCAGATCTCGCCGGGCTCGCCGAGCGGCACTTCGTTGCCGTCGTCGTCGCGGATCGAGAGATATGTCGAGGGCACGGGAATGCCGATCGAGCCGGAGAACTTGTCGGTGTCCGCCGGATTACAGGTCAGCGTCGGCGAGGTCTCGGAGAGGCCGTAGCCTTCGGACAGCGTGACGCCGGTCACGGCCATCCACTTGTCGGCCACCGGCTTCTGCACCGCCATGCCGCCGCCGAAGCAGCTCTTCAGCTTGGAGAAGTCGAGCTTGTCGAAGCCGGGCGTGTTGAGCAGGCCGTTATAGAGCGTGTTCACCGCCGGGAAGCTGTTGACCTGGTACTTCGACAGCTCCTTGATGAAGCCCGCCATGTCGCGCGGGTTCGGGATCAGGAGGTTCACGCCGCCGGCGCGCACCGCGAGCAGGAAGCACGCGGTCAGCGCGAAGATGTGATAGAGCGGCAGTGCGCAAACGATGAAGAGCTGCTCGACATGCGGCGGCTTCTTCAATGCGGGCTGCAGCCACGCATCATTCTGCAGCACGTTGGCGAGAATGTTGCGATGAAGCAGCGTCGCGCCCTTCGAGACGCCGGTGGTGCCGCCGGTATATTGCAGGAACGCGACATCGTCGCTGGTCAGCTTCGGCTTGTTCAGTTTTAGCTTGCGTCCGGCCGCCAGCGCGTCATTGAACGCCACCGCACCCGGGATCGAGAACGCCGGCACCATCTTCTTGACCTTGCGCACGACGAAATTGACGATCACGCCCTTGAAGCCGAGCAGGTCGCCCATCGATCCCATGATGACGTGCTTGACGCTGGTCTTGGCGATTACCTTCTCCAGCGTGCTGGCGAAGTTCTCCAGCAGCAGGATCGCTTCCGCGCCGGAATCCTTGAGCTGATGCTCGAGTTCGCGCGGCGTGTACAGCGGATTGACGTTCACCACGGTGTAGCCGGCGCGCAGGATGGCGGCGGAGGAGACCGGGTTCTGCAGCACGTTCGGCATCATGATGGCGACGCGCGCGCCCTTCTTCAGGCCCTTGCTCTGCAGATACGCACCGATTGCCGCCGACATCTCGTCGAGCTCGCCGTAGGTGATCGACTTGTCCATGCAAATGAACGATTTGCGGTCGCTGAATTTCTTGAAGCTCTCTTCGAGCAGTTCGACCAGCGACGGATATTGATTGACGTCGATATCGGCGGGCACCCCTGCTGGATATTGCTTGAGCCAGATACGTTCCATGATCATTCCCCTCGGCTTGTTTCCTGGCGGCCCCCGTCTTGTGGCGGGGTGCTCGGGCTATGTTCTCAAGTATTGAAATAAGTATTGAGCGAAGCCGCAGGCCATAGCAAGCCTGTGCGTGGTAACGACGCACTTTAGAGGCTTTGTACGCGGGCCTGTGACCGCTCAAGCATGCGGATTCCGCAAAGCACAATCAGCCGGAAGATTAACTGCGGGGCGCGGCGTCGGGCTTCTGCTGGGCGGCGGGTTTTGCAGGCGCTGCCGCAGGTTTGGCGGCTGCGGGCTTCGCCGCCGCAGGTTTTGCGGCTGCTTCCTGCTTTTTGTCGGCTTTCGGGGCCGGCTTGGCCGCGGCAGTGGCGACGGGTTTGGCCGCGGGCTTCTGGTTGGCCTGCTTGGGCTTGGCGTCCGGCTTCACCGCTGCGGATCTCGCGTCAGGCTTCTTGTCGGATTTTGCGTCATCACCGGCCGGCTTGGCGGCGGCCACCTTCGGTTTGGCGCCCTTCTTCCGTTTGGCAACAGATGCCGCCTGTGCGGCGGCTTCCGCCGCGTCGGCTTCGAGAACGGCCGCGCCGGTGCGGGCCGGGCCGGTATAGACGATCACGGGCGCCACTGCCGCGGCGGGCATCGCCATCAACTCGGATGCCTTCATGTTCGGAGCCTGAAGACCGGCCGTGAACATCGACACGCCCGCGTCATTGTTCTCCGTGCTGATGCCGGTATCGTCGTCTTCATCCTCGGCGGCCGGCCGCTTGCGCTTCGGCCCGCACATCTCGTCGCGCAAATTCGGCGGCGCGGCGTCGATCGGCGCCAGCGCATCGACCGTGCCCAGCGAAGGCTTGAGCCAGGACAGCTTGTTGCTGCCGAAGCCGCGTTCGAGCAGTTGCGCCGCCTTGACCGCGCGCTGCGCGGACGATTGCGCGCCGAGCACCACGGCGATCAGCCGCTTGTTGTTACGCGTCGCGGTCGCGACGAGGTTGAAACCCGATGCGCAAATGAAACCGGTCTTCATGCCGTCCGCGCCGGGATAGCGGCCGATCAGCTTGTTGAAGTTCGGGGTAATGCGCCGCCCGAACTTGATGGCCGGGATGTGCATGAAATATTCGTATTCGGGCAGATCGCGGATGATCGCACGGGCAAGGATGCCGAGGTCGCGCGCCGAGGTGATCTGTCCATCGGCGGGAAGGCCGTTCGGATTGACGTAGCTCGTCTGCGTCATGCCGAGCCGCTGCGCGTTCTTGTTCATTTCGGCGGAGAAACCGTCGATCGATCCGCCGACGCCTTCGGCCAGCACGACCGCCATGTCGTTGGCCGACTTTACCATCATCATCTTGAGCGCGTTATCGATGGTGAGTTGCGTGCCGGGCTTGAAGCCCATCTTCGAGGGCGCCTGCGACGCCGCGGTCGGCGACACGGTCACCAGTTTGTCGAGCGTTAATCGGCCTTCTTTCACCGCCTTGAGCGTGACGTAAGCCGTCATCAGCTTGGTGACGGATGCCGGATACCACGGATAGGTCGCGTTTTCCGCCTGAAGAACTTTTCCGGTGTCGGCCTCGATCACCAGCAGTGCCTCGGCCTGCGCCATGCGGGGCGCAAAGGCCGCAATCAGCATGGCCGCGACGAGAAACGGTCGCAGCGGCGTGAGCCGGAACGGGGCAGGGAGCAATGCCACTATCCGTTTCCGGTGTCTGAATGCACGCCAGCGGCGAACAAGATCATGGCCTTCCTCGGCGTGTTGCATGCGGTCGTCAGGAGCAATCCGCGTCGCCAAATCAGACGGCGGCAAGGTCAAACCTTATACCGGAGCGCGGGCTCCGGAACAGGGGGCTTAGCGCTCAATCAAGCATGAAATAGGCCAAAGTTCGGCGATGGTCACAAGATCTTGGCCACACTATCCTGCTGGCCGGCGCTTGGCCTTTGTGGCAACGGTTCCCGCAGGTGCGGGTAATTCCGCACGGGCGCTGTCCTGAACCATGAACTGCGCCTTCGCCAGACTGGCAAAATAGCCGCCGTGCGCCACCAGTTCATCGAACGTTCCGCTTTCGATCACCTTGCCGTTATTGAACACCAGAATCCGCGTCGCGTTGCGGATCGTGGACAAACGGTGAGCGATCACGAATGTGGTGCGGCCCTTCATCACAGTATCGAGAGCGGCGTTGACCTTGGCTTCGGTGACCGCGTCCAGCGCGCTGGTTGCCTCATCGAGGATCAGGATTGGCGGATTTTTCAGCAGCGCGCGTGCGATCGACAGGCGCTGGCGTTCGCCACCCGACAGCATGCGGCCGCGCTCGCCGGCATTGGTGTCGAATTTCAGGTCGCTGCGCTCGATGAAGTCGAGCGCCTGTGCGCCTTCGGCTGCCGCACGCAATTCCTCGTCGGTGGCGTCGGGTTTGCCGACCCGCAGGTTGTCCGCGATGGAGCGGTTGAACAGCAGCGCTTCCTGGAACACCACGCCGATGTTCCGGCGCAATGCCGCCAGCGTCATGCCGCGCACGTCCATGCCATCGATCTTGATGATGCCGGATTGCGGATCGAACGCGCGATGCAACAGCGCGATGGCGGTCGATTTGCCGGCGCCGGTCTCTCCGACCAGTGCGAAGGTTTGTCCCGGCAGCGCCGTGAACGAGACGTCTTCGACGGCGGGCCGCTTGCCGTCATAGGAGAACGAGACGTCGTGGAATTCCACGAGGCCCTGCAGGCGGCCGGGATCGATGGCGTTCGGCATGTCGCGCACTGCAGGCACTGCGTCGAGCACGTCAAAGAATTCCCGCAGCCGCGGCGCTTCCATGAAGACGCTGTTGATGAAGCTCACGACCTGTTCGAGCTTCTGGATCAGCATGGTTGCGAAGCTCACGAACATCACGATCTCGCCGACGGTGGCCTGGCCCTGACCGTGCAGGATGATGCCGACCACGAAGATCGCGAGAATGGTGATGGTGGTGGACGCGCGGGTCATCACGACCACCAGCGCCCACCATGACAGCACCGGCAATTGCGCCGACAACAATTTATCGGCGACGCCGCGCAGCCCCTGCACCTCGGCGTCGACGCGCACAAAACTCTGCACCAGAGCGACATTGCCGAGCGCGTCGGAAGCGCGGGCCGCGAGATCGCCGTAATAATTTTCGACCTGCTCCTGAAGAGTGTAGGTCTTGCGGACCACCAGCGTGGTCAGCACCGTGAAGACCACGCACAGGATGAACAGCAGGATCGCGAGCCGCCAGTTGAGGTACAGCGACAGCGGCAGCAGCACGATCAGCGAGACGATCGATGCAAAGTGCTCACGAAAGAAGCTGAGCCAGAGCCGCCACAGCGCATCGGTGCCTTGCAGCATCACTTTCATCAGGCGGCCGGAATGCGTGCCGGTGTGGAAGGTGAGCGGCAACTGCATGATGTGTTCGAAGTAACCGGTGAGCACGGCCTGACGTTGTCGATGCGCCAGGCGGTCGGCTTGCAGCGCGACAAAAGCGCTGATGACGATCGTGAAGAGACCGAAGGCAACCCACGCGCCGAGCAGCGGCCAGGGTGAGTTCGGCGCTGCGCCGACTGCTGTCGCGAAAGCTGACGCCGCAGGATTTGAGTTGCCCGACAGCACATCGATGATGCGGCCGAACAGAACCGGTTCGGCAAACTGCGCGATGGCGAGCAGCAGGTTCGCGCCGGCGAGAAACCAGCCGAGCCGCGCTTCCTTGCCGAGCAATTCAAGAACGCGAATGTAAAGACGAATCAAGGGACAGCCTTACAGTCTGGCATCAACGAAAGGACATGCATACTAGCCGGGGATTGCCGCCGAATACAGCATGAGAAGGAGAAGGGCAGTCGCGTTATGCACTCAATTGATTTTACGAAAATTTGGCGGCGGCGGGAGCGCATCGTCGAAAATCGGTTATCAGCGAACCTTGGGATGTCACTAAATGACCCATAGGCGACCAAATAATGATTAGTCCAGATAGTGACCAATGTGGAACGACGGTACGGGAGACGCGATCTGATCGTGTTCCCGGTTCGCGTTCCGTCGGCGATATGGCACACTCCATCTTGGGATCGGAGATCTCATGCGCGCATACGTTCTCAAGCACTACGGCGGTCCTGAAGGCTCGCTGTTGATGGATGTCCCGGCGCCCACGCAGGGGCCACGCGATATTCTCGTTGCCGTACGGGCTGCGGGCCTGAACCCGGTGGATTTCAAGATTCGGCAGGGAAAGCTGCGGGCAATCCTGCGATCAAAGCTTCCGTTGGTGCTCGGCAATGAACTCGCGGGCGAAGTTGTTGCCGTTGGCAGCCAGGTCAGCCGGTTCCGCGTAGGTGATCGCGTGTTTGCCCGGGTCGCGAAAGATCGCGCCGGCGCATTCGCTGAGCAAGCATGTGTTGACGAGGATGATGCTGCGCATATGCCCCGGACTTTGGATTTCACGGCTGCGGCGGCCGTACCGCTGGCGGGGCTGACTGCTCTGCAGGCACTCAGGGATGAACTCCGTGTCAAACCAGGACAGAAAGTGTTCATCTCGGGCGGGGCCGGAGGGGTCGGCACCTTTGCCATTCAGATCGCCAAATGGCTCGGCGCACATGTGACAACGACAGCTTCGAAGAGAGGTGAAGCGCTGGTGCGTTCGCTCGGGTGCGATGAGGTGATCGATTATACGGTCCGGGATATATCCAGCGTGGACGACAGATTTGACGCGGGATTTGACCTGATTGGCGGCAAGACGCTGGACCAGATGTTCGGAATCATGAAGCCCGGAACCACGATCGTCTCAGTAGCCGCGCTGCCAGAACCGCAAACCGCGATCAGGGATCTCGGCGGCCGCCGCGCGCTTGCCGCCATCTTCTGGCTCTTGAGCTACAACATCCGAGCCCGGGCGCGACGTGCAGGCGTCAGCTATCGCTATCTCTTCATGCATCCAAGCGGTAGCGACCTCTCTCTGCTTGCCGAACTCATCGAGCAGGGAAAACTGAAGGTCACCATCGACCGAACGTATCCGTTTGCGAAAATTGCTGAAGCTCTCGGCTACGTCGAAAGCGGACACGCCAAAGGGAAAGTGGTTCTCACATTCCAATAAGTTGATGCTCGCCTGTCCTTGACGCCATGAACAGCGGACATCGCGGGAGCCGTGACGCAGGTATCGCTGTCCCGGCCTAGGGCGTTACGCTTGGTTATGAAGCGTCGCACCTACCACACCACGCGCACGCCACCCTTGCCGGTGAAGGTGGTGGCGTTGTCGTTCATGCCGGTGACTTCACCGGTGGCGAACAGCGCCATGCGCCCGAGCTGCCAGTCTAAACCCGCTCCGCCATACAGGCCGAACACGGTCTGCTTGTCCGGTGTTGCGGCGATGAAGTTCTGTCCGACCAACGCGATGTTGACGGTAGCATCACCGGTGTACTGCAGCGCCAGCACGCCGCCGGTCACGCGGACGCCGAGACGACTGCCATTGTTGAAGGCATGGGTGTTGGCCAGCGTCACCTCCGCACGCTCCTCGAACGCTTGCATGTTGCGGTCACCTGCCGTGAGATTGGCGCTGGAGCCGGTCTCGGTGTAGCCGCCGAACTGTGCGGTGACGTAGCGTACTTTCAGCGCGGGCGTGACGGTGTATCCGTTGTTGAAGGCGAAGCGATGGCCGAGCGTCATCGACGGGTTGACGAACCAGCCGTCATAGGTCGCGCGGGCGGTCTCGAAGGTGAGTCCGCCGCCGATGTTGCGCGCGGACGTGTTGTCGAGCTTGCCGCCGATCAGCGCGAGATCAAGGAAACTCGCGCCGAAGAAGCTGCGGGCATAGAGCCCGCCGAATACGGCGTCGGTGTTGATTTGACCGGCATTGAGATCGAGTCTGGTTTCGTTGGTGCTGCCGCCGATGAAGCCGCCGAGGCGAGTGTCCGGCGTGACTTGCCGGTCATAGCCGATGGCGCCGCCGTAGCCGATCGTCACGCTGCCGATGAAGCTGCCGTCGGTCGTCTGTTCGCGCCGTCCGCCAAAGCTCTTGGCCCAGACGCTGTTGCCGTCGCGGTCGGTGACCGCGCCGCCCTTGAACACCGGCGTCGTCGGCGCGAACGCCATCGCTCCGACCACCATGGCTTCGGAGACGGTGCCAAAGGCATGGTCAAAACGAGGCGCTGCGCTTTCGATGGCGGCAAAGGCATTGGCCGCACCGCCCTGTGTCGGCGCGAACACCGGTGTGTCGGGCAGTACCGACGCGATCCAGCCAGTGATGTCCATCACGGCACGATTCATGGTGCCGAAGCCGGAGAGGTCGGCGACGATAATCTTGTTGGGTGTCACGACATACGGATTGCCCGACGTGGTGATGGTGGAGAGCGCGGCGTTGAAGTTAGCGGTGTCGAGAATCCAGCTTCCCGGTCCGAAATTCACTTTGTCCGCGCCGCCGCCAAAGTTCACCAGTCCGCCGAACCGCGCGCCGGGCAAAATACTGAGGCTGTCGGAGGCGGCTGTGCCACCGGCGTTGAAGCGGATTGCCGTACCGCCTGCGCCGACGATGGTGCCGGAATTGATGACGTTGCCAGTGGTGATGAGACTGACACCGTCGATGCTCCCGGTGATGGTGCCGGAATTGGCCAGATTGGCTGTGGTGGCCCGGATGCCGGAATTGTTGCCCCCGTTGATGGTGCCGGAATTGGTCACATCGGCTGTGCCGGCAATGATGCCGTAGCTGCCGCCGGTAATGGTGCCGGAGTTGGTCACATTGGCTGTGCTGGCCGAGATGCCGTAGAGGTTTGCTCCTGTGATGGTGCCGGAATTGGTCACGGTGAGGGTGGTGGCATAGATGCCGTAGAAGCCCCCGCTGATGTTGCCGGAATTGGCGACGGTGGCCGTGTCGGCACTGATGCCGCGGCCACCCCCGGTGATAGTGCCGGAATTGGTTACATTGGCTGTGCTGGCCCGGATGCCGTAGTCGCTGCCGGTGATGGAGCCGGAGTTGGTCACGGTGGCTGTGTTGTCGGTATTGACGCCGGAGAAGGCTGCTCCCGTGATGGTGCCGGAGTTGGTCACATTGGCTGTATCGGCCCGGATGCCATAATCGCCGCCGGTGATGGTGCCGGAGTTGGTTACATTGGCTGTGTTGGCAACGATGCCGTAGTTGCCGCCGGTGATGAGGCCGGAGTTGATTACATTGGCTGTCACAAGGGCATTTATGCCGCGGGTGCCCCCGGTGACGGTGCCGGAATTGTTCACATTGGCTGTGCTGGCCGAGATGCCGAAGTCGCCCCCGATAATCGCGCCGGAATTGGTCACGGTAGCCGTGTCGGTAACATGGATGCCGTAGGGCCCTGTTCCTGTAATGGTGCCGGAATTGGTCACATTGGCTGTGCTGGCCCAGATGCCGTAGTCGCCGCCGGTGATGAGGCCGGAGTTGGTCACGGTGGCTGTGTTGATGGCATAAATGCCGTAGAAGTCTGTCCCCGTGATGATGCCGGAATTGGTCACATCAACTGTGCTGGCCCGGATGCCGTTGTCGCCTCCGGTGATGAAGCCGGAATTGGTCACGGTGGCTGTATTGTTGACATGGATGCCGGCGAAGTCTGCTCCCGTGATAGTGCCGGAATTGATCACATTGGCTGTGCTTGCCCGGATGCCGTAATCGCCGCCGGTGATGGTGCCGGAGTTGGTCACATTGGCTGTGCCGGCAAGGATGCCGTAGAGGTTTGCTCCTGCGATGGTGCCGGAATTGGTCACGGTGACGGTGTTGGCGGCATAGATGCCGGAGGAGTCTCCGGTGACGGTGCCGGAATTGGCGACGGTGGCCGTGTTGGCACCGATGCCGGCGTTGAATCCGGCGACCCTTGCCCCGGGCATGATCGTGACATTGAGATTGTTGAGGAGGAAGTTGCCGTAGCCGTTGACGTCAAGGCTGGTGCCGGGAGCGCCGGTGCCCTGATTGATAGTGGTGCCGGTGCAAGTCGCGGTGACGTTGTCGGCGGCGGCGGGATCGCAGGCGGCGCGGGCCGCTTCGCTGCCCATCAGCACGGACGCAACAGCAGTCGAGGCCAAAAGCCCCTTCCGCAGCGCAGGCGATAGCTTCGCCATGGTCGCATTCCTGCCGGTCATTCCCAGTGCCTCGAAAATCAACAAGTCAAAATCCGCCGCACGCTTTGCTGCGCGCTGGAAAATCATTCTGAATTTTTAGCCGATATGTTCGCAATCACGGCATTCGCGATCACAACGTTCGCAATGACTTCCAAAATCAGCCCCACAATCATGCAAAGTCTAATGGGGTTCCGCTGAATCGGAAAGTGCGGAGACCAGCAAGGGATCACTCCAACAGGCGGTTTGTCACATCTCACGGCACGGCATAGGTATTCCGGGGTTGGCACGTCTCGGACTTGATGCGATTTCTGATGTTGGGTCCGCGATCCTATCGTTGCGCGGCTTAATTGACCTTCCGCGCTTTCGCAGGCGGCAGGAACTCGTCGTTGATCGCAAAGTCGCCCACAAATAGGCTGACTCATGCCCGCCTTATTCGTATTCTGGAATTCAGCCCGCTTGGCGGGGGCGAATGCAGTTCGGGGACGTTCCAGCAAGGTCATATCCAAATGCTTCTCGCGCGCCGGTTGACTGTTGCTGCGACGGCATGGTTGCTGATCGCGGGTGTATTTTTCATTCTGCTGTTCTCAACAGTGGAGTCGCCGGCCCAAGCGACAACCGGCATCTGTAAGGACCTGGCCGAGCTTACGGTCCTGCCTTCGCCGCTCTCGCCGTGGAAGGGCGCGCCGCTGCGCGTCATGGTCGTCACTGAGACGCCGGTCGAAGGCATGCTATCGCTGGCCGCGCCCGATGGGAGCATCGCAGCCAAGTCGGCCGAGCGGCACGGCGGGTCGCCTTATTCCTGGTATGCCGAGATTGCGGCGCCGGCCGCAGGCACTTGGCACGCGACGCTGGTGCTCAACCACGGGCCGGCGGAATGCCGAACGATCACACGCGATATCGTCGTGAGCGCGCGCAAGCCTGCGCCTGTGGCAACGCCGCCGGATAGCTTCTGGCGGGTGCGTGGCAGCTGGAACGCCACCACGGAAACACTGTTCTCGGCGTGGATCGAGAAGCTGTTCGACGCGCCGCCGGACCAGGATCTGTCGTGGAAGGTGTGGCACGAAGTGCTGCACGACCGGTCGCGCAATTTCCTGTTCAACTATCTGGGCCGCGGTGAAGACGACGCACGCTCGGGCCTTCGCCCCGACTGCGCCGACTTCGTCTACTTTCTGCGCGCCTATTTCGCTTACAAGATGGGTCTGCCGTTTGGCTATTCGAATTGCTCGCGCGGCACCGGCGGCAAGCCGCCCAGGTGCTATCAGTGGTTCGACATCGAGCATCCCGAGGTCACGCGTCCGCCGGCGCCGCCAGAATCGGATATCGCATCGGTCGCGCCCGCGACGCCGACACCGACGATGCCAAAGTCAAAGCCGAAAATTCTGGGGTTGTTCGCCGGGGCGCAGCCAGACGAAATGCCGGCGCTGTCGCCAGTCACTCCGCCGGAGCCGCCGAAGCCGAAGCGCCCGGCCACGTTTGGCGAATATTTGCGGGACGTCGGCGACGTCGTGCACACCGGCGCGGTGCGTGTGGCGGGGAGCGACGACAATACGGACTTCTACACTGTCGCGCTGACGCAGCACGCGTTGCGCCCTGGCACCGTGTATGCCGACCCCTACGGTCATGTGCTGATGCTGGTGCACCGTGTGCCGGAGCTGGACGGCAAGCCCGGCGTGTTCCTCGCCGTCGACGCCGAGCCTGATGGATCGATCACGCGAAAGCGGTTCTGGCGCGGCAATTTTCTGTTCGCCCACGATCCCGCGCTCGGCAGCTCCGGCTTCAAGCACTTCCGGCCGATCGTGCGCGACAGGAACGGCCCGCTGCGGCGGCTGGCCAACGCCGAAATCGCCAAAAATCCAAGTTACGGCGATTTCTCGCTCGATCAGTCGCAGATGAGTGTCGAGGACTTCTACGATCGCATGGATGACGTGATGTCGCCCGATCCACTCGACCCTGTGAAAGCGATGTCGGACGCCATTGCGAGTCTCCACGAGCAGGTGAAGACACGCGTCACCTCGGTGGAGAACGGCCGAAAATATCAGGACAAGAAACCCGGCGAGATCGCGATGCCGAACGGCCCCTCGATCTTCCAGACGACAGGAGCCTGGGAGGATTACTCCACGCCGGCGCGCGATTTCCGTCTGCTGATTGCGATCGATGTGGTGCGCGGATTCCCGGATCGTTTCGTACGGCGGGCGGCGCGCTATGCGGTGCCGGCAGGCAAGAGCGTTGAGGCCGTGAAGAGCGAATTGCAGGGCGTGCTGGCCTCCGAGCTTGCCTCGCGCAAAATATCCTATACCCGCAGCGATGGCTCGCAATGGACGCTGTCGCTGAAGGACGTCATCGATCGGATGCCGGCTTTCGAGATGGCCTACAATCCGAACGACTGCGCCGAACTGCGGTGGGGCGCGCGGGAAAACACCGATGAGGCCGCGACGTGCAAGCGGCAAGCGCCGCAGGCGCAACGCGCGAAGATGTCGTCGGAGTATCGCACCTGGTTTCGTGAGCGGCACTGGCCGACGCGCACTTAGTGGTCCGCCATACCGCAGAGGCGCAAAGTTTTCGCGGGAGGAGCGACCAGTCGAGCGTCCCCGAAACTACTCGGCCTAATTGACCTTGCGCGTTCGGCGGCGGCAGGAAAGTGTCGTTGAAAATGTCGGTGGGCGCAGGTCCACTAATGACCCAAAGCGGCTATTCGGTTGATGAGTTGAGCGAACCTCGCGGCTCATTCAATTTAGGACACCGGGCTAAAATACGGAAAGTACCGAGCATCGCTTTGCAGCAACCTGCTCCGCCCGCGGACGATGGAGCAAGTTTTGTCGCCCCATCAAGTAAAACGACAAGAATTGCCTCGAACGGTGGGTCGTTCCAGTAACAAAAAAGCCCGGCACGAGGCCGGGCTTTAGTCTTCACCTTAGGACGTCGGCTCAGAAATTACCAAACTTGTAGTTCACGCCGACTCGCACGATGTGATCTTTGAAGTCGACCGAGCCGATCTGGGTTAGGCCAGCACCAGCGTCGAGCACGGAAGCGCTCCGATTATCAAGCTGCACATAGAGATATTCAGCTTTAGCGGTCCAATTGCCCCAAATTTTCGTTTCCAAGCCGCCGCCTACCGTCCAGCCAGTGTCCGTCCTGCGAGAGGAGACGCTCGTAGCCAAACCGCCGGCTGAAACTAAATTGCGATTCAGGTTCAGTTCGGTCTCGCCGTAAGCAAAGCCGCCCGTTGCGTAGAGAAGCGTTGAGGGATTGGCCAACCAGCCAAGACGTGCGCGGACGGTACCGAAATAATTGAGGCGCGAGTCCGTAGCGAAGAAGTTGTTCGGCCCAAGAAGAATGGTGGATCCGGAAATTCCGCCCTTCTGATCCGCTCCTTGAATGTCGGCTTCGAGACCGAACACCCAAGTCGGCGCTACCTGCCAATTGTAACCAGCCTGAAAGCCACCGATGACACCACCGGCAGAGACGTTCCCGGCCGTTGTCGCGAAGATCACGCCCGGAGCCGGGCTGACCGAAGACGTGGCAGCGGAGTCCGTAATACCGTAACCAACGTTCACACCCGCATAAAATCCGGTCCAGTCGGATGCAACGATCGGAGGCGCTTTGGTATAAGTGCGGGCAGGCAAATCGGCTGCCATGGCAGAAGCGGATGAGAGTGCAATTAGGGTCGTAGCAAAAACAATTCTTTTCATTCGATTCCACCAATTCCAAAAGTTAATGACAATGGTATCTTTAAACCTGCGCTGGTACCCTGTCTGTCTCTATCCTGCAACACTGCCTAGAATTTTAGCAAGCGCAGGCATTTTGTCGGAATTCGGACGAGCTGACACCTGTGGCCCGGAATGTCGTATTGGCACATAGCGTCGTCTAGCTGCGATGCCGAATTTGGTCCGCAGTTGGCACTTTCGGACCTCGCGCGATTTCTGACGTTTAAGTCTGCCTACAGAAGATGAAATGGACTGGCCGTTGCCAATAACTTCAATCTGAAAGTTACGCGGCTTAATTGACCTTGCGCGCGTTCGGCGGCGGCCGGAGCGCGTTGTCGGAAATCGGTTATCGGCGGACTGTGGGATGTCACTAAATGACCCACGGGAAAGATTGCCCGCCGACCCGGAGATATCCCATCCCGCCTCTCTCCGGCGTGACGGCGGGAATCACTCACACGAGCAGTCTTCCCTGCCACCGAGACGCGCTTGGTCAGAACAGTCTGGGCTTGAGAGTTAGAAGAGAGTAAGGTGGTGGCCGCACGTACCAAGCTGTGTTCGGAGCCTGATGGCGTAAGGCTCCATGCGAGGCGTGTCGTGGCTGCATCAGAAGACGAACTCCGCTCGCACCTGGATTCGGGCGAGAAGCTGCTCTGGACGGGTCGCCCAGCACAGGGGATCGCGTTTACGCGGCAGGATTGGTTTCTCATCCCATTCAGTGCGGTGTGGCTCGGCATCGCGCTCTTCAGTTTCTGGCCAAAATCAACAAAGGCACCGGGGCCATTGCCGTTGTTCGTCGCGGCGGGTCTGCTGTTTATCGGGATCGGCGTCTACATGTTCGTTGGACGCTTCTTCGCCGACCTTTGGTACCGATCTCGATTGATCTACGGCGTCACGGATCGGCGCGCTATCATCTTGTCGGGCATGCGGCGTCGCTCCGTGCAGTCGATATATTTATCCTCCCTCAATACTTTGAAGCTTGAAGAGCGCCCGGATCGCAGCGGCACGATTTACTTCGGGGATCAGCCATCTACGTCTTACCAGCGCGTCTCATACTATGGCTCTGACCAAAGCGCCGGCATCCAGTTCTTCCGGATTGCAGATGCGAAACAGGTCTACACGATCTTGCACAAAGCGATGCAGCAGCAAAAGAAGTAGGTCACACGTCGTCGATCAGCGAACCGCGTAGGATGTCTACCAATGTCCCATAACAGACGTGCGCTACAGCGCACGAAATCGACTGCATTTGGCTTGCAAAAAGTGTAAGCTATCCACTCTGCCGCTGCTGAGTACGAGCCTGTTAATCGGGAGGCGTTGTGCAGGAGATTGCCGACTGGCTTGGGCGACTTGGTCTCGGGCAATACGCGCAGCGTTTTGCCGAAAATGAAATTGACGTCTCCGTACTCCCGCATCTGGCTGACCAAGACCTTAAGGATATCGGTATTCCACTCGGGCACCGGCGGAAAATCCTTGCTGCCATCAGCGAGCCTTCGGCCGCGTCGCAGGCTGCACCTGAACCCTCTGCTGCTTCCATGGCGCCGAAGATCTCGGACTCCGCTGAACGCCGTCAGGTCACTGTCATGTTCGCCGATCTGGTCGGCTCGACGGAACTCTCAGTACGCATGGACCCTGAGGACTTACGAGACATCATTTCAACCTACCTGAAGTGCGTCACAGAGACGGTGCGGCGCTTCGACGGGTTCGTGGCAAAATATATGGGCGACGGCGTGCTCGCCTATTTCGGCTATCCACAGGCGCACGAGGATGATGCAGAACGCGCCGTACGGGCTGGATTGGACTTGATCGCCGGGCTCGCAGCGCTCAAAGCGTCGCCTGTTCTGCAAGTCCGTGTCGGCATAGCCACTGGTCTTGTGGTGGTGGGCGATCTGGTCGGGTCTGGCGAGGCGCAGGAGCGCGGCATCGTCGGTGAGACCCCGAACCTTGCTGCTCGATTACAAAGTATCGCGGCGCCCAACATGGTGGTCTTGGCCGACGACACGCGCAGGCTTGTCGGAAACCTGTTCGAGCTGGAGGACCTTGGGACTTCTGACCTCAAGGGTATTGCCGGGTTGGCACGAGCGTGGGCGGCAGTGCGGCCCAGCGCGGTGGAAAGCCGTTTTGAGGCGCTCCACGCCGGCGCACTTTCTGCCCTTGTCGGACGGGAAGAAGAACTTGAGTTGCTGTTTCGGCGCTGGTCCCGGGCCAAGAGCGGCGAAGGTCAGGTGGTGCTGCTTTCTGGCGAAGCGGGAATCGGCAAATCGCGGCTTACTGTTGCGCTGCTGGAACAGCTTGCTCGCGAGCCGCACATGCGCCTGCAGTACTTCTGCTCGCCGCAGCATACCGACAGTGCGCTCTATCCGATCATCGGTCAGATGATGCGGGCCGCCGGCTTTGCTCACGATGACAGCCCGCAAGCGAAAGCGGACAAGCTTGACGCGCTGCTGGCGCAAAGCTCGACGTCATCCCAGGATGCGGCGCTGTTTGCCGAGATGCTGTCGCCGCCCAACGATGGACGTTACCCGGCGGTTGAAGTTGAGCCGCATATGCGCAGAGAGAAAACGTTGGAAGTTCTTGGCTCGCAACTCGAAGCGCTGGCCCGGATCAATCCGGTGCTGATGATCTTCGAAGATGCCCATTGGACCGATCCAACCAGTCTCGAATATTTTGCCCGGGTGGTGGATCTGGCTGTGAACCGCCGGTTCTTGGTCGTTCTTACTTTCAGGCCGGAATTCAGCCCGCCGTGGATCGGACGGCCGCACGTGACCGCGCTGACCCTCAATCGGCTGACGCGGCGCGACATCGATTCCCTCATCGAGGGAGTCGTCGGCAGCCGGTCGCTGCCGGCGGGCATCCGCCAGGACATCGTCGAGCGCACCGACGGCATTCCACTGTTCGTTGAGGAGATGACCAAGGCGGTGCTGGATGAGGGGGGTGAGGGTGAAGCGCAGCAGGCCGTCGCAGGG
The DNA here is from genome assembly GCA_051653085.1 of Afipia sp. Taxonomy (GTDB): domain Bacteria; phylum Pseudomonadota; class Alphaproteobacteria; order Rhizobiales; family Xanthobacteraceae; genus Afipia. The sequence goes on along the minus strand of JBOFVL010000022.1, from coordinate 85,366 downwards.
ACGCCAGCGTCCGTCGTGGCGGTTCCGGCAAGTCTGCAGGCTTCGTTGATGTCGCGGCTCGACAGGCTGGGCTCCGCGAAAGACGTGGCGCAGGTCGGCGCGGCGATCGGCCGGGAATTTCCTCACACGCTGCTGGCTGCGGTCGTGCGAAAGCCGGAGACAGAATTGGTTTCCGACATCAACAGGCTCATTGCGGCGGGTTTGTTGTTTCGACAAGGCACAGCGCCACATGCGAGCTACCTGTTCAAGCATGCGCTCGTGCAAGACGCGGCCTACGGTACGCTGCTGCGGGAGCCGAGGCGTGTGCTCCATGCGCGCATTGCCGAAATCCTCGAAAGTCAGTTCCCAGAAATAGCCGAGAGCCAACCCGAGCTGCTCGCGCGTCACTACACAAAAGCCGATCTGATCGAGAAGTCAGCGCGACTATGGGGCAGGGCGGGACAGCGGTCGCAGGAGCGCTCGGCGCTGGTCGAAGGAGCAGAACAACTTAGCCAAGCCCTCGCGCAAATCGCAACCCTGCCCAGTACGCCTGACCTGCGGCGCGAGCAGATCATTTTGCAAGTCGCGCTCTTGAACACGCTCATGCATGTCAAAGGATATGGCGCGCCCGAAACCAAGGCTGCCGTGGCCCAGGTGAGGGCGTTGATCGAGCAAGCAGAACGGCTCGGAGAATCTCCCGATGACCCTTCTTTGGTACTCTCAGCCCTCTTTGGTCAGTGGATCGTCAGTTTCATAAGCTTTGATGGTGATGTTGCGCGAGAACTCGCCGCGCGGTTTCTGGCGTTTGGCGAGAAGGAGGGAACGGCGGTGCCGCTTATGGTTGGACACCGCACCATGGCGAGTACGCTCGCGTTTATGGGGAACCTCGTTGAGGCCAGAGCGCACTACGATGAAGCGCTCGCCCTTTACCGTCCCGCCGAGCACCGGCGATTGATGACGCGATTTGGCCAGGACCTCCGGGTGACGTGCCTGGGCTTTCGTTCGATGGCCTTGTGGCTGCTCGGTTATCCTGAAGCTGCGCTCAAAGACGCAGAGTGTGCGCTCATGGAAGCGCGCCAGATTGAACATGCTGCCACTTTGATGTTCACCCTGAATTTCCCGATTCTTATTAATACCTATTGTGGAAATTACGACGCCGCAAATGAGCAGCTCGAAGAACTTGTCGTCATGGCCGAGGAAAAACGCGCCCCGTTCCGAAAGGCGGAAGGGGTGTTACGGCGGGGCTATATCCTAACCCTCACGGGGGAAGCCGCGAAGGCAGTCGAGATCGTCACGTCCGGTATCGATTTGTGGCGGTCGGCCGGATCGACAATATTTACGCCCGAGCACGAGTTCATGTTGGCAATCGCCCACGCGGATTCAGGCCAGTTCGATGATGCCTGGCGCTGCATCGGCGAGGCAATGACGGCCATGCAAGCAACCAAGGAAAGATGGTGCGAAGCCGAGGCTCATCGTGTTGCCGGTGAAATCGCGCTCAAGCCGCCGCAGCGGGACGTCGCGAAGGCGCAGGCGTATTTCGAGCATTCGCTGACCGTTGCGCGAGCACAGCAGGCAAAGTCGTGGGAATTGCGCGCGGCCACGAGTCTGGCGCGGCTCTTGAGAGATCAGGGCAACCGGCAAATGGCACATGACCTTCTCGCCCCGATCTATGATTGGTTCACCGAAGGTTTTGACACAAGCGATCTGCGAAACGCCAAGGCCTTGCTCGGCGAGCTTCATTGATAGCGCCTTCCGCGACGACTTCCGGTCTTGGCACTTCTCTGACCTGGTGCGATTTCTGACGCGAGGTCCGCGATCCAATAGAGGCGAACATTCTGAAAGTTACGCGGCTCAGTTGACCTTCCGCGCATTCGGCGGCGGCAGGAACGCGCGTCGAAAATGTCGCGAGCACAGGTCCGCTCATGACCCATAGGCGACCTTGGCGATGTTCGCTTGTGGGCGGCGCTTATCGTAGCCGCGATTGCTCGCGAAATTGCCGCGGGGTAACACCGGCAATTCGACGGAAGGCGCGGCTGAAGTGTGCCGGATCCGCGTAGCCAGAAGAAAACGCGATTTCGATAACCTTGGAATCAGTGTCACGCAAGAGCTTGCTCGCGTTCTCATATCTGACGGTGTCGAGTAGATCTGAATACGTAAGGCCGACGTGCGAGAGCTTACGTTGAAAGCTTCGCGTGCTGACGCCCGCCATCTCCGCGACTTCAGCAAGAGCTGGAATTCTTTCGTCCAGATAGGACGGCAGCATCAAACTAAGTAGTTCAACGATGTCATAACCAGAAGGGCCATCCTCGTCATCGCGCGGCGAAGGACCTATTTCATTCGAGCGGTTAGCGAGGCTCAGATGCGAGATCGGCACGTCGATCCAGGCGGCAGGCTGGCCCGACAGGAATCGCACATTTGGCCAGACCGATTGCGTCGCCAGACTCGGCGTATAGCGAGCTTCAAAGGCGATCGTCGCCGGCATCCAGTCCGGCCCTGCGAATTGCCGGACGATGTAGATGGCGAAAATGTTCTGGATCCATTGCGCGTGCTCCAGATGCCGGAGCCCGGTTGTCCCGACGAGCTTGCTGCAGATCCGCATATGATCGGCATCCTGTTCGATCCACATGCTCAGAATTGTATCTTCCCGCGACGCCCACCTGCAGGCGTGCCGAAGAGCAACGAGCAGTGTCGGAGAGTGAGCGATCAGGGCCCGCGTTTTCTCTCTCAGATGGGAAAAATGCAGCCGCTGGCTGGCCAGGAAGCCGAATTCTTCAATACCCTGGCTTCTCTGGGTAGTTTCCATGAAGCGGATTGCCGGCATTAACGGGACGTAGAGATCGCTCTTTTCCGCCAGCGACGACGGAAGCCGAAACTTTTCCAGAAGCGAACTCGTCGGCGCACCGATCTCGTCAAGAATCCCGACGAAAGGAAGAAGGAACTGGCAACGCGTTAAAGGGATGTTAGCCATTGGATCTCGCCGCGACCATAGGTTGATGCTTTTCATCAGCCAGAATTTCGTCGGAATCGCTACTGGCGAGCCTGGAGAATTTCACCGTTCTGTTGCCGGTATGCATCGGTCTTAAATCGTAGCGGTCGTCATGTCGAGCGGCTGCAACGATGCTCGCTTTTGCGGGCGTCGATTGTCGGCGGCTTATAACCAAACGGTCTGCAAATTACCGTTGCGTTAGCGCCACGCGACGCAGAGGTTCTTCATGACGCTTTGACGAAAAATTTACGGACTGTCGGCTTTGCGACAGAAACGTCAAAAGCAATCGCGGTGTGCGCCGCAGTAATTATTTATCTGCAGATAGCGCGGTCGCTAGCGATTGGCGCGAAATGGCAAGACTGGCGATCTGCTTATTCTCAAAACGATCCGAACAGAGTTCGGATGCCGATCAGGCAATGATCGGTTAGGTGGCATTTGAGTTGTCCGTGCCGCGCCTTGCGGAATGGTCCCACGCCGTTACTCAGCACGGTTTTGAATGAAGAGGTATATCCATGCTCCGGTCGGTTGGGATCAGTCTCGCATTTGCTTCAGTCGCACTGACCGGTGGAGCATTTGCCCAGGCGCCAGGCGGCAAAATGCCGGTCACCGTTGACAATTTCGCCCGCGCTGAGACCGACCATTACCTCGCAGCCAATGCAAAGGACATAGGCGGACTGGGCAAGTTTAAGCACTCCCGGGAGCCCGTATCGATCGATAAGCAAACGGTCATCCGTATGAACCGGGATACGCTTTATTCGTTTGCTGTGTTTGATCTTGCCGGCGGGCCGGTAACGCTCTCGCTGCCTGACGCGGGCAAGCGCTATATGTCGATGATGGTCGTCGATCAGGATCACTACCTGCCAATCGTCGCCTACGGAACGAAACCGGTTGTGCTGACGCAGAAATCGGTTGGCACCAGATATGCCTTCGTCGCTGTCCGGACGCTGGTTGATCCCAACGATCCGAAGGATCTCGGCGAGGTCCACAAGCTTCAGGACGCCATCAAGGTCAGCCAGAAGGCAACAGGCAAGCTCGACCTTCCAAACTGGGATGAAGGAGACCTCACAGACATCCGCAATGGGCTGCTCACGCTAGCAAAACATCAGGCGTCGTATCACGGTTCCTTTGGAGCCCGCGGCCAGGTCGATCCGATCCAGCACTTAATTGGCACAGCCTCCGGATGGGGTGGCATTCCGGAAAAGGACGCCATGTACCCGAGTTTCACTCCCGCGAAAAACGACGGCAAAACGGTCTACACCCTCAATGTGCCAAAGACTGTGCCGGTAAAGGCTTTCTGGTCGATCAGCGTCTACAATGCAAAAGGCTTCTTCGAGAAAAACGCCTACAATGCCTATTCGATCAACGACATCACCGCGAAGAAGAATGCGGACGGCTCGGTGACCGTCCAGTTCGGCGGCTGTGACGGCAAGATCCCGAACTGTCTGCCGATCGTTGAAGGCTGGAACTACACCGTCCGGCTTTATCGTCCGGAGCAACCCCTTGCCAGCGGCAAGTGGAAACTCCCGGAGGCGAAGCCCTTAATCTAAGCGTCAAAGGATTGGCTTTCGCGGAGGTCGCTGCATTTCAATTGGCACGAAATGGCAAGACTGGCGATCTGCGTATGCACGAAGTGTTCCGCGAGCCCGTGCCATCCGCTTCTCATAAGTCAGTATGGGCTCGGCTTTCTGTTGCCCTTCCTGATCATCCGCAAATGGAATTGGAATCATTATGCTCAGAACACTGATCATCGCAGCGGTCATCGGCGTCACATCGATGGAAGCGGCGCGCGCGCAGACCGACCTCAGTACCTACGCCGACGCCAATGGGTTTTTGGACGTTCAGAAGCTGACGTGCGCTCAGCTCGCCGGCACATGGCAGCAAGATGCGGACATGCTCACTAGCTGGTACAGCGGCTGGTACAATGGCCTTGCTCGCAAGCACCTTTTGAACATCAAGCGAGGGAAAGAACTCGAGCACGAGGTGATCGTGTATTGCAAGGCCAATCCGAGCAAAAAGATTATCGAGGCGATCGCCGTTGTCTTCAAGGACGCGCGCGCCGCGGCGGGAATCAAGATGAAGTAAACACGACGCAGTGCGCACGATCGGCGCCGTCCGATCGCCCGCCGGTTCACCTCCTCGAGTGTCTTGTGGCCGTGTGTAGAGGCGGTGATGCTGTGGAAGTGCCAAGGTAAAGACATCAATGTCAGGGGAAGTTGTGCGCTATCTCGTCATCGGGTTGACGTTGGCATCATTGCACATGCCAGCTTGGGCCTCCGATCTCCCACAGCACGGCTCGCCGCGCACTCCTGTCATCGCATCAGCACCAAGCTTTTCCGTCACAAGCTATCTCTGGGCAACCGCGATTGACGGAAAGAGTGCGACGTTCCCGCCGCTGCCGGCAGCAGACATCGGCCTGCGTTTCCGAGATGTACTCAAGGAATTGGACGGCGGGATGATGATTGCCGCAGAGATGCGTGCCGATCGGTGGAGTTTTCTGGTCGACGGGCAATTTGGTCAGGTTACGGCCGGAGGCAGCCTGCCTGGCCCGTTCTTCTCATCGCTGAAGGTGCGCTCCCAAAGCACGACCATTCAAGGCGCCGCCCTCTACCGGGCTTATGAGGATGCGGTTCTTTCGCTGGATGTGGGAGCAGGCATCCGGTTCTGGAATCTGAACAACAAGCTGGAAATCCAACCTGGTCTGGCCAATCTTCACATCGATCATCGCCAATCCGAGACGTGGGTGGACCCCACCTTTGGTGCCCGGCTCGGATTGAAGCTCGGCGGCCCATGGAGCTTGACGGTCGCAGGCGACGTTGGCGGCTTCGGCGTCGGCTCACGCCTTACGTGGCAGGCATTGGGCACGGTCAACTATGTATGGAATGAAAACTGGACGTTGAAAGCCGGCTATCGCGCGCTGTACGTCGACTATCGCAGCGACGGATTCTCGTACGACGTGACCCTGCACGGTCCCGCCGTTGCAGCAACTTACCGCTTTTGACTTGCACTCACCATTGAAGGAGCGGCTCGGCTGGATGGTCGGGACCTGCATTTCATTGAACTTCCGGCCACTTGATGATCTCGGCAATATTGAAATGAATGGAGAATATCTATGACTGCGAACTTGGTTCGATCCGCAGGTGCGTCCATTTTCGTGCTGATCGCGTTTTGCGGGCAGGTCGTCGCGCAATCAAGCGAAGCTCAGCCGAAAGTCACTGACCCTCATTTCAAGATCGCACCCGGTTATCTGAAATCGTCCGAATTGCCGAACAGCTTGGAACTGCTGGGCGCGCCCCCTGAAAAGGGTTCGGCGGCTCTGGCCAGGGACGAAGAAGCACGTAAGGCGACGATTCCGCTGCGGGGTACCGCCCGCTGGAAGCTTGCCTTCACTGATGCCGATCTCGCCTTCCCGCAGGCGGCCGACAACTTTTCCTGCGCGATGGGTATCAAGATCAACGAAACGCAGACCCCTCGGCTCTATGCCATGATGCAGAAGGTATTGTCCGACTTCGGTCTTTCCACTTACGGTGTGAAGAACAAGTACAATCGCGTTCGGCCTTTCGTCGCCCATGAGGAAGCGACATGCAGGGCGGATCAGGAAGCAATCTTACGAGGAGACGGCTCCTACCCCTCCGGCCATACGGCTGCCGGGTGGGGATGGGCGTTGGTTTTCTCACAGATCAATCCCGAGCGATCAAACGAACTGTTCAGACGCGGTCTTGACTTCGGTCAGAGCCGGGTGATCTGCAACGCTCATTGGCAGAGCGATGTCGATGCAGGGCGGATCATGGCAGCGGCCACCGTGGCGCGGCTGCAGACCGATCCGGCCTTTCTTGCCGATCTCAAAGCAGCGGAGGCGGAGGTGAATGCGGCAAAGACGGCGCCATCAACTTCGATGTCGAATTGCGCTGCCGAGGCCGCAGCCTTGTCCCAGCAATAAGCGTTTTTTGCTGAAGGGCCTTCAGTCGAAACAGTCGCGCAGTGGCGAAAAGCAGATATGCAAGATGCTGCTTTGGTCGGCTGCAATCGAGGCCTGAAGCTGATGATGGAATATGCAGAATCTATCCAGCTATAACTTGTAAACCTTGTGCGGCTTGACGTTACCGGGCAGGTCAATTGCTATTGTCGCCGTTGTGATCTGCAGCAAAAGTCAAACGATCGAATGCGCAAAGACTTGTCAGCCGGCTGCAGTCGCGTTCGAGGCTTCTGCGTTCCCTTAGCTTCTTCGGACTTAGTAGGAAAGGCCTCAGGTGTGCGCCGCAACATCACGTGTATGAACAAGACGCAAGTCTATTGGTCCGTTTTGCTATCGCGTTTAAAACTTCGCATATCACAGCCCACGCGTGAGTTAGAAATATGCGAGCGGACCGCTTCCAGGAACTAGAGGCATTCGTCCAAATTGCGAGAAGCGGTAGCTTTTCGGCAGCAGGTCGAGTTCTTGACCTTAGCCCGTCGGCGATAAGCAAGCTTGTCGCAAGGCTTGAAAAAAGATTTGGCGCACGGCTCTTCAACCGGACGACGCACTCGATCCGGCTATCAGAAGAGGGTGAGGCATTGCTGCATCGTGCTTCTCGCGTTATCGAAGCAATGCAAGATGCTGATCATCTTGTCGATCAATTCTCTGCAGCACCTAGCGGCCAACTTCGCGTTTATGGGCTTCCATCCTTTGCACTATCGCAGTTGGCGCCAATCATTCCTGAGTTTCTGCTCCTTAACCCACAGATCCGACTCGATCTGCAGTTAGGCACGGAGAAAATCGATACAGTTGAAGTGGGTGTCGATGTCGTTCTCAGGTTTGGACATACTAATGACAGCACGTTGGTGTCCCGGAAGATCGCCGACAGCGGCTGGGTTGTATGTGCGGCACCATCTTACCTGAGCAACCGTGGTATCCCGGCGAGGCCAGCAGACCTTGTTTTCCATAATTGTCTGAATTTCTCTGTGCGAACGCACGCGATTGTTTGGTCGTTCGAAAATGACAAGGCTGAGGCCGGACCGATCGTCGGCAACGCAACGTCGAACCAGGCCCCGATGTTGCGAGAATTGGCCTTGCGTGGCGTCGGCATTATTCGCGTAGCGGACTTCGTTGTGGCGGAAGATATTCGCGCGGGTACGCTCGTGCAGGTGCTTCCAGAATTTACCGCAAACGCGAGAGAGCCGATTTTTGCTCTCTATCAACGGCAGCCTGACCAATCGCTGCGGATCAGGACATTTGTCGATTTTCTGTGTCAGAAATTCTCGCAGAGCCCATGGCGGCTTCCCAATACCAGCCGATGAGTGCGTGCTTGTGAACGTCCGTCACAATCATTGTCCCATTCAAGGGCTAGCCGATTTCGTATTCACCTGAAATGTTCGCGTCCGATCGCAGTCTGCGGAGGGCGTTGTTGTGTCGAACTGCTTCTATTTTGTCTTTACGCGGCCCAAGGTTGGACAGGACCAGGAGTTCAACAATTGGTATTCCAAGCGGCACATCTACGATCTGGTCGCGATACCGGGTATTGCTGCGGCGCGGCGTTACCGTCTCTTGGATACTAAGACAAAAACGGAGACGCCGGACTATCTGGCGATCTACGAGTTTTCCGACGTTGATCTCGCCATCAGTGGTATCGCTGAGCGCCGCGGGACTGATCGGATGCCGTCGACCGAGGCTATCGATCGCGACGCAAGCAAGGGCGTCGTCTTCAAGCCGCTGTGGGATGTCACCAATGAGTGGCGCTTCGGAAACGGCATGCTCGATCTTGTCAAGTTCGACAAACCTATCGATGCGGTGACGTTGCATCCGCGAGCCGGGCTGCTCGTTGCCAACCACAAGCAATCCAGACCGGGTCCGCCTGTTTTTGATGTCGCGCATTTTGTCGGCGACAAGAGCGCAAACGGCGCCGCAATGGCTTCCCCGGAAAAATACCATGCCAGGCTAAGCGTATTGATGTCGCCGATCACCGAGCGCGTCGCAGCTTCGGCGTGACGGGAGCCAAATCATGAGAAATGACATCGAATTCGACGCCGAAGGAACCACCCTTCGCGGCTGGCACTACGTGCCGGACAAGGGTAACGGCCCATTCCCCACTATTGTAATGGCTCACGGATCGGCTGCCCTTAAAGAACAATATCTCGATCGTTACGCCGAGGTGTTCGCCGCAGCCGGGCTGGCCTCCATCGTCTATGACCATCGCAATTTCGGCGCGAGCGATGGCAACGTCAGGCAGGAGATCGATCCCATCCTGCAAATGCGGGATTACCGGCATGCGATTACATTCGCGATGACGCTGCCGAGCGTCAATCCAGACAAGATCGGCGCGTGGGGAACGAGCCTGAGCGGCGGGCACGTTCTGATGCTGTCGGCGATCGACAGGCGCGTCAAATGCGTTGTTGCGCAGGTGCCGTCAATCAGCGGCAGCGCGGGAGCTGTGCGTCGCACGCGGGCGGACTTAATGGCGGCATCGCGTGCCCGCTTCGACGAAGACAGGAAGAATCGTTTTGCCGGCCAGCCGCCGGGCATGATGCCGCTCGTTGCAAAGGATCCAGCCACGGCGTGCTTCAACGGCGGTCTTGATGCATGGGAATTCTTCCAGGAGAGTTTGAAAGTCGCGCCGGCGCGAAGGAATGAAGTCACGTTGCGTAGTGCCGAGATGCTGCGGGAGTATGAGCCGGGAAGTTACATCGAGCGGATCAGTCCGACACCGCTGCTGATGATCGTTGGAAATCGCGATGTTCTCACGGCAACGGACCTTGCGTTGCAAGCTTACAATCGCGCGCTGGAACCCAAGAAGCTCGTTCTGTTCGACGGAGGACATTACGATCCGTATGTCAATCTGTTTGCGATCTCCAGCAGCTCGGCGCGCGACTGGTTCGTGACACACCTTCTGAGCTGATGCGTGTTTTGAACAAAGGGATGTCGCATGACTGCTAACGCGAACGAGAGTGCGCAGGGGACGTCGCGCCGCTATCTGATTGCCGCCGATACGGGCGGGACGTTCACGGACTTGGCCGTCTATGATTCCCAGACGGGCGCAACGAAGTTCGGAAAAACACTGACAACGTATGGTGATCTCGTCGACGGAGTCATCACCGGCCTTGAAGACACCAGCGCGCAGCTCGACCAGGCCTCTCTGTTCAAGCACGGGACAACACACGTTATCAACGCGTTCATCCAGCGTCGCGGCGCTAGGACCGCGCTCATTGCGACCAAGGGTTTTCGCGATGTTCTGGAAATAGGGCGCGGCAACCGGCCGGAAACATTCAATCTGCGCTATCGGCGTGGCGAACCGCTGATTCCTCGCTCGTTGCGCTTCGAGATTGTCGAGCGCATCGACGGGCAAGGGCGTGTGGTTCAGCCCCTTGATCTCGACAGCGTGAAGGCACTCGTTCCGCTATTGCGAAAATCCAACATCGAATCCATCGCGGTCTCACTGCTGAATTCCTACGCCAACGCGACGCATGAGGAGCAGGTAAGAGATCTTCTGCAAGAACTCATGCCGGGTGTGTACGTTACGATCGGATCGGAGTTGTCGCGCGAGTGGATGGAGTACGAGCGCACGTCGACGGCTGTTGCGAATGCATTCGTGGGTGCGCGGATGTCGGCTTATGTCGAAGGATTTGGACAGGCGCTCACCGATCGCGACTTCGAAGGTCGCTTTTACATGATGGGCTCAAACGGCGGGGTGATGACATCGCAAGCGGCGATCGCGCAGCCGGTGACGCTGGTCGAGTCCGGTCCGATCGGCGGCTGTATCGGCGCCGCCGCGTACGCACAGGAACTAGGTCTTGGCAAGATGATTGCTTTCGACATGGGCGGTACGACGGCGAAATGCGCACTGGTTGAAGATGGCCGTTTCGAAGTTGTCAACACGTATTGGGTTGGCGGTTATGAACGAGGCTTCCCGATTCGCACGCCGGTGCTGGACATTGTCGAAGTCGGCGCGGGCGGCGGATCGATTGCATGGATCGACGACAACAATCGCATGCGCCTTGGGCCTCGAAGCGCGGGCTCGGATCCGGGACCTATTGCGTTTCGCAGGGGCGGCGAGGAGCCGACCGTAACCGACGCAAACGTCGTCCTGGGGCGCATCGGTTCCGACAGCTTCATGAATGGCCGTCTCAAGCTGGATCGGGAAGGGGCTGCGAGCGCCATCGATCGCCAGTTAGCTTTGCCGCTTGGCTATGCAGGCCCGGCCCGGACGGATCAGGTCGCGCAGGGAATCATTGATCTCGCGACAGTGACGATGTCCGGGGCGATCAAGGAGATCACCATCGAGCGCGGCCGCGATATTCGTGAGTACCAGTTGTTTGTCTTCGGCGGCGGTGGTCCCCTGTTCGGGGCAGATCTGGCGCGCAGCCTCGGCATCCGCGAAGTGGTGGTTCCGCCGCATCCCGGTGCGTTCTCGTCACTCGGAATGTTGATGGCCGAAGCCAGACGGGATGGTGCGCGAACTTTTCTGCGCGATCTGTCTGAGGCTGCTCTGACAGACGCGCTTGAGATGCTCCGGCAGATGGAGCGCGAACTTCGCGATTCGATGACATCGGAGTTTGATGTCTCGAAAATTTCCTACATCCACGAAGCCGATATGAATTATCAGGGACAGTCGCACACGGTGCGCATTCAGTTGCCGCCGGAACCGACCATCGCGAATGTCCAGGCTGCGTTCGAGGATGTCTATCGCGCGCGCTACGGTCACCTGAACGAGGGTACCGGCCTGGCCTTTGTCGTGTTGCGCGTCGGTGCTCTGGTGCCCACGCAACGGCCGAAGCTCGATGCTCTGAGCGCAACTTCCGCGTCAGGAAAGGCGGAGCCGCATTCTCATCGATCGGTTTACTTCGCTGGCGCAGGTCAACGACTGAATACACCGATTTATCGCCGCAGCGAGTTGCCGGAAGGGTTCTCAACCAGGGGACCGGCGATTATCGAGGAATACAGTTCGACCACCGTGGTGTCGCCTCAAGACACGTTGACAGTCGGACGGCTGGGCGAACTGCGAATATCCTGCGCTCCAGCATCGCGAAAGGGAGAAGCGTCTCATGGATGACATCTCTCATTCCCTCGAATTCGCCAGAGCGATTGATCCCATTGAATTGCAGATCATTCGGCAACGGCTGATCGCCATCCCGAATTTGATTGAGAAAAATATCGAGCGCACGGCGTTCAGTCTTCTGGTGCAGGAATACAAGGACTATGCGGTCGGCTTTGTCGATGCATCCGGCAGCCTTGTCACGCAATCCCGGTACAGTTTGCCGGGCTTTGTCGCCAATGCGCTGGGTTTGGCCGTTCGCGCCGGACTCGATGTTTTTGGCGAGGACGAGATGCATGAGGGTGATGTTTTCATCATCAACGATGCCGCCACACTTGGAAAACATCTGAACGACGTTTGTGCTTTCACCCCGATCCGGATCGACGGCAAGCTCCTCGGGTTCTTTGCTGTGCTGGTGCACTGGGTGGATGTTGGCGGCAACATGCCGGGCTCGTGTCTGTCGCCCACAACGACGGAGATTTTTCAGGAAGGCATCCAATTTCCCGTTCTGAAACTGATCGATCGCGGGCAGCGCCGTCGCGAGATCTTCCGGCTAATCGAGATCAATACGCGCTTCCCGCGGTTGGTGATGGGCGACCTCGAAGCGCAACTCGGGGGCTGCCGGATGGGTCATGACATGGTGAAGGAAGTCGTCGCGCAGCACGGATTTTCCGAGGTGCTCGCGGCGATGGATGCGATGCACGCGGATGCTTCCCGTAATATGACACGTGCTTTGCGCGACGTTCCGCATGGCATCTATACAGCGTCTTCCTTCTTCGACGATGACGGGATTCGGGTCGGTGTGCCCATCAAGGTAGACATCAAGGTTATCGTCGACGACGATGGATTGACTATAGACTTGTCGGGCGTCAACGAGCAGGTGTCCGGGCCGTTCAATTCAGGACGCGAAGGGGGCGCCGTTGCAGTCGGCCGCATGGCCGCGAAATTCCTCTTTTCTTCGTCAACGCCGGTGAACGAAGGCGATTTCGAGCGCGTCAAGATTGTGATCCCGGATGGGACGTTCCTGAGCGCAAGACCAGATGCCGCCTATGGCAGCGCCGGTAACACGCACGCCAGCGTGGTCGATACGATCCTGAGCGCGTTTTCCGAAGCGCTGCCCGACCGTATTCCCGCCGGTCATCATGGCATCTACGGCACGCATACGGTCACGGGGATCAATGCGGAGACGGGAGTGCGCTTTCTCTGCCTCGATGCGATGTCTGGCGGATGGGGCGCCTTTTCCGATGCTGATGGCCCCGGACCATACCGCTCTACGACCCACGGCGACGTGCGCGACGTGCCAGTCGAGATTCAGGAGGCGATGTATCCGTACCGGATCGAATCCAAGAAGCTTCGTCCTGACTCCGGTGGTCCCGGAAAATTCCGGGGCGGGCTTGGCATCGAAAAAGTCTACCGCTTCCTGCAACCGCTGACGCTCATGAATAAAATGGACCGGACGCGGTGTCCGCCATGGGGGCTCGCCGGCGGCGGAGCCGCTCAAACGGCCGGCGGAGAAGTGATGCGCGCATCTGGCGATCGAAGCGAGTTGCGGAAAGGAAAGATGGAAATGGAATGCAATGATGTCGTTGTCATCTCCAGTGGCGGTGGCGGTGGACATGGTCGTGCCTTCGAGCGTGATCCTGCGCGCGTCATGTGTGACATCGCAGAAGGTTATGTTTCCATTGAGGCCGCGGAGCGCGACTACGGTGTGGTGCTCGCAAAGGATGGATCGCTTGACGAAGAGGCGACCACCGCGCGTCGCTCCGCTTCCTCGTTAAGAACGGCTTGAGAGCGCTCAACGATCAGACAAGGCCGATCAACAGGCTATGAGCTGAAAATCATTGAAAGGGAAACGCCATGAACCTCGCCAAAGTCGTAGCCGCTGTGTTTGGGCTGGCTCTGATCGGATCGTCAGCGATCGCGCAAGATACTCCGCCGATCAGGATTATCGTTGGATTTTCAGCAGGTGGGGTGACGGACGTGCTTGCCCGCGTCTTCGCCGAGGATTTGCGCAAGCGCTTGAACACAACAGTAATCGTCGAGAACAAGCCCGGTGGTTCGGGAACGATCGCGACGGCTATGGTATCCAAGCTGCCGCCAGATGGTACCACGCTAATCATGATTCCCGGCACACATACGATGGTGCCGTCGATTCAAAAGGTCGATTTCGATACCAAGACGGCGCTGACCTACATCAGTCTGATCGCGACCGCGCCCTCGATGCTGACCGTGAACAAGGACACCAAGTACAAGGATATTAAGTCTGTGGTTCAGGACGCCAAGGCGCGGCCGGGTGAAATCGCTTACGGCAGTTCCGGGGTCGGCTCCACTTCGCACTTCATGGGGATTCTTTTCGAGCGTGAAGCCAAGGTGAAGCTCAATCATATCCCTTTCAAGAGTTCGGGCGAATCCTTGCAGGCTGTGATGGGTGGACACGTTCCGATGTCCTTCTCGGCTGTCAATCAGGCGCTCGGAGCTGTCAAGTCCGGCGATGTTCGCGCCTTGGCGATCGGTTCGGAGAAACGATCGGTCTATCTCCCGGATGTTCCGACGTTCGCTGAAGTCGGCCTGCCGAAGGTGCTCTCGGAGACCTGGATTGGACTTGCGGGACCAGCGAACATGCCTTCCGATCTTGTGAATAAGATCAACGATGCTGTTATGGCTGGCATCAAGTCGCCTGACGTTCAAAAGAGGCTTTCCGAAATCGGCGTCGATGAAATCGGCGCGGGTCCCGAAAAATTCACGAAGATCGTCGCCAGCGAAGTGGACACCTACGAAACACTTGCGCGCGATATGAATCTGCCGCGTTGAGCCATGCTACCTGCATTTTGATGGAAAGACCGAAGTGATGTCTCTGGTACGCTCGTGTTTGATAGTGCTTTGCGCTATTACCGTTACAGTTGGTGGTGCTGTTGCCCAGAAAGCATATGGTCCAGGTGTTACCGATACTGAGATCAAGATCGGGAATATCATGCCGTACAGCGGGCCCGCATCAGCTTATGGGCTCAATGGCAAGGTGCAGTCCGCATACTTCAAGAAGATAAATGATCAGGGGGGCATTAACGGCCGCAAGATCAATTTCATCTCGTATGATGATGCTTACAGTCCACCAAAAACGGTCGAGCAGGCGCGGAGGCTTGTTGAGAGCGATGAGGTGCTTTTGATCTTCAATCCACTGGGAACGCCCGGGAATGCGGCAATTCACAAGTACATGAACGCCAAGAAGGTACCGCAAATCTTCGTGGGAAGCGGCGCGAGCAAATGGAACGACCCAAAGAATTTCCCGTGGACTATGGGCTGGATTCCTAATTTCCAGACCGAAGGCCGAATCTTGGCTCAATATGTCTTGAGGGAGAAACCTGCGGGCAAGGTCGTTGTTTTTTATCAGAATGACGATTACGGGAAAGACTATCTGAAGGGCTTCAAGGATGGACTTGGCGATCGCCAGAATATGCTTGTTAGCGAAGAAAGCTATGAGGTGAGTGAACCGACGATCGACACGCATGTCGTCAAGATGAAGTCAGTAGGCGCCGATGTATTGATCAGTTTCACGACGCCAAAATTTGCCGCTCAAACGATCAAGAAGGTAGCCGAACTCAACTGGAAACCTCTTCACATCGTGCCGAGTGTCAGTTCGTCAATTGGCGCAGTCATCAAGCCCGCAGGTATCGATAATGCCCAAGATATTATCTCTGCCACCTACGCCAAGGATGCCACCGATCCTCAGTGGGACAACGACCTTGGGATGAAGAAGTTTCGTTCGTTGATGAATGAGTATCTGCCAGGAGCCTCTCTTGCTGAGAGCTCGGCAATGGTCGGATACAACACGGCTACCTCAATGGCCGAGGTGCTTCGAAGGTGTGGCGATAATCTGACGCGTGAAAACGTAATGAAGCAGGCCGCAAATCTGAAGAATTTTGAGCAGGGTGGCTTGCTGCCAGGAATCACAGTCAGCACAACTCCGACCGACTTCGCTCCCATTAAACAGTTGCGGCTCATGCGTTTTCAGGGCGACCGTTGGCAGCTTTTTGGTGACGTTATTTCTGAAGTATCCCTTCAATAGAACTCAAATTAGGCGACTACGAGTCCCCAAACAGGCTGATGATAGAATGTGCAAAAGCTTATCAGTCGATGGCCGGATGGATTTCATATGCTGAATGTCTGCATTTGACCCGGAGCTGACATCCGCGTCTAGCTGACGTCTAGGCCGACGCCGTGCTTCTGAACCTTATCGGTGGTGACATTGTCCGTGATGCTCGCGCGCGGCCGCTCGAGTTCAAGGTCGCGTGCCGTACGCCCGAACCCGTCTCGCGGCGGATTCTGTCGCAGGCGCATTTTCGCATCCGCTTCGTCGTGCGTCGCGGACATTGCGCCGATTCCGAGAAGGGCCAATAGCAGCCGCGCTCCTTCTGCCGACTGTCGGGCGACCTGGTTGGGAAGCCAAGTCGCAGGAAGACCGCAGACTGCGGGGACGAAATCTGGGTTTGCATTCGTGTATGGGTTGGGCTCGGGATTTCGTTGCGCTCAATCCGGGGCACTGGATTGTTTCGAACCGGTTAATCCCCGGTGCTGCCAAAACGACGACCCTTCGCCGAAGCCATCGGCCCTGAGCCGCGCTTCATGCCAGTCCCGGTCCTGCTGGCGAACGAGCGCGCGGTACTGCTGCGGTGGCAAGCCGAAGCGCGCGCGGAACGCACGGCTGAACTGACTCGCGCCGGCAAAGCCGCAGCGCTTTGCGACGTCCGTCAGCGAGTACTCGTCCCTGTTATCAGCCAGCAGAAGTCGCAAGGCCTGGTCGAGCCGGCGCTGCAACAACACAGCGCGAATTCCGCCTTCCTCCGCCAGGAGCCGGTAGAGCGACGCGCGCGAGAGATGGACCGCATCGGCGATCTCGCCGGGTCCGAGCTGCGCGTTCGCAAGATGCGCGTCGATGTATTCGAGCGCGGCCTTTCTCCTCGACTTCACGTGATCCGCTTCATCGCTTGCCAGCCTTGCGCGCGCGTAGGCGGTCGTCAGCGCCACAATACCCTCAATCGCCGCCTCGGCTTCGCTCACCGTCAGATCGTTGGCCTGGGCATAGAGCTCCTGCATTGCTGCGCCGATCAGACGTGCCGCGCCGCTCCCGCGCCGAAAGACCAGCCCGTGCGGCTCCATGGCGAGCAGCGCCGCAGGCGCGCTCTCTCGCGCGAGGATGACGATCAGATTCGCGTAGTCTGTCGTCACACTGTGGAATGGCCGCGCATAATCGACGATCTGGACATCGCCCGCCTCGACGCGTCCGCGCCGTCCGGCCCAGTCGTTGTCACACGAGCCTTCGAGTTCAAGATAGATCAGCAGTTGGTCGGGGCTGCGCGCGACCATCGCGGGGCCCCTCGTCATGACAAACGCCGTGCCCTGGGAGCGCACCAGGATCGCGCGGGGCGTAAGGTAAGTCCGGCTGGAGATGGTGAAGCGTGCTTCCTCGGATGGGTCCGGCAGCGACAGCGTATAGATGTGCGCGACGGTGTCGCGAAACCGTTGCCAGAACTGCGGACCGGATGCGCCTTGCGGATTGTTGTCCAGCCCTTGCAACTTGGGCGACGAGCCACCGTCGCCCCTGTCCGTCACAGGCGGATTCGCACGGGCATCCGTTGGCGAATCGTTAGCCCTGATCTTATCCACGGTGCCACCCTATCTCCCAGGACGTTTCTAATCCGACCTCCCACGCGCGGCGTGCCCCAAATGAATTTGACCTCGGAGATCAGCTTGTTGACGCAGTGTCTCAAACTTTGGCATCGCGTCAAGGTGAGCTCCAGGCCAATTTGATACTGGAGATCAATTCATTGGCACAGCGTCTCAATCTTTTGCGCAGCGTCAATTCGCGCTTGAATCTCAAGAACATAAAGTCTCCCATAAATTCTGAGCCGCCGGTTCGTTTGATCGAACCACGGCTTTATGGCCGGCAAGGTCCGCCCCTTTTTGTTGGGAAAGGGTTCAAGGTGATCGGTTTGGATGGAGTCTCCGCCCACGCGCTATCCGACACGATAGGCGCGATCTATGACTGTGCGCTCGATCCGCAACAGTGGCCGGACGCTTGCCGGAAGATTGCAAGCCTGTGTGAAAGCACGGCTGGTGGGATTTGCGTTCACGATCTGCGGCACACGCAAAACGACCAGTTGTTCGTGTTTGGATACCCGCAGCAATTTCTGGAAAAGCTTGGACAGAACTATGCACAAAGTCCAATGGCGGCATCGGATGTCGTCGCGAATGTCGGCGACGTCAAGGCTCTCTCCATCGAGAACAACGACCTGCACGAAAGCCGGTTCTTTCGCGAAGTGCTGAAGCCGTTCGGACTGCAGGACATCATCTGGTTTCCCGCGTTGCGAACCGGGGGACGCATGGCCTCCATGCATGCTTCCCGAGGCGAGAAGGCGCCGGATTACCGTGAGCGCGAGATCAATCTGTTCAAGCTTCTGTCCCCGCATGTGTGCCGCGTGCTCGCCATCTCCGATGCGCTCGATATCAGGGCGCTCCGTTCGGAGATGCTTGAAAGGACGCTTGATGGACTTGTCTCAGGCGTTTACCTCACGGCACGCGATGGTCGCGTCGTCTACATGAACGCGGCGGCAGAGCGCCAAGTCAAAACCGGCAATTCCATTCGCATCGTGAACAGCCGGGTTTCTCCTAGCGATCCCGCTACGCGGGCGGCTCTGTCGAAGGCCATTGACGAGGCGGCGCGTGACGACATCGACAAGGATATACGCGAACATTCCCTGGCGATCCCGGATGTCGATGGCGGTCCCGGCTATGTCGCGACGCTCCTTCCGGTGTCGCACGGCCAGCGCCGCGACCTTGTCGCCCCGTTCGCGGCATCGGTTGCCTTGTTCACGAAGGACCCGATCGAAGCGCCGCTGCTGCCGGGCGAGGCCTTCGCCAGGCTCTACAGGCTGACCGGCGGCGAATTGCGCGTGCTGCTCGCGCTGGCGCAGGGGCTTGGCGGAAAGGAAGCGGCCAACATGCTCAGCATCAGCGAGCCGACCATCCGCACCCATTTGCAGCGCATCTATTGCAAGACCAACACCGTCCGGCAATCCGACCTTCTCCGCCTCTTCCAGAACGCGACGCCGCCGATCCGGCAGCCACAGCAGCCTGCTCTTTATTCGTGAGGAGCATCATCGGTTCCGATGACGCGGCAATATCCAACATCCGCCAGAATCTCGCTTGTTCGGAAGGTCAGGCGGCGCGGTATCGCTGTGGGCATGGGCTGCATTTACAGCGGTCAACGTCACAGATCCATGCCCTGCATGACTGCTACGTCACCATAGTCATGCTTACTCGGAATCGGTTTATCTAGACAGAAGGAAACCCAGCGATGCTAAATCTCCTCCGCTGCGGCACCGCGGTGATCTGCCTGCTGGCAGTCGTCGCTCCAATTCATTCGGCCGTGGCCGATGGCCTCTTGCCGCAATCTTGCGCGTCGCGCGATCTCGCGATCTTCTCATTGATAGAGAAACTTGGCGAGGCGCAAAGCCGGCAGCCGAGCATGTTGGGCGACGCCTTCACCGATGTTCTCGACGCTCGACGTATCTGTCGCGAGGGCCATGCTGACGAGGCGTTGGCGATCTACAATCGCATTGGTGCGCAACTGATCGATGACGAACGTTGGGCGACGTCGCATTCAGATCCTTGAGAGAATTTCTGGTGACGCAGCCTGTTCACCGTGGAGCACTGATGCTGGCTGCAGCAAGCGCGGCTGAGATGAATGCAATGATGCACGGTAAGTCGCATGAATGCGAGAATGCATCGATGAGCGATGCTGATGATGGAGTTGGTCGGCATTGTCCTACGAAGGCCGTCTCGACCGCGTTGATGGCAATGAGGCCGGTGCAATTAGATGTGTGTCATCACTTGAATATTTAGGACATCATTGGTTCGGATGACGCGGCAGCGTCCGACATGTGTCAAACCCTCATCTGTCCGGACGGCCGGACACACATTGAGGGGCCAGGGCTTTGCCGGTCGCGCACTACTCGCTCACCATCTTCGTGGCCTTGAACGTCGCCCGGGCGATTGCGTACTGCGCCCGGACTTAAAAGCCCTGCGGCTGCGGCTGCGGCTGCGTCGCTGTCGGCAGACGGTGCGGCAGGAATTCTGTTTCGCGAAGTATTGAAGCAACCGGCGAGCGCGCTGAGCACGCGAGCCAAAGGAGAGTGCGGTGGACAATGTTCTCGGAGCTCTCGTCTTCAGTGGCATCGTCGTCGCTCAATTTCTCGCCGTCGTTGCGGCGTCAAAGTGGAATGCCAGTACGTCTGCAACGGACGATCTCCATCGTGGGGCGCGTACCACCGGCAACGAACATTCGGCAGGTCGTGAGACGAATCGATCGATTCAATCAGCCGCTGCGTTGGCAGGAAGATAATGATCAGCATCTTAGGTCGATGGAAGCCCATGGTGCTTCGGTTTTTCGCTAGATGGTGCGCCGCGCGAAACGCCACCCGTGACAGACGCATTCGGCGCATCGCCGAAAAGGGACCTTTCACCATCGAGTGACATGGTCTCAAAATCGATGAGCTTCATACGAAAGAATCGGAACAATCGCAGCCTTGCACTGCCGAACAGTGATCCGTCAGTTGCACTGGCTGACATGGCCGCGCAGCAAGCGCAGCCGTGAGGATGAAGAGCTTAGCGCCAAAGTGCGCACGGCGCGCATGACTTGCGGGTCGAGGCCTTCCGGAGCGCGGGAAGCGCATTATGGCGTTTTCTGACGAAGATCGTCCGGTCGCGTTGATGGCAATGAAGCCAATGCCCGACGCTTAGATATGTCGCCATCACTTGCAATGTTAACGACATCATTGGTTCCGATGACGCGGCGACCGCGGCCAGCTGGCTATCTTCACACATTGCCAATGTCCCGGCACGCTTGTGACCTTGCCGTCGAAAACTGAGTGACGATGGAGCGGTCGCGCTTTTGCCGGGAGGACAGCTCTCGCCGGAGTAATCGCCATGCGCACGCATCATATTGTTGTGGCCACTCTTATCCTGCTCGGGGTCGGTCTGAAGGTGACGTCCTTCTCTACCGTGACTACTGAAGCAGACTCGCGATCCAAAAGAAGCGTGCACGTCTCTCAAACGCAGCAGAACCTTCCGGTGGAGGAATTTCACGACATGACATTCGTCTTCCCTGTCCGTCCAGGCGGCAACTGACCCAGCACCTTTTTGAATGACCGCGAAGCAGGAGGCTATATTGAGCACCACTGCGCGAACGCTGTCGCGCGCTTTTCGCTGGGACAAGGAAGAGCGAATTGCCAGACGATGGAGATTCAAGTCGATCGTGTTTTACGGCTCGATCCTGGCCGAACTGATTTTGTTCGCTGCATTTGGCCAACCCTCCCCGGGAGGCCTTTCGTCGCGCCATTCAGTCATGCAGCTTTCGAATACAAAGTAGTCCTTTGGAAATTTTGATCGCCGCCTGTCTCGCATGGATCATCGCTCAAACCGGCTGGTCTGCTCGCCAACATCCACTTCGTGATGCGAAGCGAGTTGGCCAACCTGCACGGCTCGCTGGAGGACAGCGCACTGGAAGTACAAGCGCTGTACAATCCGTCTGAGGGTTCAACTTACCTGAGGTTATGCGGCTTAATTGACCTTGCGCGCGTTCGGCGGCGGCAGGAATGCGTCGTCGAAAATATCGGCAGGCAGAGGCCGCTTGCGGAACTCGTAGTCTTCGGCGATCTGGCTGATGCCTGCCACGAAACGGTTGTCATCGATGCCACCGAGACCGTTTCGCTTGACCTCGTCGGTAACGATATTGTTGGTGATGCTCGCACGCAGCCGCTCCAGCTCGATGTCGCGTGACGCGTTGCCCATTTGCGCGAGGACATCGTCGATGGCGTGCGCGTGGTCCTTGATGGCAAGGCGGATGCCCGCGACCGTCGCGCGCACGAACGCTTTCACGGCATCTGCATTGTCTTCGGCGAATTTCGGATTGACGATCAGCGCGTGTCCGTAGACCTCGCTGCCGAACTCGGAAAAGCGAAGCACCGCGAGGTCGCTCGCGGGAATGCCGCGGTCACGCAGGTTGATCGCGGACAGAAACGAAAAGCCGGTGATCGCATCGACCTGACCGGCCGAGAGAATCGGTTCGCGCACCGCGGCGCTGATCTTCTCGATTCTCACCTTGCCGAGCCGGATGCTGTTTTGGCGCGCGACCGCCGGCCACAGCCGTGCGGCGAGATCGCCGTCCGCGATGCCGATGGTCTTGCCTTCGATGTCGGACATGGCCGAGATGCCGCGGCTCTTGCGCGCGATGATCGCATAGGGCGCCTTGTTATAGAGTACGAATATCGCCTTGACCGGAACGGCTCCGTCCTTGTCGCGGTAGCGGATGAGCGCATTGATGTCGGCCAGTGCCATATCGCTGCTGCCCGATGCCACGCGCGTGATCGCATCCTGCGAACTGGCCGCCGCGCTGGTTGCGACGGTGAGGCCCTCTGCGCGAAACAGGCCTCGGCTCGACGCCAACACGAAAGGTGCTGCCGCGCCATCGACGGGGCGGTCGAGAGAGAACTGCAGCGCCGCGGCGGCAGGGCTCGGCGTGGCGCGGATGCAAACGGCGCACAGCAGGAGCGACAGCAGCGTGGTGCGGAGGATGCGAACTGGACGTTTGAACATACGCGGCACGTGGTCTTGCGGGGCGAAGTTTGCGGGAGGCGAGAGGCGGCTTTTGGGCATTCGCTGTGTTGGTATGATGACAGGCCCATAAGGCGGTGTCCGTCACCTTTTGGCCTTTTGCGGCGCAGATTGCCGCAGTTTCGCCTTTTACCATTCAGCTTGCATTCGGATAAAGGAACCCAATGTAATGATTAGGGTTATCTTTCCACTGGCCTGTGCAGGCCAGGATGACCTGCGAGGACGTTGAAATGCTCATTCGTAAGACTTTGCCTTCTTCCTTCAGCCGAGCTGTGGTTCTGGCGACGGCTGCAGCGCTGGTCTTGACCGTGGCTGTTCCGCCGCCGGTGGCCCAGGCGGCTCCTGCCGCGCCGGCTGCGAAAGCCGTTTCCGCAACTTCTCAGACTGCCAGCGAAGCGACCGATTTCAGCGCCCGCCGTCGCTATGCGCGTCGCGGCTATCGCAACAATAACGCCGCGGGCCTTGCTTTCATGGGGCTGGCGCTTGGCACCGTGGGCGCCATCGTCGCCGAGCAGCGCCGCCGCGACTACTACCGTGACAATTACTATTACGGCGGCAACCCCTATTACGGTAATCGCTATTACGGCGTGCAGCCCTACTACGGCGGCGGCTATTACGGTTACTGATGTTTTGATGGATTCCGGTTAAAGCCAGTTCGCCGGGGGAAATCCCGGCGATTTGCTTTTTTAAGCATTTTCAGGCTGTTGGAGCGACCGTTAACACGCTGGCGACGGATTTGATCTAGGTTTCGAAGCATGAGTGATTCGCTAGAACGGCTTTATCACGCAGTGGTTGCGGCCAAGGATCTCGATCCTTCGACGTCGCGTACCGCGCGGCTGTTCCAGCGCGGGCCGGCCAAAATGGCCAAGAAGCTTGCCGAGGAAGCCATCGAAGTCGTCATCGACTCCGTCAACGGCGACCGGGATGCCGTGGTCCGGGAAAGCGCCGACCTACTCTACAACCTGTCGGTTCTGTGGGTCGCGGCAGGTGTCCGGCCGGAGGACGTGTGGTCCGAAATGGATCGCCGCGAACGGGCCCAGGGCATCGCCGAGAAGCTGCCTAAAACCTTGGCAAAGGCCGATGCCGACAGGCCAACCGCCGCAAAGCCTCCCTCGAAGATGGCAAAAGCGCCGATCACGAAGCCTTCGATCGCAAAATCAGCGGTGTCAGAAAACGTGGCCCGGCGACCAATTGTCGCGCTCCAAAGCGGCCGGTTAAAGAAACGGCGCTAATTAGCCGCGAAATTACACATTTCCATACATGGACAAATCGGCTGGACGGTGGTTCATCGCGCCATGCTGAGACGAATGTATGACTGGTGCATTGCCGCCGCCGACAAGCCCTATGCCCTTTGGCTGTTGGGGGCTGTGTCGTTCGCTGAAAGCTCGTTCTTTCCCATACCGCCGGACGTCATGCTGATCCCGATGTCGCTGGCGCGGCCAAAGAAGGCGTGGCTCTACGCGCTGGTGTGCACGTTGACGTCAGTGGCGGGCGGGGTCGTCGGCTACGCTATTGGTGCGCTGCTGTATGACTCCGTGGGGCAGTGGCTGATTAATCTCTACGGCTACGCCGACAAAGTGGAGGCGTTCCGCGCCGGCTATGCCGAGTATGGCGCATGGATCATCCTGCTGAAGGGTCTGACGCCGATCCCCTACAAGCTGGTCACCATCACATCAGGCTTCGCCAACTATGACCTCTTGGCCTTCGTGCTATTGTCGGTCGTCGCACGGGGCGGGCGCTTTTTCTTCGTCGCGGTCCTGCTTAATCGCTACGGCACATGGATTCGCGAGGTCATCGAGAAACGCCTTGGCATGTGGGTCGCCATCGCCGCCGGCACGCTGGTGCTTGGATTCATCGTCGCTTTCCGGCTGTTCTAACTCACAAGCCTTTCCCCCGTGATGGCGACGGGATACTCTCGCGGCATGTCCGATCACATCAGCGAGGTGTTCGTGGGCTTGCGGGGACGCATGATCTTGGTGGCGGCCGTTTCGGTTGTGCTGGGAACTGCGACGGCGGCATGGTCACAGCAGGCCCAGCCGCAGCTTCAAGTAGCGCCATCGCAGCAAACGCCCCCGCCGGCTGCTGCTCCAGCGTCGCCGGTTCCTGAGCGCAACAACCCGGGGCTGATTGAAGAACTCGGCAAGTTGCTGAAGGACTCGGCATCCGGTCTCAGTTCGACGATCCCGACGTTTCCCAGTCCAAGTCAGACGCTCGAGGGACTGAATTCGAGCACGAAGGACGCAGCCGACAGCCTGAAGCGGATCGCGCCCCTGTCCGGCCAGTCGATGGCCACCGGGCGCACGCTTTGTCCCGCCGCCGCCAACGGCGCCCCCGACTGCAAGCGCGGGGCAGAGCAGCTCTGCAAGGAGAAGGGCTACGCGGACGGCAAGAGCGTCGATATCGAATCCACCCAGAAATGCTCGGCAAAAGCGTATTTTTCCGGCAATGGCGCATGCCGGACCGAAAATTTCGTCACCCGGGCCGTCTGCCAGTAGACGCAAGCCTCTTTCAAGAAAATCGCCTAGCCCCTATGACCGTGGCACAATTGCCGCGGCATCAGCGCTCGCGTGCCATTTCATTCTGCGGAAGAGGATTTTCTGATGTCGATGCCTGCCTTGTTCAAAGGTCGCCTTTCAATACCGGCGATCGGTTCGCCGCTGTTCATCGTGTCGGGTCCCGATCTTGTCATCGCTCAGTGCAAGGCGGGAATCGTCGGCTCGTTTCCGGCGTTGAACGCGCGTCCCGCAGCGCTGCTGGATGAGTGGCTGCACCGGATCAAGGAAGAGCTGGCGGCGCACGACAAGGCGCATCCCGATCGTTTGTCCGCGCCCTTTGCCGTCAACCAGATCGTGCACAAATCCAACAACCGTCTCGATCAGGATCTCGCCGTTTGCGAGAAGCACAAGGTGCCGATGGTGATCACATCGCTTGGCGCGCGTGAGGAACTGAATCAGGCGGTGCACGGCTGGGGCGGCATCACCTTCCATGACGTCATCAACCAGAAGTTTGCACGCAAGGCCGTCGAAAAGGGCGCGGACGGTCTGGTTCTGGTGGCCGCGGGCGCTGGCGGTCATGCCGGTGCGATCTCGCCGTTCGCGTTCGTGGCCGAGACCCGGCAATGGTTCGATGGTCCCATCGCGCTCTCCGGGGCGATCGGACATGGCCGCGCCATTCGCGCGGCGCGCGTGCTCGGCGCCGACTTCGCCTATATCGGTTCGGCCTTCATCGCTACGCAGGAAGCCAACGCGCCCGACAACTACAAGGCGATGGTCGCGTCGTCATCCGCCGATGACATCGTCTATTCGAACCTGTTCACGGGCGTGCATGGAAATTATCTCAAGCCGTCGATCGTGGCTGCCGGCATGGACCCCGAGAATTTGCCGGTGTCCGATCCGTCGAAGATGAATTTCGGCACCGACGCCAGCGGGGAACGCAACAAGCCGAAAGCCTGGAAGGAAATCTGGGGCAGCGGGCAGGGCATCGGAAGCGTCGACAAGGTGCTGCCGGTCGCAGACCTCGTGGCGCGTCTCAAGGCCGAGTATGAGGCCGCCATCGACCCGCCGCTCTGACGCGCGGGAGCGAGAGTACGAGTCATGGAAGCCGTCTTTCGCGTCGAAGGAAATCGCGTGTTCACGAGCGAACATGCCGCTGGTCCGTGGGACCCTCGCATGCAGCACGGTGGCGCGCCGTCGTCGCTGATCGTATGGGCGGCTGAACGCATTCCGTCGCCGCAGCCGATGCATGTCGCGCGGCTTACGGTGGATCTGATGCGTCCGGTGCCCGTTGCACCGCTGACCATCGAGACCGAGGTGGTGCGCGAGGGCCGCAAGATTCAGCTTTGTGCAATCCGCCTTCTCGCTGAGGGCATTGAAGTCGTGCGTGCCACGGTTCTCAAGGTCAGGACGCAGGCAGTGGTATTCCCCGACATCGTGACGGAGATGGCGATTGACGTGCCCGGCCCGGAAGCAGGACGGGCGGAGCCGCAAAACTCCAGCAGTTTCCTTGGCGGCGTATCGCTTCGCGCCGTCAAAGGCGGTTTTCTTTTGCCGGGTCCTGCTGCGATCTGGTTTCGGCCCGAACGTCCGATTGTCGAGGGGGCTGTAACCTCTCAGACGATGAGAACCGCGCTCGCCGCCGATTGCTCCAATGGCGTCTCTTCGGTGCTTGATTTCACAAAGTGGAGTTTCATCAACGCCGACCTCACGGTGACGCTGGCGCGGCAGCCGGTGGGCGACTGGATTCTACTGAACTCCGAAATGACGCTGGGGCCTGATGGCGCCGGCCTTGCGATCTCGCGTCTCGGCGATGCTCGGGGATATTTCGGCCGGGCGATTCAGTGCCTCGTGGTCGAGCCGCGCTGACACCTTGGGCTGTGCTGGCTTATCGGCAGCGATCACTCTGTCAGATCTGATCGTATTTTAGAATCTCTCGAAAACTCTGAGCTGATGTTCGCATGATTTCGCGCGGCGATGCCTTGCGCGAGTTGGACAGGGCTCAATAAGTCCTTTGTTTAAGGGCATAACTCGGCGATCCGAGCAAATTTAGATCGTTTCCAAAGTGGTGGTTGATGGCGTTTGCTTCGCGGCCACACAGCGGGAGATTCTTGCGCGCGACATCTGGACGCATGCGACAAACTTTCCCAAGAAGGGCGATCACTTCGCCGCGCACACGCGTGGCGTGATTGGACTGGGGCACATTGCAATGACTGCGCGTACACCGACATCATTTCGTTCGACGATACATTCGCGGCCGCTATGGCTGTCAGTGAGCTATCTGGCGCTGACCGTCGTGCTCGGTGTGCCGGATGCGGTTGCGCAATCCACTTCGGAAACCCAGCCTGCGGCCACGCCGCTGCCTCCTGTGGTGGTGACCACCGCGCGGGTCAGGCAACGGCGAGTCCGCGGCGCGCCGGCTCAGCGCGCACCTGCGCCGGTCGCCGAGCCGCAGAAGCCCCTTGATACGTTCGACGCACGCACCGGAACGGCCGGTTATGTCTCCAACAGCACATCGGTCGCGACCAAGACCAACACGCCGTTGATCAACATTCCGCAATCGGTCAACGTCGTCACGAAGGACTTCGTGAAGGACACAGGCGCGCAGCAACTGACCGACGTGACCCGTTACATTCCGGGTATCGCGATCCATCAGGGTGAAGGCAACCGCGACGAACTCGTCATTCGCGGCGTGGACTCGAGCGCGAACTTCTTCGTCAACGGCTTCCGCGACGACGTTCAGTACTTCCGCGATCTCTACAACACCCAGAGCATTGAAGTCGTGAAGGGACCGAGCGCGCTCACCTTCGGCCGCGGTGCGGGCGGAGGTCTTGTCAACCGCACCCTCAAGGAAGCCGACGGTCAGCGCATCTATGAGGCAACCGTGCAGAGCGGTTCCTACGGCGACCGGCGTATTTCTCTCGACGCCGGACAGGCCGTCAGCCAGGACTTCGCGGTGCGCATGAATGCTTTCTACGAAGGCTCGGACACATTCCGAAACTACGGCAAGCTGGAACGCTACGGCATAAATCCGACGATCGGATGGACACCGAACGACACCACCAAGATCAAACTAAGCTACGAATACTATCACGACGAGCGCACCAACGACCGCGGCAATCCCTCCTATTCGCCGTTGGGCCTCTCATTGACTGCGGGAACACCTGCTCAAAATGCCCTGAACGGCGCAATCATGCGGGCTAACCCGGCAACTCCGTTCGCGCCCAACGGCGATCTCACGGCATTTTTCGGAAGCCCGACCTACAACGTCGCGGCGTCGGACGTGCAAACCACAATGGCCAAGATCGAACACGATTTCGAGAACGGGCTCACGGTGAAGAACCAGGCTCTCTATGCCGACTACAATCGCCACTACACGAACATCTATCCTGGTGGCGGTGCACTGGCTGGAGCGGTGAATCCAGCGATGACCTCGTTCAATCGTGCGGCATACACCAACCAGACGGATCGCGAAAATGCGATCAACCAGACTGATTTTACGTACAAGGCTGTTGCGTTCGGAATGGGTCACACCATCGGCTTCGGCACGGAGTTCGGTCGGCAGACCGGCTTGTCATATCGTCAGACCGGCTTTTTCCCAGGCAACGTGAACACCGTTACCGCTAATCCGTTCGACCCTACCTACTTCGGTCCCGTCACGTTCCGCCATATCGCCTCCGACGCAAACAGCAAATACACGCTGAACACGCAATCGGGCTACGTCCGCGACCAGATCGACGTAACGCGCTGGCTGCAATTGATCGGCGGCGTGCGCTACGACCGCTTCGATATGGCCGCGCTTGATATGAATACAAATACCAATCGTGTTCGTGTCGATGAGAAAACGTCGGTGCAGGGCGCCGTGATCGTTAAACCCGCCGATAACGTCTCGATCTACAGCATGTACGCTACATCGTACCTGCCATCCTCCGGCGATCAGTTCAGCGCGCTGAACGTCGGCACTGTGATCCTGAAGCCTCAGAAGTTCGAGACGGAAGAATTCGGCGTAAAATGGAACATCTTCCCGCGCCTGCAGTACACCGCAGCCATCTACAACATCGATCGCAGCAACGTGCCGATCTCCAATCCAGACGGCTCTGGCACGTTCTTTCCTGACGCGAAGCAGAGAATCCGCGGATTTGAAACGGCCTTGAACGGCTACATCACGGATCAGTGGCAGGCCTCGCTGGGATATGCGTACACCGATGCGCGCATCGTTGCCGGCACAACCGCAACAATCGTCGCAGGCAACCGCATTCAGCTCGTTCCGTACAATCAGGTCTCGCTCTGGAACAAGTACCAGATCGACGAGCGCTGGGGTGCTGGGCTTGGTGTCATCTACTTCTCCGACTCGTATGCTTCATCGGACGATACCGTAAGATTGCCGGGCTTCGTCCGGGTCGACACCGCGCTCTACCTGAAGATCAACGAGACGTGGAAGGGCCAACTCAATATCGAGAATGTCTTCAACAAGGGCTACTGGGCGACGGCCGACGGCAACAACAACCTGTCTCCAGGTCAGCCGCGTACGTTCCGCGTTTCGGCAACGGCGAAGTTCTAGGGGCGTTGTGCGATTGGTCTGAACAGAGCGCGGGTCAGTCGGCGACCCGCGTAAGCACGGCCTTGAATGCAAGGCTCGGAAACTCCGCCGCGGTCCCTTCACAGATCGCAAAGTCTCCCTTGACGGCGCCCTGAAAGACGATGGTGACTTCGTCGAATCCGAATACCGAGGGAAGACTGGAATCTGCCGTGTGCCGCTTGCTCGAAACCTTTCCGGTTATCGAGTGGCCGTCTTGCGTATATGAGCCGATATAGACGAACGCCGAGCTTCCGCCCCGGATCTTGCCGTCCTCAGCATGCACCACGCCTAGTGCCTTTCCACGCGGGGTCTCGAACTCGACCTTATATAACCCCTTGAGTGGCGAGACATCGGTTTGAGCCGGGGCATCGGAACGTTCTGCCGGCTGTAAGTTGGCTTGATGGTGCATACGGTCGTCCCTGGTACTTTATTGTTGATCCTCCGGCATGACGCCGTCGGTTTATTGAAACCATTGTCAGATACAGAACAGTCAGGCTCAGGCGAGCGCGCGCCGAATGCGATATGACATCCGCTGGGTCACGCAATTGATACAGCGCAAGCACGTATTGTAGCAGAACCGGAAGCACCGGAGAATGAGGCATCCGTCGAAGAATAAATCCAGAAAGTTTGATTGATTCTTTGCCGGCGTATCTTGAACGTGAAGGTCTGCAGGACGTGAAGTCGGACGGTTTCCGGTGGATGGGAAACATTCCACCGGAGAAGATTTTGGTGCCCCTGGCCGGAATCGAACCAGCACTCCTTGCGGAACTCGATTTTGAGTCGAGCGCGTCTACCAATTCCGCCACAGGGGCCAACGGACTGCCGCCGGAGGGCGGGGTCACGAAGCGGGCGGAATATAGCCCGCGCTCGCGCGCGGTCAACCGCCTGTGATCGTGCTCGCATCGACAGCAGGCAGCGGGCAAGCTAGGACCCGTTCCGAACAGGAGGCCTCCAAGTGGCGAGCGACACCACCATCACGGGACATGCGGCCGGCAAGCGGGATGCGGTGTTCATTGCAGCCGCAGGAATTGCCGTCATTGGTGCCCTAACGATCGCAGGCGCGTGGTTCTTCCAGCTTGTGCTTGACATCCGGCCTTGCCCGCTCTGCCTCGAACAGCGCTACGCCTATTACCTAGCCATTCCGCTCGCGGCGCTGATCGCGCTCGGCGCCTCGAAAGGCGTCTCGCGCCGTCTGCTCGCCCTGGGCCTCGTGATTCTCGCTCTCGCGCTGCTCGCCAATGCCGGCCTCGGCGCTTATCACGCCGGCGTCGAATGGGGCTTTTGGCAGGGTCCGACGGACTGCTCCGGCCCGATCACCGCCCTGGGGGGCGGTAGCCTCTTGGACGGCCTTAACAAGGTGAAAGTCATCCGCTGCGACGAAGTGCAGTGGCGTTTTCTCGGCCTGTCGCTGGCCGGTTACAACGTGCTGATCTCGCTGGCCATGGCGGCGCTCGCTGCATGGGGCCTTGGCAAGGCTATACGCTAGTCGTCTGCATCCACCTGCGGGCGTCCGAACAGATGAACGATGCCCGGCGTCGCGATCGAGACGAAGACGAAGCGCGCCAGATGATGCGCACCGACGAAAACCGGATCGATATGCAGGGTCAGCGCAAGCGCCAGCATGGCGTCCATCGCGCCCGGCGCGAAGGCGACGACGATATCGCCGAAGCGTACGTGCGTCGTCAGCGTCACGAGCGCAACGAAAATCGCCGAGATCATGATGGCGACGGCGAACGATCCGATCGCAGCCGCCATGTAGCTGAGCAGCGTGCGTGCCGAAATTCTGGCGAACCGCGTGCCGATCAGTGTTCCGATGCCGATCAGCGCCGCGGCATAGGCCCATGTCGGCAATCCACCCTCGATCGATCCGGTGCCGTGCAGCGCGCTTGAGCCGAGCATCGCGCCGAACATCCAGCTTGCAGGAAATTTCACCAGACGCAGCAACAGTGCTGTCGCCACGCACGATGCAACGAGGATGGCAAGCGCCAGCAGCGTCGCCGGGGCCGCGCGCAGCGGTGCGCCGCCATGCTGCGTCAGTCCGGACGCGGCGAGGATCAGCGGCAGCGCCGCGGTCAGGATGATCACGCGCATGGTCTGCACCACGGCGATGCCGGCGACATCGGCGCGCCGCTCGTTGGCGAGCATGATGATCTGCGACAGCGCGCCGGGACTGCCCGCAAGCAGGGCGGACGTCCGGTCCCATTGATGGATGCGCTGGAGATAGAAGCTGCTGCCGACGGTAGCGCAGAAGGTGGATGCAGCCAGGATGGCGATGCTGACCGGATAGGCTGCCATGTTGGTCAGCATTTGCGGCGTGACCATCGAGCCCAGCGATAGCCCGAGCGTCATCAGGATGACATGCGCCATGAGCGGCGGCAGCCCCATCGGCCGGCCTGCGATGGCGGCCGCGCCGACGGCGATCATTGCGCCGGAAATCAGCCCGCCCGGAAGCTGCAGCCATGCGAACAGCAGCCCTCCCACAAAGCCGATCAGGAGTGTTTCAAACGTATGCAGGATGTCGCGCGGCGTCGTGTGGCGAAAAACTCGCAACAGCTTCTGAAAGGCGGGCGTCATGGGAATGGAATGTGATGCACGAGAATCTCGTTATCACAAATCCGGGCATGCGCCGCAATGTGCAGCGGGCATGGGTCACGCGATGCCCATGCATGTTCCGGACAAAGCCTGCGAAGAAGGGCCTGCTGTTGGCGGCCCTCCTTCACGTCGTGGGGTCAGTTTGCTTTGGTGCCGCCCTTCTTGCATTCGGAGCGGAACTTCTTGCGTTCCTTGCCATGCAATCCCTTGGCGTCAGCTTGCTTCGAGCATTCGAGCGAGGCCGCGGTGCGTTCAGCTTTCGGTTTGGCGGGAGCCATCTTGTCCGGAGCCGTCTTGGCGGCCGGAGCGGGCGTTGTGGTGCTCTGCGCATACGCTGCGCCGGCAAGCATCAGCGAGAGCGCAACTGCGGTAGCGGCGGCGCGCGGGAAAACGTTCATCATGGGATCACCTCTTGTTCCAGCCCGCCGCACCGTTGGACCGCGAGCCTGAACTGTGGATGAACGGTGCTGCGCAGCATGGATCATGCCGATCATTATTTTTTGATAGCCGCGGGAGCGCATCCGTTGAAACACGGCAGTGGTGGGCTAGGATAACCTTCTCTTGATCGCCACCAGTGAGGAGAGAATTCGATGAAGATTAAATCCTTTGCGACGGTTGCCGTAGCACTGTCGGGTCTTGCCCTCGCCATGGCCTCAGGCCCGGCTCAGGCCCTGACCGCCCAGGAATGCAGCGCCAAGTATCAGGCTGCCAAGACTGCCGGCACGCTCGGCACTCAGAAGTGGAATGACTTCCGCAAGGCGCAATGCGGTGCCGACGCCACCCCCGCTGCTGCAACCACAGCGGCTCCCGCGGCGGCGGCTCCCAAGGAAGCGCCAAAGGCGGCTGCGGCACCTAAGGAAGCTCCTAAGGCGGCGGCAGCTCCCGCGGCCGCGCCAGCGGCAGCAGCGGGACCGGCAGTGTTCCCGACCGCCGTTTCGCCGAAGTATTCGAGCGAGAGCGCGGGCAAGGCGCGCATGCATACCTGCGTCGATCAGTACAATGCCAACAAGGCCACCAACGGCAATGGCGGCTTGAAGTGGATTCAAAAGGGCGGCGGCTATTACAGCGAATGCACCAAGAAGCTGAAGGGCTGACGCTCGTTGTTTGATCCTGCAAGGGCATTGTCAGGCGGCTGATCCCGCCCGACAATGCCCTTTCTATTTGAGCGGCGAAGCGCGCCGCCGAGCCAACAGCGGACTAGCAACATCGATGTCGCTTCATGCGCGGTCTGTCGTGCCGAAGACAAAGCTGCTGCTTCGTATCCTGTCGACGCTTCTCGTTTG
The DNA here is from genome assembly GCA_051653085.1 of Afipia sp. Classification (GTDB taxonomy): domain Bacteria; phylum Pseudomonadota; class Alphaproteobacteria; order Rhizobiales; family Xanthobacteraceae; genus Afipia. The sequence continues at coordinate 51,785 of JBOFVL010000022.1, read as the reverse complement.
CTATCTGCTGCTCGCCTATTTCGTTTTGCCATCGCTCTGGCGGCACTACGAGCATCAGAAGAAGCTGGACGGCCTGCCGATGGTGACGACCACGGCGCAAGGCATTCCCGGCGATCCGATCAATGTTGGAATGGTCGGCTCGACCAAGGATATTCTCTGCGCCATGCGCGAGGCGGGCTGGTATGCCGCCGATCCGGTCACCTGGAAATCGAGCATCGAGATTTCGGGCAGCGTCCTGCTCGACCAGCCCTATCCGCGTGCGCCGGTCAGCCCGCTCTTTTATGCTGGCCGTTCCGAGGACCTCGCCTTCGAGAAGCCGGTCGGAAAGAGCGCCGACCAGCGGCATCACGTTCGTTTGTGGATGGTTTTGAAGGACGGCGAGGAAGGCCGGCCGGTTTGGCTTGGCGCGGCGACATTCGATCGGAGCGTCGGTCTGAGCCGCTATACCGGAGCGATTACGCATCACATCGCGCCCGATATCGATCTGGACCGAGATCTGATCGAAACGAGTCTTCAGGCGGCCGGGATGATCACCGCCCGCTATCAGGTCATGGGAATCGGCCCGACGCTGCTCGGCAGAAACGGCGGCGGCGATACCTACTTCACTGACGGCGAAGTGTGGGTGTTGCGCCTTGTTGAAGCCTGCAAGAAGACCACGGCGCGTCCGGCGATACTGCCGAGCCCGCCCGCTGTGCAGTTCAAGGACATGATCTGGAATAACGTCGCCGATCTCTATCGAAAGGCGTCGAAGTGAGATTGTTCGTTTCTTGAATGGATTGACGGGATGATTGTGTGCTTGCGAGCGCAGCGTGCACTCTTCAAAATATAACGGTCGAAGATTCCCGTCCGGAGCTATCCATGATCGCCAGCCTGAGTGTCATCCTGATCTGCCAGTTGATCGGCGAAGTGATCGTGCGTGGCTTGCGGTTGCCGCTGCCGGGACCCGTGATCGGCATGGCGCTGTTGTTTGCTGCCTTGATCGTGCGCGATCACGTTCCTGCGCTGGCTCGCGGACCACTACGGGACAGCGCGGTTGAGGGTGTGTCGAAAGGGCTGCTGGCAAACCTGTCGTTGATGTTTGTGCCGGCGGGTGTCGGTGTCGTTCAGAACCTGGATTTACTCGCGCAGCGCGGTGTTGCGATTGCCGTGGTCCTTGCTGCGTCGGTGATCGTGACGCTGCTCGTCACTGTCGGCACGTTCCTGATCATAAACCGCCTTATGGAGCGGGGGCGCAAATCGTCATGACCGCCAATCCGTTCTCGCTTTGGGTTTATCTTTCGCAAACGCCGCTGCTGTGGCTGACCGTCACGTTGCTTGTTTATGCGGTCGTCGACGCGGCTTCGCTCGCCACGCATCGCAATCCGCTGATGAATCCGGTACTGCATTCGATCTGGATCATCGGCTTGTTCCTGTATGTCACGGGTACGAGCTACACGACCTATTTCAGCGGCGCGCAATTCGTGCATTTCCTGCTCGGCCCGGCGACGGTTGCGCTGGCGGTGCCGCTTTACGAGAACCGTAAACTCGTCGCGGCCGCGATCCTGCCGATGCTGGTCGCGTTGCTGGTCGGCTCGGCCACGGCGATTGTCTCGGTGGTGTTGTTCGCCGAGGCCGCTGGCCTGCCGCGCGATATCGTTCTGGCGCTGGCGCCGAAGTCAGTTACCGCCGGTGTCGCGATGGGTATCAGTGAAACGCTGGGCGCCAATCCGGCCATCACTGTCATTGCGACCGTGCTGACCGGCGTCATGGGAGCCATCGCGGTCACGCCCGCCATGAACTGGCTCGGAATCACGGATTTCCGCGCGCGTGGATTCGCCGCTGGTCTGGCCTCCCACGGCCTCGGCACAGCGCGGGCATTTCAGGTCGATGAAGTCGCAGGTGTGTTTGCTGGAATCGCGATGGGACTGAACGCGCTGGTGACGTCGTTGCTGGTTCCGCTCGCCGCCACGCTGCTGCTGCGGTGAGGAAGGCCCCCGCCGGTTGGCGAGGGTCTTCTTCAATTCAAGCCGAAAGTTTCTCGGCGATTTTAGTCTTATAGCGGCTTGCTGCATGGGGACGCGACAGCTTCGGACCGAAAGCCTTTCTTGCCGTGTCATAGCTCTCCCATTCCTGCACGTCGGGCAGCGACGGGATGGTAATGAGTTCACCGAGATCGAGTCCGGCTAGAGAAGCATCAACCATTTCGTCTGCCTGCATCACGATGCCCTCGGGGAGGTGAGATATCGGCACGCCGGCAACTTCCCAGAAATTCGTCGCGGTCGCCCCGGGTAAAACAGCCTGCACTGTGACGCCGCTGCCTTTGAATTCCTTGTGCAGCGCCTGGGTGAAATTGACGACGTAGGCCTTGGTGCCGCTATAGGTGCCGTTCAAAACTTCAGGATCAAGCGCAACAATTGACGCGATATTGACGATGATGCCGCTTTTGCGCGCGACGAAAGCGGGTGCAGCGGCGAGCGCCAGCCGTGTCAGCGCCACGACATTGAGCTGGATCATCGCGTCCATCTGATCGACATTTGATGTCAACAGGGGACCGGCCGAACCGACGCCGGCGTTGTTGACCAAGACAGTGATGTTCGGATCGGACTTCAGGCGATCCTCGACGCGGCGCAAATCCGTCCTTGCGTTCAGGTCGGCGGCCAGCACCTCGACCTTGCGGCCGGTGTCCTTGGTGAGTTTGGCTGCAAGCGCGTCGAGCTTCGCCTTGTCGCGTGCAACCAGAATGAGATCGTATCCGCGGCGGGCCAGACGGTCCGCGTAAAGGGCTCCGATCCCGGAGGAGGAGCCGGTCACCAGGGCCGCGCCCTTGTTTGTCTGTTGAGACATTGTCGTTCGTCCTCTTTTCAATGACGCGGGCCGATGCCCGCCGTTCACGCGACAAACGTAGTCGCTTGCGGCAATGTCTCAAATGTCATATATACCTCGTTTAAGGACATATGCTCCGAACGGGATATTTGTCATGAAGCGCATCGGTCTCGTGGTTTTTCCCGGCTTCCAGATTCTCGATCTGGTGGCGATCTCGGTGTTCGAACTGGCCAACACCGCCGCGAAAGCAAACGTCTATGACATCGAGGTGTTGTCCGAACACGGTGGGTTGGTGGCGAGTTCATCCGGCGTGCCGGTTGAGACCCGGCGCTTCGGCAAGACGAAGTTCGACACCGTTATGGTCATGGGCTGGATGGCTCCCCTTCCATCTTCGCCCGGTCTCCTTGCGTTCCTGAATTCGGCGAGCAAAGCGTCGCGGCGGACCGCCAGCATCTGCACCGGCGCCTTCGTGCTCGCCGAAGCGGGCCTTCTTGAGGGCCGGCGTGCGACCACGCACTGGGCGTTTGCACGAAGCATGCAGGCCAGGTTTCCCGGGATTAAGGTTCAGGAAGACAAGATTTTCATTGTCGACGGTCCGGTGTGGACGTCGGCCGGCATGACGTCGTGCATCGATCTCTGTCTTGCGATGGTCGAGAGCGATCTCGGCGTTGATATCGCGCGCGACGTCGCCCGCAAGATGGTGGTCTATCATCGTCGGACTGGCGGACAGTCGCAGTTCTCGGCGTTGCTCGAGCTCCACCCGAAATCTGACCGCATTCAGGATGCGCTGGCTTACGCGAAGAAGAATCTGAAGAACGAACTGTCGGTTGAAATCTTGGCCGCTGCGGCGCGGCTCAGTCCCCGCCAGTTCAGCCGCGCGTTTCGCGCCGAAACCGGACAGTCGCCGGCAAAGGCCATCGAGAATCTCCGCGTCGAGGCAGCGCGGATGCTGATTGAAGAGGCCGAGCACCCCGTTGACGTGATCGCGCGCGAAACCGGATTTTCCGATCCCGAGCGGATGCGGCGTGCGTTCTTGCGTGCGTTCGGCCAGCCGCCTCAGGCCATTAAGCGTGCAGCGCGAATGGCCGCGGTCGCGTAGGCTGTTCGAGATACGATCACTACGGATCGAGTTCGGTGTCCCAGTAGAGATAGTCGAGCCAGCTCTCGTGCAGATAATTCGGCGGGAACAGCCGGCCGTTGCGATGGAGCTGATGCACCGTCGGTGCGAACGGCATCTGGCGCGGATGCATCCGCGCCTGCGCCATCGTCATGTTGCCTTTGCGCAGGTTGCACGGCGAGCATGCGGCGACGACGTTCTCCCACGTGGTCTGCCCGCCGCGGGAGCGCGGGATGATGTGATCGAAGGTCAGGTCGTCCTGCGAAGTGCAGTATTGGCAGGAGAAACGGTCGCGCAGGAACACGTTGAACCGCGTGAAGGCGGGATGCGTCGTCGGCTTCACGAACGACTTGAGCGAAACCACGCTCGGCAACTGCATCTCGAAGGTGGGGCTGTGAACCGCGTGATCGTAGTTCGCAACGATATTGACGCGGTCGAGGAACACGGCCTTGACAGCATCCTGCCAGGACCAGAGCGACAGCGGATAGTAGCTCAGCGGCCGGAAGTCCGCGTTCAACACCAACACCGGCCAACCGCCTTGTGACACATGTGCGTTCAAGTAACGCTCCTGGCCCCAAACCCCAATTGGCTGCGAAGCAGCTTGGGATGACATACTACAGGCAGCGTGACGGGATTGTGAAGAGCGTTTCCGCTCACCCTCAGGTGACTGTTCCGCCTCAGTCGGCCATCGACAGCATATGAGCTTGGGCCGGTTTTACACGGCCTTTGAGGGTGTCCAGATAGATTCGCTGGACCGCCTCGGAACCCCGGCTTTCCACCACCTCCAGCTTCGGTCCCATCGCCGCGGTGAAGGCGGACCAGACCGCGCCGAATCGCTGATCGACTCCTCCCGGCCCCCATTCCTTCGCGCGCTTGCGGATTTGGTCCGGCGCGAAGAACCATGTTTGCTTGGCGCCGGGCAGGCTGTCGTCGTCGGGGGCCGCATCCTGATGGGTGAGGCCGACTCGCCCGCTGTAAAGCATGTGGTCGCCGAAGTGCTTGTGCAGTCGGGTGCGCAGATCGGGATTGCCCGCCATGTCGACGAAGGCGACGGGCTGATCCGGCATCGACTCGATCTTGTCGTAAGTCACGACCTCGTCGTAGCAGCCCAGCGACGTGACGAAATCCAGGTTTGCGGCGGAGGTGAGGCCTATCACCCGCACGGGCTTGCGGTGGGTGTGCAGCAGCCACGCGAGCCCGAACGCCGTCTTGCTCGACGCGCTGGAGAGGATCACGCTTTTCGCGCCGAAGAAATCCTTGTCGGCGAGAAAGTCGTCCACGAGGAACGACAGCATGAAGAGTGGCCGCAGCAGCGCCTGATAATCGCCCTCACGGCCCTCGAAGGCCGGGTGACCGGTGACGCGCGAATAGGCGTTGTAAACGGGTGAGACGCCCTGCCGGTGTGCGGCGGCGTCGCGGAAACCTGTCTTCTTCACGTCCGCAGCTTCGATCACGAAATGTGTCGCCATCGGAAGATAACCGAACAGCACTTCGCCCTTGGCGATGTCCGGATGGCGCGACTCGATGACATGTCCGAATCCCCACACCGGAATGTTGCCGAAGCCTTCAGGCGCAGGAAACAGATGCCAGTACTTCAACTGATCGCCGAGCATTGCATAGGTGATGTTGTTCGCTGTGAATGCAAAGCGGTCGACCTTCACCAGCAGGCCATCCTCCGGCAGTTGCGTTACGCTCGGCAGCGTTGTCTCGATCAGCTTGCATTTTGTAAGGTCGTTGCGATCCACGATGAACTGAATGGACGATGTCATTTCCGTGCTCCCGCTTTCTTCACTGCTTTCTTTCGTAGCGCATTCTTCGTCGTACTCGCTGACGTTTTTGCGACGCGGGTTTTGTTTAAAACGGGTTTGATGTTTGAAGCGGGTTTCGGTTTCGGTGCTGCGGTCTCGTTTGTGGACTTGACGGTTCCTGCAATCACGCCTTCGCGCTTCTTGATGGCGTGATAGTACGACCACCACAGATGCGCAGCGGCGCCGCGAAACGGCCGCCATGGTTCTGCGAGCGGCTGCATCTCTTTCACCGTTGGCCGCGACTTCAGCCCGAGGCCAATTCGAATTGCCTCCTGTATCGCCAAATCGCCCGCTGGCCATGCATCGCCGTGGCCGAGGCAGAACAAGAGATAGATATCGGCGGTCCACGGCCCGATGCCGTGCAACTTCGTCAGCGTCGCATGCGCCGCATCTGCGTCTTCTTCCGCGAGTACTTCGAGATTGAGCCGCTCCGCGCTCAGCTCACGCGCGATGAATTTCAGCGATTTGATTTTCGCCGCCGACAGGCCAAGACGCCCGAGCCTGTCGGCGCGCGCAGTCTTGATCACGTCGTGATGGAAAGGATCGAACGCGGTGTTGACGCGGCCCCAGATCGCCGCGGCGGCCTTGGTCGACAGTTGCTGCCCGCAGACGATCGCCGCAAGTCCCGTGAAGCCGGGTTCGCGCCGCCGGAGCGTTGGCATGCCGGCGGTGTCGAGAACGGGCCCGAGCCGGGGGTCGAAACGGACCAGCGCGTTGATCGCGTCATCGAGATCGGCTTGCGTGTTGAGATGGACTGTCATTGAATTCGCGAGTGTCCCGTGACGCTTTGGCTCTACTTTCGTGAAAGTGCCTGCGAAGGATATGGTGCGATTATGAGCATGAAGGGAATCAGACGCAGGTGCAAATGTCCCAACAACGCGTCGAACAAAGTTGAACCATGCCGCCACCCGTTTTCCGATTTGCCCCGAGCCCGAATGGATTTCTCCATCTTGGACACGCGCGCTCGGCGTTGCTGAATTTCGATCTCGCGCGGCAGAGTGGTGGGCGATTGCTGCTTCGCATCGAGGACATCGACACCACCCGCTGCCGGCCGGAATACGAACAGGCGATCTACGACGATCTCGCATGGCTCGGCGTCGCGTGGGAACAGCCGGTGCGGCGGCAGTCGGACCATCTCGCGCTCTACAGCGAGACCATCGATCGGTTGATGCGCGATGGCTTGCTGTATCCGGCGTTCGAGAGCCGCGCGGACATCGCCGGGCTGGTCGAGGAGAAGGATCGGGCAGGGGCGTGGCCGCGCGATCCCGATGGTGCGCCGCTTTATCCGGGGACCGGCAGGCAATTGCCGGCGGATGAGCGCGAACGAAAAATACGCGCGGGTGCGGCCTACGCCTTGCGGCTGGACGTGGATGCGGCCACCGCGCGCACCGGCCAACTGTCATGGACAGAGCAGGGTGCAGGTCCGCAGGGTGAGACCGGCGAGGTGCCGGCGCAGCCGGAGCAGTGGGGCGACGTCATCCTCGCCCGCAAGGATACGCCGACGAGCTATCACCTGTCGGTGGTGGTCGATGACGCATTGCAAGGCGTGACCCACGTGGTGCGCGGACAGGACCTGTTTTGGGCGACCGGCGTGCACCGCCTGCTTCAGGCATTGCTCGGCCTGCCGCAACCGGTCTACCGCCATCACGCGTTGGTACTGGACGAGGCGGGGCAGAAGCTGTCGAAATCGACACGATCCACCGCGCTCCGGGAGTTGCGGGCCGGTGGGGCGACCCCGGCAGACGTGCGACGCCTTATCAGCATTAACCCGTCTTAAACCCGTGGCAGCGTGACTCGGCGGCCTCCAACATGCCATGTTGGGGTCGGATGGGTCGGGGAATCATGGCGGCGAAATCGACCGCAAAACGTAGCCGGAAGACGGGACTGAAGCGTGCGGCCAAGACGGCCGCGCCGAAAAAGCGTGCGCCGAAAAGGAAAATCCCTAAGCCGTCCGATCGCAAGCCCCGGGCAAAACGCTCACCGTCCGAGGCGCGAATCGTTGAGGCGGCGCTGGCCGCCTTCGCCCATGAGGTCCGCACCCCCCTGACCGGCATTCTGGCGATCAGTTCTTTGCTCGCGACGTCGGAACTCGGCGAGCGCGAACGGCGCTGGGTCGACACGATCAAGGTCGGCGCCGAGCATCTGGCCGCGCTGGCCACGCTGTTCGTCGATGCCGCACGCAGCGGCAACGCCGGTCTCGCGGTGCGTCAGGACTTTTTCGATCTTCGCGCGCTGGCGATAGCGGTCGGAGATTCGCTGGCGGGCCGTGCTGCCGCGAAAGGCCTGCAGTCGGAGGTCGAGATCGCACCCAAATTGCCGTCGTTCGTGATCGGTGATCCGGTTCGCCTGCGGGCCGCGCTGGAGAACCTGATCGACAATGCCGTCAAGTTCACGCCGCAGGGCAAGGTCGCACTGAACGTCAGCGCCCTACCCGGCTCCGGAGGCAGGCTCAGCGTCGCTTTCGCGGTGTCGGACAGCGGCATCGGCCTGTCGCTCGCGGAGATCAAGCGGCTGTTCAAGCCGTTCTCTCAGGCGAATGTCAGCATCGCCTCCCGCTTCGGCGGCGCGGGTCTTGGATTATCGTCGGTCAAGCAACTGGCCCGCGCCATGGGCGGCGATATTACCGCAAGCCAGCAGCGCGGCGGCGGCATGACGTTCACGCTCACCGTTGCGCTCAAGCGGGCCAAGGAATTGAAGACCGCGGCTCCGGGATCGGACGCACCGCTGCAATTTCCGCAGGGTCTTCGCATCCTGAGCATTGAGGACAATCCGTTTGGCCGTGTCGTGCTCAACGCCATTCTGACCGAACTTGGTCATCAAGCGGAATTCATCGGACGCGGCGAGGCAGCGCCGGAGCGGATCGCGCAAGGCGATTTCGATGCGGTGCTGATGGACATGGTGTTGCCGGGCATCGACGGCATCGAGGCGATCCGGCGTATCCGCGCATTGGAAGGCACCCACGGACGCATCGCCATCATCGGCGTGTCGGGCCGCACGGATGATGAGCAGGCATCGCGCGCCGCAGGCGCCGATGCGTTCCTGACCAAGCCGGTCAGCCCGCGCGCGCTTGCGACGGCGCTTCTTGAGGCGACACGGCGTTAGCTTGCTGCCACTTTACGATGGCGGCGTTGAGCTCGCCGCCATAGACGAAAATCGCCGCGATGAAATACAAAAACACTAGCGCGATCATCACCGACGCGAGGCCTGCATAGGTCGTGACGTAGTTGCTGGCGAAGCGCGCGAGGTACTGGCCGAACACCACGCCGGAAACCAGCGATCCGATCATGGTCACGACGATGCCCGGCATGATCTCGCGCATCTTGCGCGTGCCGGCTGGCAGCCACTTATGCAGGATTACGAGCGCGACGATCAGCGCAATGATCGTGAGGCCATAGCGCAGGATGTTGAGGAGGTCCTCATTTGGCTCGACCCGCAGAGGAACATAGCGCCGCGCGGTGGCGATGATCAACGGACCGAGCACAATCAGAAATGCCATGGCGAGTGAGGTGACCGCTGCGACTATGGTGTAGCCGATCGATTCCAGGCGCAGCCAATACCAACGGCGCTGTTCGACCACCCCGTAGGCGCGGTTGAGGCCGACGCGCAGGCTCTCAACTCCGTTGGAAGCGAAGTACAGCGCGAGCACGACACCGATAGTGAGGACGCCGCTATGCGACTGGGTCAGCACATTGTGGATTTCACCGGACAGTGCATCGGCGACCTGAGACGGCCAGGTATCCAGCATCATCTCGGCGGCCTGGTCTGCAAGATCCTTGGATCCGAAAACGCCGGCAAGGGATGTTATTACGATCAGGAAGGGAAACAGCGCCATCAGCGCCGACAGCGCAATGTGACTGGCGATCGCCCAGCCGTCATCGGCCAGGAACGTGTAGAACGCATCGAGTGCGATATTGAATGCGTTGAGGAGTTGCCTCACATTCCACCCTGATCCACCACTATCATGACTTAACGCGCCGGGGCTGCAAAGTCATGTATCTCAAGAAAGCAATATAAATGTGGGCTGTCTTAAAGAAACGTCCCGTGCGATGGATCATCCGCCCTATTGCTGTTGTCGTCGGCTCTATAGCTACCGTCGTCGGTGCCGTCGGTTTATATCTGAGTTTTGTTTTTGACCCGTGCGAGGAAACCGTTCGCAGTTCAACACCTTCCCTCGACGGAAAGATGCTGGCTGTTGTTTTTGAGAGGGAATGCGGGGCTACGGTCCCCTTCAACACACAGTTAAGTCTCGCGCCGACAAATCACCCGTTTTCATCGAAGAAGAGCCCTCCCTTTTTCGTTATCTCGGGGCAGCACCAGTTGAATATCAAATGGCTTGGAGGGAAAGTTATCGCCGTCAGCGTTCCAATTGCAGTTACGATTTTTAAGAATGAGCAAAGTGTCGGTGATATTGTGGTGCACTATAATTAGCCCCGGGAGGCAATGGCACTCCGGCGCAGCCGGTGTTATGTAGCCGTTATGTCATCGTTTCTCTCAAGCATTGCGCTTCCCATCGCCTTGGCCGCAGTTACGATTGTGCTGCTGCTTGGCCTGTTCAACATGATGCGCGGCGGCTCGCCCAATACCTCGCAGCGGTTGATGCGCCTGCGTGTGCTGTTTCAGTTTATCGCCATCGTCATCGCCATGCTTGCCGTCTGGGCGCTCGGCAAGACCTGATTGACGAGGGCGGCCGGATTCAACCGCCATAACGGATCGACGCGATGGTCATTCTCAATCGGATTTACACACGCACCGGAGATGACGGCACGACCGCGCTCGGCAGCGGCGAACGCCGCCCGAAATACGATCTCCGCGTCAGCGCCTATGGAACCGTCGATGAGACCAACGCCGCCATCGGCGTCGCCCGCCTGCATCTGGGGCAGGTGCAGCACATCGATGCCATGCTCGGGCGGGTGCAGAACGACCTGTTCGATCTCGGCGCCGATCTGGCGGTGCCGCAGCGGGAGGGCAAGGCGGAACGGTTGCGTGTGCTGGCGACGCAGGTCGAGCGCCTCGAGCAGGACATCGACGCGCTCAACGCGGATTTGGCGCCGCTCAACTCGTTCATTTTGCCTGGCGGAACACCGGCTGCCGCCCACCTGCATCTGGCGCGCACCATCTGCCGCCGGGCGGAACGCATGGTCGTGGAACTGGCATCCCAGCCGAACGAGCCGGTGAGCGATGCAGCCGTGCAATATCTGAACAGGCTGTCGGATTTTCTGTTCGTGGCCAGCCGGGCGGTGAATGATAACGGCGCCCGCGACGTGCTCTGGGTGCCGGGCCAGAACCGCTGAGCGGTGATATTAGGTATACCTTCCTTGATTTCCAGTTTTCGCGCGTTGACCCGGATTGGCGGGACCATTAGGTTCCGCCGCCAACCGCTTTAGAGTGGAAGTGATCAACCATTTCAGGACGAAAGGGAACCGATGAAGGTTCTGGTGCCGGTTAAGCGTGTCGTTGACTTCAACGTCAAGGTTCGCGTCAAGAGCGACGGGTCGGGCGTCGAACTCGCCAACGTCAAGATGTCGATGAATCCGTTCGACGAAATCGCCGTCGAGGAAGCCCTGCGCCTGAAAGAGGCCGGCAAGGCGACCGAGGTGGTGGTGGTGTCGATCGGCCCCGCGCAGGCGTCGGAAACCATTCGCACCGGCCTCGCCATGGGCGCCGACCGCGGCATCCTCGTGAAGGCTGAAGGCACCGTCGAGCCGCTCGCGGTCGCCAAGATTCTGAAAGCCATCGTCGACGAAGAAAAGCCCGGCCTCGTTATTCTCGGCAAGCAGGCGATCGACGACGACTCCAACCAGACGGGCCAGATGCTGGCCGCGCTGCTCGGCTGGTCGCAGGCGACCTTCGCCTCCAAGCTCGAAGTCGACGGATCGGACTTCAAGGTCACGCGCGAAGTCGACGGCGGTCTGCAGACGGTGAAGGTCAAGGGACCCGCAATCGTCACCACCGATCTCCGTCTGAACGAGCCGCGTTACGCGAGCCTGCCCAACATCATGAAGGCGAAGAAGAAGCCGATCGATGAGAAGACAGCCGACACGTTCGGCGTCGATCTCACGCCGCGTCTCGAAGTTCTCAAGACATCCGAACCGCCGGGCCGCAAGGCTGGCGTCAAGGTCAAGGACGTCGCCGAACTGGTGTCGAAACTCAAGGAAGCGGGGGCGCTCTGATGGCCACGTTGCTGATTGCTGAACACGACCACGCCAACCTGAAGGATTCCACCAACAAGGCGCTGACGGCTGCGGCCGCGCTTGGCGCCGAGGTCCACGTGCTCGTGGCCGGTGGCGGTGAGGGCACCAAGGGCGCTGCCGAAGCGGCTGCCAAGCTCAAGGGCGTCACAAAGGTTCTGCTCGCGGAAAACGCGATCTATGAGCACGATCTGGCCGAACCGCTGGCCGCTCTGATCGTCTCGCTGGGCGGCTCGTATGACGCCTTCGTTGCGCCCGCGACCTCGCGCTTCAAGAACGTGATGCCGCGCGTCGCAGCCCTGCTGGACGTGATGCAGATCTCCGAGATCATCAAGGTGGTATCGCCCGACACATTCGAGCGGCCGATCTACGCCGGCAATGCGATCCAGACCGTGAAGTCGAAGGACGCCAAGAAGGTCATCACCGTGCGAACCTCGACGTTCGGCGCGGTGGGCGAGGGCGGCAGCGCCTCGGTCGAGAGCACCGCTGCGGCGGCCGATCCGGCTTTGTCGAGCTTCGTCGGCGAGGAAGTCGCCAAGAGCGACCGCCCCGAACTGACCTCGGCCAAGATCATCGTGTCCGGCGGACGCGCCATGCAGAGCCGCGAGAACTTCGCCAAGTACATCGAGCCGCTGGCTGACAAGCTGGGCGCCGGCGTCGGCGCTTCGCGCGCCGCGGTGGACGCCGGCTACGCGCCGAACGACTGGCAGGTTGGTCAGACCGGCAAGGTGGTCGCACCCGAGCTGTATATCGCCATCGGCATCTCCGGCGCGATCCAGCATCTCGCCGGCATGAAGGACTCGAAGGTGATCGTCGCGATCAACAAGGACGAAGACGCCCCGATCTTCCAGGTTGCGGACTACGGCCTCGTCGCCGATCTCTATCAGGCGGTTCCGGAACTGACCGCCGCGCTTTGAAAGTGACATCCCGGCGCATGATGCGCCGGGATCGTGTTATGCTATGCGTCGGACCGGCAGATTTTTGAAACGTCTGCCGGTATTTGACGTATTATTGGACATGCATAGAGACCGGAAACGAATGGCAGCGATCAAGACGGTTGGCGTGATTGGGTCCGGACAGATGGGCAACGGCATCGCGCACGTTGCTGCGCTTGCCGGCTTCGATGTGGTGCTCAACGATATATCCGCTGACCGCCTCAAGTCGGCGATGGCCACCATCAACGGCAATCTGTCGCGTCAGGTCGCCAAGAAGACCATCACCGAAGACGCACACAAGAATGCGCTCGCCAAAATCACGTCGTCGGACAGTCTCGACGGCCTAGCCGCCTGCGACCTCGTGATCGAGACCGCGGTCGAGAAGGAAGAGATCAAGCGCAAGATTTTCCACGACGTCTGCGCGGTACTCCGGCCCGAGGCGATCGTCGCGTCCAACACGTCGTCGATTTCGATCACCCGGCTTGCCGCCTCGACCGATCGGCCCGAAAAATTCATCGGCATCCATTTCATGAATCCGGTTCCGGTGATGGAGCTGGTCGAGCTGATCCGCGGCATCGCGACGGACGACTCGACGTTCGACACCGCCCGTGAATTCGTCACCAAGCTCGGCAAGCAGGTCGCCGTCTCGGAAGATTTCCCGGCCTTCATCGTCAACCGCATCCTGCTGCCGATGATCAACGAGGCGATCTACACCCTGTATGAAGGCGTGGGCAACGTCGAGGCCATCGATGCGGCCATGAAGCTCGGCGCGCACCATCCGATGGGACCGCTCGAACTCGCGGATTTCATCGGTCTCGATACCTGTCTGTCGATCATGCAGGTGCTGCATGAAGGGCTGGCGGATTCGAAGTATCGCCCGTGTCCGCTGTTGGTGAAATACGTCGAGGCCGGCTGGCTCGGCCGCAAATCGCAGCGCGGCTTCTACGACTATCGCGGCGACAGGCCGGTCCCGACGCGCTAATTCGCCGCGCCTGCCCCTCCAAGATTCGTTAACCGTTTGCGGCTACGTTCTCGCCACGTCGAATAGAGCGGGTGCGTCTTCCATGGACATGATGAGTATCGTGAGCAGCATGATGGCCATGCAGGCTGCCAACACCCAGCAGCAGATCGCGACCAGCGTCCTGAAACAGAATATCGACTCCCAGAAATCGGTCCTGCAATTGCTTCAGCCCGCGCCTGCGGCGAACAATGCGCCGGGCGTCGGCGGCAATCTCGACATTTCGGTCTGATACCGGTCACCCGACCGGCGTGATCCATCCGATTCCAGCGCCGCCTGGCTCAGTAAGGATTGCAATACGTCCGACTTCCGGGACGTCGAAAATCGGCCGCATCAACTGTGCGCCATTCGCAACCGCCTTCGTCACGCGCGCATCCACATCGTCCACGGCGAGATAAGGCATCCAGCCTTCCAGCACGCCCTCGAAGGCTGGCCGGTCGGTTGGGAAGATTCCAGCGACCCTTTCATTACCGGCATAGGCGATCCAATAGGTCGCGCCATCTTCCATCGGCATCGGCTCAAACGTCCAGCCGATGGTCTTCTGGTAAAATTGCTTTGCGCGCTCCGCGTCGGGAGTCATCAGTTCGTTCCAATGAAAATGGCCGTGGGACGCCATGGTCGTCTCCTCCGATGATTACATCGTGCCGTTCACGTCGAGCACCGACAGGATGTTGCCGGCGGGGTCTTTGAACCACGCAATGGTCGGACCGCCGTTTCTGCGCGAAATGCCTTTGTCGTCGGTCTTGAAGCTTGGTTCATTGTAGATTTCGAAGCGCACGCCGCGCTTGCCGAGTTCATCCACTGTCTTGTCGACATCATCGACGGGGAAGTTGAGGACAGTGAATGTCGCGGGTGAATGATTGGCCTTTGGATAGATCAGGACATTGGCGCCGCCGCCGAGATGCAGGTTGAGCATGCCGTGCTCCTCGGACACTTCAAGCCCCAGCGTGCGGCCGTAGAACTCCCTGGCTTTCCCGATGTCGTTGGTCGAGAAGCCGCTGAATGCATGGCTTGCTTTCAACATGGCTGACCTCCTTTGCACAACAGATTCGGTTTGCATCCACGCGGCATGAAACGCGCGGGTGTAGAGATTGGTTACGGCTCCATCGGCCGGAATGACCTTGACGTCGTTCCGGCCGGGACCTTCGCGGCGTCGTGCCGCCTCAGGCCGCCTGGTCATAGGCTTGTTTGAGGGCTGTGATGTCGAGCTTCGTCATCTTCATGACCGCCTCCATCATTTTCTGCGACTGCGCGGGCGACGCGCGCCCCATCAGGTGGGGCATCTCGTTCGGAACGACCTGCCACGACACGCCGAACTTGTCCTTAAGCCAGCCGCACTGCTGCGTCTCGCCGCCTTCGGAGAGCTTCTCCCAATAGTGGTCGATGTCCTGTTGAGTTTCGCAGTTCACCATGAACGAGATGGCTGGTGAGAAGGAGAACATCGGAGGTCCGTTCAGCGCCAAAAACTTCTGTCCCTCGATCTCAAGTTCTGCCGTCATGACCGAGCCCTTAGGCATCGGCATGTTGTCGCCATAGCGGGAAATATGGCCGACCTTGGCGGATTTGAAGACGGACTTGTAGAAGTTGACGGCGTCCTCGGCTTTGCCGTCGAAGAACAGGCAGGGCACAATGGTCTGCATGGGGTTACTCCCTGTGTGTCAGAGTAATGGGTGAGATGGCGCGAGCGTCACGCCGTGACGAAGGTATCGAAACCGCCCCAGAACATGCGTTTGCCGTCGAAGGGCATTTTTGTTGGATCCATCATTTTTGCGAGGCGCGGATCCGCCATCACTTTTTTAAGCACGCTGTCGCGATGTTTGCGCGACTTGTAGGTGATCCAGGAGAAGACCACGGTCTCACCGGTCTTCAGCTTCACGCTCTGCGGAAACGAGGTGACCTTGCCGGGCTTGACGTCTTCGGCAACGCATTCGCGATAATCGAGAGCGCCGTGGTCGAGCCAGACCTTGCATGCCAGCTTCGCCAAAGCCTTGTAGGCTTTCATGTTCTTCTTTGGGACGGGCAGAACAAATCCGTCGACGTATTGCATTTTCAAACTCCTTTGGTGGTTTCCAGATATAAGCCGGGGTCCGGCGGGTGGACGCGTTATGAGTCCTGCTTGGCTGGTGCGAACGATCAGGCGGCTTCGGTGTGGTGACTAGGGAATGGATCGCGCCACGCGGGAAGTTCGTTGAGCCGTGCGTGCCAGCGCACGATCTCGGGAAATTCGTCGATCGGGATCCGTGCGTCTTTCGCGTAGGGCAGCGTAATCGCGACGGCGAAATCGGCGACGGAGAGCTTGTCGCCCACGAGATACTTGCGGCCGTGCAGATGATTGTTCAGGACGCTGCCGAATTGTCTGACCCATTTCTGGGCTTCGGCGACGACGGCGGCATCCGGCTCACCCATGCCGAGAAACGGCTTGATGAGATGCTGGAAATACAGCGTGCCGGCATGACGGGTGAAGTGCTCCGAGCTCCAGCTCAGCCAGCGCATCACGTCGATCTGCCTCTCGTCGCTGGGCCAGATGTCCGATCCTGCAGCCCGCGCGAGGTGGCACATGATCGCGTTCGCTTCCCACAGTGTCGTCTCTCCGTCCTGAAGAACGGGAACCTTGCCGTTGGGATTAATGCCGAGAAATTGCGGCGTCCTGTTTTCCAGTTTCGCCAGATTGACATAGACGTACTCGACCGGCGAATTCAGATATTTGGCGACGGCGCACGCCTTTCGCGGATTCAACGTTTCCGAATAAAACAGTTTCATGTCGGTCTCCCGTTCGCTTACGCAAAGAACTTTTCAAGCTTCTCAAGGGTTCCGGTCCAGCCGCGAATGTGACCGTCGCGCGCTTCCTCGTTGAAGAATTTATCGTGGGTCAGGGTCAGCAGGGTGACGCCGCCCTCAGCGCGCAGCACCACGGTCACTTGCGAGACGCGCTCCGGCGTCGAATGCCACGCCCAACTGAAGACCAGCCGTTGCGGCGGCGACACCTCAAGATATTTTCCGCCGACCTCGTGATACTGGCCGTCGTCGGTCTTGAAGCTGATGCGGAAGTGCCCGCCGACGCGCACATCCATGTCGGCTTTGACGCTGTCGCCTATGGTGTGTCCGGGTCCGAACCACTGGACGATTTTTTGGGGATCGGTCCACGCTTCGAAGACTTTTTCGGCAGGGGCTTGGAGCCGTCGGGCGAGGGTGAGGCTTGGCTGGGTGAGCATAAGTCCTTCTCCACAAAAGCGGCGAGACGATCGAGCTGTGCGGTCCAGAATCGCTGGTAACGGCTGAGCCATTCCATGGCCTGCTCCATCGGGGCCGCTGTCAGGCGGCACGTGACTGTGCGGCCTGTCTTGGTCTTGGTGATCAACCCGGCGTCCGAAAGCACATCGAGATGCTTCATGACAGCGGGCAGCGACATATCGAAAGGTTTCGCCAGTTCGCTGATGGTGACGCTTTCGCGTCCTTCCAGTTCGGCCAGCAGCGCGCGCCGCGTCGGGTCGGCGACAGCGGCAAAAACGCGGTTTAGGCGATCGGTCGAATAGTAAACCATGTGGTTAAGTATAAGTGCCTGCGCGATGACGTCAAGGGGCGGCGTTCAATGGAACTGCGACTTATTGCCCGGAGGCCGCCTTGATGAGCTTCACCGCGTCATCACTGGCCCATTCGGCGGGGCCGGCGATGGTGGCGATTTCGCAACCGGCGCCGTCGACGAGAACGGAGGTCGGCATGCCCAGCGCGCGGCCGACAGCCTTCAATTCCTGAAACACTTTTGCTTTCGGGTCGGCAAAATATCCGAGGCGGGTGAGGTTGCCTTCCTTCAGGAAATCTTTCGGCTTGTGAAGGTCGCGGGTGTCGATGTTGATGGCGACCACTTCGAAGTCCTTGCTGCCAAGTTTGGCCTGCAACTCGTCAAGCGCCGGCATTTCCTTGCGGCACGGGACGCACCAGGTCGCCCACAGATTCACGAGCACCGTGCGGCCGCGCCAGTCGGACAGTTTGCGCGGCCTGCCGTCAGCGTCGTCGAAAGCAAGGTCCGGAACACGCAGCGGGCTCTTGGCCATGGTTAATGCCGCCACCTCGCCCCGGGCCAATGGAGCGATTTTCCTGGCCAGATCGACCGCCGGACGGCATGCCGGATCGCCGGGTGGATTGCCTGTTAACCCACCGATCCCGTATACCCCGACATATCCGATCGCAGCGCCTATAAGGATGGCGGCGGCGACCATCGGAATGCGGCGGAAGGGCTTCCGAGGCTGGCCGGTTTGTTGCTGGGCGGCGTCAGGCATTTTGCTTGTCATACTCCGGGGCAGATCGGCTGCGATGATGGCGAGTGGAAATTTACGAAGGCGGTTGGCGAGATAATCATGAGCAACAAAATGTGGGGCGGCCGCTTCGGTGAAAGCCCTGATGCGATCATGGAGGAGATCAACGTCTCGATCGACGTCGATCAGCACCTTTACGCCCAGGATATCGCCGCGTCCAAGGCGCATGCAGCCATGCTTGCCGCTCAAGGCATCATTACGGCAAACGATGCAAAAAACATCACGGGTGGTCTAGACACGATTTTGTCAGAGATCGGCAAGGGCACCTTCACCTTCAAGCGCGCGCTTGAGGACATTCATATGAATGTCGAGAGCCGGCTCGGCGAATTGATCGGACCGGCGGCGGGTCGCCTGCACACCGCGCGCTCGCGCAACGATCAGGTCGCCACCGACTTCAGACTGTATGTGCGGGACGTCATCGACGAGATCGACAGGGCGCTGGCCGCGTTTCAGCGCGCGCTGGTCGATCGCGCCATCGAGCATGCCGATACGGTGATGCCGGGCTTCACGCATCTGCAGACCGCGCAGCCGGTGACCTTCGGTCATCATCTGCTGGCTTACACGGAAATGGCGTCGCGCGACCGCGGCCGGTTCGCAGATGCGCGCAAGCGGCTGAACGAAAGCCCGCTCGGCGCCGCAGCTCTGGCCGGCACATCATTCCCGATCGATCGTCACGCCACCGCGAGTACGCTCGGCTTCGACCGGCCGATGGCGAATTCACTCGACGCAGTGTCCGACCGCGACTTCGTGCTGGAGGTATTGTCGGCGTCGGCGATCGCGGCGGTGCATCTGTCGCGCTTTGCCGAGGAGATCGTGATCTGGACCTCGCCGCTGGTGGGACTGGTGCGGCTGTCGGACAAGTTCACCACCGGTTCGTCGATCATGCCGCAAAAGAGAAATCCGGATGCGGCCGAACTGGTGCGCGCCAAGACCGGACGCGTCATCGGCTCGCTGACTGCGTTGCTGATCGTCATGAAGGGACTGCCGCTGGCCTATCAAAAGGACATGCAGGAAGACAAGCAGGGGGCGATGGAAGCCTTCGCGGCGCTTCTGCTTGCAATCCGCGCGATGACCGGCATGACGCTCGATCTGGTGCCGGAAGAGGCGCGCATGAAGGTTGCTGCGGGCGAAGGCTATGCCACCGCAACAGATCTCGCCGATTGGCTGGTCCGTACGCTCAAGATGCCGTTCCGCGACGCGCACCACGTCACTGGCCGTATCGTCGCCAAGGCGTCCGAGCAGGGGCTGGCCCTGCACAAGGTACCGTTGTCGGAGATGCAGGCGATCGAGCCGAAGATCACGGCCGCGGCGCTCGATGTCTTGTCCGTACAGGCCTCGGTGGAGAGTCGGACGAGCTATGGCGGCACCGCGCCGGCCAATGTCCGTGCGCAGGCCAAGGAATGGCTCAAGCGGCTGGAAAAAGAGCAAAATTCGGGCTGATCCCAATAAATTTGGTGTTTTCCGGGCCTCGCCAGAACGACACCTTCTTTGTATGGTGGCGCGCAATTCAAGGACTGACATGTGACTTCTCGTTCGAATCGCTCCCCCTCGAAGCTGACGGCTATCGCGCTGCTCGCATTGACGTGCGCGCTTGCAGGATGCGGCCGCAAGGCTGGCCTCGATCTTCCGCCGGACGCGCCTCCTGAGGCAAAGGCTCAGTCGCAATCGGATTATGCTGCGACGCCGGGTCTGACGGGCTCGAACGTGCAGACAGAGGTTTATCGTCCGCCCGGCAGCACCGGCGTGCCGATCGCGCCGAGAGGCGAGAAAAAGCGTATCCCGCTCGACGCGATTCTGGACTGATAGGGTCATGAATCACTTCCAGTATCGCAACGGCGTGCTGCACGCCGAAGACGTGAGCTTGGCCAGCCTCGCCGAGGAGGTCGGGACACCGTTCTATTGCTATTCGACCGCAACCCTCGAGCGGCATTACCGCGTCTTCGCGGAAGCCTTTGCCGGCGTGCGCACGCTGGTGTGCTATGCGATGAAGGCGAATTCCAATCAGTCCGTGCTCCGCACGCTGGCGAAGCTCGGCGCCGGGGCCGATGTCGTGTCCGGTGGCGAGTTGAAGCGCGCGCGGGCCGCCGGTATCCCGCCGGAGAAGATCGTGTTCTCCGGCGTCGGCAAGACCGAAGCGGAACTGCGTCAGGCGCTCGCCGAAGACATTTTGTGCATCAATGTCGAATCCGAGCCGGAGCTCGAATTGCTGTCGTCGCTGGCGAGCGAGATGGGCCGCACCGCGCGGATTTCGGTACGCATCAATCCGGACGTCGACGCCAAGACGCATGCAAAAATTTCCACCGGCAAGTCCGAGAACAAGTTCGGGATTCCGCTCAGTCGCGCCCGCGCCGTCTATGCCCGCGCCGCGAAGCTGCCCGGCATCAAGGTCACCGGCGTCGATATGCATATCGGCAGCCAGATCACCGATCTCGGCCCGATGGAAGACGCGTTCAAGTTGCTGGTGGAGTTCGTGGGCACGCTGCGCGCCGACGGCCACACCATCGCACATGTGGATTTTGGCGGCGGCCTCGGTATTCCTTACGAACACAATCTGCCCAATCCACCGGAACCTGCCGCTTATGCCGCGATGGTCAAGCGCCTGACCAAGGACCTCGATGCAACACTGATGTTCGAGCCGGGTCGCATGATTGTCGGCAACGCCGGCATCCTGGTGAGCCGCGTGATCTACGTGAAGCACGGCGACGCGAAGAATTTCGTCGTCATCGATGCCGCCATGAACGATCTGATTCGCCCCACGCTGTACGAGGCGCATCACGACATTGTGCCGGTGCGCGAGAACGCCGCGCGCAATTTCGTCGCCGACGTTGTCGGGCCGGTCTGCGAGACCGGCGACTATCTCGCACTTGACCGCACGATGGCTGAGCCGAAGCCGAGTGATTTGCTGGCGATCATGACTGCGGGAGCTTACGGCGCGGTGCAATCCGGCAGCTACAACACGCGCGCGCTGGTGCCCGAGGTGCTGGTCAAGGACAGCCAGTATGCAGTGGTACGGCCCCGCATCGACGCCGATGCACTGATCGCGATGGACCGCACAGCGCCGTGGCTGTGAGCGGCTGATTACCAGAGTCCTGGAACTAGCCGGTAACGCACCTGCCGACGGTAATCGTCATAGCCGGGCAGGTTGGCGACCAGAAATCTTTCTTCATCAATGAGGCGCACGGCGATCATCGCACTCACGATGATCGCGGGAATGAAGGCCCACCAGGAGCCGAGCGCCAGCGGTGTCGCGAAAAATATCAGGATCGCGCCGACATACATCGGGTGCCGGACGAGGGCATATGGTCCGGTCGAGATGACCTTCTGGCTTTCGGCGACTTCGACAATGCTCGAGGCGTAGGTGTTTTCGCGAAACACCAGAAAGATGACGACGTATCCGGCCACGATGCCGGCGTCGCCAAGGACAATCAAAGCCGTCGGGACATTCGACCACTGCCAGCGAAAATCGAAACCGGGCACCAGAAACAGGATGGTGCCGGCGACCGCCGTGAGCGTTTGAATGATCTTCTGGCTCTTTTCCTTCTCGGCGACCGGACCGGCCTTGAGCCGCCGCCCGATCAGCGCGTCGTCATATTTTGCGAGATACAGGACAATGGTGGTGGAAGCCGCTCCCATGATCGCGAGATAGACCCAGCCTTCCCAGAATCGCAGCGACCATGCCGGGATGAAAAATATGGCGGCGATCACCAGCAGCGATCGAAACATCCCGGCGAGTGCCCTTTGGGCATTGGGGGTCATAAAGCGCCTCCAGAGTTCTGCGCGTGAGGTAGCCCATTCCGGAATACAGCCAATGTCGGCGGCCATTTTTCTAGCGTCACGCTTTCGTGAAACGCCGATGGAAGGCGCGGCAGGACCTTTGCATGTGGGTATGGGCGTTGAGGCCATGCCTCATTGCCGCCGCCGTGCTAGGCTGCACTTATAGATGAATCCGGAGAGCCTGTTGAGCGGTCCGAACCCAGACCCGTCCGAGCGCGCGCGCGATCCTGAATCGGTGCGGCAGCTGCAGCTTGCGCAGGCTTTGCAGCGAGCGCGGCTTGCTGTGGCCTGGGAACGCGGCTGGCCCCATCTCGCGCGGCTGCTGACGGTCATCGGCCTCTTCCTGGCTGCCTCCTGGGCTGGTCTCTGGGTCGCATTCCCCTTCACTGTCAGGGTTATCGCATTCGCCGTCTTCGTCCTGCTTGCTCTGGCCGCTCTGGTTCCCGCGATCCGGTTTCGCTGGCCGAGCCGCGAGGACGCACTGCGCCGGCTCGATCGCGGCACCGGAATTCCCCATCGTCCCGCCACCGCACTGACCGACACGCTGAAGTCGCAGGATCCGCTCACGCAGGCGCTGTGGCAGGAGCAGCGCGCGCGGACGCTGGCCTCGATCAAGCGCATCCGCGCCGGTCTGCCGTCGCCGCGTCTGGCACTTCACGATCCGTGGGCGCTGCGTGCGCTGGTCGTCGTGCTGATGGTCGCGACGTTCATCGCGGCCGGCAACGATCGTCTGTCGCGGGTCGTGGCGGCGTTCGACTGGGACGGCGCATTTTCCGCAGCGAATGTCCGCGTCGATGCATGGGTGACGCCGCCGCCCTACACCAGCCGCCCACCGGTGATCCTGTCCGCGTCCACCAACAAGGACGCACCGGCGTCCGAGACCGGGCCCGTTTCTGTACCTGCAGGGAGCACGCTGATCGTTCGCTCCAGCGGCGGCAGGCTCGATGTCTCCGCCGCCGGCGGCGTGACCGAGATTCCCGTCACCGAGAACGCGCCGCAGGGTACCAATGAGCGCCGCTTCACCATCGCTGGTGATGGCACCGCGCTTGTGCGTTCGCCGTCGGGGCAGCCGCAATGGACGTTCAAGGCGATGCCCGATCATGCGCCGAGCATTTCGCTCGCCAAGGATCCGGAGAGGCAGGCCAAGGGCGCGCTGCTGCTCTCCTACAAGCTCGAGGATGACTACGGCGTGACCGAAGCGCATGCGCAATTCGCGCCGCGGTCGAGTGGGACGCAGGATGCCGACGCGATGCAACCACTGTACGATCCGCCGTCGATCACGCTCGGACTGCCGAATGCGCGGACCCGCAACGGCGTCGGCCAAACCGTGAAGGATCTGAGCGAGAATCCCTATGCCGGCGCCGACGTCACGCTGACACTGACGGCGAAGGATGAAGCCGGCAACGAGGGCCGCAGCGAGCCGTTCGACATGCGGTTGCCGGAGCGGCTGTTCGTAAAGCCTCTGGCGCGCGCGCTGATCGAGCAGCGGCGCAATCTCGCGCTCGATGCCAACCAGAAGCCGCTGGTGCTGATCGCGCTCGAAGCGCTGATGATCGCGCCCGAGGCGTTCACGCCGGAGCTTGGATATTATCTCGGCATGCGCAGCATCGCAGCGCAGCTTGGCCGCGCCAACTCGCGCGAGTCGATGCGCGAGACCGTCGACAACATGTGGGCGCTCGCCGTTGCGATCGAGGACGGCAACATCACCGATGTCGAGAAAGCGCTGCGTGCGGCGCAGGATGCCCTGAAGGAAGCTCTGGATCGCGGCGCCAGCGACGAAGAGATCAAGAAGCTGACGGAAAATCTGCGCGCGGCCTTGGATAAATTCATCCGGCAACTGGCTGAACAGCAGCGTAACAATCCGCAGCAACTGGCGCGTCCGCTGAATCCCAACGCCAAGGTGTTGAGCCAGCAGGACCTCAAAAACATGATCGATCGCATGGAGCGCCTGTCGCGTTCCGGCGACAAGGACGCCGCGCGGGCACTCCTCGATCAGATGCAGCAGATGCTGGAAAACCTGCAGATGGCGCAGCCCGGGCAGGGCGACGGCGACATGGATCAGGCGCTGAACGAGCTCGGCGATATGATCCGCAAGCAGCAGCAGTTGCGCGACAAGACGTTCAAGCAGGGACAGGATTCCCGGCGTGACCGCAGCCGCGGCGAGCAGGGCGACCAGAGCGCGATGGAGGGCCTTCGTCAGGACCAGCAGGCGCTGCGCGATCGGCTGAGCAAGCTGCTCGACGACATGAAGAAGAACGGCATGATGCCGGGCCAGCGCGGTGAGAAGGGCCAGCCGGGCCAGGGTCAGCAAGGTCAGGGACAGGACGGCCAGCAGGATGGCGGCGATTCGCTGGGCGATGCCGATTCCGCGATGGGCGATGCGGGTAGTCAGCTCGGGCAGGGCAATGCCGACAGCGCGGTGGATTCGCAGGGACGTGCTCTCGACGCTTTGCGCAAGGGTGCGCAGAGTCTCGCTCAGTCGATGCAGCCCGGCGAGGGACAGGACAACGGTCCGGGCAATCGCATGGGCCGCCAGCAGAACAGCGGCAACACCACCGATCCGCTGGGACGTCCGCTGAACGGCCGTGAATGGAGCGACGATCTCACCGTGAAGATTCCCGGTGAGATCGATGTGCAGCGCGTGCGGCGAATTCTGGAAGAGCTGCGCCGACGCCTGGCTGACCCGCAGCGGCCGCAGATCGAGCTCGATTACATCGAGCGGCTGCTCAAGGATTACTAGGTCCTAGGCATCTGTGAGCCGCCGCCGGTGGGTCGCTGACAATCTAAAAATTTTGATCGCCGCTGCTTGACAGTTCGCCGGTCCCCTTTTATTTAACCAGAAGGTTATTTAACCGAATGGTTACATGAAGGCGCCGATGGACCCGCTCAGCACCAAGTTCGCTGCTCTTGCCGACCCTACCCGCCGCGCCATTCTCGCGCGTCTGGTGCTTGGGGAAACCTCGGTCACGGAACTGGCCGAGCCGTTTGCCATGAGCATGCCGGCCGTCTCCAAGCATCTGAAGGTGCTCGAGCATGCGGGTCTCGTGACGCGCGGGCGCGCCGCGCAGTGGCGTCCGTGCAAGATCGAACCGGCGGCGCTCAAGGAAGTTGATGACTGGCTTGAGGAGTACCGCCGCTTCTGGAACGCGGGACTCGATCGCCTCGAAGAATACCTCGGCGAGCTGCAGGCCAAGGAGCAGCAGGAAGTCTCCTCAAAGCGCCGCAAGACCGCAAAGCGAAAGTCCCCGCAGCGCGTGCCTTCGAAGAAATAGAGATCTGCTTCCCACAACGACGCCCCGAAGTCCGATCAGAACCGTCAACCGAGAGTGAGGAGTAAACCCATGACCGACCAATCAGCTCAGCTTCCCCCGCTCGTTCCGCATCTCGTGGTCGATGGTGCCGCCGATGCACTCGCGTTCTACAGCAAGGCGTTCGGTGCGACGGAAACGCTGCGGATGCCCGCGGAAGACGGCAAGCGCCTGATGCACGCCCAGATGATCGTGAACGGCGCGGCCGTGTATCTGATGGATTATTTCCCTGAGCATTGCCACCACGGCGACGGCAAAACTGAATCGCCCGGCAAGCTCGGCGGCTCGACGTTTCTCATTCATCTCGAAGTGCCGAATTGCGACGAAGCCTACAAGCGCGCGATCAATGCCGGTGCGACTTCCATTCTTGAGCCATGGGACGCGTTCTGGGGCGCGCGCTATGCGCAGGTGCGCGACCCATTCGGTCACGGATGGAGCCTCGCACATCCGCAGCCGGCGCCGGCCGCCTGATCGCCAAGACAAATCAAAGCAAATATCTTTCGGAGAAGAGAGATGGCCTCAACTCAATCTGCTGCGCTTGCAGAATCCTTCAGCAAGGAATTCGTCATCGAGCGTGTGTTCAATGCACCGCGCGATCTGGTCTGGAGGGTGTTCACCGAGAGAGACCATCTGATGAACTGGTGGGGCCCGAAGGGCTTCAAGATGCTCGCCGGCAATCTCGACCTCAAGCCCGGCGGCACCTTTCACTACGGCATGCAGGCGCCGGACGGCAGTGAGATGTGGGGCAAGTGGGTGTTCCGCGAGATCGTAAAGCCCGAACGGCTGGTCTTCGTCAGTTCGTTTTCCGACAAGGATGGCGGCCTGACTCGCCATCCCATGGCGCCGACATGGCCGATCGAAATGCTGGGTACGGCGACCTTCATCGATCAGGGCGACAAGACGCTGCTGGTCAATCGCGTTGTCGCGCTCAACGCGTCGGACGAAGAGCGCGCGACGTTCGAGGGCGGCTTCGCCAGCATGACGCAGGGCTATGGCGGAACGTGGGACCAACTCGCTGCGTATCTCGCGACACTGCACGACTGAAATCCGGAGCAAGCATCATGAACGAACTCGTTCCGATTTCGACGACCGCGCTGTGGACCGGCCGCATTCTCAGCGGTCTTGTGGTCGTGTTCCTGGTGTTCGATGCCGTCATCAAGCTGATCCCGCTCGATGTCGTCATCGAGACATCGCGACAGCTCGGTATTCCGACGGATATCGCCTTCGCGCTCGGTATGATGACGCTGATCGGCGCGCTACTCTACGCCTGGCCGAAGACCGCGGTCCTCGGCGCAGTCCTGCTGACTGGTTATCTCGGTGGTGCAATCTATGTGCATGTCCGCGCCGGCAGTCCGCTGTTCAGCCACACGCTGTTCGGCGTCTATCTCGGCATCATGCTCTGGGGCGGGCTCTACCTGCGCGACGAGCGGCTGCGTTTGATTTTCCCCTGGCGGCGCTGACGCCCAAATTCAAATTTTATCTGAGACGGAGAGTAACATGACCACCCTGATGTACATTGCCATTGCCCTCGCGGCTGTGACCGCGATCCTTCTCATCCTCGCCGCGATGCGGCCGAACACCTTCCGCATCGAGCGCTCGATCGATATCAACGCGCCCGCGGACAAGATCTTTCCGCTGATCAACGACTACAAGAATTGGGGATCATGGTCGCCATATGAGCATGTCGACCCCGCCATGCAGCGGACCTTCAGCGGCGCGCCGACCGGCAAGGGCTCCGTATATGAATGGAGCGGCAACAAGAATATTGGCCATGGTCGCATGGAGATTCTCGATGCGACACCGTCGTCGAAGATCGTCATCAAGCTGGATTTCTTCAGCCCGTTCGAGGCCCACAACATCGCCGAGTTCACCATGCGGCCACTGGGCAGCACGACAACTGTCACCTGGGCCATGCATGGTCCGGCGCCCTACATGGCGAAGATCATGCACATGATCTTCAAGATGGACCGCATGGTCGGGGGCCAGTTTCAGCAGGGTCTGACCAGCATGAAGGCTGTCGCCGAGAAATAGCAACTGACATGAACGCGCCTTCGCTATCGATCAAGCAATCTCGGTCCGGGTCCTTGCTCGCAAAGCTCGTCACCGGGATTGCACAGAGGACATGTCTTGAGCGACAGGCAGCCGCATCCGATACAGCCGGTCAGCTGATCGCGCAGGCTGGTCAGTTTGGTAATGCGATCGTCGAGTTCGGCGCGCCACTTCGCCGACAGCCGGGCCCAGTCGTTGACGGTCGGCACGCGCCCGTCAGGCAGCGACGCCAACGCATCGCGGATCGTCGCGAGCGGCAATCCGGTGCTTTGCGCCACCTTGATGACCGCGATGCGGCGCAAGACGGCGCGGGGATAGCGGCGCTGGTTGCCGCGATTTCGCGAACTTGTGATCAGTCCCTTCGATTCATAGAAGTGAATGGTGGAGATTGCGACCCCGCAGCGCTCGGCGACCTCGCCGACGCTGAGCTCTCGTGCAATCCCGGCCAGTTTGCTGTACTTCATCATCGCTTGACCTCAACTATAGTTGAGGTTTTAGGCTGTCCGCCTCATCGCTGCAAGTACCGTATCGCAGTGACCGAGAGCGTCGACCGACAATCAGAGATGGACTCATGCCAGAAGCGACATATCAGGATCGAATTTCACAGGACAGCCCGTTGCGGCCTTTCGTGCTCATCAACAGCTTCACGCCCAAGCCGGGAAAGATCGACGAACTCGCAAACGTGCTGGAGGCCGCGCGTAATCGCTTCGCGGATCGTGTTCCCGGATTTCACGGCGGCCGGATCTATCGCGATGTCGACGGCAATTCGGCTCTGCTCATCAGCGTCTTCGAGACGGAAGATCACTACGAGAGATGGACCGCGACCGGCATGTTTGCCGAATATCAGGCGCGGATCGTCGATCTCACCGACGGCATGGGACAATCGCGGATCGAGGCCGGTCGTTCGCGACGAGCGGGCAGCCGCAGAGCTGCGCCTATGGGAGATGCGGCTGCACAGGCGTCTTAGGACTGGAGACGGTGGGCTCGACTCGTTCTCAGCCGTTGCGTCCTTCACCGCGCAGCGTCGGAAGGCCGAT
Source organism: Afipia sp. (assembly GCA_051653085.1). GTDB lineage: Bacteria > Pseudomonadota > Alphaproteobacteria > Rhizobiales > Xanthobacteraceae > Afipia. The sequence continues at coordinate 23,436 of JBOFVL010000022.1, read as the reverse complement.
GCCGGTGGCCTCGAAGCCGCCATCGACGCACAGCATCTGTCCGGTGATGTAGCTGGCGCGGTTGCTGCACAGGAAGAAGATCGCCTCGGCGAGTTCTTCTTCCCGACCGTAGCGATTGAGCGGAATGGTGTCATGATAATCGGCGCGGATCGCCGGGGTGTGGACCGCCTTCGCCATGGCCGTATCGACCGGGCCGGGCGCGACCGCGTTGACGCGGATGCCGAGCGTGGCGAGTTCGACGGCGAACTGCTTGGTGAGATGGGCGAGACCCGCTTTGCTGGTGCCGTAGGCTGTGCGCAGCGTCGAGGCGCGAAGCGCGGAGATCGAGGTGATATTCACAATCGCGCCGCCGCCGTTTTCGCGCATCAGAGGAGCGGCCGCCTGCGTGCAGAGAAACGGTCCGGTCAAATTCACCGCCAGCACGCGGTCCCAGTCGGCCTGCGTGGTTTCGAGCAGTGGCTTGAAGATTGCGATGCCGGCGTTGTTGACCAGCGCGTCGAGCCGCCCGAAATGCTGGACGGCTTGCTTGAATGCGGCGGCGACCGCATCGGCATCCGACACGTCGCAATGGATCGCCAGCGTGGTGTCGGGCGCGGCCAGTGCCTTGTGCGTATGGGCCAGCAGCTCGCCTTCGATGTCGAGCAGCGCGACGCGCCAGCCTTCAGCCAGAAATCGCTTCGCCGCGGCAAGGCCGATACCCCGCGCTGCGCCAGTCACCAGCGCGACCCTTTGCTGTTCCTTGGTCATGTCCCGTCCTGTTTCTTGATTGGCTCTGAACGCGTTCGATATGGCATTGATCATTTTTCGCGTGCGGCCACAACAGTCTGCTATGCAGGTCCGCCGTTTGCCCGCCGCAGATCACCGCGCCCGGCTTTGAGCTGATCGCCCACACAATCGCCCAGAATATTCAGGATACGTCAGCCATGTCATCAAGCTTTGCAAAAAATGCGATCGTGCTGGGTCTGCTCTCCGCGATCGGTCCCTTCGCTATCGATATGTATCTGCCCGCGCTGCCGGCGATCGCGGCGGACCTTCACGCGTCCACCGCGGCCACGCAGATGACGCTGATGGCGTTTTTCGTGGCGTTCGGCGTCTGCCAGATCGTCTATGGGCCGGTCTCGGACATGGTCGGCCGCAAGCCGCCGCTTTATTTCGGCATCGTGATCTTCGCGCTTGGCAGCATCGGGTGCGGTCTGGCGCCGAGCATCGCGTGGTTGATTTTCTTCCGCTTCGTGCAGGGTCTTGGCGCCGCCGCCGTGATGGTGATTCCGCGCGCGGTGATCCGCGATCTGCACACCGGCGTTGATGCGACACGTTTGATGTCGCTGGTCATGCTGGTGTTCAGTGTCTCGCCGATTCTTGCGCCGCTGGTTGGCAGTGGCCTGATCGTTCCGTTCGGCTGGCGCGCGGTGTTCGTGGCGGTCACCCTCGCCTCTATTCTCTCGTTTCTGCTGGTTGCTTTCGTACTGCCGGAAACCCGGCCGGTTGAGGAGCGGGTCGAGGTCAGCGTTCGCAGCGTGCTCGACGGTTTCGGCGAATTGTTCCGCGATTGGCGTTTCCTTGGGCTGACGTTCATCGGAGGTTTCGGTATGGCGAGCTTCTTCGCGTTTCTCGCCAGTTCGTCCTTCATCTATATCGGGCACTTCGGCCTCACGCCGACGCAGTACGGCCTGACGTTCTCGGTGAATGCCATCGGCTTCATCGGCGCCTCGCAGTTCAGCGCGTATCTGGCGTCCCGTTTCGGCATCATGCGGGTGGTGTCGGTGGCGGTGACATGCTTCACGGTGGCCGCGCTCGCTTTGCTTGCGGTGACCGCCGCCGGTGTCGACAGCCTCACGGTGCTGGTTGTGATGCTGTTCATCGCCAATGCCTGGCTGGGGCTTGTGATTCCCTCAACCATGGTGCTGTCGCTGGAAGAACATGGGCCGATCGCCGGCATGGCCTCGGCGCTGGGCGGCACGCTGCAGATGATTACGGGAGCGGTGATGATCGTCGTCGCCAGCGCATTTTTCAATGGCACGGCGCTGCCGATGGTGACCACGATCGCTGTGTGCGCGGTCGCGGCTTTCATCCTGACGCGGCTGACACTGCGCCCGCGTGAGCCCGTCTCGCAACTGGCGGAATAGTCTTTAATCGGCCTTGCGTGATGCCAGCGCATCTGCGACCGCGGTGCGGATGTCTGCGACGGCAAACGGCTTGGTGATGACGTCGTGGACGATCGCCTCCAGTCCGGAGGCCCGCTCGCGCTGGTCGGCGAAGCCAGTCATCATGAGAACCGTCAGCCGCGGGAAGTCGCGCGCCACGGCCAGCGCCAGCGCGATGCCGTCCATCACGGGCATCTTGATGTCGGTGAGGAGAAGATCGAACGCACCTTCTTCGCGCGTCAGAATCTCCAGCGCTTCGGCGCCGTCCTCCGCGGTTACGATCTCGTGGCCGTCCATGGCAATGGCGCGCGCGACCAGCAGGCGCATCGACTCTTCGTCGTCTGCGATCAGGACTCGCGGCATTCAGGTTCCTCCGGACGCGATGTCCAGCTTGTGGAAGAATCTGACGGCAATTTCGCGGCCTTCCGCGGGCGGCGAGGCGAGCCGTGTCTTGAACCATGCCTTATCGCCGGGATTGAGCACCGGCTGCTCCAGCACGGCGTTCCAGGCGTAGATGTCCGCGCCTTTGGCATCGCGCACGATGAATCGCAGCCGGGGTATCTCGACCGACTTGCGAGCGACGTCGATGAGCGCGCCCTCGATCAGCAGCACCGGCTTGTTGTTCACGGTCTCGGTGCTGATCCTGAGATCCTCGAAGGCGAGGCCGCGCAAATTCACACCCATTCCGATCATTTTATAGAAGGCGGCAGTTTGCGGCATTGCGCGCACCACATCCGTGCGCCAGGCGAGCAGGGCGAACACCATCGCGCCGAGCGCCAGGCAGACCGTAGGCAGTGTGACGGCGCCCGGAAGAGCTTGAGCCCAGTTCGCAGACTTCAGAAAAGGAGCAATGGAGCGGCCAAAGGACTGGCTAAGGCCCTTGAGCCTGCTGGACTTCGCCGGGCGGGAATCGTCGGACACCTCGTCCTGCCGGGCAAGTGAAGACCAGTATGGATCGGCCTCGGCGGGTGGTGGCGTGGCCTCTGCTTCAGCCCAGTCGGCGGAAATGGACGGGCTCTCGACGTGAGGCGTCTGGCTGTCCTGCCAGTCGCCCACATGGTCTTCGTCGCGATCAAAGCGTGATTCTTGAGGAGATTGCTCCGCCCCGTGGCTGGACATGGCGGCTGAAACCAGCTCCTGCGGCATCGCCAGCCAGACTTCCTGGCACCGGGCACATCGGACCCGGCGCCCAGCCGCGGGGAAATTGGCCGGATCGACCGCGTAGGATGTCGTACAATGGGGACAGACAATGTGCATGGACGAATCGCCGGAGTGAACGCGTCTCAAAGCTATCCGGCGTCCGTTAACGAATCGGAAACCATAACGGACGCACAAGCGTTTTACGGTCATCGTTCCTGCGGTTGCCCGCCGGTTGCGGTATCCGGCTGTATCACCATCGGTCCTGTCGAACGGAGCTGAGCTTGGTCCGGTTCGAAAATGTCGGTTTGCGCTACGGGCTTGGCCCGGAGGTTCTGCGCGACCTGACCTTCCAGATTCCCGCCCGCTCGTTCCAGTTTCTTACCGGACCGTCCGGAGCCGGCAAGACGTCGCTGCTGCGCATGCTGTTCCTGTCGCTGCGGCCGACGCGTGGTCTGGTCAATCTGTTCGGCAAGGACGTGTCGCTGCTCGACAAGGATGCGCGTGCCGATTTGCGTTCGCGCATCGGCATCGTGCTACAGGACTTCCGGCTGCTCGATCACATGACGACGTATGAAAACGTCGCGCTGCCGTTTCGCGTGATGGGACGTAGCGAATCCAGCTATCGCAAGGAAGTGATCGATCTTCTCAACTGGGTCGGTCTCGGCAAGCGGATGGATGCGCTGCCGCCAATTCTGTCGGGCGGCGAGAAGCAGCGCGCCGCGATCGCACGCGCGGTCATCGCCCGGCCGCAACTGCTGCTGGCCGACGAGCCGACCGGCAACGTCGATCCGTCGTTGGCGCGGCGACTGCTCAGCCTTTTCATTCAGTTGAACAAATCCGGCACCGCCGTCGTCATCGCCACCCATGACATCGCATTGATGGATCAATACGAGGCGCGGCGCATGGTGCTGCATGAATCGCGGCTGCATATCTATGATTGACGACCGCAAACCCATGATGGACCTCGCCGACAACGCGCCGGAAATGGCGGCGAATGCGCGGAACATGTCGCCGATCGTTCCGCGTGGATCGATTGCCGGGCGTGCGCTGATCGCGGTCGTGGCCATCATGACCTATCTCGCGTCGATGACGACGGGCGCGGTGCTGCTGGTGCGTGCCTCCGCGGCCGAATGGCAGTCCGACGTTGCCAGCGAACTGACGATTCAGTTGCGGCCGTCGCCGGGGCGCGACATCGAGCGCGACGTTCGCGCCGTGGTGGATGCCGCGCGGGCGCAGCCGGGCATTCTCGAGGTGCGACCCTTCACCAAGGATGAATCGGCCAAGCTGCTGGAGCCGTGGCTTGGCACTGGATTGTCGCTGAACGATCTGCCGGTGCCACGTGTCATTGTAGTGCGCGTAGCACCCGGCGCGACTCCGGATCTGGCGGCCCTGCGCCGCGTCGTCACCCAGGTTGCTCCAGCGGCCGCGATCGACGATCACCGCGCCTGGATCGACCGCATGCGGTCGATGACAGGGGCCATCGTGCTGGCGGGCACCGGCATTCTCATCCTTGTTATTGTCGCGACCGTGATCTCGGTGTCGTTTGCCACGAGGGGAGCGATGGCGGCCAACAGGCCGATTGTCGAGGTGCTGCACTTCGTGGGCGCGCAGGATCGCTATATCGCCAACCGCTTCCTCCGCCACTTTCTGCGGCTCGGCTTCGAGGGCGGAATCATCGGTGGATTGGCGGCGATGCTGACTTTTGGTTTTTCTGAATCCATCGCCAGCTGGTTTTCGGGCACCCCGGTCGGCGATCAGTTCGCTGCCCTGCTGGGGACATTCGCATTGCCGGCCTCGGGCTATCTCTTGCTCGCGGCACAGACTGTCCTGATCGCGGCCGTCACGGCGTGGGCGTCGCGACGGACGCTGTTTGCGACCCTTGAAGAGATCGATTAAGCCGCTCTGCGGCAACGGCGGCCGCTTCGAAAACGCGTTAAAACATGCAGTTGACGGCGTCTGAGGCCATAGCCATGCCGGATTTTGAGCTAGACTGATGCGGCAGAACCGCGTGACAGCAAGATGCTGCGCTTGAGTGAGTTGAAATTGTCTGAGACGTCACGAAATCGCGATGGAAAACCGACGCATTGGCGCCTGCGCCGGCGCATTGCCATGCTTGTCGGCTTTGCTGTTATTCTGTTTGCGGGACTGGGCTTCGTCGACTTTCTGTCGAAGGTGCCGCCCACGGAGGCCAGGCCGGCGCGCAATGCCGACGGCATCGTGGTCCTCACGGGCGGGTCGTCGCGCGTTTCGGATGCGCTGGATCTGCTCTCGGCGGGCTATGGCCAACGGCTGCTGATTTCCGGCGTGCATCCCACCAATGGCTACACCGATATCCAGCGTTCACTGCCAGACAGTCAGCGGCTGCTCACCTGCTGCGTCGATCTCGATCGTTCCGCAATCAACACGCGCAGCAATGCGACGGAGACGCGGCGCTGGGCGACCGATCGCGGCTTCCACTCCCTCATTGTGGTAACGTCGAACTATCACATGCCGCGCGCGATTGTTGAATTGTCACATGCGATGCCGGGTATCGATCTGGTGCCGTTCGCCGTGGTCGGGGACAAATGGCGCGAGGAGCCGTGGTGGACGAGTGGCGCGGCGCTGCGGCTCCTGTTATCGGAATATGCCAAGTATCTTTTTGCGCAGACGCGGGTCGCTTTCGGCGGCGTAGGGCAGGGCGGTCTATCGGAAACCGGCTCGCCGCCACCGCCACCTTCAAAGCCGGCGACTGCGTCGGTCAACTGATTGGGTTTGATGATGGTTTCGGTGTTTCTGCGTTCGCTGCTCTACAATATCGTTTTCTATCTGAACCTCGCGTTCTGGGTGCTGCTTGGAATCCCGACCTATGTGATGCCGCGCTGGGGCATCGTGTGGATTGCAACGAACTGGGGGAAGACCAGCATCTGGTGGATGCGGATCATCTGCAACACCAAGGTCGAATATCGCGGTCTGGAGAAAATTCCAAAGGGTCCGCTAATCGCCGCTTCAAAGCATCAGTCCGCGTGGGAAACCTTCGCGCTGCTGCAATTCTTCGACCAGCCGCTTTACATCCTCAAACGTGAACTGACGTGGCTGCCGCTGTTCGGCTGGTATCTCCTGAAGGCTGGCATGATCGGTGTTGACCGCAAGGCCGGCGGGCGCACATTGATTGCGATCACGAAGCGCGCCAGTGCGGAAATCCGGCGCGGACGCCAGCTTTTGATTTTCCCCGAAGGGACGCGACGCGCCGTCGGCGCACCGCCCGACTACAAGAGCGGCGTCAGTTTGATCTACGGCGACGCCGGCGTGCCGTGCATTCCCATTGCGCTTAACTCCGGACTGTTCTGGCCGCGCCGGACTTTCATGCGCTACCCCGGGACTCTCGTCATCGAGTTTCTCGATCCGATTCCGCCCGGTCTCAAGCGCAACGAGTTCAACGCGCGCATACAGACCGCCATCGAGGATGCCACCAACCGTCTGGTCAAGGCAGGCCGCGAGGAACAGGTGAGATTGATCGGATTTTCCGCACCGGTTGTCGCTCAGACCTGATCGCTGGCACTTGGATCAGCGTGACGATGCAGGGCGCCTTCGCCGTGTAGCAGCGCCGCAAGCCGGTGCAGCGGCGCATCGCGAATGCCCTGCGCTTCCAGCGCGGTCACCGTCGCGATGACGTATTCGTCGTTCGGCCCATAGGCGCCGTGACCCTGGCGGACGAGCCGTAACTGCTCCTCGATTGTCAGGCGTCCCGCGTATTGATCGTGGCTGCGGTCCGCGACATAGGCCAGTGCGCTGACGCGGGCATCGCCCTTGAGCCAGACCGAGCGCATGACTTCGCGATAGACACCGGTCACCTGCTCGCGCTCCCGCAGGTAGGCAACGGTTGCTTTCCGCTCCGCCGCCGCCACTCTGAATGCGACGCCCTGACAGGCGCCGCCGCGATCGAGTCCCAGCACCAGCCCGGGCTTTTCGTAGGTGCCGCGATGAACCATCGAGTAGATGCAGAGCGAACGGTGCTCGCCGATCAGCCGTGCCGGCTTCTGCTCGAGAAAGGTGAATCCCGGCTTCCAGATCAGCGATCCGTAGCCGAACACCCATAGATCGCCCTCGGGAAACTCGGATTCGGCAAGGATTTTCGCGGCCATAATGTGCGCCTGTGCAGGGGATCACGCCTACCAGCCCGCCACCGGGCGCGCAACCTTATGGACATCAACGTGATTTGCGCGGACATGATATCTTTCAATTGCCCGATTCAGGTGGTCTAGCTCCCGACATGCAGACATCTTCAGTTATTCCCCGCCGCCGCCTTTGGCCGATTTTCGTGCCGTCTGGTCTCTTTCTTCTCCTCGCCGTGGCATGGAGCGGGTTTTGGTTCTATGCCGCATCCCACGTGGACGAGAAATTCGATGAATGGCGGACGCGCGAGGCGAAATCGGGCCGCGTCTATGAGTGCGCCAATCGCTCGGTTGCGGGCTTTCCGTTCCGTATGGAGGTGAATTGCAAAAGTCCGGTGGTGACGCTGACTTCGCAAACGGCTGAGCAGGTTCAGTTGACCGCGCGGCTGAAGGACATTCTGGTGATCGCGCAGGTCTACGACCCGACCAGGATCATCGCCGAATTCACCGGCCCCGCGGATGTCAGCAACCGGGGCGAGACGCCATCCTTCGTTGCCAACTGGACCACCGGGCGGGCCAGCGCTTCCGGCCTGCCGACGCCGCAGCGCGTCTCGCTCGTGTTCGACGATCCGGCGGTGGACCGCATCAGCGGCGCGGTGCAGACACCATTGCTGCGTGCGAAACATCTCGAGTTGCATACGCGGCTGCTGGAAGGCTCGTTGTCGAACAATCCGGTGGTGGAGACCGCGTTTCAACTGACGGCGGGAAGCCTGCAGGGACTGCACCCCGTTCTCGCCGAGCCGTTCGATGCGGACATCCGCACGATGCTGCGCGGGCTGAAGGATTTTGCGCCCAAGCCGTGGCCAGAGCGCTTCCGTGAAATTCAGGCCGCAGGTGGCCGCCTCGATTTCACCCAGTCGCGGGTGCAGCAGGGCGAGACCATCGCGGTAGCTGCCGGCTCGCTCGGGATCACGCCCAACGGTTATCTCGATGGCGAGTTGACGATGACGGTCACGGGTCTTGAGAAGATCGTGTCACAGCTTGGGATCGATAAGCTGCTGGCCGAGGGCGCGCCGCAAACGACGGTCGTGCCGGGCGTCAGTGCGCAGGATGTCAGCAAGGTGATCGGCGCACTGGACCGCATGATCCCCGGGCTTGGCAATGTCGCGCGCAAGAATGCCAACGCCGGCGTGGTCGCGGGAATCAACATGCTCGGTCAGGCCTCAACGCTGGAGGGCAAGCCGGCGCGGGCGTTTCCGCTGAGGTTTACCGAGGGCGTGATCTCCATCGGTCCCCTGAAATTCGCGCAGACGCCGCCGCTGTTTTGAGTCGAATTCAGATACCGTAATTCGTCATGGCCGGGCTTGTCCCGGCCATCCACGTCTTAAATAATTCCGAGATGGGGAAGACGTGGATGCCCGGCACAAGGCCGGGCATGACGTGTTGAGATATCCGTCGAAACTACTTCTCGCCCGGCTTCGGCAGGTTGGCATGCGGCCGTCCGAAGTCCGGATCGGCGGTCTCCTGACCAAGATTGACGATGCCGCGGCGGATTGCGCGGGTGCGCGTGAAATGATCGAACAGCGCTTCGCCGTCGCCGCGCCGGATCGCGCGGGTGAGCTTCGACAGGTCTTCCTGAAACGCGCCGAGCATCTCCAGCACCGCGTCCTTGTTGGCGAGAAACACGTCGCGCCACATGGTCGGATCGGATGCCGCGATGCGTGTGAAGTCGCGGAAGCCGCCCGCGGAGAACTTCAGCACTTCCGCCTGTGTCACATCTTCCAGTTCATCGGCGGTGCCGACGATGGTGTAGGCGATCAGATGCGGCAGGTGACTGGTGACGGCCAGCACCAGATCGTGGTGATCGGCGCCCATGGTTTCGACATTGGCGCCGAGCGCGCGCCAGAACTCCGCAAGCTTTTCGACCGCGTCTGGATCTGCGTCCGGCGGCGGTGTAAGAATGCACCAGCGGTTGATGAACAGTTCGGCGAAACCTGAGTCAGGTCCGGAATGTTCGGTGCCAGCCACAGGGTGCGCTGGAATGAAATGGACGGTCTTCGGCAGGTGCGCGGCCATGTCCCGCAACACCATGCCTTTGACGGAGCCGACATCGGAAACAATCGCGCCCGGTTTGAGACGCGGCGCAATTTCCTCCGCGACGGGCCCGCAGGCGCCGACCGGGATGGACAATATAACGAGGTCAGCGTCCTTCACGGCCTCCGCGTTTGTGTCCACCACGCGATCGACAATACCGAGTTCTTGCACGCGCGCGCGAGTCGCCGGCGAACGCGCAGTGGCCACGATCTCTCCCGCAAGTCCCTGGGCGCGTGCCGCACGCGCAATCGAACCGCCGATCAGGCCGAAGCCGATCAGCGCGATCCGCCCGAACAATGGCTCGGCGCTCACTTCTGCCCCATGAATTCGGCGAGAGCGGCGACAACCAGGCGGTTGGCTTCCTCGGTGCCGACGGTCATGCGCAGCGCATGCGGCAGCTTGTAGTTCTTCAGCGCGCGCAGAATCAGCCCGCGCTTGGTGAGGAACGCATCGGCATCGTCCGCGGTCTTGCCCTTCTCCAGCGGGAAATGGATCAGGATGAAGTTCGCCGCGCTTGGCGTGACCTCAAGCCCGAGCTTGCCGACTTCGTCGGTTAGCCACGCGCGCCACGTGTCGTTATGCGCGCGGGACTTGTTCTGATGCTCGGCGTCTTCTAGCGACGCTATCGCCGCGTCCGACGCAGGCGTCGAGACATTGAACGGGCCGCGGATGCGGTTGACGGCGTCAATAATGTTCGCCGGCCCATACATCCAGCCGACGCGCAGCGACGCCAAGCCGTGAATCTTCGAGAAGGTGCGCGTCATCACCGTGTTGTCGGTGGTGGCGACCATTTCGATGCCAGCCTCGTAGTCATTCTTCGAGACGTATTCGGAATATGCGGCGTCGATCACCAGCAGCACATGCGGCGGCAATCCCGCGCGCAGCCGCTTGACCTCGTCGAACGGCACATAAGTGCCCGTCGGGTTGTTCGGGTTTGCCAGCCACACCAGCTTGGTACGCGGCGTCACTGCGTTGAGGATCGCATCGACGTCGGCGGTGTAGTTTTTCTCCGGCGCGATCACATTGGTGGCGCCGTTGCCCATTGTCGCGATCGGGTAGACCAAAAAGCCGTGCGTCGTGTGGATCGCTTCGTCGCCAGGGCCGAGGTAGGTGTGCGCAAGATAGTTCAGAAGTTCGTCCGAACCCGCGCCGCAAATGATGCGGTCGGGATCAAGCCCGAAGGTGCGTCCGATGGTTTCGCGCAGCGCGCGCGAGGTGCCTTCCGGGTAATCTTCCAGATGATCGGCGGCGGCCTTGTAGGCTGCGATGGCTTTCGGCGATGGCCCGAGCGGGGTCTCATTCGCGGACAGCTTGAACACGCGTCCGCTCAGCCCCGCGCCGCTCTTGCCCGGCGTGTAGGGCGCAATATCGAGAATGCCTGGCTTCGGCACAGGACGTGACATCAATTCAACTCCGAAAGAAAGCTTATGCTTTGGATTGCGGGACCGTATAGCGCGTTGCATGGCTCCCGACGAGGGCCGATGAACGCACGGAAGCCCCGGCTGCGACCAGCGCCTTGGTGATTTTGTCGCGTCCCTCCGACCCCGGAACCGAGATCAGCAGCGCCGCGCCGTCGGATGCCGTATCCGGCACTGCGATAATCTCTGAAAATGGCGACAGTGCGCGAGCGACGCCGGCGCTCCAGCCGGAAACGCGGACGCTCCACATTTCGACTTCGGTGACCATCGCATCCGCAGCGACACGCGAGACGACAAACACGGGCAGAGCCGCGGGATGATCTGCGCGCTCGACGAACGGCAGCCGCGCGATGATTTTCGGCGCGTTCGCGGGTTCCAGCGCGAGCCACCAGGGCGAGCGGCTGCTGGCGGCGGAGATCAGCGCGAGATCGCCCTTGGACTTCGCCACCGCCTCGACCGCCGCCTCGGCGTTGAAATGCGCGACGAAGGGAACGGTGAAGCCGAAATGAAACCGCGCCGAATCCCGCATCGCGGATTCACCGACCGATAGATCGGCGTGAATCGAAAACGGCGACTGCACGTAAGTGAAGGTCGAGATGATGACACGCCAGATGCTTTCGACAGTGTCGAGCGGCAGGATGCCGCGATGGCGCTGCACGAGGCGGCGCATCATGTCGGCCTCGCGCGCGGGGCGGAATGCCGAGCCGACTTCCTGTGTCTTCTTCACCGAGATCAGGCGGTCGATGATGTCGCCGCGCTGCATCAAGAGCTCATGCACCTGCTCATCGATGGAATCGATTTCGCGGCGCAGATCCTGCAGTGATGGCGGCGGCTTGGTCATTGGTTCAACTTGGGTCCGAACGCAGTTGGCGGCGCTAAGGCCGCCTAGAATTCATCGAAAACGGACGATGTGACGGGCGCATTGATAGGCAGGAGAGCGCCTGAAAGCAAAGAAAACATTGGTCATTTTGACCGCTCACGGCGGCCCGGCGGGTTCACGATCCCGCGCTGCAGCTTGACGAAAAGGCCTTTCATGACTAGTAACTTAGCTATTCCGTGGTCATTTGAGCCGGCCGGCTTGCAGCCACGTTAAACAACTCGCTAAACAGGCCGGGGACACGTTGGATCCCGGCCGAACCTCGTTCAGGCCGGGTTTTTTGTGGCCTGATTTCCGATGTTGGTCTGAGAGACCTTCTGAGGAGGCCAGTAACAAGATGGTTAATGTCAAACCGTTGAAGAGTGACACCGCGTCCACCGGCGAGCGCGCCCACGAGGCGGATCATCCGTCGTCGCTGGTGGCGTTGTTCGACGCCGACAAGCCGCTGCGGCTGGATTGCGGTATCGACCTCGCGCCGTTTCAGATCGCGTATCAGGCCTATGGCCAGATCAACGCGGATCGCTCCAACGCCATCCTGATCTGCCATGCGCTGACCGGGGATCAGCATGTCGCAAACGTGCATCCCGTCACCGGCAAGTCCGGCTGGTGGCAGACGCTCGTTGGTTCCGGCAAGCCGATCGACACCGACCGCTACTTCGTCGTCTGCGCCAATGTGATCGGCGGCTGCATGGGTTCGACCGGTCCGGCCTCGACCAATCCCGCGACCGGCAAACTGTGGGGACTGGATTTTCCCGTCATCACCATTCCTGACATGGTGCGGGCGCAGGCGATGCTGCTCGATCATCTCGGCATCGACAAACTGTTCGCCGTCGTCGGCGGATCGATGGGCGGCATGCAGGCGCTTCAATGGGCGGCGGCTTATCCCGAGCGCGTGTTCTCCACACTGGCGGTGGCGTGCAGCACGCGGCACTCCGCGCAGAACATTGCATTCCACGAGCTTGGCCGTCAGGCGGTGATGGCCGATCCGGACTGGCGCGGCGGGCGCTACTTCGAGGACGGCACGCATCCGCGCCGTGGCCTCGGCGTCGCGCGCATGGCCGCGCACATCACGTATCTTTCGGACGCGGCGCTGCATCGCAAGTTCGGCCGGCGTCTGCAGGATCGTGAGTTGCCGACATTTTCCTTCGACGCGGATTTCGAGGTGGAGAGCTATCTGCGCCATCAAGGCTCGTCCTTCGTCGAGCGGTTCGACGCAAACAGCTATCTCTATCTCACCCGCGCGATGGATTACTTCGACGTGGCCGCCGATCATGACGGCGTGCTGGCGGAAGCCTATCGCGGCACGCGCACGCGCTTCTGCGTGGTGTCGTTCACCAGCGACTGGCTGTTTCCGACCTCGGAGTCGCGTGCCGTCGTGCACGCACTGAATGCCAGCAGCGCGCGTGTCTCGTTCGCGGAAATCGAGACCGACAGGGGACACGACGCGTTTCTGCTGGATGTCCCCGAGTTCATCGAAATCTCCCGCGCATTTCTGGAGTCGGCAGCGTCCGCGCATGGCCTGACCTCGGCGAGCCGATAGGAGCGCCAGCATGACGGTTCAAGATCAGGCATTCCGGCCGACCGCAGTTCTGCCCGTGACCGAGAACGGCTATCGCGGCGACCACCTGCTGGTGGCGCAGATGGTCGAACCCGGCTCGAAAGTGCTCGACGTCGGCTGCGGCGAGGGCGATCTGCTGCGGTTACTGGAAACCCGCGGCGTCGATGGCCGTGGCATCGAACTGTCGCGCGAGGGCGTCAACCGCTGCGTCGCCAAGGGACTCGCGGTGGTACAGGGCGACGCCGACACCGACCTCATCAACTATCCTGACGATGCATTCGACTACGTGATCCTGTCGCAGACATTGCAGGCAACGCGTCAGCCGCGCGTGGTGCTGGAGAATCTGCTGCGCATCGGGCGCAGCGCCATCGTGTCGTTTCCGAATTTCGGTCACTGGAAAATGCGGCTGCAGCTTTTGGTGAAGGGCCAGATGCCGCGCACCGACAATCTGCCAGCGACGTGGTACGACACGCCGAACATTCACTTCTGCACTATCAAGGATTTCGTGCAGCTCTGTAATGAGATCAACGTCAAGATGGAGCGCGCCGTCGCTCTCGATCTTTATGGAAGGCCGCTGCGGCTCAACGCGCCGTGGTGGTTCTGGAACATGTTCGGTGAGCAGGGCGTTTTCCTGCTTACGCGCCGCGATTAAGATTAGCGGCCAGAATAGGGCACTTCTTGCATTAATTTAGCCACTGAATGTTCCCGCTTTCGCGCGCGGCGCATGGCTGTTGTGATCACGTTCGTCGTTTTTTCGCCACATCCAGTTTGTTCTACGCACCCTCTCGCGTGTCGCCTCGCGTTCGAGGTGACGGAAATTGGGGGTGCAACGAAGGACTATGGATGATTGTATCTAGTGCGTTTCGCCGGCCTGTTGGGCTCACTGCGGTTGCATTGTGCTCGCTGGCAATTGTCGCAGTCGCGACACCGGCCTCGGCGAGGCCTCATCACGGCGCCAGCCGTCATTTTCACGCTCACCACGCCAAGTATCACGCCAGCAAGCATTATGGTCACCGCTATCGCCATCACGCGCGGCGCGGCCAGTACGCGGCGGCATCTGCTGAGACCTCTACGTCGCAGGGATTTGGCGGCTTCGGTGGATCGAACGTTGTCGCAGAAGCGCGGCGCTTCATCGGCAGCGGCAATCCGACAAGCCGGGCCAGTCTTTGGTGTGCGCGGTTCATGAACATGGTTCTTGAACGCTCGGGGCACAAGGGCACGGGGTCTGACATGGCGCGTTCGTTCGCAAATTATGGTCAGCGCATCTCCGGCCCGCAGGTCGGCGCCATTGCGGTCATGAGCCGCCGCGGCGGCGGTCACGTTGGCGTTGTCAGCGGCATCGATGCCAAGGGCAATCCGATCGTGATCTCCGGCAATCACGGCCACCGCGTCGCCGAGGCGACCTATTCACGCGGGCGCATCTACGCCTACGTCATGCCGTCGAGCTGATCGTCGCGATTGCATCACCGGTGGCGATCTCGCCGCCGGTGATGACTTCAGCATAGACGCCGCAATCGGCGTGTTCAAAATTTTGCATCAGCGTCTGGGGGATGTTCAGGTCACGTTCGGCGGTGACCGGATCGACATTGACCGCGGCGCAACGCACGATTCGTTTGACGACTTTCAGGCGCGTGTTGCCGATCGCGATTTCCTGTCCCAGCAGATCGAACTCGTGCCAAGCGGGCCAGCCGCTGACATAGAGATTGCCGCGGAAGCGTAGCGGGTTGACCGGCTGACCGATGATATTCTCGATCGCGGCCACGCTGGCGAGGTTGATGATCGAGACCACCTTGGCCGCTACGTCCGAAAAGCTGTGACCGGGTGCCGTGAGGACTTTCGGCGGGCCTCTCAATTCGCTTGCGAAATTGTCCGCAAAAAACTGCTCGATCGTGGCGCGTCCGCTCTCTGTTTCCAGATCGCCGCGCGCGGCTTCCGCGCTGTTGTACTGGATTATGAGGGTATTGGTCGCATCGTGGAACCGCGTCCGCAGCGCGGCCAGCCGTTCGTTGCGCATCAGCATCAAAAACCGGATTTTCGGAAAATATTTCGGATCGGTCGGGTCGAAGCCGATGGGGCCGTTCTCGATGGCGTAGCGGCGGTCCGCGGGCAGCGTCTGCCCCTTGCGAAGGGTGGCGCTGTCGAGCGCTTCCGGCGACAGGCCTTTGACCGGATAGCGATAGATGCTGTTAACGGTGACGGTGTCGTGCTGGTCCATCGGTTATTTCTAGGCGGATTCGGCGGCCCGTTCCATCGTGCGCAGGTTTTTGGCCCTGCCTCTTTTGCAGGCGGAAGGCAGTTCCCATATGGGCTTCAGGCTGGCGCAAAGCCGGTCACCGCTCCGGGTTGAGGAATGTCAATGCCGGCGGCGGAAACCCATTGAAGATGCTAAAATCCGTGCCTTCGGGGCGGAAACGGCAGGCTGAGGGAAAACCGAATGAATATTGAAAAATACACCGACCGCGTGAAGGGATTCATCCAGTCGGCACAGACGCTGGCCGTGCGTGAAGGCCATCAGCAATTCACGCCCCTGCATATCCTCAAAGTTCTGCTCGACGACAGCGAAGGTCTGGCCGGTGGCCTGATTGACCGCGCGGGCGGCAATTCGCGCGCGATCCTTAAATCCACTGAGGATGCGCTGGCCAAAATGCCGAAGATTTCCGGCGCGGGAGCAGGACAGGTCTATCTTGCGCCTGCCACGGCGCGCGCCTTCGATGCGGCAGAACAAGCGGCCGACAAGGCCGGCGACAGCTTCGTCACTGTCGAAAGACTTTTGCTCGCACTGGCCCTCGACAAGGACAGCGAGGCCGGCCAATTGCTCGCCAAGGGCGGCGTCACGCCGCAGAATCTCAACGCGGCGATCAATGCGTTGCGCAAGGGCCGCACCGCGGATAGCGCTACGGCGGAGAACGCTTATGACGCGCTGAAGAAATATGCCCGCGACCTGACCCAGGCGGCGCGCGACGGCAAGCTCGATCCGGTGATCGGCCGCGACGAGGAAATCCGCCGTACGATTCAGGTTCTGTCACGCCGCACCAAGAACAACCCCGTACTGATCGGCGAACCCGGCGTCGGCAAGACCGCTATCGTCGAAGGCCTTGCGCTGCGCATCGTCAACGGCGACGTGCCGGAGAGCCTGAAAGACAAGATGGTTCTGGCGCTCGATCTCGGCGCATTGATCGCAGGCGCGAAATATCGCGGTGAGTTCGAGGAGCGGCTGAAGGCCGTGCTGACGGAAGTCACCGGCTCCGACGGCCAGATCATCCTGTTCATCGACGAGATGCACACGCTGGTCGGTGCGGGCAAGGCCGACGGCGCGATGGATGCGTCGAACCTGCTGAAGCCGGCGCTGGCGCGCGGTGAATTGCATTGCATCGGCGCGACCACGCTCGACGAGTATCGCAAGCATGTCGAGAAAGATGCGGCGCTAGCCCGCCGGTTCCAGCCGGTGTTCGTCAGCGAACCCACCGTCGAGGATGCGGTGTCGATTTTGCGCGGCCTGAAAGAGAAGTACGAACTGCATCACGGTGTCCGCATCACGGACTCCGCGATCGTGGCTGCGGCGACGCTGTCGAACCGTTACATCACCGACCGCTTTCTGCCGGACAAGGCCATCGATTTGATCGACGAAGCCGCGGCGCGGCTGAAGATGCAGATCGATTCCAAACCGGAAGAACTCGACAACATCGATCGCGAGATCGTGCGGTTGAAGATCGAGCAGGAGGCGCTGAAGAAGGAAACCGATTCTGCGTCGAAGGATCGGCTTCAGCGGCTTGAGAAGGAACTCGCCGAGCTTGAGGAAAAAGGCGATGCCCTGACGGCCAAGTGGCAGTCGGAGCGTGACAAGCTGTCCAACGCCCAGAAGGTCAAGAGCGAGCTGGAGCAGGCGCGCCAGGAACTCGCCGATGCGCAACGGCGCGGCGAATTCCAGAAGGCGGGCGAACTGGCCTATGGCCGCATTCCTGAACTCGAGAAACGGCTGAAGGCGCTCGAAGAGAGCGAGAAGGCCGGCAATCTCGTGCTCGAGGAAGCGGTGACCGCAAGCCACGTCGCGCAGGTTGTCTCACGCTGGACCGGCATTCCGGTCGACAAGATGTTAGAGGGCGAACGCGAGAAGCTGCTCAAGATGGAGCTGCAGCTCGCGGAGCGCGTGATCGGTCAGGCGGAAGCCGTCGGCGCGGTGTCCACCGCGGTGCGCCGTTCGCGCGCGGGCTTGCAGGACCCCAATCGTCCGATCGGTTCGTTCATGTTCCTCGGCCCCACTGGCGTCGGCAAGACCGAGCTGACCAAGGCGCTCGCCGAATATCTGTTCGATGACGAAACCGCGCTGGTCCGCATGGACATGTCCGAATACATGGAAAAGCATTCAGTTGCGCGGCTGATCGGTGCGCCTCCGGGCTATGTCGGCTACGACGAAGGCGGCGCGCTCACCGAAGCCGTGCGCCGTCGTCCGTATCAGGTCGTGCTGTTCGACGAGATCGAGAAGGCGCATCCGGATGTGTTCAACGTGCTGCTGCAGGTGCTCGACGACGGCCGCCTGACCGACGGTCAGGGCCGCACCGTCGATTTCCGCAACACGCTGATCATCATGACGTCCAACCTCGGTTCGGAATATCTGGTGGGTCAGGCGGAAGGCGAGGACACCAGTGCGGTGCGCGACCAGGTCATGGCCATCGTGCGTTCAAGCTTCCGTCCCGAGTTTCTCAACCGTGTCGATGAGATCATCCTCTTCCACCGGCTACAGAAGAGTGAGATGGGGCGCATCGTCGATATCCAGATACGGCGCCTGCAAAAGCTGCTGGAGGATCGCAAGATCACGCTAACGCTCGACGACAAGGCTCGCGACTGGCTCGCTGTGAAAGGCTGGGATCCGGCTTACGGCGCACGTCCGTTGAAGCGTGCGATCCAGCGCGCTGTGCAGGACCCGCTGGCGGAAATGATCCTCGCAGGCCGCGTCCACGATGGCGAAACGGTTGCGCTGTCGGCGGGCGATGCCGGTCTGACCTTCAACGGTCAGGTCGCCAAGGTCGATGTCGAGGCGCCGCCAGTGCCGAAGAGCAGGCTGAACTAAAACAAAATAGCCGGGCAATGTGCCCGGCTATTTTTTTGACGTTTGCGCGGTCTACTTCTTCTTCAGCGTGTAGATCGCGTTCTCAATGTCGGACGACACATAGATCGTTCCCGATGCGCCGACGCCGACGCCGGTTGGAATGTTCGTCGGCAATGTTCCCGCGGCTCCCGCCAGGCCGATCGGCAGATTGCCGGCGAGTTCGGTGACGGTGCCGGTCTGCGGGTCGATCGAGATCACCCGCTTCGCGCCGACTTCGGCGACGATGAGCTTGCCGTCCGGTGCAAGCGCGATGCCTTCCGGGCCTTTCAGATCTTTCGCAACGATGGTTTTGGCACCGTTCGCAACATCGATCTTCGACACCAGCCCCGCGAAGGCTTCTGTCAGGTAAGCGGTGTTGTCGTTCGCCGCGACCAGGCCGACGGGGCCGGCCAGATCGCTTGCTATCGTCTTGCGCTCCTTGCCGTGCTCGCCGCTGGCGCGCACCAGCGATTTTGTGCCGAGTTCATTGACGAGAATGCTACCGTCGCCGAGGCGGACCGCGTCATGCGGGGCCTTGAAGTCGTGCAGCATCTCCACGGTCTTGCCGGTCTTGCGGTCAATTAGTTGGACCGTGCCGGTGAACCAGCTCGACAGCAGGACGAAATCGCCCTTGGCAGTGGCGCTCATCGGATATTCGAGCGTGACGCCGTCGGCATGCATGCGCGCCGGTTCGCTCACCTTGCCGGTAGAGCCGTCAACGGTGCGATAGGCGAACACGTCGGCGACATAGACCGTGTCCTTGCCGTCGTCGGTCACCACGCCGATGCCGCCAGGCAGCGCCAGTTGACCGATGATGATCTGTTTCGCGGTGCCGGTTTCGGGATCGACCTCCTGAATGCCGTTGTCGGCCATATTTGAAACGTAGATGCGGTCCTTGTCGTCGATCGCGAGATTGTCGAGCGCAGGTTTGAGCTGAGCTATGACTTTCTTCGCACCCGTTTTCGGATCGACCTTCACCAGTTGGCCGAGTGCCGCGTCGACCACCCACAGATTGCCCTTGGAATCGAAATTCGCGGCCGCGGGCACCTTGAATCCGTCGGCGACGACCGTGAGGTCACCCTTGTCGACATCCACCTTTACAATCTGGCCCTTGAACCACAGCGGTCAAATCTTGTCGTCCGGCCCGAATTCGAAACCGTTCAGGCCGCCCATCTTTTCCATGATCTTGCGCAGTGGTTTCGCGCCATCGACGTCGATTTCGTAGAGCGCATCGCCGAGAAAGACCTGCGTGGCATAGAGCCGACCATCCTTGCGGAATGCCAGCGAGTTGATTCCGGGCAGACCCGAAGCAAGTTTCCTGATCGGGCCATCGCCCTTGCGCGCGTAGAGATCGCCGGTCAGGAAGCCGGTCCACGCCATGGTGCCGTCGGGCGCGAACGCAATGTCGTCCGCCATGCCGCCGTCGGCGGTGGAGATGGAAATTTTTGCCGTTCCGGCGGCGCGATCGACTTCGTAAAGCGCCGCACCTGCGACGCTGCCGGCGAACAGGCGTCCGCTCTTGTCGATGCCAAGCCCATGCACGCCATGGAATGCTGAACCCGGCACCAGTTTCGTCACCTCGTAAGCTTGCGACAGTGCTGCGGTGGTTGCGCCGACCGCGAGCGCGGCGGCGATGGTCGCGGACGCGACAAACCGATGGATCATGGCGAGAGCCTCCCCGGCGTTTTTAAGTTTTATGCACGGAGTATTTGTCGCGTCGCTTTGCTTGGCAATGAAAACCGACATTGCATCGCACGCGCGATGCAAACGGCATGCGATGTTTTAAACGCGAAATATTGTCGTGAATCTCAGCGCTCGCCCGCCTGCGCCGTCTTCTGGCCCTTGGCGGCCTGTGGCTGAGGGCGATTGCCGCCGGGACGATTGTTGATCATGCCGTCGAGGCGGTCGCGTTCGGCCTCGAAGCTTGTCAGCATCGCTCCATCGAGCGAGCGGCCGCGCGGCAGCTTGATGCGCATCGGATCGACGAAGCGGCCGTTGACCAGAATTTCGTAGTGGACGTGAGCGCCGGTCGAAAGGCCGGTCGAGCCGACGAAGCCGATCACCTGACCCTGACGAACGCGCTTGCCGGGCTCCATGCCCTTGGCGAAGGCGGTCATGTGACCGTAGGCGGTTTCATATCCGTTGGGATGCTTGAGGCGGATGTACTTGCCGTAACCGCCTTCCCATCCGGCCTTCTCGACGGTGCCATTGCCCGACGCGAAAATCGGGGTGCCGTAGGGCGCAGCCCAGTCCACACCGGTGTGCATCTTGGTGTAGCCGAGAATTGGATGGCGGCGTCCGCCAAAGCCGGAGCGCATGATGGCGTTGCTGACGGGTTTGCGGACGAGGAACTTTTTCGCGCTTTTGCCGGTCTCGTCGTAGTAGTCGACGATCGAGTCGTCGGGAGCCTGGAAGCGGTAGTATTTCTTGGTTTCGCCGCCGACGGTGAGAGATGCGTACAGCACCTCGGTCTTTTCGTTGTTGACCGGCGTTTCGTCCTCGCCGGCGAAGAACACTTCGAACGAATCGCCAGCCTGCACCTTGCGCTGGAAATCGACGTCGTAGGAGTAGATGCGAATCATGTCCTCGATGACGGTCGCCGGGACCTTGTTGCGTAGCGCGGTCTCGTAAATGCTCTGGTAGAGCCGCACGCCGGTGCCGTCATCGTCCTCGTCGTCGTCGCTGTTGTTCGCGGTTTCGGTGACGGTATTGAAGCTTTGAGGATCGACGGCGACGTATTTGCCGAGATCGGAAAGTGCCGCGACGGCTTCAATGGTGGTGTCGTTGGCGACGATAACGCGGACCGGTTGCTGGCGAAGCTGGCCGGGACCCGTGCCCGCCATCATGATTCGCAGCTTCTGGCCTTCCTTGAGGCCGCCGTCGCGGCCGCGGGCGCCGAGATTGTTGGCGATGGCCAGCGCTTCGCCGGGGCTCGCGCCGAGATCGCGCAGGATGCTCTGGACGGTATCGCCCTTCTTGACGATGTGAATTTTTTCGCTGGAAGGGTTGCCGCCGGTGGCCTGATCCTTGGTTTTCGGCAGCAGCGTGACGTTTTCCGGCACCACGCGGGTCTCGAAGCCGGCATAGGGATCCGGCGTGCCTTCCGCGGCGTAGGCCATCTTGAAATCGGCAGGTGTGGTGGAGGCATAACGGACGGCGCTGTTGCCGCGCCAGCTCGATGCGTCGCGCACCCGCATCAGGACCTCGTCGATCGCCACATTCGCGGCGATCTTGGCGCGGGGCAGGACCGACGCGAGATCGCGTGTCACGAAGGAGACTTCAGCATCCGGCTCGGCGTTGGACGCCTGCGGATCGTCGCCCTCTGCGGGGGTGGGGGAGCCGACGTCGGTCAGCATGCGCTGCGCGTTGAAGGCCGGAACTTTGGCGGAGAGGTCGCTGGTGGTCAGCGACAGGTTGCCGGCAATGCGGACGAATGGGCGAACCCGCATCACGTCGCGGCCGCCAGCGCGCACGGCTGTGGAGACGCGGATCACCTGGCGCGCGGCCGCCGATTCGCTGGGTGGCGGAAGACGATCGCTCTTGCGCGCGACAGCTCCCTTGTCGTTCGCGCCGAATGCGCCGCGAAGCGCGCCTTCGACACGTTCGGGAACCTTGGCGAATGTCATTTCGCCATCAAGCGACGCAAAAACGGCGCCGCCGATCAGAGCCGCGCCGCACAGACCTGTCAGAATCGTTCCGCTGAACCACTGCACCGAGACGCGGCGGCGGTCGATGATCGCTGCTTCCGATCCGTCAACTGACAGCGGGGGCTCATGCCCGAGATCAATGATCCCGGCACGCCCATAGTTTCCCCCGCGTGACGTCCCGTGGCTCAAACCGCCGTCCCCCCAAGTCTTCTCGGTCTTTAAGTCTTCTTCGGTCTATTGGCTCTTCCCGGAATTCCAAGTCGTTCTGGTTTCCAGTCGTCTTGGCCTTCCAAGTTCTTCCTATTGCCAGTGCGTTGTCCGTCCAGCCCGCCAACCCAAGAAGGGACAGCAAACCGCCAACGCCTGGTTGCCTTGTCGCCATCGTTGTTCGTCGTACGCCAGACCGATGGCGAGAACGCCTGAACGCCAATGCTGTGCAACTCGTCGATGTTTCTCAATCCGAACGACGCGATAACCCCAAGTCTTCAAACCCAAGTCATTCGAATCTTCGAACCGGCCGCCGCGAAGTTATACTTATATTCGACCGGCCGTGGCATATTTCCTGTGCAGGACGTCGCAGGAATGTGGCTCAAGTACGGCGCGAAGCCCTGATAAATCAGCACTTCTCGGCGAATCTAATTTCTTGGGTGCGTTGCGACGATTTCTTGACAACACCGTTGACAAGCTTCGATGGCAGGGCCTATAACCCGACCACTGAGCGCGGCGGCGCCGGGGCCCAACGGCCCAGGCAAGCTTCCGCGCCTGTTAAGCTCCTCTCCTAGACGAGTGAAGAAACAACCGATAGTTGTCGGTTGTCATTCGGCGTCGGGTGAGATTGCAAAGGTCTCTTTAAGTAGAGGCCATCAGAAATTACCCCCCCAGCAATGGGTGGTTGAGACCTTCGGGTTTCGGGCTGTTTGACAAGTAAAGATGAAGAAAGAGAAACGTGGACGGCGGAGTCCTTGCGGGTCTTGATCATGAGAGAGCTTCGGCTTTCAAAGGATTGAGACCGGACGAAAGACTTCGGCGGTACACGTTTTATAAGGTTACACCATCGTTGTTCGCGATGTGAATCGCAGACAGCAAGTTAGCTTCGGCTAACAATGGTGGGACCTCGTCAAAACGATGTGATCAGCCGGTTTAAAGTTTCAAGTCCAACTTGAGAGTTTGATCCTGGCTCAGAGCGAACGCTGGCGGCAGGCTTAACACATGCAAGTCGAACGGGCGTAGCAATACGTCAGTGGCAGACGGGTGAGTAACGCGTGGGAACGTACCTTTTGGTTCGGAACAACACAGGGAAACTTGTGCTAATACCGGATAAGCCCTTACGGGGAAAGATTTATCGCCGAAAGATCGGCCCGCGTCTGATTAGCTAGTTGGT